>NZ_CP015612.1:350000-1766666 GCF_002138415.1 Stenotrophomonas maltophilia
CTCGTGCGAGCTATAGCTGAAGAGGGTCGCAGTAACCAGGCCGCTGCGACTGTTTATCAAAAACACAGCACTCTGCAAACACGAAAGTGGACGTATAGGGTGTGACGCCTGCCCGGTGCTGGAAGGTTAATTGATGGGGTCAGCCGCAAGGCGAAGCTCTTGATCGAAGCCCCAGTAAACGGCGGCCGTAACTATAACGGTCCTAAGGTAGCGAAATTCCTTGTCGGGTAAGTTCCGACCTGCACGAATGGCGTAACGACAGCGGCGCTGTCTCCACCCGAGACTCAGTGAAATTGAAATCGCTGTGAAGATGCAGCGTTCCCGTGGCAAGACGGAAAGACCCCGTGAACCTTTACTATAGCTTTACACTGAACGTTGAGTTCGTCTGTGTAGGATAGGTGGGAGGCTATGAAACTGTGGCGCTAGCTGCAGCGGAGCCATCCTTGAAATACCACCCTGTCGTGCTTGACGTTCTAACCTGGGCCCATTATCTGGGTCGGGGACCGTGTATGGTGGGTAGTTTGACTGGGGCGGTCTCCTCCTAAAGAGTAACGGAGGAGCTCGAAGGTACGCTCAGCGCGGTCGGACATCGCGCACTGTGTGCAAAGGCATAAGCGTGCTTGACTGCAAGATCGACGGATCAAGCAGGTAGGAAACTAGGACTTAGTGATCCGGTGGTTCTGTATGGAAGGGCCATCGCTCAACGGATAAAAGGTACTCCGGGGATAACAGGCTGATACCGCCCAAGAGTTCATATCGACGGCGGTGTTTGGCACCTCGATGTCGGCTCATCACATCCTGGGGCTGTAGTCGGTCCCAAGGGTATGGCTGTTCGCCATTTAAAGTGGTACGCGAGCTGGGTTCAGAACGTCGTGAGACAGTTCGGTCCCTATCTGCCATGGGCGTTGGAGATTTGAGAGGGGCTGCTCCTAGTACGAGAGGACCGGAGTGGACGAACCTCTGGTGTTCCGGTTGTCACGCCAGTGGCATTGCCGGGTAGCTATGTTCGGAAGCGATAACCGCTGAAAGCATCTAAGCGGGAAGCGCGCCTCAAGATGAGATCTCCCGGGGCACAAGCCCCCTGAAGGAACCATGTAGACTACGTGGTTGATAGGTCAGATGTGTAAGTACAGCAATGTATTGAGCTAACTGATACTAATGATCCGTGCGGCTTGACCATATAACCTCAAGTTGCCTTGGCTTTACGACAACGTCGTAAGAGCATCCAAGTGCACGCTACGTCACAAGAACTATGCGAGGCTGGCGCCTTGTCCCCCGGGACGAGTGCGACTCTCCAAAAGCCTCCCTGGTGAAATTAGCGCTGTGGAACCACCCGATCCCATCCCGAACTCGGAAGTGAAACGCAGCTGCGCCGATGGTAGTGTGGCTCAAGCCATGCGAGAGTAGGTCATCGCCAGGGTTTACACCCAAAACCCCGCTGCTTGCGCAGCGGGGTTTTTCTTATTAAGTGAAGGCACTGCATTTTCCGGGTTCCTTCCGCCCCAAGGGCAAGATCGCGAAGCTGGCGCTGCAAGCGCTGCTGCAACCGTCTCCCTGGTGAAATTAGCGCTGTGGAACCACCCGATCCCATCCCGAACTCGGAAGTGAAACGCAGCTGCGCCGATGGTAGTGTGGCTCAAGCCATGCGAGAGTAGGTCATCGCCAGGGTTTACACCCAAAACCCCGCTGCTCACGCAGCGGGGTTTTTCTTTGTGCGCAGCAAATGCGGGTAGTGCCGGCCGCTGGCCGGCAGACGCGTTGATGGAACCGCCGCGAGCGGCGACGCCAACCAAGGTTGGCGACTACCGATGGCAGAGAGTGCCAACCAAGGTTGGTACCCACCAATGGTGTGGAACGCAAAAAAAAGCGGCGCCCCGTGGGGCGCCGCTCTGCTCTCAACGATGTTCAGTCGAACATGGCCCGATTTACTTGGCCGGGGCCTTGTCCTTCATCATCGCGTCGCGGGCAGCCTTGAACGGGTTGCCTTCGTACCAGTTCGGCCAACGATCACCACCGGCCAGTTCCTTGCCCACGCCGTACATCAGCTGCAGGTCTTCCACGGTGCCGTCCAGCTTCCAGGTGGCTGCGTCGAACTCGTCCTTCGGGCCGTGGTAGCGGTTGGCGCCGTAGTCGGCTGCAGCCTTGCGGCCCGCGTCCACGCCACCCTCGCGCAGGTCTTCGCCGCCATCGGCGTACAGGGCCGGAACGCCTGCCTTGGCGAAGTTGAAGTGATCGGAACGGAAGTAGAAGCCGCTCTGCACCGAGGTCTCGCCGTGCAGGGTACGGTCCTGGGCCGCAGCCAGCGGCTTGAGGATGTCCTCCAGCTCCGAGCTGCCGAAGCCGGTGACGGTCACGTCCTTGGCACGGCCGGCCACCGACATCGCATCGATGTTGATCACGCCCGCGATCTTGTCCAGCGGGAAGGTCGGGTGGGCGACGTAGTACTTCGAACCTAACAAGCCGGATTCTTCCAGGGTCACGGCCAGGAACACCACCGAACGCTCCGGCTTCGGCTCCTGGTGGGCCATCGCTTCAGCCACCTCAAGGATGCCGGCCACGCCGGTCGCGTTGTCGACCGCGCCGTTGTAGATGTTGTCGCCGGTCTCACCCTCATGCTTGCCCAGATGATCCCAGTGCGCCATGTACAGCACGGCCTCGTCAGCGCGCTTGGTGCCCGGCAGTACGCCCACCACGTTGCGCGACTGCTTCTGCGCGATCTGGCTCTTCAGATCAACCGCAGCGGTCGCCTTCAGCGGGACCGGCTTGAAGCCGCGCTTGCTGGCGTCCTTGTAGGCCTGTGCCAGGTCCAGGCCGGCACCGGCGAACAGCGCCTTGGCGGCGTCGGCACTCAGCCAGCCCTGCACTGGAATGCGAGCTTCCGGGTCATCCTTGGCCGGCAGGTCGTACTGCGGGCCGGCCCAGGAGTTCTTCACCACGTCCCAGCCGTAGGACGCGCCGGCGGTGTCGTGCACGATCAGCGCGGCAGCGGCACCCTTGCGCGCAGCCTCCTCAAACTTGTAGGTCCACCGACCGTAGTAGGTCATGCGCTTGCCGTCGAACAGCTTTTCGTCATCGACGTGGAAGCCCGGATCGTTGACGAGCATCACGACCGTCTTGCCCTTCCAGTCCTGGCCGGCGTAATCGTTCCACTTCTGCTCCGGCGCATCGACGCCGTAGCCGACGAACACCAGGTCGCTGGCATCGACCTTCACCTCGGCCTGGCCGGTACGGGTACCGACCACCATGTCGGTGCCGAACTTCAGTTCGGTGGTCTTGCCGCCCTGGGTGATCTTCAGCACGGTCGATTCGTCGGCCGTGGTCTCGGTCATCGGCACGTCCTGGAACCAGCTGTCGCCGTTGCCGGGCTGCAGGCCGATGCGCTGCATCTGGTCGCGGATGTAGTTGACCGTCAGTTCTTCGCCCTTGCTGCCCGGGGCGCGGCCTTCGAATTCATCCGAAGCCAGGGTCTTGACCATCTCGGCGAAGTCGCCGGCGTTGATCTCCGGGGAGAACTGATGGGCGGCGGGCTTCGCAGCAGCGGTGTCGGTGGCCGGCGCGGCGGCCGGCGTGTCTTCGCCTTTGCAGGCACTGAGCGCGGCCGCAGCGGCCAGGCACAGGAGGAGTTTGCGGGGCATCGTCGATTCCTGGGTAACAAAGGGCGGCCGCGCGTCGTGCACGACCGGTATCAGCGAGTATCACCGAACCCGAAGGCGCGGTGCGCTCAGTCCGCCGGGGCGGTTTCGGTGTCGAACGGGATCGCCTCGGCGCCGGTGACCGGCCCGATGCGGGCGCTGCGATGCACGTACAGCACGACCTCGCGTTCGAACTGCAGGGGGCCGTTGACCACGGCATTCGGGCCGATGATCACGCGTGGTTTGCGGCTGGCGGTCAGCGAGACGCTGAAGTTCGGCTTGCGTACATGCACGCCACCGGTGACCTGCGAGCCGATGCCCACGGTGATGTCACCGTTGACAGTCTCCACGTCCTTGCCGACGCGGCTTTCGACCAGGCCGATGCCGCCGTTGACGGTCTCGACGCCGCCTTCGACCTGGCTGCCGCGGTCGGTGAAAATGCTGCCGTTTACGGTGCTGACGCTGCCGCGCGCGATGACCTCGCGGCCCAGGCGCACACCGCCGTTGACCGTTTCAATCTTGCCGGTGCGCGCGCGGTCGGCGACCTTGACCCCGCCGTTGACGGTGTCGATGCTGCCGGTTTCTACGCCTTCGCCGACACGGATACCACCATTGACGGTGTCCAGCTTGCCGTAGCGTTGGCCGGCTTCGGCGCTGATGCTGCCGTTGACCTTGCTGATGTTCTCCTGGGCACAGACGGGCCCGGTGACCAGCAGAACGCCCAACAGCAGCGGAATGGAAAGAGCTTTCATGGGGACCTCGATGGATGTGCGGCTGGCAGGCCGCGTGCGGAGATGTCACCATTCCCCGGTACCCCCTGCAACTGCCTGAAGTCACTGGAAAGCCCTTGCGCGACAACGCCTTCCCATCACGCCGACATCACATCGCCGCCGTACGCGGCGGGCGCTGCCTGCTGTTGGGGCTGGCGATCGCCTTGGCGCTGCCGCTGCCGGGCGCAGCGCAGACCACCCGCGAGACCGAGCGCAAGCTGCAGAAACTGCGCAGTGAGCTGAAGGGCGTGGCGCAGGAGCGCCGGCAGATCGAGGGCCAGCGTGGCCAGGCCTCGCAGCAGCTGCGTGAGGCAGATGAAAAGGTGGCCCGCACCGGCCGTGCGCTTGCGCAGACCGAAACCGCGCTGCGCGAGCAGGGAAGGGCCCTGGCCGAGGCGGAACAGCGCCGCAACACGCTGCAGGCCAACCTCGCCCAGCAGCACCGCGAACTGGCTGGCCTGCTGCGTGCGGCCTATCAGCTGGGCAATCACGCCCCCCTGAAGCTGCTGCTGTCGCAGGACACGGTGGCCGATGCCAATCGCGCCCTGGCCTACCACCGCTACCTGCAGCGCGAGCGGGCACAGCGCATCACCACGCTGACCGCTGACCTGAAGGAACTGGAAGCGCTGCAGGCGCAGATCGCCGAGCGCAAGCAGAAGCTGCAGGGTGCACAGCAGGACCAGAAGCAGCAGGCCGCGGCGCTGGAAGCCGACCGTCGCGATCGCGCAAAGACCGTGGCCTCGCTGGACGAGCGCTTCAAGGACCAGCGCGAGAAGGAACAGGCGCTGGGCCAGGATGCCAAGGCGCTGGAAACACTGCTGGCCAATCTGCGTGCTGCTGCGGCCCGCGCCGAGGCCGAGCGTCGCGCGGCTGCACGTCGAGCCGCCGCCGAAAAGGCCGCTGCCGAGCGCGCCGCACGCCAGGCCGCGGCACAGGGCCGGCCGCCGCCGCCCACCAAGATTCCGCCGGCGGTGGCGTCCGCACCGGCCCCGAAGGTCGGTGGCCTGGGCTGGCCGTTGTCCGGCAACCTGCTGGCCCGCTACGGCGGCAAGCTGCCCGATGGCCGCACCAGCAGCGGCGTGCTGATCGGCGCCCCGGCCGGAAGCACCGTCACCGCCGTGGCCGACGGCACCGTGGTGTTCTCCGACTGGATGACCGGCTACGGCATGATCCTGATCGTCGACCACGGCAATGGCTACATGAGCCTGTATGCCCACAACGACACCCTGCTGAAGGATGCCGGCGCGCGGGTCAGCCGCGGCGATGCGGTGGCCAAGGTCGGCAATTCCGGGGGCCAGGGCGTGACTGCGCTGTACTTCGAGCTGCGCCGTGGCGGGCAGCCGGTCAATCCGGACAGCTGGCTGCAGCGGCGCTGAATCCCGGCCCGCCACGTGCGGGCTGGATTCAACGGGAATTTAGCTGTGCTTCGCGCATAATCGGTGCATGTGCCTTGGGCACCATGCCAACGTCGACAGGAGTGATCCATGCGCGCAGCCCGTACCGCCACCCTCTTGCTGGCCCTGTTGCCAGCGCTGTCCTGGGCGCAGCAGACCGCGCCCGCCCCGAGCCAGGAAACCAGCGGGCAGGCAGCGAACAGCGAGGAGGCGGTGACCTCGAAGGTGCCGCTGGAGGAAATCCGCCGTTTCGTGGCCGTGTACAACGCGGTGCGTGCCGCCTATGTCGACCCGGTCGATGACAAGAAGCTGATGCAGGCGGCGGTGCGTGGCCTGCTGCTCGACCTCGATCCACACAGCACCTACTTCAACAAGGAAGACGCGCAGGCCTTCGACGAGCAGGCCAATGGTGCCTACGAAGGCATCGGCGTGGAGCTGCAGCAGCAGCCGGACAACGCCAGCATGAAGGTGATCTCGCCGATCGACGACACGCCGGCGGCCAAGGCCGGCATCCTCGCCGGTGACCTGATCATCGCCATCGACGGCAAGCCGATCAGCGCGATCGATGCCAGCGAACCGCTGCGCGGCCCGGCCGGCAGCAAGGTGGTGCTGACCATCGTACGCGAAGGCAAGCCCAAGCCGTTCGATGTCAGCCTCACCCGCCAGACCATCCGCGTGACCAGCGTGCGCAGCCGCCTCCTGGAACCGGGCTATGGCTACATCCGCCTGAGCACCTTCCAGGCCGACACCGGTTCGGACTTCCAGAAGCACGTGCAGCAGTTGCAGAAGCAGTCCGGTGGCCAGCTCAAGGGCCTGGTGCTGGATCTGCGCAGCAACCCGGGGGGCCTGCTGACCGCTGCGGTGCAGGTGGCCGATGATCTGCTCGACAAGGGCAACATCGTCAGCACCCGTGGCCGCATCAGCATCAGCGATGCCCGTTTCGATGCGACCCCGGGCGACCTGCTGAAGGGCGCACCGGTGGTCGTGCTGGCCGATGCCGGTTCGGCCAGCGCATCGGAAGTACTTGCCGGCGCGTTGCGCGACAACAAGCGCGCGCGCGTGGTCGGCAGCCGTACCTTCGGCAAGGGCTCGGTGCAGACCGTGCTGCCGCTGGACAACGGTGATTCGGTGAAGCTGACCACCGCGCGTTATTACACGCCCAGCGGCAAGTCGATCCAGGCCACCGGCATCGTGCCGGACGTTGAACTGAAGCCGGCCGCCACGCCCGCGGAAGATGCACTGCCGGCCAGCCTGAGCGACTACAGCGAAGCGACCCTGCCGGGCCATCTGCGCGGCGATGACGAAGGCACCGAGGGCTACCACGCCGGTGCGGTGCTGCCGGGCGATGGCCCGATCAACGACGCGCTGGCCGAGCTGAAGAACCCGGGTTCGGTGGCGGCGCGGTTGAAGGCCGAGGCCGCCAAGGCGGAGGCGGCCAAGGCCACGAAGGCCGCTGCGGCGAAGCCGGAAGCCAAGGTCGAACCGAAGGCGGAAAGCAAGCCGGAAGCAATGCCCGCACCGGCTCCGGCCAAGCCCTGATTCTGCAGAGTCGAGTCACGCTCGACTGATCTACGAACGGGCGGGTGAGGATGGAGCCGGCCAGCGGCCGGCACAACCAGGGGTCAGAAGCCGTGGCGCTTGCGCAGGCGGCGGGCGATGGCCGCCCGCACGTAGACCCCGTACACCAGGCCGAACACGAAGCCGCCGATGTGCGCCCACCAGGCCACCATGCCGAAGCTCGGGCCGATGTGGGCGAACACCACCTGCAGTGCGGCCCAGACGCCGATGAGCAGGTAGGCCGGTGCCCGCACGAACTCCAGGAACAGGCCGAGCGGGATCACCACGCCCAGCCGGGCGCCCGGGAACAGGGCCAGATAGGCGCCGATCAGCGCCGACACCGCGCCGCTGGCACCGATGATGATCTGGTCCGGGCTGCCCATGGTGTAGATCGCCACCAGGTTCGATACCGCGCCGCCCACCAGGAACAGCAGCAGCAACCGCCACGGCCCCAGCACCCGCTCGGCGGGCAGGCCGAAGATCAGCAGGAACACCAGGTTGCCCAGCAGGTGCGACCAGTCGGCGTGCAGGAACAGGGCGGTGAACAGGCGCAGCACGCTGCCGTCCTGCAGGGTGGCCCACCAGTCCAGCGGGTGGGTCAGGCCGGTGGACAGGGCGCCCCAGTCCAGCCAGAGGCTGCCGCGGGCATCGTCCGGACGCGAGATCGACCATAGGAATGCCAGCCACAGTGCCGCAAACAGCACGGGCGTGGCCCAGCGCAGGGCCGCCTTCTTGCGCGACGGGAGGGAGACGAACATGGGCACTAGCCTAGCGTGCGGGCGCTTGCGGCGGGGATTGTCCTGTTCAGCTTTTGGGACGAAAAAACCGCCACTGCTGTTATTGTTTCATTAACAGCTCTGGGTAATACTCGCATACGGCGTCGTATGTCGGGAGGGGAATCCGGCGCGCTCCGATGGGTCCCAGGACCTGCCGGGCGCAGGCGCACTCAGAGCAACATCACCGCTTACCGGAGAGAGAACTACGATGCAAACCGCTTCCACCATTGCCCGTCTGACCCTGCTGGCCGTCGGCGTTGCCGGTGCGCTGGCCGCCGCCGATGCCAACGCCGCCGCCTTCCAGCTGAAGGAAAACAGCGCCAAGGGCCTCGGCCGTGCGTTCGCCGGCTCCACCTCCGCTGAAGGCGATGCCTCGGTGGTCGCCACCAACCCGGCGTCGATGCGCCTGCTCGAAGGCACCCAGATCCAGGGCGACGTCAGCGCCATCAGCTTCGGCGCCAAGTTCCGCGGCCAGGGCAAGTACGCCAACGGCGCTCCGATCTCCGGCGGCAACGGCGGCGACGCCGGCATGATCGCCCCGGTCCCGGCAGCCTACTTCCACCTGCCGTTCGGCGAGAACGACAACATGCACTTCGGTGCATCGCTGACCGTGCCGTTCGGCTTCAAGACCGAATACGACCGTGACTGGGTCGGCCGCTACAACGGCGTCAAGACCGAGCTGCAGGCGATCGACCTGGGCGTCGCGTTCTCCTACGACGTCAACCCGTACCTGTCGTTTGGTGCTTCGGTGTTCGCCGAGCGTCTGAACGTCGACCTGACCAGCGCCGTCGATACCGGCACCGCGATCAACGCCAGCGCCCAGCAGAAGGCTGCCGCTGCCGTTCTGGCCGCCGGTGGCACCGCCGCCCAGGCCGCTGCCGCTTCGCGTCAGGCCGCCGTCGCCATGGCCCAGCAGGGCTTCGCCCCGGGCACCGCCGATGGCTTCCTGCGCATCAAGGGTGACGAAGTGTCCATGGGCTACACCCTGGGCATGACCGTCAGCCCGGTGGAAGGCACCAACATCGCCTTCAGCTACCGCTCGCAGGTCAAGCACAAGATCAACGACGGCAAGGCCGACTTCACCATTCCGGGCAACGCGGAGACGTTCCTGCGCGCAGCCGCTCCGGGCACCTTCATCGACAGCAACGGTCGTGCCTCGATCACCCTGCCGGCCAGCGCCACCGTCAGCTTCACCCACCGCGTGAACGACCAGTGGAAGATCATGGCCGACGTCTCGCGCACCGCGTGGAGCAAGTTCGACCAGGTCGTCGTCGACTATGACTCCAACCAGCCGGACAGCGTGCTGCCGTTCCACTACCGCGACACCACCTTCGCGTCGATCGGTACCGAGTACCGCATGAACGAGAAGCTGACCCTGCGCGGCGGTCTTGCCTACGACCAGACCCCGACCACCGACGCACACCGCGACGTGCGCGTGCCGGACACCACCCGCAAGTGGCTGTCGCTGGGTCTGACCTACGCGGCATCGGAAAAGATGGAATACAGCGTGGGCTACACCCACCTGTTCACCAAGGATCCGAACGTCAACTCGACCTCGGCCACCGCCAACACCGTGACCGGCAAGTACAAGGTCAGCGGCGACGTGCTGGCGGCTTCGATGCAGTACAAGTTCTGATTCGGGCGATTGCCTGAAGCAGTACGAAGGAGGCCCCGCGCAAGCGGGGCCTTTTTTTCTGGGGGCCTCGGACCATCCACGCATGGAACGGATCCAGCGGGAGTCTCCATCGGTGGCCTGGATCCATGACAATAGCGCCATGAACCTGTCCGATCCGAACTTCCAGCTGGAGCTGGCTGCCAACATCGCCGTCGCCGGCTCGATCTTGCTGGCCGGTCGCAACAACGTGCACACCTGGTGGCTGGGCATCGTCGGCTGCGCATTGTTTGCTGCCGTGTTCGAACGATCGCATCTGTATGCAGACATGGTGCTGCAGTTCTTCTTCATCGCCATCAGCGTGCTGGGCTGGTGGCAATGGCTGCGTGGTGACCATGGCGCGCCGCTGCCGATCACCGCGCTGCGCCCGCGTGCATGGGCCTGGCTGGCACCGTTGGCGGTGGTGGCCACGTTCGGCTACGGCTGGATGCTGACCCGCCTGACCCATGCCTATGCGCCGTATATCGATTCGGCGGTGCTGGTGTTGAGTGTGATCGCGCAGATCCTGATGATGCGACGCAAGCTGGAATCGTGGTGGGTGTGGCTGCTGGTGAACACCGTTGCCGTGCCGCTGTACTACAGCCGTGGCCTGCACCTGACTTCGATCCTGTATGTGGGCTTCTGGATCAATGCGCTGGTGGCCTTGCGCCATTGGCGGCACCTGATGCACGAGGCCAGGGCGGCCGATGCCGCTGCCTGAGCGCGTGGCACGCGGCCTGGTGGTGGGCAAGTTCTGCCCGCTGCATCTGGGTCACGAACGCCTGATCGAATTCGCCGCCACGCGCTGTACGCAGCTGCTGGTGATCGGCTGGTCGCAGCCGGGCTTTGCCGGCTACAGTGCCGAGCGCCGCGAGCGCTGGCTGCGTACGCGTTTCCCGCAGGCGACGGTAGCGGTGCTGGATGACGCGCGACTGGCGGCGTTGTGCACGCAGCACGGTTTGCCAGTGCGAACGCTGCCGCAGGACAGTGATGACGAACAGGTGCAGCGCGACTTTACCGCCTGGCTGTGCCTGAACCTGTTCGGTGGGCCGGTGCAGGCGGTGTACACCGGTGAGGACTACGGCGACGGCTTCGCGCAGGCGCTGACGGCGCACTTCGGCGTGCCGGTACGTCATGAACGGCGCGAGCGTACGCGGGACATCGGCCAGGCCTGTGGCACCAAGCTGCGCACCGACCCGCATGTGCATCGCCATGGCCTCGCACCGCAGGTGTACGCGGACTACGTGCAGCGCGTGGCGTTCATCGGGGGCGAGTCCAGCGGCAAGACCACGTTGGCCCGCGTGCTGGCCGAGCGTCTGCAGACCGCCTGGGTGCCGGAGTATGGCCGCACCCTGTGGGAGCAGCAGGGCGGAGAACTGACGCCGGACGATCTGATTCGCATCGCAATGGCACAGCCGCAGCACGAAGACGAAGCCGCACGGCATGCGCATCGCTGGCTGTTCTGCGATACCACGCCGCGGGTGACGCTGGGCTACAGCGGCTGGATGTTCGGCACGGCACCGGAACCGTTGCGGCAGGCGGCACGACGACGCTACGACCTGCTGTTCCTGTGCGCACCGGATATTCCGTTCGACCAGGATGGCACGCGCGTGGGCGAAGCCTTCCGGGCGCAGCAGCATGCGTGGTACCTGACGCAGCTGCAGGTAGAGGGGGTCGAGTACGTGTTGCTGGAGGGCGATCTGGAGACGCGCATCGCACGCGTGCAGAGCGAGCTGGCGCAGCGGGCGGACAACCGGTTCAGTGTCGCCTCGCCGCTGTAGAGCCGAGCCCATGCTCGGCTTGCATGGTGCAGCCGGGCGTAGGCTCGGCTCTACAGGAAGCAGAAGCACAAAAAACCCCGCTTTCGCGGGGTTTTTCGTTTATCGCATCAACCGGGCGATCAGTCGCCCAGGGTCAGCAGCGAGGCGTTGCCACCGGCGGCGGTGGTGTTCACCGTCACCGTCTTTTCGGTGGCGAAGCGCAGCAGGTAGTGCGGGCCGCCGGCCTTCGGGCCGGTGCCGGACAGGCCCTGGCCGCCGAACGGCTGCACGCCGACCACCGCGCCGATCTGGTTGCGGTTGACGTAGACGTTGCCGACATGGACGCCGTTGCTGATGCGGTCGACGGTTTCGTCGATGCGCGAATGCACGCCCAGGGTCAGGCCGTAGCCGGTGGCGTTGATCTGGTCGATCACTGCGTCCAGCTGATCGCCCTTCCAGCGGATGACGTGCAGCACCGGACCAAACACTTCCTTCTGCAGCTGGCCCAGGTCCTTCAGTTCGTACGCGCGCGGTGCGAAGAAGGTGCCGTTGGCGGCTTCGGCAGACAGTTCGGCAGCGGCGATCAGGCGCGCTTCGCGGTCCATGCGCTCGGCGTGATCCTGCAGGATCTTCAGCGCATCGGCATCGATCACCGGGCCGACGTCGGTGGACAGCAGGCCGGGGTTGCCGACCTTCAGTTCCTTCATCGCACCGGCCAGCATGGTCATCACCTTGTCGGCGATGTCGTCCTGCACGAACAGCACGCGCGCGGCCGAGCAACGCTGGCCGGCGGAAGTGAAGGCCGAACCGATCGCGTCCTTGACCAGCTGTTCCGGCAGCGCCGAGGAATCGGCGATGAAGGCGTTCTGGCCGCCGGTCTCGGCAATCAGCACGCCGATGGCGGCGTCACGGGCGGCCATCGCGCGGTTGATCGCACGGGCGGTGTCGGTGGAGCCGGTGAAGGCCACACCGGCCACGCGCGGGTCGGCGGTCAGCGCGGCACCGACGGTGGCGCCGTCGCCCGGCAGGAACTGCACCACCTCGGCCGGCACGCCGGCGTCGTGCAGCAGCTTCACCGCGTAGTAGCCGATCAGGTTGGTCTGCTCGGCCGGCTTGGCGATGACGCTGTTGCCGGCGGCCAGTGCAGCAGCCACCTGGCCCAGGAAGATGGCCAGCGGGAAGTTCCACGGGCTGATGCAGACGAACACGCCGCGGCCGTGCAGCTGCAGCTCGTTGGACTCACCGGTCGGGCTCGGCAGCTTCTCGGCGTGGCTGAACTGCTCGCGCGCCTGCTTGGCGTAGTAGCGCAGGAAATCCACGGCTTCGCGCACTTCGGCGATGCTGTCGGGCAGGCTCTTGCCGGCTTCCTTCACGCACAGCGCCATGAACTCCGGCATGCGCGCTTCCAGCTGGTCGGCAGCGTGCTCGAGGATGGCGGCGCGGCTGGCGGCCGGGGTACGGTTCCAGGCCGGCTGCGCGGCCACGGCATTGGCCAGGGCCTTCTGCACGGTGGCGGCATCGGCGGCCAGCCACTGGCCGACCACTTCGCGGGTGTCGGCCGGGTTGGTCACCGGCAGCGCGGCGCCGGCCGGGTTCGCACCCGGCACCAGCGGAGCGGCCTGCCAGGGCTTGACGGCTGCGTTGAGCTGCTCGGCCAGGGCGCGCAGTTCGTTGTCGTTGGCGAGGTTGGCGCCCATGGAGTTCTTCCTGTCGTGGTTCTGGCTGCGCAGCAGGTCAACCGGCAGCGGGATCTTGGGATGCGGAATCGATTCGAACGAGGCGACCATCTCGACCGGATCACGGATCAGGTCGGCGATCGGCACGCGCTCGTCGGTGATGCGGTTGACGAAGCTGGAGTTGGCGCCGTTTTCCAGCAGGCGACGCACCAGGTACGGCAGCAGGTCTTCATGCGAACCGACCGGCGCGTACACGCGGCAGGGCAGGTTCAAGCGGTCGGCCGGCACCACTTCGGCATACAGGTCGTCGCCCATGCCGTGTAGCTTCTGGTGCTCGTACACGCCGCCATTGGCGATGCTGCGCACGGCCGCGATGGTGTGCGCGTTGTGCGTGGCGAACATCGGATAGATCGCGTCGGCATGGGTGAACAGACGCTTCGCGCAGGCCAAATACGACACGTCGGTGTTCTGCTTGCGGGTGAACACCGGGTAGCCCGGATAGCCTTCGATCTGCGCGCGCTTGATCTCGGCGTCCCAGTAGGCGCCCTTGACCAGGCGCACCTGCAGGCGGCGCCCGGCGCGGCGCGCCATGTCGGCCAGGTGGTCGATCGTGTACGGGGTGCGCTTCTGGTAGGCCTGCACGACCACGCCGAAGCCATCCCATCCGGCCAGCGAGGGATCGCCGAACACCTGTTCGATGATGTCCAGCGACAGTTCCAGGCGGTCGGATTCTTCGGCGTCAACGGTGCAGCCGATGCCGTAGCTCTTGGCCAGCTGCGCCAGTTCCAGCACGCCCGGCACCAGGTCCGTCAGCACGCGCTCGCGCTTGGCGTGCTCGTAGCGCGGGTACAGCGCCGACAGCTTGATCGAGATGCCCGGGGCGTTGTTGACGTCGCCGTCCGGACGGCCGCCGCGTGCCTTGTGATCGCCGCCGATGGCGTGGATCGCACGACGGTAGTCTTCCAGATAGCGCAGCGCGTCCTTCATGGTCAGCGCGCCTTCGCCCAGCATGTCGAAGGAGTAGCGGTAGTTCGCGTTGTCGCCCTTGTGCGAGCGCGACAGCGCTTCGCTGATGGTGCGGCCCATGACGAACTGGTGGCCCATGATCTTCATCGCCTGGCGCACGGCCAGGCGCACCACCGGCTCACCCACGCGGCCGACCAGGCGCTTGAACGCGCTGGGCGCATCGGCGCGGGTGGCGTCGTTCATCTGCACCAGCTTGCCGGTCAGCATCAGGCCCCAGGTGGAGGCGTTGACCAGCACCGAGTCGCTGCCGCCCAGATGCTTTTCCCAGTCGGCATCGGCCAGCTTGTCGCGGATCAGCTTGTCGGCGGTGTCCTGGTCCGGAATGCGCAGCAGCGCTTCGGCCACGCACATCAGCAGCACGCCTTCCTCGCTGCCCAGGTCGTACTGGCGCATGAAGGCTTCGATCGCGCCCTGGTCCTTGGCACGCACGCGCACGCGGCCGACAAGGTCGGCGGCCAGCGCCTGCACCCTGGCCTGCTCTTCGGCCGGCAGGCGGGCCTGCGCCAGCAGTTCGCGGACGTGGCTGGCCTCGTCCTTCAACCAGGCATCGGTGATGGCCTGGCGGAACGGGTTGGGGGGCGCCGGCAGTTCCGGCGACAGCAGCGCGCCGGGACGCGGAGCGTCGTGGGCGGCAGGGGAGGAGGAAGGTGCGTTCATGCCGGTCCGGCCAGTGGAAAACTTGGCGATTTTAATCATTTTTGCGGGTTGCGGAAGTGCCCCGCAGCCACCTTCGTGAAGTGCTGATAGCCACTAGCTGCGGTCGATTCAGCGTGTTCAGCAAGCTCGACATAATTTGTGCTGAATTCGTCATTCGTGCCGCCGACCCCTTGCTGTGTTGCAGCATGGGAAAAAGTGTGAATGCACCCTTGCTACCGGCGAGAGGGCGGGGCTACCATCGAGACGTTTCCCGCGGCAGGAACGCGGTTGCGACATGATCGAGGTGCTTCCAGCTCCGGATGGGTCAGGTACGCAGCTGCGGCTGCGTCCCCCACGGGCGCTCGATGCCCGGCAGTTCGTCCTGTTGTTCACCGTGTTGTCGGGTGCGATGTGGCTGGTGTCCGCCCTCGGGTGGTTGGCCGGCAATGCATTCGCCCCCCTGTTCGCGCTGCTGTACAGCCTGGTGCTGGCGGCGGCACTGCGTGCCTTGTGGCGCAGTGGTGAACGGCAGGAGGAGATCCGGGTAGTGCCGGCGTACGTGGAGGTCATCCCCGTACCCGGTGGATCGCCGGTGTTCCGGGCCCACCCCCACTGGGTGCGCCTGCTCACCGACGACGAGAGGGTCCGGCTGGCATCCAGCGGCCGGCAGGTGGAGGTGGGGAGTTTCCTCGCGCCGGCCGAACGTCAGACGCTTGCAGAGACACTTGAAAGCTTGCTCGCCGCCAGCGATGGCGGCAACCGACGACGCTAAGGGTCTAGGCAATGAAGCAAAGCAGCAGGTGGGGCACGAAGTGCGTTGCAGCGGTCACCGCCATGGTGGCCGGGGGACTGATGCCGGTGTTGGCCTGGGCCCAGGCGGCCGATCCCAAACCGTGGCAGCTGAACATGGGCAAGGGGGTGACCCAGACCTCGCGCCTGGCCTGGGAATCGAACAATCTCTCGTTGATCATCTGCACGGTGATCGGCGTCATCGTGTTCGGGGCGATGGCCTACGCCATCTTCAAGTTCCGCAAATCCAAGGGTGCGGTCGCCGCCACCTTCAGCCACAACACCAAGGCCGAGATCATCTGGACGGTGATCCCGGTGATCATCCTGATCGTGATGGCATGGCCGGCCACGGCCAACCTGATCAAGATGTACGACACCCGCGATGCCGAGATGACGGTCAAGGTCACCGGCTACCAGTGGATGTGGAAGTACGAGTATCTCGGCGAGAACGTCACCTTCACCAGCCGCCTGGACCGCGAGTCCGACCGCGTGCGGCAAAGTGGCATCGTGCCGACCCGCGAGAGCCATCCGCACTACCTGCTGGATGTCGACAACCGCCTGGTGCTGCCGGTCGATACCAAGGTGCGTTTCGTCATCACCTCCGATGACGTGATCCACGCCTGGTGGGTGCCGGCGCTGGGCTGGAAGCAGGACGCCATCCCCGGTTTCATCAATGAAGCCTGGACCAGCATCGAGCAGCCCGGCGTCTACCGCGGCCAGTGCGCCGAGCTGTGCGGCAAGGACCACGGCTTCATGCCGATCGTGGTCGAGGCGGTGTCCAAGGAAGAGTTCAAGCAGTGGCTGGCGCAGCGCAAGCCGGCGCCGCCTGCTGAGCCGGCGACGCCTGCGGCACCTGCCGAACCGACGGCACCGACGGGCGAGGCACCAGCTGCGCCTGCTGCTGCAGAAGCAGGCAGCGCGCCTGCCACCGCGGCCAGCGGAGCGTGATGTAAAGCCCGCAGCCGTTCGCGGCCGCGGTGACAACCGATTCTGAGAGGTGTTTTGCAATGGCGCACTCGGCAGTTGGGCACGACGATCACCATCACCAGCAGAGTTTCTTCGAGCGTTGGTTCTTCTCGACCAACCACAAGGACATCGGCACGCTGTACCTGGGTTTCAGCTTCATCATGTTCATCATCGGCGCCGCGATGAGCGTGGTGATCCGCGCCGAACTGGCGCAGCCGGGCCTGCAGTTCGTCAAGCCCGAGTTCTTCAACCAGATGACCACCGTGCATGCGCTGGTGATGATCTTTGGCGGCGTGATGCCGGCCTTCGTGGGCCTGGCCAACTGGATGATCCCGCTGCAGATCGGCGCGCCGGACATGGCGCTGCCGCGCATGAACAACTGGTCGTTCTGGCTGCTGCCGGTGGCGTTCAGCTTGCTGCTGCTGACCCTGTTCCTGCCCGGTGGCGCGCCGGCCGGTGGCTGGACGCTGTATCCGCCGCTGTCGCTGCAGGGCGGCTACAACGTCGCCTTCAGCGTGTTCGCCATCCACGTGGCCGGCATCAGTTCGATCATGGGCGCGATCAACATCATCGCCACCGTGCTCAACATGCGTGCGCCGGGTATTGACCTGCTGAAGATGCCGATCTTCTGCTGGGCCTGGCTGATCACTGCCTTCCTGCTGATCGCGGTGATGCCGGTGCTGGCCGGTGCGGTGACCATGCTGCTGACCGACAAGTTCTTCGGCACCAGCTTCTTCAACGCCGCCGGTGGCGGTGACCCGGTGATGTACCAGCACATCTTCTGGTTCTTCGGGCATCCCGAGGTCTACATCATGATCCTGCCCGCCTTCGGCGTGGTCAGCGAAATCATCCCGACCTTCAGCCGCAAGCCGCTGTTCGGCTACCAGGCGATGGTGTACGCCACCGCCGCGATCGCATTCCTGTCGTTCATCGTCTGGGCCCACCACATGTTCACCGTGGGCATGCCGCTGGGTGGCGAGATCTACTTCATGTTCGCCACCATGCTGATCTCGATCCCGACCGGCGTGAAGGTGTTCAACTGGGTCAGCACGATGTGGCGTGGCTCGCTGACGTTCGAGGCACCGATGCTGTGGTCGGTGGCCTTCGTCATCCTGTTCACCATCGGTGGCTTCTCCGGCCTGATGCTGGCGATCGTGGCGGCCGACTTCCAGTACCACGACACCTACTTCGTGGTCGCCCACTTCCACTATGTGCTGGTGACCGGCGCGGTGTTCGCGCTGATCGCCGCGGTGTACTACTGGTGGCCGAAGTGGACCGGGCGCATGTACAGCGAGAAGTGGGCCAAGGTGCACTTCTGGTGGTCGATCGTGTTCGTCAACCTGCTGTTCTTCCCGCAGCACTTCCTCGGCCTGGCCGGCATGCCGCGCCGTATTCCCGATTACAGTGTGGCCTTCGCCGACTGGAACCTGATCAGCTCGATCGGTGCGTTCGGCATGTTCGTTACCCCGTTCATGATGGCGGCGATCCTGCTGTCCTCGCTGCGCAACGGCGAGAAGGCCGAGGCCCGTTCCTGGGAAGGTGCACGCGGCCTGGAGTGGACGCTGCCGTCGCCGGCACCGGCGCACACCTTCACCACGCCGCCGACCATCCGCCCGGGGGATCTGGCGCATGACGACATCACGCATTGAGGTGGGGCATGCATAACGAGAGCCCGCTGCAGACCTGTAGAGTCGAGCCATGCTCGACTGACGAAAAGCAGCCGAGCATGGCTCGGCTCTACAACAGCCCGGGCGACACCCCGGAAAACGGCATCGAACTGCAACGCCAGCGTGCCAGACGCACGGCGATGTGGGTCGGCGCCATCGCCGTGCTGGTCTACGTCGGCTTCATCCTCAGCGGGGTGATCGGCCGATGAGCGAGGCACCGGCCAGCACGCCGTCACGCAGTGCGGGGCTGCCGCGCCTGATCGGTGTGGCGGTGGCGGTGTTCCTGCTCACGTTCTCGCTGGTACCGCTGTACCGCATCGCCTGCGAGAAGGTGTTCGGTGTGCGCCTGGAGCGCGGCCCCGGTGGCGAAGCCAGTGCAGGTGCCGCGGCCGGCAAGCGCACTGTGCGCGTGGAGTTCGATGGCGGCGTCAATTCGCGCCTGCCGTGGTCGTTCCATCCTGAGCAGCTGACCATGGACGTGGTGCCCGGCGAACTCAACGAGGCGCTGTACTTCGCCCGCAACGACAGCGCGGCTGCCGTGGTCGGCAGCGCGGTACCTTCGGTGGCGCCGGCGCGTGCGTCGGGCTTCTTCAGCAAGACCGAGTGTTTCTGTTTCACCGCGCAGACGCTGCAGGCCGGCGAGAAGCGCGACATGCCGGTGCGCTTCATCGTCGATCCGGACCTGCCGCCGGAGATCAGGACGATCACCTTGTCCTACACCTTCTACCGCAACGACGCGCTGTCCGATCGGCTGGCCCCGGCCGCCACCTCGGAAGGCGCGCACGCCGCACCCTGACCCGGATACCGACATGGCCCAGACACCGACCGACGCCAACGTGTACTTCGTCCCGGCCCAGAGCAAATGGCCGTTCGTGGGTTCCATCGCGATGATGGTGACCATGGTGGGCGTGGCCAGCTGGCTCAACGATGCCAGCTGGGGACGCTGGACGTTCTACATCGGCATCGCGATGCTGGTGCTGACCCTGTTCTGGTGGTTCAGCGACGTGGTGCGCGAATCGCAGGCGGGCAACTACAACCATCAGGTCGATGGCTCGTTCCGGATGGGGATGATCTGGTTCATCTTCTCCGAGGTGATGTTCTTCGGTGCGTTCTTCGGCGCACTGTTCTACACCCGCAACCTGGGCCTGTCGTGGCTCAGCGGCGAAGGCCGCGGGGTGATGACCAACGAGCTGCTCTGGCAGGGCTATTCCGCAGGTTGGCCGACCAATGGCCCGGCGGCGATCGGTGGCGCATTCCAGACCATTCCGGCCTGGGGCCTGCCGCTGATCAACACGTTGATCCTGCTGACCTCCGGTGTGACCCTGACCATCGCCCACCATGCACTGAAGGCCGGCAACCGCCGCCAGCTGCTGATCTGGCTGGGCCTGACCGTGGTGCTCGGCCTCGGCTTCCTGACCCTGCAGGCGGAGGAGTACATCCACGCCTACAAGGAACTGAACCTGACGCTCGGCTCGGGCATCTACGGTTCGACGTTCTTCATGCTGACCGGCTTCCACGGCGCGCACGTGCTGCTGGGCACGATCATGCTGATCGTGATGTGGCTGCGCTCGGCCAAGGGGCACTTCACCCGCGACAACCATTTCGGTTTCGAAGCCGCCGCATGGTACTGGCACTTCGTCGACGTGGTGTGGCTGATGCTCTTCATGTTCGTCTACGTGCTTTGACCGCGCACGCATCGGTGGCCTCAGCCGCCGATGCCGTGCGGTTTGATCCAACCCATGTAGATGCTCACGATCACCAGCAGGATCAACGCCACCGATACCGCGATGCGGCGGGTCAGTGCGTTGACCGTGCGCTTGGTCTGGCCGCGGTCGACCAGCAGGTAGTAGAGGCCGGCGCCCAGATTCCAGACGATGACAATCAGAAACGCGATTACCAGCAGGGTCTTCAACGAATCACTCATGCGCGGCTCGAGGGCAGGGTGGATGGGCCTATCTGACCGCGTTTGCGCGGACTTGTCATGATGCGCCAGCACACGCGCGTGATCGGATGGCTGCTGGCAGTGCTGGCCATGGCCGGTTTCAGCGCATTGGGGCTGTGGCAGCTGCAGCGCATGCATGCCAAACAGGCAATGTTGGATGCGCAGGGTCCAGCGGTGGCGCAAGCGCTTCCGTTGTCGCAGGCCCTGGCGGCACCCGGCGCCTTGCACGGGGTGGCCGACCACGGCCGCTTCCTGCCCGGCGTGGTGCTGCTGGACAACCAGACCCGGCATGGCCGCGCCGGGGTGAAGATCTATCGCCCGTTCCGCAGTGACGATGGCAGCGTGCTGCTGGTCGATCTCGGCTGGCGTGCGCTGCCGCCGGATCGCACGTTGCCGGATGTGCCGGCGCCGCCTTCACCGGTGGCCGTACGTGGGCTGCTGGCGCCTCCGCCGTCAGCGGGACTGGCACTGGGGCCCGCGTTCTCCGCCACTGGCGAGGCCGGGCGTTGGCTGGCCAGTCGCTTGCCCGCCGAAGGCCTGGCGCGCGCGCTGGGGCTGCAGGCGTTACCCGAACGCGTCCTGCGCCTGGATCCGGCACTGCCATTCGGCGATGAGCGCGATCTGGACCTGCTGCCGAACACGCTGCCGCCGCAGCGTCACCTGGGCTACGCCGTGCAGTGGTTCGGGCTGGCCCTGACCGTGCTGGTGGTCGCGCTGGTGCTGGAACGGCGCCGGAGGCGCGTGATTACCCGGTAGTGCCGGCCGATGGCCGGCAATCCCTCGGTTTCCTGGATGCTGGCCAGCGGCCGGCACTACCGGCATCCCTTACCCAACCATGAGAAAATGCCCCGCATGAACACTGCTACGTCCCCGCAGGCGCGCGGCTCCGGCCGCCGGACCCTGGTACTGCTGTTTGCCGTGTTCTTCGGGGCGATGGCGCTGGCCGCCGTGCTGCGCTTCTCCGGCTGGCAGCCGACCGGGCACCGCAATGCCGGCCAGCTGCTGAAGCCGCCGGTGGACCTGCGCCAGCAGGCGCCCACTCTGGCCAGCGGCCAGCCTTATCCGTGGAATCCCGAGGCCCGTACCTGGCGCCTGCTGGTGGCCCCGTCCGGCGCCTGTGACGCGCAGTGCGTCACTTTGTCGCAGGGACTGGGCAAGGTGTGGCAGCTGTTCGGCCATAACGCCGATAATGTCGAGATTCTGTGGCTGGGAACGCCACCGGCGTCGATCGCCTCGCTGCCCGCGTTGCGGCCGCTGGCTCCGTCGCCAGCCCTGCGCGCGGCGCTGCCTGGCGTCGATGATCCGGCGGGATTGCCGGTCTACGTGATCGATCCGAACGGCTTCGTGATCATGCGTCATGCCCCGGGCACCGACCTGGGTGGCCTGCGCAAGGACATGGCCACGTTGCTGAAACTGAAGTGAGTCCCGTTTGATGAGCCTTTCCGCGCGTCCGGCGCTGCACCGCAATTTCCACCGCCTGGCGTGGTTCGCCATGATCATGACCGCGAGCACGATCATGTTCGGCGCCTTCGTGCGCCTGTCCGATGCCGGCCTGAGCTGCCCGGACTGGCCGACCTGCTATGGCCAGGCCACCTGGCCGCAGCACGTGGAAGAGACCATCGGCCATCCGGCGGCGGAGATCCGCCCGCTGGAGACCCACAAGGCCTGGCGTGAGCAGGTGCACCGCTTCCTGGCCGGCGCGCTGGGCATCGAGATCCTGACCCTGGCGCTGCTGGCCACGCGCAAGCGGCGATTCGGAAGCACGGCGGTAGTGACCGCCTGCGTACTGGTGGCCGCCGGCATACCGCTGTACATGATGGGCTGGCATGGCACGGCCAGCGTGCTGGCGCTGATCGGCGAGGCGATCCTGCTGATCGCCGCGCTGCGCTGGAGCAACATCGACCTGGCGCGCGCTGCACTGCTGACCCTGGCGGTGGTGATCTTCCAGGCCCTGCTGGGCATGTGGACGGTGACCCTGCTGCTCAAACCCATCGTGGTGATGGGCCATCTGCTTGGCGGCATGCTGATGTTCGGCCTGTTGGTGTGGATGGCCTGGCGCGCAACGCACATGCCGATCACCCTGGCTGAAGCGCCGAAGCTGAAGTGGCTGCTGCGCATCGGCGTGGCGGTGCTGGTCACCCAGATCGCGCTGGGGGGCTGGGTCAGCGCCAATTACGCGGCGCTGGCCTGCGGCGGTGGCAGCGCCTCGCTGGACAACTTCCCGCGCTGCGCCAACCAGTGGTGGCCGCAGCACAATTTCGTCGAGGGCTTCACCCTGTGGCGTGGCATCGGCGTGGATTACGAAGGCGGCGTGCTGGATGGCGCTTCGCGTATCGCCATCCAGATGGCGCACCGCCTGTTCGCGGTGGTGGTTGCCGTCTACCTGCTGTGGCTGGGCGTACGTCTGTTCCGGTTGCCGAGCATGCGTGGCTGGGCCAGTGCGCTGATCGCGCTGCTGGTGCTGCAGGTCACCCTCGGCATCCTCAATGTGAAGCTGGCGCTGCCGCTGGAAGTGGCGGTGGCCCACAACGGCGTGGCCGTTGCCCTGTTGTTCGTGCTGGTCAGCCTGCTGGCCCGCCTGCGTGCCCCGGACTGATTCCATGTTTTCCAACTACCGCCAGTACTGGGACCTGACCAAACCCAAGGTCGTCGCCCTCATCGTTTTCACCGCCCTGGTCGGCATGGTCCTGGCCATCCCCGGCGTGCCCAGCTGGGAGCAGGTGCGCGCAGGCGTGCTCGGCTTCCTGGGCATCTGGCTGGCCGCTTCGGCCGCCGCGGCGATCAACCAGCTGCTGGATGCGCACATCGATGCGCAGATGGCGCGCACCTCGTGGCGTCCGCTGGTGGTGGGCAAGGTCAAGCCGTGGCAGGTGCTGGTGTTCGCCGGCGTGCTGATCGTGTTGTCGATGGTCATCCTGGTGCTGTGGGTGAACCTGATCACCGCCGTGCTGACCTTTGCCTCGCTGATCGGCTACGCGGTGATCTACACCGTGTACCTCAAGCGCGCGACCTCGCAGAACATCGTCATCGGTGGCCTGGCCGGCGCGATGCCGCCGATGCTGGGCTGGGCCGCAGTGACCGGCATGCAGGGTTCGTCGGACTGGGCGTATTCGTCGCTGCTGGTGCTGATCATCTTCATCTGGACCCCGCCGCACTTCTGGGCGCTGGCGATCTTCCGCCGCGAGGATTACGCCAAGGCGGAAATTCCGATGCTGCCGGTGACCCACGGCGTGGTGCACACCCGCAAGCAGATCATGGTGTATTCGGTGGTGCTGGCGCTGGTCTGCCTGCTGCCGTACCTGGTGGGCATGAGCGGTGCGTTCTACCTGGGCGGCGCGATCGTGCTCAATGCCGTGTTCCTCTGGTACGCCTGGCGCATGCTGGACCCGCCGGACGAGCTGTTCTCGATGAAGATGTTCTATTACTCCATCGTCTACCTGATGGCGCTGTTTGCGTTCCTGCTGGTGGACCACTGGATACTGCCCTGGTTGTAAGGTGTCGGGGTCAGATCCCCGAAGGGGCTCTGACCCCGCCTGATCGCCGGAATTTTCACGCACGACGTGAATCGCCTTGAACGGCGGTTGCTGCGTCGCCATTGCTCTTCCTGACCCCAAGGAAAGGAAAGAGCAGGGATGCATACGATCTTCCGTTGGACCACCGCGCTGATGCTGGCGCTGGGCATGGCCGTGACCGCACATGCCGACGACACCGTAACGCAGATTCGCCACTACGCAGCTGACCACCGCATGCTGGTGCTGGGCGAATTCCACGGCACCCGCGAGACCCCGCTGCTGGTGCGCCAGCTGGTGGACGCCTACAGCCGCGACGGCACGCCGGTGCTGTTGGCGCTGGAGCTGCCACGCGGCGAAAACCCCACGCTGCGCGAATATCTGGAATCCGATGGCGGGGCTGCGGCGCGCCAGCACCTGCACGGCCGCGCGTTCTGGACCGTGCGCGATGACCAGCATGACGGCCGTCGCAGCCGCGACATGCTGGCGATGATCGAAAGCCTGCGTGTGCTGAAGTCGCAGGGACGTGTGATCGACGTCGTTGGCTATGACGTCAACGCCAGCAAGGGCGGCAACCAGGTACGCGATGACCTCATGGCAGCCGAGTTGCGGCGGCTCTATCGAGGCCTACCGGCCAATGCACGCATGCTGGTGCTGACCGGTAACGTGCACGCCATGCTGCAGAGGCCGCAAGGTATGCCGCCGGAAATGCAGATGCATCCGATGGCGTCGCAGCTGCGGGACCTGGATATCTACAGCGTACGGTTGGGCGCGCAACGTGGTCAGACGTGGGGATGCGCGGGCGGTTGCATGGCGCGGCCACTTCGAGAGCAGGTTGCCACCGGGCCGCGGGTCGATGCCGATGCTGAACGGCCGTATGACCTGTGGGTGTGGATGCCGGAGTTGAGCGTCGGCACGCTGGTGGATCCGTAGCGTCAGGCAAACCATCCACGCATGGCGTGGATCTACTGGTGGTTCACGCCATCGGTGGGAGTAGAGCCACGCCATGCGTGGATGGGCTCTCACGGAACCCGGCGCAGCCAGTGTCGGGTTTCGCCCGGGAGGGCTGCAACTGCGCCCATCGACCAAGCCGTCGCGCTGTAGGGTTTTGCCGCGCTGTCAGCTTCCTGCACGCAAGACGTCACAGATACCGACTGTTCCACCAGACCGGATCATCAACAGTAGATACACAGGTATTCCGGGATGACTCGCAATTCTGTGGAGCAATCAATGAGATGTCATGGTTCTCTGCCCATCGTTCTGTGTGCCGCGCTTACCTGCCTGGCTGGCAATGCGGCAGCAGAAGTAAAAGCACTGAGTCGGGCCAACTGCATTGGATTCATCAACGAATCCGTGACCTATGAACGGCCCCAGTTTCGCAATTTTCAGGGGTCGGCCGTAACCAGGCACGTTCCCCTCGGGAACAGTGAGCCGAAGCATGCTTTCGGTGCGCCTAACAATGGACTGTACTCCTGGCGATTTTACGCAGGCGATGGCAGTGATCCAGAACGAATGGTTGTTCACGGATATCACACATGGGTGCTGGGCGGACGCGTATTTACGCAATCCACCAGTGCGGTCGATTGCCAACTTTCGGAGTGGTGAGCATCATGAAGAGTCTTTGCTTTATTGCATTCTCGCTGGCCATGTCGATGTCAGCTCAAGCATCCCAGAATGAACCTGCTCCCGATGCGGTAGGGAGCTGGCTACACCAACGCGCCATGCAGGCTGCAATGCAGGAGGCCTCGGCAATGGGAAGATCGTCCGCCAGCGTGGGCAGCTACCATATGGTGAAACTGGCAGACCTTGATGCCCCCCGAGAAGTGAAGCGGCAGCTTCGCGCTGACATCGAACGATCCAACGGTGTCGTGCGGGTTGCAGCAGGGAGCATCCCAACGCAGGCCGAGATGCTGGCTGCCGTGCCGCGGACTCACCGCTCAACTCCAGAACTACGCCAGCGCCTGCCGCAGCCACCCAGCAGGCTGGAAAGCAGCCTGCTGGGCGCAGCCGAGATGATTGGCATGGAGCCCAGTGGTGCGTTGGAGGGTGGAAAGTCCTCGGGCTTGAGCCGTTTCTACCGGCTGGAGGGTGTCGGCATCGTGGAGTTCAGCGAGAACAATTTCCTCGCTGCGGGCATGCAGATCGAGGTCATCGCGGAGGCGCAGAACACCGTGGTGGACGGCAAGCCCGCTCACCTCGGGAAGGTTGCGGATAGTGTCGGCCGTACTCGGGTTGAGCTTGCCTGGACGGGAGACAGCAAGACCTACAGTCTGACCGTCACGGGCGAGCCGGGCAGCGACGTGGAGCGCAACGCCCGAGTGCTGCACGACATCGCCGCGGCCATCGTGGATTAGCGGCGGCGTATGCGTCATCCACGCCATGCGTGGATGGTTTTCCCACAACAACCCGCGCGCCAATCAGGGCGCGCGCTTCGCATACCGCTGCGCGATCACGCCGCAGACGATCAGCTGGATCTGGTGGTAGATCATCACCGGCAGCACGATCGCGCCGAGACTGCCGCCGGCGAACAGCACCTTGGCGATCGGCACGCCGGTGGCCAGGCTCTTCTTCGAGCCGCAGAAGACGATGGCGATTTCATCTTCGCGGTTGAAGCGCAGGCGGCGGGCGATGAAGGTGATCAGCGGCATGGCGATGCCGAGCAGCACGGCGGCGACCACCGCCACGGCCAGCAGCGACAGCAGCGGCGTCTTGCTCCACAGGCCCTCGGTGACGGCTTCGCCGAAGGCCGAGTACACCACCAGCAGGATCGTGGCCTGGTCGGTGTAGCGCAGCAGCGCGCGCTGCTTCTCCACCCAGCCGGCGATCCACGGCCGCAGCAGGTGGCCGGCCACGAACGGCACCAGCAGCTGCAGCATGATGCCGCCGATCGCATGCAGCGGGTCATGGATGCCGCCAGAGGTGCCGGCCAGCGCGGTCAGCAGCAGCGGGGTCAGGAACACGCCGAGGATGCTCGACAGCGAGGCACTGCACACCGCTGCGGGCACGTTGCCGTGGGCCATCGAGGTGAACGCGATGGACGACTGTACGGTGGAGGGCAGAGTGCACAGGAACAGCACGCCCAGGTACAGCTCCGGCGTCAGCAGCCAGCCCGACAGCGGCTTGAACAGCAGGCCCAGCAGCGGGAACAGGATGAAGGTGCAGGCCAGGATGGTCAGGTGCAGCCGCCAGTGCAGCATGCCGCCGATGATCGACTCGCGCGGCAGGCGTGCGCCATGCAGGAAGAACAGCGCGGCGATGGCGACGGTGGTGACATCGTCCAGCACGATGGCGGCGGCGCCCTTCATCGGCAGCAGCGAGGCCAGGCCGACGGTGCAGAGCAGGGCGAGGGTGAAGTTGTCCGGTCGCAGGCGCGACCACCAGCGGGTCATGGTGGGCAGAGTCCTTGGTGCGGAGGGTTCAGGGCGAGGTGACCGGCGTGGCCAGGCGCTGGCGGGTGGCGGCTTCCAGCGACTTCAGGCCAGCACGCTGGCCCAGCTGAAGGGCCTGTTCGGGGCTGGCATGTTCGTAGCGTGCATTGACCAGGCCGAGCACGGCACCGGCGCGGTTGCCGGACGCACAGTGCAGCAGCACCGGCCCCTGGCTCTGCTGCAGGGCCTGGTGCACGGCGCGCACGTTGGCGGCATCGAGCCCCTCGGCGCCGGCCACCGGAATGCGCACGTAGCGCAGGCCCAATGATTCGGCGAGGCGGGTTTCATCGAAGCCCCGGTCCTCGCCGGGCTGGCGCAGGTCGATCACAGTGCGCACGCCCTGTGCAGCCAAGGCCTGCAGCTGTGCGGCGCTGGGCTGGCCGCCGGCATACAGGCCGGGGCGGACTTCGTTGAGGGGCGCGTCTTCGGCCAGGGCCGTCAGTGGCAGGCAGAGCGACAACAACAGCAGGCAGGTCAGGCGTAGCAGCATGGTCCTCTCCGTGAAAACGTCCTGCCGCTACAGGCGCAGTCCGGCGCGCGCCTTCAGCAGCTCGCGCAGTTCGTACTTGTCAGTATCGTCCAGGCCCTGCTGGCGCTGCTTTGCCAACAACTCCTCCAGACGTTGCACCAGCAGCTGTTTCTCCAGCTGGGCCACGGCATCGTGCAGTTCCTGGGTCCAGCTGGCCTCGGTGCCAGGCAGTGTCTGCGCGGCCAGGGTGTGCAGCGAGGTCTGTTCCTCGCGCCCGTCGAAGTGCTCCAGCAGGGCGCCGGTGCTGATGTCCGGGCGCTGTTCGACCAGTCCCAGCAGCTCCAGCAGCAGTTCCACGCCGGGCAGGCGCAGGCCCTGGAAGTGATGCTTGCCGCCCAGCGTCAGCGCCAGCGAGGGCTGCTGCAGCAGCACGGCGATCGCGCCGCGCACCAGGCTGCGCTTGGCCACGGGTTGAATATTGCGTGCCGGCTGGCGCTGAGGCATCGGCGCGCGCGCAGGCTGGGCGTTGCCGCCGAGCCCGGTCAGCTGCGCCAGCTGCTGCTTCATCAGGTCGCCGAACGCACCGTCGGGAATCTGCGCCAGCATCGGCTTTGCCCGCTCGGCCAGGCGGGCCTTGCCATCGAGCGTGCCCAGGTTGATCTCGCGGGTCAGTTCGTCGAAGAAGAACTGCGATAGCGGCGTGGCCTGCTTCAGGCGCTCGTTGAACGCTTCGGCGCCTTCCTTGCGCACGATGGTGTCCGGGTCTTCGCCATCGGGCAGGAACAGGAAGAAGGCCTGGCGGCCATCCTTCATGCGCGGCAGCACCGACTCCAGCGCCTTCCAGCCGGCGCGGCGGCCGGCGGCGTCGCCGTCGAAGCAGAAGAACACGTCCGGCGCGTTGCGGAACAGCAGTTCGGCATGGTCCGGCGTGGTTGCGGTACCCAGCGTTGCCACCGCCTGGGTGACCCCGAACTGGAACAGCGAGACCACGTCCATGTAGCCCTCGACCACGATCAGCCGCTCGATCTTCTGGTTGGCCTGGCGCACCTGCCACAGGCCGTACAGTTCGCGGCCTTTGTGGAACAGCGCGGTCTCGGGCGAGTTGAGGTACTTGGGGCCGTCGTCCTTCTCGAACACGCGGCCACCGAAAGCGATCACCCGGCCGCGGCGGTCGAAGATCGGGAACATCACCCGGTCGCGGAACTTGTCGTAGACGTGGCCGCGGTCGTTCTTGGAGAACAGGCCAGCGCGGTCGAGCAGCTTCATGCGCCGCTCGTCCTTGCCCAGCGCATCGCGCAGGCCGCTGTAGCCATCCGGCGCGTAGCCGATCTGGAAGCGCGCGCGGTTCTCTTCGTCCACGCCACGGCCATCCAGGTAGCTGCGGGCCTTTTCGCTGCCCTGCAGGTTGCTCTGGAAGAACTTCGTGGCCGCCTCAAGCGCCGAGTACAGCTCGCGGCTGTCGTCCTGCTGCTGGGGGCTGCGCGGATTCTCGCTGCGCGGCACTTCCATGCCCGCGTGCTTGGCCAGTTCATCCACCGCGTCGAGGAATTCGAGGCGGTCGTAGTTCATCAGGAAGCTGATCGCGGTGCCGTGCGCGCCACAACCGAAGCAGTGATAGAACTGCTTGGTGGGCGAGACCGTGAACGAGGCCGAGCGCTCGTCATGGAACGGGCAACGCGCTGCGTATTCCTTGCCCTGTCGCTTCAACGGCACGCGGCTGCCCACCACCTCGACGATGTCGGAGCGGGCGAGCAGATCGTCGATGAAAGCGTCGGGGATACGGGCCATGGGCAACAGGGCAGGGCGCGGTGCAGGACCACGCGACGGAACCGGGGGCGGTCGGCCTAGTTTACCCCCTGTCGGGCACCTGGCTGGCGGTTACCGGATCAATGCCGGCTGCGGCCAGACGATGACGCGCGCGCAGGCGCTCATCGATCACCGCCGTCATCAGGGCGCCAACGAAGAACACGACGGTGGCGTAGTAGATCCAGACCAGCGAGATCACCAGCGCGCCCATCGAGCCGTAGGCACTGCCGGGTGCCACGGTGGCGATGTAGACGCCGATGCCGTAGCGGCCCAGTGCGAACAGTGCCGAGGTGATGACGCCGCCGATGAAGGCCTGGCGCCACGCCACGCGACGGTCGGGCAGGTAGTGGTACATGAAGGCGAAGCCGACTGCGTAAAGCAGCAGGCTCGTGACGTACCCCAGCGCGGGCAGGATCGAAGGCAGTTGCGCGAAGGCCACCTGCAGCACCGTGGTGGCGGTCATCGACAGGATCAGCAGGAAGCCCAGCGCCAGCACGACGCCGAACGAGAACACGCGCTTGCGCAGCCAGGCCTTGAGGCCTTCCAGGCGCTCGCCGCTGGTGCGGAAGATCAGGTTCAGTGCGTTCTGCAGCTGGGCGAACACGGCGGTGGCGCCGACGAACAGCAGCAGCGTGCTCCACACCCCCGCCAGCGAGCCGACATCCGGCTGGTTGTCGGCGTTCTTCAGAACGGTTTCGGCCACGGTAGCCGCGCTGCTGCCGGCCACCGAGCTGATCTGGTCGATCAGTGCCTGCTGGGCCGGTGGGTACAGCGAGGCGGTCAGCCACAGCAGCAGCATCAGCAACGGTGCCATCGACAGCAGCGCGTAGAAGGAGACGGAAGCTGCCTGGGTCAGCACGTCGACGTCGATGAAGCGCTTGGCCACCGCCATCGGGAAGCTGTCCTGCAGGCGCTTGATGTACTTGTGCAGTGACACGGGAACGTTGGGCTCGGGTTCAACCATGTGTGCGGTTGTAGCAGGCGACCGACGAAGGTGCGGTGAAGCGAGTGCATCAATGGGGTCAGAGCCCTTCCGCGTCGCGGAAGGGATCCGACCCCAAGTGCTGGATTACGCCAGCTGCTGCTTGACCAGCTTGGACACCAGGCCCATGTCGGCCTGGCCGGCGAGCTTGGGCTTCAGTGCGCCCATCAGCTTGCCCATGTCGGCCGGGCCGGAGGCGCCGGTTTCGGCGATGGCGGCCTGGATGGCGGCCACGATCTCGGCTTCGCCCATCTTGGCCGGCAGGTAGGCTTCGATGACCACGATCTCGGCGCGCTCGATCTCGGCCAGGTCCTCGCGGTTGGCGGCTTCGAACTGGCTGACCGAGTCCTTGCGCTGCTTGACCATCTTGTCGAGCACGGCGATCACGGCGGTGTCATCCAGCTCGATGCGCTCGTCCACTTCGCGCTGCTTGATGGCGGCGTTGATCAGGCGGATCACGCCCAGCTTGTGCTTCTCGCCCGCCTTCATGGCGGCCTTCATGTCTTCGGTGAGCTGCTGCTTCATGCTCATGAGGAACCTCGTGGTGGTAGGTGGGGCGGGGCGGATGCCCGAACCCGGAAACGCAAAAAGCCGGCGACGCTCGCGCGTGCCGGCTTCGGCTCCATCGCGACAGGCAAGCCTGCCGCAATGAAGATGCGTCCGATCAGTACAGGCGCTGACGCTTGGTGACGTCGCGCGACGAGCGGCGCAGCTGACGCTTCACAGCAGCGGCGGCCTTGCGCTTGCGCTCCTGGGTCGGCTTTTCGTAGAACTCGCGCTTGCGGGTTTCGGCCAGCACACCGGCCTTTTCGCAAGTGCGCTTGAAGCGGCGAAGAGCAAACTCGAAGGGCTCGTTCTCGCGGACTTTGACGCTGGGCATGGAATCTCCGGGACACAGTAGAACCGGGTCACGCCCGGCGAGCCGCACATTATAGCGGCGAATCAACAAACTGCAAGCGGCCAACCCTGAATACGGGCCGAGGGTTCGAAAGCAGTGAGATCTGCACGTCCCCCGAGGGGGCGGCAGGGGCGTCATAATAGCAGGCATGCGAGTCCTTGGCATCGAATCTTCCTGTGATGAGACCGGCGTGGCGGTGTATGACACCGACCTGTCCGGCAGCGCGGCCCTGCGCGCCCACGCGGTCTACAGCCAGATCGCCCTGCACGCCGAATACGGTGGTGTGGTGCCCGAGCTGGCCAGCCGCGACCACGTCCGCAAGCTGCTGCCGCTGGTGCGGCAGACCCTGGCCGAAGCCGGCCTCGGCGTAGACGACATTGACGGCGTGGCCTACACGGCCGGCCCCGGCCTGGTCGGGGCACTGCTGGTCGGCGCGGGCGTGGCTCGGTCGCTGGCCTGGGCGCTGGAGGTACCGGCGGTGGGCGTACACCATATGGAAGGCCATCTGCTGGCCCCGCTGATGGAAGACGACCCGCCGGAAGCGCCGTTCGTGGCGCTGCTGGTGTCCGGTGGCCATACCCAGCTGGTGGCAGTGGACGCCATCGGCCAGTACCGCCTGCTGGGCGAGACCCTGGACGATGCCGCCGGTGAGGCCTTCGACAAGACCGCCAAGATGATGGGCCTGCCCTATCCGGGCGGTCCGCAGCTGGCCAGGCTGGCCGAGCAGGGTACGCCTGGTGTCTACCGCTTCGCGCGGCCGATGACCGACCGCCCGGGGCTGGATTTCAGCTTCTCCGGCCTGAAGACCCAGGTCCTGATGGCCTGGCGCGACAGCGATCAGAGCGAACAGACCCGTGCCGACATCGCCCGTGGCTTTGAAGATGCCGTGGTCGAGACCCTATCGATCAAATGCGAGCGCGCGCTGGAAGCAGCCGGCACCAACGTGATCGTGGTGGCTGGCGGCGTCGGCGCCAACAAGCGCCTGCGTGCACGCCTGAAGCAGATGGCCGAGCGTCTCGGCGGCCGTGCCTGCTTCCCGCGGCCGGCGCTGTGCACCGACAACGGCGCGATGATTGCCTTCGCCGGTGCGCTGCGCCTGCAGGCCGGCCAGCACAGCCCGCCGAAGGTGGATGTGACCCCGCGCTGGGACATGGCGACCCTGCCGGCGGTCTGAGCCCGTAGCGCCGGGCCACGCCCGGCGAACACATTACGGACGCCCTGCCAACGGCGACGCCGCCAACACCGTCGTCGCCCGCTCATGGCGCTGCAGCCAGTCCAAGGTGTGCGGGCAGCGGGCGTGGATCAGCCGCCCGATCGCCGCCAGGTCAGCGCCGATGTCGCGCTCGAGGATGGGCTCGTGGTGCGCGATGCGGTTGCGCAGGAGGCGAATGCGTCCGATGTCAGCGTGGATGGCTTTTCTGATGACGCTGGGATGAGCTGAGGGTGCATGCCGCAGAACTCCGTTGAGTGCGGGTATCCACAGCGTGGCGTCGAAGCGACAGGTGAAAAGCTGCTGCCAGAACACCATCGGCAGCTTGGCGACGATTTCGGGTGTATCGGTCGTGCGGCCAGCAACCTGTTCCAGTGCTGCACGTGCGGAAGTACAGGACGAAGTTGGCAGCCTGCGCCGGAAGGCATCATTCCAGGGCCAACGCGGGCCATGCTGCCGGGCGAGCACAGCTGCAGCGGCGTTGCGGGTGACCACTTCGCACAGATGGACCGGCATCATCAGTGCACTGCACATCCGCATGTTCCACAGGTACAGGGATTCGGCTGTGACGTCGGGGCTGCAGGTCGATGCGATTCTCTCGTAAGTAGACAGACGCTCCGCTGACAACGCGCGCCGCAGTACATCGTTTGGAGCCATCGTCATGTGCGGTGGTGAAGGAGGAATCGATGTTCGCGAGAGTGGGCGGCGACCACCATCAGGGAACGTCGTTGTCCGCGCGGCTGATTTTCTGCGTTTGGCCTCGGACGACTACCTGACCTGCCCTGTCGGAATTGGCCTTGACCGGCGATCGGGTCCTTGCCTAATCTGCGTGCCTGCGCCACCGGGACCCGCGGCTGTTCAACAGCTCCCCCCGGGGACAAACAGTAGTACCAAAGGGCCCTGCTAGCGGGGCCCTTTGTCTTTTCTGGAGCCGCGTTCCTGCCGGCCACCCGCCGCCCGTTCCGGGCAGGCTCACCGCCGTGCCGTTACCATGGCCCCCTGTATTCGGGCTGGTAACCGCAATGGACAAGGTTTTCATCGAGGGGCTGACGATCGACGCCCTGATCGGTATCTACGATTGGGAACGACGGATCCGCCAGGACCTGGTGTTCGACCTGGAAATGGGCTTCGACAACCGTCGCCCTGCGGCCACCGATGACATCGCCCATACCCTGAACTACAAGGCGGTCAGCAAGCGCCTGGAGCAGTTCGTGCGCGAGTCGGAATTCGGCCTGGTCGAGACCCTGGCCGAGCGCTGCGCGCAGATCGTGCTGGACGAATTCGACGTGAAGTGGCTGCGCCTGAAGCTGAGCAAGCCGGGCGCGGTGCGCGGCGCGCGCGCGGTGGGCGTGATCATCGAGCGCACGCGGGACTGACCCGGTAGTGCCGGCCGCTGGCCGGCAACCTCAACAGCAATGAAGAAAGGAGACAACTGATGGTGGACGCGGTGGTGGCGGTACAGTGGCTGGAAAAGCTGCAGAACACACTGGAACCCTATCCCGGCGCCTACCTGGCGTTGATGATCTCAGCCCTGCTGATCGCTGCGGGCCTGGCCAACTGGGTGACCAAGCGCATCCTGGTGCGCGGCCTGCGGCGCCTGCTGCAGCGCCTGCCCGGCGCCGAGTCCGGGCGCGGCAGCCACTTGATGCGGGTGATTTCGCGCCTGTCCAACGTGGTGCCCAGCCAGGTGATCGCCTCGGGCATCACCCTTATTCCCGACCTGCCGCCTGGCCTGGTCAACGTCATCATCAAGCTGTGCATCGTGTGGGCCGTACTGACGGTGTCGATGGCGTTCTCGCATGCGCTGGACGCGGCCAACAGCCTGTACGAGCGCAAGCCCGATGCGCGCAACAAGCCGATCAAGGGCTACCTGCAGGTGGTCAAGATCGTGGTGTTCGTGGCCGCCGGCCTGTCCATCGTCGCCACCCTGCTGGGGGTGAAGCTGGGCCCGCTAGTGACCGGCCTGGGCGCGGCCACGGCGGTGCTGATGCTGATCTTCCAGGACACCATCCTGTCGCTGGTGGCCAGCGTGCAGATCAGCGGCGATGGCCGCGTGCGCATCGGCGACTGGATCGAAATGCCCAGCCAGAACGCCGACGGCGATGTGATCGACATCGCGCTGCACACCATCACCGTGCAGAACTTCGACAAGACCATCACCACCATCCCGACCAAGAAGCTGGTGACCGAGTCGTTCAAGAACTGGCGCGGCATGCAGGAGGCCGGTGGCCGCCGCATCAAGCGCGCGCTGTACCTGGACCAGCACAGCGTCGGTTTCCTGGACGAGGGTGATCTGGCGTTCCTCGGTGAGTTCGCGCTGCTGCGTGATTACCTGCAGGAGAAGGAGCAGGAGCTGGGCCAGTGGAACGGGCGCCTGCGCGAGCAGGGCGTGGCCGAGGTCAACAGCCGCCGGGTGACCAACCTGGGTACCTTCCGTGCGTATGTGGAGCGCTACCTGCGCAGCCACCCGGGCATCCATACCGACATGACCCTGCTGGTACGTCAGCTGCAGCCGACCACCGAAGGCCTGCCGCTGGAGCTGTACTGCTTCACCCGCAGCACCGCCTGGGGCGAGTACGAGGCCGTGCAGTCGGACATCTTTGACCACCTGCTGGCGATCCTGCCGGCGTTCGGCCTGCGGGTGTTCCAGGCCTCCAGCGACGCCATGTTGATGGCCGGGCAGCGCCAGTTGGCCGGCTCGGAGTAAGCTGCGGTGCGCCCGGCGGGGCCATACGGACCCCGCTGGTGGCTGAAACTGAATGACGAAACCTCTCGCCAAACGGCTCGGGATCGCTAGAATGCCGGGCTTGTAAACGTTTTCATCAAGGACTGCTGGTGGCCTCCGATCGCATCGAATCCCTCATTGCCCAGATGACCGTCGAGGAAAAGGTCGGCCAGCTGGGTGTCTTCGCGGACATGGTCCGCCCGTTCGCCCCGGACGTGAACCCGGAAGCCAACGTGCGCAATGCCGACCAGGTGCTGCAGCAGGTGCGCGAGGGCAAGGTCGGGTCCCTGTTCAATGGTGTGGGCGCCGAGCTGGGCCGCCGCATCCAGCAGGTCGCCACCGAGGAGAGCCGCCTGGGCATCCCGGTGATCCTGGCCGCCGACGTCATCCACGGTATGCGTACCGTGTTCCCGATTCCGTTGGGCGAGGCCGCCAGCTTCGAGCCGGAGCTGGCCGAGCGCACCGCACGCGCCACCGCTGTCGAAGCCACTGCTGCTGGTCTGCACTGGACCTACGCACCGGCCGTGGACATCGCCCGCGACCAGCGCTGGGGCCGTGGCGCCGAAGGCGCCGGCGAGGACGTGGTGCTGGGCTGTGCATTCGCCGCCGCCCGCGTGCGTGGCTTCCAGGGCAGCGACCTGCGCGCCGCCGATTCGCTGCTGGCCACGCCGAAGCACTTCGCCGCCTATGGCGCGGTGATGGCCGGCATGGAATACAACATGGTGGACATCTCGCCGCAGACCCTGCGCGACGTGCACCTGCCGCCGTTCAAGGCCGCTTTCGATGCGGGCGCGATCACCGTGATGTCCTCGTTCAACGACATCAATGGTGTGCCGGCGAGCGCCAATGCCGAGCTGCTGACCGACATCCTGCGCGGTGAGTGGAAGTTCCCGGGCGTGGTGATCTCCGATTACACCGCCGACATGGAACTGGTCGCGCACGGCTATGCCGCCGACGACCGCGACGCCACTGCCAAGGCGTTCACCGCCGGGCTGGACCTGAGCATGCAGAGTGGCTTCTACGCCGAACACCTGCCGGGCCTGGTCGAGAGCGGCGAAGTGCCGATGGCGGTGCTGGATGAAGGCGTGCGGCGGATCCTGTGGCTGAAGGAAACCATCGGCCTGTTCGACGACCCGTACCGTTCGCTGGACCCGGCGCGCGAAGCCGATACCTCGCATATCGCCGACCATGACGAACTGTCGCGCGATGCCGCGCGCCGTTCGATCGTGCTGCTGAACAACCGCGACAACGTGTTGCCGCTGCAGAAGACCGGGCAGAAGATCGCGCTGATCGGCCCGTTCGTGCAGGACCGCGAGAACATCGAGGGCTGCTGGACCCTGTTCGGCGACAAGCAGCGCTACGTCGATCTGGAAACCGGCGTACGCGCCGCCATCGGCGATGAATCGCTGCTGGAAGTCGTGCCGGGCAGCGAGCTGGAAGCCGCGATTCCGGGTGGCACCGAAGCGGCCGTGGCCGCTGCGCTGCGCGCCGACGTGGTGGTGCTGGCGCTGGGCGAACCGCAGCGTTACAGCGGTGAAGCGCAGTCGCGCGTGGAGATCACCCTGCCGCCGGCACAGCAGGCGCTGGCCGAGGCGGTGGCGATGACCGGCAAGCCGCTGGTGGTGCTGCTGCGCAATGGTCGCGCGCTGGCCCTGCAGGGCGCCGTGCGCAATGCACAGGCCGTGGCGGTGACCTGGTACCTGGGCACGCAGACCGGCCATGCCGTGGCTGATGTGCTGTTCGGTGACTACAGCCCGTCCGGCCGCCTGCCGGTCAGCTTCCCGCAGGTGTCCGGCCAGCAGCCGTACTTCTACAACCACCCGCGCACCGGCCGCCCGGAACTGCCGACGATGTCGGAGTTCAAGGCCCGTTGGCGCGAGATCCCGAATGAGCCGCTGTACCCGTTCGGCCACGGCATCGGTTACACCACCTTCGCCTACGGCGTGCCGCAGCTGAGTGCGGCGCAGCTCGGCTGGGACGACACCCTGACCATCACCACCACGCTGACCAACAGCGGCGACGTTGCCGGCGAGGAAGTGGTGCAGCTGTACATCCATGACCGCGTGGCCAGCCGCGTACGCCCGGTGCGTGAACTGAAGGATTTCCGCAAGGTAGCACTGCAGCCGGGCGAGTCGGCCGAAGTGGTGTTCACCCTGACCCGCGAGCAGCTGGCGTTCACCGGCCGCGACGGCGTGCTGCGTGCCGAGCCGGGCCAGTTCGACCTGTGGGTCTGCGCGTCCTCGGCCGCCGGTGAGGCGGTGCAGTTTGAGCTGCTGAAGGCCTGATCGAGAAAAAGGGGACGGAGGGGATTAAGTCGTTAGTGGCACAAACGACTTAATCCCCTCCGTCCCCTTTTTTGTTGTCCTCACCGCGGCGGCGCTACCATCGGTGTTCTTGAACCGATGGATGCCCGCGCATGCGCATGTTCGCTGTGTTGATTCCCGCCCTGTTGCTGGCGGCCTGTTCGCAGCCGGCACCGCCGGCCGAGCCTGCGGTGGATGCACCGCCACCGATGGAAGCCAGTGCTGCGGCGACGCCTGCGTCTGAACCGGCGAAGGCTGCTGCTGAGCCGGCCGGCGCCGCACCGGCGGAAGTGTCCGCGAAAGACGCGCGTGCGCGCATCGAGACCCTGCTCGGTGATGCCGCGCAGTACGAAAAAGTCTTCAACGCCTTCAGGACCGCCGTGGTCGGCGGCGACCGCGCGGCCGTGGTGGAAGAGGTGCGCTTCCCGTTGAACATCGCCGGCGGCAAGAAGATCACCGGCCCGGGCGAGTTCCAGCGCAACTACGAGAAGATCATCACGCCGGCGGTGGTCAAGGCGGTGTCCGAACAGGACTTCGGCAAGGTGTTCGTGAACCAGCAGGGCGTGATGATCGGCGATGGACAGGTGTGGTTGAACGGGCAGTGCCTGGACCAGGCCTGCACGAAGACCGAGGTGAAGGTCATCACCATCCAGTGATGCGAACGGCCCCGCGTGCGGGGCCGTTGCAGTAAGGTCGTGCCGGCCAGCGGCCGGCGCGACCGAAATCAGGTCTTCGGCGTGAGCTTCAGCAGGCGCGCCTTGCTGCCATCTTCCAGCAGCCACAGTGCGCCATCCGGACCCTGTTCCACTTCACGGATGCGTTCGCCCATGTTGAAGCGCTCGGCTTCGCGCGCGCTGTCGCCGTCAAAGGCTACGCGTACCAGCGAGGTGGACGACAGACCGCCGATGAAGCCGCTGCCCTTCCACTGGGGGAACAGGGTGCCGCTGTAGATCACGAAGCCGGCCGGCGAAATCACCGGTGTCCAGGTCACCTTCGGGGCGGCGAATTCCGGGCGGGTGCTGTGGTCGGGAATCGGGCGGCCGTCGTAATGGTCACCATTGGAGACGATCGGGTAGCCGTAGTTGGCGCCGCGCACGATCAGGTTCAGCTCATCGCCGCCGGCCGGGCCCATTTCATGCGCCCACAGCTTGCCGTTGGCATCGAAGGCCATGCCGAGGATGTTGCGGTGGCCCAGCGACCAGACCTGCGCGGCCACGCCGCCCTGCGAGGCGAACGGATTGTCGGCGGGCAGGGTGCCATCGTCGTTGAGGCGGATGATCTTGCCGAGGTTGCTGCCCATGTCCTGCGCCGGATCGAACTTCTGCCGCTCGCTGGAGCTGATCCACAGCTTGTCGTCCGGGCCGAAGGCGAGGCGGTGGCCGTAGTGGCCCTCACCGCTGACCTTCGGGCTCTGCCGCCAGATCACCTCCAGGTCCTTCAGCTGGCCGGCGCCGTTGGCGTCCAGCGCCAGCGTGGCCCGGGCCACGGCGGCACCGCGGGTGTCCAGCGTGCCTTCCTCGGCGTAGCTGACGTAAACGACATGATTCCGGGCGAAGTCGGGGTGCAGGATGATGTCGCCAAAGCCCCCCTGGCCACCGTAGGCCACCTTGGGAACGCCGGTGATCTCGTGCTTCTGGCCGCTGGCCAGGTCCAGATGCTGCAGCTTGCCGCGCTTCTCGGTCACCAGCAGGCTGCCATCGGGCAGGAAGGTCATTGCCCACGGCTGGTCGAAACGGCTGACCTCGGTGGCGGTGAATGGGCGCTGGTCGGCGGCGGTAGAGGCCGCGGTGGCCTGGGCGCCGTTGGCGGCGGGGTCGGCGGCATTGCAGGCAGAGGTGGCGAGGATCGGCACCAGGCCGAGGGCGAGCAGCAGGGGCGTGCGGGTCATGGGTATCTCCAGGGCGGGGATGCGGATGGCCGGGCTGTCCCTTGTATACCACTGCAGCCGTGACCGTCGTGGCCCGAAGGTCCTGCGCCCCCTGTGCGGCGGCCGTGGGATCGTCTAGGGTGGGCACGCCCGGGCAAAGCATGCCCGCCTGACTGCAAGGAACCGCAATGAACGCACCGATCATCCATCGACCCTCGCCGGCCTTCATTGCCGCCTCCTGGGTGGCCCTGCTGCTCGGCGCGGTGGCCTATCTGGTAGGCCTGTTCAATGCGGAGATGCCGCTGAACGAGAAGGGCTACTACCTCACCCTGCTCCTGTTTGGTCTGTTCGCAGCGGTGTCGCTGCAGAAGAGCGTGCGCGACCGCGTCGAAGGCATTCCGGTCAGTGGCCTGTACTACGCCCTGTGCTGGTTCGCATTGCTGTCTGCGCTGCTGCTGCTTCTGGTTGGCCTGTGGAACGCCACCTTGGTATTGAGCGAAAAGGGCTTCTACGGCATGGCCTTCGCGCTGTCGCTGTTCGGCGCGGTGGCGGTGCAGAAGAACACCCGTGACCTGATCGCCGCCAATGCAGCCGAGCCCAATCGCCCCGCTTCGGTGCCGCCGCTGCCGGAGCAGGAGTGATCGATCCGGTGTAGAGCCGAGCCATGCTCGGCTCAGTCGAGCATGGCTCGACTCTACAGACGTGGTGCGAGAGCCGAGCGTAGGCTCGGCTCTACAGCAGCCTGGCGTTATCGCTTCAATCGCGGATCCGCCAGCTGAGCTTCCTCCCAGCCACGACGCGCCGCGTTGCGGGCCTGCGCCCACTCCAGCCGGCTCTTGCCTCGTTCGCTGGCCCAGCGAGATTCCAGTTCGCCTTCCACTTCCTCGTAGGCGCGGATCATGTCCTGCGCGCGGGCCGAGTGGCCAATACGGTAGGCCGGTTCGTAGTCGTCGAAGAACAGCTGATCGTCATAGTACGGTTCAGAGGTATAGCGCTCGCGCCAGTAGTTGCTGACTGCGTCGCGCGGCGTGCTGTCGTCCGGTACGCGGCCGGGAATCTGGTAGTCGGTCATGGAAGGGCTCCGTGGTGGACGAAGTCTGATCGTGCCTGCGCGGTGGTTAACGGCCGGGGCCGGCAGCGTGATCGTTAGATCAATCTGCCGGTCAGGGCGCGCCACCGTTCACCCGGCGTCGGCATCCTTGCGCGGCAGTTTGTAGATCACTGCACCTATGGCGAAGGCGACCAGCGCGGCGGCGATGTTCTGCCAGCTGGCACTGGCGAACAGGGCCAGGCACAGCAGCAGCGCCAGCACCGGAATCAGCGGGCCACCGGGCAGCTTCAGCGCACCGGGGCGGTCGGCGTAGCGCTTGGCCAACACCAGCACTGCGGCGGCAGTACCGATGTAGGCGAACAGGCGCGTGGTCATCGACAACAGCGCCAGCTGCACGAATGACCCCGACAGCGCCAGCCCGAGCGCGATCAGGCCCTGACACAGGATCGATGCGGCCGGCGTATGGAAGCGCGGATGCACCTGCGCCAGGATCTTCGGCCCGTAGCCGTCGCGCGCCAGCGCGAACAGGAAGCGCGGGCCCATCATCATCGTGTTGCTGTTGGTACCGAGGATGGAGATGGTTGCACCAATGGTCAGGATCAGCGCCAGCGCTTCGCCGCCGAAGCCGGCGGCGGCATCAGCCAGTGGCGTGGCCGAGCTGGCCAGGCCGGTCAGCGTGCCCTGCGCCACCACCTGCACCGCGCCGTAGATGACGGTAACAGTGATGATCATGGTGATCAGGGCGAACGGAATATCGCGGCGAGGATTGCGGTACTCGCCGGCGGCGGCCGGGATGTTCTCGAAACCCGCGTAGGCATACAGCAGCAGCAAGGCGGCTTCGCCCATGCGCTGCAGGTCATGTGGGTCGGGACGCTGACCGGAGAACGCAAGTTGCGGATCGATGTAGAACGCACCGATGGCCACGAACAGCAGCAGCGGCAGCATCTTGCCGATCACCAGCACCACGCCGGTGCGCGCGGCCGAGCGCACGCCGATGATGTTGACGCCGGTGAGGAAGCCCAGCGACACCACGATCACCGCGATGCGGCCCATGCCGGCGCCGGCCCATGGCCAGAAGCGCGCAACTGCATCGGCCAGCGCGTTGCTGAGTGCGGCCGCCGAGCTGATGCGGGTCAGCCAGATCATCCAGCCGATCTCGAACCCGGCGAAGCGGCCGAACGCCTCACGGGCATACAGGTAGCTGCCACCGGGTTCATCGAAGTAGCTGGCGGCCTGTGCGTAGCACAGCACCAGCAGCGCCACGACGATGCCGGCGGCGACCACGCCCCACAGGCTGAAGGGGCCGAGCAGGGCGACGGTGGCGGCCGGCAGCAGGTAGATGCCGCTGCCGATCACGTCGTTGATCGACAGGCCGACGATCTGCCAGCGGCTGACCGCGCGCTGCAGCTGCGGTTCGTCCTGCGCGCTCAACGGGCGTCTCCGCTCAGTGCGGGCAGCTGCCACTGTGCCTGCAGGCGCGTGTACTCGGCGCGCGGCAGCAGCACGAAGCGCGGCGTATCCTGCGGCCGCAGCCAGTCCAGCAGCGCCTGCATGCGTGCCTGCGGCATGGCGGTGCAGCCGGCCGTGGCCTCACCGGGCGCGCGCCACAGATGGGCAAAGATGCAGCTGCCCTTGCCGGGCTGGCTATCCGGGTTGTGGGCGATCACAAAGCCTTCCTGGTAACGCACGTCGCCCTCGTTGTGCAGGTCCAGCCGCATCGGCTCGGTGGAGCCCTTGACCGCTGCACTGCCGACCTTCTTTTCATCCACGATGCGGTTGTAGAACGGCGAGCCGGGCACATCCATGCAGTAGCTGCTGTCCAGCATCGGCTGGTAGGGCATCGCGGTGCCGGGGCGGGTGACGGCATAGCCGAACGCACTGCCGAGCGCGAATATGCCGGCCGGGCTGCGGCCGTCCCCTTCCTGTTTCTGCGGGCCGTCGGCCTGTGCCGGATGCAGGCCCAGGCCCCAGGCGCTGCCGGTACGGCCGAGCGCCACCGGGAACGCCTGCCCGTGCGTGTGCCAGCCCTTGCCATCGCGCACATAGGCCTGCAGCTGGCCCTCGGTGCTGTCCCAGCCATCGCTGGTGACCACGATCAGCTGGCGCGCACCATCCAGCGGCGCCGCGTGTACGGACACCGCTGCAGCAAGCAGCAGCGCAGCGGTAGCGAGGCGAACCAGCGATCTCATCAACAGGTGCTCCGGTCAGGAATCCAGCAGGTGGTCGATCCGCTCCAGGTTCACCGCCAGCTGCTGCTGACGGTCCGGATTGGCGTGGCAGAGCAGCACGAACAGGAAATCGAGCAGCGCGTGCATGGCGCTACGGTACAGCAGCTGCGCGACCTGTGGCGTACGGTCGTGCGCGCACACCACCAGTGCCGCATCAGCATGCGCGCGTAGCGGGTTGGCGGTGTGGCGGGTAATGGAAATCACCTTGCCGCCCATGTCCTGGAACTGGCGGGACAGCTGCGAAAGCTGGGGCAGGTTGCCGAACTCGGAGAACATCAACAGCGCGTCACCGGGGCGCGCGGCCGACAGGTTGGCCAGCATCAGGATCGGATCGGTATGCGGCACCACCAGCAGGCCAAGCAGTGACAGCCGCATGGCGAATTCGCGCGCGTACAGGCCGTCATCCCCCAAGCCGTACACGAACAGCTTTGGTGCGCCGTCGAGCAGCTGCACGATGCGCTCGATCTCCTCGCGCGGATTGGCCTGCCGGGTTTCCTCTTCGGCCTGTGACTTGCTGCGGCGCAGAGCCTCGCCCAACCGCAGGTAGTCGTCGCCGCTGTCGGGTTCGCTGGGGGCCTGTTGTGGATCGGCACCGGCGCGTGCCACATCCTGCCCGATCGAGTACTTCAGGTCCGGGTAGCCCTTGAAGCCGAGCTTCTGGCTGAACTTCACCACGCTGGACTGGCTGATGCCCAACGCGCTGGCCAGCTGCTGGGACGAGTAGTCGCGCAGCAGGTGGGCATTGTCGAGGATGAAATCGGCGATGCGACGTTCGATGGCCGACATCTGCCCGCGCTCGGAACGGATCTTCAGCAGGGGCGGCATGCGGGGTGTCCGGGCACGTGTGGGCGCGTTGCGGCTGGCAACGTAGAGCGTGTCATGGAATGGGTCGAGCGGGTTCCAGCCTCGAAGAGGTTACGGAGCGCAGTTGTTGCTTTTGACGTTGAGTCCGCCTTCAAGCGAGCCGAGCACCGCAGGTCCGGCGAGGGCGAAGAGGCGCGGGTGCCTGAGCGCAGCGAGTTCCGCGCCGTCCCTCGACGGACCGAGGAGCGCAGGGCACCGGCGTGCGCAGCACGTCGGCTCGCGGATGGCGGAGCGTTTCTTTTGGTTACTTTTCTTTTCGCGAAAAGAAAAGTAACGCGCGACCCAACGTCAGTGGCACGCAGCGTCAGCCGAAAGGCCGAAATCAATCCAGCATCTCCAGCCCGCGCACTTCGGTGATGCCCAGCCCCGGCACGTCGCTGATGCTGATCTCCGACTCGTTGAAATGCACGCCGCCGCTGACCGGGTCGAACTGGCCCAGCGAGGGACCGTCCAGGTCGACCTTGGTGATCACATCGCTCTTGGCCACCGCCAGGTGCACGGCGGCAGCCACGCTGATGCTGGACTCGATCATGCAGCCGATCATGCACGGCACGCCGTAGATGCCGGCGATGTCGGCGATGCGGATCGCGTTGGACAGGCCGCCGGTCTTCATCAGCTTGATGTTGATGATGTCGGCCGCGCGCTGCTGGATCAGGTCCATCACCTGGCTGGGGCTGAACACGCTTTCGTCGGCCATCACCGGCGTGTTGACCCGGTCGGTCACGTACTTCAGGCCGCTGATGTCCGCTGCCTTCACCGGCTGCTCCAGCAGTTCCAGCACCACGCCCGCTTCCTCCAGCGTGCGCATCGCGTGCACCGCCTGCTTGGCGGTCCAGCCCTGGTTGGCATCCAGCCGGAGCAGGGCGCGGCCTTCCACCGCCGCGTGGATCGCCTTGACCCGTTCGATGTCCAGGCCGATGTCCTTGCCGACCTTGATCTTCAGCGACTCGAAGCCGCGCTCGATCGCCGACAGCGAATCGGCCACCATCTTGTCGATGTAGTCCACGCTGATGGTGATGTCGGTGGTGATCACCGGGTCGCCGCCGCCGAGCATCTGGTACAGCGGTGCACCGTGCAGCTGCGCCCACAGGTCGTACAGCGCTATTTCCACCGCGGCCTTGGCGCTGGTGTTGCGCTCCATCGCGGTCTGCACCAGACCGCACAGGCGGTTGAGGTTGACCACGTCCTGGCCGATCAGGCGCGGGGCGATGAAGTGGCGGATCGCTTCGATGATCGAGCCGTGCGTATCGCCGGTGATCACCGCGGTGGCCGGGGCTTCACCGTAACCGGTGTTGCCGGTGTCGGTGCGGATCAGCACCACCACGTCTTCCACGGTCTCCACCGTGCGCAGGGCGGTCTTGAACGGTGTCTTCAACGGCACGCGCAGCATGCCCAGTTCGATGGAAGTGATCTTCATTCAGAGGGTCTTGGCGCGCAGGCGCTGGATGTTGGTGATGCGGTCGATGTAGCGGACGGTATCGCTGGCCATCATCGGCTCCAGCGGGGTGACCGAGACACCATTGAGATGGGCCTGCACGCGCGTGCCGTCGGCACCGAACCAGCTGCCGCCCGCGGTATCGTGGATGACCCAGGTGCGGCCGTCTACGTGGCCGATGGCCATCATCACGTGGCCGGGGATGTAGACCAGGTCGCCCACCTGCAGGTCGGCGACGGCGCGGTCGCGCACCGCCTTGCCGTCCTTGCCGGTGAACGGCAGGCGATCCAGGGCAGGGCTGACCGCCTGTGCACTGGTATTGCGTGGCAACAGCACGCCGAAGCTGCGGTAGATCTCGGAGACGAAACCGCTGCAGTCGCGGGTGTCGTAGTCGTGGCCCCAGCCGTAGCGTTCACCGAGGAACTTGAAGGCCTGCTGCAGCAGCAGGCGTGGGGTCAGCGGCAGGTAGGCGGCGGCGGTGTCCTGCGAACGTGGCAGCAGCGCCGGCACCAGCTTCAATCGACCATCGGCCTCGCGTACCGGCAACTGCACTACCCACGACGCATGCGCCTGCTGGCCGTTCACCGGTTCGGCGGCCGGCCAGTCGGCCAGTACCGGCAGGCGCACGCCCATGTCCAGCTGCAGACGCGAGACGCGCGGTTCTTCCGGGGTGTAGGCGGTCTGCGCGGTGGCACCGGTGACGATCCGGTACGGGCCTTTGGCGCCGTAGCCGAGCACCGTGGACTTGTCGCCGCTGGCGATGGCGTCGGCCTCGATCCATGCGCTGTAGCGCTCGCTGTGCACGAACAGCCAGCGGCCGTCGGCACTGCGATGGACCACGGCGACCTTGTCACCGGGGAATAGTGCCGATTCCTGGAAGCGGTCGATGTCGGTGTCGCCGACGGTGCTGAAGACGCGCTCGCGGGTGGGGAAGGTGCGCAGTGCCGCGCGCTTCACCACCAGCCCGTAGGCCGGTGCCGTCTGGGGGGGAATCGCATCGAGGCCGAGGTTGGCTTCGATCGCGCTGCGCAAAGCGGACGCGATCGCCTGGCCCTTGTCGTTGTAGAGGGCACGTGTGGGCCAGCTCGACAGCGCGGCGATGCTGGCGCGCACCGTCGCCGCATCAAGCTGGGCGGGCAGTGCGGCGATGTCCTGGATATGGCTGTCCTGCGCTCGCATCCGCGCGTTCTGTGCCGCGATCTGCGCGCGATCCAGAATCGGCGCATCGGCGTTGTCCAGGCGCGCGGCCCAGTACTGCGGGGTGAGGTAGGCCTCGTGCAGGCCGATCACATAGGGGAGCGGTGCGCCCGGGTCGGGCAGCAGTGCTGCCTGTGCAAAGGCCGGTGCGGCCAGCAGGCACAAGGCCAGGGTCAAGCGGCGTGGCCAATGCCGATGCCGTTCGCGGGAAGCCAGGATCATGCGCTGCACACCCTCCTCGAATGCCTGTTGGAATATTTATTCCTTTTGGCGTCGAAAGCAAGAATAAATTATTGACCGACATCCCGGCCCGTGTTACACAGCCGTTACCACCCGCGCTGGGGAAGTGTCGCTGTGGAGTCTGCCGTTCGCAAACCGCGTCTGTCTGCCGCCGCCGGCCTGAGTGCCGCGCTGCTGCTGTGGGCGTGGTCGGCGGGAGCGGAGCCGCCGCCCTCGGCCATCCAGTTTGCGCGTGTCGTGCAGATGATCGATGCGGGGAGGTTCTTTGAAGCTGACAGCGAACTGAACACCTGGTTGGCCGCCGACGCGGCGGAGCCTGGCGTCAGTTTCGACGACATCGCGTTCCAGGAAGAACGCATGCGCCGCATCCGCCTGGATTTTTCCCTCGACGAAACCGCCGCCAAGTCTGCCGTGCGTCGCTGGATTCCCGACCTGACCGACGAGGAATTCGCGCGCTGGGACCAGCTTGGACTGATCGAACACCTCGACATCGATGGCACGCGTTGGTATTTCAAGCGCGCACCGTCGAACCTGTTCCTGCTCAGCGATGAGGCTCGCGCACGCCGGCGCGCGGATGCACCGATGTCACCGCCGGGACCGAACGAGGTGCTCAACGCGCACCACGCACGCGTGCTTGCCGCAGCCGAACAGAGCGGCAAGGCGTCGGTATTGCCGCAGCGCATTGAATTCACCCAGTCGCTCACAGTGAAAGCCGATGCGGTACCGGCGGGGGAAACGGTTCGTGCCTGGATTCCATATCCGCGCGAAATTCCTGGCCAACAGGAACGCGTGCAGTGGCTGGGCAGCACCCCCGGCAAGGCGCGCGTGGCACCGGCCAGCACTCAGCAGCGCACCGCCTATCTGGAAGCCAAGGCGGTGGCGGGACAGCCGACGCGCTTCGAGGTCCGCTACGCGGTCACGATCTTCGCCCGGCATACCGCGATCGATCCAGCCAGGGTGCAGCCGACCCCGGCTGATCCAGCGTTGAAGCCCTATCTGGCCGAGCAGCTGCCACATGTGCGCTTCACCCCTGCGCTGAAGCTGTTCTCCGACCAGGTGCTGCATGGCGAGACGCGCCCGTATGAAGTGGTGCGCAAGCTGTTTGCTGCGGTCGATCGCATTCCCTGGGCCGGTGCGCGCGAATACTCCACGCTCAGCAACATCAGCGACTACGCGCTGCATGCCGGCCATGCCGACTGCGGCCAACAGACCCTGCTGCTGATCACGTTGCTGCGCATGAATGGCATTCCCGCGCGCTGGCAGTCGGGCATGGTGTTCTCCGGCGATGGCAGTGGTTACAACAACCTGCATGACTGGGGGCAGGTCTACCTGGCGCCGTATGGATGGCTGCCGATGGACGTGACCACCGGCGCACTGGCCAGCGACGTGCCGGCCCTGCGCGATTTCTACCTGGGTGGCCTCGACGGCTACCGCATCGCCTTCAACGACGATTTCGGCCAGGCCCTGGTGCCGGCCAAGCAGCACTTCCGCTCGGAAACGGTCGACTCGCAGCGCGGCGAGGCCGAGTGGGCAGGCGGCAACCTGTACTTCGACCAATGGAGCTACGACTTCCAGTGGCGGGTACTGCCAGCCGGGCAACGCTAGCGCGACACATCGCATTCCACACCATTCAATTCTTGCAGGAGAGAGCAGGGGATGAAGGCTTACAGCATCAAGCGGGCGGCGTTGTGCGTCGCCCTCGGGGCGTGTCTGGGCATGATCGCGCCCAGCGCATTCGCACAGGATGGTTCGGTGGTTGGCCGGCTGGTCACCGATTCGGGCCAGCGCCTGGACGCCGCCACGGTAACCGTGCGCAATCCGGCTACCGGTTTCTCGCGTTCGGTGAAGGCCGACGCCAACGGCAGCTACCGCATTCCACAGTTGCCGGTAGGCACCTATACGCTGGAGGTCGCGGTGGCTGGCGGTACGCCGGCGCAGGTGGGTGAAGTGACGGTGTCGCTTGGCAACGCCACCACGGTCAATGTGCCCGTCTCTGGCATCAGCACGCTGGGTGCCGTGCAGGTGCGCGCGCCACAGGTCATCTCGATGGTCGACGTGACCTCCACCGATTCGTCCATGAACCTCAGCCGCCAGGACATCGAGCGGCTGCCGGTCGACCAGGACCTGAAATCGGTGGCGATGCTGGCCCCGGGCGTGGTCTCGGGCAAAGGCTCGCTGGGTGCGCAGGGCATCTCCTTCGGTGGTTCGTCGGTGGCCGAGAACGCGGTCTACATCGATGGCCTGAACGTGACCGATTTCTACAACCGCGTCGGCTTCTCATCGGCACCGTTCGCGTTCTTCCAGGAATTCCAGGTGAAGACCGGTGGCTACTCGGTGGAGTTCGGCCGTACCACCGGCGGCGTGATCAACGCTGCGACGCGCTCGGGCAGCAACGATTTCCACGCAGGCGTCGAGTACACCTTCGAGCCGCGTGCCTGGCAGTCCAGCAAGAACGATCACTACACCGCTGACGGCACGCCGTACATCATCGGCAGCCAGGACAAGCACACCACCAACCGGCTCAACGTGTGGGGTTCGGGTGCACTGGTACAGGACCGCCTGTTCTTCTTCGGCATGTACGAGATCCGCGACAACCGCGCCCAGTACACCAACAACGATGGCAACGTCTTCAACCAGGGCAGCACCAACGACCCGTTCTGGGGCGGCAAGCTGGACTGGCAGATCAACGACAACCACCGCCTGTCGCTGATGGGATTCTCGGACAAGGACAACTGGGCCTACGACGTCTACGGCTTCGACCTGGCCAAGAGCGAGCCCACTGCCAAGACCAACGAGATCTACACCACCAATGGCGGCAAGAACTGGGCCGCGTCCTACAACGGCCAACTCACCGAAGGCCTGTCGGTGCGTGCGATGTACGGCAAGAACCAGCGCTATGCCTCGCAGCGGAGCATGACCGACCTGGAATGCAATCGTGTGGTGGCCGAGAGCGGACTGGCTCCGGCAGGCGTACCGCTGGGCTGCACCACCAACTCCACCGTGCAGTCGCGCGTGGATGACCGCGAGCAGGCGCGCCTGGATTTCGAGTGGCAGCTGGGCGCCCATCTGCTGCGCTTCGGTGTGGATCACGAGAAGAACGTGTCCACCTATGACCGCTATTATCCGGGCCCCGGTGCGTTCTACTACAACGTCTACAAGACCACTCCGGGTTCGATCCTGGAGAACGGCGGCGTGGTACCAGCGGGCACTACCGCCTACGTGCGCGCGCGGCGCAATGAAGTAGGGGGGGAGTTCGAGAGCACCAATTCGGCGTACTACCTGGAAGACAACTGGTCGGTCACCGACAACCTGCTGCTGAACCTCGGCATCCGCATGGAGACCTTCGACAACAAGGATGCCGAAGGTCGCAGCTACATCAAGATGGACAACATGTGGGCGCCGCGTGCCGGCTTCGCCTGGGACATCAAGGGCGATGGCGCGATGAAGCTGTTCGGCAACATCGGCCGCTACTACCTGCCGGTGGCCAACGTGATCAACATCAAACAGGCCGGTGGGCTGCTTGATGAGCGCACCTATTACGCTTTCAACGGCTGGGACATCCGTGAGATCAATGGCAGCCGCTATGCCGTGCCGCGCACCGGTGCGCAGATCGGGCCGGTGGACAACTCGCAGGGGGATGGCACCGTGGGTGACCTGCGCTCGGAAGTGGACCGTGACATGGATCCGGTCTACCAGGATGAACTGATCCTGGGCTTCCAGCAGATGCTCAACGAGCGTTGGTCCTATGGGGTGCGTGGCATCTACCGCAAGCTGCACAACGCCATCGATGACATGCACATCACGGCCAGCGCACAGTGCGGCAATGCCGAAGTGGGCTGGGTGATGGCCAACCCGGGCAGGAAGGTCACCGTGTGGGGTGATACCAACTGCGACGGTGTCTCCGATGGCTGGTTGACCGTGGACACCAGCAAGGAGGGCTTCGCCCAGTACGACGACAAGGGCAACTACATCGGCCAGATCGGTTGGGACAAGCCGCGTCGCGACTACAAGGCGCTGGAACTGCAGCTGGACCGTGGCTGGGACGGCACGTGGGCGATGAATGCCTCGTACACGCTGGCCTACGGGCGCGGCAACGCCGAAGGCCCGGTCAACTCCGATACCGACTTTGCCGATACCGGCCGCACCGAGAACTTCGATGATCCGTGGGTCAACCGAGGGGGCTACGGCTACCTGGCCAATGATCGTCGCCATCAGTTGAAGCTGCGCGGCAGCTACGCGATCACCGAGAACCTGCTGGTCGGTGCCACCCTTGACGCCCGCTCCGGCGGTCCGATCACGGGGTTTGGCGTGGGTAACCCCAGCGGCAACACCAAGCCCTTCCACAGCTACTACATCTGCGTGCAGAACTGCACCTCCAGTGTTCCTTCCGAGCGCGTCTACGAGCATTCCCCGCGCGGAGGCTACGGGCGCATGCCGTGGACCTACGAACTGGGTGCGAACATCACCTGGAACAAGCAGTTCGGCGAGGCCGACCTGAAGGTCAAGCTGTCCATCTACAACCTGACCAACCAGCAGAAGAAGATGTCGGTGGACCAGGAGAAGGAAAACGCCATTGGTCACATCAGCGATACCTTCCTGTGGCCGACCAGCTTCCAGTCGCCGCGCTATGCGCAGCTGACCGTAAGCCTGAGCTACTGAGGCACCCTCCCGCGCCATCCCGATGGGTGGCGCGGGGGCTGGGTCATACCCCGTGAGGAACGCCCATGCATTCCCTGCTGATCCTCGCAGCGGCACTGGCCGCACCCTCCGCTTCGGCGGTCGATACCGCATCCATCGATGCCGATGTCGCCGCCGTGGTCCGGCACGAGCACCTGCCCGGGCTGGCCATGGCGGTGGTCGAGAATGGGCGCGTGGTCTATCGCCATGCCGAGGGCGCGCGCGGTGATGGCGGCCGCATCGACGAGGACACGCTGTTCAAGATCGCCTCCAACAGCAAGGCGATGACCGCCGCGCTGCTGGCGCGGCTGGTGCAGCAGGGCACGCTGCGCTGGGACGATCCGGTGCAGCGCCATCTGCCGGGCTTCCGCATGCACGATGCATGGGTGGGGCAGCAGATGCAGGTGCGCGACCTGCTGATCCACAACAGCGGTCTCGGCCTGGGCGCCGGTGACCTGATGCTGTGGCCGGAACCGAACACGTTCTCCCGTGCCGACATCATCGCCGGGCTGGCACACCTGAAGCCGGTCAGCAGTTTCCGCAGCCGTTATGCCTACGACAACCTGATGTATGTGGTGGCCGGTGAGGTGGCCGCTGCGGCCGCTGGCAAGCCGTACGACCAGTTGATGCGCGAACAGGTGTTCGAACCACTCGGCATGGCGCGCTGCCAGGTAGGGGCGTGGTCGGTGGAGCGCGTGGGCAACGTGGCGCAGCCGCACGCCTGGCGCGGTGATCGCCATGAGGTCGTGAACGCAGACGGTGCGATCAGCCCGGACCTGACCTCGATGGCGGCAGGCGGCATCCGCTGTTCACTGCGCGACATGACGCGCTGGATGCAGGTGCTGCTGGATCCTGCGCTGGTGCCGGACTGGCTGGGCAGCGAGCAGCGGCGCACGCTGTGGACCCTGCACATGCCGATGCCGTTGGGTGAACGCCAGCGGCGCTGGGACAACGCGCATTTCTACGGCTATGGCTATGGCTGGCGGGTGTCCGACATGGACGGGCAGTGGAAGGTAGCGCATACCGGCACGCTGTCGGGCATGTACTCGTCGCTGGCGCTGCTGCCCGACCGCAAGGTGGGTGTGGTGATGCTGATCAATGGTGAAGGTGAGGATGCGCGTACCGCGTTGATGCAGGCCGCGCTGAAGCGCTTCACCGCACCCGACGATGCGCGTCCGGCGATGGCGTACCTGGCCGAACTGCAGGACCAGGCCGCTCGTGCGGCAACCGGACATCAGCGTCCTGTGACTTCGGATGCACAGCGACTCACGGCTTCCGATCTGCGGCGCTGGCAGGGCCGCTACATGGATCCGTGGCTGGGCCCGGCCTCGCTGTGCCCGGGCAAGGACGGCCTGCGTTTCAGCGTGGACAAGTCGCCAAAGCTGCGGGCGACCGTGCTGCAGTTGCAGGGGCGCTGGCTGCTGCGCTGGGATACGCTGGGCGAAGACGCACAGGCGTGGCTGCAGCCCGGTGACGGTGCGCCGCCCACACTGGACCTGCGTGCCATCTACCCGGACATCGACTTCAGCTATGACTTCCAGGACCTGCATTTCACTCGTACTGGCGACTGCGCTGGCGGCGACCACCAGCGCCGCTGAGCCACCGCGCGTTTCACCGGCCACCGATGCGGCCAGCGCCGGATTGGTGGAGATCCGCACGTTGTCGCCAGGCATCGACATGGACATCCGCTACGCCAGCGCCAACAACTTCACCGGCGCGCGCGTACCGGGCTACGAGGCGCCGTCCTGTTACCTGCTGGCGCCGGTGGCGAAGGCGCTGGCGCAGGTGGAACAGGACCTGCGCGCGGATGGGCTTGGCCTGCGGATCTACGACTGCTATCGCCCGGTGCGCTCGGTGCAGGCGTTCATGGCCTGGGTGAACGACCCGCGCGAGCGCTCGCGCAAGGCTTTGCAGTACCCGGATCTGGACAAGCCACGGCTGCTGGCTGACGGCTACATCGCCGAGCGCTCCGGCCACAGCCGCGGAGCCACGGTTGATCTTGGCCTGCTGGATTGCCGCAGCGGTGCATGTGCGCCGTTGGACATGGGCACAGATTTCGATTTCTTTGGCCCGCGCGCGCATACCCAGACGAGCGGGCTGAGCGATGCGCAGCAGGCGAACCGCCAGCAGCTGGTGCGCGCGATGGCGCGGCGGGGCTTCGCCAACTATCCGCAGGAGTGGTGGCACTACACCCTGCAGCCCGAACCGGATCCCGGCACCGCGTACGACGTTCCGGTGCTTTAGGGGGTATCGGCAGGGCGGCGCCCTGCACCTGCAGAGGCAACGGCCGAATCAACAGCAACAGCGTGCGTTCCGTGGGTTGGCGGGGCGGTGCCGGAGTGCGGGGACGCCGTAAATCCGTCCATGGAGGCTTGGCAGCCGCATCCATGCGGCTGACAGCCCGGACTCCGGCACCGCCCCGCCTCTGACAGTTTCCCGCGGAGTCCGTTGTAAAGCCGAGCCCATGCTCGGCTGCTCTTTTTTCAATCGTCGAGATATTCGATCTCGATGGAGATTCATCCACGCATGGCGTGGATCTACCGTGGCTACCGGATCGGGTCCGGGGCAGATCCCTTACACTGGCCGCCTCTTCATCCCAGCCCACCCGATGAACCTTCCCCTGCACTTCGGCCTGCTCGGCACCCTCGAAGCTGGCGCCATCGCGCTGCTGGTCGGGCTGCTGGTGTACTTCCTGTGGTCGCAGCTGTGCCGGCTTCTGCACTGGACGGTCGGCCACGCCATCGGCTGGTCGTGTGTCATCGCCGTGATCATCTCCGCCGGCATCGATGCATGGAAGCTGTTCTACATGGGCATCGTGCGGCTGGAATCGCCGCTGTACGCGCGCCTGTTCCTCGCCACCATCCACGACCCGAACGAACTCGGCAGTCGCGTGGTGCTGGAAATCGCCGGCGCGCTCGCCGGTGTTGCCCTCGGCTGGGTGGTGTTCAGTTCGCGGTCATCAGCGCAGAACGTCGACTGACGCAGGTTTTTCGTTGGTTGCCGGTTAAATCCGGCAGCGCTGAATGCGCATCTTATGAGCTGCTCACTCGCTGCTAACCACCGCGCTAAAGCATGCGTGGAGGTGAGTGGTTAATCGTGCGTGTTGACGCCGGTCGCGGGGCAAAATCGATTCAGAAAGGCGGTGGCAGGGTAGGTGCCGTGCGGAGACAACACGCCGCGCAACACCACCCAATTGGTAGGAGACACCCCTGATGACTATTCGCAACCGCAAGCCCCTGATCGCCCTGATCGTCGCCGCCGGCAGCGTGCTGGCCATTCCGGCGATGGCCCAGTCGGCCAAGCAGCAGGCTGCGCAGGCACAGAATGAGGCCGCGCAGGCGCAGCAGTCGGCGGCACAGGCAGGGCAGGCGGCTGACCAGGCGACCAATGCGGCCGCAGCGGCTTCGGCGCAGGCCAATGGCGGTGGCCAGACCTGGGCCAGCATCGACACCGATGGCAACGGCACCATCAGCAAGACCGAGGCGCAGGTGAATGCCGGCCTCGCCCAGGTGTTCGACCAGGCCGATACCAACAAGGATGGCGAGCTGAGCGCCGATGAGTACAAGGCCTATGTGGCCGCGCAGCAGGCCGGTGCAGGTGCCGGCGCGGCCCAGGGCCGCTGATCTACACCTGATTCGGGAAGACCGGTGCATGGGGACCCGGGCGGCTACGGCCGCCCGGGTTTTTATCGTCACCAGCACCCCTGTATCCTTGCCCGATGAACACCTCCACGCCTGCGCCGTCGCGCGCCATCGGCCTGGTCGGTTTTGACGGTGACGATACGCTGTGGAAGAGCGAGGACTACTACCGCAAGGCCGAGCAGGATTACCTTGACCTGCTGTCGCGCTACGTCGACGTGCATGACACCCAGACCGCGCGTCACCTGCTGGACGTTCAGCAGCGCCACCTGGGGACCTTCGGCTACGGCGTGAAGAGCATGACCCTGTCGATGATCGAAGCGGCCATCGACATCACCGGCCAGCGCATCGAGGCCAAGGACATCCAGCGCATTCTGGATATCGGTCACGACACCCTGCGCCATCCGGTCGAGCTGATCGACGGTGTGCGCGAAGCCGTGGCGGCCATCGCCGAGCACTACCCGGTAGTGCTGATCACCAAGGGCGATCTGTTCCACCAGGAAGCCAAGATCAAGGTCGCCAACCTGGCCGAGCTGTTCCCGCGCATCGAGATCGTTTCCGAGAAAGACCCGGAAACCTACGCCCGCGTGCTGGCCGAATTCGACCTACCGATGCAGCGCTTCGTGATGGTCGGCAACTCGCTGCGCTCGGACATCGAGCCGGTGGTGACCCTGGGTGGCTGGGGCGTGCATACCCCGTGTGCAGTGACCTGGGCCCACGAGACCCAGCATGGCGTGGCCGACGACGAACCGCGCATGGTCACCGCCGACACCGCCCACGATTGGCCGGCCGCATTGGCGGCGATCGAGGCCAAGGCCTCGGCGGCGGCCTGACAGGGCGCGGCGGCTGCGGCAGAATCGGGGCATGAACCTCCGACTGCGCGCGCTGTTGTTGTCCCTGCTGCTGGTGCCGGCCACCGTGCTGGCCCAGCAGACCGCCGAGCGTTCGGCGGCCTACGCGGTGGAAACCGGTGACAGCTGGGTCGATGCCCAGCTGCAGGACATCAACCACTACGCCGAACGCTACCCGGATGCCTTTCTCGATGAGGTATCGCGCTATGCCGACGTGCCCCGTGGCTACATCAGCGCGCTGTTCACCACCCATGGCTGGCAGGCCGGGGACATCTATTTCGCCTGCTTCTGGGCCAAGGCCAGCGGCCAGACCTGCCGCGACAGCGTGCGCGCCTTCAGCCAGGACCCGGACGGCGGCTGGGAAGCGGTGGTGAAGCGGATGCCCACCAGGCCGGACAACCTGCATTACCGGGCCGTGCGCCACGCCATCGTGGCCAGCTACCAGCACTGGGACCGGCCGATCACCCTGGATGCCACCCTGAAGCGCCAGCTCAAGCGGTAGTGCCGGCCGCTGGCCGGCAATTGCACCCTTCCAGGCATCCGGAGATTGCCGGCCAGCGGCCGGCACTGCCGGATTGTTTCATGTTGCTCTGCATATCGCCGCCACCGCGCGCTCCGGCGACAATACGGGTCCGAGCTGTTCCCCCGTTCCCGTAATCGAGTGACTGATGAGCGCCTCTTTCGTTTCGCCTGATGTGATCCGCCGCCTGTTCGCACAGGCCATGTCCCGCATGTACCGCACCGAAGTGCCGCTGTACGGCACGCTGGTGGAACTGGTGGAGCGGATCAACGCGCAGGTGCTGGAGCAGGACCCCGCTCTGGCCGCGCAGCTGAAGCGCAACGACGAGCGCGCACGCCTGGACGAAGAGCGTCATGGCGCGATCCGCGTCGGCACCGTGCAGGAACTGGCGACGCTGCGCCGCCTGTTCGCCGTGATGGGCATGTACCCGGTCGGCTACTACGACCTGTCGGTCGCGGGCGTGCCGGTGCATTCCACCGCGTTCCGCCCGCTCACCGGCGCGGCGCTGGCGCAGAATCCGTTCCGCGTGTTCACCTCGCTGCTGCGCTTGGAGCTGATCGAAGACGAAGCGCTGCGTGCTGAATCGGCGAAGATCCTTGCGCGCCGCCGCATCTTCACCGACGGCGCGCTGGCACTGATCGACCAGGCCGAGCGTGACGGCGGCCTGTCGCAGGCCGATGCCGAACGCTTCGTCGACGAAGCGCTGGAAACCTTCCGCTGGCACGGCGATGCCACCGTCGACCTGCCGACCTACCACGCGCTGCACAACGCGCATCGCCTGGTGGCCGACGTGGTCAGCTTCCGTGGCCCGCACATCAACCACCTGACCCCGCGTACGCTGGACATCGACGCTGCGCAGGCGGCGATGATCGAACACGGCATGGCGGCCAAGGCGGTGATCGAGGGCCCGCCGCGCCGCGCCTGCCCGATCCTGCTGCGCCAGACCAGCTTCAAGGCACTTGAAGAGGCCGTGCATTTCCCGGGCGGCGAAGGCGGCGATGCCGGCACCCATACCGCGCGCTTCGGCGAGATCGAACAGCGCGGCCTTGCGCTCACCCCGAAGGGCCGCGCGCTGTACGACCAGCTGCTGTCGCAGGCACGCGATGCCGGTGGCGAAGGCAGTACCGGTGGCGACTACGGCCAGCGCCTGCAGGCGGTGTTCGCCAGCTTCCCGGATGACCACGACACGTTGCGCCAGGAAGGCCTGGGCTACTACCGCTACCAGCTGACCGACGCCGGCCGCGCCGCGCCGGAGCGTGTGGCTGATCTGCCGGCCGAAGTGCTGGTGGCCGCCGGCCTGGCCACCGCCGACCCGATCGTCTACGAGGATTTCCTGCCGGTCAGTGCCGCGGGCATCTTCCAGTCGAACCTGGGCGGTGAAGAACAGCGTGCCTATGCCGCGCATGCCAACCGTGAGGCTTTCGAGCAGGCGCTGGGCGTGGCGGTGAATGACGAGTTCGAGATCTACGAGCGGCTGCAGGCTGAGTCGCTGGCGGCGCTGCGCACCGCGTGAGGGTAGAGCCGGCCAGCGGCCGGCTCTACCCCATGTCCGTACCTGGGGTCAGATCCCTTTTCGGCAGAAAAGGGCTCTGACCCCCAACGCAATCAGCCCTTCATCGTGCCGGTATCCAGCCAACGCTGGTGCCACGACAGCGCTTCCGGCAGCAGATGCGGGGTGTGCTTGCCGTAGCTCTCGCGGCTGGCGCGGTCGAAGTAGTCCTGCAGCTGCGGGCGGAAATCCGGGTGCGCGCAGTTGTCGATCAGCACCTGCGCGCGCTTGCGCGGGGTCAGGCCGCGCAGGTCGGCCAGGCCCTGTTCGGTGACGATCACCGACACGTCGTGCTCGGTGTGGTCGACATGGCTGGCCATCGGCACGATCGCCGAGATGGTGCCGTTCTTGGCAGTGGACGGGCTCAGGAACGCCGACAGGAAACCGTTGCGGGCAAAGTCACCGGAACCGCCGATGCCGTTCATGATCCGCGTGCCCATCACGTGCGTCGAATTGACGTTGCCGTAGATGTCCACCTCGATCATGCCGTTCATGCCGATGCAGCCGAGGCGGCGTACCAGTTCCGGATGGTTGGAGATTTCCTGCGTGCGCATGATGATGCGCTCGCGGTAGAAATCGATGTTCTCCTTGAACGTCTCGTTGGCCTGCGGGCTCAACGCGAAGCCGGTGCACGAGGCGTAGCTCAGCACGCCGTCGCGCAGCAGGTCGAGCATGCCGTCCTGGATCACTTCGGTGAACGCGGCCAGGTCGCGGAAACCGCTCTTGGCCAGGCCGGCCAGCACCGCATTCGGAATGTTGCCCACGCCCGACTGCAGCGGCAGCAGGTTCGGCGGGAGGCGGCCCTTCTTCACCTCGTGCTTGAGGAACTCGATCAGGTGCGAAGCGATCTGTTCGCTGGTTGCATCGATCGGGCTGAACGGGCTGTTGCGGTCCGGGCCGTTGGTGCGCACCACGGCCACGATCTTGTCCGGGTCGCAGCGCAGCGCGGTGTCGCCGATGCGGTCGTTGGCGTTGACCAGCGGAATCGGCTTGCGGTGCGGCGGCAGCGCGGTGCCGTAGTAGATGTCATGCATGCCGTCGACGCCGGCCGGCTGCCATTCGTTGACCTCGACGATCACCTTCTTGGCCAGGTCCAGCCAGGTCTTGTTGTTGCCCACCGAGGTGGAGGGCACCAGCGAGCCATCTTCGCGGATGGCCGAGACTTCGATCACGGCGGTATCGATTTCGCCATAGAAGCCGAACCACACGTGCTGGGCCACGTGGCTGAGGTGGATGTCGATGTAATCCAGCTTGCCCTCGTTGATGCGGTTGCGCGCATCCGGGTCGCTCTGGAACGGCATGCGCATGGCGATGCCATCGGCCTTGGCCAGCGCGCCATCGAGTTCCGGCGCGGTGGAGGCGCCAGTCATCAGGCTGATCTGGAAGGGCTGGCCCTGGGCGTGCACCGCTTCGATGCGGCGGGCCAGTTCCACGGGGACGGCCTTGGGATACCCGGAGCCGGTAAAGCCGCTCATGGCCACCGTTTCACCGGGCTGGATCAGCGCGGCTGCGGCCTCTGCGGAGACCACGCGGTCACGGAGACGCGCGTTGGCGATGCGATCAACAGACATGACGACAGTGTTTCTGGGGGGAAAGCCGATTATCGGCCATCCTCATGCGTACGGGGGGTTCTACCTTCGTGGAATGGCTTTTCCCCCAGGGGCTCACCCATACCCGCCGGTTCTGTTTTGCAGTGCAGCGTGCAAAGTGGTTTCGCAGCCCGCACGATGGCCCTGCATCCCGACGTGGGGGAGGGAGCAGAGCCCGCTGGCAGTTCGCTGCAAGCGGGCTTTTTTATTGCCTGTCGTCCAGTATGAATACGCGGCTCCCATCGGAGGTCGGATCCTTTTGCCACAGGCAAAAGGCTCTGACCCGCGCAGTGTCAGCAATCTCGGGTCGGAGCCCTTCGCCGTTGGCAAAGGGATCCGACCCCGCGAGAATCGAGGCATGACCCTCGCCCCCGCTGACCTGCCCGCCTCCCTGCAGCCCCTTGTCGACCGCGCCCTGGCGCGCCTGGCCCAGGTCCTGCCCGAGCCCGTTCCTGCCGAACTGCTGCCGCTGCTGACCCGACTGGCGGTGGCCAGCGACTTCGCGCTGGACACCCTGGTGCGGCAACCGGCGCTGCTGGCGCAGCTGGCTACCCCCGGCTGCCCGCCGATCCCACCACCGGTGCTCGATCCTCTGCAGCCCAGCGACTGGCCGGCGCAGATACGGCGCTGGCGCACCGCGATGTCCACACGGCTGATCTGGCGCGACCTGGCCGGCCTCGACGACGTGCCGCAGACCCTCGCCGGTGCCACCACCTTGGCCGAGGACTGCCTGCGGCTGGCACTGGATGCCCTGCAGCAGGAATTCGCCCAGCGCCATGGCGTCATCGCCGATGAACACGGCAACCCACAGCAGCTGGTGGTGTTCGGCCTCGGCAAGCTTGGCGGTGGCGAGCTCAACTTCAGTTCCGATGTGGACCTGGTTTACGCCTATTCGCAGGGCGGTGAATCCGATGGACCGCGTCCGTTGGCGGCCGAAGAGTATTTCGCCCGTCTCGGCCAGCGCTTGGCCAAGCTGCTGGACGAGACCACTGTCGATGGCTTCAGCCACCGCGTCGACCTGCGCCTGCGCCCGTTCGGCAGCGCCGGTCGGGTCGCGCTGTCGTTCGCGGCGATGGACCAGTATTTCCAGCGCGAGGGCCGCGACTGGGAACGCTATGCCTGGCTGAAGGCGCGCGCGGTGGCCGGTGACATCGATGCCGGTGAGGCGTGGCTGCAGACCCTGCGCCCGTTCGTGTACCGCCGCTACCTGGACTTCACCGCGCTGGACGGCCTGCGCGAGATGAAGGCGGCGATCACCGCCGAAGTCGCGCGCCGTGAACTGCACGACGACATCAAGCGCGGCGCCGGTGGCATCCGCGAAATCGAATTCCTGTGCCAGGCGCTGCAGCTGATCCGCGGTGGTCGCGAACCGGCACTGCGCGAACGCCGCCTGCTGGTGGCGCTGGACGCGCTGGTCGCCGCCGGGCAGATCGCCCCCGAAGATGGCAGCGCGCTGCGCGAGGCCTACCTGTTCCTGCGCCGGCTGGAAAACCGCCTGCAGATGCTGCGCGATGCGCAGACCCACGTGCTGCCCAGCGATGCGCTGGACCGCGAGCGCATCGCCGTCGGCCTCGGCTATCCGGACTGGGACGTGCTGCGCGCGGCGCTGGCCGTGCAGCAGGCACGGGTCAGTACCGAGTTCGCTGCGCTGCTGGCGCCGCGCAAGGGCCAGGCCGCGCCCGATGCACTGGCCAACTACTGGCGCAGCTTGCCCGACGGCAGCAACGCACCGCTGCTGGCCGAAGCCGGCTTCCTCGATGCCAACGGCGCCGACCAGTCATTGCGTGATTTCGCCCAGGGCACCGGCGTGAAGTCACTGTCCGACGCCGCGCGTGCGCGGCTGGATCGCGTGCTGCCGGCACTGCTGCATGCCGCCACGCGTTCGCCCCAGCCCGACGCCGCGCTCAAGCGCGTGCTTGGCCTGCTGCAGGCGGTGCTGCGCCGGACCAGCTATCTCGCGCTGCTGGACGAACAACCGAGTGCATTGGCGCGCCTGGTCGATGTGCTGGCGCGCAGTGCGCTGCTGGCCGAGCGGTTGGCCGCGTATCCGCTGCTGCTGGACGAACTGCTGGACGTGCGCGTGTCCGGGCCGATGCCGGATGCCGCCGGCATGCTGGCCGAGTGCCAGCAGGTGCTGGCGGTGGAAGATCCCGAATCCGCGCTGCGCTGGCTCAACGAAACGCGGCTGGCGCTCAGCTTCCGCATGGCGATGGCTACGCTGGATGGCCGCCAAGGCGCGGTGGACAGCACCCGGCAACTGGCCGAACTGGCGCAGGTGGTGGTGGTCACCGTGTTGGCGATGGCCGAAGCGGACATGCGCGCCGCACACGGCGAGATTCCCGGCGGGCGCTTCGCGATCATCGGCTACGGCAGCCTCGGTGGGCTTGAACTGGGCTTCGGTTCCGACCTGGACCTGGTGTTCCTGCACGACAACCCGGCCGGCGTGGATGCCAGCAATGGCGCGCGTCCGCTGGAGCCGGGGCGCTGGTATGCGCGCCTGGCGCAGAAGGTGATGGCGCTGCTCGGTGCGGTCACCGCTGCCGGCCGCCTGTACGACATCGATGTGCGCCTGCGCCCGGATGGTGGCAAGGGTTCGCTGGTGTCTTCGCTGGCCAGTTACACCGAATACCAGCGCGAACGCGCGTGGACCTGGGAACACCAGGCGCTGGTGCGCGCGCGTGGCGTGGCCGGCGATGCCAGCCTGCTGGCCGATTTCGAACGGGTGCGTGCACAGACGCTGGGGCGCGAGCGCGACATGGGTGTGCTGTATGCCGACGTGCTGAAGATGCGCGGCCGCATGCGCACCGAACTGGACCGCAGCGATGCCGCACGGCTGGACCTGAAGCAGGGTGCTGGCGGCGTAGTGGACCTGGAGTTCCTGCTGCAGACCGGCGTGCTGGCGCGCAGTGCGCAGCATGCGGCGCTGCTGCAGCCTCGCGATACGCCGTCGTTGATCGATGCGTTGGCCGTTGCTGGTTTCCTGCCGGAAGACACGGCGCAGGCATTGCATGGAGCACATGCCACGCTGCTGGACGTGGGCCTGGCCTGCACCCTGGACCGGCGCCCGCGACTGGCACCGACCACGCCCGCGATTGAAGACGCGTGTGCGGCGATTACGGCGGCGTGCAGAGCTGCAGAGCTGCCGTTCGCCTGAGCGGCGGATGGCGGAGGTCTGCAGTTGGCACCTACCGGATCAATGATCTGACCGTTGGCCTGCTGTTGGTAGGTGCCAACCTTGGTTGGCACAACCCATCAGCGTTCATGACCCCGGCAACAGCGTGCCAACCAAGGTTGGCACCTACCAGAGCTATGGCCTGGCGATGACCTGCTGTTGGTGGGTGCCAACCTTGGTTGGCACAATCCATCAGTGTTCATGACCCCGGCAACAGCGTGCCAACCAAGGTTGGCACCTACCAGAGCTATGGCCTGGCGATGACCTGCTGTTGGTGGGTGCCAACCTTGGTTGGCACAATCCGTCAGCGTTCATGACCCCGGCAACAGCGTGCCAACCAAGGTTGGCACCTACCAGAGCTATGGCCTGGCGATGACCTGCCGTTGGTAGGTGCCAACCAAGGTTGGCACAACCCGTCAGCGTTCATGACCCCGGCAACAGCGTGCCAACCAAGGTTGGCACCTACCAGAGCTATGGCCTGGCGATGACCTGCTGTTGGTGGGTGCCAACCTTGGTTGGCACAACCCATCAGCGTTCATGACCCCGGCAACAGCGTGCCAACCAAGGTTGGCACCTACCAGAGCTATGGCCTGGCGATGACCTGCTGTTGGTGGGTGCCAACCTTGGTTGGCACAATCCGTCAGCGTTCATGACCCCGGCAACAGCGTGCCAACCAAGGTTGGCACCTACCAGAGCTATGGCCTGGCGATGACCTGCTGTTGGTGGGTGCCAACCTTGGTTGGCACAATCCGTCAGCGTTCATGACCCCGGCAACAGCGTGCCAACCAAGGTTGGCACCTACCAGGGCGACGCCGGTCAGCTGGTCGTGCGCAGCGGCGCCATCTTCCACAACAACGCGCGGAACGGGGCCAGCAGACAGACGCCGATCGCCAGCTTCACCGCCAGGTCGCCCGCTGCCCAGCTCACCCACGGCAGGGCGGAACCGGCAAACGCGATCGACCAGAAAATGGTGGTATCCACCGTCGCGCTGCAGGTGGTGGCCACCATCGGTGCGCGCCACCAGCTGCCACGGCGCAGGCGGTCGAACACGGTGATGTCCAGCAGCTGCGCCACGATGAAGGCCGAGCACGAGGCGATGGCGATGCGCGGGGTGGCCACCCAGATCGACAGCAGCACCGCCACCGCGAAACCGATCCACGCCACGCGGCGCGCCGGGCCCGGGCCGAAGCGGCGGTTGATCAGATTGCTGACCAGGAACGCGACCGGATAGCTGAAGGCACCCCAGGTCAACCAATCGTTGATCGGGTACTGCACCAGTACGTTGGACAGCAGCACCACCGCGCCCATCGCCAGTACCGCCAGTACCAAGGCACGCGGGGTCAGCGGGGCAAAAAGAGGGGCAGGACGCACGGACATGGCGAGCCAGGGGACACAGGGGATCGCCCATTATCCGCCCGGCACGCGGCAAAGCCAAAACCGGTTGTTCAGCTTTACAGCGCTTCGCTCATCACATCGCCAGCGGCATAGGCGGTGGGCACATAGGCCAACGCCTGGCCCTGCGCGCTCTTCACTGTCCAACCGGCACCTGCCTCGGTGGGGTCGAAATGCACCTGCTGGCCGACCACGAAGGCCGCCGTCTGGTCCTCATGCACGCGCGCCGGCCAGCGCAGCGTGGCGGTCTGGTCAGCCTTGTCGGGCACCTGCAGCTGCACCTGGCGCTCGCCTGCTGCCGTGGTCTCCACCTTCTTCACTTCCATCGGCGGCAGCGGCACCGCCTTGGTGCGGTGGGCTTTGTCACGGCGCTCGCTGGCCTTGAACGGCGCCTTCGACAGTTCGGACAGGCCCGCCGACGCAGCGAGCGGCACCGAGACCACGATCAGCGAGGTGATCAGCACGCTGGCCTCGCTGCTGTTCAACTGTGGCGCGGCGCCGGCATGGACGGTGGGCACCAGCAGCGCGGAGAGCAGCAGGGCAGAAGCGGGAACGCGCAGGCAACGGAACATGGAGACCTCCTGGTCAACGTGGGGGACGGCGGCTCAGCGCCGGGTATCGAAGATGTCGCGTGGGCCGGTGGCCTCGGGCAGGTATTCCAGCGGGCGACCCTGGTTGTCCCGAAGCTGCCAGCCCTGCTCGTTGCCAGCCGGCTCGAAGTTCACGGTCTGGCCCACGCTGAACTGCACGGCGGGATCGCCAACGCTGCGCGGGTACTGCATCGAGGCGGTGTTCTGCGGGTTGTTGGCATCACGCAGCAGCACTTCGCGGCGGCCGTCGACGGTGGTGGCGATGGCGCTCACCTGCATCTGCGGCAGCTTCACGGCTGCGCCGTGACCGGGCGGCAGCCCGGCATCCTGGGCTTCCCTGGCAGCGGCGGCGCGCGCTGAAGCAACCAGGGGCGCCGACATTTCCAGGCTCGGCCCCTGCGGACCCGGTTCCTGCAGGATGATGATGCGGCGTTCGGCATGGGCGGTGTTCGCGCCGAGCAGGCCGGCGATGAGCACCATCGACATCAGGGAAACAGGCAGCGGACGCATGTCGTTCTCCTTGCTGGATTCAGGGCGAGGCTGCGGTGGCACCGGCCACCGGCACATGGGGGATCACCAGTTCCTGCTGCAGCTGGCTGCGCTGGTGCAGGAAGTCGAATACCGATTCCACCGTCACCACCGAATAGTTGCCGGAGATGCGTTCGCCGGCCGGATGGTCGGTGGTGGTGGCGTTGGCCACGAACAGGCGCGCACCCACGCGCTTGCCCAGGCCGATGTGCAGCACGCTGGGCTGGTACTTCTGCTGGCGCAGCCACTGCTGCGCCTGCTCGCGCTTGACGATGGCCGGCGCGCCTTCGATCTGCGCGATCGCCGCCGCCAGCACTTCCAGCACCCACTGGTTGGAGTTCTGGTAGTCGGTGGCGAACGGGTAGGCAACCACGTTGTACTTCGTTTCGTGCAGCGCCTTGGGCTGGATCGAGGGTGACACCAGCATCGCTTTCAACGCGGCACGCAGCGGCGCCGAGGGCACGCCGATACGCAGGTCGGTATGGCCGCCGCTTTCGCCGACGAAGTTGCCCAGGCCTTCGTGGTACAGCTGCGAGCTGTCGGTCTTGCAGCGGTTGAGCAGGTGCATCGCGCGCCAGCGGCCATCGTCCTCGCGCAGCAGGAACGCCAGGTGGCTGTGGCGCAGGCCATAGCGGCTCAGGTCCTGGCCACCGCGTGCGGCGACCACCACGTCCACATCGGGCAGCGCATCCAGGCGCTCGGCGGTGGTCCAGGCCACGTCCAGCATCGCCGCCTGCGAGGCCACGCTCGGGTAGCGCTCGCGGCACTCGGTGCTGTTGGCCCATGCCGGTGCGGTCGCCAGCAGGCTGGCGATCAGCAGGGCGGCGCGGGGCAGGCGGGAGAAACGATCCATGTCGATACCTTCAACGGCGGGCAGGCCCGCGCGCCGATCATACGCCGGTCAGCGCAGCGGGCGGTCCACGCCCTTGCGCTTGAGTTCCCTGTCGCAGGCATCGCTGATCGGCGCGATCGGCAGCGGCGGGCGCTCGCCAGTCTTCGGATCGCGCAAGGCCGGTTGTTCGCGATACGCGTCCAGCTGCTGCTGGCACTGGTAGGAAATCGGGTCCAGTTCGGTGGGCGCGGTGGAGCAGGCAGCGAGCAGGGCCAGGGGCAGCAGGAGCAGGGTGCGCATGAAGACGTTCAGCGTGATGGGGGAAGCTGGACTCTAACGGTGCGGGCGGATCGAAATGTTCAGAAATCGCTGCGCACCCGGCACCACCGTGATGCCGGGCGCCCAGGATTGCCGGCCAGCGGCCGGCACTAACCCAATGCCAGGCGCGCTTTCACTTCCGCCGCCACCCGCGCGGTCTCGCGCAGCGGCTCGATGCGGTCGTACTGCCAGTCCAGCCAGTGCGCCTGCAGCCGCCCGCGCTCGCGCAGCTGCTGCTGGAAACGCGCCAGCCGGCCCTGCACGGTATCGGCCAACGCCACCATCACCGGCATGCGCGTGGCGCAGGCTTCAGAGAGCAGGTTCACCGAATCCGGCGAGACCACCACGCGGTTGGCCCAGCCGAGCAGGCCGCCATAGGGATTGGTTCCGTCGCCACCATCGCCCCAGATCACGTGCGGCAGGTCGGCGAACGTCGCGCGCAGGATCTCGGCCAGGGCCGGTGGCGTGCGCCGCGAGGTGGTGGCCAGCAGGCTGCCGCCTTCGCTGCGGATCTGCTCGGCCAGCGCCTGGAACACGCCCACCATCGCGGTCTCGTCCCAGGGTGCCAGCGGCGTCGGCCCGCCCACCAGCAGCGCGGTGCGCGGGCCGGGGAGGGTACTGAAGCCAGCGAACGCGGCGCGACCCCAGGCCAGCCAGTCATCGTCCACCGGATTGAGGCTGCCGAGCAGGGTCAGCACGTTGCTGCCGCGAAGGGCATCGTGTTCGGGCACCACCACCACATCCCAGTGGCGGGCGCCGATGCGCGGGTCGAGGATCTGAACCACCTGGCTGCCACGTGCGCTCAGCACGCGCAGGGCGCCAGCGGCCTGGCGGCCACAGCCGATCGCCAGCGGCGGGGCTTCGGCGGCCAGTGTCGCGAAGGCCTCGCCGTAGCCATTCACATCACCGGGCAGGCGCCGCGGCGACAGCCAGCGCCAGGGCGCGCGTGGCTGCAGCAGCAGCGGCCGATGGGTGCCCTGGCGCAGCGCCGAGGCCAGCGCAACCGCCTGGCGGACATTGCCTGCGCGGCCGTCCGTGACCGTCCAAGGCGCGCTCGATCGTTTCACCATTGGCATTAATTCGTTTCAGCTCTGCTGGGTGTTGCAACAGTCGCGACACTCTACACTGCGGCTCGTCGATTCGCCCCGCGCCGCCCGCGGGCACTGACTTCCCTTAGCCGCCCTGGAGATCCACCGATGTCCCACGCGCTCGACGCTGCTGCCCTCGACCAGCTGTTCCGCACTGCCCGTACCCAGAACGCTTTCCTCGACAAGCCGGTCCCAGCCAGCCTGCTGCAGGAGCTGTACGACTTGGTGAAGTGGGGCCCGACGGCTGCCAACACCACGCCGGCCCGCTTCGTCTTCGTCACCTCGAAGGAAGCCAAGGCCAAGCTGGCCCCGGCCCTGTCCGAAGGCAACCACGACAAGACCATGGCCGCCCCGGTCACCGTCATCATCGGCTTCGACCTGGACTTCCACGAGAAGCTGCCGTACCTGTTCCCGCACACCGATGCCAAGGCCTGGTTCGACGGCCCGCAGGAAGGCCGCCACGAAGCCGCCATCCGCAACGGCAGCCTGCAGGGCGCCTACCTGATCCTGGCCGCACGCGCGCTGGGTCTGGATGCCGGCCCGATGTCCGGCTTCGATGCGGCCAAGGTGGATGAAGCCTTCTTCGCCGGCACGTCCATCAAGTCGAATTTCCTGGTCAACCTGGGTTACGGTGACTCGGCGGGCCTGTTCCCGCGTCTGCCGCGCCTGTCGTTCGACGAAGCGGCGCGCATCGCGTAAGTCGCTGTATCGATTCCGGGCCGCCCCCTTGGCGGTCCCTGCTGTACCCACCCTACGATCCGGAGAGTTCCTGAGATGAGCGCCACCCGTAAACTGCTGCTGCCGCTGGCCCTGACCCTGGCCATCGCCGCCTGCTCCAAGCCGGCCGACACCGCTGCCCCGGCTGCTGATGCCGCCGCCCCGGCCACCACCGAGCAGGCCGCCACCCCGGCCGCCGATGCCGCTGCCGCTGCGCCGGCCGCCGAAGCGATCCAGATCGCCTCGGGCACCTACAAGCTGGACCCGACCCACACCGACGTGCTGGCGCAGTGGAGCCACTTCGGCTTCTCCAACCCGAGCGCGCATTTCGGCAACGTCGAAGGCACCCTGGTGTACAACGCCGAAGACGTGACCAAGTCCACCGTGGAAGTGAAGCTGCCGCTGAGCGGCCTGAACAGCTTCACCGCCAAGTTCGACGAGCACCTGAAGAGCGCCGACTTCTTCGACGCCGCCAAGTTCGCCGATGCCACCTTCAAGAGCACCAAGGTGGAAGCCGCCGGCACCAACAAGCTGACCGTTACCGGTGACCTGACCATCAAGGGCATCACCAAGCCGGTCACCCTGGACGTGACCGTCAATGGCGGCGGCGAGCACCCGATGGCCAAGGTTCCGGCCGCCGGCTTCGATGCCACCACCACCCTGAAGCGCAGCGATTTCGGCGTCGGCGCGTATGCCCCGAACGTCAGCGATGAAGTGAAGATCCGCATCACCACCGAAGCCACCGGCGAAAAGCCGGCCGCTTGATGCACCCAACTCACTCGTCGTGAGAAGGCAGAAGGCCCGCTGAAAAGCGGGCCTTCTTTTTTGGTTCTGGTAGAGCCGGCCGCTGGCCGGCTGCATGCGAGGAGCCCGATGCTGATGGGGTTGCCGGCCAGCGGCCGGCACTACCCGGTAGGTGCCAACCTGCATCTGGTGGGGGCGGACCTGCATTTGGTGGGTGCGGACCGTTGGTCCGCACGATCCCTCAGCGCAACGCGCCCAACCATGCCACGCACGCCTCGCTCGGGCTCTGCTTGGCCTTCACCGTCATCCCGCTCACGCGCACGAAAGTCTGCGCGGCCTGCGCCACCACCTGGCGTGCGATCAGCGCCGCCTGCTTGGTCGCGGCCTGCTGCTTGCGCAGCTGCACGATGTGCACCGACGGCCGGCCCACCGGCGCGTACTTCTGGTCGCGGCGCAGCACGTCGGCCACCTGTGCCACTTCGAATTCGGCCTGCAGGTAACGGTGCTGTGCCTCCACCAGCTCACGCAGCGGTACGCGCAGGGCAGCGGTGTCGGCGAAGGCAGCCAGTGCGGTATCGCAGGCGGCGTCATCGGCGAAGCGGGTACGCAGCGCGTCCACGCTGGCCAGGGTCAGTTTGGCCATGTGGGCCTCGTTGCTGCAGGAAAGGAGCGCGATTGTCGCATTGCTTGGCGTGCTCCGGGCCGGGAGGCTTTCGCTTTGGTAGAGTCGACTGTTAGTCGACTGCTCTTGGCGCGATGCCGGAAACCCCCGCGCTGCGCGCGATAGTCGACTGACAGTCGACTCTACCTGGCTGGCATTTCAGGCGCAGCCGCATCCACGGAAGGAAGACCCATGCAGGACACGCAGTACTGGTTGAACGAATTCTGGACGGGCCTGAGCGTGCTCGATCTGCTGGGCGGCAGCGTGCTCGGCACGTTGCTTGGCCTGGTGCTGGGCATCTTCGCCTGGCGCTGGCTGCACCGCCGCGGTTGGCTGCAGCGGCGCAAGCGCTGGCATCACTGGCTGCTGGCCAGCTACGTGGTGCTGCTGCCGCTGGCCAGCGCCTTCTTCGGCCTGCAGCTGGGTTTCACCGCTGGCGCGCACCGGGCGCTGTTCAAGCAGCTCGATCATTTCCAGCCGCACCTGCAGACCCTGGTGGAAGGCTGGAGCGAAGGCTTCACCGAGTCGCTGGACGACCCGCGCATGCGTGAGGCATTGCGCAGCCAGGGCACGGTGGGCGATGTGGCCGACACCATCGCCTCGGCCTACCTCAGCGAACATCCGTTGCCTGGCCTTGATCGTCTTGGCAACGGCCCGTTGGCGCGCGGCACCGGCTGGGTGATCGGCAAGGTGCGCGAAGGCCTGCTGCGCGGCATGGTGGAAGACACGCTGGTGGACAAGGCCGGCACGATCGGGCTGGAGCCCAAGGTGGTGCGTGAGGCGCTGACCATGCATGTGGATGAGCTGCTGCACACCCGTGGCGTGCTGCGGCTGGTGAAGGCACAGATCAACGGCATGATGCCCGGCGTGTACTTCGGGTTGCTGTTGCCGTTGCTGATCATCGCGCTGCTGGTGGCGCTGGAGATCTGGGCCGCGCAGCGGTTCGGGTGGGCGCAGCAGGTGGTAGTGCCGGCCGCTGGCCGGCAATTGCAAGTTCCTGCAGAAGGTTCATGAGGTTGCCGGCCAGCGGCCGGCACTACCTGTTGCAGGGCGTGCGGACCAACGGTCCGCACCTACCAAGTAGGGGCCGCACCCACCGTCTTTGGATCAATCGCCGTCGGTTTCGTCCGGGTGGGCCTTCCAGTAGCCGGTCGAGCGGATCCAGTCGCGCGGCACGCCCAGGTGGCCTTCGATGAACTTGCGCATCATCCGGGCGCGGCGCGATTCGGTGGCGATCCAGTAGAAGACATCGCCATCCGGCGCTTCGAAGTCGGTCAGCATGTCTTCCAGCAGCGTGCTGCTGGCCGCCGGGAAGCCGTTGCGCTCCAGCCAGTGGATACGCACGTTCTCGTACTGCGGCAGGTCCTGGCGTTCGGCCTCATCGCTCACTTCGATGAAGGCCTGCACCTCGGCGCCGTCCGGCAGCACGTCCAGCCAGCGGGCGATGGCCGGCAGCGCGGTTTCATCGCCGATCAGCACATAGGCGTCGTAGCTGTCGGCCACCACGAACGAGCCGCGCGGGCCGCCGATCACCAGCACATCGCCCGGCTGGGCCTGCTCGGCCCACGGCCCGGCAATGCCCTGGTCGTGCAGCACGAAGTCGATGGCCAGCTCGCCGGTTTCGTGGTCCCACCAGCGCGGGGTGTAGTCGCGGGCGGGCGAGGGCTCCTTGCCGGCCGGGTAGCTGCGGCCTTCAGCGGTCAGCACCGGCAGCACCATCTCGCCGCTCGCATTGGGGAAGAACAGCTTGATGTGGTCGTCAGCGCCGGGCGAATCGAAACCGGCCAGCTCGGCGCCACCCAGCACCACGCGGCGCATGTGCGGGGTGACCTCTTCGGTGCGCAGCACGGTCAGTTCACGGAAGCGCACATCCAGGCGCAGGCGCGTGTTGTTGTGTTCGGTCATGGGGTTACCTGTAAAGGTGTCGCGCGGGGGCGCGCGGCATAGGGGCGACCTGGCTGGATTCAGTCTGGCTGGGTCGTTGAAAAGGGTTGGCTCTCGCTACCGGCCGTACCGTTGAGCAGCGCGGACGCCCGCGTCAGCAGGGCCGCAACTTCTTCCGCCTCGCCCTCGGCCCAGCGGCCGTGGTGATGCACCAGCGCCCGCTTGAACTCGCGCAGGGCACCGGCCAGCGGCGGCGGCAGCGAGGCCTTGGTGATCTCGCGGGCGCGGTCGAAGGCGCGCCGCTGCGCCAAGCGCACCTGGGTGCGCTGCACCTTCAGCTCGAACTCGCCGGCGGCGGTGATGCGGAAGATCCGCTTGCCGTCCACTTCCTCGGCCTCGATCCAGCCGGCCTGCTCGAAGCTGGCCAGCAACGGGTACATGGTGCCGGCGCTGGGCGTGTAGGCCTGCATGAACTGGTTGCTGATCAGCTGCATCAGCTCGTAGCCATGGCGCGGCTGCTCGCCGATCAGGGCCAGCACCAGCAGGCGCAGGTCGCCGCGGCTCAGCACGCGTGGCTGGCCGTTGCGGCGCGGCACCGCCGGGTCGGTGGAACGGGCTCTGGGAGAAGCGGTACGGCTCATTTCGATATATCGGTAAACGAGTGTGCAAACGATATATCGATATATCGAAGACGACAATCATCGATCCGGCCACAAGCAGGTCCGTTTTGGGCCACGGCCGGCCGCGCGCACAGCAAAAGGGGCGCCCCTTGCAGGGCGCCCCGGCGATGCTGTGGAAGGGAGCAGGGCCACCTGGCCCCTCACTCGCGGTCTACCCTGGGCCCAATGCCAGCGCCGATCCAGAGGCGGGTGCGACACGTTGTCGCCGGTTCAGCGCCAGTGCCGGGGCGCTCGCGAGCAGGTTCGCCACGCTGCCCTACAACCGTCATCGGCAGCGGTAACACTGCGTCCTGCGCATGGGCGCAGCGGTCCGGAAGCGACACCCTGCGCGGCCGCCAAGCCCCGCCAATGCGCCCTCGCAGGGCCCGGCAAGCCCCTTGCGGACACTGGCCGGTTGCATCCATACGCCTGCGTAGCCAAGTGACGAAAGCCCTTGGTGCGCTACACTTTGCGGTCTAGAAATCTATACAACAGTCGCGCGCGTGCGTGCGGTTATGGGAGCGCTAATGAACTGGTTGAACGAGGTGCTGAACAACGACCCGAATCCTGTGGAAACCCAGGAGTGGATCGAGTCGTTGAAGGCCGTTATTGATGTCGAGGGCTCCGAGCGCGCGCATCAGCTGCTGGAAGGCATGGTGGAACTGACCCGTCGTTCGGGCGCCTACCTGCCGTTCTCTCCCACCACCGAGTACGTCAACACCATCGAGCCGCAGCTCGAGGCCAAGAGCCCGGGCAATGCCGAGCTGGAATGGCGCATCCGTTCGATCATCCGCTGGAACGCGATGGCCACCGTGGTGCGCGCCAACCGCAAGCCGGGTGACCTGGGCGGCCACATCGCCTCGTTCGCCTCCGGCGCCACCCTGTACGACGTTGGCTTCAACCACTTCTGGCGCGCCCCGAGCGAAAACCACCCGGGCGACCTGCTGTTCATCCAGGGCCACAGCGCCCCGGGTATCTACGCGCGTTCCTTCCTGGAAGGCCGCATCAGCGAAGAGCAGCTGGACAAGTTCCGCATGGAAGTGGACGGCGGTGGCCTGTCCTCGTACCCGCACCCGTGGCTGATGCCGGAGTACTGGCAGACCCCGACCGTGTCGATGGGCCTGGGCCCGCTGGCCGCCATCTACCAGGCGCAGTTCATGCGCTACCTGGAAAACCGTGGCCTGATCGAGAAGTCCGACCGCAAGGTGTGGTGCTTCATCGGCGACGGCGAGAGCGACGAGCCGGAAACCCTGGGTGCCATTGCGCTGGCAGGCCGTGAAGGCCTGGACAACCTGATCTTCGTGGTGAACTGCAACCTGCAGCGCCTGGACGGCCCGGTGCGCGGCAACGGCAAGATCATCCAGGAACTGGAAGGCGTGTTCCGTGGCGGCGGCTGGAACGTGATCAAGCTGCTGTGGGGCGGTTACTGGGATGCCCTGCTGGCCAAGGACAGCGACGGCGTACTGAAGAAGCTGATGATGGAAACCGTCGACGGCGAATACCAGAACTGCAAGGCCTTCGGCGGCGCGTATACCCGCGAGCATTTCTTCGGCAAGTACCCGGAAACCGCTGCGATGGTGGCCGGCCTGAGCGACGACGACATCTGGCGCCTGAACCGTGGTGGCCACGACCCGCACAAGGTGTACGCCGCCTACCACCAGGCCGTGAACACCAAGGGCATGCCGACCGTCATCCTGGCCAAGACCGTGAAGGGTTACGGCATGGGCAGCGCTGGTGAGGCACTGAACCCGACCCACCAGACCAAGAAGCTGGACGACGAAGCGGTGCGCCACTTCCGCGACCGCTTCAACATTCCGGTGACCGACGCGCAGCTGGCCGACGGCCAGGTGCCGTTCTACCACCCGGGCCCGGATTCGCCGGAAGTGCAGTACCTGCAGGAACGCCGTGCCGCACTGGGCGGTTACCTGCCACAGCGCCGCCGCAAGGCCGACAAGACCTTCGTGGCGCCGAAGCTGGAAGCCTACGAGCGCCTGCTGAAGAGCAGTGGCGAGCGCAGCTACTCCACCACCATGGCCTTCGTGCAGAGCCTGAACATCACCCTGCGTGACAAGGAACTGGGCCCGCACATCGTGCCGATCGTGGCCGACGAAGCCCGTACCTTCGGTATGGAAGGCCTGTTCCGCCAGATCGGCATCTACGCGCCGTTCGGCCAGAAGTACAAGCCGGTCGATGCCGACCAGCTGATGTTCTACCGCGAAGACCAGAGCGGCCAGGTGCTGCAGCAGGGCATCAGCGAGCCGGGTGCCATCGCCTCGTGGATGGCCGCCGGTACCAGCTACTCGGTCAGCAACGTGCCGATGCTGCCGTTCTACATCTACTACTCGATGTTCGGCTTCCAGCGCGTGGGCGACCTGGCCTGGCAGGCAGCGGACATGCGTACCCGCGGCTTCCTGCTGGGTGGCACCGCCGGCCGCACCACGCTGAACGGTGAAGGCCTGCAGCACGAAGATGGCTTCAGCCATCTGGTGGCCGGTGGCATCCCGAACGTGCGCAGCTACGACCCGACCTTCGGCTTCGAAGTGACCGTGGTGCTGCAGCACGGCACCAAGCGCATGATGGAAGACCAGGTGGACGAGTACTACTACGTCACCCTGATGAACGAGAACTACACCCACCCGGAAATGCCGGAAGGCGCGGCCGAAGGCATCGTCAAGGGCATGTACCTGCTGACCGACGCCGGCAAGCCGAAGAAGGGCGAGCTGCGCGTGCAGCTGCTGGGCTCGGGCACCATCCTGCGCGAAGCCATTGCTGCCGCCGAGCTGCTGGACAAGGACTTCGGCGTGACCGCCGACATCTGGAGCTGCCCGAGCTTCAACGAACTGCGTCGCGATGGTTTCGATGTGGAGCGTGCCAACCGCCTGCATCCGGAAGGTGAGCAGCGCAAGGCCTACGTGACCGAGCTGCTGGAAGGCCGCCAAGGCCCGGCGATTGCCGCCACCGACTATGTGCGTGCGTATGCGGACCAGATCCGTGCGTTCGTGCCGATGTCGTACACGGTGCTGGGTACGGATGGCTTCGGCCGTTCGGATACGCGTGCGAACCTGCGCCGGTTCTTTGAGGTGGATCGCTACTACATCGCGCATGCCGCGATTGCGGCGCTGGCGAAGGAAGGGAAGATGACCGCAAAGGATGTGGCCCGGGCGATCAAGCAGTACAAGATTGATCCGGAGAAGGCTAATCCTGTTGGGGTTTGATTGAATATTCTCTGATTCAAAAAGGGGCGGGCAATTCCGCCCCTTTACATTTTTAGGGGGCAGGGATGGGAAATGCTCGTGGGACTATTGAGCTGGTGGGAGAGGCTACCGGAGTTCTTATAGGGAGTGAGATCCTGGATGGGATTCGGCGCGGGGCACTTGTTCATGGTGCCAATGAGGACCGCGTTAGAGGATGTAGCTGCGACCTGACCGTCGGCACGATTTTTTGGAAAGGAAAGATACTTCGTAGACGAACTGGGGAAGATGATGGCGGTCGAGGCATTTCTTCTTGGCTGCGGAGGAAGTGGAAAGCTGTGGGGCGCTGGCTAGGGCAGCTGAATGAACCTAAGCATGTTGTAGTCCCTCCTGGAGGAGTGGTTGGAATATTTACCGCTGAAACGCTGGATATTCCCCTCGACATGTGCGCGACCGCGTTTGCAATTAATGCCATGAGTTCGAAAGGTTTCTTGGTCCTAAATCCCGGGCATGTGGACCCTGGCTTTAGGGGCTCCCTGACGGTAAAGGCACTAAATATTAGAAAAACCAATATCACCATAACGCAAGGTGAGCCCATATTTACGGTGGTTTTTCAGCGGCTTGGTCAAGAGACGGGTGAATTCTCCAACGCAAAATCAGTAGAAGATCGCGAGAGAGATTTTCACAACGAAAGCGTCCAGTCGTCACCGGATACATTAGGGCAAATGATTAGTGTAGACCCGAGTGGGCCTTACCCCACGCGAGAGCAGGTCAAAGAGATGGTGCGATCAGATGCTATCAACAGGGCAACTATGATTCTCTCTTTGGTCGCCGCAATCGCCGCAGTTGGTGCATGGATGTTTCCAAAAAATTCTGAAGTTCCTCCTGGGTCGATGCCGAGCCCTAGCGCTTCTTCTCAGAGTGCAACTACATTGAACAAGAAGGGCGATGGTGAGCTCGCTGGCGGGCTTAATGAACATGTAAAGGCGGTAGATCGATGAGTGACCGCCACTTTATGGAAATGGCTATATCTGTTTCGAATAATAGCGCGGATCGATCTAGAAAAGTCGGCGCCGTAATTGTTAGCCCGGAGGGCGAAGTTGTTTCCATCGGTTGGAACGCTTTCCCCAAGGGTGTGATTGCACTGGATGAGCGATTCGAACGGCCAGAAAAGTACTTGTGGACAGAGCACGCCGAGAGAGGTGCGATATACGCTGCGGCAAGGAAGGGTGTTTCAACTCAGGGCTGCACAATATATGTTCCATGGTTCCCATGCATGGACTGTGCTCGCGGGATCGTGCTCTCAGGGATATGTCGACTGGTCGCCCTGAAACCGGACGTTGCTGATGAAAAGTGGGGTGAGCATTTTATTGCGGCTCTGAAGCTTTTTGAAGAATGTGGCGTGGTTGTGAGCTTTATCGATCAATAAGGATTCTTGATTTAGTTACTATTTCGACAGGGGTTCGGATTTCTCTTGATTTCCGCGATTGACGGAGGTTTTGATGGCCGATATTGTGACGAAGGATGTTCGAAGTCGGATGATGTCCGGTATTCGGGGTAAGGACACAAAGCCTGAGGTCCAAGTTCGCAGGTATCTTCATTCCCGGGGGTTCCGGTACTCCCTTCATCGCAAGAACCTTCCGGGAAAGCCCGACTTAGTCCTGAGCAGGTACCGTGCTGTTGTTCTAGTGCATGGCTGCTTCTGGCACGGCCATGATGGCTGCAGGTACGCCAAGGTGCCCCTGAATCGTCGAGATTTCTGGGAAGATAAAATACGAAGAACGAAAGAAAGAGACGTCGCTACTGTTCGACGTCTCAGTGGGCTTGGGTGGCGCATTGGAATAATATGGGAGTGCGCCTTAAAAAATAATGCAGAATCTTCGCTGGCTGCTTTGGAGCTGTTCTTGAGGTCCGGTCAGTCAGATGTGGAGATAGCCGATCATCAGAATCTCAGCGCTGAGTGAACTACGTCAGCGATCTGTCGAGCCATCCATGGTGGTACGGCGTTTCCAACTTGGCGGAATTGCGCCCCACGCGAGCCTTCAAAGAAGTAATTGTCGGGGAACGTCTGCAACCTCGCGGCCTCACGAACAGAGAGACTTCTGAGTTGCGTCGGGTCCGGGTGGATAAAGTAGTGTCCATCCTTCTGAAGGTGGCTGGTCACAGTAGAGCTTGACTCATCCCTGCGTTGGACCTTGAAGCGGTCGACAAACTTTCCGCTTGTCCAGTTCTCATGGTCTGGATACATGGCTTCAGGGAACTCGCTGGCGCCACGCGGCGACCTGCCATGAATCTTTGTGTAGGCCGATGCGTAACCATAGCGAACAAGATCCATCCACATATGTGGACGAACCTCATGATTCAGAATGTGGCCAAGTCGTTCATCCAGCAGCCATGACTTCAGATGCTCAGGCACGTCATCTACAGTCGCCGTCCAGGGTCTGGCTCTGCCACCAGCGCCGGCATCTGAAACAGGCACCAACTTGGCTTGAATGCGTAGTTCTGCGGAAACTTCTGCATCGTCAGACAATTCCGCTGCCCGAAGCAGAATCTCCTTGGCGGCCCCAGGCCAGCTGTCGAACTCGACATTCGTAATGCCGCTTCTGAGGTGAGGCATTCCGCCGATCACTTCGCCCACGCTGTACTTGGCTGGCGCGCGATTGATCTGGCGTAGCGATGAAGCGTCAACGTCTTCCCGGACACCGAAAAGAACAACGCGGTGCCTCGCCTGAGGAACACCAAGCTCTTCGGCCCTCAGAATGTACCGGCGTCCATCGTCGTCGTCGAACAGGCCACTCTGATCCGCTACCAAAGGGATAATTCGGTAGCGTGGGCCATTGCGACCACCAGGAGCTCGAAGGTCCGCGAGAATGCGCGGGAACATCAGCTCACCGCCCACCTTCGAGGAGAGAATGCCCTTGACGTTCTCCATTACAAACGCAGCGGGTGAGTACTTCTTGATGATCTTCAAGTAGTGCTGGTAGAGGAAGTGGCGCGGATCTTCCTCTGCCTTGTAGCCCACTACACCCCGGTTTCTGGCGCGTCCGACCAAGGAGTACGCCTGGCAGGGCGGTCCACCAATCAGAACCCACGGGTCTTCCTTCGAGGCAACTTCGCGAATGCGGGCATGAAGCACCTTGTCGTCTTCGGGATCACCGAGCTTCAACTGCCTTGCCTCGTGGCAGGCATTCTCCCACTCAGTCTTGGTTGCCTCCGTCCAAGGCCGGTCTACCCGTCCTGCCACGTAGTCGTAATAGCTATCCGGCACCTTGTGGGGTGCGAATTGGCGATAGAACGCGCGAAGTCTAAGCGTCTTGGCTGCATTGACCTCCATTTCAGCAGAAATGGCGATCTTGAACGGGCGTGACTTTGAAGAGCGAGAGGGGGTGTAAGCGGAGAACCCTTCGCCCAGCCCGCCGGGCCCTGCGAAGATGTCGACGACTGGGATGTGCATGCCTTGCTTCACAATTATAAATAGGGGCGCAGATGCGCCCCTCTAATGCCGCCAGGATGTCATGCCCTGGGGCACTTTTCAATAAGAATCAGACCACTTCGGCCACTTGGGCGGCTGCGTCCTTGAATACGCTCGCAACGGTGTCAGCGAGCTCCTGATCTTCCAGTACGCCAAGATCAACGATCTGGTACCTGAGGCGCAGGAGCTTTATGGCGCAACGCATGATGTCTTCCATGTTCCCTTTGGACTCACTTGCTGCCGCTTGGGCCCAACCGTGGGCGATAGCTTTTGCAAGTACCCGGTTCCCGCCAATCAGTGGACGCTCAAAGATCGCTACATGGGCGTCCTCTGTCAGAGCTCTCAGCAGGCGCCACCGATCAACGCCCGCTTCGGGTCCCAAGTCAAGCGCTGACGCTCGCATGTAGAGCCGCTGCAGAGCATTACGTACCCCGCCGCTGAATCGCTCTTGAGACTTGCTCTCGAATCGCCAGCGCACAACGTCGGGCAGCAATACAGTGGTCAGATAGGCCCAAACGTCGTCCCGCAATCCTTCGCCACTTGCTAGTGAGCCAAACGACGCAAGGGCAATGGCTACGTCACGATCGAACTTGGCGCGCCCGGTTTGCCCCGACAAGGTGGGAAACCCACACCCCTCCGCAGTCTTGCGAATAGTCGCGGCGATCTCTTCAGCCACACGATGCTCTCTGACTCCCCCGCTTGCTGCATAGCTCGATAGTGAGGCGTGGTCATTCAAAAAGGCTACGGCATCGTCGGACGAGTAATCCGTGCCTAGCTCCGCCACCAGGCGACTGACACCTAAACGGGACAATCTTGGGAGAAGAATGGTGGTCATGTGGTCTGCTCTCCAACATCGGCGGATGCAATCAGTGCAGCGTTGAATGCCCCAGGGTCACTCTCGAGCAATCGGACGATACCTGCCAGCCCGCTTTCGTTGGGGAACGCCTGACTGAGCCAGTGATTCGCCACCGCGCCAACCGAACCTTCCTCGAACGCTTCGAGATCCAAGTCCTTGCTGTTACGCAGGAGAATGGTCGAGCACATGTGTGAGGCGACGCCGCCAAGCACTGCTTGGATAGTTGCGCGATCACCCAACAGGAACTTCTCAAGGAATGTCTCCTCGTCAGAGTTGACATAGAGGACGACCTTCGAGGAAAAGTCGCCGGAAAGATCCTCTGGCCGCCATTCGACATACCAAGGAGCATGCTCATGCGGCTTGCCGGCGAAGGCAGCTCCGAAGCCAATGGCGGAGACCGGGAATCTGGAAGAGCCTCCGTCTTCGATCAGCACATCACAACTGCTCTCCCACAAGCGAGACCCTTTCAGCACCGGTGAAAGTGGCGTTGCTTCAGCGGACGGCGCGGTCAACGCAATCGTCAAACGCATGACCAGCTGAGAGGACAGCGTGCTGCCTGGAACCGATACCTCCAGAAGGGCTGATGGGTTCTGCTTGGATAGTGGGAGTGCCTGTGCGTACTGAACTTGCCTAGGCAACTGCCCCTGTCCTGTTCCAATCAGAAGCTGTGCGGATGCCAGCCAGTCTCCCTCTCCAAACTGAAGCGACTCGGACGCGTAATCCCAATCAATCTGAACACTCCCGCGTACGACCAAATCGCGGGCGTAGTCCCAGTCAGCCAGGACTTCCGGTGCAGGAAGAAGTGGAGCGTTGGGGTCTCCCACAAACCAGCCACTGAACTGGACCGCTTCATCGGGAATTCTTAGGTACGGATACGCGATTCTGCTCATGCCGCGTCCTCACTAAGTACTCGGACTGCGACAGTCACAGCAGCGCCCTTGACCATTCGAACGACCGCGGTAACCTCCCCGCTCAATAGCCCGACGTCGAGGATCTGACCCTTGCTGCTCAGGTCGTGTGCTTCCAGTGACACGCTGTGTAGTCGTGGAAGCAGATTTGAGGGTACGTCTTCTGCACTGATTCCATTGCCATCAGCGACCAGCTTCGGCTCGACGATGAGCGCGAGTGGTCCTTGGCTCCCGTCATTGGTCAGATCAACCCTGAACGTCGCAAGTGCTGCGCCGTCTTGAGCAAGAGAGAGTCCAATCATCTCGGGGGAAGATAGCCGGACGCCCTTCTTGGGTGATGGACCACCGCGCCTGGATGGTTCAGGTTTTCCAGCGCCGCGGGCGCTTGTGGGTGAGAGAAAGCGCCCCATTTGCCCAGCAGTTGCCGCGAGACTGGGGGACGCAGGGTCCGCTGATCTGCTGAGCGACTTGGTAGGCACAAATGTATCGGCATGGGTTCTGAGAGCCCGCATGCCGACTCGAACCATCGTCTGTTGCTTTCCTTTGGGAAGATTGTCCGGTGCCCAGTCATCGTGCGTTGGTGGCTCCGCCTGAGCAAAGGCTTCCTCCACCTCTGACTCAGCCGAGCAGACAAAAACCCCTGCCCACTCATGCAGGGAGTCCGGATAGGGGGCGCCGCGTAAGTACTTCACCACCAATTCGACAGGGCGCATCAAGGCAATGTGCGATGCACCTGCCAGGATGTCTTCACCATTGGAAGAAGCCAGTGGATGCCTCTGCGCCGCGACCCCCGGGGCGAATGCGAGCTTGCCCAATGCCTTTGCAGGACGCTGAGATCGAACGTCCTTCAATGAACCCGCATTGGAACGAATGTCGGCGAGTGCGCGGCAGAAGAGGTCCAGTGGCGGGAAAGCCTCAGGCGCTGGGACATCCAGCGGCTGACCGTCAATCTCGATGCTGACCGTCAGGCGGCGGTCAGCCGCGGTCGTATCCGACATTCTTGGCCAGAAGTTCAGGAGTACGCACGTAATCAGCTCACGACCCAGTTCCTGGGTGGAAGAGACTTCAAGCTCGGGATCTACGATAACGATAGAGGTCCCGCTATCAGCCTCGGATCGAGAGAACATCCCCAACTCGCCACTCAAGTCGAGTGCGTGCGCTCCGGTCGCGGGAGCCACGCTGTCGCTGCCCGCGGGCATGCCCCACCAGTGGCGCCCAGTGAAGCGCCGAATGCCAGTTCCGACACTCGCGTCGAAAGCCTCTCCCAAGTGGCAGGCCATAAGACGGCGAACCGGCTTTCCCTCATTGAAAGTTTGGCTATCAACTAGGACAAGCGAGCACGAACTCATTGCATAGAGCGAGCTCTTTCCATAACCGTAGGTGCCGCCACCTTGGTGGCTGTCTCGTGCTGCCCCAACGTTCTTGAGAAAGTTGACGAAGTTAGCCCGCTCCTCTCCCGACGGCGCGACGTCGGCCTCTACAGGGCCAGAAAGGCCCACCGTACCAAAGTCGGCAATCTCAAAAACCCAGAGTTCGGGCTTCTCCAAAGAGTCGCTGAGAATCTGCTCGGAAGGACCGCCGGCTGGCATCTGGGCCAACACTGAGTTCGATAGGGCGTTCCGCTCGGTGTCCCTCAACTTCCGCAGGCGAATACGTGCCTCAGGGGATCGTCCAGGCAGGGTTGCGTCAATTACGTTCTGCAGACTCTCGCGCACTAATGTCTGAAGCAAGTTGAGGTTAGGTCTCCCCAACAGTCGCTTGAAGCCTTCCCCCGCAAGGTTCCCATTCTTTGAGAAGGGTTCGCTGTACAGCTCAAGTTTCATGAGAAGACCGCCTCGTAGACGTGTTCATGCTGAGTGCTCGGTACCAATTGGTCCGCGGCTGAACCCAAATCAATCGTGTATTGGACATCGCCAACGCCGGCCGGAAGTTGTCCATGTGGCAGCAGGCTGGTGGTGAGCCTTGGGAAGTTGTCAGAGACTGAATAAAGCCTGATGGCCTCCAAGGTGGTGCGCAGAGCGTTCCACTCCGGAGCCCTGGAGTCCTGACAGCCCATCGATGCCAGACGACTGACAATGGCATCTTCCTTAACTCCCAATGCGATCAACTCTTTGCAGAGCTGTTCCACATAAACATTTCCGGCCGCAGCCCTCTCAAGCACTACGTGAGCTAACCAAAGCGGGGTGTCAGCGGGCGGAGAGAGCTGTTCGAGCCCATGGATGTGCACATTTGAGCTCTGCAGAAAGGCGGTGGACTTGACTTCCAACGCGCCGCCTGGACCTCGAAAGTCGTGTCGTTGACCCAAGGGGCCGGTCCAGGAGTCAACTGCCTGCGCGCTTCGCCTTACACCCTCTCGAAGAACCACAAGCTCGCCGAGCAAGCCGAGCACCGTGCTCACGTCAACCGGAGCTTGAGGCTCCTCTGCCAGTAGAATTCGATAATCTCTGATGCAGGACGCCACGGCGGCCAGCGGAGGTATGCCGTCTGCGATTCTAGAAATGATTTGCGTGCAGAGATCGCCGAAAAGACTCTCCAGTCGCCGCTCGCGAAGGCCAATGTCGACGTAGAGCGACCAGATGCCACTGAGCGAAAGTCGCGTGATAGATATGTCAACGCTGGGTCCCCCAAGCTTTCGTACATCAGAGGCCGACACCCTAGCTGACACTGGAATCAGCAGTCTCGGAGCTGCGTCAGGTGTAAGTGCATAGCGAATGGCACCAAACCCGGAGTCAACCCCTGCGGCCACCGTTGCGACGTCCACTCCGTCTCTCCGCTGCGTGCTGCTGCGAAGCGAGAGCCAGTGTTCGTGGGCAGTCTCACGCATCCTGCGCCTGCTCTGTATTGCCTGCTTCCCCATCCTCGAGCTGATCTGGCGTAGGGACGTTCAGTTCCACGCTGAAGTAACGACCGGTTCGGTCAATGCGCCCTGGGAATACGAATCCGAGGCCGATGAGGTCGCCCTTGGCGTTCAGTGCTACGCGATGATCGCCGGCCCTGCTCGGTTCAGAGACACTGTCTATCGGGTACACCAAGAGAAGGGGAGTATCGGGACGATAGCTCTTCAGCTTTTCCCATCCATCGGTCGACTGAGCATCAGAGTCCTCAACATCAGCGAGCACATCTTGTTTCGACATCAAAGCCTTGATGTCGGCATAGTCAGATGACTCGGGCAACCTGGAACGAATGACAGGTCCAATGTCACTCAGGCCACCCAAGTGGACTCGCCGCTCAGCCCTGCTGGAGCTCACAATCGCGACATTCCAGAACGGCATGCGACTGGCGGATCCATCAATGTAGGTCAGCAACATCTCTTTGGTGAGATTTAGCTGCTTGTCGCACATGCTGTAGTTGGCCAGGAACTTTCGAACTACAGTGCCGGGAACATCCATGAAGACGTTCTCCTTTATCCGCGAGTATTTCTCAGCAATCAGCTGGTCAACAAGGCTCGCCGCGGCGCTCCAGTTCCTGGAAACCACGTCCGAGTCGGTGTGATCAAAGCGAGTCGTTTGCTCGTGCTTTCCGTCGAAGCTGATGCTCGTCCTGATTGCATGCCGCATCTTCGCCGCTGACGTGATCGCGAGTCCGGGAATTGACCGAACCTTTACTGCGAAGTCCAGTGGCGAAACCTCTGCCGAACGATAGGTGGAAATTTCCTTTCGGATCTCCTCCTCTACCTGCGCCAGCGCTCGGAAGTTTGATATCAGGTCTTGGGTCGTCCAGAGACGCGGGAGATCCTCGTATCCCTTTCTGAACCCAAACCAGCGCCCCATCTGTAGCAACGTGTCGTACTGGCGAGAGGTGCGCAGGAAGAAAGACACTGAGAGTCCTTCAAGGGTAAGTCCGCGCGCCAGCACCGATCCGCCCACGACAATGTAGGTCTTCGCATCGCCAGTAAAGTCCAAGCGCTCGAGACTCTCGCCGTTCTCAACAACGAGTTCCAAGGCTTCCAGAACCTCCGGGAGGAGGGGCTTGAGTGTGCTGTCCAAGAGTGTTGGGTCGCTCTGATCACTCAGGGGGCTTCTGACAATCTCCTCTGAGAAAACTTGGCGCACCAAGTCTCCGACGGCTCCGGAGAGCGATTCAATAGAGCGACGATTGGCTGCCAGCCAGGCGCGAATGGCATCCGCCATGCTGTCGTGCTGTGCAATGTATGCGGAGGTGTGAACAAGCATCGTCATGTGCTCGCTCTGCTGCCCTCGCGCGCGGCGAACGGCGCAAGTGATCAGGAACCAGACGATTGCCTTCTGAAGCTGAGGCGTCACATCCGGCGTGAAAGTTTTGTGGCCGTTCTTTCCCTTAGGAACCAGCTGATCGACCTCTTCCGACGGTATGGATCGGAACATGTCTCGTCCGAAGTCGACAGCATCATCGTCGGCGGATGCGTCGGCCTCACCGAAAACCTCAAGTGTGCCGAAGTAGCCCTTGGGACGAGGCAGTGCTGTAATGAAGTCCTCGGGATAGAGGTCGTCCAGTTTGTCTGCGCGAACCGGGAACGGATTGATGAATACATTTGCAAACGGCGTGGCGGTATAGCCGACGTACGAAACGCAAGGCAGCGCCGCTATCAGCCTTCGGATCGCTTCGTTGATCCGAGTCATCTCTTCATCATCGGCACCGGAATTCACGGATGCCTGATCACACTCGTCATCGATGATCAGTGCCTTGAGCTTTCGCTTAATTGGCCGAGCCGTATTTGTCACAGTCTCGAGCAATTTCTCGAGGCGCGTAGACTCCTTTTTAATGACAGCCAGCTGAGCGCCACCCTTGTGCGGCATCACAAATTGACCGTTTGGAGGCCTGACAAAGTCGCCGCTGTCTTCCGCAGTGGTGTACTTCTGCCACAGGGTGCCGTGCCTGTTCACAACATCTGCTTCGATGCGGCGCTGAGTCTGTGCGCGAAGCTTGTTTGTGACGCCACCGAGAAGAATGATGAGGTTGTAACCAGCATCCACCGCCTTGGCGATGACCGCGGTCATGTTTGCAGTCTTTCCTGACTGGACATAGCCAACGACCAGTCCTCGACATCTGAACTCGTCCTCGGCTGGATTTGCTAGCAGAGAGACGATCTCGGAGGAGGAGTCATCCAGCGACTCGGACGCATCCTTCCACTTCTTGACTTCGCGGAGATAGTTCAGGAGCGCGGGCCAGTGCTTGTCATGTTCCGTCGGCCCGTTGTACCAAGTCGGCCGTGGCTTGATCAGCGAGTTCTTGCGCAGGATCTCCACGTTCTGGAACGACGAACGCACCAACTCGATAGCCGCCTGGAAGTTGGCATCCATCTGTTCAGGGAATGGGCCCATCACCGTTTCGAGGGCCTGGCGCGCCGCCGCCGCGGCTGCGTCCAAGGTGTCATAACTTGGGAGCTTCTCCCGGATAATCGTGGAGAGGGCTTCTACTTGTGTATTCAAGTCGGCATCCTGCGCATTCGTAAACTGGGGGCGGCGACAGGCATCGAGCCGAATGCGCCCCCTGCGACATCCATGCCCTTTGGGAGGGTCGTCAGAGAGTGACCCTTGTCTCTGATTGTTTACGACAAGAACCGTCCATGCAACCACCATTTGGTCGCATTCGGCCTCAAATTCGGCTATCCCCACGGATCTTCAGCCTTCAGCCGAGCGTCGCCCCTTGGCGCGCACTGTAGGCTTGTGAACATCGACAGCCGGGCTTGTGACATGAGCCACACAGGGCTTGTGTTGCCAGCGGAAGCAGCAAGCAACGCTCAGGTGGACGCCTTTACCTCATGGGCCAACCGAGCCCGTTGGTTTTGACCTTGGGGTGCCCGTACCTACGGTGCCAAGCAGATGGCCTGTGGTGCGTGATCGAGGGGATGCCGGTTCAGGCTCCTACCGCTGCAGCTGCACCCACTCGCTGGCCATCATCGTCAACGAAAGTACCGCCATCAGTAGCCCCTACATTTGCCGGTCGACCAGACGCTTCTCGGGCGCGCCGTTCTACCGCGTGAGCTCCTTAGCCAAGTCCAGTTCGGCTGGGGCGCGTAGGGGAGGCTAAGGTGCAATTGGCGTCAGCCAACTGCATGCGGACGACGAGAGTGTGCAGCACGAGATTAAGGTGCAGGGCACAGTGGTGGCGGCTAGTCGTATCATAATGCGGGCCTTGCAGAGGTGGTCCAGAGTGGTCTCCCATTCCGCTGTACTCACATTCGCTAGGCGCGCGCCCGCTCCGCCACAAACCGCCCACTCCAATGCGATAGCAGCGGCACAACGCAGGGAACATCAATTTCCCTATCCGCGTACAGCACAATAACAAGCTGCTCCAACGAGTTATCCACCAGCATCACGGGTATGCCGTCACAGCTGACCTCGAAGTATCGGTCTCCCGCGTAGCGCGCGTGCTGTACTAGGCCCCCGCGCACCAGTCGAACGGCTTCCTCGCGCATGACAGCAAATTCAGCGTCGGACACCTTCCGAAACGTCCGCAGTTCCAAGTCGGCCTTGGGTGCATGCCGGCTGGCGATCGCCGCAGACAGCGCCGCCAGCAGCACAGCGCCGTAGATCAGAAGCTTCATTTGACACTCTGCAGATAGCGGATGGACTAGAAAACGAATGGTCAACCGATGGCGTTCGGATGGCCAGCGGTCGAGCGACAGGCGGCCAGATCCACCTAGGCTACTCCCGCACCTGCAACCGCTCAGCCACCTGCGCAGTCAACGCCACACACGCCATCTTCAACCCTTCCATCACCCGATCCCCGAGGTACTCCTCGGGCGCACCGTTCTGCCGGGTGCGCTCCGCAGCCAGCATCAGCTCCGCCACCACGCGCAGCCCGGCTAGCGCGCAATCCGCATCCGCCAGCTGAAGGCACCGCCCAGGCAGTTGATGCCGCTCCGGCCAAGGCTGGCCATCCGCAGCCGCACCGGTTCCGATGCGGTGCAGCGTGGCGACGAAGGCGTTGGGATCGACGGACGGTTCGCGCTCGGGTTCGGCGTTGTCCGGATCGTACTGCGCGTGCAGGGAACGGAAGTCCGATGTGTTCATGGCAATGCTCCGTACAGGACAGATAGCAACGCCACCGATAAAGGCGGCGGACGGTGCGTGTCTCGAAAACCGGTGAATACCCAATCCGGCGGGTCCGAGGACCCCCACGCACCGCCCGCCATGGATCGCGAACGGATTGCCAGCCGGCGCCATCCGAGGATGACGCCGACTGGCAAGCGCAAAGCACTGGGTATTCAGACGGGTTTTCGAGTCCCGCGCCACCTAGTGCGAGGTGGCACGCCAAGGTGTACTCGCATGGTTGCGAGATGCCAAGAAACCGTAGGCCGCAGAGGCCGCGAATGCTGACGCTTACGGCATTGTTGCATGGCGCGCGCGCGGCAGAACCCTTGCGGTGCAGTGGTTTCGGCCGGTGTTAAGTTACCGCCCGAATGCGCATTGAAAAGCACGGTTTGCAGAGGATTGGGGTCTCAAAAGCGACAATCCGCCCGCATGGCTGAGATCCGAAATTGGCCGATTGCGACACGGCTTAACTTTGCACCGCTACGCGCGGCCGAGGCCACAGCGCATCGTCGCGCTCCAGGTCGTAGTCGCTGCCGAACGCCAGCGCCGCGTCGTGTGGAGGAAGGTCTGCGTAGCAGCCCAGCAGGTACTCATCCATGCCTGCGTCACCATGATCGATGGCGAACAGGTAGAGAAGCTCCTTGTCGAAAGCTTCCAGCCATGCAGGGTCGATCTTGGTCATGGTCATCCTCCCGAAGCAGGGGAGGATGACCTGGGGAGGTCTCAGGGGCTGCGACCTCCTGCCCCAAGGGAGGCCGCCTCGACCTGGGTGGTCAGCCCATGCGCATGGCCTGGCTCTGCTGTTCCTGCGTACGTGCATCCAGCGCCTGCTGCTCATTCTGGCGGGCGAGCTCACGTTGATCGCCCACCACAGCCAGTTGCTGCAGCGACTCAGCCACCGGCGTTTGTGCAGCCACGGCAGAGGGCATCCCTGCACGCAGGTGGGCGGGGTCAGATAGGTCGCCTTGCACAACAAAGATGGTGTGACCCGCCGGCTGATTGGCCGTGGCGTTGCTCAGCACCACATGGTCCACCTGTTCCAGACCCTGCTCGCGTGCCCTCACTGTCAGGCTGGCGGCGAGGTTCTCACTGGTCGCGTCGAAGGGGCGGCCGTGCTTCTCGTCCAGTGCAGCGACGCCCTGGCGAATCTGTTGATGGAGGGCATATTCCGGGCTGCCTGGCTCTATCGCCGCGATTCGGCGTCCTTCCGTAAAGAGAGGCTCGGGCTCCTGCGTAGACACCACGCGCGGGCTCTTGGCGATCTCTCTGTAGGGATCTTCAGGATGAAACTGCTTCGCCTTGACCTCGCGTTCCAGGCGAACCTCGCGGGTCTCGTTCAACGCGGAAATCTCGGCGGGATCGGTCTCTTTGGTTGTTCTATCGAGCGGGGGAACGCCCACTGTGCGGTTCCAGCTGCCGTCTTTGGCGTCGTAGCTGTGATAGTCGAACTTGGTACCAATCACGTTCGGATCTACGGCGTCGCGCTGCAGGAGCGCTGCGCCCTCGAACTTGCTCAGCTCAACGAAGTAGAAATGCCCAGCGGGCTGCGGCATATCCAGGTGCACGCTGACGGCCGTCTTGCCAGCACGGAATGCGCCGGCAGCGCTGTTGTCGAGCATGTTCTGCCAGACCTTCTCGGCTGCCTGCTCACCGCGTTTGTGCTCCGTGGACACCAGCAGCAAGCGCGGGGTCCAGCAGTTCACATTGAGGTCGTTCTTTTCGAACGAAACATCGTGGGATTTGAGCGTGCTCGTGTAGGGCAGGTTGAGTGCCAGATCGGGCCTGCCGGCCTCCACCCAGCTTCTGCGCTCCGCCAGGTCATTCCTGATCAGATCCTGGCCGAAGGTTTCTTGCCTGCGCTCGGTGAACGCTACGTTCTTCTCGTTGCCGAACAGCGTGGCCTGTTGATCGGCAACGGCGGTTGCAAAGCTGTTGGCCACCCGGCCGGGGAGGCTGTCGTTGCGCACAACACCCAACGCCAGCAGTCCGTAGCCATCATTGTCGGGAAGCTGCGCGAGGTAGTTCCAATACAGCTCGCGATTTCCCTCCTTCGCGTAGGAGGACAGGACTCGAATGTCCTTATCGGTAAGTCCGCTCATGGTTCATCCTTGAGATGCGGTTTACGGCTGAACGCGATATCGGCTCAGAAGTTCACGCACGCTGGTTTCCAAGCGCTGCCAGTCGCTCAGCATGACGCGTGCATAGTTCATCTCGATGGCGATGCTGTCGCCCACGTCCACGATGGAATGGCGGCACATTGCGATCTGGCCTTCGCCGGCGCGTTCAAGTGTCTTGCCCTGAATCGTGAGCCCGTCAGGAATGCGGTCTGCCGGGTCGCAGCTGATGAAGGTTGCCAGTTGGCCATCCGTGGTGCGCGCGACATACCAGTCTGGTTCCATCGCCGGGTTGTGCACGTAAGGCCTGCCCAGCGCAGCCTCCGAATCCTTCGCATAGGCTGCCATCAACGATGGGTCGATCGCATACGGCGTCAGACCCCAGCGTTCGGGTTGTGCAACGCGCAGCGAGAGGTTCTCTACCGGGTCCCTTCGCTCCAGTGATCCCGGCGCGCTGGTGGCCTCACTGCTGGACCGACGTGCCAGATAGTTCTGGATGGGAACGCGATCGATGTATCTAAGCTCGACCAGCACCTGCCGTCGGCTGTCCTGCGTGCTGCGCACCGGGCGATCACCGGGAGGCGCTGCATCGAAATCAGGCCAGAACACGGTGAGCATGACGCCACCATCGGCGAGGGGGCCCGTCTGGTTGTAGTAAAGGTTGGCCGGGAACATGAAGCGGTGCGGGCCGAGCCGAGCTTCCACCGGCTGCGTCGTGTAGGTCTGTCCGCCCACCGTACGTGGGCTGGTTGCGCTTTCGGACATGGGGGTTCCGTTCGGGTCCTTTTCCGTGGATGGGGCCTTCGCGCAGGCGGTGGTGCTCAGCACGGCCACCAGGGCGAAGGAGGCAAGCCGGCAAGCCGGTGCTCTGCTCATGGGCGATTCCCTTGCATAATCGAAACGACTATAGAACGGTGGAATGGCAAGCTCCAGTCGCTGCCGGAATGCCGCTCACGCCTGGGCCCATTACTGCATGCTGGCTCACATATTCAGCAAGCCGCGATCGGCCTCCTCTATTCCTCCACCTGCCCCCCCATCCCACCTATGCCATCATCCGCCCAGGACCGCAGCACCCATCAAGGCTGAACAGGCATGGAGCAGGCAACACGCTACACCGCAACGCTTTATCTGGCCGCCCCCGGCACCCCACTGAAGAGCGGGGGCATCTCGCCGCGCGGCCACATGTACCTGCAGGTGGCTGCGGGCGACGAGGTCCACAGTTACGGCTTCGCACCACCACGCCAGGCGCCGGGCGAAACCCGCACCGGCGTGCAGTACGCGCAGGTGCGCCACGACGATGCCGACGAGCATCTGGACCCGTACTACAGCCGCACCCTGGAAATCACGGAGGAGCATTACGGCTGCCTGCGTGACTTCGCCGAGGAGCCGGCCGAGTTCGAATTCGATGTGGATCGCCCGGCCACCATCAACCGTTGCAGCGATTTCGTCTGGGCGGCGTTGCACTACGCCGGCCTGCATCCGCTGCCGGCGCCGCTGGACGGGGGCAGCAACCTGGGCGAGTTCGCGGTGCTGTTCAACCTGCCGGAAATCCAGTGCATCGCCGCGCCGTTCCCGGGTAGCGATCTGAATGCCGAAACCCACCATGCGATGCCCGAGCGCGAGGCCGAGCATCATCGCCAGGGCGACCGTGCCAGCGATGAGCCGCCGCCGACGCCGATTGAAGTGGCCGGTACGTTGCTGGATCCCTCGCATCCAGACCATCGTCTGTTCTCGCAGCTGATCCAGAAAGTGGCCGAACTGGATGCGGCGCATGGCCGCCCGTTCGATGCCGCCAGCCAGCGCATAAGCGCCAGCCTGCTGGTGCTGGCCAAGCAGAACAATCTCTCGCGCGTGGACCACGTGCTGCTCAGCCAGTCGACCCAAAGCAGCCATGCCGCCGAGAGCATCTTCATCGTGCAGGGCGATCGCAACGACCCGGGGCACCGCCGGGCCAGCATCGCTACTGAAGTGGCGGCCAAGACGGATGTGGCCGATTCGCTGCGGTTGAAGGAGCAGTAAGCCGCACGTCTGCCATACGCGCGCCGGCGCACGCCACGCCCCCCCACCTGCTACCATTCCCCCGCAACCCCAGCCAGCCCACCCCGCGCAGACAGATGCGGGGCGGGCCGTCGCAGTACGGCCCAGCGAGCCAGGACACCTTCCCGTGCCCATTCAAGGACGCTCGCATGTTCCGTAATCCTCTCTTCCGCTCGGCCGCCCTGGCCGTTGCCGTTTCGCTCAGCCTCGGCGTGCCCTCCGCGTTCGCCGACAACGCACCCGCCGCCAGTGCTACCGCCGCCGTGCAGCGCCAGGCCGTGGCCAAGGGGCTGTATGAGCTGGCCTACAGCCCGAAGCAGAACGCCGTGTTCGTGGCTTCGTCCGGTGGTTTCGGCGATGGCGCCGGTCCGGCCCAGGTGCTGCGCCTGAACCCGACCACGCTGGCCGTGGAAACCCGCATCCCGCTGGAGCGCAAGGCGTTCGGCGTGGTGCTGGATGACGCCCACAACCGCCTGTACGTGGGTAACACCGTGGACCTGTCAGTGACGGTGGTCGACACCGCGCAGAACAAGGCCGTCGGCACCATCCAGCTGATGGAGAAGAAGACCGGCAAGGACGGCAAGGACGCCTACACCCACGACCTGCGCGAGCTGGTGGTCGACAGCGCGGCCAACCGCCTGTACGTGACCGGCCACAGCAGCCAGCCGGACGTGAGCAGCGTGCTGTTCGTGATCGATACCACCACGCTGAAGGTGATCAACACCATCGACGGCCTGGGCAATGCCAAGGCGCCGGGCCTGGCGCTGGATGCGGCCAACAAGCGCGTCTACACCAGTAACCTGCTGGCCGACCTGGTAGTGGTGGGCACCGATTCGAACAAGGTGGTGGCGCAGCACAGGATCGCCGCCGAGCAGCCGATGAACATCGCGTTGGACCCGGCTGGCAAGCGCCTGTTCGTGACCGATCAGGGCTCGGAATTCCTGCGTGGCTACCAGGCCAAGAGCAGCGGCCTGGTCAGCAAGCATCCGGGCCAGCGCGTGCTGGTGCTCGACCGCAGCACCGGCAAGGAACTGGCCAGCATCCCGACCGATGCCGGCCCGCTGGGCATCCTGCTGGATGCACCGCGCAAGCGCCTGTACGTGACCAATCGCGAAGCGGGTACGGTGACGGCGTACAACAGTGACACCTACCAGAAGGTGGCGACCTACAAGGTGCCGACCCACCCGAACAGCCTGGCGCTGGATGCGAAGAACAACGTGCTGTTCGTGAGCATCAAGAACGGCGAGAAGGATGACAAGGGCGCTGACGAGAGCGTGGCGCGGATTCAGCTGTGATGCGATGACGCCGGACCACGCCCGGCGGCTTGCTGCGTGAAGAAGGCAGGGTATGGACCCTGCCTTTTTCTTTGCCCGGTTGCAGTGCCGGAGGCCGCCCGCTAGGGTTGAAGTCCATGGCAGGGAGCCAAAGGATCTGAAACATGTTGGGTATCCACCGCTGGCTGCACGCCGTCCTGTTTCTCACGCTGGCGGGCGCACTTGGTGCCTGTTCCGGGGGTGATCCCATCCCACCCGAGCCACTGGACCTGGCGCAGCCGATCGCTGTGGATCAGACGGGCCAAGTGGTGAATTTCGAGTTCGAGATGAACGCTCGAAACTACATTCCACATCGCACCTATGCAGTGGAGTTGGAGTTGCAGCGCCAGGAGACCCAAAGGCCCGACGGGCCTGACGTGGGTACATTGAGGGTCCCGTTCGAGGTGAGCCTGCAACAATGGGGCGCTGACGTCTGGAAGGATGTTCCCACCTACGACAGCTACCAAGCCGGGGTGATCAATGCAGGTGAGCCGCTTCCAGAATGGCACGCATCCAGCGAATGGCGGTATACGTCACCGCACATGGGGAGCGATGGCCAGTACACGCTGAGCCTGGTTGCTCTGCCAGTGGAGCCTGATACCCGCTACCGCTTGCGGGTTCGTACTGTAGAGGCGACGCCGGAGTTGCAGCACTACTCGGCTCAGTTGCGGGTACATGCAGCCCGACCGCCAGGCAAGTAGTCAACCTCGCCACGGGAAGGAACGAAGGAATCAACTTATGGACAAGCCACGCTACACCGTAGAGATCGTTATCGCTGCACCTGGTACACCGCTGATTGACCCCAGGACGCACAAGCAAGCGGTCGACGCTGAGGGCGTTCCGCAGACGTCCTCCCCCGGCCATATGTTCTACGTCCTGCACGCACCAGGCGAGCCTGCGAGGAGCTATGGATTTGCTCCCAAGGAGCACGGTAGCGTGAACGGTCCCGGCACCATCATGGAGGATGACGCATCGGTCTATAAAGACCCGCGCTATACGCGCATCCTCGAGATCAGCGAAGAGCAGTACAGGAAGCTCCAGCAGTTCGGCTCGGACCCGGAGAAATTCGGCTTCAGCAAGCACTATCAGGACGTGCGGCACAACTGCGTGGACTTCACCTGGGAAGCCTTGAACCACGCGGGCATCGAGCGGAAAAGAAGCATCGACGTGAACGCGCTGGGAGGTGGCATTGGCCAATTGCTTCCCGATGTCCGTATTCCCTTGGAGAGCAAGGGCGCAGGCAAGGATGGATTCCGACCGCTGCGCAACATCCATGGTGTGGACAGCATTGATCCGCCGTTTCCGGACAGCGAGCTCAATCAGAAGAAAACCAATCCCTTGCCCGCGCGCAGCTTCCAGCAACGCATCCTGAGCGACGCTGAGGGCATGGGCGAACGAAGCGGTGATCATCTGGCCCGCCACAGCAATGATCCGCTCCTGTCGCAGATCCATCAGGGCGTGGCCCTGCTCGATGCAGAGCGGGGCCGCGCCTTCGATGCCACCAGCGAAAACATCAGCGCCAGCCTGTACGCCCTGGCCAAGGCGAACGGCCTGACCCAGGTCGACCACGTGCTGTTGAGCGATCGCACGGCGCAGGCCGATGTGGCGCAGAACATCTTCATCGTGCAGGGCGAGCGCGACGACCCGGCACAGCTGCGCGCCAGCATGCCAACTGCGGTGGCCGCGCAGACACCGGCGGAAACCTCGTTCGAGCGTGCCGAGCAGCTGTCGCAGTCTGCGCAGTCGCGCACGCACGATGAACTGCAGCAGCGCCAAGTGCAGGAGCAGTCCGGGCCGCGCATGGCCTAGGGCGGCAAGCGCCACGGCGAGCCGGCATTCTCGCGCTGGGCCGCCAGCAACGCTGGAGTCGGTTCAACCCAGGCGGTGTGCCGGGTTCTGCTGCTGTTCCTGCTCACGGGACTGCTGTTCGGGCAGCTGCCCCATGGCGGGCTGCCGCGGGGCAATGCCCAGCTTCTGCATCGATTGCTCCACCGGCGTCTGCGCCGCCAAAGCCGTCGGCATCATCGCGCGCAGGTGCGCCGGGTTGGCCGGGTCGCCCTGCACCACGAAGATGTTGTGTCCCGCCGGCTGGTTGGCCGTGGCGTTGCTGACCAGCACGTGGTCGACCTGCTGCAGGCCCTGCTCGCGGGCCAGCACGGTCAGGCTGGCGGTCAGACGCTCGCTGGTCTGGTCGAACGGACGGCCATGCTGCGCGTCCAGAGCAGCCACGCCCTGGCGGATCTGCTGGTTGAGGCCGTACTCGGGATGGTTGGGGGTGATCTCTGCCATGGGGCGATCTGCAGCGGTAGGTCGTGATGGACCTGGGCAGTATAGAACCGGTCCGTGAACCACCGCATTGCGGCGATCAGTCCGCCGGCCGATGGTCGTAGCTGATCACCCGCTCGGCCAACCAGCGTCCGTCCACGCGACGCCAGATCTGGATGAAGCGGGCCTGGCCCACCCAGCGCTCTACGCCGTCCTTGCCACGTTCATGGAAGCGGTGGTCACCGATCTCCAGCGCCCGCTCGTCATGCAGCGGGAACACCTGCAGCGAAGGTTCCACCAGCTCACGGCGCAGGCTCCAGCCGCCCTTGCGCGCATTGCTGCACATGCTGGCCACGCTGCGGCGGAAGTCCTCGCGATTGCTGGCCGACTTGCCGTCCTTGTCATGGAAGAACTCCATGTCTTCGGTGGTCATCGCTGCGGCCCTGTCGGCATCGCAGGCCTCGAAGGCCACAGCAAAGAGCTGGGTGTCGGCCTGGCGGATCTGTTCGCGCAGGTCATCGGTGGACGGCGCTGTGGCGACGAGACCGGCGGCGAGCAGGGGCAGGGTGACCAGCAGCATGGCGAAACTCCCGGGGATGGTTCACGCAGGCTCGCACGGCGTTTGGGCCGCTGCAGCCGGCTTCCGATGAAACGGCCCTTCTTCGGAGCGAATGCCCGCATTGGCGGCCCGGTCCAGGCGGCGTCGCCTGTGCAGGCGATGTCATGGCGACCGGCGATTCCATCACGGTCGCGATAGGGGCCCGCCAATAGCCTGAAAGCCTCCCCTTCCACAGGAGCTCCCATGACTGCTTCCCGCATCCGCCTGCACGTTGAAGACACCGGTGGCGATGGCCGCCCGGTCATCCTGATCCACGGATGGCCGCTGTCCGCAGATGCCTGGAAACAACAAGTGTCGTTCCTTCGCGATGCGCAGCATCGGGTGATCAGTTACGACCGCCGCGGCTTCGGCCGTTCCGACAAGCCGGCCGAGGGCTACGACTACGACACGCTGGCGGCGGACCTGGCCGGGTTGATCGAGGAGCGTGACCTGCGTGACGTCACTCTGGTCGGCTTCTCGATGGGCGGCGGTGAGGTGGCGCGCTATGTGGCCAATCACGGTCAGGAGCGCCTGCACAGCGTGGTGTTTGCTGCTGCGGTGCCGCCGTATCTGCTGCGCAGTGACGACAATCCGGAAGGGCCGCTCACCCAGGAAAAGGCCGATGAAATGCGCAGTGGTCTGGAGAAGGATCGCGAGGCGTTCTTCGATGGCTTTACCCGCGATTTCTTCAGCGCCAATGGCCAGTTGATGGTGACCGAAGAGACGCGTCAGGCGGCGATCGCGCTGTGCCATCAATCCGACCAGAACGCAGCGCTGGGGTGCATGAAGGCGTTTGCTACCACCGACTTCCGCGAAGACCTGAAGAAGATCACGGTGCCGACTTTGATCCTGCATGGTGACAGCGATGCCATCGTGCCGTTTGAAGGTTCTGGCGAGCGCACGCACCGAGCCATTCCGGGCAGCGAAGTGGTGATTCTTGAAGGTGCGCCGCATGGGTGCAACACCAGCCATGCGGATCACTTCAATCTGGCACTGCTGAACTTCCTGAAACGATAAGCTGCCGCGATGCGCGAACCAAAGACACCGCCGTGGAAGAAGCCCAATCCCAAGGGCCAGACCTCACAGCCGCTGTCAGCCGCCCAGAAGGAGGCGGCGCGGCAGCGTGCGGAAGAGAACGGGCGGCGTTATCCCAATCTGGTGGACAACATGTGGGCCGCGAAGCTGCCACGCGGATCGTGATCTGTAGAGTCGAGCCATGCTCGACTCGGCTCTGCATCCATCCACGCATGGCGTGGATCTACTGCAAAAGCAGCCGAGCATGGGCTCGGCTCTACAGGTCGGTCAGCGGCTTCCAGCCGGGTTCCAGCCAGGGTGAGATCTCGCGCTGGCGGACGGTGATTGACTCCGTCGGCAGCCCAGCCAAGCGCGCAAGCTCCGCACGCAGCAGCTCGGAATCCACCGGCACGGCCACAGCCACCTGCAGCCGATCACGCTGATGCCTCACCTGTACCGGTAGCATCGCGTGCGCGTCATGCTCGCCGCCGGTACGTCCTATCGGGTAGCGCATGGTTACCGGCCGTGACAGCTGCACCAGTGCGGGCTGCCACGCCTGCAGCACGAGGGGCTGCCCGGCGGCGGGAACACGCACTTCAGCAATCGTGGCCGGGTAGCCGGTGAGGCTCTCGACCATGACCTGGAAGCGCGCGCCATCCGGCACGACCAGCACGGCGGCGATCAATGCGGAGAGCGAAACGAACGCCGCCGCAAGATTCCAGCTGCGCGGCGCGGTGGCCGGGCGCGTTGCGGTGCGCAGGCCCGGTCTGCGCCGCAGCTTGCGCGCGTAGATGCGCCGGTCCTTCCTGCGCGGGCTGCTGCTGTGCTCGGGCAGGTTCAAGGGAACCCGTGGAAGGCGCGCTGCGCGGGCCTTGATCAGGTGCGACAGCAGCATCCACGCGATCGCGAACGCCAGCAGCGGAAGCAGCGTTCGCACCCACAGATACAGCGTGACCATCCTCAATACCTCTACATACGACCATCCATGCTCATTCACATCCTACCGGGACCGCGCGGCGGTTGTCGTATCCGCCAGCCGACAAGCACAGGGGGCTTGGTTAGGATGGTCCTTTGTTGTCACGGATGAACCGATGGTCTCTGCTGCTACCCGCTTCTGTCGTATCTGTGGTCCCGGCCCGATCCTGCTGGCACTGCAGGTGGTGGCACTGCTGGCGGTCGCCCTTGCAGTCGGCTTCTTCCACTACCGCGTGGGACTGCTGCTGGAGCCGGTGGATGATGCATGCGGTGGTCCCGATCCTGTCGCGCGCATGCAGGTGGCCGAACAACTGCTGGCGCGGTCCACTGCGCTTGCACCGTGGCAACCGTTGCAGTGGATTCCGATGGCGGGTGTGGTACTGGCGCTGCTGGGCGCGATGTCGATCAGCGTCTACCGGCTGGGCCGCCTGTCGGAACGCCTGCGACGTGCCAACTGGGGGCTGATGGCGCTGCACGCCGCGATCCTGGCGCTGGCCGTCAGGGCATTGCACCTGTACGACATGGCATGGATCAGCGTAGCCAAACTGTCCCCAGCGGCGTGCCTGGTGGAACTGGGCGAGCAGGGCCGGCTGCCGCTGGCACAGGCGCAACAGGTGGTGTTCGGCATCCTCACCCGCGAGCACGCACCGCTGCTGCGCAATCCCGATGATCTTGCCCTGGTGCTGGTCGCGTTGATGCTGATGGCGATGGCTGCAGGATTCATGCTGTGGCGAGCGATCGTGCGCGAGCGTCAGGTGCCGTCGCCCAGCCCATAGCGGGTGTGTGACCAACCACGCGCCCGCAATCGCGCTAAAGTCAGCACTTCGCTACTGCAAGGAAGTGCTGATGCGTTGGTTGCTGCGGACTGTGCCGTTGCTGCTGTGCTCGTTGGCGGTACACGCCGCCGAGGTGGAGCGCCGAATTGCGGTGACCATCGACGACCTGCCCTGGGCGCGGGTGGACGAGATCGTTCCGCAGGACCTGCAGTCGCGGCATGAAGCGCTGATGGCACAGCTGCACCAGGCGGGCGTGCCGGTGGTCGGCTTCGTCAACGAGAACAAGCTTGAGATCGACGGGGAGGTGCAGCCGGCGCGGGTGCAGATGCTGCGCGACTGGCTGGACGCCGGTTATGTGCTGGGCAACCACACCTACTCACACATGGATCTGAACGCCAAGGGCGTGCCTGCGTTCCAGCAGGATTTCCTGCGTGGCGAGACGGTGCTGCGGCCTTTGCTGGCCGAGCGCGGGCTGAAACCGGAGTGGATGCGTCACCCCTATCTGCGTGCCGGGCGCACGCCGGAAGAACGCGCGGAGATGGACGCGTTCTTCAAGACACATGGCTACCGCGTGGCGCCGGTGACGGTCGACAATGGCGAGTGGGTGTGGGCGTTCGCTTATGCCAACGTGATGAACGAACAGCCTGACTCACCCGAACGCGAGGCAACGCTGGCGCAGCTGCGCAAGGGCTATGTGCCCTACATGCTGAACAAGCTGGACTACTACGAGAGGCAGTCGCAGGCGCTGCTGGGCTACGCGCTGCCGCAGGTCTGGCTGATGCATGCCAACGAACTCAATGCAGCCACCTTCGCCGAACTGGTGGCGGCGACCAAGCGGCGCGGCTATCGCTTCATTTCACTGGATGAGGCGATGCGCGATCCTGCTTACGCGCGCGGCGCCGAGGGCTACAGCGGTCGCTATGGCCCGAGCTGGCTGCACCGCTGGGCGATGGCCGAGAAGAAGCCGAAAGGCTTCTACGCCGGTGAACCGGAAGTGCCGAAGTGGGTGATGAAGCTGGCGAAGGTGGATTCGGAGTGAGGCTCAGCGCTTGACGGCCAGCACACCGTCCAGCGCCAGTTCGGCCTTGAAGCCGGCCTTTTCCAGACGTTTGGCCACTTCACGTGGCACGTCGCGGCCGCTGGTCAGCTTGTTCGGCGCGCCGGTGTAGTGGAACAAGCGCCCGCCCTTGCGGATGACGCGGGCGAGGTGGTCGTAGAACACCTGCGAGTACAGTTCGCCGGCGATGCCGAAGCGCGGCGGGTCGTGCAGGATTGCGTCGACGCTGTTGCTGGCCACCTGTTCAATCTGCTGTGAGACATCGCCGTGGCTGAACTGCAGGCGTCCACCGGCCGCGGCCGAGTCCGGATCCGGCGACCACGGGTTGAGCGTGCGCAGCCACATCACGTCGGCGTTCTTTTCGAACGAGCGGATCTGGCCGACGCCGGCCTCCAGCGCGCAGGCGGCGAAGTAGCCCAGGCCACCGCAGGTATCGAGGATGACCTTGCCGGCCGGGGCGACCAGCTCGACCTTGCGGCGCGCGTCCTCGAATGGCGACAGCTTGGAGGTCGGCAGCATCTTGATGCCGTCGATCTCGAAGGTCGGTGCGCCCCATTCGGTCGGCACCAGCTTGATCAGCGAGCCGCTGTAACGCGAGATCGGCGCGAATTCCTCGCCGTCCCAGTAGTACAGCGTGCGGTCCTTCAGCTTGCCCGGCCACGGGTAGGCCTGGCCACGGAAGTGGAAGCCGTCGGCATCCAGCGCCACGCTGTCCTGGCTGCGGCCAAGGTCGAGCGAGCCCTGCCAGTCGGCAGCGCCCTTGTCATGGGCACGGCGCAGGGTGTCAGCGCTGTCGCGGGTCAGCAGGGGGCCGGTGTAATGGGGCACGGCGGGTACCGGGGCGGTTCGGGGGAGGGCATGGTACCGCAGCTGTTGCCGGGGCCACGTGTGGCCGCTGCAGTAGATCCACGCCATGCGTGGATGTAGACGGGAGGAGCCGAGCGTGGGCGCGGCGCTACCGCTGGCTGGTGCAGCTGTAGCCGTGTGTGGTCCCTTCCCCCGAGAGCATGCCGACGCCACGCGACGGCTGCATGCCCTGCAGTGCGCACGACCGACGGTGGACCTCCTGGGTTTCTGGTGGCTGCCGATCAAAGTCGTAGCGCAGGCTGCCGTCTTCCTGCAGCAGCCAATGCACGGTAACGCGCTCATGGCGACCATCACCGAGATCCCAGTCCAGGGTGCGCATGATCAGGGTCTGGCCATCGGGCAGTTGCCGGACTTCGTCATAGGCGCCCTGGGTCTTCGGCGCGCTTACCGCAAGCAGCAGAAACAGCAGCATTGGCATCGCTCCTCAAAGAAGACAGGTTGTACCCATAGTGCCCTGCGCCGCCATCAGAATCATTGCGTCTTACGGGCACTTCACCGCATACACCGGCCCAGCCCCGATCAGCATCAGCGCCATGTAGTCACTATCACTGGCCTTGCCCTTCAGCGTCGCGCCCTTGTTGAAGTGGAAGATACCGAAGCCACCAGCCATGCGGATCAATGCGCTGTCGATCTGTTCGGCGTCATCGCGGAAGTAGCGACTGATCTCGCTGCGGGTGGCCTTGTGCAGGGCATTCGGCTCGCGCTGCCACTGGTCGCCGCGGCTGAAGGAGACGAAGTACTGGCCGCCTTCCTTATCGATGCGGAAGTCAGCCGGTTTGCGCGCGCCGGTGGCGAAGCAGCCCTGCAACGGGTCGGCGCTGAAAGGAAGCCCGGCGTCGCCACCGCAGGCGGTGAGCAGGAGGAGGGCACCGGGCAGCAGCAGGCGGAGCGTGCGCATGGGATGTCCCGACGGGGCAGGTGCGGCTAGTGTAGGCAGCGCACGGGCGTGGTCCGTACAGAAATTCGGCAAGGACACAGGGGTTTTCGGATGGCGAAGGGCAAGGCACCGTGGTGCGGCATGGCCAGTTGGCTGGGGATCGTGGTGGGCTGGGGCGCGGGCAGCCTCGCTGCGCAGGCGGCGGTGGCCGCAGGTGGCAATGGCATGGCTGCGGGATTGGGCGTGGGGGTGCTGGGCGCGGCGCTGGTGGGCTGCGGTCTGGCGGTGGCCTCGCGCGTGCGCGGAGAGCGCTGGCCGTGGATCGGCATCGGTGGTGCGGTGATGAGTGCGCTGCCGCTACTGATGTACCTGCTGCGGATGATGTTGAAGCTGTAGCGGTAGTGCCGGCCGCTGGCCGGCAACGCTGGATTGTTTCCGGAGCCCATGGGGTTGCCGGCCAGCGGCCGGCACTACCGGATGCGGGTCAGGCGCTGCGGTGAATCTCCACCGTCACGTGCACCAGCTCCTCATGGATGGCCAGCGCGTTGCGCACGGTATCGGCATCCAGGCTGGTATCACTGGTCACCACGCTGGCGCTGACCGCGTACTTGCCGCGGCCGACCTGCCAGACGTGCAGGTCGGCCAAGCGTGCCGGCCACGGGCCCTGCTCGATCACTTCGCGGACTTCGGCCACCACCGGCGCGTCCATCTGCGCGTCGAGCAGGATGCGGCCGCTGTCGCGCAGCAGGCCGATTGCCCAGACCGTGACCAGTACGGCGCCGACCAGGCCCATCACCGGGTCCAGCCAGGTCAGCCCCAACAGCTTGCCGCCGAGCAGTGCGACGATGGCCAGCACCGAGGTGGCGGCGTCGGCCAGCACGTGCACGTAGGCCGAGCGCAGGTTGAGGTCGTGACCGTGCGCATGGCCGTGATCGTGGTGTTCGTGATCATGCCGATGGTGATGGTCGTGCCCATGCCCATGGTCATGCCCGTGGTGGTGATGCGCGTGGCCCGGGCTGTCGTGCAGCCACCAGGCGCAGAGCAGGTTCACGCCCAGGCCCACCGCAGCGATGGCAATGGCTTCGTTGTAGTGGATCGGCGCCGGTACCCACAGCCGTTCCAGCGATTGCACGGCCATCAGCGCGGCGACGCCGAGCAGGGCGATGGCGCTGGTATAGCCGGCCAGGATCTCGATCTTCCAGGTGCCGAAGGCGAAGCGCGGGTCGTGCGCGTAGCGGCGTGCGCAGCGGTAGGCGAAGGCCGAAAGGCCCAGCGCCAGTGCGTGCGAACTCATGTGCCAGCCGTCGGCGAGCACGGCCATGGAGTTGAACCACCAGCCGCCGACGATCTCCACCAGCATCATGCTGACGGTGAGCCACAGGGCGCGGCGGGTATTGCGTTCGGCCAGCGGGTTGCCGTCGTCGAAGCGGTGTTCGTGGCGACGGGCGGCGGCGAGGGCGTCCAGGTGCATGGGAGAACCAAGGGGTGGAGTGGATACCCCCATAGGGTATATGATCCGGTCATGGCCCACGTACACAAGAATCGAAAGCAGCTGCTGACCCGGGTGCGCCGTATCGCGGGTCAGGTGGCGGCGTTGGAGCAGGCGCTGAACAGGCCGGAGGGTGAGGCCGGCGACTGCGCGGACGTGCTGGTGCAGGTCGCCGCTGTGCGCGGTGCAGCCCACAGCCTGTTGATGGAGCTGCTGCACGAGCACCTGCAGGAACATGTGGTGGGTGCCGAAGACCCGCAACAGCGGGCCGCCGAGGCCGAAGTGCTGGTGGAGCTGCTGCGCCGCTACGGCAAATAGGCCGGGGGGTAGAGTCGACTGTTAGTCGACTGCTCTTCGCCCAAGCGGCATGAGATCCCGCGCTTCGCGCGAGAGTCGACTAACAGTCGACTCTACCCTGCGTGCCGGTGCCGTGCGTTCCAGATATGCGTGGCGGCCAGCAGCAGGCTGCCGGTGACCGTCATCGGTGTTTCCCAGTCATGTGAGGGCAAGGCCAGCGCGCCGGCCAGCAGCAGGCCCAGACCGACGCCGGCGGTGGCCCAGGCCAGCACCGGCAGCGGGTGACGGCGCTCGGCCCGCCACAGCGCGTAGCCGGTCAGCGGCAGGGCGATGGCCACGAACAGCAGGTGCACCCATTCCGCTTCGGCCCAGGTGCCGAACAGAGGGAGCGCGGCGGCCAGCAGGGGCAGCGCCAGGCAGTGCAGCAGACACAGGCTGGACAGGGCGACCGCGCCGGCATCAAGCAGGGCGGCAGAAGGCGACTTCATCGGGGGAGATTCCTTGCGCGACAATTGTTATACAGTAACATTTCCGTTCCGCAGCCAACCCGCTCCGACATGAACACTGTTTCCCGCGCCGACCGTCGCCTTCCGGTCACCGTGCTGTCCGGCTTCCTGGGGGCCGGCAAGACCACCCTGCTCAACCAGATCCTGCGCAACCGCGAGGGCCTGCGCGTGGCGGTCATCGTCAACGACATGAGTGAGGTCAACATCGATGCGCAGCTGGTGCGCGAGGGCGGCGCCGAACTGCGCCGCACCGAAGAGACGCTGGTGGAATTCAGCAATGGCTGCATCTGCTGCACGCTGCGCGATGACCTGCTGCAGGAAGTGCGGCGGCTGGCCGACGCCGGGCGCTATGACTATCTGCTGATCGAATCGACCGGGATCGGCGAGCCGATGCCGGTGGCCGCCACGTTCGCGGTGCGCGACGAACACGGCTTCAGCCTGAGTGAAATCGCGCGGCTGGATACGATGGTGACGGTGGTCGACGGCAGCGCGTTCCTTGCCGACTTTGGTTCGACTCTGCGCCTGGCCGAGCGCGGCCAGCAGGCCGGCCCGGATGACGACCGGGGTGTGGTTGACCTGCTGTGCGAGCAGGTCGAATTCGCCGACGTGATCGTGGTCAGCAAGGTGGACCAGGTGGATGACGAAGTGTTGCAGGACACGCTGGCGGTACTGCGTGGCTTGAACCGGGATGCGAAGCTGCTGCTGTCCAGCTTCGGTGATGTGCCTCTGGCCGAGCTGCTCGATACCGGTCGCTTCGACATGGAGCGTGCGCAACGTGCGCCGGGCTGGGTGAAGGAACTGCGCGGGGAGCACACACCGGAGACCGAGGAGTACGGTATCGGCAGCTTCGTCTACCGCTCGCGACGTCCTTTCCACCCCGCGCGATTCGCCCGCGCGCTGCAGTCGGGGATGCCCGGCGTGATCCGCAGCAAAGGCTGGTTCTGGTTGGCCAATCGCATGGATTGGGTGGGCGAGCTGAACACCGTGGGCGCGGCGACGCGTACGCAAGCCGCAGGCTTCTGGTACGCCGCGCGCGACCGCGTGCGTGCCGGTCTGGAAGACACCGCGCCGTTGTTGCCGCCGACACCGCTGCCGTACAGCGACCTGGGGTGGGCACGGCAGCAGGCCGATTGCTGGAGCGCGCCGCTGCCGGGGCTGGAAGATTTCCCGGATGTAGCCGCGCATACGGCGATGCAGCGGCTGTGGCACCCGTTGTGGGGGGATCGGCGCCAGGAGCTGGTGGTGATTGGCGTGCACATGGATGAGCGTGCGGTGCGTGCGGAGCTGGATGCGTGCCTGCTCAATGACCAGGAGCTGCGGGCGGGGCCATTGTTGTGGCAGCAGTTGCCGCAGGCGTTCCCGGTGTGGAAGCGCTGAGCGGGCGCTGAGGGTTCGGGGTGTGCCGGCCAGCGGCCGGCACTACCCGCCCTGCATCGATCCACGCAGGGCGTGGATCTACAAGGCGTCACGCCACTGCCAGCCCCCGGTGCTCACCTGCAGCACGTGGGTCGGTCGCAATGCCTGCAGCAGGTGCCGGTCGTGGCTCACCATCACCAGCGCGCCCGGCCACGCCGCAAGCAGTTCTTCCAGTGCCTGCAACGCGCTCAGGTCCAGTGCGTTGCCGGGCTCGTCCAGCAGCAACAGTTGGGGCGCGGGATCGGCATACAACACGCTGGCCAGCGCACCCTTCACTCGTTCGCCATCGCTGAGGCTGTGGGCTGCCCGCTGGATGCGCTGTGCATCCAGCCCGAGCAGGGCCAGCCGCGTGCGCAGCTCGCCTGGGTCCGCGCGCGGGTTGGCGGCCTGCAGGCTGTCGAGGATGCTGCGCTGGCCGGACAGCCCCAGCAGCTGCTGGTCGAGCAGGGCCAGTGGCGCATGCCGTTGCACGGTGCCACTGCATGCAGGCAGCTGGTCGGCCAACACACGCAGCAGGGTCGATTTGCCGCTGCCGTTGTCCCCGACCACGGCGATGCGCTGGCCGCGACGGATTTCCAACTGCAACGGTGCACTGCAGCCATGTGGCAGCACCAGCGCCTCGGCCTGCAGCAGACGCGTGCTGCCACGCTCACCCGCACCGGCAAACAGCGCCAGTTCCGGCGCCGCATGCACCGCGGATGCTGCTGCGCGCAGCTGCTCTGCGCTGGCCAGCAGGCGTTCGGCCTGCACCTGCTGTGCGCGGCCGTGGCTGGCCTCGGCGCGCTGCTTCTGCCTGCCGAGCAGGATCGGGGCCTGGTTGGCCTGCTTCGCATCGCGATTGCCACGTGCCTGGCGTTGTTGCTGGCGTTCGTGTTGTTCGCGCGCGCTGCGTTGCTGTTGCCGGTGCTGCGCACGCGCATGGTCAAGCTGTGTGGCAGCGGCTTCACGTTCGGCGGCGCGCGTGTCGGCGTAGTGCTGCCACGGCCCACCATAGCGATGCAGCCCGCGCGCATCGAGCTCGACAATCTGCGGCATGTGGCCCAGCAGCTTGCGATCATGGCTGATCGCCAGCAGGCCGCCGCGCCATTGCTGCAACTGCTCGTACAGCTGCTGGCGATGACGCGCATCGAGGTGGTTGCTGGGTTCGTCCAGGATCAGCCAGTCGGCGCCGCTGGCCCACGCGCCGGACAGCGCCACCTGCATCGCCTGGCCGCCACTGAGGCGCGCGGCGGGCTGGGCGGGATCGAGATCGTCAGGCAGCCGAAGCGCCTGCCATTGCTGCTGCAGGCGCTCGCGCAGGTCCCAACGGTCGCCTACGCAGGCGAAGTCGGCCTCGTCCACGCTGCCGGCTTCGATGCGTTGCAGTGCGGCCAGCTCCGCGCCGACACCGGCCAGTTCACCGACCGTGCCGGCGGGTGGATAACCGGGCGTGGGCAACAGGAACACGCGGCCACTGCCGCGCACCTGGCCGTTGTCGGGCAGCAGCCGGCCGGCCAGCAGGCGTGCGAGCACGCTCTTGCCGGCGCCATTGGCACCGACCAGGCCGGTAGCGACCGGTTCGAAGGAAAACGTCAGATCGGAAAACAGCAGGCGGCCGTCGGCCAATCGATACGACACGCGATCGAGCGTGAGGGAATGCGGGGTCATGCGACCTCCAATGGATGCCGGGTTCTCCCCTGCGCGCAGGGGCGGGAAGAGTCAGGCCGTCTAGTGGGAAGACGGCGGCATCAATGGCGCATTGGTCGCGAGCCTCTGGGAGGAATGAGCGGCCAGTATAGCGGGGTTGGCTGAATGGTTTGATGGCTCGACGCTACAAAGGCATCCACGCATGGCGTGGATCTACTGTGGGCCGGGCATGGGGTGGATTGATCGCGCCTACGGCACGGTTTCCAGGCGCGCGCTGACGAAGTCGATGAATACCCGCAGCTTCGGAAGCACGTGGCGGCCGGAGGGCCACAGCAGGTGGAAGATGCCGCAGGAATGCACGTGTTCGTCCAGCACGGTGACCAGGCGGCCGTCGGCCAGGGCATCGCGCACCGAGTGCACGGGCACGAAGGCCAGGCCGACGTGGCGCAGCGCCAGCGCCACCCGCGCCTCGATGGTGTTGGCCACCATGTGTACCGGCAGCTCCTGCGGGGTTTGCTCATCGGGCCAGTGGATGGGCCACAGTTCCAGCTTGCCGGTACTGGGGAAGCGATAGTGCAGCAGCGTGTGCTGCAACAGGTCGGCCGGCGTGTGCGGCGTGCCGCGGCGCTGCAGGTAGGCGGGCGAGGCGACGATGCGGCGTGGGAATACGCCCAGGCGTCGTGCGTTCATGCGTGAATCGCTGGGCTCGCCGACGCGCAGCACGGCATCGAATCCCTCCTCGATGACATCGACCAGGCGATCGCTGAAATCCAGATCGAGGCGGATATCGGGATAGGCCGCCATGAACTCGGCCATCAGCGGCAGGGTCAGGTCACCCACCAACGGCAGGCCGATGCGCAGTGTGCCGCGTGGCGTGGCGTGTGGTTGTGCCAGCTCGGTGCGCGCGGCATCGCGCTCGTCGAGGATGCGCCGGCAACGCGCCAGGAACAGCTGGCCCTCGGCGGTGAGGGTGATGCTGCGGGTGCTGCGATGAAACAGGCGCACGCCCAGTGCGTGCTCCAGGCGGGCAACGCATTTGCCGGCGGCCGAGGCCGAGATGCCCTGCAGGCGCCCGGTCTCGACGAAGCTGCGGGTATCTGCAGCGTGCACGAAGGTCTGCAGATTGGCGAGATTGTCCAGGACTGACATGGGCGTGCGGGCAATGAAAGCGGCAGGGTAGGTCGGCGCGGCTGTAGCGGGTGGCTCCGCCAACGCAACGCTGTGGTGCGGGGCGGGTCGCCGGCCGTTGCGGCCTTGCAGTTCCGGCCATGATGCCGATTGCGGACTGCACGGTCCATGATGCCCGGAGCGGCAACCGGCTTTTTGCGCGACGGCGGGCTGCCTAACGTGGCGGGCCTCTCCCCACGGACCATCGCGATGAATGCTGTTCCTTCCCTTGCACCTGCGCCGACGCTGCCGTCGGTGCAGCGGCTGCTGCAGCAGGTCCACCCGCAGCGCCTGGTCGGTGCGGTGGTGCTGGTGCGCGAGCACGGTGTGCTGCGCCACGCCAGCGCGACCGGGCTGGCCGATCGTGAATCGGCCACGCCGATGCAGCGCGACCAGTTGTTCCGGCTGGCATCGGTCAGCAAGCCGCTGCTGACCACGGTGATCCTGCGCCTGGTGGCCGAGGGCGTGCTGGACCTCGACGCGCCGGTACAGCGTCGGCTGCCGGATTTCCGCCCGGCACTGGCCGATGGCAGCACGCCAGCGATCAGCCTGCGCCAACTGCTCAGCCACAGCAGCGGACTGGGTTACCGCTTCCTGGAAGCCGACGCTGACGGCCCGTATGCACGCGCTGGCGTCAGCGACGGCATGGATGCCAACCCCGTGAGCCTGGCGGACAACGTGCAGCGTATCGGCCAGGCACCGCTGTTGTTCGCCCCCGGCAGCCTATGGCTGTATTCGTTGGGCGTGGACGTGGCGGGAGCGGCGGCCGAAGCCGCGACCGGTGAAACGCTGCAGGCATTGTTCGCACGCCTGCTGGCCACGCCGCTGGGCCTGCGCGATACCGCGTTCGCCACCGACGATGCCGCGCGGCTGGCCACGCCCTATGTCACCGACACGCCGCAGCCGCATCGCCTGCAGGAAGGCGAGGTCGTCGCTCCGTTCGAGGGTACCGTCGGTATCGCGTACAGCCTCGCGCGTGCGACTGATGCCAGCCGTTTTCCTTCGGCCGGGGCCGGTCTGGTCGGTACCGCCGATGACGTAATGGCGGTGCTGGAGGCCTTGCGTGATGTGCAGAGTTCAGGCCTGTTGCCGCCCGCGCTGGCAGCGCAGATGGCCAGCCCGCAGGTGGGCGAGCAGGGGCCGCCGGAACCGGCCGGCTGGGGCTTCGGGCTGGGCTTTGCGGTGCTGCGCGATGCCGCCGCCAGTGGCACCCCGCAGAACGTAGGTACATGGCGTTGGGGCGGTGCCTACGGGCACAGCTGGTTTGTCGACCCTGCGCGTGGGCTGAGCGTCGTGGCGCTGACCAACACCCTGTATGAAGGCATGGACGGCGCTTTCGTCGATGAACTGCGTGACGCGGTCTACGCCGATCTGGGGGCTGCACGATGAGCGGCCATGCCATTGATGCGGCGAGTCCAGCCGGCGAAGCCACGCACCTGCCGTGGGCGGGCCTGCTGGCGCTGGCCGGCGGCGGCTTCATCACCCTGCTGACCGAAACCCTGCCGGCCGGTGTACTGCGGCCGATGGGCGAGAGCCTGGGCGTGAGTGATGCGGCGGTGGGCCAGCTGGTCAGCGTGTACGCGCTGGGATCGGTGATGGCCGCTTTACCGATGACTGCGCTGACCCAGCGCCTGCCGCGACGCCCCTTGTTGCTGGCCGCCATCGCCGGCTTCGTGGTGGTCAATACGCTGACCGCACTGAGTAGCAGTTATCCGCTGATTCTTGCCGCGCGCTTCCTGGCCGGCGTGAGTGGTGGCCTGCTGTGGTCGCTGGTGGCTGGCTACGCGGCGCGCATGGTGGTGCCCTCGCTGCAGGGCCGGGCGATTGCGGTGGCAATGGTCGGTTCGCCGCTGGCGTTGTCGCTGGGCGTGCCGGCCGGTACGTTGCTGGGCCAGCAGATCGGCTGGCGCTGGGCGTTTGCGCTGATGAGCGTGCTGGGCGTGGGCCTGCTGGCGTACGCGCGCTGGGCACTGCCGGCGTTGCCCGCCGCCGGTGCCGGCCAGCGCACATCGCTGGGTACGGTGTGGCGCATGCCCGGTGTGCGCAGCGCGCTGCTGGTGATGGTGCTGTACGTGCTGGCGCACAACGTGCTGTACACCTACATCGAGCCGCTGGCGGTCGATGCGGGTGCCGGTGCCTGGCTGGACCGGCTGCTGCTGGCCTTTGGCGTGGCCGCCATCGCCGGCATCGGTATTGCCGGCTGGGGCGTGGATCGCCACCTGCGTGCGCTGGTGTGGGCGGCGGTGATCGGCTTCATCGTGCCGGTACTGACGTTGCTGGTATGGCCGGGTGCGGCGACCGCGCTGCTGCTGGCGACGATCCTGTGGGGCGTGGCGTTCGGTGCGGTGCCGACGCTGTTCCAGACCGCACTGGCACGCCGTGCGGGTGCCGCCGCGGATCTGGCGCAGTCGATGCTGGTGACCGGTTGGAACCTGGCCATCGCTGCCGGTGGCGTTGCGGGGGGTGTGCTGCTGCAGGCGGTTGGCCCGAACCAGTTGGGATGGCTGCCGTTGCTGCTGCTGGCCGTGAGCGTGGCCTGGCTGCTGGCACGGCCGAAGGCCTGGGCGTAGGCCCAAGTCAAACGTTACGGAGGTGCCGGCCAGCGGCCGGCACTACCGTGGTCCACGCCATCCACGCATGGCGTGGATCTACCGAGCGCAGCGACCCGCGTCTGCCTTTGCTTTTGCCTTCTTCCGTTGATTCCGTGGTGGGACGCCGCCGCAATGTGTCCGTGGCCGGGTGGGTGGGTTGCGCAGGGGCGTGAGCCGCATGGGCCCGAGGCATGCCTCGGGCGGGTTGGGCAGGACGCCCAACCCCGGTCTTGCCGTGTGCGCAGGACAGCGCACACGAGCAAGCGGCGACCGAGCTTACATGGACGTACTTGCAGCGCCCCCTGCGCGACCCATCCACCCGGCCCCAACTGATGGATTCACCGGGCGCGACCCACCACGAGGGGCTCCGCCGTTCGCCGTCCTACTCCACTCCCTCACGCTCGATCGGCACGCTGCGCGGATTCTGCATGTGCTCCCGCGCCGCACCGTATCGCTGCTGCCGCTTGTGGTGGAACGCCACGAACTCATCACGGGGCAGCGGGCGCGAAAACAGCCAGCCCTGCCCGAACTCCACGTGCCGGCTGTGCAGGTAGGCCAGCTGCGCCTCGGTCTCCACGCCCTCGGCCACCACCCACAGGCCCAGTTCCTTAGCCATGTCGATGATGTGCGGGGTCACCGGGCTGGTCGCACTCTCGGTGCCAATCGCATCGATGAACGATTTGTCGATCTTCAGCGCATCCAGTGGCAGTTGTTCCAGGTACTGCAGGCTGGAGAAGCCCACGCCGAAATCGTCGATGGCCACGCTGTGACCTGCACGGCGTGCCTGCGCCAGCATCGTGCGGGCGCGGTCCAGGTCGAGGAAGCCGCGCTCGGTGGCCTCCATCCAGATCTGCTGCGGCAGGATGCCGCTGCCGGCCATGTGCTTGGAGATCATCTGCAAGGCACGGCCGCTGCTGATGTCCTCGGCGGCCAGGTTGATCGCGATGTGTGCGCTGCGGTCGGCCACCAGTAGTTCGCGCATGTCGCGCACCACGTTCTCGATCACCAGTTCGGTGACCGCGGCGATCATGCCGGCCTCTTCGGCCAGTGGAATGAACAGGTCCGGCCGCACCTGGGTGCCGTCCGGGCGCTGCCAGCGGATCAAGGCCTCGGCGCCAACGCAGATGCCGGTGTCCAGCTCGATGATCGGCTGGTAATGCAGGTACAGCTCGCGGCGACGGATGGCGGTGGCCAGCTCGCCACGCAGTGACAGGCGCCGCCGCGACAGCCAGATCACCAGGCCGGCGCCGGCGGCCGCCAGCAGGATGCCCAGCGGCACGAACAGCCAGGCCTGCTGGCGGAAGGTGGCGGCCAACGCGGTGCGTGGCGTGGTGGCGATCGCCAGCCATTCCTCGTTGCGGGCGGTGGCGTAGAGCGTGTTCTGGTCCAGCCCTTCGCCAGGATTGCGCAGCAGGGTCTCCAGCAGTGCCGTGTCCATGCCGTCCTGCTTGGCCAGCAGGCGTCCATCCGGGCTGGCCAGCGCCAGGCGGACATGCGGGTCTACGATGACGTCGACGAAGCGGCGCGGATCAACCAGCACGTCGTAGGAGCCGTACAGGATCGACAGCACCTGGCGACGGCCGCTGGCTTCGGGCCGCACGTCCACCGCGATGCCGGCGCCGTCACTGGTTACGTGGTCGGCCTTGGGCTGGTTCACGTCGGAGCGGAACGGTCCCCACGAGGTGCAGCGCAGCTTGCCGCCTTCGAAGTAGCCCATCTGGTCGGCCGATGGCGTGGTCATCACCAGCGTCTGCATGCGCCGGATGTGTTCCTCATCGCAGCCCGAGGCGGTACTGGCCTCGGCCGATTTCAGCGCGGCCAGCGCCTCGTGGTAGGACAGATCGGACCGGCGCAGGGTGCGCAGGGCGATGTCGTGCAGCCGTTGTTGTTCGACGCTGATCGTGCGGTCCCAGGTGGCATAGGCCATCACGGCGATCGGCAGCGCTGCAGCCAGCAGCGCCAGCGCGGTGCCGCCGATGATCACGCGCAGCCGGCTCATGGCCGGAGCTCCAGCGGGGCGGGCAGGGCAGGGTGCATGGGCGGGGCCGGTCCTTGGGCAGGTGCGGCTATCTGAGCATGGCGCCGGGCCGGGTGGAATGGGACGAATCCGGTATTGGGTCACATTGTGATGAAAGCGGCCAGGTTTGACGTGATCGGGTCGTCCGGCGCTGGCGCTCCGCGCCGCGGAGGACTACCGTCGAACGCTTCGCCCGCCCCTTTCCGCGCCCATGACCGAGCCCGCAACGCCCCCCGAGCACCTGCGCCGCAGCCTGTCCAACCGCCACCTGCAACTGATCGCCATCGGCGGTGCCATCGGCACCGGCCTGTTCATGGGGTCGGGCAAGACCATCAGCCTGGCCGGCCCGTCCATCGTCTTCGTCTACCTGATCATCGGCGCGATGCTGTTCTTCGTGATGCGCGCGATGGGCGAGCTGCTGCTGTCCAACCTGCAGTACAAATCCTTCATCGATTTTTCCACCGACCTGCTCGGTCCCTGGGCCGGCTTCTTCTGTGGCTGGACCTACTGGTTCTGCTGGATTGTTACCGCCATTGCCGATGTGATCGCGATCGCCGCCTACGCACAGTTCTGGTTCCCCGGGCTTGAAGCCTGGAAGCCGGCGCTGGCCTGCGTGATGCTGCTGTTGTCGTTGAACCTGGTGACGGTGAAGCTGTTCGGTGAAATGGAATTCTGGTTCGCGCTGATCAAGATCGTGGCGATCTGTGCGCTGATCATCACCGGGGCCGGGCTGGTGGCGTGGGGCTTCACCTCACCCAGCGGCCACACCGCGTCGCTGTCGAACCTGTGGAATGACGGCGGCATGTTCCCGATGGGCCTGGTCGGCTTCTTCGCCGGGTTCCAGATTGCGGTGTTCGCCTTCGTCGGCATCGAGCTGGTCGGCACCACCGCCGCCGAAACCGCCGACCCCGAGCGCAACCTGCCCAAGGCGATCAACTCGATCCCGGTGCGCATCATCATCTTCTACGTGCTTGCGCTGATCGCGATCATGGCCGTCACCCCGTGGCGCCAGGTGGTGCCGGACAAGAGCCCGTTCGTGCAGCTGTTCGTGCTGGCCGGTATTCCCGCCGCCGCCAGCCTGATCAACTTCGTGGTGCTGACCTCGGCCACGTCCTCGGCCAACAGCGGCATCTTCTCCACCAGCCGCATGCTGTACGGTCTGGCCGAAGAGGGTCACGCCCCGCGCGGGCTGTCGAAGCTGTCGCGCGCCGCCGTGCCGGCCCGTGGCCTGCTGTTCTCCTGCCTGTGCCTGCTCGGTGGCACGCTGCTGATCTACCTGATTCCCAACCTGGTGACCGCCTTCACCCTGGTGACGACGCTGGCGACGGTGCTGTTCATCTTCGTCTGGTCGCTGATCCTGGTGGCCTACATGGCCTACCGCCGCCGCTACCCGGAACGCCACGCCGCCTCGATCTTCAAGATGCCCGGTGGCGTTGCCATGTGCTGGGCCTGCCTGGTGTTCTTCGCCGCCGTGCTGGTGCTGCTGAGCCTGCAGGCCGACACCCGCCAGGCGTTGATCGCCAGCCCGGTGTGGTTCGTGCTGCTGGGCGTGGGGTATTGGGTGCGGCGAAGGACTGCGAAGTAACCCAGCGTTTTCGTTCCATTGATTGATCCATTGTCTCCGGACGTTTCATCCACGCATGGCGTGGATCTACTGCCCGCTGCCGGGAACTGTCGAAGGCGGGGTGGGTCCGGTTGTGGGGGCGTGAGCCGCATGGATGCGGCGACCGAGCTTACATGGACGTACTTGCAGCGTCCCCCACAACCGGACCACCCCGCCATCCTTCAGCCAACTTGCTGTTGCTCTTGATCTGGCCTCTGCAGGTGCAGGGCGCAGCCCTGCCGGCCCCCCATTCACCCAACATTAGCGGGCGCGGCCGGATCATCCGGCCGCCATGTCCCGTCACCCTCTCCTGCTTGCGCTGTTGCTGCTGCCCGGCCTGTGGCCCGGGCTGGCCGCCGCACGCACCGTCTACCGCTGCGTGCAGGGCAACACCGTCAGCCTGGCCACCGCCCCGGAGCCGGGCTCGCGCTGCACCCCGAAGGAAATCGACGACAACGCCATCCAGACCCCGAACCTGTGGGGCAACATGGGCGTGTTCAGCGGCGTCCTGTACGAGCGCGAGCAGGATGGCGTGCTGGTCTACTCCACCCGCAACCTGCCCGGCTCGAAAGTGTTCCTGAAGTTCACCATGGCCACGCCGCCGGGTGAACCTGCGCACGAAGGCCTGGGCAAGGTCGGCAAGCCGCAATTGGCGCAACATGCCAAACAGTTCAAGGCTGCGGCCAAGGCCACCGGCGTGGATGACGCGTGGCTGCGTGCGATCGCCCATGCCGAAAGCAACTTCGATGCGCTGGCGGTCTCGACCAAGGGCGCACAGGGCGTGATGCAGCTGATGCCGGATACCGCGCAGGAATACGGTGTGAGCGATCCGTTCTCGCCGCAGCAGTCGATCGATGGCGGCGCCCGCTACATGCGCGCGCTGCTGCGTCGCTACAACGGCGACCGGCCGCTGGCAGCGGCCGCCTACAACGCCGGCATCGGCGCGGTCACCCGCTACAAGGGCGTGCCGCCCTATGCCGAGACCCTGGCCTATGTGGACAAGGTGATGGCGCTGTACGCGCGCTACCGTGAAGCGATGGGCATCCGTACCGAGGTGCCCGCGCGTTAGGCTGGCGGTGGCGTGTAGAGCCGAGCCCGTGCTCGGCTCCACAGCGCATCTGCTCAGCGCGAGGTTGAGCTGCTGACCAGTTCGTAGTGCTCGATGCGGCCGACGCGGGCGACCTCGGCCTGCACGTCCGCGCGTTGCTTGAGGGCACGCCAGGCCGCATCGATCTTCACGTCACCCGGCAGCGAGGGATAGGTACGCATGTCCTGCAGGCTGGCCAGCGTCTCGCCGCGGTCATCGGGTGAGCGCAGCTGTTCGATCAGCACCGCCGCTGCGCCCTCCAGGTTGCCTTCGTCCAGCAGCATCTCGCGATGGAACAGGCGTGCGTCGTTGCGCTGGGCAAGGATCACTTCGCGCGCGGCGCCCATCGCCTTGGCGTCGCCCCGCTCGCGCGCGGCGGCGAACTGCACCAGGGCCTGTGCAGCCTTGCCGTAGCCGGCGAGGCCCTGGATATCGCTCGCCGTCTGCGCAGCCTCCTGCATGCGGCCCAGTGAGGTGAGCACGAAGCTGACATTCAACTGATGCTCGATGCCGTCCGGGCCCAGTGCGCCGATGCGGGCGGCCTGCTGTGCTGCCGCCAGTGCATCGTCGGTGCGCCCCAGCCGGCGCAGTGCCGTAAGCCGGCTGTTGAGCAGCCACGCCACCCATTCGGCTTCCGCCGCCGAAGGCGACTCGCCTTCGGCAGCCGCACCGGCCATGCCTTCGGTCAGCGCCAGCACTTCCTCGTTGCGGTCCAGCATCAGCAGCGTGCTGCTGAATTCGGCCATGCGTGCATCCAGCTTGCGATCCAGCAGGCCAGACACGCGCAGTTCGTCGAGGTGCTTCTGTGCAGCCTGCACCGGATCGAAGCGGGCATCGCTGCGGTCGACATAGCGATCGAAGCGCTTGTCACTGCGCAGCCGGATGATCTCGGCGGGGGCGGTGATGCGCGCCAACGTGGCCGGGATGTCGTCGCCCCGGCCGTTGTCGGCCTGCAGCGTGGCCAGTGCCAGCCACAGTCCGGTCGGCTCCAGGCCGCCGCCACTCTTCCAACCGTTGTCGAACAGTGCCTGCAGCAGCTCCATGCGCTGCTGCGGCTGGTCGCGCAGGCGGTACTGCAGATAGTTGATGGCCTGGTGCTCAAGCGGCAGCGGCGCGTCGGCATGCTTCAGCGCCTGCACCAGAAGCCTGGTGGCCGGAACGGGTTTGTTCTCGGAAAGCTCCAGCGACATCAGGGTCAGCAGGATCTGCGCATCGTCCGGCAGTGCCTCCTGCGCCCGTTGCAGGTAGCGGCGGGCCTGGTCCGGCTTCTTCTGCACCATCGCGGTCCAGCCCGCCACCTGTGCAGCGCGGCCGCGATGTTCGGCATCGAAGTCATCCAGCATCGGATCTTCCATCAGCCGTTCCATCGCAATCAGCGCGCCCAGCGTGTTGCCACTGCGTGACTGCTGGATGGCCTCATCCCAGCGCGTGGCGTAGGCCATGTGCATCGCATCGGCGGTGATTGACGGCTTCTGCGGCGCCACCGTGATCGAGGCAGAGGCCGGCGTGCTGGCCAGGGCGGCCACCAGCAGGGCGGCGAGGGGGAAGACGCGGGGCATGGAGGATCTCCATCCGTGGGAAGAGCATTGAACCCGCTGAGGCCAACGAGAACAAGCGTAACGCATGGAACTCTGGTATCCGGCAGTACGATTGGCCGTGGCGGATCGCGTCTTCAGCGTCTATTGTCGTTGCCTCTTAAAGCAGCAGGCAGGCAGCGCAGCACGATGGCACGGTGGCAATGGATGGCAGCAGGCGTAGCGTTGGCAACGGCGGTGGCATTGGCCGCCACCTGGTGGGAGACCCCGCTGCACACCCTGGCTGAACCGGCAGGCCCGACGCCCACGCCGCTGGCCTGGACCGCGCAGATCGAACCGCTGGCCGGTGATGGCCACCCGGGTGACCGTGACGGTGCGTCCGCGCAGGCGCGTTTCGCCGACCCGTACGCGTTGCTGCGCAGTGCCGATGGCAGCGTCTATTTCACCGATGCCGGTGACAACAACCGGATCCGTCGCCGCCTTCCCGATGGCCGCGTTGAAACGGTGGCCGGGCAGGGCGAGGGGCGCGTAGATGGCCCGGCACTGCAGGCCAGCTTCAATACGCCCTCGGGCATTGCCGCCGATGCGCAGGGCAACCTGTACGTGGCCGACACCGGCAACCACGCCATCCGCCGCATCGGCACCGATGGCCAGGTGACCACGCTGGCCGGTGGCGAGCAGGGGTACGCCGATGGACCGGCCGCACAGGCGCGCTTCGATGCACCGATGGGCATCACGGTGGACGCGCAGGGCCAGGTCTATGTGGCCGACACCTTCAACGACCGCATCCGGGTGATTGATACCGATGGCAACGTGCGTACCCTGGTCGGCGGCGAGCGCCCGGGGCTGGCCGATGGCCTGGCGGGCGATGCACGCTTCGATACCCCGGTGGCGCTGGCCTTTGACACACACGGTGCCCTGCTGGTGGCCGACCTGTTCAACAACGCGGTGCGTCGGGTCGGTGCCGACGGCATGGTCAGCACGCTGCTGGGCGATGGCGGCGTGATCAATGGGCCGCTGTCGCTGGCCACCACGCACGACGGCGTGCTGTACGTGGGTGACCTTGATGGCCGCATCGTGCAGGTGACGCCGCAGGGCCACCAGATCGCGCTGGTGGGCAACGGGCGCCTGCCGCGACTGGCCCGCCCGAGTGGTCTGGCGATGGATGCCGACGGCAGCGTGCTGGTCGCCGATTCCGCCAGCTATCGCCTGCACCGCCTGCGCCCGCTGCCGGTGGGTGATTTGCCGGCACCGGCGCTGGTCGGGCCCGCTGCCGATGCAGCGTTGCCGGACACCGGTGGGCGCTGGCCGCTGGCACCACAGGACGGCTGGCATGAAGTGGTGGGCACGCTGGGCGAGGTGCGCGGCAACTTCAAGGGCGAGAGCCGCCACCACCTGCACGGCGGTTTTGATGTGCGCGGCGATGTCGGCCAGACCGTGCTGGCGATCGCCGATGGCAAGATCAGCAGCCCGGTGGCGGCCTGGAGCCTGGGTGGGCAGGCCGAGGGCCTGGCAGTGGACCGCCTCAAGTACATCCACATGCGGGTCGGCCGCACCCCGCGCGACCAGCCGTTCGATGCGCGCTGGCAGGCGTTGTACGACGAACAGGGCAAGCTGGAGCGGATGCGCGTGCGTCGCGGCACGCGCATCCACGTCGGCGATCGCCTGGGCAGCATCAACAACCAGGCGCACGTGCATCTGGCGGTGGGCACCGGCGGCTTCGAAACCAACGCCGTGGCGCTGGGCTTCCACAACTACGCCGACCACTTCGCACCGCGCATCACCGATGTTGCGCTGCTGGACGACAACGACCAACCGCTGGCGGCCGGCAGCGACGGCGTGGTGATGCTGGCGCGGCAGGGACGTGGCGTACAGATCGTGGTCGAGGCCTGGGACCAGGTTGACAACAACCTGCCGCGGCGCCGGCTGGGCATGTACCAGGTGGGTTACCAGATCCTCGATGCCGGCGGACAGCCGCTGCAGGGCTATGAGCAACCGCGCTGGAACATCGTGTTCAACCGCATGCCGCCGCAGAACGAAGCGGTGCGCGTGGCCTACGCGCCGGACAGCGGCATCACCGTGCATGGCAGCGCGGTGACCCGCTTCCGCTACCTCGCCACCAACACCGTGCGTGATGGCCTGATGGAAACCGGGCGCTGGCAGCCGGCGGCATTGCCACCGGGCGAGTACACCGTGCGCGCCAGCGTGCGCGACTACAGCGGCAACGAAGGCGTGGGCCCGCGCGAGATCAGAGTACGGCTGCTGCCATAGCCGCAGCCGGGGCGCCGCAGCGTTCGCGCTCGGCGTCCATGTCTTCCAGCGGCCGCACCTCGATGCTGCCGAAGCGCGCCCACGGAAAATCGCGGGCGATGCGCATGGCTTCGTCGCGGTCGCGGGCGACGATCAGGTTGAAGCCGGCCAGCAGTTCGCGGGTTTCGGCGAACGGGCCATCCAATACACGGCTGTGGCCATCGCGCACGCGCAGGGTCTGCGCGGTGTCGACCGGCTGCAGCTTCTGCGCGGCCAGCAGCGTGCCTTCCGCCTGCAGTTTGTCGGCGTGGGCGAGGCAGTCGCGCATCAGCGCGTTGAATTCTTCGGTGGGCAGGGCCTGCAGCAGGGCAGGCTCGATGTAGATCAGAAGCAGGTACTGCTGCATGGGACGGTCCTGGCGGGGGGCGGGGTGTCCATGATGGCGCAGGTTTGCCTGCCGGCATGCTGCAGCGCGAAAGGCCGCCTGCGGCGGGCGATCGGCGAACGGCGGAGCCCCTCCGTGGTGGGGGGCGGTGGTCGCTGAAAGCTGGGTTTCTGCGGGTGGGCCGGGCGGGTGGGATTGGCGGGGACGCCGTGAATCCGTCCGTGGAGGCTTAGCCGCGCCATCCATGGCGCGGGATGATCTGGCCCCCCGTCAGCGGACGCCAAGAAGCGATACTTTGATCGCACTTGGAGGTCCCTTATGTCCCGTATCACCCGTCGTAGCTACACCGATGAATTCAAGCACCAAGCCGTGGAGTTGGCCGAGTCGCTCGGGCCTGCCGCAGCGGCCCGTCAGCTGGAGATGTCGGTCAAGACGCTGGCAAATTGGCTTGACGCGGTCCGTGCTGGCCGGTCGTTGACCTCTGAGGCTCGCAGGCCAGCCACCGACCTGGAAAGCGAGATCAGCCGCCTTCGGGCCGAGAACGCCAATCTGAAGATGGAGCGGGAAATCCTAAAAAAAGCGGCGGCGTTCTTTGCCAGAGAGTCCAAGTGAGGTACGCCTTCGTCGCCAGTCAAAGGACTCACTACCCGACCAGGTTGCTGTGTCGGGTTCTTGGGGTTTCTGTCTCTGGATTCCATGACTACCTGCGCCGGCAGTGTGCCCAAACGTGCGATGTCGATTCAGCCCTCCGTACCGAGCTTCGGGCCATTCATGTGACCAGCAAGCGCAGTTATGGGCGACGTCGGCTGGTCAGGGCCTTACGAGCCAGGAATCATCCAGTCGGCCACAAGCGCGTGGCACGGTTAATGGCCGAGGAGCGAATCCAGGGCAAGACCAAAGGCCGATTCCGACCCAAATCCTCCGGCGGCTCATCTCAGCTCGCCCCCAACCTGCTGGATCGGCAATTTGCCCCCGGAACCGGACCGACGGCCTGGGTCGGGGATATCACGTATGTCCCCACCCGCCAGGGATGGCTGCATCTGGCCGTGGTCATCAGCGTCCAGACCCGGCAGGTGCTGGGCTACAGTGTTTCCAAGCGTCTGACTGAAGAGCTGGTGGTGAAAGCATTTGCCAATGCTTGGGCTCTGCATCCACAACGACCCGGCCTGATCTTCCATTCAGATCGTGGTGGGCAGTACTGGGGGAACCAGTTTCGCCAGCTGCTGCAGTCCCATGAGGTGGTCCAAAGCATGAGCCGGCCTGGCAATTGCTGGGACAACGCGGTGGCCGAGAGCTTCTTTGCCACGCTCAAGACAGAAGAGGCTGCCGAGCCTTACGCCAGTAGAGAACAAGCCAGCCAGTCCATCGCTGCTTACATCCACGGCTTCTACAATCCAGCCCGGCTACACTCGGCGCTGGGCTACCACTCGCCTAACAACTACGCCCGGCAGCTCCGGGCTGCCGCCTGAAACGGCTTCATGGCGTCCGTTTTCAGGGGGCCAGATCAGGATACCCCGCCAACCCCACCCGCCCGGCCCCAGACAGATTCCGGTCGCCGAGTCACCACGGGAAATCAACAACAAGAGCAAAAGCGGGTCGCTTCGCTCGCAAAGCCGAGGCCGCCAGCCAACCGCCGTTACTGTTGCTTTTGCTTTTGCCTTTTTTCTTGATCTTCCCGTGGTGCGTGCCGGAGGCAGGAAACTGTCCAAGGCCTGGTGGGGAGGCAGGGCAGGGGCGTGAGCCGCATGGATGCGGCGACCGAGCTTACATGGACGTACTTGCAGCGTCCCCTGCCCTGCCTCCCCACCAGGCCAAGCCCATGAACCCGAGCTTTCAGCGACCAACCCCACCCCACCACGGAGGGGCTCCGCCGTTCGCCGACTCCCGCCGAAGGCGCGCTTTCCGCGGAAGAAATAATTTTCAAAAGACGTGTCGATTCCCAGCCCCCCGGTTCGTTGTACCCAGTGAAGGGCACGCACCACGCGTCCCCACGGGAGACCGCAATGAAAGTGATGGTGATCGTGAAGGCCAACGCCGACTCCGAAGCCGGCCGCATGCCCAGCGAACAGGAATTGTCCGAAATGGGCGCCTTCAACGAACAACTCGTGGCCGCCGGCATCATGCTGGCCGGTGAAGGCCTGCACGCCACCCAGCGCGGCCGCCGCATTCACTTCGGCGGCGCGGCACCCAAGGTCGAGGCCGGTCCGTTCGGTCCTGCCAGCGAACAGATCGCCGGCTTCTGGCTGTGGGAGGTGCGGTCGCTGGATGAGGCGGTTGAATGGGCCAGCCGTGCGCCGTTCGGCAGTGGCGGCACCCTCGAACTGCGCCCCTTGATCTCCGCTGAAGACTTCGGCGAAGCCTTCACCCCCGAATTACAGCAGCAGGAACAGCGTCTGCGTGCACAGCTTGAAGGTTGACCCGATTCATTTCCCCCGCCGGGCATGGCCCGGCGCTACCACCCTGAAACCCACGACGGAGCATTGCCATGAAATTGATTCCCTTCCTCGGCTTCAACGGCCAGGCCCATGAGGCGATGGCGTTCTATGCCAAGGCACTCGGTGGCCAGGTCACCTCGGAAATGAAATACCGCGATATGCCCCCCTCCGATGGCTCGCCGGGCTGCAACGAGATGCCGCCGGAAACCCTGGACCACGTCGCGCACAGCCAGCTGGAAATCGGTAGCGCCATCGTGATGGCGGCCGACGGTCCCGGCGGTGGCGAGGGTGGCTCGACCACCATCAATGTCGACGTCGACAGCATCGAAGAAGCCGAACGCGTGTTCGCCGCGCTGGCCGACGGTGGCCAGGTGCAGATGCCGATCGCCGAAACGTTCTGGGCGCACCGCTGGGGCATGTTGATCGACCGCTACGGCAAGCCGTGGATGGTCAACTGCATGAAGCAGCCCTGAGTCCTCTTTCTTTCATCCACAAGGAGCTTCACCGATGAGTGCACCGCAACCGCAGATGATCTTCGTCAACCTGCCCGTGCAGGATCTGAACGCATCCAAGGCCTTCTTCACCGCGCTGGGCTACAGCTTCAATCCGACCTACACCAACGACGACGCGGCCGGCATGGTCATCAGCGAAAGCATCTACGTGATGCTGCTGACCCAACCTTTTTTCCAGCAGTTCACCAACAAGCCGATTGCCGATGCGCACACCCACACCGAAGTGATCAACGCACTCTCGGCACCCAGTCGCAAGGCAGTTGACGAGTTGGTGGACAAGGCCCTGGCCGCCGGCGCCAGCGAACCGCAACCGGCGCGCGACTACGGCTTCATGTACCAGCGCGGCTTCCAGGACCTGGATGGCCATCTCTGGGAGATCGCACACATGGACGGCGAACCGGGCTGACGGCCGCCGCAGGGAGAATCCTCATGGCTTACGTGGATGCTTACGTGCTGCCGTGCCCGCAGGACAAGGTGGTGGCCTACCGCCGCCTTGCCCGCAAGGCCGGGGCGGTGTGGAAGGACCATGGCGCGCTGCAGTACATGGAATGCGTGGCTGACGATGTGGAACCAGGAAAGAGCGCGTCGTTCCCGCGTGCGGTCAAGGCCAAGCCTGGCGAAACGGTGATCGTCGCCTTCGTGGTGTTCCGTTCGCGCGCGGCGCGCGACCGTATCAACGCGAAAGTGATGGCGGACCCGCGGCTGGCATCGCTGGGCCCGAAGGACATGCCGTTCGATACCCGGCGCATGTTCTGGGGCGGCTTCAAGCCGATTGTTGAAGCGTGAGCTGCGGCGCTTGTGCGGGCCCGGTGCGCGTGCTGTGATCGGCGCATGCTCGAGCCCGCACTGACGCAGCGTCTGGAAACCCTCTGGCGGATGGAGTCGCCGGTGTTGATCGCGCGCCTGGCGCGGCTGCTTGGGGGCGATGTCGGCCGTGCCGAGGAGCTGGCCCAGGACACCTGGCTGGCCGCGCTGGAGCGCTGGCCGGAGCAGGGCATCCCGGACAACCCCGGAGCCTGGCTGATGACCACTGCGCGCAACCGTGCCATCGATGTGCTGCGCCAGCACCAGCGGGTGGCGCAGCAGCATGCGCAGTGGGGCGAGGAACTGCATCCGGCACCCTTGCCGGCACCGGATGACAGCCAGGCGCTGGAAGATGATCTGGGTGACGACCTGCTGCGGCTGATGTTCGTGGCCTGCCATCCGGTGTTGCCGGCCGACGCACGGGTGGCACTGACCCTGCGCCTGCTTGGTGGCCTGACTACCGTGGAGATCGCGCGCGCGTTCCTGCAGCCCGAGCCGACCATCGCCCAGCGCATCGTGCGCGCCAAGCGCACCCTGGCGCAGAAGCAGGTGCCCTACGAGGTCCCTCGCGCAGACGCGATGCCCGAGCGGCTCGGCTCGGTGCTGGAGGTGATCTACTTGGTGTTCAACGAAGGCTATGCGGCCAGTGCCGGTGACGACTGGATGCGTCCGGCGCTGTGCGAGGAGGCACTGCGGCTCGCGCGCATTCTGGCGCACCGGCTGCCGATGCCGCCCGTGCTGGGCCTGCTGGCGCTGATGGAACTGCAGGCCTCGCGTGCCGCAGCACGGACCGATGCGCAGGGCGTGCCGGTGCTGCTGGACCAGCAGAACCGCGCGCGCTGGGACTGGCTGCAGATTGAACGCGGGCAGCAGGTGCTGGCGCGCGCGCTGGCCGCCGGTGGTGGTGGTGATCCCTATGTACTGCAGGCGCGCATCGCAGCGTGCCATGCAGCGGCGCGTCGCCCCGAGGATACCGACTGGCCGCGCATCGCAGCACTCTATACGCAGTTGCTGCAGGTGCAGCCTTCGCCAGTTGTCGCATTGAACCGCGTGGTGGCGGTACTGCGCAGCGACGGTGCCTTCGCGGCGTGGGCGCAGCTGCAGCCGTTGCTGGTGGACGCGCGACTGCGCGAGTACGCGCCGCTGCAGGTGGTACGCGGCGAGCTACTACAGAAGCTGGGGCGGGAGCAGGATGCACGTCACGCTTTTGCGGAAGCCGCCAGACTCAGCCAGAACCAGGCAGAGCGCGGCCTGCTGCGGCAAAGGGCCGGTCTGCCCCCCGCGGAGTGACCGCGACGAAGGCAGCACTTGTCGGCAGGCCCGCGAGCCGTTATGTTTCGCGCCCAGTGGGCGCATGAGCGTCCGCTTTCCGTGCGTAATGACCGAGGAGCGGTTGGATGTATTCAAGGACGAAGAGCGCATCGCGCGCTTTTGCGCGCCTGCTTGCCTGTGCTCTGTGCCTGGCCGTGTGGCCGATGGCCACGCAGGCGGCAGACAAATCGCAGCAGGCCTATTGGGCCGGTTTTGCCTATACCGCTGATGCCGCTGCCGTGCAGGCGACCACGCCGCATGCGCACGCCGTGCTGGAAAAGCGTGGCTTGATCCCGCTCAACCAGACCCTGGCGCAGGGGCTCAAGCGTCGCCCGCCGGCCAATCTGGAACTGATCGACCAGCCGGTGGCGATGCTCGACGGCACCACCAGTGCCACCGTGCTGGCCGCAGCGCTGGACCGCGAGCTGGTGTCGGTCGAGCCGATCGGCAACCAGTACAAGGTGCTGGTGGAAGTGGCGCTTCAGGCGCTGTTCTTCGACTTCCGCGAGCGCCAGGTGATCGCGTCCTATCCGCTCACCCTGCAGCGCATCGATGTGCAGGATTACCGCCCCGACAACGACGATATCGATGCGATCGTCGCCGATCTGCTGTACGGCAACGCTGCGACCAGCCTGTCGCAGGTACTGGCCGCCAGCCTCGCCCAGGCCAAGCTGCCCGATGCCGCCGTGCGTCGCCTGCAGGTCGGTGGCGTGACCCTGTCCGACGCGGTCCGCGCCAAGCTGCCCGACCCGAAGTGGGACGCCCCGCTGCGCGCCACGCTGGCCCATGAACTGTCCAAGACGCTGTCGTCCAATACCGGTGTCGGCCTGCTGCCGCCGGCCTCGGGCCAGGCGATCGGTGGTGCGATGGCGGCGCGCTTTGCCGACGGCAAGGTCTACCAGCTGAAGATCCCCGAGCCGGACTACGTCATCAACCTGCAGGTGGATGCGTTGAAGAACGGCGTGATCGAAGAAACCCCGGCGATGAAGACGATGCTGTTCGGTGCGTTCTTCACCGCCAAGGTGACCGAGCCGTTCTCCGGCAAGGTCTATTTCGAACAGCCGCTGCGCAAGGGCGCCACCAAGGTGGTGCCGGTCACGCAGTGGCAGGTTGACCAGTGGTCGGCCAGCTACGAAACCCTGCTGGCCGGTTTCGACGCCTTCGCCGGCGCCGCCGCCAAGCGCGCCGATTCGCGCGGCTGGCTGGACGAACAGAAGCCGGGCGGCCGCCCGTTGCAGCAGCAGACCCAAGCCCTCCAGGAGTTGATCAAGTCATGTCGTTGATGCGTACCATCCTGCTCATCCTCATCGCCCTGGTGGTGGCCTCGCCGGTCGCTGCACAGACTGCCAGTTCGCGCGGTACCGGTTCGGCCAGCTACGGCCTGCGCCTGAGTGCCGACACCCGTGCCCAGGCCCTGAACAAGGCCAAGGTCAATGCACTGGAGGCGTACATCGCCGAAACCGGTGCGGCCAAGCTGCGCCTGTTCGAAGCGCGTCGCGCCGAGTTCATCGGCGAGATCGACCGCTACGTGCTCAGTGCCGTGCAGCTGTCGGACACCGAAGACAAGAAGGCCAAGACCTACAGCGTCACCGTCCGTGCAGAGATCAACACCACCCTGCTGCAGACCAAGCTGGATGCCGGCTCGGCCGTGGCCGGTGCCACTGCCGCACAGCGCTCGCTGCTGACCTTCCTGTTCATGGCGCGCTCGCAGGACACCGTGCAGTCGTTCCAGGACAAGGAATACCGCCGCACCGACGTCAGCTCCAGCTACAACGAGAACACCCGTGAAGGCGACAGCTTCCGTGGCAACTCTGTCAGCACCAACGGCAGCATCAACCAGAATGCGTCGATGTCGGTCACCAGCGGCGGCAGCACTACCCAGCGCAGCGACAACATCAGCTGGAAGGTGGCCAACGCGGCCGAAGTGAACACCGCGATGACCGGTGCCTTCAGCGCCGCCGGCTACGAAGTGGTTGAAGCCGAATACGTGGAAGGCGAGTCGCGCGGCCTGCTCAGCATCGAGCGTATCCGCAAGGACTTCAGCACCGGCAACGACCTGGCCCCGGCCACCCTGCGTGATACCGCCAACGGTATCCGTGCAGCCAACATCCCGTACATCGCCGTCGGCACCCTCGACGTCGGCATGCGCGACCGCGACCCGGCCAGTGGCAACACCCGCGTGTTCGTCACGGTCACCGGCAAGGTGCTGGACGTGACCGGTCGTTTCCCGCGCACCGTGTCGTCGGTGGGCCCGGTGCAGTTCTCCGGTACCGGCCCGAATGAAACCGTGGCCCGTACCAACGCGCTGCAGCTGGCGGCTGAAAAGGCTGCGCAGCAGATGATCAACGAACTGAACGTCAAGGCGGTTCGTTGACGTTACCGCTGCGCTCGCCGGGCATGGCCCGGCGCTACCGGCTCTGGTGGGTGCCGCGCTTGCTCGGCACTGACCCGCTGCTATACCCGATCTTGCGCGCCGCATCGCGGCCGTCTCTCCCAAAGGAATCTCACATGATCCGTAGCACTGCTCTCACCCTGGCCATCGCTGCCGCCACCCTGTCGATGCCGGCCCACGCTGGCCTGGGCAAGCTGAAGGACCTGGCCGGTGCCGCCACCGGCACCTCCAGCAGCAGCGCCTCCAGCGCCGCCGCCCCGGACGAAGCCGCGCAGGAAGCGCTGGTGCGTCGTTTCGTTACCTCGCAGTCGCACTCGCTGCAGGCCCAGACTTCGTTCGCCCGCGCCTTCGGCTTGGCCGAGCAGGTGCAGCTGCTGGAAGCCGAGCGCCAGGCGCTGTCGTCGGGTTCGGTCAGCGTCGATGCGATGAAGAAGTCGGTGTCGGTCAGCGAAGCTGCGCAGGCGGCGATCAACGAGCGCCAGGCCGCACAGCCGGAACTGAACGCTGAATCCAAGCAGCACTACGCCGAAGGCCTGGTCTCGCTGCTGTCCTCGGCGGCCGAAGCACAGAAGCTGGGTGGCGAAGCCAGCAACTTCACCGCCGGCATGAAGAACCTGGGCGCGACCCAGCTGGCCACCGTCGGCCGCAAGCTGGCCGCCGGTGCATGGGTGGCCAAGGAATCGCCGGGCTTCATCCAGGGCCTGTACGGCTCGACCAAGTCGGCCGTGACCTTCGCCAAGAAGAGCAAGGTGAAGGTGCCGTCCAACGCCGATTCGATGCTCGACAAGCTCTGATCCGAGGCGAATCTCCATGCGTATGACCTACCGTTTGATCGGCCTGGGCCTGGCTGCCACGCTGCTTGCAGCGTGTGGCAAGCAGGACACCCCGGCCGAAGCGCCCGCACCCGCCAAGGACAAGGCAACCAGTGCACTGGCCAGCAATGCGCCAGTGGAAGCAGCGCCCCTGCGTGGCACGCCGGATTTCGGCGGCACCACCCAGGTCGCGCGCGAAGCCGACGGCATCGGCAGCACCCCGGAACTGGCGGTGCTGGCGGCATTGCAGTCGGCGGTGGCGCAGGTCAACGGCGTACGCGTGGCCAGCCAGATGCAGAGCCTGCGTGCAGGCCTGCATGTGGATGTGGATGACGAACACGTCGGCGATATCCGCGCCGACGCGTTCACCCAGCAGATGATCGCCGGCTCGCAAGGCGCGGTGCTGGGCTATGAAATCCTGTCGCAGGATGAAGTGCGGCAGCTGGACGAGGAAACCATCGCCCGCGTGCGCGCCAGCGACGAAGGCTGGAGCTTCAAGGGCTCGGCGTCGGCCAGTGCATCTGGCGAAGCCTCGGCCAAGGGCGGTTCGGCGTCGGCCAGCGTCAAGCAGAGCTACGACGAGAAGGTGAGTGTCGATGCCAAGCGCGGCGCCAGCTCGTTCGATTCGGACGTCACCCATCGCAGCATGCGCAGCTACTGGAAAGTGCGCGTGCGCGCACAGATCGCCCAGTACCGCGCACCGGACGAGCAGGGCAAGCCGAAGATCGTGGTCGCCCTGCCGCGCACCAAGGCCGGCAGCTACGCCGTTGGCGATGGCCGCGTGGATGCCGATGAAGTGGCCGACGCGATTCGCGCGCGCCTGTCCGACACCCTGACCCAGACCCAGCGCTTCATCGTGCTGGATCGCGAGTTCGGCGACGAACTGCAGGCCGAGATCGACCACATCAACAGCGGCAACGTGCGCCTGCAGGACACCGCACGCGTGGGCCAGCAGCTGGCAACCGACCTGATCCTGATTCCGACCATCGAACGCTTCGAATACCCGCGCAGCGTGCGCAACCTGCGCATGTCCGACCGCCAGGTGACCTCGTACTCCGGTGGCGGCCGCATCACCCTGCGCCTGATCAACGCCACCACCGGCCAGGTGGTGATGTCCGACAGCTTCGATCATCAGCTGGCCTCGACCGGCCCCAGCACCCTGCCGCGCGTGGTCAATGGCCGCAACATGGCCGCGGCGATGATGGAATCGCTGTCCGGCCAGATCGGTACCACCATCGTCACCACCCTGTTCCCGGTGTCGGTGGTTTCTGTGGATGGTGACCAGGTAGTGCTGAGCCAGGGCGGTGACACCGTGCAGGCCGGCCAGCGCTGGCAGGCCGTACGCCTGGGCGAAGAACTGAAGGACCCGCAGACCGGCCGCTCGCTGGGCCGCAGCGAACACCCGTGCTGCACCATCCGCATCGACCGCGTCGCCGCACAGACCTCGTACGGCACCATCGAAGACGGCGTTGACGCCATGCGCGGCGGCTTCCGTCCGGGCCAGATCGAACTGCGCCAGAAGCTGGGCAGCAAGCCGGCTGCTGCTGCCAGTGCGACCGCCTCGGCCGCGCCGGCTGCCGCCGCCCGCCCGGCGGCCAAGCCGAAGCCCAAGCCCGCTGCAGCCCCGGCCGAAGACCCGAACTGGTAACACGCCAAGGCAGCACACAGATGGGGTCAGAGCCCTTTCCCACCGGGAAAGAGCTCTGACCCTTTCTTGTTTCCGTCCGTGTCGACCAAGGTCGACACCTACCAACAGCGGTGTGTCGACCAAGGTCGACACCCACCAACAGCAGCGGGAACCTGTCGAAGGCGGGGTGGGTCCGGTTGCGGGGGTGTATGATCTGGCCCCCTGAAAACGGACGCCATGAAGCCGTTTCAGGCGGCAGCCCGGAGCTGCCGGGCGTAGTTGTTAGGCGAGTGGTAGCCCAGCGCCGAGTGTAGCCGGGCTGGATTGTAGAAGCCGTGGATGTAAGCAGCGATGGACTGGCTGGCTTGTTCTCTACTGGCGTAAGGCTCGGCAGCCTCTTCTGTCTTGAGCGTGGCAAAGAAGCTCTCGGCCACCGCGTTGTCCCAGCAATTGCCAGGCCGGCTCATGCTTTGGACCACCTCATGGGACTGCAGCAGCTGGCGAAACTGGTTCCCCCAGTACTGCCCACCACGATCTGAATGGAAGATCAGGCCGGGTCGTTGTGGATGCAGAGCCCAAGCATTGGCAAATGCTTTCACCACCAGCTCTTCAGTCAGACGCTTGGAAACACTGTAGCCCAGCACCTGCCGGGTCTGGACGCTGATGACCACGGCCAGATGCAGCCATCCCTGGCGGGTGGGGACATACGTGATATCCCCGACCCAGGCCGTCGGTCCGGTTCCGGGGGCAAATTGCCGATCCAGCAGGTTGGGGGCGAGCTGAGATGAGCCGCCGGAGGATTTGGGTCGGAATCGGCCTTTGGTCTTGCCCTGGATTCGCTCCTCGGCCATTAACCGTGCCACGCGCTTGTGGCCGACTGGATGATTCCTGGCTCGTAAGGCCCTGACCAGCCGACGTCGCCCATAACTGCGCTTGCTGGTCACATGAATGGCCCGAAGCTCGGTACGGAGGGCTGAATCGACATCGCACGTTTGGGCACACTGCCGGCGCAGGTAGTCATGGAATCCAGAGACAGAAACCCCAAGAACCCGACACAGCAACCTGGTCGGGTAGTGAGTCCTTTGACTGGCGACGAAGGCGTACCTCACTTGGACTCTCTGGCAAAGAACGCCGCCGCTTTTTTTAGGATTTCCCGCTCCATCTTCAGATTGGCGTTCTCGGCCCGAAGGCGGCTGATCTCGCTTTCCAGGTCGGTGGCTGGCCTGCGAGCCTCAGAGGTCAACGACCGGCCAGCACGGACCGCGTCAAGCCAATTTGCCAGCGTCTTGACCGACATCTCCAGCTGACGGGCCGCTGCGGCAGGCCCGAGCGACTCGGCCAACTCCACGGCTTGGTGCTTGAATTCATCGGTGTAGCTACGACGGGTGATACGGGACATAAGGGACCTCCAAGTGCGATCAAAGTATCGCTTCTTGGCGTCCGCTGACGGGGGGCCAGATCAGTAAGCGCCATGGATGGCGCGCCCAAGCCTCCAAGGACGGATTCACGGCGTCCCCCGCAACCGGACCCACCCCGCCTACCCTCAGGAACCCAGCTTCTGCTGTTGCTTCGGCCGTTGCCGTTGTTTCTGCGGGTGCAGGGCGCAGCCCTGCCGAATCCCCTTACACTCCAGAAGGATTTCCCTGCTGGAGAGAGCAATGAAACGAGTGGTACTGGGCGTGCTGGCCCTGTCGGTGTCGAGCGCACTGATGGCGGCCACCCCGAAATTCGATGGCGCGCGGATCTCCGCCGACGTCAAGGAACTGGCCTCCGACGCCTACGAAGGCCGCTCGCCGGCCACCGCCGGCGAAGAGAAGACCATCGCCTATCTCAGCAAGCAGTTTGCCGACGCTGGCCTGCAGCCCGGCGGCGACCTCAAGGACGGCAAGCGCCTGTGGACCCAGGCCGTGCCGCTGCGCAAGGGCGACATCGTCGGCGCACCGCAGCTGGCGCTGCACCAGGGGGGCAAGACCGTTGCGCTGGAACAGGGCAAGCAGATTGCCGTGCGCGCCGCCATGAACGGCGCCAGCAACGTCGACATCAGCAAGGCCCCGCTGGTGTTCCTCGGCTACGGCGTGAAGGCCCCGGAGCGCAACTGGGACGACTTCAAGGGCGTGGACCTGAAGGGCAAGATCGCCGTCGTGCTGATCAACGACCCGGACTTCGAAACCGGCCAGGGTGATTTCGACGGCAAGGGCATGACCTACTACGGCCGTTGGACCTACAAGTACGAGGAAGGCGCCCGCCAGGGTGCGCTGGGCGTGCTGATCGTGCACGAGACCGCACCGGCGTCATACGGCTGGGCCACCGTGGCCGGTTCCAACACCAACACCATGTTCGACGTGGTGCGCGACAACCCTGCCGACAGCCACCCGTTGCTGGAAGGCTGGATCCAGCGTGACCTGGCGGTGGAGCTGTTCCGCTCGGCCGGGCAGGACTTCGAAGCGCTGAAGAAGAAGGCGCAGCAGCGCGACTTCACCCCGGTGCCGCTGACCGGCGCCAGCCTGGACGCGAAGTACGCGGTGAAGACCGAAGTGATCACCTCGCACAACGTGGCCGCGCGCCTGGAAGGCAGCCGCCACCCGGACGAGACGATCATCTACAGCGCGCACTGGGACCACATCGGCGTGGGTGAACCGGACGCGCGCGGCGACCGCATCTTCAACGGCGCACTGGACAATGCCAGCGGTACCGCCTCGCTGATCGAGCTGGCGCGTGGCTTCGCCAAGGAAAAGCGCCCGCAGCGCTCGGTGGTGTTCCTGGCAGTCACTGCCGAGGAAAAGGGCCTGCTGGGTTCGGAGTACTACGCCACCCATCCGTTGTACCCGCTGGAAAAGACCGTGGCGGTGATCAACATGGACGGCATGGCGCCGTTCGGCCCGTCGCGTGACTTCGGCATCTACGGTGCGGCGCGCTTCGAGCTGCTGGACCAGCTGAAGGACGTGGCCAAGGGCTGGGATATCCGCTACACGCCGGACCCGAAGCCGGAAGCCGGCCTGTTCTTCCGCTCCGATCACTTCCCGTTCGCCAAGCGCGGCGTGCCGGCGCTGTCCTGGTCGGCCGGCCAGGACTGGGTGGACGGTGGCGTGGCCGCAGGCAAGAAGGCGTCCGAGGACTACACCGCCAAGCGCTACCACCAGCAGGGCGACGAATGGCAGCCGGACTGGGTGTTCGCCGGTGCCGCCCGTGACCTGGAAGTGCTGTACACGCTGGGCAACCAGCTGGCCAACTCGCGCAGCTGGCCGAACTGGAGCAAGGACGAGTCGTTCCGCGCCGTGCGTGACGCCAGCGCCGACCAGCGCAAATAGCGGCGTTCGGTAGTGCCGGCCGCTGGCCGGCAACGGCACTCGGTCCGGGCAACCGTCCCCTGAGTCAGGGGGCGGCGCCATAGGCGCGGGGGTGTGGGTGCTGGTGAGATGGGGCCCACGGCTTGCGCAGGCGAGCCGTGGGAGCGCCAGCACGAATGCGCAGGCGCGTTCCCGGCGTTTCCATAACGGCTTCCGTCCCCGCTTTCCCGGCCTTCGTCGCAACCCGCTTGTTTGCCCGGCGGGCCGCCCTATGCTCGGCTCACCCCCTTCCACCAAGGCGCCGCCGTGATCGCCAGCCTTTCCCTCATTCTCCGTCACCTGCTGGCCTGGGCCGCGGCACTGTTCGTGGCCGGCATGGTCTGGAGTGGCATTTTCAGCGGCATGAACGACGGCCCCGGATGGGTGTTCGGGCTGCTGGTGATGTTCCTGATGATCTCGGCGCTGGGCAGTGCGGTGACCCATGTGCGCCGGGTCTGGCTGGTGGCCGGCCGCCTCGATGGCGCCACCCTGTCCGGGCGCCAGCGCCGGCAGATCGAACTGCCGATGGATGCCGGCCACGCCTTCGCGGTGGTCGAGGCGGCGGTGGGCGAGCTGCCGCGGGTGGAGGAGGTGGAAAGCTCGGCCGGCAGCCTGCAGGTGCGCGCCTATGTTCGCCGGGTTGATCTCTGGAACGGCCGCCAGCCGTCGCGCTGGAACCTGCCGGCGCGGCTGGCGATCAAGCGCAACAGCGTGCTGGCTACGGTCACGCCGGGGCAGGGCACCAGCACCGTCACCCTGCTGTTCGAACCCGATGCTGGCTGGTGGGCCGACCTGCTGGCGCTGGACGAAGGCAGCAACTACGAGAACGCCGAAGCGGTCACCCGCGCGATCAGCCGCCGCGTGGCCGACCAGCGCCGTGACGAGCAGGCCGCCGCCGAACAGACTCAGGTGGAGAAGGAGCTGTCGGTGGCGCGCTTGAACCTGCTGCATGCACAGGTGGAACCGCACTTCCTGTACAACACGCTGGCCAACGCGCAGGTGCTGACCCGCACCGACCCGGCGCGTGCCGAACAGATGCTCGGCCACCTGATCCAGTACCTGCGCAGCTCGTTGCCGCAGGTGGACGAATCGGTATCCACGCTGGGCGTGGAGCTGGAGCGCACCCGCGCCTACCTGGAGATTCTGCGTATCCGCATGGGCGCGCGGCTGGCGGTGGAAGTGCAGGTGCCCAATGAACTGCATGGCGTGCACCTGCCGGCGATGGCGTTGCAGACGCTGGTGGAAAACGCGATCAAGCACGGCCTGGAACCCAAGCCCGGCGGCGGCACGATCTGGATCCTGGCGCGTGGCTTCGATGACCATGTGACCGTGACCGTGGCCGACGATGGCCTCGGCTTCGGCCAGGGCACCAGTGGCACCGGCATCGGCCTGAAAAATCTGCGCGAGCGCCTGCGCCTGACCTGCGGCGAACAGGCCGGCGTGGCGATCGTCGCCAACTTCCCCAGCGGCGTGGCCGCGACCATGACCCTGCCGCAGTCGCACAAGGAGCGCAGCCATGCCGCTTGAAGCGCTGATTGCTGAAGACGAAGAACTGCTGCGGCAATCACTGGTACAACAGCTGGGCCGGCTGTGGCCGGACCTGAGGCTGGTGGCCGAGTGCGAGGATGGTGCCAGTGCGCTGGAACAGCTGGCCGAGAAACAGCCGGACATTGCCTTCCTCGACATCCGCATGCCTGGCATCAGTGGTATCGAGGTGGCGCGCTCGCTGTCCGAGCTGAGTCCGCGTACCCAGGTGGTGTTCGTCACCGCCTACGACCAGTACGCCATCGACGCGTTCGAGCAGGGCGCGATGGATTACCTGCTGAAGCCGGTCAGCGACGAGCGCCTGCTGGCCACGCGCGAACGCATCCTCTCGCGGCTGCCATCAACGCGCCAGGACGATGCCGTGCTCGAACGCCTGCTGCAGCGGTTGGGCCCATCGCAGGGCGCTGCCGAGCGCCCGCCCTTGGCCTGGATCACCGCCAGCAACGGCCGCGAGACGCAGCTGATCATGCTGGAGGACGTGGCCTATTTCCGCGCCGACAACAAGTACACCACCGTGGTGACCGCGGCCGGTGAGAGCCTGTTGCGCACGCCGTTGCGCGAACTGCTGGAAGTGCTTGATCCGCAGCACTTCCGCCAGATCCATCGCTCGACCATCGTCAACATGAAGGCGGTGGCGGCGGTCAGCCGCGACGATACCGGCCGCGGTGTGCTTCGCCTGCGGGGGCGTGCCGAGACCCTGGTGGTCAGTCAACCGTTCATGAGCCTGTTCCGCGGCATGTAGCCGCATCCTGGAGGCACCATGCGCCTGTTCCTGCTTGCCTGCATCGCTGCGCTGTCATTGGCCGGCTGCGATACGTCCAGCAATACCTCGATCACCCGCACCCGTGCCAATGGCGTGGATACGCTGTACAGCAAGGGCACCGTGGCCGATGGCGAGGCGCGGTTCCAGTGCATTGCCAGCAGCAGTGGCCACTGCCACTACCTGGTGCTGGACCCTGCCTGCAGTACCGATGCTGCGTGCGCAAAGCCATCGCTGCGCCGGTTCGCGGTGGCGGTGGGACAAACCGAGGCGATGCGCGACCTGCCCAAGGGCTTCCGCCAGTGCGTCAGCCAGGAGCCGATAGAACAATGCCACCGTGAGTGATCACGGTGGCATTGTGGGTCCCCCCGCTTCCCTGAAGGGTCAGTAGGCAGGCTGCAGTGTCAGGTCATGGTGGTGTTCGTTCTCGCCGACATGGTTGAGACGACCGACCAGTTCGGAGTGCTGCTTCATGCGCCCGATCTCGGTCATGATGCGGATGTCCTCATGGCGCAGTTCGCGCCGGGCGGTGACCGCCTGCTTGTAGTCCAGCACTTCCGGATAGTGCTCGGCCAACTCCAGCGCCTCGGCCACGTGCTCGACGCTGTCGGCCTTGGAGCTGATACGGGCGCGGCTGTTGAAGGCCTTCATCCAGCGCTCGAAACCGGCGGTGCGGTCGAACATGTTGGCCATGAACCAGATCACGAACAGGATCGAGATCCATGAGCCGAACACCACCACCACACGGGTGAAAGTGATGTGGTAATCGTCGCGCCACAGGTAGTTGGTGATCAGGCCGAGGATCAGCAGTGACGCTGCCTGCCAGCCGACGATCGAGGCGATCAGCCACTGGCACTTGGCCTGGGCCAGCACAGCCACTTCATCGCGGATCTGCTGCTCACTCAGATTGCGCCAGTGCGCGACCTGTTTGTCGAACGGGCTGCTGTAGAGCTCGTTGTCGCGAAGCAGTAGTCCCAAACCCTTGAACAAAGCAATCATGGCTGGCTCCCTGTGGAACGTGCGTCGATCAGCATTGGACGGTGTGGCGGGTTCAGTTCTAGCACTTCCAGCGAGCCGTGCAATGGGCGGAATGCCTAGCGGCGTAAGGGTTTTGTCTGAATGGGTGAATGTTGTTGCGTTGCAGCATCATTGTCGCAGCCTGCGACAGGATGTCGCAGGGTGAAACGTGCTGCGGGCGCACATGAAACCGGAGCTGAGCGCGGAGACTCGCCGTCGGCGTCGTGATCGACCAGAATCGGGGCCGACCGCGCAACGCGTGGCCGTTCTTCCGCCTTTCCTGGACCTGTGATGCCGGCTTTGCTGCAGCGACTCTCCCGCCCCGTGACCGCGCCGATCCGGCGCTGGGTCCTGGAGGCCTTCCCGCGTGGCCAGAGCGGCATCGATTACGACCACCCGCTGGGTGACCCGGGCTGGTTTGGCCCGGACAGCGTCACCTGGCGACTGCATGCGGAATTCCCGTCGATGCTGGCCGGTGGCCTGTGCGCACTGATGCTGCAGACCCTGCACCCGCGCGCACTGGCCGGGGTCTACGACCATTCCAACTTCCGGCAGGACCTGGTGGGCCGCCTGCGCCGCACCACCGCTTTTGTTGCAGGCACCAGTTATGCGCCTGCCAGCGAAGTGGAGACGCTGGTGGCGAAGGTACGCCGCATCCATGCGCAGATCCGCGGCCAGACCGCGCAGGGCGAGACCTATGCTGCCGATGATCCGCAACTGCTGACCTGGGTGCATGTGACCGAAGCCTTCGGTTTCCTGCAGGGCTTCCGTCGTTACGGACGCGAGGTGCCGGAGCACATCGCCGATCGTTACTACGACGAATACCGTTGCGTTGCCGAGGCACTGGGCGCGGTGGATGTGCCGCGCAGTGAGGCGGAAGTGGCGGCGTACTTCTGCGCGCGGCAGCCTGAGCTGCGCGTGGACGAACGCTCGCGTGAGGTGCTGGAGGTGTTGTCCGGCGTGCGCCTGCCGGTACCGGTGCCGGGGCTGTCGCGCGAAGTGTTCCTCGGCGCCGGTGCGGCGCTGCTGCCGGATTGGGCCGAGGGCATGCTGGAACGCAATGCACGCCAGCGTGCGCAGGCGGCAGCGTCGGCGAAGCTGATGCAGGGCATGGCGCCGCTGTTCCGCCGCGCACTGCCTGATGGCCTCGCCAGCCGCGCCTGCACGCGCATGGGCGTGCAGGTGGAAGTCCTGCGCGAGTGGCCCGAACTGCTCCGGTAGGTGCCAACCTTGGTTGGCACGCGTTTCGTGATGGAGCTTCATCCACGCATGGCGTGGATCTACTGACACCATGATTCTGGTGGGTGCCAACCTTGGTTGGCACGCGTTGCGCGATAAAGCTTCATCCACGCATGGCGTGGATGCGCTTCACCCGGTCGACTTCAACCCACGCAACAGCATCTCCAGCGCCGCCGTCGCCTGCCGCAGGCGCGCGTCGCCATCCTCGCCCTCGGCGATCCAGAACGCGGCCTCGGCCAGGCTGCCGTAGATCAGCGACGCCAGCGCCTGCGCATCCACCGCTGCCACCACGCCCTGCGCGATCAACTGTTCAATCAACTGCTGCATCGAGTGTACGCAGTGGCGCTGCGACTCCGGTGAGGCACCACCCAGCACCGCGCGCGCATCGCGCAGCACGATGCGCTGGATCTCCGGCTCAAGCGCCATCTCAAGATAGGCGCGGCAACGCTGCACGAAGCCCTCCCAGGCATCTTCGGCGGTATCACTGATCGCCTGCAGGCGCTGGTCGGTCTCGGCATCGAGCTGGGCGACGACAGCCGCCAGCAGACCCTTCTTGTCGCCGAAGTGGTGGTACAGCGCGCCGCGGGTCAGCCCGGCCTGGGCGGTCAGGTCGTCCATCGAGGTGGCGGCGTAGCCATGCTCGCTGAACACGCGGCGGGCGGTGGCCAGCAGGGTGGCGCGGGTTTCTTCCATCTCGGCGCGGGTGCGACGAACCATCCGGAGCTCCTTACATACACAGTGCATGATTATTTACATACGGCGCGTATGAATGTAGCCTCTTATTCATACGCTATGTATGTATTGTCGTGGCGCCCCGTGCGCCAGGCAAGTCGCTGCCCTGGAGAACCTGATGGCCACCCCCTATCGCGACCTGTTCGCGGCCCCCGGCACCGCCGGCCTCGCTCTGGCCGGGCTGCTGGCACGCCTGCCGTTGCCGATGACCGGTATCGGCATCATCACCCTGTTGTCGCAGCTGCGTGGCAGCTATGCATTGGCCGGTGCGGTGTCGGCCACCTTCGTGCTGACCTACGCGTTGCTGTCGCCGCAGGTATCGCGTTGGGTCGACCGGCGCGGGCAGGGCAGGGTGCTGCCGTGGGCTACGGCGGCCAGTGCGGCCGGGTTGCTGTTGCTGCTTGCGTGCACGCTGCTGGCCGCGCCGGACTGGACGCTGTTCATTGCGGCGATGCTGGCCGGTTGCATGCCCAGCGTGTCGGCGATGGTGCGCGCGCGCTGGACCGCGATCCATCGCGGACGCCCGCAGCTACAGACTGCGTATTCGCTGGAGACCGTGTTCGACGAGGTGACCTTTATCGCCGGGCCACCGTTGTCCGTCGGGTTGTCGGTGGCGGTATGGCCGCAGGCCGGCGTGCTGGCCGCCACTCTGCTGCTGGTGCTCGGGGTGACCGCACTGGTTCTGCAACGCGGTACCGAACCACCGCTGCAGCGCTGCGAAGGCGTAACACCCTCGCGCTCGCTGCTGCGGCAGCCGGAGATCCGCCTGCTGGCGTTGCTGATGCTGGCGATGGGTGTGATTGTCGGTACCGTCGACATCACCAGCGTGGCCTTCGCCGAACAGCGCGGGCAGCCACTGGCTGCCAGTTGGGTGCTGTCGGCCTATGCGCTGGGCAGCTGCGCGGCGGGCCTGCTGTTCGGTGCACTGAAGCTGCGGGCGCCGCTGCAGCGCCTGTTGCTGCTGGGCGCAGCGGCCACCGCGCTGACCACGCTGCCGCTGCTGTGGGTCGGCAGCCTGCCGGCGCTGGCCGTGGCGGTGCTGGTGGCCGGGTTGTTCTTCGCGCCGACGATGATCGTGGCGATGTCGCTGGTCGAACAGCGCGTGCCCGAATCGCGCCTGACCGAAGGCATGACCTGGTTGCTGGCCGGATTGAACATCGGTGTGGCGCTGGGTGCCGCGCTGTCCGGGCAGAGCGTCGATGCGGGGGGCGTGCGCAGCGGCTTTGTCGTTGCGCTGGTGGCAGGCGGTGGCGTGCTGCTGTTCGCCGTGCTCGCGCAACGTGCGCTGCGCCCGTCTGCTTCGACCACATCCCCTGAAGGAATCATCCCGTGAGCGCTTCATCGCCTGCGCATGCCACACCTGTGCCCCGCCATCCGTGGTGGGCAGTCTCCGTCGTCGGCCTGGCCACCTTCTCGGTGGTCACCACCGAAATGCTGCCGGTGGGCCTGTTGACCCCGATCGCCGACGATCTCGGCGCCTCCACCGGCACCGCCGGCCTGATGATCTCCCTGCCGGCCCTGCTGGCGGCCCTGTTCGCACCGCTGGTGGTGATCGCAGCCGGTGGCATCGATCGCCGTCGCATCCTGTGCGCGTTGCTCGCGCTGCTGCTGGTCGCCAATCTTGCGTCGGCACTGGCACCGGGCATCGGCTGGCTGCTGGCTGCGCGCGTACTGGTGGGGTTCTGCATGGGCGGCATCTGGGCCATCGCCGGCGGTCTGGCCGCGCGCCTGGTGCCGGCTCACCGCACCGGCATGGCCACCTCGATCATCTTCGGTGGCGTGGCCGCAGCTTCGGTGCTGGGCGTGCCGTTGGGCGCGCTGATCGGCGATGCATTGGGCTGGCGCAGCGGGTTCGTGGCGATGGCGTTGTTCAGTACGGCGGTGATGCTGCTGCATCTGCGGGTGGTTCCCGCCTTGCCGGTCAGCGCATCGGTGCGGCCGCGGCAGTTCGCGCAGCAGCTTGGCCAGCGCGACCTGCGGCGTGGCCTGTGGCTGACCGTACTGCTGGTGTCCGGGCACTTCATCGCCTTCACCTACGTGCGGCCGCTGCTGACTACGTATCGGGCGTGGATGCATCGTGGATCGGTGCACTGCTGTTTGGGTACGGGCTGGCTGGCATCGCCGGCAACTTCATCGCCGGGCCGCTGGCTGCGCGGCATCGGCGCGGTACGGTGCTGGCCATCGCCTCGGGCCTGCTGCTGACGCCGCTGCTGTTCCTGTGGGTGGGAAACACACCGAGCGGTGGCACCGCGGTGCTGCTGCTGTGGGGCATGGCCTATGGCGGCGTATCGGTGGGCCTGATGAGCTGGATGATGAAGGCGGCACCGCAGGCCGTGGAGATCGCCACCGCGTTGTATGTGGGCGTGTTCAACATCGGTATCGCGCTCGGCGCGTGGGGCGGTGGCCGGCTGCTGGATGGCATGGGCCTGCATGCGAATCTGTGGGTTGCCGCGGTGTTGGCTGCGAGCGCTCTGCTGATGGTTGCCACCACCCGCCGGTAGATCCACGCCATGCGTGGATTCCTACCCCGTGCCGACCAAGGTCGACACCCACCAGAGCCGAGGCATGTGCCGACCAAGGTCGGCACCCACCAGAGCCGAGGCATGTGCCGACCAAGGTCGGCAGCTACCAGAGCTGGGCATTTGCCAACCAAGGTTGGCAGCTACCAGAGCGAGGCAGGTGCTGACCAGGGTTGGCCGCTACCCGGAAATGAAACGGGCGCCTTGCGGCGCCCGTTCGATTCACATCACCACACCTTGACCCGCTTGTCCGGGGCCAGGTACAGCTTCTGGCCTTCCTTCACTTCGAACGCCGGGTACCAGGCGTCGATGTTGCGTACGGTCAGTGCGCGGAACTGGCCCGGTGCATGCACATCGGTCAGCAGCGAATTGCGCAGTGCCTGCTCGCGGCTCTTGCTGCGCCACGCCTGGGCGAAGCCGAGGAAGAAGCGCTGGTCCGGGGTGAAGCCTTCCAGGGTCTGGCCCGGCTTGCCCTGCAGCGACAGCTGGTAGGCATCGTAGGCGGTGCCCAGGCCGGCCACGTCGGCGATGTTCTCGCCCAGGGTCAGCTTGCCGTTCACATGCACGCCGGGGAACGGTTCGTAGCTGCTGAACTGCGCGGCCAGCGCATCACCGGCCGCGTTGAACTGCTTCAGGTCCTCGGCGGTCCACCAGTTGTGCAGCTTGCCGGTTTCGTCGAACAGTGCGCCCGCGTTGTCGAAGCCGTGGCTGATCTCGTGACCGATCACCGCGCCGATCGCGCCGTAGTTCACCGCGTCGTCGGCAGCACCGTCGAAGAACGGCGGCTGCAGGATCGCGGCCGGGAACACCAGGCGGTTTTCCAGCGGCACGTTCATCGCGTTGATGGTCTGCGGAAGCATCGCCCACTCGCTGTGGTCGACCGGCTTGCCCAGCTTGGCGATGTTGCGCTGGTACTCGAACAGTTCGGCGCGCTGTGCGTTGCCCAGTGCGTCATCGCGGCGGATCTCCAGACCGGCGTAGTCGCGCCACTTCTCCGGGTAGCCCATGCCCACGGTCAGGCCGGCCACCTTGGCCTTGGCATGCGCCTTGGTCTGCGGCGACATCCACGACAGCGCATCGATGCGCTTGGCGAAGGCGGCGATGATGTTCTTCGCCATCTCGTCCGCGCGCTCCTTGGTCTTCGCGTCGAAGTGCTTCTCGACATAGCGCTTGCCGATGGCTTCGCCGACCGCATGGTTGGCGTCATCCACGGCGCGCTTCCAGCGGTCGCTCTGCTGCGGCGTGCCGCTCAGCGCGGTGCCGTGGAAGGCGAAGCGGGCATCGGCGAATTTCTTCGGCAGGTAGGCGGCGGCACGGTCCAGCGCGTGGAAGGCCAGGTAGTCCTTCCACACCTCCAGTGGCTCGGTGGCGACCAGCCTGGACAGGCCGGCCACGGCCTTGGGCTGCCAGACGATGAAGTCCTGCTGCTTGCCCAGTGCGGCCGCGTCGAGGAAGGCGCTCCAGTCCATGCCCGGCGCCTTCGCATTGAAGTCGGCCTGGGTCCACGGATTGGCACCCTTGGTCACGTCATTCGTTTCTTCCTGGGTGGCATGCGCCTGCGCGATCTTGGTCTCCAGCGCGAGGATGCGCTGTGCCTTGCCGGCCGGGTCGGCAACGCCGGCCAGCTGCAGCATCTGCGCGATGTAGGCCTGGTACTGCTTGCGCAGCTCGGCCATGCGGCCGCCGCCCAGGTAGAAGTCACGGTCCGGCATGCCCAGGCCACCCTGCACCAGGTAGGGCGCGGTGCGGTCCGGCTGCAGCATGTCCACCGACACCCACAGGCCGAACAGGCGGTCGGTGTAGAAATTGGTGGCGTTGAGCAGGTCGACGTCGGCACGCATTTCGCCACCGAGGGTGCGGGCCAGGCCGGCCTTGTCGGTGATGGCCTCGATGGCCTTCAGCTGCGGCTGCACCGGTGCGATGCCGTGCTGCTCGATGCCGGCCTCGTCCATGTAAGCAGCGTAGTAATCGCCGATCAGCTTGTCGTCACCGCTGGCCTGGGTGTTGCCGGCGGCGCCTTCGAGAATGGCGCGGGTGTCGGCCAGGGTCTTCTCGGCGATGACGTTGAAGCTGCCAAAGCGCGAGCGGTCGGCCGGGATCTCGGTGTTCTTGACCCAGGTGCCGTTGGCGAAACCGAAGAAGTCATCGCCAGCGGCAATGCTGCGGTCCATGCCGCTGGCATCGAAGCCGAAGCTGCCCAGCATCGGCTTGGCCGCAGCGGGTGCGGCATCGGCCGGCGCGGCGGTGCCGGCGGCCGGTTCGGCCGGGCGGTCGCAGGCGGCCAGGGACAGGCTGGCAACGATGGCCAGTGCCAGGGTGGGACGGCGCAGCTTGGACATGGACTTCTCTTGCAGCGGAAAACCCCAAGTCTAATCCGCCCCGGCCCGGCCCGCCGTCCCCTGGTGCCGCCTGTCCTGTGCAGGATCTGGCTGAACGCGCCGAAGCGATCTTCACGCCGTCACCGGCGTGGTGCATGCTGGCCCCAGGAGCCCTGCGCGGACACGGGGAGGTGGCCATGCGGGGGCGGGTCAGGCGTCAAGAATGGCGTCCGCCGGCCGTTGAGGTCGGGGATGTGGAGGATTCGTTCGCGCATGAAGCCAGCCGACAGCACAAGGAAGCTCAACCGATGCCCGCGCTGAAACGGGCGTTGGCCCGGCCACTGCGCGCCATTACCTGGGGCGGCGTGCTGCTGGGCGTGTTGCTGGTGGCTGGCCTGGCCACCATGCTGATCAACGACCACCAGCGCCGGCTGGAGGCCGCGCAGCGCCAGAGCCGCGCGCTGGCGGTGGGCAGCGAGCGCCTGCTGGCGCTGGAGCTGCGCAACCTGGAACGGGCGATGTCCGGCATTGCAGCCGACGCTGCCGAACTGTTCCGCAGCGTGCCCGCACAGGCGCCGGCACTGCTGGATGCCTCGATCGACGGCGTGCTGCGCCGCCATGCCGAACTGCACAGCATTGTCGTACTCGATCGCCATGGCCGCTCGATCACCGCCGGCAAGGGTGATCTGAACCTGCCGCTGTGGACCGACCCGCAGCGCCGTGGCCAGGGCAGCGCGCTGTACATCGGCCCGCCCCAGCGCGCCAGCGACGATGGCTGGGTGGTTCCGCTGGCGCTGCCGATGACGGGCGATCGCTGGTTGCTGGCGAGGCTGCGCTGCGGTGAGTTGCAGCGCATCATCGGTGGTCTGGATGTTGGCCCCAACGGACTGGTCTCGATCAGCGACGCCGAAGGCTACATGCTGGCCCGCGTGCCGGACCCGCATGGCACGGTCGGCCGTCGCTACGGTCTGCCGCGCCGCGACCTGCTTGGCAAGCAGGCGGTGGTCGAGCTGGGCAGCCTGCCGGGCGCGGTGGATGGCGTGCCGCGCATCATCACCATCAGCACGCTGGAGCGCAGTCCGCTGGCGGTGCAGGTCGGGTTGGCCAACGAGGACGTGCTGGCACCCTGGTGGCCGTACCTGCAGGCGTCGGTGGCGATCGTGCTGGCCTACACCGTGGTGCTGCTGGTGCTGCTGTACGCCGTGCGCCGCAGTACCCGCCGCCAGCAGTCGATGGCCGAGGAGCTGAAGGCGGGCCACGCCGAGCTGCGCCTGGCCCACCAGGTGGGCCGCATCTGCACCTGGTATGTGGACGAGGACGCCGCGCTGCTGCGCTGGTCGCCGCTGGCACGCGAGATCTTCGGCGTGCAGACCGATGCGCTGCCCGTAGCGGATTTCTTCGCACGCGTGCACCGCGATGATGCGGCACGCCTGCAGCAGGCCTTCGACCAGGCCTTCGCCGGCGGCGCGGTACTCGACGAGGTGTTCCGCCTGGTGCTGCCCGGTGGCCAGGTGCGCTGGGTCGGCGCGCGGGGGCAGCGGGTGGAAGTGGCCGACAGCGAGCGGCGCATGATCGGTGCGCTGAGCGATCTGACCGAGCGCTACCAGGCCCGCGAGCAGATGAGCGAAGTGGAGCGCCGCTTCCGCCTGCTGTTCGACCGCAATCCAGCGCCGTTCTGGGTGTTCGATCCGGACACGCTGCGCTTCATCGAGGTCAACGATGCGGCCGTGCGCCAGTACGGCTACAGCCGCGAGGAATTCCTGGCGATGAGCATCCTCGACATCCGCCCGCGCGAAGGCTGGGATGAGGTGAAGGGCGCGATCGCCAAGGCCCGTGTCGGCGAGCTGCAGGATGCCACCGTGCGCCTGCACCGGCGCAAGGATGGCAGTGTGTTCGAAGTGCGCGCACACCTGTCCCGGCTCGATTTCGATGGCCAGCCCGCGTGCCTGGTGCTGGCCGAGGATGTCAGCGAACGGCTGGCCTATGAGCGCGACCTGGCCTATCAGGCGCGGCACAACCCCGCCACCGGCCTGCTCAACGTGCGCGCGTTGACCGAGCAGCTGGACGAGCAGGACGAGGGTTACACCATCGCCTTCGTGCAGCTGCGCGGCCTGCAGCTGGTGGCCGATACGCTGGGCCGCGAGATCGGCGATGCGGTGCTGCAGTCGATGGCGACCCGCCTGGGCGGGTTAGGCGCGCGTTGCGGCACGCTGGCCTTCCAGCCGGCGGAGGACTTCGTGTTCGCCATCGGTGCCGAGCACGATACCCAGCGCGTGCTGGACGATCTGCTGCAGATCGTGTCGGCGCCGATGCGGGGCAAGGATTCGCTGCACCAGTTCGAGCCGCGCATCGGTGTGGCCGTGCATGTGCCGGGTGATGGCCACTCGGCCGAGCAGGTGATCGGCATGGCGGCACAGGCCGCACACGCCGCGCGCGCCGAGGGCAACGTGGTGGTCTGGTTCGACGCGGCGGTGACCACGCGCCTGGCCGATCGCCTGCGCCTGGCCGGGCGCATCCATGCGGCCATCGACAACGAGTTCCAGCTGTATTTCCAGCCGATCCGGCACGCCAGCGATGGCAGCCCGGCGGCATTGGAGGCGCTGCTGCGCTGGCCACAGGCCGATGGCAGCTTCATTCCGCCCAACGAGTTCATCCAGCTGTGCGAGGACACCGGGCTGATCCTGGCGCTGGGCCGCTGGGTGATCCGAGCGGCAGCGAAGGCACAGCGGCGGTTGGTCGAGGCCGGGTGGGGCGAACTGCCGATTGCGGTCAACGTCTCGGCCGTGCAGTTCTTCAACAGCGACCTGGTGGCCGAGTTCACCCGCGCCCAGCAGGAGTTCGGGTTGGCGCGGGGTGCGCTGCATGTGGAACTGACCGAGAGCAGCCTGATGCGCAAGCCGGGGCAGGCGATGCAGACCATGCAGCGCCTGCACGAGCAGGGCATCAGCGTGTCGCTGGATGACTTCGGCACCGGCTATTCCAGCATGTCCTACCTGCAGCACCTGCCGCTGGACATCCTGAAGATCGACCGCAGCTTCGTGGCGGACGTGGAAACCAATCCACGCAACGCCTCGATCTGCCGCGCACTGCTGTCGCTGGGCCACAGCATGGGCCTGACCATCATCGCCGAAGGCGTGGAGACGCCGGGACAGCTGGACTGGCTGGCTGCGCACGGCTGTGACCAGGTGCAGGGCTACCTGCTGGGACGGCCGGCACCGCTGGAACGGATCATCGACGCGCTGGATGAGGTCGCCGCCTAAGTGGTAGTGCCGGCCGCTGGCCGGCATTCGCCCAGGACCGGGAGGTGTCTGATTGCCGGCCAGCGGCCGGCACTACCGCAAACGCCAGGCTCGGCTACACCCCGGTTTCCACCAGGTGGTCGATGAAGCTGCGCACCTTCGGTGCCAGGTGGCTGCGGCTGGTGTAGACCGCGAAGATGCCGATCGGCGCGGCCTCCCACTCGGGCAGTACACGCACCAGGCGTCCATCGGCCAAAGCGTCTTCGAGCAGGAAGTCGGGCTGCAGGATCACGCCCATGCCGGCGATCGCCGCTTCGCGCAGCACGTCGCCGTTGTTGGCGTGCAGCAGGCTGTTCACCGCCACTTTCACTTCGCGGCCGGGCCCCTGCAGCGGCCAGTTGTTGCCGGCGGCCCAGTAGCTGTAGCTCAGGCAGGCGTGTGCCTGCAGCTCCTGCGGCGTCTGTGGCGTACCGCGTGCGGCCAGGTAGGCCGGCGCGGCGCACAGGCTCACCCGCGATTCGCCCAGGCGGCGGGCGATCAGCGTGGGGCCGGGCTCGCGGGTGATGCGGATGGCCACGTCATAGCCTTCCTCGACCATGTCCACCAGGCGGTCGGACAGGGCCAGGTCCAGCTCCACCTGCGGGAAGCGTTCGCGGTAGCTGGCCAGCAGCGGGCCGAGGCGGGCAATGCCCCAGCTGACCGGTGCGTTGATGCGCAGCGTGCCCGAGGGCTCCAGCGCCTGCGCGCCGATGCTGGCCTCCAACGCGTCGAATTCGGCCAGCAGGCGCACGCACTGGGCGTAGTAGGCGGCGCCGGTGCTGGTGGGGCTGACCCGGCGCGTGGTGCGGTGGAGCAGGCGGGTGGACAGGCGCTTTTCCAGCGCGGCGACCTGGCGGGTGACGCCGGCAGTGGACATGTCCAGAGCCTGGGCGGCGGCGCTGAAGCCATTGCGCTCGACCACCGCCACGAACACGCGCATCGCCTCGAGGGTATCCATTGTTGCGCCTTTTGAAATAAATACGGTCAATCGATCGTATTTATCAGTCCGTGAAGGCGCAATAACCTGTGCCCACTCCCTTCAAGGTGATTTGCCATGCACACCACGACCGCTCCTGTTTCGCCGCTGGCGCCGTATGGCGCCACCCTGCTGCGCCTGGCCCTGGGCGTGCTGTTCCTGGCCCATGCGCTGACCAAGCTGCTGGTATTCACCCCGGCCGGCACGGCGGCGTACTTCGAGTCGCTGGGCCTGCCCGGCGTGCTCGGCTACCTCACCATCGGCGTCGAGCTGGTGATCACCGCCGCGCTGCTGCTGGGCATCTACGCGCGCTGGGTGGGCCTGGTCGGCGTGCCGCTGCTGCTGGGCACCATCGTCACCGTGCATGGTGCCAACGGCTTCGGTTTCGCCAATGCCGGCGGCGGCTGGGAATACCCGGCGTTCTGGGCACTGGCGCTGGTAGTGCTGTTCCTGGTCGGCGATGGCAAGTGGACCCTGCGTTCGCGCTGATCGCCGCCTGACCCTGCAACTGGAGAATTCCATGTCCCGCCTGCCTTCGCTGTACATCTCCCATGGTTCGCCGATGACCGCCCTGCATCCGGGCCAGGTTGGCGTGCGCCTGGCCGAGCTGGCGCGCGACCTGCCGACGCCGCGCGCCATCGTGATGGCCTCGGCGCACTGGCTGGGCCGGCAGCCGCTGGTCGGCGCGCACCCGCAGCCGCCGACCATCCACGACTTCGGCGGCTTCCCGCGCGCGCTGTTCGAACTGCAGTACCCGGCGCCGGGCGATCCGGCGCTGGCCGAAGAGGTGGCCGGCCGCATCGCCGCCGCTGGCCTGCCGGTGGCGCTCGACCCGCAGCGTGGCCTGGACCACGGTGCCTGGGTGCCGCTGGGGCTGCTGCGCCCGCAGGCCGACATCCCGGTGGTGCCGGTGTCGATCCAACCGCTGCTCGGCCCTGAGCACCAGTTCGCGCTGGGCCGGGCGCTGGCGCCGCTGCGCGATCAGGGCGTGCTGCTGGTCGGCTCGGGCAGCATCACCCACAACCTGCATGACTGGGGCGACTACCAGGATGGCAAGGAAGCGCCGTACGTGCGGCCCTTCATCGAATGGGTGGAGCAGCGCTTGGCCGCCGACGACCGCCAGGCCCTGCTCGATTACCGCCGGCAGGCGCCGTTCGCCGAACGCGCGCACCCGACCGATGAGCACCTGCTGCCGCTGTTTTTCGCAATGGGCGCGGCCGGCGAGGGTGGTTTCGGTGCACGCCGCATCGACGCCGGCATCGATGCCGGCTTCCTCGCCATGGATCTGTACCGCTTCGACGGGGCATGAGCCGGGGCTGACGCGCGACGGCCCCGGCCGTCGCGGTCGTGGCCGCATGTGGTAGTTTTTTCCGGGTTTCCGGCGCTGGCCCTCGAGCCTCCCCGCGCGCCGCTTCCTGGAAGAAGCATGCATACCATTGAAGTCGTCCTGGCGATGCTGGTGGCCGTTGTCGCCAGCGGCTACCTGGTTCGCGTCCTCCCGTTCTCGTTGCCGCTGCCGCTGGTGCAGATCGGCCTGGGCGCGGTGATCGCCGGCGTGTTCAACCGCGGCCATGCGCTGGAGCCGGAGGTATTCTTCCTGCTGTTCCTGCCGCCGCTGCTGTTCCTGGATGGCTGGCGCATCCCCAAGCAGGGCCTGTTCCGCGACAAGGGCGCGATCCTCGAGCTGGCGTTCGGCCTGGTGGTGTTCACCGTCATCGGCGCCGGTTTCCTGATCCACTGGCTGATTCCGGTGATGCCGCTGGCGGTGTGCTTCGCGCTGGCGGCCATCGTGTCGCCGACCGATCCGGTGGCGGTCGGGGCGATCGCCTCCAAGGCGCCCATTCCCAAGCGCCTGATGCACATCCTTGAGGGCGAGTCGCTGCTGAACGATGCGTCCGGCCTGGTCTGCTTCCGCTTCGCGGTGGCAGCGGTGATGACCGGCACCTTCTCGCTGGCCACGGCCTCGTTGACCTTCGTGTGGGTGGCGGTGGCGGGCTTGGCGGTGGGCGTGGCGGTGACGCTGGGTGTGTCCACCTTCCAGCGCTGGCTATGGCGCCGCTTCGGCGAAGAGCCGGGCGCGGCGATGCTGGTCAACCTGCTCATTCCGTTCGCGGCCTACCTGCTGGCCGAAGAGATCCATGCCTCGGGCATTCTCGCCGCGGTCGCCGCCGGTATCGCAATGAGCTATGTCGAGCTGACCGGCCGCGTCTCCGGCAGCATGCGCGTGCAGCGCGCCGGGGTCTGGAACATGCTGCAGTTCAGCTTCAACGGCATCATGTTCGTGCTGCTGGGCGAGCAGCTGCCGGGCATCGTCGAACGCGCCACCACCACCATGAACGAGACCGGCCACCAGAGTGCGTGGTGGCTGCTGGTGTATGTGGTGGTGATCAATCTGGCACTGGTGGTGCTGCGCCTGCTGTGGGTGTGGCTGTCGCTGCGCTGGAACCTGCTGCGCGCGCGTCGTCGCGGCCTGGAGCGGGGCGAGGCGCCGAACTGGCGCATCGTGGTGGCGACCTCGGTGGCCGGCGTGCGCGGTGCGATCACCCTGGCCGGTGTGTTGACCCTGCCGCTGTTCCTGCCCGACGGCAGTGCGTTCCCGGCGCGTGACCTGGTGATCTTCCTGGCAGCGTCGGTGATCCTGTTCTCGCTGCTGGGCGCCAGCATCGCGCTGCCGCGGCTGTTGAAGGGCCTGCAGCTGCCGTCCGATTCGGGTGAGCGCAAGGAAGAGGATCTGGCGCGCCGGCTGTCGTCGAAGGCGGCGCTGGCCGGGGTCGAGCGCATGCGCCAGCAGATGGTGATGAACCAGAACACCGAGAACGTGCAGCTGTACAACGATGCCGCCTCGCGGGTCAGCCTGCTGTACCAGCGCCACCTGGAGAAGGACAGCGACGGGCCCGACGTGGACCCGGAGAAGGTGCGGCGCATGGAACTGGGTTACCGCCAGCTGCGCAGCGCCGGCCTCAATGCCGAGCGCGAGGAGCTGTTCCGGCTGACCCGGCGCGGGGTGATCTCCGATGAGATCTCGCGGCGCCTGATCCGCAACCTGGACCTGCTGGAATCGCGCAAGCGCGAATGACCGTGTACCTCGGGTGGGTGCGGACCTTGGTCCGCACACCTTTCAGCCTTATTCCGGCTTCGTTTCCAGGAAATACGCCTCGACCTTGCCCTTGACCTTGATGGTCATCGGGTTGCCGCGGCGGTCACGGGCCTTGCCGGCCTGCACGCGGATCCAGCCTTCGCTGACCGAGTATTCCTCGACGTTGTCGCGCTCGACGTCGTTGAAACGCACGCCAACGCCGCGCTCCAGCGCCTGCGCATCATGGAAGGGGCTGGCCGGGTTGATCGCCAGGTGGTCGGGAGGGGTATCGCTCATCGCTTCATTCACAGTGACGGCCACCAAGGCCGGCTTCAGCGGCACAGGATAAACCGTAGAATGCCGGCCTGCCCCAGAGGAAGTTCCGCCATGCCCGACAACAGCGACTATTTCGACTTCGAGGAAGACATCCACGACTTCGACGAGGAGGGCTTCGAGGCGCGGGTCTGGAACCTGCTGGTACTGATCAATCCGGGCGACGAAGAGCTGGCCCTGCAGCAGTTCAACCGCTGGCGCGAGCACCTGGCCGAGGACGGGCAGCCGCTGGAGGCAGACAGCGACTGGCTGCCAGCGCTGTTCACGGCCATTGCCTGGCAGTCCGGTTTCGAGGTCGAGCGTGATGATCTGGAATCGCTGCAGTCGGCGGTGAACGAGCTGTCGGCGCGCTTCAACCTGCAGTTGGACTGGGGCGGCGACCTGGACGACGAGGATTTCGCCGAAGACCTGGACGGCGTGCAGCTGATGTCCACCGCCTTCGACCGTCTGCGCGAGCACAACTACACGCTGTGGAGCGTGGATGCCGGCAGCGACGGTTTCACCGGCGTGATGGCGCTGACCCGCGACGACGATGCGATGCTGGCGCTGTGCTCGCTGCTGGACGTGGAAATCCGGCTGGGCAGCGACCCGTTCTGAGCAGGGCAGGTGGGTCGGTGCGGAGCCCGCCCATGGGTGGATGCCAACCTTGGTCGGCATGCCCTGTGCCTGATGTGCGGACCAAGGTCCGCACCCACCACAGGAAGTGGTAGCCCCACCCAGCACAGCAAGCGGTAGCCCCCCGCCACGGCCTACGGCCGGTACTGCGCCCTGGCGTTGGCGATCACCGCTTTGACCAGCTCACGGTCGGTGTGCCGGGAAATCGCGCGCGCACCCAGCGCGATCGCCTGTGCACGCAGTTCGGCAGTGACATCGTAGTGGGCGCCGCTGGCCTTGTTCTGGAACGCCCGCGGGGGAATGCCGAGCTGCGCCGCCATCGCGTGCAGCTCGGCCAGGGTGTCGGCCATCAGGTGCGCCCAGCGCTGTCCGCGCCAGGGATGCACCGCGTCATCGACGTAGACCGTCACCGCCGCGGCCGGTTCAGGCCTGCGGCTTGCTGTCGCTGTCAGCGGCCGGAGCGGCCTCGGCAGCGGCGTCTTCGGCCACGTCGCCCTCGGCGGCTTCGCCTTCCTCGCCCTCGGCAGCGTCGACGCCTTCGAACTCGGCGACCAGCTTGTCCAGGTACTCGTCAGCGGTCTGCTCGGATTCGGCCGCCAGGGTGTCCAGCAGCTTCTGCAGCAGTTCGGAGTATTCCAGGTTGACCTTGCGGCCTTCCTTCTCCTGCACGTTGGCCAGGTGCTTGAGCATGGCCAGCATCGGCACCGGGTTCTCGGCGTTGCCCATGGTCTGGCCGCCGATGGCCAGCAGCCACTCACGGCCCTGCAGGCCGATGGCCGCCACCACCTGACCGTCTTCGTTGGTCAGCACGGCATGGTTCTGCACCTGCTGCTGGGCGTTCAGGCGGAGGAACGGGCGCTTGGCCTGCTGCTTCTTGCGCTTGTCGCGCTTGGCCTTGGAGTTCTGGGACATGGGGTGGGGTCACCTGGAAACGGAAAGACCGCCATTGTAGCGGGTGCTGCAGGGTGCGCTCGCCGGGCATGGCCTTGGTGGGTGCGGACCTTGGTCCGCACGCTCTGTGCCCGATGTGCGGACCAAGGTCCGCACCCACCGTTTACTTTGCCGGCCCCTGCGCAGCCTGCACGTCCGGGTCTGCCGCGGGTGCCGAAAGCCCCACCTGCGGGCCGGCACCGGCCAGGGCGGCCGCTTCGGCGGCCTGGGTCATCACTACGATGCTGATGCGGCGGTTGATCGGGTTCTGCGGGTCGCCCTTGTCGAACAGCACCGACGAAGACAGGCCGACCACGCGGGTGATCTTGCTGTCCTCCAGGCCGCCGTCCACCAGTGCGCGGCGTGCGGCATTGGCACGATCGGCGCTCAGTTCCCAGTTGCCGTAACCGCGCGCGGCCGAATAGGCGGTGATGTCGGTGTGGCCGGTCAGGCTGATCCGGTTCGGCACGTGGTTCAGGTAGTTGGCCAGCTCGTGCAGGATCTGCTGCGTGTACGGCTTCAGCGTGGCGCTGCCGAGGTCGAACATCGGCCGGTTCTGCTTGTCCACGATCTGGATGCGCAGGCCTTCCGGGGTCAGGTCCAGCAGCAGCTGGTCCTTGAACGGCTCCAGCGCCTGGCTCTTGCTGATCGCCTCCTGCAGTTCCTTCATCAGTGCTTCCAGCTGCTGCTTGTCGCGCTGCTGCTGGTCCACCGGCTGCGGCACCGCTTCCTTCTGGTTCTGGAAGGGATCGTTGCTGTTGCCCCGCGAGACGTCGGTGGCACCACCCAGCTTGATCATCGAGGTGCTGGCGCCGCCCGGGCCGGCCATGCCGGGTGCCGGCGTGGCGTTCTGCCCGCTCAGCGGGCTGGGGTTGCGGAAGTACTCGGAAATGGCCGCACGGTCGTTCTTGTTGGTGGTGGCCATCAGCCACAGCACCAGGAAGAAGGCCATCATCGCGGTCACGAAGTCGGCATAGGCCACCTTCCACGAACCGCCATGATGGGCGGCGTGGCCGGCCTTCTTGACCCGACGGACGATGACGGTGGGCTTGGTCTCGGCCATGGCTTACTTGACCGTCTTCAGGTGCTGCTCGAAATCGGAGAAGGCCGGACGCACGTTCGACGGCAGCGTCTTGCGGGCGAATTCCAGCGCGATCTTCGGGTTGTAGCCGCGCAGGCAGGCCAGCAGGGCGGTCTTTACCGATTCGTAGATGCGGCTGTCCTGCTCGGCGCGGGCCTCCATCGCGGCCGCCATCGGGCCGACGAAGCCGTAGCCCAGCAGGATGCCCAGGAAGGTGCCGACCAGCGCGCCGGCCACATGGCCACCGACCTCGACGATATCCCCGCCGATCGAACCCATGGTGATGACGATGCCCAGCACTGCAGCGACGATGCCGAAACCGGGCAGTCCGTCGGCGACCTTGGTCAGCACCTGCGAGGGCGCCATCGCCTCGGCATGGTGCTTTTCCAGCTCCAGTTCCAGCAGCGGCTCCAGCTCGTGTGGCTCGATGTTGCTGCCGATCATCAGGCGCAGGCAGTCGGTGATGAAGTCGATCAGGTGGTGGTCGGCCTGTACCTTGGGGTAGTTGCCGAACAGCGCGCTCTCGGCCGGACGCTCGACATGGTCTTCCAGCGCCATGAAGCCTTCGCGGCGGGCCTTGTTGAGCAGTTCATAGAGCAGGCTGAGGACGTCGATGTAGTCCTGCTGCTTGTAGCGCGGGCCCTTGAACACGCCGACCATGGCCTGCAGGGTCTGCTTGACCGTCTTGGCCGGGGTGCCGACCAGGAAGGCGCCGAGCGCGGCGCCACCGATGATGACCAGCTCGTAGGGCTGCCAGAGGGCACCCAGGCGGCCGTGGGCACCGAGATAGCCCCCGATCACGCTGACGATGACGACCAGGAATCCAACGATGATGAGCATGGGGCGGCGCAAGGAGAGGGGATATCTCCTTGTCGGCCCGTCGCCCGGTTTTCTGAAGAGGGAATTCTGTGAAATCGGTCAGCGGGGTGTTTCAGCCCGCCACGCCGCTTTCGGCGCCGCCACGCTGCAACGGGTCGGGCCAGGGCTCGCCATTGCCGGTGAACGAAAGTGAGACGGAGTTCAGGCAGTGGCGCTCGTAGGTGGGCGGGGGGCCGTCCGGGAAAACGTGACCCAGGTGGCTGCCGCAGCGCGCGCAGGTGATCTCGGTGCGGACCATGCCGTGGCTGGTATCGCGGATTTCGCGCACGTGTGCCGGGTCGAACGGGGCGAAGAAGCTCGGCCAGCCGGTGCCGGAATCGAACTTGGTACTGGAGCGGAACAGCGGTAGTGCGCACAGACGGCAGCAGTAGACGCCCTCGCGCTTGTTGTCGAGGAATACGCCGCAGAACGGCGCCTCGGTGCCGTGCTGCAGCAGCACGCGGCGTTCCTCGCTGCTGAGACCGGCAACCAGCGCCTCGGTCTGGGTGGCAGTGGGGGGCGTCAGATCGAAGGCAGTCATGCCGGCTCTCCGTAGGGTCGATGGCCTGGGGATGCCGGAAAACGTGGGGGTGCCGGCGTGCGCTTGCAAGTGTGACGGCCGTTCATGGGCGGCACACAGGCACAGGCGCAAGGTGAACGTGACCCACGCTGGAGCGTGCCATGAAACCGACCCTTTCCCTGCTGTTGATGGCCTTGTTGCCCACGTTGGCGCTGGCCCAGGTGCCTACCGCCGACCCGACCGCCACGCGCAGTGCGACCACCGTGGCACCGCCGCCGGTGGTGCCACCGCCGCAAGCGGCCCGCCCGCAGCCGCAGGTGCTGCCGTCGCCGCAGCCGGCGCAGCCGATCAAGTCCACCGGCCCCGCCCAGATCGCGCCCACCCCGGCGCCGAAGCCGGCCGACAAGGTCTATGACCGCAATGGCCGCATCGTTCCCGGGGTGCGGCCGGCCGGTCCGAACCGCGTGTTCGATTCGCGCACCGGCCGCTATTACGACAGCGTGCCGGCCGGTGACGGCCAGCAGATCAAGCGCTGACCTCGGGGGCCAGGCAAGGTTGACGGCTACCGCACGCTGCACGGCCTGAACGCACGAAAACAACGTCCTGCCAATCACTGCTTTTTCGCCTGCGATTAACCGTTCCGGGACCACCGTGGCCCTGCGCCGGCATTCCGCCGCCGCATGTCCTTCGTCCACTGGATCGCGATCATGAAAAACCAGCAGAACCGTCATCCCGGCAAGGAACCGCAGGGCCGCAACCCGCAGCAGCAACAGCAGCAGATGGAGCCGCAGCAGCCGCACAAGGGTGGCAAGCAGCAGGAGCAGCGCTCGCAGAAGCACCCGCAGCAGCGCTGACGGAATCGGGGTCAGAGCCCGCGTTGCGGGATCTGACCCCAACCCTTTCCGGCTTCAATCCGGAATCGGCAGGCTCAGCGTCTCCTTCACCTCTTCCATCACGATGTAGCTTTTCGACTCACGCACGTGCGGCAGTGTCAGCAACGTGCTGCCGAGCAGCTTGCGGTAGGAGGCCATTTCGCTGATCCGCGCTTTCAGCAGGTAATCGAAGTCGCCCGACACCAGATGGCACTCCAGCACGTTGGGCAGCTTCAGCGCCGCGCGCCGGAACTCCTCGAAAATGTCGCCGGACTTGTAGGCCAGGCTGATTTCCACGAACACCAGCAGGCTTGCCTTCACTGCGGCCGGGTCGAGGTGGGCGTGGTAGCCGGTGATCACCGCTTCGCGCTCGAGCCGGCGCACGCGCTCGGTGCATGGCGTGGTCGACAGACCGACCCGCTCGCCCAGTTCGGTGAAGGAGATACGGCCCTCGGCCTGCAGGATGCGCAGGATCTTGCGATCGATCTTGTCCAGTTCGCGGGTACGGGTGGCCATGGCCGTCAACCTTGGGGAATGAATTGCAGGAGAACATCCTGCCGGTTGATTGCAAATCAGGCAAATCAACTGGTATTGGCTGTCTATACTTCCCCAATTATGGTCCCGGCACGCTCCAGTGCAGGGAATGATCGGGTTGGAGAAGTCCCATGCGAGTCCTAGTTCTCGGCAGCGGCGTGATCGGCACCACCAGTGCCTGGTACCTGCGACAGGCCGGGTTTGAAGTCACGGTCATCGACCGCCAACCCGGCCCGGCGCTGGAGACCAGCTTCGCCAATGCCGGCCAGCTGTCGTTCGGCTACACCTCGCCGTGGGCGGCACCAGGCGTGCCGAAGAAGGCCATCGGCTGGCTGTTCGAGAAGCACGCGCCGCTGGCGATCAAACCGGGCATGGACCTGGCCCAGTACCGCTGGCTGTGGCAGATGCTGCGCAACTGCACGCATGAGCGCTACGCGATCAACAAGGCGCGCATGGTGCGCATGTCCGAGTACAGCCGCGACTGCCTGAACGAGCTGCGGGCGCAGATCGGCATCGAGTTCGAAGGCCGCGACCTGGGCACCACCCAGCTGTTCCGCACCCAGCAGCAGCTGGATGCCTCGGCGCAGGACATCGAGATCCTGGCCCAGTACGGCGTGCCGTACGAGGTGCTGGACCGCGCCGGCATCATCCAGGCCGAACCGGCCCTGGCCCATGTCGATGGCCTGGTCGGCGCGCTGCGCCTGCCGCGTGACCAGACCGGCGACTGCCAGCTGTTCACCCGCCGCCTGGCGCAGATGTGCGTGGATGCCGGCGTCGAATTCCGCTTCGACCAGGACATCACCGGCCTGGAGTTCGATGGCGACCGCATCACCGGCGTGCGCATCGACGGCAAGCTGGAAACCGCCGACCGCTTCGTGGTCGCCCTCGGCAGCTATTCGCCGGCGCTGGTGGCACCGCTGGGCATGCGCCTGCCGGTGTACCCGCTGAAGGGTTACTCGCTGACGCTGCCGATCACCGATCCGGCGATGGCGCCGACCTCGACCATCCTCGACGAGAGCTACAAGGTGGCGGTGACCCGCTTCGACGACCGCATCCGCGTCGGTGGCATGGCCGAAGTGGCCGGCTTCGACCTGTCGCTGTCGCAGCGCCGCCGCGAAACCCTGGAACTGGTAGTCAGCGACCTCTACCCGAAGGGCGGCGACCTGTCGCGCGCGCAGTTCTGGACCGGCCTGCGCCCGGCCACGCCGGACGGTACGCCGGTGGTCGGCGCCACGCCGTTCCGCAATCTGTATCTCAACACCGGCCACGGCACGCTGGGCTGGACCATGGCCTGCGGCTCGGGTCGCTACCTGGCTGACCTGATGAGCGCGCGCCAGCCGCAGATCAGCACCGAAGGCCTGGATATTTTCCGCTACGGCCAGTACGGTCACGCGCCGCAACAAGAGAACCGCACATGCGTCCTGCCCGCGCGCTGATCGATCTGGGCGCCCTGCGCAGCAACTACCGGCTCGCCCGTGAACTGGGCGGTGGCAAGGCCCTGGCGATCATCAAGGCCGATGCCTATGGCCACGGCGCAGTGCGCTGTGCGCAGGCACTGGAAGGCGAGGCCGATGGCTTCGGCGTGGCCACCATCGAAGAGGCACTGGAGCTGCGCCAAGCCGGCATCGGTGCGCCTATCCTGCTGCTGGAAGGCATCTTCGAGCCCAGTGACATGGCGCTGGTGGCCGAGCATGACTTCTGGTTCGCCGTCGGTTCGCCGTGGCAACTGGAGGCCGTCGCTGCGTTCGACAGCCCGCGCCCGCTGACGGTGTGGCTGAAGCTGGACAGCGGCATGCATCGCCTCGGCCTGGACGTGGACAGCTTCCGTGCCGCGCATGCGCGCCTGTCGGCGCTGCCGCAGGTCGAGCGCATCGTGCTGATGACCCACCTGGCACGTGCCGATGAGCTGGACAGCGAACGCACCCACGAACAGGCGGCGACCTTCGCGCGCGCCATCGACGGCCTGCACGGCGAGACCAGCGTGTGCAACTCGCCGGCGCTGCTGGGCTGGCCGGATGTACGCAGCGACTGGGTGCGCCCGGGCCTGATGCTGTACGGCGCCAATCCGCTGCCGGACAACACGGCACTGACCGAGCGCCTGCGCCCGGTGATGACGATGCAGTCGAAGGTGATCGCCGAGCGCTGGATCGAGGCGGGTGAGCCGGTGGGCTATGGCGCGCGCTTCGTGGCCAAGACGCGCACCCGCGTGGGTGTGGTCGCGCTGGGTTACGCTGATGGCTATCCGCAGTTCGCCCCGAATGGCACCCCAGTGCTGATCGACGGCCAGCCCGGTGTGCTGATCGGGCGCGTGTCGATGGACATGCTGACGGTGGACCTGACCGCGCATGCGCAGGCCGGCATCGGCAGCGTGGTGGAACTGTGGGGTTCGGCGCCGACGTTGTCGGAGCTGGCGCCGCGCTGTGGCGTGAGTGCGTACCAGCTGCCGTGCGCGGTCAAGCGAGTGGCGAAGGTGTACGTGTAGAGCCGAGCCCACGCTCGGCTTCGGTAGCCGCCGACCCTGGTCGGCGCCGTGAATGCGTGTCGACCAAGGTCGACACCTACCGATGGGTCCAACGCGCAGTGGTCGCTGGGTACGGGTGCCGTGGCGGTCCAACGCGCGGCGGTGGCCTGGTGCTGGTCGCCATGCGCGGCTCTGGTAGCCGCCGACCCTGGTCGGCGTCGTGTAATGCGTGTCGACCAAGGTCGACACCTACCGATGGGCCCAACGCGCAGTGGTCGCCCAGTACGGGTGCCGTGGCGGTCTAACGCGCAGCGGTCGCCTGGCTGGTCAGCTGGCGCTTCACCCAGTCATCGATCAGGCGCTTCTCGTAGCGCAGCGGATCACTGTCGCTCTTCAGCCCCAGGTTATGCAGGTAGCCGGTATCGCTGAGGCGCGCATCGCCCTCGCTGACGATACGGCCGCTGGCGTCCTTCAACGTGTACTGCAGGCTGATCCGTGGCGGGTAGATGTCGCGCATGATCCGGATGTCGCGCCCACGCGGGCCGTGCCAGGGCTCGTAGTCACCGGCGCGCTTGATGTCGACCAGCGTCACGTCCAGGGTCTGCCCGGGCTGCAGCGGCTTGGCAGCGGTGGTCTGCACGTAGCGGGCCAGCTGCTGTACCCAGTCACCGCGTTCGGCCTCGAAGCGGTTGCTGCTCTGGCGGATCTCGGTGAATTTGGCCGGATCGTCCCACTTCACGCTGACCGGGCCATTGGCCTGCAGCGCACGGGGCGCATCCGGATCGGTGACGGCGCGCGGCGCGGCGTTCGCGCTGCCCGCCATGAGGGCGCCTGCCAGCAGCAGGGCAGTGGCCAATGAGCGGTTCATGACGGTCTCCTGCGCCCCTTCGATGGGGACGATACGGTTTACAGATCGAGTGTGATCCCGCTTTCCAGTCGCCGCAACGGCCGATTGCGTCATTCGCAAGAGTGGTTGCCGCCAATTCATCGTCGTCAACCATGACTGACGGCGCTTGACGCTGTGAATACGCGCTTTGGAAGATGCTGTGCTTCCAATCCGGCCTGCACAGACGCCCTTGTCCACACTGCCGCCCCTCGTGGAGCGCCCACCGATGATGGTGCCAGCGCCCGAACCCGACCTGCATCATGGCGTGCTTGAGCGCATCAACGCCGGTTTCTGCGTGATCCAGGTGCTGTTCGAGGGCGATCGCGCCGTGGACTACCGTTTCATCGAGGTCAATGATGCGTTCGAGCGTCACACCGGGCTGAAGGACGCGCGTGGCCAGCGCATGACGGCGCTGGAGCCGGGCCACGAGCAGGACTGGTTCCGCATCTACGGCGAGGTCGCACGCAGTGGCCGCCCTGCCCAGTTCGAGATGGAAGCGCGCGCGCTGGGCCGCTCGTTCGCGGTTGACGCGGTACGCGTGGGCCGTCCGGGCGAAGACAAGGTCGGCATCCTGTTCTTCGACATCACCGCACGCAAGCAGATGGAAGTGGAACTGGGTGAAAGCGAAGCCCGCTTCAGCGCGCTGGCCGACGGCCTGCCGATGCCGGTGTGGGTGCTGGACGAGCGCGGCCATGCCCGTTTCGTCAACAGCGCTTTCAGTGAGTTCTTCGGCGGCGACGAAACACGCGTGCCGGAAGATGTCTGGCGCGGTCTGGTGCATCCGGACGATGCATCGGTGTTCGAGTACGAGCTGCAGGAGGCACTGAAGGCGCAGCGGTCGATGCATGCGCTGGTGCGGGCCCGACGCGCCGATGGCGAGTGGCGTTGGCTGGAGATGAACGCACGCCCGCGCTTCTCGCGGATGGGCCGCTTCATCGGCCTGGCCGGCAGCAGTCCGGACGTGACCGAACGACGTGAGATCGAGCTGGCGCGCGAGGAACTGCTGCAGTCCGAGCGTGCCGCGCGCAGCGCTGCGGAAAACATGGCGCGGCTGAAGGACGAGTTCCTGGCCACGCTGTCGCACGAGCTGCGCACGCCGCTGACCACCATCCTCGGCTGGAGCGAACTGCTGCTGCAGCGCGTGGACAACACCAGCCCGCTGTACAAGGGCCTGAACGTGATCGCCAACAGCGCCGGTGCGCAGAAGCGGCTGATCTCGGACATGCTCGACCTCAGCAGCATGCTGCTGGGCAAGGTGCAGCTGGAGGTGGAGATACTGGACCTGCGCGACCTGCTGGGTGAAGCCATCGGCGCGCAGGAGCTGGTCGCCGAAGGCAAGGCGCTGGACGTGCACCTGCAGTTGCCCGAACAACCGAGCCTGGTGCTGGGCGATGCCACGCGCCTGCAGCAGGTGTTGTGGAACCTGCTGTCGAATGCAATCAAGTTCACCCCGGCCGAAGGCCGCATCGACCTGCAGCTGCAGGCCGACGGCAACCACTGGGTGATCACCGTGCGTGACACCGGCGACGGTATCGCGCCCGAATTCCTCAATCACCTGTTCAGCCGTTTCCGCCAGGCCGATGGCACCACCACCCGACGCCATGGCGGCCTCGGCCTGGGCCTGGCGATCGTGCAGCAGCTGGTCGAACTGCACGGTGGCACTGTCACCGCCGCCAGCGAGGGCCATGGCCACGGCGCCACCTTCACCGTGCGCCTGCCGCAGCACATTCCCGATGCCGAGCGGCGCCCGCTGCGCGAGGTGATCAGCGGGCCGATCCTGGAGCCGGTGATCGTCGAGCCTTATCCGCTGCGTGGCATGCATGTGCTGGCGGTGGAAGACCAGCCGGAAGTGCTCGAGTACCTGCGGCGCATGCTGGAAGAGCAGGGCGCGAGTGTGTCGGCCGCCAGCTCGGCCGGTGAAGCGCTGGCGTTGCTGGCCGATACCGGGCACCTGCAGTACCACGTGATGCTGACCGACATCGGGATGCCGGGCATGGATGGCTATGGTCTGGTGCGCACGCTGCGCGAGGACATGGGCGTGGATGCGATGACCCTGCCGGCGGTTGCCGTGACCGCGCTGGCGCGCGCCGATGACCGGCGCCGAGCGCTGGCGTCAGGCTTCCAGGAACATGTCGCCAAACCGTACTCGGTGGCACAGCTGGTGGCTGCGGTACGCAAGGTGCAGGTGCCACGCGCGGACAGCGCGCTGCACTGAGCATTCACGGCCGATCGGCGACCCTGCACGCAGGAGGTCGCCTATGTCCCGTATAGCTCCCCGCATCCATACCGATCCGGCGCAGATCGCGCGCCTGGAAGCCCTGTTGCCGCAGCTGGAAGGCGAAACGCAGGTGCAGCTGACCCTGCACGATGGTCGCCGCCTGCTCGGCACCGTGGCGGTGAAACCGACCGTGCAGCAGTACCGCAACGACGCCGGCGACGAAGGCAGCAACGGCCAGTTGCGCCTGGATGACTACGACACGCCGGTGCAGCAGCACCATGTGTGGCTGGATGAAATCGCCAGCATCAACCGTCTGCCACCCAAGGCACCTTGATCCGATGTAGAGGCGAACCCACGCTCGGCTGCGCCGTCGCCCGAGCGTGGGCTCGGGCGCTACCTGTGGGTCAGTGCTCGAACAACGTCGGCGTCGCTTCGAACCGCCGCGCGTAGGCGCGTTCTTCCGCCACCCGGGCCACCTCGTCATCGGCCAGGTCCGGTGCGCCGTACACCGCATAGGCCACGCTGCCGTCGGCGCCATGACCGACCTGGTGCAGCCGGTAGCGCGAGTGGCCGCCGCCGGTGTCCTCGGGGTAATGCACGGGCGGATGGCTGCCTTCCAGGTCCATTTCACTGTTGTCGACCACGCCACCGACGAACAAGGCTCGCATGCAGGTTCTCCTGGGTTTCCGGGGGAGCCTCTACCCTGAACGTTTCAATGTTGCTGGCAGATCAAGGCCCCGTTCGGGTTTCGCAAAGCGGCATACCGGGGCCTGCCCGGCCAAGCCGGTACAATGGACGGCCCTCACGCTTGAAGTACCCGCGCCGATGGCCTCCAGCGACGACGCCCCCCTGCAGACCCTGTTCCTGCCGTTCTCCCAAGGCGCCCTGCGCTGGCCGGAGGGCCCGGTGGCCTTCCTGCGTGCCCGCGACGGCTGGCCGCTGCGCGAAGCGGCCGGCAACCGCGAGGTGCACTGCGAGCAGAGCTTCGCCCCGTTCGCGCAGCCGCTGCAGCAGGCCGCCGGCTGGACCGTCAGCGGCCAGCTGGATGATGTGGCCGGCAAGGGCCGCTACCCGCTGGTGCTGGTGCTGCCGCCGCGCCAGCGTGAAGAAGCCCGTGCGCTGTTCGCCCGCGCGCTGGCGCTGGTCGCCGACGGCGGCCGCATCGTTGCCTGCCAGTCCAACAACGAAGGAGCGCGCTCGGGTGAGGGCGATCTGAAGCAGCTGACCGGCCTCGGTGGCAGCCTGACCAAGAACCATTGCCGCGTGTACTGGACCGCCCCGATGCATGGCCAGCACGACGCCGACCTGGCCAAGCGCTGGTCGGCACTGGACGCGGTGCGGCCGATCGTCGGCGGCCGTTTCCTCAGCCGCCCGGGCGTGTTCGCCTGGGATCGCATCGACCCGGCGTCGGCGCTGCTGGCCGAGCACCTGCCGGCCGACCTGGCCGGCCGCGCCGCCGACCTTGGCGCCGGCTACGGCTACCTGTCGCGCGAGCTGCTGGAGCGTTGCCCGAAGATCACCGCGCTGGACCTGTACGAAGCCGAGCAGCGCGCGCTGGCACTGGCCGAGCTGAACCTGGCACCACCGCCGCGCTCGCTGCCGCTGCGCTTCCTGTGGCAGGACGTCACCGCCGGCATCGAGCCGGGCTACGACGTGATCATCAGCAACCCGCCGTTCCACACGCCCTCGCGCGCCGATCGCCCGGACATCGGCCAGCGCTTCATCGCCGTGGCCGCGCAGGCGCTGCGCCCGGGCGGACGCCTGTACGTAGTGGCCAACCGCCACCTGCCGTACGAGTACACGCTCAACGAGAGCTTTGGCGCAGTGCGTGTGATCGCCGAGCGGGATGGCTTCAAGCTGGTGGAAGCGGTGAAGGGGAAGGGCAAGTGAAGCTGGTCAAGCTCATCGCCAACCTGGGCTATGGCAGCCGCAAGCAGGTGCAGTGGATGTTCCGCGAAGGCCGCGTCACCGACGCCGACGGCGACGTGCTGTACGCCGATGACCAGGTGCCGCACGAGGCGATCCGGGTCGATGGCGAGCCGCTGGACCCGCCGGTGGGCCTGTCGATCGCGCTGCACAAGCCCGCCGGCTACACCTGCTCGACCAAGGACACCGGCCGCCTGATCTACGACCTGCTGCCGCCGCGCTTCCGCGACCGCGACCCGGTGCTGTCCACGGTGGGCCGCCTCGACCGCGAGACCAGTGGCCTGTTGCTGCTGACCGACGATGGCGGCCTGCTGCACCGGATCATCTCGCCGAAGTCGAAGCTGCCCAAGGTCTACGAGGTCGAGTTGAGCGACGACCTGCGCGGCGACGAAGTGGCGCTGTTCGCCAGTGGCACGCTGATGCTGGAGTCCGAGAAGACGCCCCTGCTGCCGGCTGAACTGGAAGTACTGGATGCGCGTCGCGCGCGCCTGGTGCTGCATGAAGGCCGCTACCATCAGGTGCGCCGTATGTTCGCCGCCACCGGCAACCATGTGCAGGCCCTGCACCGCAGCCGAGTCGGCGGGCTGGACCTGCAGGGACTGGACGAGGGGCAATGGCGGCAGCTCACTCCTACCGACCTGGATACGCTTTTCGCTCCATGACCACCATCGCTGCGCTGCCGTTCCTCCCCGACGCCGTCATCTTCGACATGGACGGCCTGATGATCGACAGCGAGCGGGTCTCGCTGGCCTGCTGGAGCGAGGCCGCCGACGCGTTCGGGCTGGGCCTGGACGAGGCGGTGTTCCTGCGCATGGTCGGCCTTGGCGACCGTGACACGCACGCGCTGCTGCGCGCGCAGGGCATCGAGGACGGTGTGATCGACGCAGTGGCGGCACGTTGCCATGAGCTGTACGAAGCGCGCACGCAGACCGGCCTGCCGCTGCGGCCAGGCATTCTGGAGCTGCTGGAGCTGCTGAAGGTACATGCGGTACCGCGTGCGGTGGCGACCACCACGCGGCAGCCGCGGGCCAACCGCAAGCTGGCCGCTGCTGGGCTGCTGCCGTACTTCGATGCGGTGATCACCAGTGGCGACGTAGCGCGGCCGAAGCCGGCGCCGGACATTTACCTGCTGGCCGCGCAGCGGCTGGGGCAACTGCCGGAGCGCTGCCTGGCGCTGGAGGATTCACCGGCTGGCACGCGCGCCGCGCTGGCTGCCGGCATGACCGTAATCCAGGTGCCGGATCTGGTGCATCCGGACGAAGAGCTGCGCGCGCTGGGCCACCGCATCGTCGGCTCGCTGGTGGATGCGCACGCACTGCTGCTGCCGCTGTTGCCGAGGTAACCGGTAGGTGCCGACCGTTTGTCGGGACTCTTTACTGCTTTTGTGGGTGCCAACCTTGGTTGGCACGCCCCAAATCTCCGGTGGGTGCCGACCGTTGGTCGGCACGCCTTCCCATCACACCCGCCCGAACACCAGCGCGGCGTTGGTGCCACCGAAGCCGAAGCTGTTGGACATGACCGTATCCAGCTTCTGCTCGCGGCTCTCACGCAGGATCGGGAAGCTCTCCACCTTCGGGTCCAGTTCGCCGATGTTGGCCGAACCGGCGACGAAGCCATCGCGCATCATCAGCAGGCAGTAGATCGCCTCGTGCACGCTTGCCGCACCCAGCGAATGGCCGGACAGCGCCTTGGTCGAGGACAGCGGCGGCACCGCATCGCCGAACACTTCGCGGATCGCATTGAGCTCGGTGACGTCGCCCAGCGGCGTGGAGGTGCCGTGGGTGTTGAGGTAGTCCAGCGGGCGATCGACGCCCTGCAGCGCCATCTTCATGCAGCGCACCGCGCCTTCGCCGGACGGGGCGACCATGTCGGCGCCGTCGGAGGTCACGCCATAGCCGATCAGCTCGGCATGGATGTGCGCGCCGCGCGCAACGGCGTGGTCGTAATCCTCCAGCACCAGCATGCCGCCGCCACCGGCGATGACGAAGCCGTCGCGGTCCTTGTCGTACGGACGCGAGGCGCTGGCCGGGGTCTCGTTGAAGCTGGTCGACAGCGCGCCCATCGCATCGAACATCACGCTCATCGACCAGTGCAGGTCTTCACCGCCACCGGCGAACATGATGTCCTGCGCGCCATGGCGGATCATGTCCGCGGCGGCGCCGATGCAGTGCGCCGAGGTCGCGCAGGCGGCCGACAGCGAATAGCTGACGCCCTTGATCTGGTAGGCGGTGGCCAGGCAGGCCGAGACCGTCGAGCACATCGTGCGCGGCACCATGTACGGGCCGACCTTGCGCACACCACGTTCGCGCAGCAGGTCGACGGCGCCGATCTGCCATTCGCTGGAGCCGCCGCCTGAACCGGCGATCAGGCCGGTGCGCAGGTTGCTGACCTGCTCGGGGCTGAGCCCGGCATCGGCGATGGCATCGCGCATGGACAGGTAGGCGAAGGCCGCCGCATCGCTCATGAAGCGCTTCTGCTTGCGGTCGATCAGCGCCTCCAGATCGAGGTCGACACGACCGCCGACCTGGCTGCGCAGGCCCGCTTCGGCGTGGTCGGCCAGGGCGGTGATGCCCGAGCGCCCTTCGCGCAGCGCGGCCGAAACGGTATCCAGATCATTGCCGAGGCAGGACGTGATGCCCATGCCAGTGATGACGACGCGACGCATCAGAAGCTCCCGGTTTCAGTGAACAGGCCGACGCGCAGGTCGCGCGCGCTGTAGATTTCGCGATCATCCACGTACATGCGGGCGTCCGACTGGGCCATCACCAGTTTGCGGTTGATGACACGGCTGATGTCGATCTCGTAGCGCACCAGCTTGGCCTCCGGCAGGACCTGGCCGGTGAACTTCACCTCGCCGCAGCCCAGTGCGCGGCCCTTGCCGGGGGCACCCAGCCAGGTCAGGAAGAAGCCGGTCAGCTGCCACATGGCATCCAGGCCGAGGCAACCGGGCATCACCGGGTCGCCGATGAAGTGGCAGCCGAAGAACCACAGGTCCGGGCGGATATCCAGTTCGGCGCGTACCATGCCCTTGCCATGCGGTCCGCCGTCCTCGCGGATGTCGGTGATGCGGTCGAACATCAGCATCGGATCGTTGGGCAAACGGCCGGCGGCGGTGCCGAACAGTTCACCGCGTGCGCTGGCCAGCAGCTGTTCGCGGTTGAACGCGTGGAGACGGGTCATGAAGCACAATCCTGGAAGCGGGGAAACAGGGAAACAAGCGATCGAGGATGCCCGTGGAAACTGCGCCGATCAAACATTTCAACCGTACGCAACCGTAGTGTTTTCAATGGAATACGCGCATCCTGTTGATGTGCAACGACCATACTTCGGCGTGTGGCCCGTTGTGCACGCCCCCGCCCTTTCCGCCTGACATGACCCGACTGCGCAAGATCATCCACGTCGACATGGACGCGTTCTACGCGTCGGTGGAGCAGCGCGACGATCCGTCACTGCGCGGCAAGCCGGTGGTTGTGGCATGGCGTGGCGCGCGTTCGGTGGTGTGCGCGGCGTCCTACGAGGCGCGCGTGTTCGGCGTGCGTTCGGCGATGCCGGCCGTGCGTGCCGAGCGCCTGTGCCCGGATGCGATCTTCGTACCGCCGGACTTCGCACGTTACAAGGCGGTGTCACAGCAGGTGCGCGCGATCTTCCTGCGCCACACCGACCTGGTCGAGCCGCTGTCGCTGGACGAGGCCTACCTGGATGTGACCGAGCCGAAGAGCGGCATCGAACTGGCCACCGACATCGCCCGCACCATCCGCGCGCAGATCCGCGAGGAGACGAACCTGACCGCCTCAGCCGGGATCGCGCCAAACAAGTTCCTGGCCAAGATCGCTTCGGACTGGCGCAAGCCCGATGGCCAGTTCGTGATTCCGCCGCAGCGGGTGGATGCGTTCCTGCTGCCGCTGCCGGTGAACCGCGTGCCCGGCGTCGGCAAGGTGATGGAAGGAAAACTTGCGGCGCGTGGCATCGTCACCTGTGGCGATCTGCGGCAGTGGGCCTTGATCGATCTGGAAGAGGCGTTCGGCAGCTTCGGCCGCAGCCTGTACAACCGCGCACGCGGCATCGACGAGCGGCCGGTGGAACCGGACCAGCAGGTGCAGTCGATTTCCTCGGAGGACACCTTCGCCGAAGACCTGCCGCTGGAAGACCTGGGCGAAGCGATCGTGCAGTTGGCGGAGAAGACCTGGAAGGCCACGCGCAAGACCGAACGCGTCGGCCACACCGTGGTGCTGAAACTGAAGACCGCGCAGTTCCGCATCCTCACCCGCAGCTTCACCCCGGAGCGCCCGCCGGAATCGATGGAAGAACTGCGCGACATCGCCCTGGCCCTGCGCGCCCGCGTCGACCTGCCGGCAGAGACCCGTTACCGCCTGGTGGGTGTCGGGCTTGGTGGGTTCCGTGAGAAAGAGCCGGTGGTGCAGGGGGAATTGTTCGAGCACGACATGAACAATCCCACAGAGACCTAATCATCAAACAGTGGGGTCAGAGCCCGTCGCGCAGCAACGGGATCCGACCCCGTGCCGACCAACGGTCGGCACCCACCACCAGCAGCAGGTTCCGACAGATAGCGGGAAACTGTCGAAGGCGGGGTGGGTCCGGTTGCGGGGGCGTGAGCGCCATGGATGGCGCGACCGAGCCTCCATGGACGGATTCACGGCGTCCCCCGCAACCGGACCCACCTCGCCATCCCACGGATAGCCAGCTGCTGCTGTTGCTTCGGCTGTTGCTGTTGCATTGAGCGGGTGCAGGGCGCAGCCCTGCAAAAGAAACTCCTACTTCATGGCCACTGCATCTCGCCCTTGGCCACCTTCGCACTCAGCTCCAGCGACGCCACGCCGTCCAGCGTCGGATAACGTGCCTGCATCGCCTTCACCAGTGCCGCACTGTCCTTCGCCTTTGCCGCCTCAACGTCGAACGCACGGATGTAGTCTGCGGTGAAGCGCAGCGCACTGGCATCCAGTGCCGCACCCGGCGCGTAATGCCCCGGCACCACCACCTCCGGCTTCAGTGCCTGCAGCCGCTGCAGGGTCTGCAGCCAGTCGGCATGTGATTTCGGCGTCTGCGTATCGGCCATCCACACGTGCTCGCCGGCCACCACCGGAATGCCACCGACGATCGCGCGCAGCGACGGCACCCACAGCACCGTGCGATCCGGGGTCGGGCCATCCAGGCCGATCAGCGGCAGGCGCTGGCCTTCCAGCTGCAGGGCATCGCCGTCCAGCACCTGCGGCACCACGATGCGCGCGGGCACGTCGCTGCCCATCTTCGGCCCCCAGTAGGCCAGCTTGCCGGCCTGGGTCTGCTGGATGTGGGCGACGGTCTGCGCGGTAGCGACGATGCGTGCCTGCGGGAACGCGTCCTGCAGGGTGGCCAGGCCGAAGTAGTAATCCGGATCGCCGTGGCTGATGTAGATGGTGGTCAGTTGCTTGCCGCTGGCACGGATCAGCTCGACCAGCTTGCGCGCGTCACTGGCACCAAACTGCGCATTGACCAGGATCGCGTCGTGGCGGCCTTCGATCAGCACCGAGGACACCGAGAACATCGCCTGCGGGCCGGGATGGAAGGTCTGCAGGTGCAGCTGGGATTTCGTTGCCGTGGCCGGGGCAGCGGCGGCCGGCGCGGCCAGCAGCGGCGCACTGGTGAAAGTGGCGGCCAGGGCGAGGGGAAGCAGCAGGGCAGCGGTACGCATGGGGCATTCCTTGTGGCGGACGGCGAGCCGAGCGTGGGCCTGGCTCTGCAGGTGGGTAGCGCCGGGCCATGCCCGGCGGCCAGGCATCAGTACGCCGCGGTGATGATCTGCTTCGGGTACTGGTGCGCCTCCAGCTCTGCGACGAAAGCGGCGCCGTAGTCGGCGTAGCTGATGCGGCTGTGGCCGCTGGCGTCGGCGAGGAAAGCCTTGGCCTGCACGCGGTACTGGCCGCGCTCTTCGCCCGGGCCGATTTCGGCGGCTGGCGAGAAGAAGGTCCAGTCCAGGTCATCCACCGCCTGCAGGCGGTTGAACGCCTCACGGTGGGCCAGTGCGTACGGCTTGTAGGCCTCCGGGAAGGTGGGGGTATCGACCAGCTGCACGCCGGGCGCGACTTCCAGGCTGCCGGCGCCACCGACCACCACCAGGCGCGGCACACCAGCCTTGCGTGCGGCGGCGGCCAGCTGCGCGGCGACCTCGCCGACGCGGCCGGTGTCATCGCCCGGGCGCGGGCCGTAGGCGCTGGCCAGTACGTCGTGGCCGGCGATGGCGGCGACCAGCGCATCCGGGTCATCCAGCGAGGCGATCACCGGATGGGCACCGGCCAGTTCAGCCGGAAGGTCCTGTGCGCTGCGCACGATGACGGTGAGTTCGTGGCCGCGGGCCAGCGCGTGGCGGGCGATCTGGCGGCCGATGTTGCCGGTGGAACCAACGAGGGCGATCTTCATGGCAGGACTCCGTGGGGCGGTGTGGGGTGGGAATGGGGCCACTCTAGGCTGCTGTAGTTGATCGAAAAACAGCGTATAACGCGCTTGTTTGTTGCATGGATCGAGCATATGGACCGATTGACCGCCATGACCGTGTTCGTCGAGGTCGCCGAGCGCGGCAGCCTCACCGCCGCTGCCGAAGTGCTGGACATGTCACGGGCGATGGTCAGCCGCTACCTGGCAGAGGTCGAGGGCTGGCTGGGTGCGCGCCTGCTGCACCGGACCACGCGTCGGATCAGCCTGACCGGCCCCGGTGAGGCCGCGCTGGCGCGCTTCCGGCAGATGCTGGCGATCGGCGAAGAACTGCAGGGCGAGCTGGCCAGTGATGATCCCGAGCCGCACGGCACGCTGCGGGTGACCGCCAGCGTCTCGTTCGGGCAGAGTCACCTGGCACGGGCCGTGGCCGGCTTCGTTGCGCGCCATCCGGCGGCACGCATCGAGCTGCTGCTGGTCGACCGCACGGTGAACCTGGTGGAGGAGCGGGTGGACCTGGCCGTGCGTATCGCGCGCCAGATCGACCCCAGCCTGATCGCACGGCGACTGGCCACCTGCCGCTCGGTGCTGTGCGCGACGCCGTCCTACCTGCAGGCGCGTGGCACGCCGACCGCGCCGGAGCATCTGGCCGCGCACAACTGCCTGACCCACCATTACGTCGGCAAGAGCCTGTGGCAGCTGCACCGCGATGGGCGTTCGCTGTCGGTGGCGGTGGGCGGCAACATCAGCGCCAACGAGGCCTCGCTGCTGCTGGAGGCGGTGCGCGCCGGCGCCGGCATCGCCATGCTGCCGACCTACCAGGTGGCGCCGCTGCTGCGCAGTGGTGAGCTGATCGAACTGCTGCCCGAATTCAGTCTGGACGAACTCGGCATTCATGCCGTGTACGCATCACGGCGCCAGCAGCCCGCTATCATGCGGCGATTCCTGGATTTCCTGGGCGAGTGTTTCGCCAGCCCGGCCTTCCAGGATCTGGATTGGCGCCCACCGGGCAAGGAGAACACATGAACCATGGACAGGCCTTGATCGACCACAACCGTGCTGCCTGGGACCGCCAGGCCAGCGAAGTGCGCGAATGGTCGCGCCCGGTGGAAAGCTCAACGATTGCCGCCGCGCGCGAAGGCCGCTGGCAGGTGCACCTGACGCCCCGCGCGCTGCCGCTGGACTGGATGGGTGATGTGCGCGGCCGTCGCATCCTGTGCCTGGCCTCGGGCGGTGGCCAGCAGGCACCGGTGCTGGCCGCTGCGGGCGCTGACGTCACCGTGTTCGACTTGTCCGACGGGCAGCTGGAACAGGACCGCAGGGTCGCTGCGCGCGATGGCCTGCAGCTGCGCACCGTGCAGGGTGACATGCGCGATCTGCACGTATTCGCCAACGACAGTTTCGATGTGGTGTTCCACCCGATCTCGAACCTGTATGTGCCTGATGTGCGCCCGGTGTGGACCGAATGCCGCCGCGTGCTGGCACGCGATGGCATGCTGATGGCCAGCTTCTACAACCCGGTGCTGTTCGTTGGTGCGCGCGATCCGCAGCTGGATGCACAGGGCCTGATCCGGCCGCAGTACGCCATTCCCTATTCGGACCTGGAAGACCTGCCGTCGGCCGAGCGCGAGGCGAAGCTGGCACGGGGCGACGCACTGACCTTCGGCCACAGCCTGACCGAACTGATCGGGGGTCAGCTCGATGCCGGCTTCGTCATCGATCGCTTCATGGAAGACTGGCAGCCGCAGCCGCGCTTCCTGATCGACCGCTATCTGCCCACCTTCCTGGCGACCCGCGCACGCCGGATCGGCTGAAGCGGAACTGCAAAAAAGGGGCGGCGTACAATGGACGGCCCCACGTCATGCAGGTGCCGTCCCTTGTCGTATCCCTATCCGCTGGTCGTGTTCGACCTCGATGGCACGCTGGTCGACAGCGCCGCCGATATCGCCGAAGCACTGAACCGCACGCTGGAGGACATCGGCGTGGCACGCGTGCCGGAAGCCACGGTGCTGGGCTGGATCGGCGACGGTGTGCGCCGCCTGGTCGAACAGGCCGTGCATGCCGCTGGTCGTGAGGTCGACCTGGCCGAAGTGATGCCGGTATTCATGGTGCACTATCGCGATTGCCTGCTGCGCAGCCCGCGTCTGTTCGATGGCGTGGGTGAAGCGCTGGCGCAACTGCGTGCACGCAACGTGCCGCTGGCGATCTGTACCAACAAGCCCGAAGCGCTGGTGCCGCCGCTGCTGCAGCACCTGGGCATCGGTGATGCGTTCGCGCTGGTGCTGGGCGGCGACTCGCTGCCACAGCGCAAGCCCAGCGGTGAGCCGCTGCGGCACATCGCCGCGCACTTCGGGCTGCCGGTGGACGCCTGCCTGATGGTGGGCGATTCGTTGACCGACTACCGCGCCGCCGAAGATGCAGGGATGCCGATCGCGCTGGTGCGTTACGGCTACCCGCGCGGCCTGGACCTGGCCACCGCGCATGCGGTGGCGGTGATCGACGACCTGCGTGAACTTCCGGGGTTGGCCGCCGGCCGGTAACCCGGCCAACGCAATGGGTAGTGCCGGCCGCTGGCCGGCAACCCGGGATGCGTTGCCGAAGGTCATGATGTTGCCGGCCAGCGGCCGGCACTACCATGAACGTTGCGCTCACTTCGGCTGGTAACGCACGCTCAACTGGTACTCGCGGCCGGGCTGGTTGAACCATGCCACCGTCTCGTAGCGGCGGTCGAACACGTTGGCGGCACGCGCCAGCAGCGACCACTCCGACGTCAGCGCGTACTCGGCGCGCAGGTCCAGCGTGCCGTAGCCGCCGACCTTCACTGCGTTGGCGGCATCGTCATAGCGCTTGCCCGCACCCTGCACGGTCAGGCCGGCGCGGAAATCACCGAAGCGGCGATCAATGTCCAGGCGCGCGGTCTGCTGCGCGCGGCGCGGCAGCCAGTTGTCGAACTGGGTGCTGCCATGGGTGCGGTTGCGCGGGTCGGTGTAGCTCAGCTGCGCATTGATGTCGAAGCCGGCCAGCAGCACGCCACCGGTCAGCTCGGCACCACGGATGCGCGCCTTCTCCACCTGCTGCATTTTCATCGTGGACGCATCGTAGGTGATCAGGTCATCGATGCGGGTCTCGTAGACGTCCAGGCCCCAGTGCCAGCCCTGGCCCTGCTGCGAAACACCGAGGTTGGCGCTCTTGGACTTCTCCGGGTTCAACGTCGGCACGCCGCTCCACGGGTCGTACAGGTCGCTGAAGGTCGGTGCCTTGAACGCCGTGCCGTAGCTGGCATTGACGCGCAGGCCGTGGCCCAGCTCCATGGCCCAGCCAACGCTGCCGGTGGCGTGATTGCCGAACTGCTGGTTGTCGTCGTTGCGTGCGCTGACCTGCAGCTGATGGCGGCCGAAGCGGCCCTGGTACTGCACGAACACGCCGGTGTTGCGGCGGCTGTCGACCAGATATCCGGCGCTGCTGCCGTCCAGGTTGTCTTCGCTCCAGTCCACGCCGGTGCTCAGCAGCTGACCCTCGGCCAGCGTGATGTCACCCTGCAGCGAGGCGCTGTCGCGATGGGTCTGTGCACTGCCGAAGACACCCGGTGCGCCGAAGTTGTCCGACTCGTTGTCGCTGCGGCCGACATTGGCGGTGAATGCCAGGCGTTCGGACGGGGTGTAGCGCACCTTGCCGGCCAGCACCTGCTGGCGGGTTTCGGAGTAGTTGTAGTAACCGTCGTAGTGGTTCTTGCCGTCGGCGCGCAGCGCGCTGCCTTCCACGTTCCACTGGCCGTTGAAGGTGTAGCCGCCACGCAGGCTCTTGGACAGGTTGCGGTAGCCATCGCGGTCGGGTTCGTCGGCGAAGCAGCCGGTGAACAGCGTCGCCGAGCCACGGCAGGCATCGATGCCGTCGGAATGCTGGTAGGCGATGTCGGCGCCGAACCAGCCGCGTTCGGTGCCACCACCGATGCCGCCGCTGGCTTCACGCAGCCCGTTGCTGCCACCACCGAGCTGGAAGTGCGGGGCGAAATCGCCCTGGTTGCGGCGGGTGAAGATCTGGATCACGCCACCGATGGCGTCGGCGCCGTACAGGCTGGACTGCGGGCCGCGCACGATTTCCACGCGTTCGATCTGCGCCAGCGGCAGGTCCTGGTACATGGCCAGGCCGAGGTCGGCACTGTTGATGCGCACGCCATCGACCAGCACCACGGTGTGGCCCGAGTTGGTGCCACGCAGGAACAGCGAGCTCTGCTTGCCGAGGCCGCCGGAGTGGGTCAGGTTGATGCCGGCACGGCCGCGCAGCAGTTCCTGCAGCGACGTGGCCTGGCTGGATTCGATCTGCGCGCGGTCGATCACCTGCGCCGGCGCGATGCTGTCCTGCAGGGCGATGGGGGTGCGGGTGGCGGTGACCAGGATCTGGTCGAGCGCGGTGGTGTCATCGGCGGCCTGGGCCAGCGCGGGCAGGGCGGCCAGCACGGCCAGGGACAGCATTCGGGACTGCAGCTTCATGGGGGACTCCAGGTGCCACGCACGCCCGCGTGGCGAAGGGGAGGAACCGCGAAGGCAGGCACGCGCCGATGCCGCAGCACAGGCCGCGTCATCCAGCGCCATGCCCACCGCATCGCGACCTGAGGCTTCCGGGCCGGTCTCCGGGCTTGCCGCCGGGTGGCGCGAGGCCACCGTCCAGGCGCCTTCCCATGCCTGCGGCACAGTGGCGGTGTTGCCTGGAACTGACGTGCTTACCGTTGCGGGGGCAGCGCCGGCCTGGCGCGGAATCACGCGTCACCGGCTTCCCGTTTCAACCTGCCGGCCGTGGCCGCAGGTCACCTGGAAGTGCGCGCAGTCTACGGCATCGCATGCGGCCCGTAGCGCCGCGCTTGCTCGACTGTCTTTGCCGTGCCTTTAGAATGGCCCCTTGATCCCGTGGTGCCGTTGCCGATGTCCGCCTGTTTTCCGCTGTTCCCGCGTTGCCTGTACAGGACGCACGCATGATCCTCGACCTGGTCCGCCATGCCGGCAACGGTCGCGATGAGTTCCTCGATGGCCGCAACGATCCACCGCAGCTGCCCCGCCTGCCGCAGGAACTGGTCGACGCCTACGCCGCGCAGCCCTGGGAGCGGGTGATCAGTTCGCCACGGCTGCGCTCGCTGCACACGGCGATGGCCCTGGCCACCCCGCGTGGGCTGGACGTGGAAGCGGACGAGGAATGGGAAGAGCTGGATTTCGGCGATTGGGACGGGCAGTCGCTGTTCGACCTGCCGGAGGATGCACTGGCGGCCTTCCACGCCGATCCGCATGCATTCCCGCCGCCCAACGGCGAAAGCTGGGGCCACTTTGAACGGCGCATCGCGCGCGCGCTCGATCGCCTGCTCGATGAGGACGATCCGGTGCCGACGCTGGTGGTCAGCCATGGTGGCCCGCTGCGCATGGTGCTGTCGCAGGTCTGCGGCCTGCCAATGTCGTTGTGCTGGGCCCTGCGCATCGACCACGGCACCCGCCTGCGGGTGCGGCTGGAACGCGGTGAGGTAGGTCTGGTGGGCGAGCTGCTGGAGCTGCAGCAGCCCTGACCCGACGGTAGTGCCGGCCGCTGGCCGGCATCCCCAGGAACGCGGAGCCCTCAATCCTCGTCCGCGCGCTCGGCCACGCTGTCCTCAGCGTCGTCGTCAGCATCAAAGCGCTGCTCATGCACCGGGCCCGACGCGGGGCCGGCTGCCTTCAGCGGATGCGCGGCGATGCGCGCTTCGTAATCCTGCACCAGCGCCTCACGCTGCGGCTCGCTCAGTTCCTGCCAGTGGCGGTCCAGCAGTGCGCCTTCCAGCGAGTACAACAGGTTCAGGCTGGGTTTGAAGCCCGCGCGCCTGACCTTGACGAAGGCGCCCACGGCACCGATCGCAACCAGGTCTTCGCGGCTGCGCAGGCCGACCTGGCGCAGCCACGCCGCACTCTTGGGGCCGATGTTGCGCAGCTTCGGTGCGCTCATCCCAGCGCCTCGACGAACACGCGGGCGATGGCTTCCAGGCCGGCCTGGTCATCGGCATCGAAGCGGCCGACCTTCGGGCTGTCGATGTCGAATACGCCGATCAGTTCATCGCCGCGCAGCAGCGGCACCACCAGTTCCGAACGCGAGGCCGAATCGCAGGCGATATGGCCGGGGAAGGCATCGACGTCGTCCACGCGCTGGGTCACGCGCTGGCTGGCGGCGGCACCGCACACGCCCTTGTCCAGGGGGATGCGCACGCAGGCCGGCAGGCCCTGGAACGGTCCGACCACCAGCTCTTTGCCGTCGTACAGGTAGAAGCCCACCCAGTTCAGGTCGGGCAGGGCGTGGTAGACCAGTGCGGAGAGGTTGGCCGCGTTGGCGATGCGGTCGGACTCGGCGTAGACCAGGCCACGGGCCTGTTCCAGCAGCTGGGCGTATTGTTCCGGCTTGCTGCCGGTGAGCGAGGCATTGGCGAACATGCCCGCAGTCTAGCAAGCGCGCCGGGCCGGCGATAATGCACGCTCTGTTGCCCCGTTGGAGCTTATCGATGCTGTTGCCTGCCACGCTGCCGCCTGCCCTGTTCGTCACCGGCACCGATACCGAGATCGGCAAGACCGCAGCCAGCACTGCGCTGCTGCATGCGCTGCGCCGGCGCGGCCTGCGCGCGGTCGGAATGAAGCCGGTGGCCAGTGGCAGTGAGGATCTGGGGCAGGGCCTGCGCAACGAGGACGCGCTGGCGCTGCAGGCAGCCAGTTGGCCGGTGCCGGACTATGCCGACCTGAACCCGTACGCGCTGCGGCAACCGCTGGCGCCGGAGCTGGCCGCTGCCGAGGATGGCGTGCAGGTGGAGCTGGCGCCGATCGTGGCTGCCTTCGAGCGTCTGCGTGCGCAGGCCGATGTCGTGGTGGTGGAGGGTGTTGGCGGTTGGCTGGCGCCGGTTTCGGCCACGCTGGACCAGCTGGACCTGGTACGTGCACTGCGGCTGCCGGTGCTGCTGGTGGTGGGCATGCGGCTGGGCTGCGTCAACCACGCGCGGCTGACTGCGCAGTCGCTGCAGGCCAGCGGCGTGGAGTGCCTGGGCTGGATCGGCAACCACATCGACCCGGCGATGCAGCGGCAGGATGAGAACATCGCGACGTTGCAGCAGCGCCTGCCGATGCCGTGCTGGGGGCGGCTGCCGCATCTGCCGGGTGCGAATGGCGAAGCGCTGTCGGCGCATCTGCTTGAGTGATCCTGGGTAGTGCCGGCCGCTGGCCGGCAACTGCATCCCCCCGGCGATCCCGAGGTTGCCGGCCAGCGGCCGGCACTACCGTGCTGCAGCCGCCAGCTCCCTCGCGATCCCACCCAGTCGCTCCACCGCGCCGATGAAGCGCGCATCCAGCGTCTGGCAGCACGACAACCGCAGGCAGTGGCGGTAGCGAGCGCCGCGCGAATACACCTGGCCGGGCATGAACACGATGTCCTCCTGCAGTGCACGCTCGAACAGCTCGCGCGTGTCCACGCCCGGCAGTTCCAGCCACAGCAGGAATCCGCCCTGCGGCTCGGTGGCACGGGTGCCGGCCGGGAAGTGTTCGGCCACCAGCTGGCGCAGCCGCCCGACCTGCTCGCGGTACAGCCGGCGCATGCGGTGCAGATGGTGCTCGTAGCTGCCCGCTTCCAGATACGCCGCCACCGCGTCGCCCAGCAGCTGCGGTTCGCCACCGGTGGACTGGAATTTCAGCAGCGCGATGCGCTCGGCGAAGCGGCCGCCATCCAGCCAGCCGATGCGGTAATCCGGTGCCAGCGTCTTGGAGAAACCACCGACCACCATCACCCAGCCGTCGCGATCAAACGCCTTCAGCAGCGGTGCCGGCGGCTCGCAGAACTGCAGTTCTGCGTACACCGCGTCTTCGATCAGCGGCAGCTGGCGCGCGTTGACCAGTTCGGCCAGGCGTTGTTTGGCGGGTGTCGGCATGGTGCAGCCCAGCGGGTTGTGCACGGTCGGCATCACCACCAGTGCGGCCAGCGGCGTGTGCTCCAGCATCGATTCCAGTGCATCGACATCCAGGCCGTGCTGCGGGTGGGTGGGCAGTTCGATGGCCTGCAGGCCGAGGTTGGCCAGCAATGGGTACAGGTTGAAGTAGGACGGCGCCTCGATGCCTACCGCGTCGCCGGGCTGGGTCACTGCACGCAAGGCCAGCTGCAGGGCTTCCATCGCGCCGTGGGTCAGCAGCAGGCGTTCGCTGTGGGTATGCAGGCCCATGCGTGGCCCACGCCGCACGATCTGCGCCAGCAGCCGCGGCGAACCGTTGGGTCGTGCATAGGTCTCCACCGTCTGCTGGCCGTGGCGCAGCACCTGCGCGGTATGCCGGGCCAGCTGCGCGCCGGGATAGAACTGGCGTCCACGCGGACCGGCAAAGGCCAGGTCGATCACACCGGGGCGGCGCTGTGCTTCCAGCACGCGGGCCATGAGCACCTGCTGCAGCGGCGCGGTGGGCGCGGACGGGGTGTCGCGCAGCGAACGTTCCGGCACCGACAGCCGCGGCGCGACCTCGAAGCCGGCCTTGGGCCGCGGAATGACCAGGCCGGCGTCCTCCAGCTGGCGATAGGCGGCAATCACCGTGTTGAGGCTGAGCCTGCGTTGTGAGGCCATCTGCCGCAGCGAGGGCAGGCGGCTGCCAACCGGAAGGCGACCGCCGTGAATGGCCTCGGCCAGTTCGTCGGACAGCCGTTGGTAGCGGGGTGGGATCATCGCGCTCTGGTCATCTGTATCCATCGAACTGCCCGCCATCTGGTGCTGTACCCATGATGATGGCGAGCCTAGCATGTCGTTGTCGGCCGGGCCTGATCGGGGCACGGCCGATACTTCCCAAGCGCACGGCTGGATGGCCGTGCGTCTTTTTTTTTGTGTGTAGGTAGCGCCGGGCCATGCCCGGCGGAATGCATGGGCCCGCCGGACATGGCCGGCGCTACCGGACTGGTTCAGCGCATCGGCACCAGCACCGCCTCGCGCCGGTACAGCGCCGGGAACTGCTTGCCCAGCGCGGCCAGCTTCGGTGCGTCGTAGTAGCGGATGTAGGCCGCCTGCGGGTAGTTGGTCATGTAGTTCTGGTGGTAGCTCTCGGCCGGGTAGAAGCGCTGGCCGCTGACCAGCTGGGTGACGATCGGCGCGCGGTAGCTGCCGGCCTGGCCGAGCTGGGCGATGTAGGCGCGGCTGGCAGCCTGCTGGCGCGCGTCGTCACTGAAGATCGCCGATCGATACTGGCTGCCGTGGTCCGGACCCTGCCGATTGAGCTGGGTCGGGTCGTGCACCACCGAGAAGAACACCTGCATCAGTTGCCCGTAGCTGACCTGACGCGGGTCGTAGTCGATCTTCACCGCCTCGGCATGACCGGTCTGGCCGCTGCTGACCCGCTCATAGCGGGCATTGGCAGCGCTGCCACCGATGTAGCCGGACACTGCATTGCTCACGCCCTTGACGTGCTGGAACACGCCCTGCACGCCCCAGAAGCAACCACCGGCGAACACCACGCTGGCATGGGTGGCGTCATCGCGGAACGTGGCGTCGCCGCTGGGCGCCGGTAGCGTCTTGACCTGCGCGCTGGCCTCGACCGGTGCCGCGACCGCGCTGTGGTCGACCAGCAGCACGCCGGTGATGAGTGCCGTGGCCACCAGACCTGCAACACCGGCGGCGATGCCTTGTTCAAAGGAGAGTTTCATCGTGTGCTCCCGGTTCAACCGAAGGTGAAGGCGTAGGCCTGCACGCCCGCATCGAGGAACTCGATCTCGAAGCGATGCGGGCCGACCGTGCCGCGCTGGCGGATCAGCTGGTACAGGCGGTGCTCGTCGACCACGCCCGTGCCATCGGCACCGACATCACTGCCGGCATCGGCGACGGGCAGCGGCTTGCCGTCCAGCCAGACGCGGAAGCGCACTGGCGTGCCGTCGCGGGTCGGTGCCAGCACCAGGTGCAGGTCGCGCGCATGGAACTGGAAGGCGATGCGGCCACCGGCCCGCTGCAGCTGTGCGGCTTCGTCGGTGATGGTCCAGCGCCCGGACAGTCCCCATTGGTTCAACGCCAGGGTGGCCGGCAGCGTGTAGTCGAACGCAGCATCGCTGCGCTGCCCGCCGGGCGAGGCGAACTGCTCGGCGCGGGCGTGGCCCAGATAGGTCTCCGGCGAGCGCAGGTTGCCCATGTCGGCCTGCGCGGCCACGCCCTTCAGATCGGCGGCGGCCGGATCGGCTGGCGGCGGCAGATTCGTCTGGCCCGCTTCGGTCAGCAGGCGACGGATCATCTGTTCCGAGCGCGCATAGTTGCCTTCGCCGAACTGGTGCCCGCGGATGTTGCCCTGCGCGTCGACGAAGTACTGCGCCGGCCAGTAGCGGTTGTTGAACGCGCGCCAGATCGTGTACTGGTTGTCGAGTGCCACCGGGTACTCGACCTTGAGTTGCTGCACGGCCTTCATCACATTGCGTGGGTCGCGCTCGAAGGCGAACTCCGGCGTGTGCACGCCGACCACCACCAGGCCGTGGTCGCGGTAGCGATGTTCCCATTCGTGCACGAACGGCATCGCGCGCAGGCAGTTGATGCAGGAGTAGGTCCAGAAATCGACCAGCACCACCTTGCCGCGCAGCTGCTGTGTACTCAGCGGCGGGCTGTTGAGCCAGCCGGTGGCGCCGTCCAGCGCGGGCAGAGTGCCCTCCATCGGCAGCGGTGCATCGGCACCGGCATTGGCACCGGCCATCATCATCATCGGCGGTGCAGCCGGCTGCGCGCCCGGCACTGCGTCCAGCAGGCCCTGCTCGATGCGCGCGGTGCTGACCGTGGACAGGCGGGTCAGCAGGCCGGTATCCCAGCCGAGGCCGATCGCCACTACGGCCAGCAGCGCGGCTACACCCAGCACCTTGCGCAGGACATCGCCGAGGCCGAGCCGCGCCTGCAGCGCACGGAACACGCGGCCGCCCACCCACACCGCCAGCGCCAGTGCGGTGATCGCACCCAGTGCATAGGCCAGCAGCAGCGCAGTGGTGCCGACGCTGGCGCCATGCAGGGCGGCGCCGGTCAGCACCAGGCCAAGGATCGGCCCGGCGCACGGTGCCCACAGCAGGCCAGTGGCGATGCCGATCAGCAGCGAGGTCCACGCGCCGCCGTGCCCCGCGGCACCCGCCGCGTCGGCGCGCGCGCTCAGGCGGGCACCCACGCGCTGGAACGGCGCCAGCAGGTGGTCGGCCAGCCGCGGCCAGAGCAGCGCGACCGCGAACACCGCCATCAGCAGCAGGGCGATCCAGCGTCCCACCTGGTTGGCCTGCGCCACCCATTGGCTGCCCACCGCGGCCAGGCTGGCGACCACGGTGAAGGTGAGCGCCATGCCCAGCAGCAACGGCAGCGTGCTGCGCAGGAACGGGCGATCGGCACGCGCGAACACGAACGGCAGCACCGGCAGGATGCAGGGGCTGAGCAGGGTCAGCGCGCCCCCGAGGTAGGCAAGCAGCAACAGCAGCATCGTCAGGCTCCGGAAGCAGGGGAAGAGCCGACCGGCACCCGCCAGCCGTCGGCGGTGCCATCAGTGGCACCGGGAACAAACACCATCGCCGCGCCGTTCATGCAGTAACGCAGCCCGGTCGGGCGTGGCCCATCGTTGAACACATGGCCGAGATGGCCGCCGCAGCGGCGGCAGTGCACCTCCACCCGCAGCATCCCGAAGGTGACGTCGCGGTCTTCGCCGATGGCGTTGTGCAGCGGCGCCCAGAAGCTGGGCCAGCCGGTGCCGCTCTCGAACTTGGTGGAGGAAGAGAACAGCGGCAGTGCACAGCCGGCGCAGGCGAAGGTGCCCTGCCGGTGTTCCTTGTTGAGCGGGCTGCTGTACGGGCGCTCGGTGGCCTGCTGGCGCAGCACCGCGTACTGCGCCGGGGTCAGGCGCTGGCGCCACTGCGCATCACTGTGCATGACCTCGAACTGTCGCGACGGGCGCGCTTCGGCGGCGGCCGGGGCAGCGCGGCTGCAGGCCCCCAGGCCGAGCAGGCCGGCGGCAGTGGCAACACCGCCCAGGCCCAGCAGATGGCGGCGGGACAGGGACATGGCGGACTCCGGGAAGGGGCGACGGGGCCATGCTGCGCCCGCCCGGGTCAACGAATCCTCACGCAGGATTCAATTTTTCGTGAGGTATCGGCGGCCGTCCCGCGCCACAATGCAGCCAGCCTCCCCACTGGCCCCCGAGCTGCCGATGTCCACCAAACGCGTGCTGATCGTTGAAGACGATGCCCACATCGCCGACCTGCTGCGCATGCATCTGGGTGATGAGGGTTACGACGTCGCCCATGCCGCCAGTGGCGACGCCGGCCTGCGCCTGCTTGAGCAGGACGGCCCGTGGGATGCGCTGGTGCTGGACGTGATGCTGCCCGGCGTGGACGGCCTGCAGGTGTGCCAGCGTGCACGCGCGATGGCACGGTACGTGCCGATCATCATCATCAGTGCGCGTGGCAGCGAAACCCAGCGCATCGTCGGCCTGGAACTGGGCGCGGACGACTATCTGGCAAAACCCTTCTCGATGCCGGAACTGGTGGCACGGGTGCGCGCCCTGTTGCGCCGCGCCGAGGCGATGGCGCAGAGCGCACGCATCGATGCCGGCGCGATCGAGCTGGGTGGACTGCAGCTCGATCCGGTCGCGCGCACCGCCTCGGTGGATGGCAGCGCGCTGGAGCTGACCCCGCGCGAGTTCGATCTGCTGTTGTTCTTCGCCCGTCATCCGGACCAGGTGTTCGCGCGCATGGAACTGCTCAACCAGGTCTGGGGCTACCAGCACGATGGTTACGAGCACACGGTCAACACCCACATCAACCGCCTGCGCAGCAAGATCGAACCCGACCCGGCGAACCCGCGGCGATTGCTGACGGTGTGGGGCCGCGGCTACAAGCTGGTCGATCCGGCCGGGGCGGCGGCATGATCAAGCCGAACCTGTGGCAGAAGCTGGCGGTGGTGACCGCCGCGCTGATGCTGATGTGCTGCATGGCGCTGCTCGCATTGCAGATGCGTGCCAACACCCGCCACGAGCAGGAGGTGGTGCAGCGGTTGTCGCTGGGCCTGGCCGAGCACATCGCCCAGCGCAGCGAACTGATGGACACCAGCGGCATGCGCGATGCCGCGGTGCGCGCGTTGTTCGGCCAGCTGATGGCGGTCAACCCCAGCGTCGAGGTCTACTTGCTGGACGACCAGGGCCGCATCCTCGGTCACGATGCGCCCAGTGGCCATCTGGTGCGCAACCGGGTGGACGTGGCACCGCTGCGCCGCCTGCTGTCGGGTGCGCCACTGCCGATCCTCGGCGATGACCCGCGCAGCACGGACGGCCGCAAGGTGTTCAGCGCCGCACCATTGATCGTGCAGGGCCGGCCGGCTGGCTATGTGTACGTGGTGCTGGTCGGCGAGCACCGGCAGATGCTCTCCGATGATCTTGCCGCCGGCAGCCAGTGGAACACCACGCTGTGGTCGGTGGTGCTGGTCGGCGGCCTCGGCCTGTTTGCCGGGCTGGTGGCGTTCTACTGGGTGACGCGCCCGTTGCGGCGGCTGACCCGGCGGATCCAGGCCTTCGACATCGATGCGCCCACGCCACTGCCGCCGCCGGAGCCGCTGCGCCCCGGGGAGCGCGACGAACTGGTGATCCTCGAACATGCACACGCGCAGATGGCGCAGCGGCTGGGCGAGCAGTGGCAGCAGCTGCGCCAGCAGGACCTGCAGCGCCGTGAGCTGGTCGCCAACATCTCGCACGACCTGCGCACGCCGTTGTCGTCGCTGCACGGCTACCTGGAAACGCTGGCGTTGAAGGACGCCACGCTGTCACCGGACGAGCGCCGCCGCTATCTCGGCATTGCGCTGGCGCAGAGCGCCAAGGTTGGTCGGCTGGCGCGCGCGCTGTTCGAGCTGGCGCGGCTGGAGCATGGCGAAGTGCGTCTGGAGTGGGAAGTGTTCGCGCTGCCGGAACTGCTGCAGGACGTACTGCAGAAGTTCGAGCTGGCCGCGCAGGCGCGCAACCAGCGCCTGCACGCCGAGTTCCCGCCCGGCCTGCCGCTGGTACGTGCCGACCTGGGCCTGGTCGAGCGGGTGCTGACCAATCTGCTCGACAACGCGTTGCGGCATGCGCCCGAGGGTGGCCAGATCGAGGTGCGCCTGCGCGCGACGCAGGACAGCGTTGAGGTGAGCGTTGCCGACGATGGCCCCGGAGTAGCCCCCGCGCTGCGTACCCAGCTGTTCCAGGCACCGGCCGCGCTCGGTGCGCGGCGTGGCGACAACGGCGGATTGGGTCTGTTGATCGTGCAGCGCATCGTGCAGTTGCATGGCCGCCTTATCGAACTGCGCGACAGCGAACGAGGTGCGCTGTTCGTGTTTGCCCTGCCGCGCGCGGAACCGGCGGTCTAGCAGGCCGACTCGCCCTCCACGACACCGCCGGTTTCCAGCGGCAGGTGCAGGCGGATGCAGGCGCCGCCCAGCTCCGAATCGGTCACCTCGACATGGCCGCCATGCTTGTCGGCCACTACCTGCACCAGCGCCAGGCCGAGGCCGAAACCGGGGCTGCCCGGGTCCAGCCGCACATACGGCTGCAGTACCTGGCCGCGCAGTTCGGGCGCAATGCCGGGGCCGTCGTCCTCCACCTGCAGGCACAGCCAGCCGTCGTTGACCGTGCTGGCGATACGGATCTGCCGCCGCGCGTAACGCAGGGCATTGCCGAGCAGGTTGCGCAGCGCCAGTTCCAGCATGTGCCGGTTGACGTTGACCAGCCCTGCCGGCGACAGCGCCTGCTGCACGGGCATCGGCAGCGGCGCGAACTGGGCCACCACGCCGCGCACCAGTGCCGCCAACTGCAGGCGCTGGCGGGTCAGCTGGTGACAGCGACCGAGTGCGGCGTACTCGACGCCGGCGTCGGTGAGGTGCTGCAGCCGATCGACATCGGTGCGCAGGCCGCCCAGCGCGTCGCGCTGTATCTCGTCCAGCGCAGTGTCTTCCAGGTCGGCCAGGCCGAAGCGCATCCGTGCCAGCGGCGTGCGGACCTCGTGTGCCACCGCCTGGGCCAGCACGCGCTGGCTTTCCAGCAGCTGCTGCAGCTGCTCGGCCATGTGATTGAAGGCATTGGCCAGCGGCCGCACCAGCGCGGTGCCGGCGCGTGGCGCGCGCGTGTCCAGCTGGCCGTCGCGCATCTGCCGGGCGGCCTGGGCCAGCTGCGAGACGTCGCGCCACAGGCGGTAGACCATCACGTACATCGGCAGCGCCACGGCCACCATCAGGATCAGCAGCAGGATCGCCACGCCGGACACTTCGCTGTCCTGCCACCCCTCATCGGGCAGTGCTTCGTCCAGTGGCCCGAGCATCACGGCATAGTCGCTGTCACCGATCCGCTGCAGGCTGCGCATGTGTTCGAGGTCGATCTGCACCCGGCCGTTGTTGAGCGGCGGTCGCTGGCTGGCCGGCAGCGCCTTCTCCGCCTCGGCCAGGGGCACCATCCGCAGGGCATAGGCGAAATCGGCATCGAGCCCTCGTGCCAGCGCCGGCCACTGCTCGCGTGGGGTTTCGGCGAAGCGTTGCTGCAGCAACGCATGGGTGCCACGCATCTCGGCCAGCAGGCTGGCTTCGGTGCGGTCTTCCAGCAGGGCGTCCCAGGCCCACAGGCCGAGCACGATCAGCAGCAGGTGGGCGACCAGGAAACCGATGCCGTAGCGCAGGAAGTGGAAGGCGTGGCCGCGCATCGCCGAGGGCGTGCGCTTCATCCCCATGCCGAGCGGCTGAACAGGTAGCCGCGGCCGCGGACGGTCTTGATCCGCTCCGGTTGTTCAGGGTTGTCGCCCAGCTTGCGGCGCAGGCGCGAGATGCGCGCATCAATCGAACGGTCGAGGCCGTCAAAGGCGATGCCACGCAGGCCGCGCAGCAGCGCGTCGCGGTCCAGGATCTGGCCGGCGTTGCTGGCCAGCAGGAACAGCAGGTCGAACTCGGCCGTGGTCAGCTCCAGCAGGCCGCCCTGCAGGTGCACATTGCGGGTGGACGGGTCGATGTTCAGCTCGCCGAAGCGCAGGCTGCCGTCGCGCGGTTCGACCCGGCGATGGCGGCGCAGGTGCGCACGCAGGCGGGCCAGCAGCACCCGCGGTTCGATGGGTTTGCCGATGTAGTCGTCGGCGCCCAGTTCCAGCCCCAGCACCTGGTCGATGTTGTCGGTACGGGCGGTCAGCACGCAGATGATGCCATCGTAGTGGGGCCGGATCTGCCGACACACTTCGAAACCATCCTGGTCCGGCAGGCCAACATCGAGCAGGACCAGGGCCGGCTTCTCGGCCAGGATCCGGGCCACCGCGCGCTCGCCACTGCGCTCATGGGCCACCTGGTAGCCATGCCGCTGCAGATAGTCGCTGACCATCGTACCGAGGCGGGCATCGTCTTCGACCAGTACGATATCCAGCATTTTCAAGGCCTCCGTGGGGCATACGTACCGCCACGGCACGAGCGCGGCGATGCTATCCCAGCCGTCGGGCCACCCGGGTCCAGGGGGCGGGCGCCATTCAGCCGGGGTTGCTGGCGCGCGGGCCGGGCCTCAGGCCTGGCAACAACTTGGCGTCCAGCATAGCTTGTTGCCGTTACAAAACGTTACCTTCGTGATACGTCTGGTGACCATCGCTGACAGCAAAGCGACTGACGCGGGGCAGGTGGGGCGCCGAGCATGGAGTCTCCTCCGCTCCGCGTGCCGTTCCCATGTCGCCCGCCGCCCCCTGCCTGCTGAACCCGTCCCGCCGCTGCCGCTGCGGAGGTGCCCGATGAGCGGCGTGGTCGGGGCCTGGCTGCCGCCCGCCGAGGACGAACAGCTGCTGCAGCAGCTGGCGCCGATGCTGCGCGCCCTGCAGCAGCGCGGCCGGGGTCGCATCGGTTACTGGACCGACGCCGAGGCCGGCCTCGCGCTGGGCCACTGCCGGGCGCCGACCGATACCCCGCTGCAGCCGCTGAGCTCGGACTGTGGCCGTTACGTGTTGTGCCTGGACGGTCGCCTGTACAACCGCGCCGACCTGCAGTCGCAGCTGCGTGATCTGCCGCGCAGCTGCAGCGATGCCCGGTTGCTGCTGCAGGCAATTGTCGAGTGGGGCGTGGAGCGGGCACTGTCCCGTATCGAAGGTGCGTTCGGCTTCAGTGTCTGGGACCGCGAGTCGCGCGCGCTGTGGCTGGCCCGTGATCCGGTCGGTGAGCGTCCGCTGTACTACGGCTGGTTCCAGGGCCAGTTCCTGTTCGCCTCGGAAATGAAGGCGCTGCAGGCCTTCGCCGGCTTCGCGCCAAGCATCGACCAGGACGCGCTGAGCCTGCTGCTGCGCCACGATTATGTGCCGGCACCGCACACCATCTACCGGGGCATCCACAAGCTGGTGGCTGGCGCAGTGCTGCGCGTCGACCTCAGCGATCACGCGGCGGGTGGCTCCAGCCAGGCGGCGCAGGGCGGTTCGCGCTATTGGTGCGCACGCGACGCGATGCAGAGCGCATTGCAGGAACCGCTGCAGCCGTCGCCGAGCCTTGAGCAGGCGACCGACCAGCTGGAATCCGTACTGCAGAAGGCCATCGCTTCACGCATGCACTCGCCATTGGCCTGTGGCGCGTTCCTGTCCGGAGGCACCGATTCCTCGCTGGTGACGGCGATGACGCAGGCCCAATCGACCTTGCCGATCGAGGCGTGGACGGTCGGTTTCGACGATCCCGGCCATGACGAGAGCGACTGGGCTTCGCAGGTCGCGCGCCACCTGGGTGTGCAACATCACCTGCACCGCATGGACGCGCGCCAGGGCCCGGACCTGCTGCAGCGCCTGCCGCAGGTCTGGTGCGAGCCCTTCGCCGACGCCTCGCAGCTGCCGACGCTGCTGGCCAGTGAACTGCTGGGTGCACGCAAGCCGGTTGCCCTGACTGGCGACGGTGGCGATGAACTGTTCTTCGGCCACCCCAGCTATGGCCGCGCACTGCGCAATGCACGCCTCTGTGGTGGCTTGCCGGACTGGGTGCGCGACCTGGCGCGGCGCAGCGGCAACCGCATGAACGTCGAGCGTGGCCGCCTCGGTGGCTGGCGCGCACTGGTGGCCGAGGTGGCTGCCAACGATGTGGAAGGTCATTACCTGCAGCGAGTGACGCGCTGGCGGCAGCCGGCGCAGGTGGTGCTGGGCGCGCGTGAGCCGGTGACGATCTTCCAGCAGCAGGACACGGCGCTGCCGGCCGAGGCGCGCATCCAGCTGTTGGATTTCCGCATGGATCTGGCCGAGGGCATCCTGGCCAAGGTCGATCGTGCGGGCATGGCGGCGGGCGTGGAGACGCGTGCGCCGTTGCTGGACATGGAGGTGGTGCGCCTGGCCTGGCGGCTGCCGCAGCACCTGAAGTACCACGATGGTGAGCACAAGCGGATCCTCAAGCACCTGCTGGCGCGCTACCTGCCGGAACCGCTGGTCTATCGCCCCAAGCGCGGTTTCGGCCCGCCGATGGCGCGTTGGCTGGCGGGCCCGCTGCGCGATTGGGCGGAGGCGCTGTTGGACCCGCAGCTGTTGCGCAGCCAGGGCTGCTTCGATGCAGCACGCGTACGCGGTATCTGGGAGGCGTTCCTGCGTGGCGAGCGCAAGTGGCACACGCACCTGTGGAACGTGCTGATGTTCCAGGCGTGGCACCAGCATTGGCACGGTGGTCGCGGGCGCTGAGCGGTTTCTGCATCGCGTGCGGCGGATTGAATCATCGTGGCGCAGGGCGGATGCCCTTGCGTACGAATGTCCTCCGGCGCCGGCCGTTGGCCGTCACCTCCCCCTTTACTTCGTACGCAAGGGCCTCCGCCCTGCGTTCGGAGTTCGTCGGCGCCTCATTGAGAGGTTGCCGCGAGCGCTGCGCCTTACCTGCCGTAAGCTGAGCCTCGTCGGGGTGGGCAGGGGTCTGGGCAAAGTAAAGGAGGAGGTGACGGCCAACGGCCGGCGCCGGGGGACATTTGCCCAGGCCCCTGCCCACACCGGCGGGGGGCCCTCAGTTCGCGGCGAATCCGGACGAAGACGCGCTTGTGGCGGTTTGTTCTGCGCGGCGCAGGGCGGAGGCCCTTGCGTACGAATGTCCTCCGGTGCCGGCCGTTGGCCGTCACCTCCCCCTTTACTTCGTACGCAAGGGCATCCGCCCGGCGTTCGGAGTTCGTCGGCGCCTCGTTGAGAGGCTGCCGCGAGCGCTGCGCCTTACCTGCCGTAAGCCGAGCCTCGTCGGGGCGGGCAGGGGTCTGGGCAAAGTAAAGGAGGAGGTGACGGCCACAGGCCGGCGCCGGGGGACATTTGCCCAGATCCCTGCCCACCCCGGCGGGGCCCTTCAGCTCGCAGAGAGTCCAGGCGAAGAAGTGCTTTGGAATCCGAACGCCAGGCAAAAAAAGACCCGGCAGAGGGAGGGATCTGCCGGGTCCGGATTGCGTGGGGGGAGGGACCCACGCAATGAGCGTTGCGTCGCGTCAGTGGTTGTTCGCGTCCGCCGTTGATTCGTTGTAGCCCTGCACCAGTTCGGACCAGGCCTTGCTGGCCAGCAGGCCGAGACCGACCACGTCCTGTTGGGCCTGGCCCAGCCGCTGCAGGTTGTCCTGCCACAGCTGCGCCCCCTTGTTGAGCATCCCGGCCGCGTCGTCGCTGCGGGTCAGTTCGCCCAGCCAGCCGCCGGTCGCGGTCAGATTGCGCTCCATCACCTTCAGCTGCACGCCGAACATGCTTTCCGCGTTCTCCAACGCCAACCGGTTCGCACGCGTTGCCGCGGCGGCGAGCTGGCGGGTGGCATCACTGAAGCGATCGCTGAAGGCGGCGGCCATGGGACATCAGGGAGTGGCTTGATGCAATGCAGCATACGCCCTTGATGCGGCAATGCAACAAAAATAACAACGGCGCCCAAGGCGCCTTTGAAACACCTTTCAGATCAATGGGTTGATCAGGCCGCCGGGCCGCGGTAACGGCAACCCGACGTGCAGGTTTCGTGCACAGTGATCTCGCTCAGCGCCGGCAGGCTCGGCTTGAGCTCGTTCCAGATCCACACCGCCAGGTTCTCGCTGGTCGGGTTCTCCAGGCCGGGGATGTCATTGAGGTAGTGATGGTCCAGGCGGTCGTAGATCGGCTGGAAGGCCGCCTTCACGTCGCCGAAGTCCATGATCCAGCCGGTCTGCGCACCCGGCTCGCCCTCGACCTTCAGTTCCACCCGGAACGAGTGGCCGTGCAGGCGCGCGCACTTGTGCCCCGGCGGCACGTTGGGGAGGCGGTGCGCCGCCTCGAGCATGAAGACTTTGAAGATTTCCATGGCGCGATTGTACGCCGCAGGACGCCGGCCAGCCTGAGCGGATGTTGGGCTTTCGTGAAGTAAGTCTTTCCATCCGGATGAAGAGATGATAGTTTCTCTTATATCCGTATGAAGAGATGTTATTGGCCGGGCCCCGGCCAGGCATGGACTACTGCGGAACTTCGTCGTCCTTACCACCTCCCCCACATCGTCATGCCCAAGCACACCCTGCTCGTGGCGGCCCTGGCCGTCGCTCTGGCCGCGCCTTTGTCCGCCGCCGCCGAAACCTCCGCCGACGCCAGTGGCGAAGCCAGCACCCTGGCCGCCGTGCGCGTCACCGGTTCCAACATCAAGCGCACCGATACCGAAGCCTCCAACCCGGTGCAGGTGATCGGTCGCCAGCAGCTGGAACAGACCGGCAAGGCCACCGTGGCCGACGTGCTGCGTTCGATCTCGGCCAACACCGGCAACGCCAGCAACGAAACCACCAACAACGGCTGGGCCTCCGGTTCGGCCGGCATCGGCCTGCGTGGCCTGTCGCAGAAGAACACGCTGGTGCTGCTCAACGGCCGTCGCCTGGCCAACTACGGCTTCCCGGCCGGCGGCCTGTCCGACACCTTCGTCGATCTCAACGCGCTGCCGCTGGTCGCGGTCGAGCGCATCGAAGTGCTCAAGGACGGTGCCTCTGCGGTGTACGGCTCTGATGCCGTGGCCGGCGTGGTCAACATCATCACCCGGCAGAACTTCGAAGGCGCCGAGATCGGCGGCAGCTTCGGCGGCGCCGACCAGGGTGGCCTGCACGAGCAGAACCTGAAGTTTGTCGGCGGACTTGGCGATCTCGATACCGACGGCTACAACATCCTCTTCAGCCTGCAGGGCTACAACCGCGAACGCCTGGACCAGGACGAGCGCAACCTGACCAAGAGCGGCATCTATACCGACAAGCCCGGTGGCCGCTGGAACGGCTGGTCGGCCAAGGGCGCGCGCTATCTGGTCAACGGCGTGTCGGTGCCGATGCTCGATGCCAACGGCAACTGCCCGGCCGGTACCACCCGCGTCGCCAGCGCACCGATCGATGGCCTGGCCGGTGACACCTGCGGTTTCAACCAGGCACCGTTCACCACGCTGATCCCCTCGACCAAGCGTTACCAGGCCTATGCCAACGGCACCTTCCGTCTGAACGACAATGTCGAAGCGTTCGGCGAAGTGCTGTATAGCCAGATCAAGAGCACCGCGTGGTTCGGCAGCAGCCCGTTCTTCACCCTGGAGAGTGGCCGCTTCGCACTGAACGCGGACAGTGGCCTGGCCGAGCCGGTGTCGTCGCTGCTGCCGGCCAACAATCCGTACAACCCGTACGGCCGTGCGATCCCGATCGAATACACCCTCTTCGACTTGGGCGGCACGCTCAAGACCAACCGCTCCACCGCCTACCGCGGCGTGTTCGGCCTGCGTGGCACCACCGCGAACTGGGACTGGGAAGTGGCCGCATTCGGTGCGCGCAGCAGCGAGCGCGAGAGTGTGTCCGGTGGCTTCGCCAACCGTTGGGCGCTGGCCAACGCACTGGCCACCGGCAGCTACAACCTGCTGGACCCGGCGGCCACGCCGCAGTCGGTGCGCGACTCGATCAACATCGCCACGCTGCGTCCGGCCGAATCCAAGCTGCAGGGCATCGATGCCAAGATCTCCGGCAGCCTGGGCCACACCTGGGCCGGCGAGATCGGCTTCGCTGCCGGTGCCGAGTGGCGCCGCGAGAAGCTCGACTCCAACAATCCGTGGCAGATCGACGCCGGCCTGCAGGTGCGCCCGGCCATTGCCGAAGTGCACGGCCAGCGCCAGGTCAGCGCCGCCTACGCCGAAGTGAACGTGCCGCTGGCCTCGACCCTGGAGCTGTCCGCCGCCGCGCGTGCCGATCACTACGACGACTTCGGCGACGCGTTCTCGCCGAAGATCGGCCTGCGCTGGCAGCCGCTGGATTTCCTGCTGGTGCGTGCCTCGGCGTCGAAGGGCTTCCGTGCGCCGTCGCTGTCGGAGAACTCCAGCAGCACCAGCATCGCCTACGGCAGCGTGGTCGACCCGCGTGATCCGGACGTGCCGGGCTCGCGTCAGAACCCGACCTTCTTCACCGTCGGCAACAACGAACTGAAGCCCGAGCGCACCAAGAGCGTGAACTTCGGCGTGGTGCTGTCGCCGTGGGCCAACACCAACCTGAGCGTGGACTACTACCGCATCCAGCTGGACAACCTGGTCGGCACCAACAACACCCAGACCCTGGTCAACGACAACGTGGCCGGTGCGGTGCAGCGCGATGAGCGCGGCAAGCTGCAGGCGGTCTACAACCGCTACCAGAACCTGAGCGAGCTGAAGACCTCGGGCATCGACGTCGAGCTGCGCCAGCGCATCCCGACCGCTGCGCTGGGTGACTTCACCGTGTCCTCGGCCTACACCCACGTGCGCGACTACCGTCGCCCGACCGTGGTCGGCGGCCCACTGGTGGACTACGCCGGCAGCAACCTGGGCGCGACCCTGCCCAAGGACAAGGCCACCACCACGCTGGACTGGAAGTACGGCGACTTCAACGCGGCGGTGACCTGGTACTACACCAGCAGCTACCGCCAGGAAGCCAGCACCGCTGCCAAGGCCGTGCAGCAGCAGGTCGGCAGCTACAGCCAGTACGACCTGTACCTGGCCTACACCGGCATCGACAAGCTGACCGTGTACGCCAAGGTGCAGAACCTGGCCGACAAGACGCCGCCGTACGACGCCTCGTTCCCGGGCATCCGCGCGCCGTACGACTTCAGCCAGTACGACCTGCGTGGCCGCTACTTCACGCTGGGCTTCGACTACCGCTTCTGATCCACCCGCCGCGGCCGGTCACCTGAAGGGACCGGCCGCGCGATCGTCTGCCGTTGTGTTCCAGGGGAGTCACCGTGTCCTTGCATTGCCGTGCCGTTCTTCCGTTGCTGCTTGCCGCCGCCACCGTACTGTCCTCGCCGCAGCCGGTGCAGGCGCAGAGCGCGTACTTCTTCCCGCAGGTCAGCGACGCAGCGGCGTTCGATGCAGCGGTGCCCACGCCGGAGCAGTTCCTCGGCTACCCGATCGGCAGCCGTTACACCCGGCACGACCAGCTGGTGGCGTACTTCCAGGAACTGGCGAAACGCTCTGACAAGATCAGCGTGCGCGAGATCGGCCGCAGCTATGAGGGGCGCCCGCTGCTGATCGCCACCGTCACCGCTGCAGGCAACCACGCGCGACTGGAGCAGATCCGCCAGCAGCACGCGACCTTGGCCGATCCGGCACAGCCGCGCAGCGCGGCCGGCGACAGCCCGGTGGTGGTGTGGCTGGGCTACAGCGTGCATGGTAACGAGACCTCCAGTGCCGAAGCGGCGATGCTGACGGCGTACTACCTGGTGGCCAACCGAAGCGCCGAAACCCGGCAGTGGCTGCAGCAGGCGGTGGTGCTGTTCGACCCGGCGCAGAACCCGGATGGCCGTGATCGTGCCGCCAACTGGCACAACGCCTGGGCCTCAGATCCAGCCTCGGCCGACCCGGCCGACAAGGAGCACGTCGAGCCGTTCCCGCAGGGCCGCACCAACCACTACTTCACCGATCTCAACCGCGACTGGTTGGCCCTGACCCAGCAGGACTCGCGGCCGAAGGTGGAGGTGTTCCACCAGTGGTACCCGAACGTGCAGATCGATTTCCACGAGATGGGCAAGGACAGCACCTACTACTTCGAACCGTCGCCGACGAGCATGCACAGCCCGCTGATTCCGGCGGCGTCGTATGAATTCAACAAGACCCTCGCCAAGTACCACGCGCAAGCGCTGGATGCCTTGGGTTCGCTGTACTACACCGGCGAGAATTTCGACAACTTCTCGCCGGTGTACGGTTCCACCTATCCGGACTTCCATGGCGCTGTCGGCGTGACCGTCGAGCAGGCCAGCTCGCGCGGCCGCGTGCAGGAATCGGTGAATGGCCTGCTGACCTTCCCGTTCACCATCCGCAACCAGGTCGCTACCGGGCTGGGCACGGTGCGTGGTGCAGTGACCGAGCGCAGCGGCCTGTTCGACCTGCAGAAGCAGTTCTTCCAGAGCGCACTGAAGCAGGCCGCGCAGCAGCCGGTGAAGAGCTTCGTGTTTGGCGATGCGCATGATCCGGCACTGACTCGCCGCCTGCTGGAACTGTTGCTGCTGCATCGCATCGAGGTGCGTGCACTGGATCGTGCCGTCACTGTCGATGGCCAGCGCTTCGATGCCGGCAGTGCCTACGTGGTGCCGGTGCAGCAGGCGCAGTTCCGCCTGGTGCATTCGATCTTTGCCGAGACACCGCCGATCAAGGGCGATGTGTTCTACGGCAGCACCAGCTACGCGATCGCACCGGCCTACGGCGTGGCCTTCGCCGGTAGCCGCAGCCGCATCGACGGCGGTGCACGCGTGACCGGGCTGCCGCCAGTGCAGGGCGCGGTGCTCGGCGGCCAGGCTACCTTTGCTTATGCCATCGACTGGCGCGACTACAACGCCGGCCGCGCACTGGCCGCGCTACAGCAAAAGGGATTGAACGTACGTGCAGGATTCCAGCCGTTCACCACCGCGACCGCACAGGGTGAGCTCAGCTTCGCCGCCGGCAGCCTGGTGATTCCTGTTGCCGGGCAGTCGCTGCAGGGTGCGGCGCTGCTTGAGGCTGTGACGTCCGCCGCGCGCGAGGCAGGTGTGCAGGTGCACGCGCTGTCCAGCGGCCGCAGCCGCGAGGGCATCGACCTCGGCAGTGATGGCGTCAAGGCGCTGCGCAAGCCAGCGGTGGCACTGGTGATGGGCGAGGGCGTGGCCGCCACCGAGATCGGATCGGCGTGGTTCCTGCTCGACCAGCAGCTGCACCTGCCGGCCAGCAAGCTGGACCCGCAGCAGCTGGGCAAGGTGCCGCTGGACCGCTACACCACGATTGTGTTGTCCGGCGGTACCTATACGGGCGTCGATGCCATGGCAGTGGCTGCACTGAAGCGCTGGGTGCAGGCCGGTGGTTCACTGGTGACCTACGGCAGTGCCTCGAAGTGGGCGATCGAACAGAAGCTGGCCGACGGCGAAAAGCTCGGCAAGGAAGAAGAGACTGCTGACGAAAGCCGCCGCGCGTTCGGCGACCAGCGCGATATCGCCGCGATTGAGCGGGTCAGCGGCAACATCCTCAGCTCCGACGTGGATATCAGCCATCCACTGGCGTTCGGCGTGCCGCGCCGGCAGCTGGCGATCAACAAGGAGAACACGGTGACGCTGCAGCCGAGCGCGAACCCGTTTTCCACGGTTGTGCGCATCGACACGCCGCCGCGGGTGAACGGCTATCTGTCCGAGCGCAACCGCGCGAGGGTGGCCGGCAGTGCGTGGCTGCTGGTCTCGGCGCAGGGGCAGGGCAACGTGGTGCTGTTTGCCGATGACCCGGCGCATCGCAAGTACTGGCACGGTACGGATCGCCTGCTGATCAACGCGATTTTCTTCGGGAATCTGGTGAATCCAGCGAAAGCGCGGGGTTGAGGCTTTACGCGCCTTGACTGGTGCGTGTGGGGGAGGCCGGGCGGGCTGCGCAGGACACGCTGTAAATACGTCCATGTAAGCTCGATCGGCGCATCCATGCGCCTCACGGTCCTGCGCAGCCCGCCCGGCCTCCCCTCGACAGTTTCCTGCGGGCGCGGACGCATCGAACCCCAAGGCGGGAGCAAGGGCAGCAGCAAAGCCAGGAATTGCGGCTTCGGCTTTTGACTTTGAATTTGAATTTGATCTTTCTTCTCCCGGCTACCCGGCGGGACAAGAAGGCGCAGGTAATGCTTGAAGCGGATGGGCATGGGGGCAGCGCCGAACCGTTGGCGCCATGGATGGCGCCATCGAGCTTACATGGACGTATTTACAGCGTGTTCTGCGCTGCCCCCATGCCCATTCGCCCTCGGTACTGCCACCGCGTGCTTTATCACCCGGTAGCCCGCAACAAAAAAGGACGGCGCGTCAGCGCCGTCCCTCGATAGCCCCCGCGCAGCGGGAAGCACCCTCGATGTCAGCTGGGATCAGCCAGCGCGACCGCCGCCGTTGCCGCCCTGGCCACGACCACGACCGCCACCATTGCCGCCACCGCCACGGCGCTGGCCCTGGCCGGCACCCGCACGCTGCTGGCCATTGCCACCGCCCTCGCGACGGCCGCCTCCGGCCTTCTTCGGGCCGGCATGCGCATGGCGCGGCGCATCGCCGTGCGGACGGCGCGCGTGGCTCTTGCGCGGTGCGCGCTCGCCGGTATCGTGCTCGGCCTTGCCCGGTGCACTGTTGCCCCAGCGGATCGGCGTCTGCAGCTCGAAGCCCGGCACGTCGCGGATGTCCATGTCGCGGCCCAGCAGGCGAGTGATCGCACGCAGCAGCTTCACTTCGTCCTGCGCCACCAGCGAGATCGCCTGGCCGGTGGCACCGTTACGGCCGGTACGGCCGATGCGGTGCACGTAGTCCTCGGCCACCATCGGCAGATCGAAGTTGATCACCTTCGGCAGCTCGTTGATGTCGATGCCGCGCGCGGCGATGTCGGTGGCCACCAGCACGGTCACGCGGCCGGCCTTGAAGTCACCCAGTGCACGCAGGCGCTGGCCCTGGCTCTTGTTGCCGTGGATCGCCGCGGTCTTGATGCCGGACTTTTCCAGGAACGTGGCCAGCTTGTCGCTGCCGTGCTTGGTACGTGCGAAGACCAGGGTCTGCTCGCGGCTGTCCTGCGCCAGCAGGTGCAGCAGCAGGTCGCGCTTGCGGCTGCCATCGACCGGGTGCACGCGGTGGGTGATGGTCTCGGCCACGGTGTTCTTCGGCGTCACCTGGATCTGTTCCGGGTTGCGCATGAACTCCAGCGCCAGCTGGCGGATGTTGTCCTCGAAGGTGGCCGAGAACAGCAGGGTCTGGCGGTTCTGCTTCGGCAGCTTGGCCAGGATGCGCTTGATCGACGGCAGGAAGCCCATGTCGAGCATGCGGTCGGCTTCGTCCAGGATCAGCACTTCGATGCCGGACAGGTCGACGCTGCGGCGCTCAAGGTGGTCGATCAGGCGGCCCGGGCAGGCCACCAGCAGGTCCACGCCACGGCGCAGGATGTCCAGCTGGTTGCCCATGCCGACGCCGCCGTAGATGCAGGCACTGGGGATGCGCAGGTACTTGCTGTAGCCACGCAGGCTGTCATGCACCTGGGTGGCCAGCTCGCGGGTCGGGGCCAGGATCAGCGCACGCGGCTTGCGCGGACCGGCACGCACTTCCTGCGAGGCGGTGCCCAGGTGCTGCAGCAGCGGCAGGCCGAACGCAGCGGTCTTGCCGGTACCGGTCTGTGCGCCGGCCAGCAGGTCGCGACCGGCCAGCGCCAGCGGGATTGCCTGCTGCTGGATCGGGGTCGGGTTTTCGTAGCCCTGCTCGGCGAGCGCACGCAGCAGGAAGGGCGCCAGGCCCAGCGATTCAAAAGACATTGAGTTTGCTCCAAGTACAAGAAACGCCTGTCCGAGCGGACAGACGGGGGCAGATCAAACTGATCGGCTGACTCGGAGCGTTCCCGTGAACCGCGCTGCGAGAATTGGGTGCAGCCGGCACGAAGCGCAGGCTGGAATGCGTGACGAACGGCGTCGGAGTGGGGGCGGGCGAAGAGGGCGGACCCTGGTCGCCGGCGATCCCGGAGGGAAACGGACGGCCGCTGCAGACCCTGCAAGTCTAAACGATGTTTGAGACTTCACGCAAAAAGGCCTGTTCAGGTAAGGGGCTCTCTGCAGGGCTGCGCCCTGCACCCGCAGAGGCTGAAGCCGAAGCCGAAGCCGAAGCCGAAGCAAGAGCAAAAGCTGGCTTCCTGGGGGTTGGCGGGGTGGGTCCGGTTGCGGGGGACGGCGTGAATACGTCCATGTAGCCTCGGTCGCGCCATCCATGGCGCTCACGCCCCCGCAACCGGCCCCACCCCGCCTTCGACAGTTGGCCGCGAGCTGTTGGGACAGCGTCCGCTTTGGTAGGTGTCGACCTTGGTCGACACGGATGAATTCATTCGATATCTGACAGATTTCATCCACGCATGGCGTGGATCTACTGGCCACCGGCCTACTGTCGAAGGCGGGGTACTGTGGGTTTGCGGGGTGTGAGCGGCATGGGCCCGAGGCATGCCTCGGGCGGGTTGGGCAGGACGCCCAACCCCGGTCTTGCCGTGTGCGCAGGACTGCGCACACGAGCAAGCCGCGACCAAGCCCCCACGGACGGGTTAACGGCGTCCCCGCAAACCCACAGTGCCCCGCCATCCCACGGAATGCCCGCTGTTGCTGTTGCTTCGGCTGTTGCCCTGGCTTGAAGCAGGTGCAGGGCGCAGCCCTGCCGAACCCCCCCACTACGGTAGGGTGGGCCGATGCCGCGCTGCAGCTTGGCGTCGCCGCAGATTTGATTACACTTGAAACTTGTTTGCCCACGACTCCGGACACCCACCCATGAAGCTTGGTTCTTTGAAGGAAGGCGGCCGCGACGGCACCCTGATCGTCGTCTCGCGTGACCTGCGCCACGGCGTGCGCGCCACCGGCATTGCCGCCACCCTGCAGCAGGCTCTGGAAGACTGGAGCCACATTGCGCCGCGCCTGAACGCCCTCTACGAATCGCTCAATGCCGGCGACGCCGACGGTGTGTTCGACCTCGACCCGCAGGCCCTGGCCGCGCCGATGCCGCGCGCCTATGAATTCGTCGACGGCAGTGCCTACCTGCCGCACGTCGAGCGCGTGCGCCGCGCCCGTGGCGCCGAGGTGCCGGAGAGCTTCTACACCGATCCGCTGATGTACCAGGCCACCAGTGCCGGCTTCTACGGCCCGCGCGATGCGGTCAAGGTGGTCAGCGAGGAGTACGGTATCGACCTGGAAGCGGAGATCGTGGTGATCACCGACGACGTGCCGATGGCGGCCACCCCGGAACAGGCTGCGGGCCACATCCAGCTGGTCGGCCTGGTCAACGATGTGTCGCTGCGCAACCTGATTCCGGGCGAGCTGGCCAAGGGCTTCGGCTTCCTGCAGTCCAAGCCACGCTCGGCGCTGTCGCCGGTGTTCGTCACCCCTGACGAATTGGGCGTTGCGTGGCAGGACAGCAAGGTGCACCTGCCGCTGCTGACCCACATCAACGGCAAGTGGTTCGGTGCACCGGAAGCGGGCGTGGACATGCAGTTCAATTTCGCCCAGTTGGTCGCGCATGCGGCCAAGACCCGTCCGTTGGGCGCCGGCACCATCGTCGGCTCGGGCACCATCGCCAATGAAGACACCAGCAAGGGTGCGTCGTGCTTCGCCGAGCAGCGCGTGGTCGAAACCCTGCGCGACGGCAAGCCGAGCACGCCGTTCATGTCGTTCGGCGACGTGGTCCGCATCGAGATGCTCGATGCCGCCGGTAACAGCATCTTCGGTGCGATCGAGCAGCGCATCGAACAGGCCGCCAAGCCCTGAGCATGGAGGCGGCCATGGAGATTCCGGTCGACGACGGCATCGTGCTGTACACCTACTGGCGATCCAGCGCCGCCTACCGCGTGCGCATCGGTCTGGAGCTGAAGGGCTTGGCCTGGGAGGCGCGGCCGGTGCATCTGGTGCGCGACGGCGGCGAACAACACCTGGACGCCTATCGCAGGCTCAATCCGCAGCAGCTGGTGCCGACGTTGCTGCACGAAGGGCATGCGCTGACGCAGTCGCTGGCGATCGTCGAGTACCTGGACGAGCGCTTCCCGCAGGTGCCGCTGCTGCCGGCCGATGCCGCCGGCCGTGCGCGGGTGCGGGCACTGGCCCAGCTGGTGGCCTGCGACATCCACCCGATCAACAACCTGCGGGTGATGCAGTACCTGGAGCGCAGTCTGCAGCTGCCGGCCGATGCACGCACGCAGTGGACGCTGCACTGGATTGCCGAGGGCTTTGCGGCGATGGAAGCGCTGTTGGCCAACAGCCGTGACACCGGCACCTTCTGCCACGGTGACCGCCCCGGGCTGGCCGACCTCTGCCTGCTGCCGCAGCTGTACAACGCCCATCGTTTCGGCCTGGACCTTGCGCCGTACCCGACCCTTCGCCGCATCGAGGCCGCCTGTCAGGCGCTGGACGCCTTCGACCGCGCGCGCCCGGAAAACCAGCCCGACGCAGCCTGAAAGTAGAGGGACGGAGGGGATCAAGTCGCAAGTGCATTCACGACTTAATCCCCTCCGTCCCCTTTTTGCAGCAGTTGCGCGAGATCATCGCGGAACAGTGCATAGGCCCGTTCGCGGCGCGCGCCATCGCCTTGCCGCAGCACCCACGCCGGGTGCACGGTGGCGTAGCCGCGGGTGCCTTCCTCCAGCGTGTGCCAGCGTCCACGGTCGCGCGACAGATTGAAATCACGGCCAAATACCGAGGCTGCCGCGGTTGCGCCCAGGCAGACGATGAGCTGCGGCCGCACGCGCGCGATCTCGCCCATCAGCCACGGCCGGCAGGCCTGGATGTGGCGGCTTTCCGGCCGCTTGTGCAGCCTTACCTTGCCGCGCCGCTCATGGTGGAAGTGCTTCACCGCGTTGGTCAGGTACAGCGTGGCGCGATCGATTCCCAGCTCGGCCAATGCGCGGTCCAGCAACTGGCCGGCAGGGCCGGCGAACGGCTGGCCGCGCAGATCCTCGGTATCGCCAGGCTGCTCGCCGATCACCATCACCTGCGCATCGGCCGGCCCCTGGCCGAACACCGTCTGTGTGGCGGTCTCCCACAGCGGGCACTGGCGGCAGGCGTTGGCCTGCTGTCGCAGCGTCTGCAGGCTGGCGGCATCGGGGCGCGCTGCCGCAGCGTCCCCACGCATGGGAATCCTGCGCTGGGGTGCCTGCGCGGGCCGGTCATGCATTTCCTGCACGCGATCGCCCGCATCGCGCACCAGGCGCGGCAGCAGCTGCGCCTCGGGCAGGTGGCGCCAGTATCTGGCCGGCATCTCCTGCATCATCATCCGGGTGTTGAGCCGGGCCGGATTGAAGATGCTGGCGTAATAGGTCTGCCACAGGGCCTCGCGCGCATCCTCGGCCGGGGCGTCCTCGCGGCGTGCGCCGGGGCCGAAGGTCAGCGCCTGTCCATCCCACGCCACGCTGCGCGAAGGAGTGAGGATCGCCCAGCGCATGCCGGTGAAGCGGCGTGCGAAGAACGGCGCGACCCGGTCGACGATGTGGTGCTGTGGCTCGAACCAGGCGATGAACGCATCAGGTTGGCCAGGCACCTCGCGGAAGCGCACGAATGCCTTCATCTTGTGCGTGTCACGGCGGACGGCCTGGGCCAATGTCATCGCACGCAGCCCATCGGCATCGGCGGGATTGGTCAGCACCGCGCGTTCGCCATGGGTGATCCGCCACAGCAGCCGGTACAGCAGTGACAGGCGCTGCGGTTCGCTATGGCACAGGCAGGTGTCGGCCAGTTCCAGGAATTCGCGCGGGACGCCGGGAACGCTTGCCTGTGCCGCCACCGGTGCCTGCTGCACCGGCGGCGCATCCAGCAGCGAAGCCTCGCCGCCTTCGAGCCAGTCCAATTGCTCGGGCCGCACGCCCCGCAGCAGCGCATCACGCGCGCCGTCGCGCCAGGCCTGCAGCGACCACGGCGGATCCACCCGCTGCGACCAGCGCGGCGCGTCAGGCTGCCGGCGGTGCATCGAACAGTGATCCCTGACGGGGCGGTGGGGCCAATTGGGCGCGCAGCGCCGCCGGATCGTCCAGCGCCCTGCGCGGGTGGTGGTCGGCCAGCAGCACGAATGGCAGCAGTTTGCTCATCGGCGCCTTCAGGCGTGCCACATCGGCAACCCGCAGGCGACCGTGGCGGCGCGCCATCAGCACCCGTTTCACGTTGCGCACGCCTAGCCCGGGTACGCGCAGCAGCATTTCCTTTGGCGCGCGGTTGAGATCCACGGGGAAGCGTTCGGGGTGGCGGATCGCCCAGGCCATCTTCGGATCGATATCCAGGTCCAGCATGCCGTTCTGGGTGGTATCGGTGATTTCATCCACGCCGTACCCGTAGAAGCGCAGCAGCCAGTCGGCCTGGTACAGGCGATGCTCGCGCTGCAGCGGGGGCGGTTGCAGTGGCAGCTGCCGGCTGGCGTCCGGAATCGGGCTGAACGCGGAGTAGTACACCCGGCGCATGCGGTAGTTGCCGTACAGCGCATCGGCGCTGGCCAGGATCTGTTGGTCGTTGGCCCCGTCCGCGCCGACGATCATCTGCGTGCTCTGCCCGGCCGGGGCGAAGCGCGGCGGGCGAGGGCGCGCGCTGCGGGTGGTCGTTGGCGCGACCACGGCCGGCGCCTTGCGCGCCTCCTTCGCTTCCTCGATGCGCCAGCGCAGCTCGCCCATCGCACCGCGGATGGACTGTACGGTCTTCTCCGGTGCCAGCGCGCTCAGCCCGGCTTCGGTGGGCAGCTCCACGTTGATCGACAGCCGGTCGGCATAGCGCCCGGCACTGGCCAGCAGTTCCGGCGAAGCCTCGGGAATGGTCTTGAGGTGGATGTAACCCGCGTAGCGGTGTTCCTCGCGCAGTTGCCGCGCTACTTCCACCATCTGCTCCATGGTGTAGTCGGCATTGCGGATGATGCCGCTGGAAAGGAACAGCCCCTCGATGTAGTTGCGCTTGTAGAAGTCGAGGGTGAGCGCGACCACCTCGTCCACGCTGAAGCGCGCACGGGCTACGTTGCTGGAGACCCGGTTCACGCAGTAGGCGCAGTCATAGACGCAGAAGTTGGTCAGCAGGATCTTCAGCAACGAAACGCAGCGGCCATCGGGCGTGTAGCTGTGGCAGATGCCCATGCCCTCGGTGCTGCCGATGCCGCCACTGGCGCGCGAATCGCGCTTGCCCGAGCCGCTGGAGGCGCAGGAGGCGTCGTATTTGGCGGCATCGGCCAGAATGGCCAGCTTGCGGAGGGTTTCCATTGAGGAAACCTACGGATGAGGGATCTCATTGGATGAGACCGCCCCTGAATCCTTCAGGCTTCGGCCGGGCATGGCCCGGCGCTACCGGTATCGAAAGAGCAGTGCGGGGATCAGAACCCGTGGGTGATGCTGGGTGCGCCCGCCGAGAAATCCGCGTACGGGTCGTGCTCGCCACTGCTGCCTTCGGACAATCGGAACTTCAGGGCCAGGCCATCGCGTGAGTCGGCCGCGCGCAGCGCTTCCTCCTGATCGATGGTGCCGGCCTTGGCCAGCCGGAACAGGCACTGGTCGAAACTCTCCATGCCTTCTTCCAGTGAGCCTTCCATCGCTGCTTTGATCTCGTGCACCTGGCCGCGGCGCAGCAGGTCACGGATCATCGGCGTGTTGATCAGCACCTCGGTGGCCGGCAGGCGACGGCCCTCCTTGTTCTTCACCAGACGCTGGCTGATCACCGCCCGCAGGTTCAGCGCCAGATTCATCAGCACGTTCTTATGCGCGCTTTCCGGGAAGAAGTTGAGGATGCGCTCGATGGTCTGGTCGGCGTTGTTGGAGTGCAGGGTGGCCAGGCACAGGTGGCCGGTTTCGGCAAAGGCGATGGCCGCCTCCATCGTTTCCGCATCCAGGATCTCGCCGATCAGGATCACGTCCGGCGCTTCACGCATCGCGTTCTTCAGCGCGTTGTGGAAGGCATGGGTGTCCAGCCCGACCTCGCGCTGGTTGACGATCGACATCTTGTGCTTGTGCAGGTACTCGATCGGGTCCTCGATGGTGAGGATGTGGCCGGTGGTGGTGCTGTTGCGGTGGTCGATCATCGACGCCAGCGAGGTGGACTTGCCGGAACCGGTGGACCCCACCACCAGCACCAGCCCGCGCGGGGTCATGATGACGTCCTTCAGCACCTGCGGCAGGTTCAGCTCCTCGATGCTCGGGATGCGGCTGCGGATGGCGCGGATGACCATGCCGACTTCGCCCCGCTGCTTGAACACGTTGACGCGGAAGCGCCCTGCATCAGGCAGGGCGATGGCCATGTTGAGCTCCAGCTCGCGCTCGAACTGCGGCACCTGGCCTTCGTCCATCAGCGAGTAGGCGATCTTCTTGACCATGCCCGGCGGCAGGCCGGTGTTGCCCAGCGGATAAAGCTTCCCCTCGATCTTGATGTAGACCGGTGCTCCGGTGGTCAGGAACATGTCCGAAGCGTTCTTTTCGGTCATCAGCTTCAGGAAGTAGCCGATATCCATTGCGAATTTTCCCCAACGAAACGGCCGACGCCCGTTGCCAGCACGGTGTCGGCTTGACGACAATGGCCGTGAACCGACAACCGGTACGGCCTCCCCAATGAAACGACTTAGCTTCGCACGAATGCGCCATGGCCTGTATGTGATGGCGTTTGCATTCGCACTGTCTGCCCCCGCCTGGGCGCAGGACGGAACACTGGAACTGGCCCAGGCCCGGCAGGCGGTCGACAAGGCCACCCAGGCCGACGCCGACCAGTACGCCCCCGACCTGATCGGGCTGGCCCGGCAGGGGCTGGAGCAGGCCCAGCGTGCTGCCGGCGACCGCCGCGAGCGCAAGAATGCCCCGGCGATGGCCCTGCGCGCCGCCGCCGATGCCGACCTGGCCCGCGTCCGCAGCGAGGAAGCCACCGTATCCGCGCAGCTGCAGCTGCGCCGCAATGAGGTCAACCAGCTGCAACGCCAGCTGTCGACCGGGGAGGACCGCCGGTGAAGCCGATGACCGCCGCAACCCTGGCCGCGCTGCTGGCGCTGCCGACCCTGGCCGTGGCCGCCGACAACCCGATGGTGGCGCAGCTGAGCCAGCGCCTGATGGCCATCCAGGCCAATCCCGACACCGCTGAGCTGGGCGCCTTCGAGCGCATGCAGGCCCAGCAGGCCATCGCCACCCTGGACAAGGCCAAGCGCCGCGACCAGGAGCTGGCCACCTATCTGGCCGAGCGCCGGGTGGAGATCGCCGAGACTGCCGTGCGCACTGCGATGGCCGCGCGCGAGGTCGACCGCCTGGAGCGCACCCGCAGCGACCTGCTGATCGAGGCCAGCCGCCGCGACGCCGCCCGTGCCCGCCAGGAAGCCGAGCAGCTGCGCATGCAGGCGCAGATGCAGGCCGAGGAGGCGGAGCGTCTGCGCCAGGCCGCCGAGGCCGAGACCCTGGCCCGCCAGGACGCCGAGAACGCCCTGACCAGTGTGGCCGGCAAGCAGCAGCAGCGCCTCAGCGCCGCCCAGCAGAATGCCGCCAAGCTGGCCCGCGAGGAAGCCGAGCTGGTGTCCGGGCAGAAGCTGCCGGGCTCGAAGTTCGATGGCCGTGGCGAAGTCTTCACCTTCAGTGGTGACGCATTTGCCACTGGCGCCTCCAGCCTGTCCAGTGGCGCCCGCAACCAGGCCAAGGCACTGGCCGAGTACCTGAACATCGGCAAGAAGGGTCGCCTGCGGATCGAGGCCTATGACAGCGCCAACGGCGTCGGTCAGAAGCGTGCCGAGGCTCTGCGTGATGCCCTGGTCGCGGCGGGTGTCGCCAGCAACCGGATCCAGCTCAGCGGCAAGAAGGCGGCGTCCACCCGGGCGCGCTCGGCCGAGGTCATCATCGCCCCGTAATTGCTTGATATTGTTTGTTTTTCGTTGCGATGAGCATTCAGCCTGAACCCCGCCCCGGCGGGGTTCAGTCTTTTTGCCGCAGGGGTCTTGTACCCCGCCTTGAGCAGGCGTAGGGTCAATCGTCCGGGACGCAATGCCGCGGACCGGACGATGGGAGGGCCGGGCCGATGCAAACAGGGCGCGAACCGCAGCGAATCGACGTGCGCAGGCCAGTGCCGCAGGTCGTTGCAGGCGTCCAGGTGGCCATCGACCGGCGCTCCTCCATGAACAACGCCCCGTGCCTTGCGGCCGGGGCGTTCGTGTATCTGTCGAAGGAGGTCCATCATGTTTGAAGATCAGCCCCAGAGCGAGATCGACGCCCGTCGCGCGCGTGATCCGGAGTTCAGGGCACTCCATGACCAGCACCGCAAGTTGAACAAGAAGTGCATGGACGCGGAGTTGGGTGTACTCCCGATCGATGATGTCACCCTGGGTCGCATGAAGCGCGAGAAGCTGCTGGCCAAGCAACGACTTCTGCGAATGTACGAAACACCGCTCCCAACGACGTCCCCCACGCTTTGACGCACTCCGTCACGCCCGGAACGGCGTGACCCGGCCATCGATGGCCCCGCCGGGCGCTCCTGCCCCGGCATCGCGGTACCGCCGATGAGGCGGCCGCGCCAAGGCACCACAAGCGGTGGTGCCTTGGCCTGCAGGCACAACTCACCGATGCGGGCGGTACCGGTCTCCTCGTCGATCCGGGGCCGTCCGCATCTCTTTTTTACGGCGGGCAGGTCACTGCCGCGGCGACCTGACTTTCATCGCCATCCGTCGGATAATCATCGGTCCGGCCCTGTGTGGCGCGAACCGAAAGTCCTCCGAATGCCCATCCATTCTTCCGTCCTCGAACTCATCGGCCAGACCCCGATCGTCAAGGCCCAGCGCCTGGACACCGGCGTCTGCGAGCTCTACCTGAAGCTGGAGAGCGCCAACCCGGGCGGATCGATCAAGGATCGCATCGGCCTGTCGATGATCGAGGCGGCGGAGCGGCGCGGCGACCTGAAGCCGGGCGCGACCCTGGTCGAGGGCACAGCCGGCAACACCGGCCTCGGTCTGGCCCTGGTGGCCCAGCAGAAGGGCTACAAGCTGATCCTGGTCGTTCCCGACAAGATGAGCCGGGAAAAGATCTTCAACCTGAAGGCGATGGGCGCTGAAGTGCGTCTGACCCGCTCGGACGTGGCCAAGGGCCATCCCGAGTATTACCAGGATCTGGCCAAGACCATTGCCGAACAGACCCCGGGCGCCTACTTCATCAACCAGTTCGGCAACCCGGACAACCCGGCCGCGCATGAATTCGGTACCGGCCCGGAGATCCTCGAGCAGATGGGCGGCGACCTCGACGCCATCGTGTTCGGCTGTGGCAGCTCCGGCACCATGACCGGCCTGTCGCGCGCCTTCGCCAAGCTGTCGCCGAAGACCGAGCTGGTGCTGGCCGACCCGGTTGGCTCGATCCTGGCCGAGTACATCAACGACGGCAATCTGAACGACAAGTCGGGCAGCTGGCTGGTGGAGGGCATCGGCGAGGACTTCCTGCCGTCGATCTCCGACTTCAGCCGCGTCAAGAAGGCCTATGCCATCAGCGACGCCGAGAGCTTCCACACCGCACGCGAACTGCTGGGCAAGGAAGGCATCCTGGGTGGTTCGTCCACCGGCACCCTGCTGGCCGCCGGCCTGAAGTACTGCAAGGAGCAGACCACGCCGAAGAAGGTGCTGGTGCTGGTGCCGGATACCGGCAACAAGTACCTGTCGAAGATGTACAACGACTACTGGATGCTGGACAACGGCTTCCTTCAGCGCCCGCAGCACGGCGACCTGCGCGACCTGATCCTGCGCCCCTACGGCCAGCGGGACACTGTCGTAATCGGCCCGAACGATCTGCTGACCACCGCCTACCAGCGCATGAAGCTGTATGACGTATCGCAGTTGCCGGTGATGGATGGCGACCAGCTGGTCGGCATCGTCGATGAAAGCGACGTGCTGCTGCATGTCTATGGTGACGAGGCCCGCTTCCGTGATCCGGTGGCCACGGCCATGGTCAGCAAGCTGGACCGTCTGGACGTGAAGTCCCCGATCGAGGCCCTGCTGCCGGTGTTCGACCGCGGCCAGGTGGCCATTGTGATGGATGGCGGCACCTTCCTCGGCCTGATCACCCGTATCGACCTGTTGAACTACCTGCGCCGTCGCGTGCAGTGAGCGGCAGATCGGTACCGATTGCTACTGAATCCCGGTTTATTCGCGTCAAAGCTTGTTAAGGCGGCGCTGATAGACTCCCGCTCCTTTGACGGCGCCGTACGTCGGCGCCATTCAGGAAACGACATGTCCAACCCCTCTTCGCCCGACCGCGCGCTGGCCTTGGCCACGCTGGCCATCCATGGCGGCCAGTCGCCCGACCCCAGCACCGGCGCGGTGATGCCGCCGATCTACGCCACCTCGACCTATGCGCAGTCCAGCCCGGGCGAGCATCAAGGCTTCGAGTACTCGCGTACCCACAACCCGACCCGCTTCGCCTATGAGCGTTGCGTGGCGTCGCTGGAAGGCGGCACCCGCGGCTTCGCTTTCGCCTCGGGCATGGCGGCGAGCTCGACCGTGATCGAGTTGCTGGACGCCGGCAGCCACGTGGTGGCAATGGACGATATCTACGGCGGCAGCTTCCGCCTGTTCGAGCGCGTGCGTCGCCGCACCGCCGGGCTGGACTTCAGCTTCGTCGACCTGACCGATCTGGCCGCGTTCGAGGCCGCGATCACGTCGAAGACGAAGATGGTCTGGATCGAGACCCCGACCAACCCGATGCTGAAGATCGTCGACATCGCCGCGGTCGCCGCCATCGCCAAGCGCCATGGCCTGATCGTGGTGGTCGACAACACCTTCGCCTCGCCGATGCTGCAGCGTCCGCTGGAGCTGGGCGCGGACCTGGTCCTGCATTCGGCCACCAAGTACCTCAACGGCCATTCGGACATGGTCGGTGGCATGGTCGTGGTCGGCGACAACGCCGAGCTGGCCGAGCAGATGGCCTTCCTGCAGAACTCGGTGGGTGGCGTGCAGGGCCCGTTCGACAGCTTCCTGGCCCTGCGTGGCCTGAAGACCCTGCCGCTGCGTATGAAGGCGCACTGCGCCAACGCGCTGGCGCTGGCCCAGTGGCTGGAAAAGCACCCGGCGGTGGAGAAGGTGATCTACCCGGGCCTGCCGTCTCACCCGCAGCATGAGCTGGCCGGCAAGCAGATGGCCGGCTACGGCGGCATCGTCTCGATCGTGCTCAAGGGCGGGTTCGAGGCGGCCAAGCGCTTCTGCGAGAAGACCGAACTGTTCACCCTGGCCGAGTCGCTGGGCGGCGTGGAAAGCCTGGTCAACCACCCGGCGGTGATGACGCACGCCTCGATTCCGGTCGCGCGGCGGGAACAGCTTGGGATCAGCGATGCGCTGGTAAGGCTGAGCGTGGGCGTTGAGGAGTTGGGGGATCTGCAGGTGGATCTGGAAAGGGCGCTGGGCGGCTGACTGCCCAACCCTCTTCCCATGACTCGTCCGGATTCCATTTCGGCTGCTGCTTCGGTGCGCGCGTTGACGTGGCTGCGCAGCCAGCCGTGGCTGCGTGTTGCCTTTCATCTGCTGCCCATCGGGCTGCGCGAGCGCGCATTGCGGCTGTTCTCGCGCCGGTTGCAGGCACAGACACGATTTGTGCGCACCGCAGCCTGGCAGAGGCAGCTGCGCTCTGCCGATGAGGTGGTTGTCCGTGTTGCAAGCAGTGCGGCAGGACAGCCCGGGGTCAACATCCTGGGCTACATCCACGGCCAGTTCGGGTTGGCCGAAGCTGCCCGCAGCTATGCGCGCGCGCTGATTGAACAGGGTGTGCCGGTTGCGCTTCGCGATATCGATCTTGGCTTACCGAACGCTCGCGACGAGCATGTGCTGGATGCCTATATCGATGATCGGATGCCGCATGCGGTCAGCATCATCTTCATCAATCCGGATTATCTTGAGCAGGCCTTGGCCAGTATTTCGCTGGCCAGGGGGCAGGGGCGTTACCTGATTGCCTGTTGGTTCTGGGAGCTCGAACGCCTCCCTGACAGCTGGTTGCCGGCGCTGGAGCTGGTGGACGAGGTACTGGTGGCAACGCGCTTCATCCAGGGTGCAGTGGCGGAAGCAACCCGCAAGCCGGTGACGCGTATCCCGATGCCGCTTGGTGTTCTGCACGACAGCGGGCTGCAGCGTGCGGACTTCGGCTTGTCGGAGGATGCATTCATCTTCCTCACGTCCTTCGATTTCAGCTCGCGGATGGAGCGCAAGAATCCGGAGGCCGTGATCCGCGCATTTCGGGAGGCATTTCCGCCAGAGCGCCGTGATGTGCGATTGCTGGTCAAGAGCAGCAACGGTCATCGCTTCCCGCATCTGCTCAAGCACCTCCTGGTTCTGGCCGGCAGTGACGAGCGCATCATCATCCGTGACGAAGTCATTGCACGCGAGCACCTCAATGCGCTGCAGCGATGCTGTGACGCCTATGTGTCGCTTCATCGCGCCGAAGGCTTCGGCCTGGGATTGGCCGAGTGCATGGCCATGGGCAAGCCGGTCATCGCCACCGCGTGGTCGGGCAATATGGAGTTCATGGATGCCGATTCGGCCGCGTTGGTCGATTTCACACTTGTTCCGGTGCGCGACGGCGAGTACCCCGCAGGTAAGGGCCAGCGCTGGGCGGACGCGCATGTTCCTGCGGCCGCGGCGTGGATGCGCCGGTTGGCCGACGACCCGGCCTTCGCCACGGAGCTGGGGCTGGCAGGACGCGGGCGTGTCGAGGCAGTTCTATCCTCCCACGCCGCCGCCCGCAGCGTCGTTGAACGCCTTCGCCAGATCCAGGCAGGCGTCCGCACAACGCAGGACATCAATGCAGACAATGAAGTACGAGGCAGGCAATGAGTGACATGATCCGGTCCATCTGGGCCTACCGGTATTTCATCCTTTCGTCGATCAAGAATGAACTGCGGGTCCGCTTCATCCGCAGCAAGCTCGGCGCATTGTGGATGATCATCCACCCGCTGATGCAGGTCGTCATCTTTGCCACCATCCTGTCGGAGGTACTCTCGGCGAAGCTGCCCGGCATCGACAACAAGTACGCCTATGCGTTGTACCTGATGGCGGGGACGCTGTGCTGGAGCATGTTCTCCGAGACGGTCGGCAAATGCGTGTCGCTGTTCGTGGACAGCGGCAACCTGATGAAGAAGATGGCGTTCCCGCGCATCTGCCTGCCCTTCATCGCCGGCGGCACGATGCTGGTCAACAACCTTCTGCTGCTCGTTGCGATCTTCGTGGTGTTCGCCGTGCTCGGCCACTACCCGGGAGCGCAGGCGCTCTGGCTGCCGATCCTGATCCTGATCACGCTCTTCTTTGCGATGTCGATCGGGTTGCTGTTGGGTGTGCTGAACGTGTTCATGCGTGACATCGGGCAGGTGGTGCCCGTCGTGCTGCAGGCGCTGTTCTGGCTGACGCCGATCGTCTACAACATCCGCATCCTGCCTGAGCACGTGCAGGGCCTGTTCAAGTTGAATCCGTTGTATCCGCTGGTGAGCAGCTACCAGAACGTTCTGCTCTACGACCAACCCCCGGTGTGGGCTGACCTGGCCTGGCTGATTGGCGCCGCATGCGTGCTGGCGCTGGCATCTTTGATCGTTTTCCGTCGTGCCAGTCCCGAGATGGTGGATGCACTATGAGTGGTGAGTTGCGTGTTGAAGGCGTAGGCAAGGCCTACCGGGTGTGGGGCAGCGAATGGCTGCGCGCAGCGAGCTGGTTCGGCCTGCCAACCCGCCCGCGTGAAGAGCATTGGGTTCTCCAGGACGTGTCGTTCTCGATTGCGCCCGGCGAAGCGGTGGGTGTGATCGGGCAGAATGGCGCCGGCAAGAGCACGTTGCTCAAGCTGATCACCGGTACCGCACAGCCGACCGAGGGGAGGGTCACGCGTACCGGCCGGGTCGCGGCCATCCTTGAGCTGGGAATGGGCTTCAACCAGGACCTGACGGGCAGGCAGAATGCCTTCCATTCCGCGGGACTGATGGGGTACAGCCAGGAGCAGATCGCCGAAGCCATGCCGGGGATCGAGGCGTTCGCGGAGATCGGTGAGTACTTCGACGAGCCAGTGCGGACGTACTCAAGTGGCATGCAGGTGCGCGTCGCATTCGCGGTCGCAACGGCGTTCACGCCAGACCTGCTGATCGTCGACGAAGCCCTTTCCGTGGGTGACAGCTACTTCCAGCACAAGAGCTTCGACCGCATGCGGCGCTTCCGCGAGGAAGGCACCTCGATCATGCTGGTTTCCCACAGCCCCGGCGACGTCAAGGCCTTGTGTGACCGGGTGATCCTGCTCGACAAGGGGCAGGTGCTGAAGGACGGTGCGCCGGACGAGGTGATCGATTTCTACAATGCGCTGATCGCCCGCAAGGAGAACGAGAAGCTCAGCGTTGAGCAACGACGTGACGAGTCGGGTTGGGTCACGACTCGCAGTGGTAGCGGCCAGGCAGTGGTCAGCAGCCTCAAGCTGGTCGACGCAGCCACGGGCAGCGAGGTTGCCCTGGCGATGGTGGGACAGCAGCTCAGGCTGGTGCTCGAAGCAGAAGTGCGGGCGCCACTGCCCAGTCTGGTGCTGGGCTTCATGATCCGCGACAAGCAGGGGCATGTGGTCTGGGGCAGTAATACCTGGCACACAGAGCAGGTCCAGAGCAACGTATCGGCAGGCGAGCGGCTGCGCTACACGCTGGATTTCACCTGCCGCATGGGGCCGGGTTCGTACTCGGTTTCACCAGCCCTGGTCAGCAGTGACACGCACATGATCGACAACTTCGAATGGGTCGACAATCTGCTGGTCTTCGAAGTCATGAACGCGGATCACCCCATGTTTATCGGCAGCAACTGGCTGGATGCTGAGTTTGCTGTCGAACGTAGCACCGTCATCTGAATTTTCCGGGTACCCATGTCCAAGCTCATTTCCTACGCCCAGAATTTTGAAGACATCATCCTGTGGCGTGTACTGGGTCACATTGAAGGTGGCCGCTACATTGATGTCGGCGCGCAGAGTCCGGATATCGACTCTGTCAGCCTCGCTTTCTACGAGCGTGGCTGGCGTGGCATTCATGTCGAACCCACCCAGCACTACTCGGATCTGCTGCGAGCGCGGCGTCCGGACGAGCAGGTGTTGCAGGTGGCCGTCACCGATGCTCCCGGCGAGCTCCGCTTCTTCGACGTCGCCGACACCGGTTTGAGCACGCTGGATGAGCAGATCGCTCAAGAGCATCGCGATGCTGGCTTCAACGTCAGTGAAGTGCGTGTCCCGGCAGTAACCTTGGACAGTGTGTTCGAAATGGCGGGCCCTGGTGAGATCCACTGGCTCAAGATTGATGTCGAGGGCGCCGAGCGGGAGGTCATCGCAGGTTGGAACGGGTCGCGTCGGCCCTGGGTACTGGTAATCGAGGGTACACGGCCGCAGAGTCCGGAACTGAACCACCATCAGTGGGATCCGATGGTCCTGGCCAAGGGGTACTCCTATGCGTACTTCGACGGGCTGAACCGCTTCTATGTAAGCGACGCGCATCCTGAGCTGGCCGCCGCGCTGACGTGCGGGCCGAATGTGTTCGATGATTTCGTCCTGGCGCCACAATCGGCGTTCTGTGCGGCCGCCAATGCAGTTGCTGCCGAAGCCATGGAGCAGCAGAGAGCATCTGCTGCTGAAGCAGCAGCGCAACAGCGGTCCGCCGCTGCCGAAGTCGAGGGGCAGCAGCGTGCGCAGTTGGCCGAAGCGTCCCGGAAGATCGAACTGCTGGAGGGAGAGCTGCAGGCAAAGCGTGCTTCAGAAGCCGCCTTCCAGCGCGAGAAGAACCTGATCGTGGAAGCGGCCGGAGAGTATCGCGAAGAGTTCCAGCGGGCAGTGGCACAGAATCAGGTGTTCGCCGTTGAGATCGGACGTCGCGATGCTGAAGTCGTGCGCCTGAATGAGATCGTGCACGCGCTTCTGACCAGCACCTCGTGGCGGATCACCCGACCATTGCGCGGGCTGAAGTATCTGGTCACGCAGCCGACGATGTTTGCGCGTCGCGTGGTGCTCGCGGCCATGCGTCGTGTTGCCCGGCGCCCCGCAGTCGCGCGTCCGCTGAACGCGCTGTTGAAGCGTCTGCCGCGGCTGCACGCCAAGCTGATTTCGGTGGCGGTCAACAACCGGATCATCGCCCAGGTGCCGGGAGCCATGCAGCATGCAGGCCTGGTCGGCGGGGTTGGTTCGTTCGAGGGTCTCACCGAAGTGCAGGCTCTGGAGCAGCTGTCCATGCGCGGACAGGCGTTCTACACGGATATCGCAGCTGGCAATCGCAGGGAGAGTAGATGATGCGGATTCTTCTGGACCTGCAGGGTGCCCAAGGTGAAAGCCGCCTGCGAGGCATCGGCCGTTACTCGTTGTCATTGGCCCTGTCGGTAGCACGCAATGCGCGTGGCCATGACGTCCACATTCTGGTCAATGGCGCCTTCCCCGAAGGCATCGATCACATCCGCGAGGCCTTCGCCGGCCTACTGCCGAGGGCCAGCATCCACGTGCTGCACGTTCCGCTGCCCGTTGCCCAGCGTGAGGGCGAGAACGCGCTGCGTCGGGCTCAGGCCGAAATCGTCCGTGAGGCTGCAATTGCGACGCTGCAGCCGGATATCGTGCATATCTCCAGCCTGTTTGAGGGCTTTGCCGACAATGCGGTGGGAACCATCAGCCAGCACTGCCGCGTGCCGACGATCGTCACGCTGTACGACATGATTCCGTTGATGAATCCGAAGCTGTACCTGGACCCCGATCCGCGCTATCGCGAGTTCTATCACGGCAAGCTGGAACAGCTGGCGCGTGCCGACGCACTGGTGGCCATCTCGGAAAGCTCGGCGCAGGAAGCGCACGACGTTGCCGGATTCCCGGCAGAACGCATCTTCAACATGTCTGCAGCCTGCGATCCGGTGTTCCGTCCGATGGATACCCTGGACTCCCGGCGCATCCTGACCCGAGTTGCGTTTGGGGTGACCGCCGGCTTCGTGCTGTATACCGGTGGCGCGGACCGCCGCAAGAATCTGCCGCGTCTGGTGGAAGCCTACGCCGGACTGGACGCGCAGCTGCGCGCCGGGATGCAGCTTGTGTTCGCCGGACATATGCCCGGACCGCACGTGGATGAACTGCAGCGGCTGGCGACGTCGCTGGGCTTGGCGGAGAGGGACCTGGTCTTCACCGGGTATGTTTCCGATGAGCAACTGGTCGCGCTCTACAACGAATGCAGTCTCTTTGCGTTTCCTTCGTGGCACGAGGGCTTCGGCCTGCCCGTGCTGGAGGCGATGGCCTGCGGTGCCGCAGTCATCGCGTCGGACGCTTCGAGCATCCGTGAGATCGCAACGGAGCCCACCGCGTTGTTTGATCCCATGGATGTCGATTCGCTCCGTGCGCGCATGGCTCACTTCCTCTCCAGTCCGGAAGAGAACCAGCGCCTGCGTGACTATTCACTGGAGAGGGCGCAGGCGTTCTCGTGGGACAGGGTGGCCTCGGTCTTCGTCGATGCATGCGAACACGTGGTTGGACTGGGACTGGAGCGCTCCTCGCCCGAGGCAGCGATCAACACCGCGACGACCCGCCTGGGGACGCTCGCCGATGTTCAGATCACCGACCTGCTGAGTGCTGCGGATGCGCTTGATCGCAGCTGTGCGGCTGAGCCGCAGCTGCTGGTTGATGTGACCGAGCTGGCGGACAAGGATCTGCGCACGGGCATCCAGCGCGTCACGCGTGCAGTGGTGGCTGAGTGGGCGAAGCTTGCGCCGACGGGCTATCGGCTGCAGTTGGTACGCCTGGATCGCAGTTCCGGGCAGTACGTCTGCGCCAACATGTATGCGGCAACGCTGTTGGGTGTGCAACAGCAGGCCGATGTGCCGGTGGTCTGCCACGCGGGTGACGTGTTCCTGGGATTGGACTTGACCGGCTCTGCGCTGAGGCTGGGAAGCGAGTGGTTCCGCTACCTGCGCCGCAGTGGTGTGAAGATCAGCTTCGTGGTCTACGACATCCTGCCGGTCAGGCATCCGGAATGGTGGCCGGGCGGCGGTGGTCAGCACCATGAAGCGTGGCTGCGTGAAATCCTTGGCTGCGCCGACCAGCTCATCTGTATTTCCAGGGCCGTGGCCGATGATGTCCGTGCCTGGATGGAAGAGCAGCAGGTGCAAAGCCCGGCCTCCATTGACTGGTTCCACCTTGGCGCCGATCTGGATGGCAGCGTGCCGTCCAAGGGGCTTCCCGATGATGCGGGGCAGGTGATCGAGCGGATTGCTGCCGCTCCCAGCTTCCTGATGGTTGGGACGATTGAACCCCGAAAAGGTCATGAGATGGTGCTGTCGGCCTTCGAGACGCTCTGGGCGGAAGGGCATGACGTGAATCTGGTCATCGTCGGTCGCAAGGGGTGGTTGGTTGACGCGTTGTGCAGCCGGTTGGCAGGCCATGCGCGACTCGGTCGCCAGCTGTTCTGGTTCGAGAGCGCCAGTGACGAGTACCTGGACGCCATTTACGCCAATTCAAGCTGCCTGATGGCTGCCTCGGAAGGTGAGGGGTTCGGGTTGCCGCTGATCGAGGCAGCGCAGCGTGGTCTGTCGATCATCGCCCGCGATATTCCCGTATTCAGGGAAGTGGCGGGTGGGCATGCACACTTCTTCTCGGGGCACGGCGACGCCCCCATCGCGCAGGCGATCCGAGAATGGTTGCCCCTCCACGCCCAGGGCGCAGAGACCCGTTCAGACCGCATGCCCTGGCTGACCTGGACGCAGAGCGCCGAGCAGTTGCAGCGGGTGTTGCTGTCAGGCGGCTCTCTGTCTGAACGATCCCCTCATTGTTCCTGAGCTATGATCCACCGTTGCATGGGCGAGCGGGCACTCAGGAGACAGTTGCCCCCGCGATCTGGCGGACCCCGCCGAACCAGACTTTTGAAGAGAGATCGGAATGAGCAATAAGAAGGCGATTATCACCGGTATTACCGGCCAGGACGGTGCTTATCTGACCGAGCTGCTGCTTGAGAAGGGGTACGAGGTGTATGGCACCTATCGCCGCACCAGCTCCGTCAATTTCTGGCGGCTGGACGAACTGGGTGTCACCAATCACCCGAACCTGCACCTGGTCGAGTATGACCTGACCGATCTGGGCACCTCGCTGGCCATGGTGCAGAAAATCCAGCCGGATGAGATCTACAACCTTGCCGCGCAGAGCTTCGTCGGCGTGAGCTTCGAACAGCCGACCACCACCGCGCAGATTACCGGTGTGGGCGCGCTGAACCTGCTGGAGGCGATCCGCCTGGTCAACCCGAAGATCCGCTTTTACCAGGCGTCGACTTCGGAAATGTTCGGCAAGGTTCAGGCCGTGCCGCAGGTGGAGGATACCCCGTTCTACCCGCGTAGCCCGTATGGTGTGGCCAAGCTCTACGCGCACTGGATCACGGTGAACTACCGCGAGAGCTACGACATCTTTGGTTCCAGCGGCATCCTGTTCAACCATGAGAGCCCATTGCGCGGCCGCGAGTTCGTGACCCGCAAGATCACCGACTCGGTGGCCAAGATCAAGCTGGGCCAGCTGGACTGCCTGGAGCTGGGTAACCTGGATGCCAAGCGCGACTGGGGCTTTGCCAAGGAATATGTGGAAGGCATGTGGCGCATGCTGCAGGCCGACCAGCCGGATACCTTCGTGCTGGCCACCAACCGTACCGAAACCGTGCGCGATTTCGTCAGCATGGCGTTCAAGGGTGCCGGCATCGACGTCGAGTTCAAGGGCAAGGATATCGATGAAGTTGCCATCGATACCGCGAGCGGCAAGACCGTGATGCGCATCAACTCGAAGTTCCACCGCCCGGCGGAAGTCGATCTGCTGATCGGCAACCCGGAAAAGGCAGAGCGCATCCTGGGCTGGAAGCCGCAGACCACATTGGAACAGCTGTGCCAGATGATGGTGGAAGCTGATCTCAAGAGGAACGAGCGTGGTTTCTCGTTCTGAGGTAAACAATAGGACCGTACTTGTAACAGGTGCTTCCGGCTTCACCGGACGCTACATGGTGCGGGCCCTTCAGGATCAGGGATACTCAGTCATCTCACTGGGAGGAGCGCACCCCTCCTTCTCAGTGGATCATTCCAATACTCTGGCTGGCCACGCGGGGCGCGCTGATCTGAGGGATTTACGCGCGCTGGCGCGGGTCATGGACGAGGTACGCCCAGACTACGTCGTGCACCTTGCCGCGCTGGCTTTTGTCGCCCACGGCCAGGTTGAAGATTTCTATCAGATCAATCTGATGGGGACTCGAAACCTCTTCCAAGCGATGCAGGATGTAGGTCACCGCCCTCTGGGCGTACTTGTCGCCAGCAGTGCCAACGTGTACGGCAATGCGACGGAGGGAGTGATCCGTGAGGACGAGCCCCCCAATCCTGCAAACGATTACGCTGTTAGTAAGCTGGCTATGGAATATGTGTCGCGGCTGTGGAGCGACAAGTATCCGATCGTCATTGCTCGCCCGTTCAACTACACCGGCATCGGTCAGGATGAAAAGTACCTGATTCCGAAGATCGTTTCGCATTTCATGCGCCGAGAAAGGACCATGGAATTGGGAAACATCGATGTTTGGCGGGACTTCGGTGACGTTCGGGCAGTGGTCGATGCCTATTCGCGTCTGATGATCACGCCGGAGTCAGCATCGGCGACGGTCAACGTTTGTTCCGGTAGCGCTCATTCGTTGCGTGAAATCGTTGAGTTCTGCCGTCAGATCACTGGTCACGACATCGACATACGGGTCAATCCGGCTTTTGTTAGGGCAAATGAAGTTCGGGTGCTTCGAGGCAGCAATGACAGGTTGAAGCAGTTGATTGGCGATTGGAGTTGCCCGGAGATCAATCAGACGCTCGAGTGGATGTTGAACGCGAAGTAATGCGATGCCTGCGGTTGTCCGTGGAAACCAACGGTCATTTCCCTGGCCGGCTGTCGTTTCGGACTGTGGCAGGGATCTGTTTCAGGGCAATTGCCCACTGAACCGCCCTGTCTGTCTTCGCGGGCGGTTTCAAACACAGGTGGTTTAGAAGAATGTACCCGTATCTCATGACGGTGCTCAGCGTAGCAGCGTGCTCCTTCCTCCTGCTTGTCAGTGGATCGCTATTCGTTCGTATGAACGATGGAGTGCTGGTGGCTGCCGGTCGACAGGGAGCAGTCGTAGCCACCGCCAGTCTCGTTCTTGGCGTAGTCGCCATGATGCTGCTGGTGATCAACTTTAACCTTTGGTTTCCGGGGAACTGGATCTACTACGGGCTGGTGCCCGTTGGTGCCTATGGTCTGCTCAGGCTGGTCAGGCTGCGACGGACTGGTGGTACTGATCTACTTCTATGGACGCTGGTACTGGCCGCAGCAGTTGCTGTCATTGCGTTGGGCGTTGGCATCCGGCTGGACGCCGCGAACTACTGGCTTGTTGAAACCTCAAACCACGACACACTCTTTTACTTCGAAGGTTCTCGCTGGGCTCCGCAGCACCCGATATACGTCTCCCCAGATCTAGTTGCTGACACGCTTAACCTCGGTGGATGCCGATCGGGCGCGGTCTACATCGGTAATGATTGTCCCGTCTATCGGGGCGGAAGCTACTCGGTGCTTGGGATGGCGCTGGCGTATGGTGGAGGCGGTACAGCGAACGAGATGATCATCGCCTCAGCGTTGGGCGCCCTTTTCATCGGTCTGGGGCTGCTCCCGGTTGCCGCGCTGAGTCGATCCGGTTCCAGCGTCGCGCGATTCCTGTGGCTGCCGGTGCTAGCTGCACTGATTGTAGTGATCTATTTCTCTCCCAGCATGCTGGCTGCGGCGATCAATAGCAACGTGGCGACTACCATCGGCGCGTCTGCTGCTGCAATGCTGCTGGCCATCGCGGCATCCGCCGATCGATGCTGGTGGCGTAGAGCATTGGTGCTGGGCCTGGGTGCTTCCCTGGCGGCGCATTGCTATGGCGAAGCCGCCGCAGCAGCGGTAATTTTTGCTGCATTTGGCGTTGCTTCCGGCGCTGTGTACAACCGCTCTTGGGCAGAGTTCATCAAGGGGGGGCTGCTTTGTGCCGCAGCGTTCTTCCTCGCATCCAACGTCCTGGTCCTGGAGCTCCTGCAATCTGCCAGTGACGTCGAAGGAATTGCAAGCGGCGGCACATGGGAGGGGCGTTACCTGCATGCCAATCCGCTGACCTGGTTGGCATCCCCGTTTGCCGGGATGGTAGTCAATGGTAATCCTTACGTCAGCCATCGCATGCTCAACATTGGCTGGCTCCTGACCCTGCTTGTCGGGCTGGGATGTGCGAGGATCCTCTCGACCCGCGTGGCAATGATTTCATTCCTGTTGGTGTCATCGCTCCTGATCGGATTCGTCGAAATCCGGGATTACGCATATGGTGAGCACAAGGTTGTGCAGATGATAGGCCCTGCTGCATGTGTGCTCGCGGCGGTGCTGATTCTCAACTGCCTGCGTATTTTTGGAGAAACCGATCGGAACACGAGAGTACGCGGAGGTGCCCTTGTTTATGCGGGCGTTGTCTTCCTGCTGTTGCTCTTGGCCATCGTCAATCACGTTCGGCCATCAATGCATGTCGTGGAAGGATGGAAGGGCATGCACGGCCTTTCGCTCGACTTTGAGCGTGATCTTCCAAAGGGAGCTGCGCAGGAGTGGGTGTTGGATGACGCGGGCACTGAAGGTGTTGAGCGATTCCAGAAGTCGCACTACGTTTCTTATCTCGCGCATGAACGGAAGTCGCACGCTTACCTGCCGAACCTCGACGCAGAAGGCATGCGTGGAGGTTATGCGAGAATTCCCCTCGGCGACACTTTGAAGAATGCAAAACTCCCTCGCTGGGTTGTTCAGCTGAAATCATTCACCGGGGTTAAGTCGCCTTTCGAGTATCCGAAAGGCTCAATGAAGGAGTCCACCGAATACAATGTGATCGATCTTGCCAAGTCCGGCTCTGTTGTGGCCGTATCCGGGGCAGGATGGTTGCCTTGCAGGGTTGAAGGGTGTCCAGTGACATCGGGGTTTGAAATCGAGGCGATCGTCTCGGCGCCTCCGACCGAACGCTGCCATCTGACGGTGTATGCCGACCATGCACCTGAGTACCCCTCTGTGGAAACGTCCATCCACAGTGGCGATACGCTATTGAAAGTGGGTAGCCTCTTGCCTAACGGGATGAAAATTCCACTCGTTGCAGGCTGGCAGCGGATCCGGCTGGATGATCCGCAGGGTACACCTGGTGCTCTATGGATGGTGCACAAGATTTCCAGTACCTGTCATACAGAAGATGCAGGACCCTAGTCCTACTCAGTTTCAATTCGCTTGACGCTATTAAAGAGGCAGTTTTCCATGCAACTTCTGCTTGTCTTCGGACTGGTCCTTCTAGGCGCTTGTGGCACGGTTCTGCTCAAAATCGGGGCTGAGCGTGTGAGCTATGCCGATGGTCTGCTGCCGATGCTGCTCACCGCCGTCAGGAATGCGCCTCTGGTGTGCGGTTTTATTTTGCAGATGATACCGCTGGTGTCTTGGGTGGTGCTGCTCAAGTTCATGCCGCTGACCAAGCTGCAGCCGATGATCGCCCTGACCTATGTGGTGACACCGGTGTTGGCGGTGTTGTTCCTGGGAGAACATATCGGGCCGTTGCGTATGGCTGGTATCGGCCTGATTGTCCTTGGCGTAATCTTGGTGAGCGCGAGCTGAGCATGAAGATCTTGATCGTTCTGACCTACTATTCCCCCTACATGAGTGGGGTAACCGAATTCGCTCGGATGCTGGCGGAGGACCTTGCACAGCGACATCACGTTACGGTACTGACCACCCAGCACGATCCGGGGCTGCCGGAGGATGAAATAGTGAGCGGCGTACGCGTGGTGCGTGCCCCGGTCTTCGCTCGCATGCACAAGGGCGTACTGAGCTGGAAGTTCATCACCTCGTTCCGCCGCCTTGCCCGGCAGCACGATGTGGTCAACCTGCATATGCCGATGCTCGAATCTGGTCTGCTATCGATGCTGGTGGAGCGCCGCAAGCTGGTGGTGAACTACCAGTGTGACATGGCTGTGGTGGGAGGATTGCTGGACCGGATCGCGGTCAATCTCACCCGTATATCCTGCTGGTTTGCCACGCGGCGCGCCCGGGACATTGGTGTCCTCACCCATGATTACGCCAGTTCATCGACTTGGTTGTCCGGTACCCGTAGCAAGCAGCACGAGGTACTGGCCCCAATGAAGGCGATGCCCTGGCGCGATAGCCAGACGAATACTGATGGTGTGTTCCGGTTCGGCTTCGTTGGACGTTTTGTCGCCGAGAAGGGCCTGCCTGTGCTGCTTGAGGCATTTGCCGAAGTCCATGCGCGACATGGCGAGCGTGTGCGTCTGGTGCTGGTGGGCGATACCCACAACATCGCCGGTGGCGGAATCATGGATGCCATCCATGAGAACATTGCGGCGCTCGGAGATGCGGTGGAAGTGCGAGGACGAGTCAGCGAGCAGGAGCTTCAGGCCTTCTACGCGGACCTGGATGTTCTCGTCCTGCCCAGTGTCAATCGTTATGAGGCCTTTGGCATGGTGCAACTGGAGGCGATGCTCAGCGGTGCACGGGTAATTGCTTCCAACCTGCCTGGTGTACGGACAATTGTGCAGAACAGCGGCAATGGTGAAGTGGTGGCTATTGGCGATGCTACTGCCTTGGCGCAGGCAATGGAGCGATTGCTTGCTACTCGGGAAGGCGTGACCCGGGTCTGTGTCCGGGAACGAGCATTACAGGCCTACCCGCTGCGGCGCTTCTTCGACCTGCAGGAAGCTATGTTGCTGGGCTACCCGGTGCAGGCTACGTCGGACTGAGTCCATGGTCGTGCGCTAAGGTCTGATCACATCTACTTGCGGTTGTAACTTGTTCAGGGCACTCTGACTAAGGGTCGGTGCCCCCGTCGTGTCATCTTCACCGCCCTTCCTTGCGGCAGCCGATGTGCTGCCGTCGATTGCATTTGCGCAACGGCTGGAGGGTAGGATGCCGGAGATGTCGGAGCAGTACGGCCAAGAATACTATAGTGGCAACGGTCAGGATGGTGATCGTCCTGCCCTCAAGTTATTCACGCGTTTGGCCAAGCGTTATCTACCCGCTGGGCGTATTCTGGATTTCGGCTGCGGTCCAGGCTTTTTTCTGGATCATCTACGGCATCATTTCGAAGCAATGGGCATCGAACAGAGCCCATGGGCCAGTGCCGAGGCGAGGCGCCGCACCGGAGTCGCCGTGCATGCTTCGCTTGACGAGGTGGCCGATGCCAGCATCGACGGCGTTGGTGTCAGTTCATGTAATCGAGCACATCGAGGATCCAGCGCTTGAGCCGATACTTGGCCAATGGCATCGGGTTCTGCGCCCGGGTGGTCGCGCCTTGGTGGTCACGCCCGATGCAAAGGGATTCGCGCATCGTCGCAAGGGCAGCAAATGGATCGCGTTCACTGACCCAACCCACATCAACCTGAAGTCCCATGTGGAATGGGAGGCCTCGTTCAGTGCGGCCGGATTCATTGTCCAGCACCGTTTTGCCGATGGCCTTTGGGACTTTCCCTACATCCTTCCATGGATGGGCAAGGCCGAAGTCTTTCTGCTCGGCTGGCCAACCCTGGCGCAATTCTTGCTGGCCCGCCCACTGCTGCCCGCAGGCAGCGGCGAATCGGTCATTCTGGTGCTTGAGCGGCGCGAGATTGCCTGAACCAGAGTTCAGATCGCAGCGAGAACCGACAAGCCTCCAACGAGCACTGTGACCAGGCTGCCAGGATCCTTCACCGCGAACACAACAGGGTCATCGTGCATCTGGCCGCGGTGAGCCAGCAGCCACGCGCGGCAGATCCAGTAAAGCAGGATCGGGCAAAGCAGCCAAAGGAATAGCGGGTGACCATAAAGGCTCTGGCTTTCGGGTGCGTTGATGTACAGGCACAGCACCAGCACTGAGGCCAGACCCGAAGCGGTACCCAGGTTCTGCACCAGGCCAAGGTCCTCGACGTGATAGCCACGCCCGCTGGGCTTCTGTTTGCCACTTGCCAGTGTCAGGCGCAGCTCCGTGTACCGCTTCAGCATGGCCAGACTGAGAAAGATGAACATCGAGAACGTCAGCAACCAGAACGACAGCGTCACATCGATCGCCGCCGCGCCACCAACAATACGAATGGTGTACAGGGCGGCAAGCATCACCACATCGATCATCACGATCTGCTTGAGTCGCAACGAGTAGGCAAGGGTAAGGCAGAAGTAGATGCAGAGCACCAGCAGGAACGACGGTGCCACCAGTGCGGCCAGTGCGAAGCCGGCAACGGTAAGCACCGGCGTTGCCAGCAGCCCCGAGCGCAGATCCAGCCGGCCGCAGGCGAATGGGCGCGTGCGCTTACGTGGATGTTGGCGATCTGAATCGAGATCAAGCAAGTCGTTGAAGAGGTACACGCCCGATGCGCACAAACCGAATGCGAGGAAGGCTAGTGCTGCCTCAAGCAACGCATCGAATTCAAGGAAGCGGTGGCTGGCGAGCAATGGCACGAAGACCAGCAGGTTCTTCAGCCACTGGTGGATGCGCATTGCCTTGAGCCAGGCACGAAGGCCGCCACTTTCGCGAGGCCAATGAGCAGCAAGTTGTGAGCAACCTGCTGCAGCGCGCGCCACGCCCGCGCTTGCATTGACCACCCATGACGAATGGGCGTGCTTCCAGATTGCAAGATCGACCCTTGCATTGCCCATGTAGTCAAAGCCGCGCTCGCCGAACTGCTTGACTAGCAGCTCGGCTTTGCGATGCCCCGCTAGGTTTGTCTCGCCATCACTGCAAAACACATCGTCGAACACGCCCAAGTGGCGAGCGATCGGCTCTACCAGTTCTGCATCGGATGCGGTGCACAGTACGCGCCGACGATCGCCGCTGGCGCGCAGAAGATCAACTACGCGTCGGTCGTAGGGCAGCAATGCAGGATCGCCCGCACCGTGCACGGCAAGCTGGCGCTTCAGATGGGCCTTGCCGCGCAGCAACCAGAACGGCAACACGAACAGCATCCAGGGCTGGCGTGCCAGCATCCGCAGGAAGGTTTCATAGAGCAGATCGCTGCGCAGCAGAGTGCCGTCCAGATCAACACACAGCGGCCGTGAGTGGCCGACACCGGATGCTGTCACCGATCAGGCTCCCGCGCGGCCATACTGGTCTTCGAAGCGCACGATATCGTCCTCGCCCAGATAGCTGCCGGACTGCACTTCAATCAGCTCCAGCGGCAGCTTACCCGGGTTCTTCAGACGATGGGTCACGCCAAGCGGAATATACGTACTCTGGTTCTCCGACAGCAGGATCACCTCATCGCCACGCGTCACCTCGGCCGTACCACTGACCACGATCCAGTGCTCGGCACGGTGGTGGTGCATCTGCAGGCTCAGCGTTGCGCCCGGCTTGACAGTGATGCGCTTGACCTGGAACCGCGCGCCGTTGTCGATCGAGTCGTAGGCGCCCCAGGGGCGGTAGACCTTGCGGTGGGCGGCGGCTTCACTGCGGCCATCGCGCTTGATCTGGCCGACGATCTCCTTGACGTCCTGCACGCGGTCCTTGTGGCCGACGAACACGGCATCATCGGTTTCAACGACCACCACGTCCTGCAGGCCGACCATCGCGATTAGGCGATTGCCGTAGGCATAGCTGTCCTTGCAGTCCAGGGCGATCACATCGCCGTGGCAGGCATTGCCATCGGCGTCCTTGTCGGACACCTCCCACAGGGCTGACCACGATCCGACGTCGTTCCACTCGGCATCGAGCGGTACCACGGCGGCGTCGGCGGTCTTTTCCATCACCGCGTAGTCGATGGAGTCGTTCGGGCTGGCGGCGAAGGCCTCTGCATCCAGGCGGATGAAGTCGTTGTCGCGGGCAGCCTTGTCGAGCGCCTGGCGGCACGCGGCCAGGATCGCCGGCTGCAGGGCTTCCAGCTCCTTCAGGTAGCGCGAGGCCTTGAACAGGAACATGCCGCTGTTCCAGAAATACTCGCCGGAAGCGACGTACTGTTCGGCGGTGGCCAGATCGGGTTTCTCGACGAAACGGTCGACGGCGCGCACGCCTTCGCCGGCAGCGGCCTTGATATAGCCGTAGCCGGTTTCCGGTGCGGTCGGCACGATGCCGAAGGTGACCAGCTTACCGGTCTCGGCAGCGATGGCGGCCTGCTTGACCGCTGCGTGGAAGGCCGCTTCGTTGCGGACCACGTGGTCGGACGGCAGCACCAGCAGCAGGACATCGTCGCCGTTGGCCAAGGCCTGCAGCGCGGCGATCGCGATGGCCGGGGCGGTGTTGCGGCCCACGGGCTCGAGGATCAGCGCCTGCGGCAGCACCTTGCACTCGCGCAGCTGCTCGGCGGCCATGAAGCGGTGCTCCTGGTTGGCCACCACGATCGGTGCCGCACCGGCTATGGAAGCGACGCGCTTCCAGGTGGCCTGCAGCATCGTGTCATCACCGACCAGCGGCAGGAACTGCTTTGGATAGGCTTCGCGCGACAGCGGCCACAGCCGGGTACCGGAGCCACCTGAAAGGATGACGGGAACAATTGGGGTCATGCGACGTGTGTCCTTTTCAATGATTGGCTGGCGTGCCGCCAATCAGGGCGGTCAGCTCGCGGATTCGGTCCTGCAGCAATCCTTCATCGCCACGGGTCTCGATGTTCAGACGCAGCAGCGGTTCGGTATTGGAGCTGCGCAGGTTGAAGCGCCATTCGGCAAAGTCGGCGCTGACGCCGTCGGTGCGATCGAGGACCGGCTGCTGAGCCTCGAAATGTTCCAGCACGCGCGCGACCGTGGCCTTGGCATCGTCCACGCGGAAGTTGATCTCGCCGCTGCACGGATAAGCCTTCATGCGGTCGGCCACCAGCTCGCCCAGCGACTTGCCGGTGCTGGATACCAGCTGTGCGATCAACAGCCAGGGGATCATCCCCGAATCGCAGTAGGCGAATTCGCGGAAGTAGTGGTGCGCGCTCATTTCACCACCGTAGATGGCGTCTTCGGCGCGCATGCGTTCCTTGATGAACGCATGGCCGGTCTTGCTCATGATCGGCACGCCGCCGGCCTGCTCGACCATTTCCACGGTGTTCCAGGTCAGGCGCGGGTCGTGGATGATCTTGCCACCCGGCTGGCGGGCCAGCAGGGCGGTGGCCAGCAGGCCGACGAGGTAGTAGCCCTCGATGAAGTTGCCTTCGGCATCGAAGAAGAAGCAACGGTCGAAGTCGCCATCCCAGGCGATGCCGAAGTCGGCGCCATGGGCGCGCACGGCATCACGCGTGGCCGCGCGGTTTTCCGGCAGCAGCGGATTGGGGATGCCGTTCGGGAAATTGCCGTCGGCTTCATGCTGGATGCGGATGAACTCGAACGGCAGATGCGGAGCCAGCTGGTCGATGACCAGTCCCGCACCGCCGTTGCCGGGGTTGGTGACGATCTTCAGCGGCTTCAGGCTGGCGAGGTCGACATAGCCAAGCAGGTGCTGGATATAGGCCGACTTGTCGGCATCCTGGGTCACGGTTCCAGTGCCGTTGCCCAGCGCGGCATCGGAGGCGGCGAAATCGCGGATATCGAACAGGCCGGTGTCACCGCTGATCGGCTTGGCACCGTCGCGCACCAGCTTCATCCCGTTGTAATCCATCGGGTTGTGGCTGGCGGTGACCATGATGCCGCCGGCGGCATGGCGGTGGAACGTCTGGAAATAGACCTCTTCGGTGCCGCACATGCCGATGTCGATGACATCACGGCCGCTGGCGGTCAGGCCCTCGATGGCAGCCTGCAGCAGCGCAGGGCTGCTCAGGCGGATGTCGTGTCCAACCACCACCGGTCCCGGGCCCAGCAACGCGGCAGTGCCAGCGCCGATACGGCAGGCAAGGCGTTCATCCAGTTCATCCGGAACGCGACCACGGATGTCATAGGCCTTGAAACACGGGAGCGTCATCAATGCAGTCCTTACACAGGTTGACCCCGGATTATAGCGACAGGAGCTGCAAGGACGAGTGATCGATCCCCAAACCCGAACAGGGTCATGAATGCCACGTAACCTGTTGATTACGTGGCATCCCTGCGCTCAGCTCAGCCCAGCGCCGTTTCCAGCTCCGGCAGGATTGCAAACAGATCCCCCACCAGGCCGATATCGGCAATTTCAAAGATCGGCGCATCACCGTCCTTGTTGATTGCGACAATCGTGCCGGCATCCTTGATGCCGGTCAGGTGCTGAATCGCGCCGCTGATGCCGACGGCCACGTACAGTTCCGGCGCGATGATCTTGCCGGTCTGGCCAACCTGCAGGTCGCTGGGCACGTAGCCGGCATCGACCGCAGCGCGCGAAGCACCGACGGCGGCGCCGAGCTTGTCGGCCAGCTGGAAGATCACCTTGAAGTTCTCTTCCGAACCGACGCCACGGCCACCGGAGACCACGCGCTTGGCGCTCTGCAGGTCCGGGCGGTCGCTGGCACCGGCAGCCAGGCCGATGAAACGGGTGTGGGTCGGCAGGGCAGCGTCAACGCTGGCCGCTTCGATGGCGGCGCTGCCGCCCTGACCGGCTTCCGGCCACGACGCGGCACGCACGGTGGCGACCACGATCTGGTCGGCCGGGGCTTCCACGGTGATGATCGCGTTGCCGGCGTAGATCGGGCGCTTGAAGGTGTGGCTGCCTTCGACGGTCATCAGGTCGGAGACCTGATTGACGCCGAGCAGGGCCGCCACGCACGGCATCAGGTCCTTGCCGAAGGTGGTCGACGGGCCGAACACGTGGGTATAGCCCTTGGCCAGCTGCGCGATCTGCGGTGCCAGTACCTGGGCGATGGCCTGCGCGTTGGCGGCATTGGCCACGGTCAGGACCTTGGCGACGCCGGCGATCTTTGCGGCTTCAGCGGCGACGGCGGCCGGATCGGCGGCCAGCACCACCACATCGATGCTGGCACCGCTGATGGCGGCGGCGGCACTGACGGTCTTGGCGGTGGCGGCGTTGAGCTTGCCGTCGTGGTGCTCGGCGATGACGAGAATCTTGCTCATTACAGCAGCCCCTTCTGCTTGAGTGCGGCGACCAGTTCGGCCGCGTCCTTGACCATCACGCCCTTGCTGCGCTTGGACGGCGCGGCGTAGTGGGTGGTCTTGAAGGTGTCGGCGGCGTCAACACCGAGATCGGCCAGCTGCAGGGTTTCCAGCGGTTTGGCCTTGGCCTTCATGATGTCCGGCAGCTTGATGAAGCGCGGCTCGTTCAGGCGCAGGTCGGTGGTGACCACCGCCGGCAGGTCCACCTCCAGCGTTTCCAGGCCGGCGTCGACTTCGCGGGTCACCGTGGCCTTGCCGTCGGCAATCTCCAGCTTGCTGGCAAAGGTGGCCTGCGGGCGGCCCCACAGCGTGGCCAGCATCTGACCGGTCTGGTTGGCGTCGTCGTCAATGGCCTGCTTGCCGAGGATCACCAGGTCCGGCTGTTCCTTCTCGATCAGCTTGAGCAGGGTGCGCGACGCGGTCAGCGGCTGGATGGCCTGGTCGGTGACGACGTGGATGGCGCGGTTGGCGCCCATGGCCAGACCGTTGCGCAGGTGCGCCTGGGCATCGGCCGGGGCGATGGTGGCAACCACGACTTCGCTGGCGATGCCCTTGTCGCGCAGGCGCAGGGCTTCTTCCAGGGCGATTTCATCGAAGGGATTGGGGGACAGCTTGACGCCGTCGGTGACCACGCCGGAACCGTCCGGCTTGACCTGAATGCGGACGTTGTAGTCCACCACGCGCTTGTACGCGACGAGGATTTTCATCTGGTACGGGGTCCTTCAATAACGGGGAGAACGTCCGGTCCTCGCACAGCAACCGGTTCGGGGGTGGGACCCCGATTCTAACTGGCTGGAAGCCACCATGCGAATGCGTATGGTTTTGCTGCGGCGCAGAAAAAAAGAAGGGCGAGGGGGCCCCGTTTACGTGCGGATGTCAGCCGTGAAGGGGGCGCCATGTATCCTGTCGCGCTGTATCCGGTGCTGTCCGCGCCCGGTGCGATCGGTCGAACAGGAGAACAGGTAGTGCCCACATGGCTTGTCACCGGCGGCGCCGGATTCATTGGCGGTAACTTCGTTCTCGAGGCCGTCGCGCGCGGCGTCAAGGTCATCAACCTCGATGCGCTGACCTACGCCGGCAACCTGAAGACCCTGTCCAGCCTGGACGGCAACCCGGATCATGTGTTCGTGCAGGGGGACATCGGCGACCAGGCGCTGGTCACCCGCCTGCTGGCCGAGCACCGGCCGGACGCCGTGCTCAACTTTGCCGCCGAGAGCCACGTGGATCGCTCCATCGACGGTCCGGGTGCCTTCATCCAGACCAACGTGGTGGGCACCCTGGGCCTGCTGGAATCGGTGCGCGACTACTGGAAGGCGCTGCCGGCCGAGCAGGGCGCGGCCTTCCGCTTCCTGCACGTGTCCACTGACGAGGTGTACGGCACCCTGGGCGAGACCGGCAAGTTCAGCGAAACCACGCCGTATGCTCCGAATTCCCCGTACTCGGCATCGAAGGCTGCTTCGGACCACCTGGTCCGCGCCTTCCACCACACCTACGGGCTGCCGGTGCTGACCACCAACTGCTCGAACAATTACGGCCCGTATCACTTCCCCGAGAAGCTGATCCCGCTGGTGATCGCCAAGGCGCTGGCCGGCGAGCCGCTGCCGGTGTACGGCGACGGCAAGCAGGTGCGCGACTGGCTGTTCGTGTCAGACCATTGCGAAGCGATCCGCACCGTGCTGTCCAAGGGCCAGGTCGGCGAGACCTATAACGTCGGCGGCAATTCGGAAAAGCAGAACATCGAAGTGGTGCAGGCCATCTGCGCACTGCTGGACCAGCGCCGCCCGCGCGCGGACGGCCAGCCGCGCAGCAGCCAGATCACCTACGTCACCGACCGACCCGGCCATGACCGCCGTTATGCGATCGATGCCTCGAAGCTGAAGAACGACCTGGGCTGGGAACCGGCCTACACCTTCGAGCAGGGCATCGCCTTCACCGTTGACTGGTACTTGGACAACCAGGAATGGGTCAACGGCGTGCTCGACGGCAGCTACCGTCTGCAGCGCATCGGCACCGCGGCCTGAACCCAGGAGACACCATGACCCAGCGCAAGGGCATCATCCTCGCCGGCGGTTCCGGCACCCGTCTGTATCCGATCACCAAGGGCGTCAGCAAGCAGCTGCTGCCGGTGTACGACAAACCGATGATCTATTACCCGCTCAGCGTGTTGATGCTGGCGGGCATCCGTGAAGTGCTCATCATCAATACGCCGCACGAGCAGGCCCTGTTCCAGCAGCTGCTGGGCGATGGTTCGCAGTGGGGCATGGACATCCAGTATGCCGTGCAGCCAAGCCCCGATGGCCTGGCCCAGGCCTACCTGATTGGACGTGACTTCGTGGCCGGCAAGCCGAGCTGCCTGGTGCTGGGTGACAACATCTTCCATGGCCATGGCCTGAGTGCAATGCTGCGGCGAGCCGATGAGCGCGATCAGGGTGCCACTGTATTCGGTTATTGGGTCAATGATCCGGAACGCTACGGTGTGGCTGAGTTCGATGCGGCTGGCAAAGTCGTCGGTTTGGTCGAGAAGCCGGAAAAGCCGCGTTCGAATTACGCGGTGACCGGGCTGTACTTCTACGATGGCAATGCCAGCGACTACGCTGCCGAACTGAAGCCTTCGCTGCGCGGCGAGCTGGAGATCACAGATCTCAATCGGCGTTATCTCGATGAAGGCAGTCTTCATCTGGAAGCATTGGGGCGCGGCTATGCATGGCTCGACACCGGCACGCATCAGTCGTTGCTGGAGGCCTCCAACTTCATTGAGACCATCCAGACCCGGCAGGGCCTACAGGTCTGCTGCCCCGAGGAAATTGCATTCGGCCGTGGCTGGATCACCGTCGAGCAGTTGGAGGCACTGGCCGCGCCACTGATCAAGAATGCCTATGGCCAATATCTTCAGAAGCTGGCATTGCGTGGGGTGGTTCCGTGAAAGTCATTGAAACCCGATTGTCGGGTTGCGTCGTGATTGAACCGAAAGTGTTCGGCGACGAGCGCGGCTTCTTCTTTGAGGGCTGGAATGCCGCGCGGTTCGGTGATCTGGGTTTGCCGACGCGGTTCGTGCAGAGCAATGTGTCCTCTTCCAGCAGGGGGGTCCTGCGCGGCCTGCATTACCAATGGCCACGCCCGCAGGGAAAGCTGGTAAGCGTTCTCGAAGGTGAGGTCTACGACGTGGCCGTCGACATTCGCCACGGCTCCCCGACCTTCGGGCAATGGGAGGCGGCGGTGCTGAGTGCGCACAACAAGCGTCAATTCTGGATTCCGGAGGGCTTTGCCCACGGTTTTGCGGTGCTGTCCGAGCGCGCGCTTTTCCACTACCTGTGCACTGATGTGTATGTGCCCGAGGCAGATGCAGGTATTCGCTGGAATGACAGCGAGATTTCCGTGAACTGGCCGCTGGGCTCTCCAATGCTGTCGGCCAAGGACGAGAACGCCCCCTACCTGAAGGACATCGCTGAAGACCGCCTACCGGTCTACATGCCATGACCATTCTGGTATTCGGCGGCAACGGCCAGGTCGGCCAGGAGCTGCTGCGCGCGCTGGCACCGCTGGGCAAGGTGGTCGCGACCACCCGCAGCGGCGTCCTGCCCGATGGCAGCGCCTGCGAAACTGCCGATTTCGGCCAGCCGGACAGCTTGCCAGCCCTGCTTGACCGGCTGCAGCCGTCGATCGTGGTCAATGCGGCCGCCTACACTGCCGTCGACCGTGCCGAACAGGAGGTCGACGCCGCCTTTGCGGCCAACGCGCAGGCGCCGGGCGTGATCGCACGCTGGTGTGCGGCGCATGGCGTGCCGTTCGTGCACTACTCCACCGATTATGTGTTCGATGGACAGGGCACCGCCCCGTACCGTGAGGACGAACCGACCGCGCCGCTGGGTGTCTACGGCACCAGCAAGCGTGATGGTGAGGACGCCGTGCGGGCAGCGGCAGGACGCCACCTGATCTTCCGCACGGCATGGGTGTATGCGTCGCATGGTGCGAATTTCCTGCGCACCATGCTGCGTGTCGGCGCCGAGCGAGAGCAGCTGCGCGTGGTGGCTGACCAGGTGGGTACGCCGACGCCGGCGGCGCTGATCGCCGATGTCACCGCGCAGGCACTGCAGCACCCGGGGCAGTTGTCGGGCACCTGGCACCTGACCGCCAGTGGCCAGACCAGCTGGCATGGCTTTGCCGAAGCGATTTTTGCCGAGGCGCTGGCGACGGGCGTGTTGCCGAAGGTGCCCACCGTCGAGGCGATTTCCAGCTCCGAGTACCCGACGCCGGCCAGGCGCCCGGCCTGGTCGGTGCTGGACAACCGTCGGTTGCAGCAGGATTTCGGCATCGTGCTGCCATCCTGGCAGGACGGGTTGAAGAGGGTAATGTTGGAGTTGATTCCGGCCAACGGCTGAGCCCGTACTGTCCATGCAGGTTCGGCGATAATGGAAGGCAAAAGTCGCCCTTGGCCGGACAGGTCAGGGCTGCTGTCCCTGGCGATCGGACGCTGGCTCGCCAAGCCAGCAAAAACAGTTGGAGCCATTCAGATTGCGGTCCTTTTTCTCCAGTTGAATAAGTCTGATTCTACGTTCCTCTGCGGGTGTTGGACGGTCGGCCCGGCCTGCGGGTGCGTCTGGCTGGCAGGCCCGGCAACGGCGCCAGCAGCGCCTGCACGTCTTCTTCGCTGAAGCGCGGCCCGGCGCTGCCACCGCCTTCGAGAATCGATTCGGCCAGCAGGGCCTTGCGCTCCTGCAGCTCGGCAATCCGCTCTTCGATGCTGCCTGCGGCGATCAACCGGTAGACGAACACCGGCTGCTGCTGGCCGATGCGATGGGCGCGGTCACTGGCCTGGTTTTCGGCGGCCGGGTTCCACCAGGGATCGAAGTGGATGACGGTGTCGGCCGCGGTCAGGTTCAACCCCACGCCACCTGCCTTGAGGCTGATCAGGAACACCGGGACTTCACCCTGCATGAAACGCTGCACCGGCGTGGCGCGGTCCTGGGTATCGCCGGTCAGGGTCACATAGGCCAGTCCCAGATCGTCCAGCGCCTGCGCGATCAGCGCCAGCATGCCGGTGAATTGTGAGAACACCAGGATCCGCCGGCCTTCCTCGACCATCGATGGCAGAATGTCGCGCAGCAGTTCCAGCTTGGCCGAACCGGCACTGCGGGCCGGGGCGTCGCCCGGCAGCAGGCGCGGATCGCAGCAGACCTGGCGCAGCTTCAGCAACGCATCCAGCACCACGATATGGCTGCGCGCCAGCCCGCTGCCGCTGATGGCCTCGCGCACCTGCTTTTCCATCGCCGCACGCACGGTTTCATAGAGATCGCGCTGGCCGCCTTCCATTTCCACTGCACGGGTAATTAGAGTCTTGGGCGGAAGCTCTGACACGACCTGGTCCTTGCGCCGGCGCAGGATGAAGGGGCGCAGCCGCTGCGCCAGCAGCTGGGCACGACGGTGGTCGCTGCCGCGCTCGATCGGGTGGCGCCAATGCTGGTTGAACTGTTTTTCGCTGCCGAGCAGGCCGGGCAGCAGGAAGTCGAACTGCGTCCACAGTTCGCCCAGATGGTTTTCCAGCGGCGTACCGGTCAGGCACAGGCGATGGCGGGCCTGCAGCGTGCGCAGGGTGACGGCAGCGCGTGACTTCGGATTCTTCACTTGCTGGGCCTCGTCGAGGATCAGCAGATGGTAGGCATGAACCTGCAGCGCCTGCTCGTCTCGCCACAGCAGAGGATAGGTGGTCAGTACAAGGTCGTTCTCGGGAATCGCCTCGAACAGCGCTTCACGTGCCGGTCCGTGCAGGGTCAGTACGCGCAGGCCCGGGGTGAAGCGTGCCGCTTCGCTCTGCCAGTTGTGCAGCAGCGAGGTCGGCACCACCAGCAGCGCCGGCCGGTCCAGGCGGCCACTTTCCTTCTCGACCAGCAGATGCGCCAGCGTCTGCAGGGTCTTGCCCAGCCCCATGTCATCGGCCAGCACCCCGCCCAGCCCCTGCTGGCGCAGGTACTGCAGCCAGGACAGGCCCTCGAGCTGATAGGGACGCAGCGTCGCCACCAGCCCCGCCGGCGGCGGCACTTCACCCAGTGCGGGTGCCTGCATCAGCCGCTGCACCAGCGCCTGGGTATCCTTGCGGCCCCGGAACTGCAGGCGTGCGGTGTCCTGCAGTGCCTGAAGGCGGCCACGATCAAGCGCTGACAAGCGCAGCGGCGCGCCACGCTGGGCGAACAGGTCCGCCAACAGGGCCATGATCGGCTTCAGTCGCGCGGCCCGCAGTGCCAGGCGGGTGTTGTCGCCTGCCATCAACAGGATGTTCTCGTCGTCGCCGATGGCGTCCAGCTGGCCACGCATCCAGCGGGGATCGGACTGCAGCACCTGCTGCAGCAGCGGAACCATGGAGACCCGGTGGCCGTTCACCTCGACCTCCAGGCCCAGATTGAACCAGCCGGTGTCCCCGGTCTCTGCCTGGATGTCCAGATCGATCTCGTCGACCCGGGTGATGCGATGGCGGAAATCGTCGTCCGTCTCCACCTTCCAGCCCAAGGCTTCCAGGCGCGGCACGTCATCCAGCAGGAACCGTGTCCAGTCATGGGTGCGCAGCTGGAACTGCGGGCCAGCCCCGTCCAATGGCGCCCGCGGGTCCGTGTCGCGATACAGTCCCACCGTGCGCAGCTCGGCCTCGCGCCGTGATTCCTCAGCCAAGTCACGGGGCAGCAGGGCGAGCTGGCCCTCCGGATCGTGGGCGAACAGGCTCGGATCATCCAGGAACCGCACGTGCTCGTCGTACTCGAAGGCCACGGTCGCGATATCGGCCCATTGCGACGGGTCGCGGCGGCCGAGCCATGCCGGCCGGAACTCAATCGTATGCAGGCGCAGCACGGGGATCATCGCGCTGACCTGCAGGGTGGGCAGCGTGTCGCTTGCACCGGGGCGCGGCAGGGCAGGGTCGATCTGTTGCAGCATCTGTGCGACCACCGCTTCTTCGTTGGGTAACAGATTGGGCAGGCTCAGGAAGGCGTCGGCGTCCTCGGCCCTGACATCCAGCAGCAGCGGACCGACCTCGCCGGTGACCGGGTCCAGATAGCACGCACTCCGGCCCAGGATCACGCCTCTGGCGCCGCCCTCCACGCTCAACGCAGGTTCCAGCAGCGTCGCGCCCTGCGTCATGCCAACGGTCCAGCCCAGTTCGCCGCGGCGTGGAGCTCCTGACCGGGCCGGCACGTCGCCGTGCGTACCGCAGGAGACCCAGCCATGGCCGCTGGAGACGATCAACTGCAGGGTGGCCGCGAAGTCGATCCATTCGTCCTTCGTCGCGGGCTGCCGCTGGGTGCGTAGCTGGATCATCACCGCCAGATCAGTCGGCGTGAGGTATGCCGGAGGATCCAGCAGCAGGTCTGCGGTGATATCCATCCACTTACCCGTGCTGATCGCACCATCGGTCCCGTACTTGGCGCGCCGGACCAGCACGGCGGGGTGGTGGTTGTAGGTGGACAGTTCGAAGATGACACCGTTCCGGCGTGGCTGGGCCGGCCGGATCCGCGCGCTCTGCCAACGCGAAAGCTCCGCCAGCAGATCAGGACGCGGCGGTTGCGTCAGGTCCTGTTCGGTCGCGGGGCTCTCGTCGTCCATGGCAAGCGGATCCAGCATGTACGAGACCAGCACCGCCGCCACATGCTTGCAGGTGCGGCCGACGGGGCAGGAACAGGCACTTTGCAGGCGGCTGCGCGCGGTGCGCGTGCTGGCCTTCAGATCGATCTCCACGTAGTAGGGATGCCTGGCCGAACCCTGTACCTCGGCCGTCAGCAGGCCATCGCGAAGTTGCCGGTTGCGCACGCCACCCAGGCACTGCTCGCTTTTCTGCAGTGTCCACTCGTCGATCCAGCGGAACAGGTCTTCGTCTGTGAAGGTCGGCGTCATCGTAGATTGAGGGGCGCAGGCGCTGAAGCACCCTTCTGCGTGGAATCACCCATTCTACCCAATGCCCGCCTGGTGCTCCGTCAATGCTGCGGCGCATCCAGGCCCTTCGTCGCTGTCCAGCTAGAATGCGGTCATCCTCAACGTGCAGGGTAGTACAGCAATGCAGCAATCGACTTCCACCGGCAAGCGCGGCAAGCGCTTCGCCAGTGCGGCGGAGGCCCTGCAAGGGGTGGTCGCCGATGGCCAGACGCTGGCCGTGGGCGGCTTCGGCCTGTGTGGCATTCCCGAGGCCCTGATCGCCGCGCTGCGCGACAGTGGCGCCAAGGGCCTGACCGTGATCTCCAACAATGCCGGCGTCGATGGTTTCGGCCTGGGCCAGCTGCTGGAAACCCGCCAGATCAAGAAGATGATTTCGTCCTACGTGGGCGAGAACAAGGAGTTCGAGCGCCAGTTCCTGGCCGGTGAGCTGGAGCTGGAATTCAACCCGCAGGGCACCCTGGCCGAACGCTTGCGTGCCGGCGGTGCAGGCATTCCGGCGTTCTTCACCGCCACCGGCTACGGCACGGTGGTGGCCGAAGGCAAGGAAACCCGCGAGTTCGACGGCAAGCACTACGTGATGGAAACCGCGCTGCGCGCCGATGTGGCACTGGTCAAGGCGTGGAAGGCCGACGAAGCGGGCAACCTGGTGTTCCGCAAGACCGCGCGTAACTTCAACCCGGCCTGCGCGATGGCCGGCAAGGTCTGCATCGTGGAAGTGGAGGAGGTGGTGCCGGTCGGCGCCATCGATCCGGACCAGGTGCACCTGCCCGGTATCTACGTGCATCGCATCGTGCACAACCCGCATCCAGAAAAGCGTATCGAACAGCGCACCATCCGCGCGGAGGGCAACTGACATGGCGTGGACCCGCGATGAGATGGCGGCACGCGCCGCCCGCGAACTGACCGATGGTGCCTACGTGAACCTGGGCATCGGCCTGCCGACCTTGGTCGCCAACCATATTCCCGAAGGCGTGGATGTGTGGCTGCAGTCGGAGAACGGCCTGCTCGGTATCGGCCCGTTCCCGACCGATGCCGAAGTGGACGCCGACCTGATCAACGCCGGCAAGCAGACCGTCACCGCACGTGCCGGTGCCAGCTACTTCGGCAGCCACGACAGCTTCGCGATGATCCGCGGCGGCCACGTCAACCTGGCCATCCTCGGCGCCATGCAGGTCACCCACAAGGGCGACCTGGCCAACTGGATGGTGCCCGGCAAGATGGTCAAGGGCATGGGAGGCGCGATGGACCTGGTGGCCGGCGTGCAGCGCGTGGTGGTGCTGATGGAGCACACCGCCAAGAACGGCGAGCACAAGATCCTGCCCGAGTGCTCGCTGCCGCTGACCGGCGTGGGCGTGGTCGACCGCATCATCACCGACCTGGCCGTGTTCGATGTCACCGACAACGGCCTGCTGCTGGTGGAAGCCGCACCGGGTGTCAGCGACGACGAACTGAAGGAAAAAACGGGCGTGGCGTTCCAGCGCGCTTGAAGCCGTGAGGGCGGCCCGGTGCCGCCCTCATCCTGCGGGGTCTCGATGCTGTTTCCCCATGATCTCCCCGATGCCGATGTCCAGCACCTGCCGGGCTGGTTGGCTGCCGCCGATGCCGACGGGCTCATGTCCGCGCTGCAGGCCGACGTGGCCTGGGAGATCCATCGCATCCGCATGTTCGGCAGCTGGGTGGATTCGCCGCGATTGAGCTGCTGGATCGGTGACCCGGATGCCCGTTACCGATACTCCGGTGCCGAATTCGTGCCGCATCGATGGCTGCCGTCGTTGCAGGACGCGCGCGACCGTCTGGAAACCGAAGGCTTCGGCCGCTTCAACAGCGTACTGCTGAATCGCTATCGCGGCGGCGGCGACTACATGGGCTGGCACAGCGATGACGAGCCAGAGCTGGGGCCTGCCCCGGTGATTGCTTCGCTGAGCCTGGGTGCCGCACGCCGCTTCCTGCTGCGCCGGCGCGATGACCCGACGCGGAAGGCTGAATATCTGCTCGGCCATGGCGATCTGCTGGTGATGGCGGGGCAGACGCAGAGGTTCTACCAGCACGCGTTGCCGAAGATGGCGCGGGTGCAGGGTGAACGGATCAATCTGACGTTCCGCTGGATTACGCCGCGCTGATCGGTCAGCGCGCGACGGTCGGCTGGTCGGCCTGTCCGCTCAGCAGCGTCCAGCCCACCACATCCTGCGCCAGCTGCTGCAGGCCACGCTCGAACGCGGCGGTCACCGCCGGTACGTCGGTGCTGCCGACTGGCTGCGCCTGGCGGAAGGTGCGGTCCGCGACCACGCGCTGGTCGGCGACATGGATCAGCTTTGCGTTGACCTCGATCACCACCGTCGGCGTGGCCTGGCCCTGGTAATCCGATTCGAAGCGGCGCACGTCGGTGGACAGCTTGTAGTCGGCGCGGATGCCGGCGGTGCTGCGGGCCACGCCGCGGATGCGGCCGGAATCCTCGAAGCCACGCAACAGGGTGTCCTCGATCATGTCGGTGGCCGGCTGCGCCCAGCTGGCCCCCTTGTAGATCTCCATCTGCGACGGTGTCGGCCGCACATTGATGCGCGGGCTGTCGACCATGCGCGCGGCGCTGGGCTTGGCCAGCACCAGCTGCCAGCTGGCCTGCGGCCACGCCGGGTCCGCCTTGACCTGCACGGACGGCGAGTACAGCGTCACCGCGGTTTTCTCGCTGCTGCCAAGGATGGAGCAGCCGCCCAGCAGGGTGACCATCGAAGCGGCCAGCAGCAGGCGCGGAAGGGTGGTCGGGCTCATTTGGGTTCGAACTCCTTCGGTGCGTCGCGGCCCAGCAGGTAGCGCGCGGGGTTGTTCTCGAGGCGGTCGCTGACCCGGCGCAGGTCGCGGATCAGGCCGCGCAGTTCGGTCAGCGTCGGGCCCAGCTGGCCGAGGCCATCGTTGGCGAAGCTGTTGATCGCGGCGCGGTTCTCGCCAAGGATCGAATCGGCGTTGCCGGCGGCCGAATCGAGCTTGGCCAGGGTGCCATCGAGCTTGTCGATGATGCCGGGCAGCTGCTGCACCAGGTTCTTGTCCAGGCGCTCGATGGTGCCGTTGGTGGTCTTCAGCGTGGTGTCCAGGCTGCGCGCGGCATCGCGCGCGCTGAGCAGCAGCGCCTGGGTACCCTGGTCGCGGTCGGCCAGGCCGCCGCTGATCGTTTCCAGGTTGGCCAGTGTCGCGTTGATCGAGGCCACGTTGCGGTCGCTGAGGATCTGGTCCATGCGCTCGACAATGCGGTTGGCGACGTCGGTGATGTTCTGCAGGGCCGACGGCGTGGTCGGGATGATCGGCGCCGGGTCCTTGTTGACCGTGGTCAGTGCCGGCGACTGCGGCGTGCCTCCGCTGAGCTGGATGATCGACGGGCCGGTCAGGCTGGTGATCGCCAGCTTGGCACGGGTATCGGTCTTGACCGGCGTGTTGGAGTTCAGGCGGATGCGCGCGACGACCTGGCGCGGGTCGTCCGGTACCAGGTTCAGTTCGGTGATCGAGCCCACGGCGATGCCGTTGTACTGCACCGGGCTGCCCACCGACAGGCCGGTCACCGCTTCGCGGAACACCACGCGGTATTCCTGCCAGGTGCGGTCGGAGGAGTACTTGGCGGCCCACAGGCCGAAGGCCAGCAGGGCAAGGCCGGTGATCAGGGTGAACGCGCCGATCAGCACGTAGTTGGCTTTGGTTTCCATGGCTCAGGCACTCTCGATCTGTTCGCCACGCGCGGCGCGCGCGCGCGGTCCGTGGAAGTATTCCTGGATCCACGGATGATCCAGTTTCTCGATCTCCGGCAGCGGCGCATTGGCCACTACCTTGCGGTCGGCGATCACTGCCACCCGGTCACAGATGGCGTACAGCGTGTCCAGGTCGTGGGTGATCAGGAACACGGTCAGGCCCAGCGCTTCCTGCAGGGTCTTGATCAGGCGGTCGAACGCCGCCGCACCGATCGGGTCGAGACCGGCGGTCGGTTCGTCCAGGAACAGCAGCGGCGGATCCAGTGCCAGCGCCCGGGCCAGGCCGGCGCGCTTGCGCATGCCACCGGACAGCTGCGAGGGCAGCTTGTTGATCGCATCGGCGGGCAGGCCGGCCAGCTTCACCTTCAGCAGCGCCAGTTCGTAATGCCAGCGCTCGGGCAGCTCGCGATGGTGCTCCTTCAGTGGCACCTGCACGTTCTCGCCCACGGTCAGCGATGAGAACAGGGCACCGTCCTGGAACAGCACGCCGGTGTTGCGTTCGATGTGCAGGCGGCTCTCGGCATCGTCGGCACGCGCGTCGCGGCCGAGCACTTCGATCTGCCCGGCATCGGGCACGCGCAGGCCGAGGATCGAGCGCATCAGCACCGACTTGCCGGTACCCGAACCACCCACCACGCCCAGGATCTCGCCGCGACGCACGTCCAGGTCCAGGTCTTCGTGCACGGTCTGGCTGCCGAAGCGGTTGACCAGCCCGCGTACGCGGATGGCCAGGTCGTGGCCCTGGTCGTCGCGCATGTCGATGGGTTCGGGGAGGGAGGATGTGCTCATGTCACCAGTCCATGTGCATGAACCACAACGCCGCGAAGGCGTCGATGATGATCACCAGCGAGATCGTCTGCACCACGCTGGAGGTGGTGCGTTCGCCGACCGACTGCGCCGTGCCTTCGACCTTCAGTCCTTCCAGGCAGCCGATCAGGCCGATCACCAGCGCGAACACCGGCGCCTTCGACAGGCCGACCAGCATGTGCCGCACTTCCATCGTCTCGTGCATGCGTGCGATGTACATCTGCGGCGGAATGTCGAGGTCGAACGCACCGACGGTGATGCCGCCGGCCAGGCCGGCAACCATTGCAATGAAGGTCAGCAGCGGCAGGGTGACCAGCAGCGCCAGCAGGCGTGGCAGCACCAGCAGATCGATCGGATCCAGGCCCAGGGTGCGCATCGCATCGATTTCCTCGCGCGCCTTCATCGCACCGATCTGTGCGGTGAAGGCGCTGGCGGTGCGGCCGGCCAGCACGATCGCGGTCAGCAGTACCGCGAACTCGCGCAGGAACGCGATGTTGACCAGTTCGACGACATAGATCTCGGCGCCGAAGTCGCGCAGGATGGTCGAGCCGAGGAAGGCGATCACCGCGCCGACCAGGTAGGACAGCAGCGCCACCAGCGGTACCGCGTCCAGCCCGACCTGCTCCATCTGGTGCACGGTGGCGGTCAGCCGGAAGCGGCGGGGTTCCTTGACCAGGCGCGCCGCCTTGACCAGGTTCTCGCCGAGGAAACTGCACAACGCCTTGATGTTGTGACCGGTGGCATGGACGCTGACACCCAGTCGTTCCAGCGCCGCCAGCACGCCGAAGTCGCGCTTGGGCTTGGGCCGGTCGTCGGCCACTTCCTCGATGGTGCACACCAGCGCCTGGTGATCCGGGCGGAACTTCAGTGCGTCCTCGCCGAGGTCGGCGCGATGGGCCACGCGCAGCACCTGCAGCACGCCGGCCGAATCCATCTTCTCGATGGCGGTGGCATCGATGCCGGTCAGCGTATCGGGAACGCCGCGCAGGACTTCGGCCGCGGCCAGCGCGGTCTTCAGGGTCCAGGTGCCGGACAGGTGGATCACGCCCGGGTCATGGGCATCCTGTTCGAGCTGGGGGGCGTGGTTCGGGGTCACTTGGGCCATTCGGGTCGCAGCATAACCGTTCTGTATTGGGCATCGCGTCGAACTCGGATGAATTTCTCCGGTAAGGCCCAGCCTAGGTAATACTACGGCGCATGTCCGCAGACGCTCACACGATCCCCACGCCCCAGGCCACCTACGCGCAGCGCGTGGCCTTCGTTTCCGAGATCGCCGGACGCCTGCACAGCTATGGCACAACGGCTCAGCGCCTGGAAACAGCGGTGGTGGCACTGGCCCGCCAGCTCGATCTGGATTGTGAACCGTGGTCGAATCCCACCGGTATCATCCTCAGCTTCAGCGACCCGGCGCAGGCGATTGGCTCCAGTGACATCACCCGCGTGATCCGCCTGGCGCCCGGCGAGAACGACCTGCACAAGCTCAGCGTGGCCGACCATATCGCCGAAGAAGTGGCCAACGGGCGGATGAGCATCGCCCAAGGCCACACCGCGCTGCGCCAGCTGGACAAGGATCCGGGCCGGCGCGGCAAGCTGCGCACCATCCTTTCGTTCACCCTCGGCGCGGCCGGTGTGGCCGGCATGTGGAAGCTGCCGTGGCTGGACATTGCCACCGCCGGTGTCATCGGCCTGATGATCGGCCTGCTCGGCATGGTCACCGACCGTCGCCCGGCCACCCGCGAAGCCGCCGAGGCACTGGCCGCGCTGCTGGCCGGCCTGGTCGCCACCCTGGTCGCGTCCTTCATCGGCGCGCTCAACCTCAACACGGTGATCATCGCCTCGCTGGTGGTGCTGCTGCCCGGCATGTCGCTGACCAATGCGGTCAATGAACTGGCCAGCCAGCACTGGGTGTCGGGTACCGCGCGCTTTGCCGGCGCGCTGACCACCATCATGAAGCTCAGCGTCGGCGCGATGATCGCGGTGACCCTGGCCGACGTGCTCGGGCTCGATCCGGTGATCCGCGCCACGCGGCCGCAGGGGCCGTGGGTGGAGTGGGGCTCGCTGCTGACCGCAGCGTTTGCCTTCGCGATGCTGTTCAAGGCCAACCGCCGCGATTATCCGTGGGTGATCGCCGCCTCGGTGGCCGGCTATGCGATCTCCAAGTTCGGTGGCCACGCCTGGGGCGCGCCGGCCGGCATCTTCCTGTCGGCGATGCTGCTGACCGCCGGTGGCAATCTGTTCGGCCGCCTCGTTGGCCGCCCGGGTGCGATCATCCGCCTGCCTGGCATCATCATGATGGTGCCAGGCAGCACCAGCCTGCGCGGCGTGCTGACCCTGGTCCAGCAGCAGGACGTGGGTGCCGGCCAGAGCGTGTTCCTCACCGTGCTCAACGTGGTGATGGCCCTGGTCGCCGGCCTGCTGTTCGGCAACCTGCTGATGCCGGCCCGCAAAACCCTGTAGGTGTGGACCGTTGGTCCACACACCGAAGAATGAAAAACGCCGGCTTTCGCCGGCGTTTTTCATTGCATCCCGATCTGGCTTCAGGCCTTCTTGATCAGGAAATCTTCCGGCTTCTTGTTGCCCTTGGCGGTCAGCTCGGCCATCCAGCGCGGCTGCTTGCCACGGCCGGTCCAGGTTTCCTTCGGGTTGGCCGGGTTGCGGTACTTCGGCGCAACCTTGCCCAGCTTACGGCCAGCGGTCTTTGAAGGAGCCTTGGCGACCTTGGCCACCTTGCGCGCGCGCGGGGCCGGGGCGTCGCCGAACAGTTCCTCGATGGTGTAACCCTCGGTCTTGGCCAGCTTGCTCAGCTGTGCCCGGACCTTGGTGATCGGCCGGCGCTTGGCGACGATGGTCTGCTGTTTCTTGGCGGTGCGGATCAGGGCGCCCAGCTCGCGTGCCGACAGGCCGGTCAGGTCAATGCTCATTTACGGTTACTCCGGAAACTAATAAGTGGACGGGACGAGCCAGTCCCTGGCGTCGCGGGACAGAATAAAGATGAATTAATCGCAGCACAAATGCAGACCGGTCATGGCCTGGCAGCACCCCGGCTGCATTGCGTCGATTTTGACCGGATTATGTCCGCTGCAATATTGCTCAAATGGGCGTCAGGCAAAAAAAGACCGGGGCATGCCCCGGTCTTTTCCTGATCAACCCTGCAGGCGCTGCAGCAGGGTGGCCTTGTCCAGGCTTTCCGCTTCGCTGGCGCGGCGCGAGCGGTACTCGTAGGTGCCGGCGGCCAGGCCACGTTCGCTGACCACCACGCGGTGCGGGATGCCGATCAGTTCCATGTCGGCGAACATCGCGCCCGGGCGCAGGCCGCGGTCGTCGAGCGCCGCGTCCAGGCCGGCATCGCGCAGCTCCTGCAGCAGGTTGGCGGCTGCATCGGCCACAGCGGCATCACCCTTCGGGTTGATCACGCACACCACCACCTGCCACGGCGCCATCGCGTCCGGCCAGATGATGCCGGCATCGTCATGGTTCTGTTCAATCGCGGCAGCCACCACGCGCGAGATGCCGATGCCATAGCAGCCCATCGCCATCACCGCCGCCTTGCCGTTCTCGTCCAGCACGGTGGCATCCAGCGCTTCGGCGTACTTGCGGCCGAGCTGGAACACGTGGCCGACTTCGATGCCACGGGCGATCTTCAGTTCGCCACCGTCCAGCGCGCGGTCACCGGCACGCACGTTGCGGATGTCGGCCACTTCCGGTTCCGGCAGGTCGCGGCCCCAGTTGACGCCGGCCAGGTGGAAACCGGCTTCGTTGGCGCCGACGACGAAGTCGGACATCGCCGCCACTTCGCGATCAGCCACCACGCGGATGGCCTTGGCCGGGGCGACCGGGCCGAGGAAGCCCGGCACGCTGCCCAGGTGCTCGGCGATTTCCGCCTCGCTGGCAAAGCGCTGTTCGTCCAGGCCGGCAACCTTGGCCAGCTTGATCTCGTTGACCTCATGGTCGCCGCGCACCAGCACCAGCACGAACTGCTGTGCCTTGCCTTCGCCCGCGATCAGCGCCACCGACTTCACCGTGCGCTGCAGGTCGATGCCGAGCAGCGCCGCGACATCCTCGCAGGTTTTCTGGGTAGGGGTGTCGACCTTGCGCATCGCTTCGCCGGCGGCCGCACGCGGCTCCGGATCGGCGGCAATCGCCGCTTCCATGTTCGCTGCGTAATCCGAACCGGTGGAGAACACCAGCGCGTCTTCGCCGGAATCGGCGATCACGTGGAATTCCTGCGAGGCATCGCCGCCGATCGCACCGGAGTCGGCCTGCACCATGCGGAAGTCCAGGCCGAGGCGGGTGAAGATGCGGCTGTAGGCCGACTTCATGTTCTCGTATTCGCGCACCAGGCACTCATCGTGCAGGTGGAACGAATAGGCGTCCTTCATCAGGAACTCGCGCGAACGCATCACGCCGAAGCGCGGACGGATCTCGTCGCGGAACTTGGTCTGCACCTGGTAGAAGTTCACCGGCAGCTGCTTGTAGCTGGACAGCTCGCTGCGCGCGAAGTCGCAGGCCGCTTCTTCGGCGGTCGGGCTGTAGCAGAACACCTGGTCCTTGCGGTCCTTGATCTTCAGCAGCTGCGGGCCGAACTTCTGCCAGCGTCCGGTCTGCTCCCACAGTTCCTTCGGCTGGATGGTCGGGATCTGGAATTCCACGGCGCCGGCGCGGTCCATTTCCTCGCGCACGATGCGTTCAACCTTGCGCAGCACGCGCAGGCCCAGCGGCGACCAGGTGTACAGGCCCGATGCCAGCTTGCGGATCATGCCCGCGCGCAGCATCAGCCGGTGGCTGGTGAGCTCGGCGTCGCTGGGGGTTTCCTTGGTGGTGTGCAGGTGGAACTGGGAGAGGCGCATCGTCGGCTTCGGATAACGGCAGAGACGCCTATTCTGCCAGCCCGGCCGGGGTGGGGGGTACTGGCAGGGCTGCGCCCTGCACCCGCCTCAAGCAACGTCAACTGCAACGGCAACAGCAAGAACGGGTTTCCTGGGAGATGGCGGGGTGGGTCCGGTTGCGGGGGGCGCCGTGAATACGTCCATGTAGGCTCGGTCGCCGCTTGCTCGTGTGCGCAGTCCTGCGCACACGGCGGCAAGACCGGGGTTGGGCGTCCTGCCCAACCCGCCCGAGGCATGCCTCGGGCCCATGCGGCTCACGCCCCCGCAACCGGACCCACCCCGCCTTTGACAGTTTCCTGCGAGCTGTCGGGACAGCTCGTGGGGTCAGATCCGTTTTCCGGAGGAAAACGGATCTGACCCCGGATTCAATTCGAGATCCGACAGATTCCATCCACGCATGGCGTGGATCTACTGGCCACCGGGAATCTGTCGGGGGTGGGGCGGTGTCGGATTGCGGGGTGTCAGCCGCATGGATGCGGCTGCCAAGCCTACATGGACGTACTTGCGGCGTCCCCGCAATCCGACACCGCCCCGCCATTCCACGGAATGCCCGCATTTGACGTTGCTGTTGCTTGCAGCCTCTGCAGGTGCAGGGCGCAGCCCTGCCGACCCCCTTAACCCGCCGGTGGGCAGTAGGCCTTGATGGCCGCCTCGGCCAACCCCTTCTGCGCGCTGCGCTGCTCCTGGGTCAATGGGCTATCGGGCTTGCCATCGCCATCGGTGTCCTGCATCACCTGGCCGCCACCGTCCAGCAGGGCCAGGTTGGCGCGGGCCGTGCTGCACTGCTCGGGGACCGGCGCGGCCGGGGTCTCGGTGCTGGCCGCAGCCTGCGGGGTGCGGGCCTGCTCGCGGGTTTCATACTTCTTGCCCGCCGGCGGGGTCTCCGAGTACTGGGTCACGCCATTGGCGTCCTTCCATTTATAGACCGGGCCAGCCACGGCGTTGGCACTGGCCAACAGCAGCAGGCATCCAAGGCAGGACAGGGCACGCATGGCAAACTCCACGGAATGGGCGTAGAACGCCGATTGCAGCATTGGCGCCGAGCACTGGCAAGTCGATTAAACTGGATTCCATGGACCCGATCACACCGCCGCCGCGTTCGCGCACGATTTATCTGCTGCCCAACCTGTTCACTACCGCCGGCCTGTTTGCCGGCTTCTACGCGATCATCGCCGCAGCCAACGGGGATTTCGTCAACGCCAGCATCGCCGTGTTCGTGGCGGCGGTGATGGATGGCCTGGACGGGCGCGTGGCGCGCCTGACCGGTACCAGCAGCGAATTCGGCGTGCAGTACGACTCGCTGGCCGACCTGGTCAGCTTCGGCATGGCCCCGGCGCTGGTGATGTACCACTGGTCGCTGTCGTGGCTGAAGTTCGATGACCCGCTGCTCGGCCGTGTCGGCTGGGCCGTCGCTTTCCTGTATGCCGCGTGTGCCGCGCTGCGCCTGGCCCGCTTCAACACCCAGGTGGCGGTGGTCGACAAACGCTGGTTCGTCGGCCTGGCCAGCCCGGCTGCAGCCGGCTTGATGATGTCCTTCGTCTGGGCGTTTGCCGATGGCAACCTGGGCTGGGACGGCAACCAGCTGCGCTATGTGGCGCTGGCGGTGACGATCGTTGCGGCGCTGCTGATGGTCAGCCGCATCCGCTTCTGGAGCTTCAAGGGCGGTGCCGCCAAGGGTACCCGTTCCGACCGCGTGCCGTTCCTGGTGCTGGCACTGGTGCCGGTGGCGATCGCCATCGCGGTCATCGACCTGCCGCGCGTGCTGTTCGCGGTGGGCATCCTGTACGCCTTGTCCGGCCCGGTGATGTGGGCCGTGCAGCGCCTGCGCAAGAAGCCTGAGGCCGCGTGAGCCAGGACCTGCCCGTGCTGTGGTCTCCGGCCCAGCAGGCCTGGCTGCAGGCCATGGGCTACACCGTCTATCACGACGGCCAGCTGGCCGCCGAGCTGGATGCCGCACTGCAGCTGAGCGTGGCCGAAGCCGAGGCGGCTGCCGTGCCGCCAGCGGAACCGACGCGGGCAGGCGTTGCACCTCCATCGCGGGAACCCCGCGCCGAATCCGCTCCGGCATCCCGCCAGGAACGCCCGGCGCCACCGCGTCGCGAGACGCCGGTCAGCGCACCGGATACCGCGCCGGTGGCCAGCCGTCCACTGCCGGGCGGCAATGCCCGGCAGCCGGTGGTGCGCCTGCCGGATCGCCTGCAGATTGCCCTGCTTCGTGCATCCGGCTGCAATCCCAATGATCCGGCCACGCAGTCCCTGATGGACAGCTGGCCGCTGGACCAGCTGCGTCAGGACCCGGCCGCCAAGCGCGCGCTGTGGCCGCAGCTGCGTGCCCTGCGCAAGCGGGGCACGCCATGAGTGCGGTCAGCCTGCCCGGTCCGGTCAGCCTGCGCGCGCTGCGTGAGAGTGACCTCAACGCGGTGATGGCGATTGAAGTACGTGGCTATCCGTTCCCGTGGACCCGCGGCATCTTCGTCGACTGCCTGCGTGCGGGCTATCCGGGCCTGGCCATGGAGCGCGATGGCCAGTTGATCGGCTATGGCGTACTCAGCATCGCGGCCGACGAAGCCCATGTGCTGAACATCTGCATCGACCCGCTGACGCAGTCGCGTGGGCTCGGACGTCAGCTGCTGCGCGCGCTGGTACAGCTGGCCGGTGACCGCGGCGCGCAGCGTGTGTTCCTGGAAGTGCGTCCGTCCAACACGCCGGCGCTGGCGCTGTACCACAGCGAAGGCTTCAACGAGATCGGCCGCCGCCCGCGCTACTACCCGGCCGCACAGGGCCGCGAGGATGCGGTGGTGATGGCGATCGAACTGGTCGACGGCGACCTGCAGGCGATGCCGCCGCTGTAACCGGGAAGGGTTGCCGGCCAGCGGCCGGCACTACCGGTAGCCGGCAACCTGGGGTGGCAGGAATGCGCCGACCAAGGTCGGCTACTACCAAGGCGTGCAATGGCTTGTCCGGTAGGTGCCAACCTTGGTTGGCACGCTTTTCTCACGCCATCCGCAGGGCAAGCACGCCACCGACAATCAACGCCGCCGCCAGCCAGCGCGCGCGTGGTATGCGTTCGCGCAACAGGAATACCGAGATCAGCAGCGCGAACAGGATCGACGATTCGCGCAGCGCCGAGACCATCGCCACCGGCGCCTGGGTCATCGCCCACAAGGCCATCGCATAGGAGGCTGTGGTGCCGACGCCACCGGCCAGGCCCAGTGGCCAATGCTGCCGCGCATAGGCCAGCACCGCGCCGCCGCGCGTGTACAACGCCCACAACGGCAGCGGAATGCCCGACAGCAGGAACAGCCACAGCGTGTAGCTGAGCGCGCTGCCTGACTGCCGCGCGCCCTGCGCATCGACCAGGGTGTAGGTGGCGATCATCGCCGCAGTCAGCAGTGGCAGCCGCAGCTGGCCGCCACGCGCACCCAATGCCATGCACAGGATGCCGGTGCTGACCAGCACCACGCCCAGCCACGCCGCCGGTGGCAGCTGCTCGCCCAGCAGTGTGCCCGCCAGCGCAACCAGGATCGGCGCGCTGCCGCGCATCAGCGGGTAGGCCAGGCTCATGTCGACCTGCTGGTAACAGCGTGCGACCAAGCCGTAGTAGGTCACCTGCAGCAGCACCGACGCGCCCAGCCACGGCCAGCTGTGCGCGGCGGGAAATGGCAGGAAGGGCAGGGCAGCGGCCGACAGCAGCGCGGCACTGCCGGTGACCAGCACGGTGCCGAGGAATTTGTCTGGTCCGCGCTTGACGATCGCATTCCAGCTGGCATGCAGCGCGGCAGCGGCGAGAACCAGCAGGAAGATGGAAAGCGGCATCCGGTGATGATGCCATGCGGGGCAAATGGAAACGCCGGGCATTGCCCGGCGTTTCCGATTCCGCTTCGGTGGGTGCCAACCTTGGTTGGCACATTGCATTGGTGCGGACCGAGGTCCGCACCCACCAGCGCGGCGTTACAGCTTCGCGCGCTGCTCGCGCAGGCCGGCCAGCTGGGTGTTCCAGTCGGCCAGTCGCACGCGTTCCTGCTCGACCACGGCCGGCGGCACCTTGTCGGTGAACTTGGCCAGCTTGGTCTCGCTCTTTTCCTTTTCGGCTTCGACGCGGGCGATTTCCTTGTCCAGGCGCACGCGCTCGGCATCGAGATCGACCAGGCCTTCCAGCGGCACCAGCAGCTTCAGCTCGCCAACAATCGCGGCGGCGGCAGGCGGTGCACTTTCGCCTTCAGCCAGCCACTGGATGCTGTCCAGCTTGAGCAGGAACGACAGCGACGCGCTGAAACGTTCGATGCGCACGCGATCCTGCTCCAGCCCGGCCTGCAGGCGCAGCGGCACCAGCTTGGAGGGCGCGACGTTCAGTTCACTGCGCACACGGCGCACTGCACTGATCACGGCCTTCAGCCATTCGACGTCGGCCTCGGCCTGGGCGAAATCGCCTTCGAACTCAGCGGCGGTCGGGTACGGGCGCAGCGACAGCGTGGTTTCGGCCAGGCCCAGGCGCGGCGCCAGCTGCTGCCACAGCTGTTCGGTGATGAACGGGGTCAGCGGGTGCAGCAGGCGCAGCAGCGCTTCCAGCACGTACAGCAGGGTGTGACGGGTGCTTTCGGCGTCGGCGGCATCGGCACCGTTCAACGCCGGCTTGCTCAGTTCCAGGAACCAGTCGCAGAACTCGTTCCAGGCAAACTCGTACAGGCACTGCGCCAGCAGGTCGAAGCGGTAGTTGGCGTAGTGGCCCTGGGCCTCGCTGGACACGGCCGCAAGGCGCGAAAGGATCCAGCGCTCGGCATCGGTGCGCGGCGTCGGCACGCCAGTGAACACCGCGCCTTCGGTGTTCATCAGCGCGAAACGGCTGGCATTCCACAGCTTGTTGCAGAAGTTCTTGTAGCCCTCGGCGCGGTTCATATCGAACTTGATGTCGCGGCCGTGGGTGGCCAGCGCGGCGATGGTGAAGCGCAGCGCATCGGCACCGTGGGCAGCAATGCCGTCCGGGAATTCCTTGCGGGTGGCCTTCTCGATCTTCTCCACCATCTTCGGCTGCATCAGGCCGCCGGTGCGCTTGGCGACCAGGTCGTCGATGGTGATGCCGTCGATGATGTCCAGCGGGTCGAGCACGTTGCCCTTGCTCTTGGACATCTTCTGGCCCTGGCCGTCGCGGATCAGGCCGGTGAAGTAGACGTCCTTGAACGGGATCTTCCCGACCAGGTTGTCGGTGGCCATGATCATGCGCGCCACCCAGAAGAAGATGATGTCGAAGCCGGTGATCAGCACCGACGACGGCAGGTAACGGTCGAAGCCGCGCTCGGCCATGGCCTTCTCGTTCGGCCAGCCCAGGGTGGAGAACGGCCACAGCTGCGAGGAGAACCAGGTCTCCAGCACGTCGCTTTCCTGGTTCAGCACCACGTCGCTGCCCAGGTTGTTCTTTGCCCGCACTTCCTCTTCGCTGCGACCGACGTAGCAGCTGCCGGTGGCGGCATCGAACCATGCCGGAATGCGATGGCCCCACCACAGCTGGCGGCTGATGCACCAGTCCTGGATGTTGTTCATCCAGTGGCGGTAGGTGTTGATCCAGTTCGGCGGCACGAAGGAAATGCTTCCGTCCTCGACCAGTTCCAGGCCGCGCTTGGCCAGGTCGTCCATCTTCACGAACCACTGGTCGGTCAGGTACGGCTCGATCACCTGGCCGGTACGGTCGCCACGCGGCACCTGCAGCTTGTGCGCCTTGGTCTCGACCAGGATGCCCAGGTCTTCCAGCTCGGCCAGCACGGCCTTGCGCGCTGCATAGCGGTCCAGGCCCTGGAAGCGCTCCGGCGCGTTCTCGTTCAGCGCTGCCACCGGGGTGAACAGGTTGATCATCGGCAGGCTGTGGCGCACGCCCACTTCGTAGTCGTTGAAATCGTGGGCCGGGGTGACCTTGACCACGCCGGTGCCGAAGGCGCGGTCCACGTAGTCATCGGCGATCACCGGCACGCGGCGGCCGGTCAGCGGCAGCACCACACTCTTGCCGATCAGGTGCGCATAGCGCGCGTCTTCCGGGTGCACCATCACTGCGGTATCGCCCAGCAGGGTTTCCGGGCGGGTGGTAGCGACGACCAGGTAGTCGCGGGTTTCGCGCAGGGTTTCCACGCCGTCGGCATCGCGCTCGACGTGCTCGTAGCTCAGGCCCTCATCCAGCGTGTAGGCGATCGACCACAGGAAGCCGTCTTCCTCGGCGCTTTCCACTTCCAGGTCGGAAATGGCGGTCTTCAGCACCGGGTCCCAGTTGACCAGGCGCTGGCCGCGATAGATCAGGCCCTGCTCGTACCAGCGCACGAAGGCCTCGTTGACCGCGGCCGACGGCTGCGGGTCCATGGTGAAGGTGCTGCGCGACCAGTCGGCGGAGGTGCCGAGGCGGCGCATCTGGCGCTCGATGGTGTCACCAGACTGCTGCTTCCACTCCCAGACCTTGCCGATGAAGCCTTCGCGGCCCAGCGAATCGCGGGTCTCGCCCTTGCCTTCCAGCGCCAGGTTGCGGCTGACCACCATTTCGGTGGCGATGCCGGCGTGGTCGGTGCCGACCTGCCACAGGGTGTCGTAGCCGCGCATGCGGTGGTAGCGCACCAGCGCGTCCATCAGGGTCTGCTGGAAGGCGTGGCCCATGTGCAGGGTGCCGGTCACGTTCGGCGGCGGCAGCAGGATGGTGTACGGCTCGCCCGTGCCGGACGGCTTGAAGTGGCCGGCCTTCTCCCAGGCCTCGTAGAGGTCGGTCTCGAAGGACTTCGGGTCGTAGCTGGAGGCGAGTTGGGTCATGCGGGGGAACCGGTAATCAAGGCGGAAGGGAGATCAGCGCGACCCGAGGGCGCGCCGGATCTTCTGGTCGGTGTGGTACTGGCTGACCGCGTAGGCGGCCCAGATGGCGGCGGGCAGCCAGCCGATCAGGGTGATCTGCAGGATCAGGCAGACGATGCCGGCCAGCGGTCGGCCGATGGTGAAAAAGGACAGCCAGGGAAGAATCAGGGCGATCAACAGGCGCATCAAGGGGACCTCGCTGGGCTTACATGTCGTGCTTGTTCAGGTCGTAACCGGCGGTCTTGTACTGGCGCCAGCGTTCGCGCAGCGGTTCGCGCGCTTCCGGGTCGGCCGGCACCACTTCCAGCACGCGTTCGCACTGGCCGAGCCAGGGTTCGTCGCGCAGGTTGATCACCAGCGGCCGTACGGGCGCGTCACCGCCCGGTGGGGCGATCAGCACCAGCGCTTCTTCCTCGTCGACATCCTCACCCACGATCTGGTGCGGAATGTAGGCATCGTCGTCGAACGACCAAAGAAGTTCGTCCAGTTCTTCGGCCTGGGCCTGGTCGCGGGCCAGTACCAGGGTGAACAGCCCGGCGTCGTTGGCCTTGCGCGCCAGCTCGCAGACCAGGCGCAGAGGCTCGGTCAGGAAGCGGGGCTTGGCGATCAGGTAGAAATCAGCGCGGGGCATGGCAGGGTCCGGGTCGGGCAGGGGCCCGGCATGCCGGGCGGGGGCAGGCCGGAGGATGCCCCGGCCGGCAGGCGCCGGCCAGGGGCAGGTACGGCATCAGGCGCGGGCGACCTGGTCCAGCAGCCACTGGCTCAGCAGGCCGACCGGGCGTCCGGTGGCCATGCCACGCTTGCCTTCATCGCTGGCCACGCCGGCGATGTCCAGGTGGGCCCAGCGCTGGCCTTCGGCGAAGCGCGACAGGAAGCAGCCAGCGGTGATCGCGCCGGCCCAGCGGCCGCCGATGTTGTAGACGTCGGCGAAGCTCGAATCCAGCATCGGCTGGTACTCGTCCCACAGCGGCAGGCGCCAGGCGCGGTCGAACACGTGTTCGCCGGCGGCCAGCAACTCGTTGGCCAGGTCGTCGTGCTTGCTCATCAGGCCGGCAGTCTGGTGGCCGAGGGCGACCATGCAGGCACCGGTCAGGGTGGCAACGTCGACCAGCGCGGCCGGCTCGAAGCGCTGCGCGTAGGTCAGCGCGTCGCACAGGATCAGGCGGCCTTCGGCGTCGGTGTTGCCCACTTCGATGGTCTTGCCCGACATCGAGGTGATCACGTCGGACGGGCGGTAGGCGTTGCCGTCGATGGCGTTTTCCACCGCCGGCACCACCACCACCAGGTTCAGCGGCAGCTTGGCCTTGACCGCAGCGACGAAGGTGCCGATGACGTTGGCGCCACCGCACATGTCGTACTTCATCTCTTCGATGCCGCCCTGGGTCTTCAGGTTGACGCCACCGGTATCGAAGGTGATGCCCTTGCCGACCAGCACGTACGGCTTGGCGTCGCCAGCACCGGTCCACTTCAGCACGACCAGGCGCGGGCGGTTGGCCGAACCACGGGCCACGGCCAGCAGCGAGCCCATGCCCAGCGCTTCCATCTGGTGTTCGTCGAGGATCTCGGCTTCGGCGCCGTCGTGCTCGCCGGCGAACTTCACGCCCACCTCGGCCAGGTAGGCCGGGGTGCAGTAGTTCGGCGGCAGGTTGCCCAGTTCGCGGGCGAACTCGACACCGGCGGCGATGGCCTGACCCTGGGCCAGGGCCTGGGCGTCGTCACCGGCGATGGCCAGCTGGGCCAGGCCGGCGTCGTCGGCCTTCTTCTTGCCCAGGGTGGCGGTGTAGCGGTAAGCGGCGTGATCGGCGGCGATCACCGCCTGGCGGATCGCCCAGGCTGCGTTGCGGTCCTTCACCGTCACTTCGGACAGGGTGAACAGTGCGCTGCGGGCAGCACCGGCCTTCAGCGCACGCACGGCGTCGCCGATGGCCTTCAGGTACTGCGGCACGCCGAAACGGGCGACTTCGCCGAGGCCGACCACCAGCACGCGCGGGGCGGTCACGCCCGGCAGGTCGTGCAGCAGGGTGGTCGCGCCGGTCTTGCCGGACAGGTCGCCGCGCTGGGCGAGGGCGGCCAGGCGGCCACCACTGGCGGCGTCCAGGGCCTGTGCGGCCGGGGTCAGGGTATGGTCGGCATACGCGCCAACCACCAGGCAATCGACGGTGGCGGCGGCCGGAGCAACGTGGTTCAGGGTGAATTCGAGGGCCATTGAGCAGATTCCATTGGCGAGTCCGTACAATCGCAGGCCGTTTACGCCCAGACAGTAGACTGGGCGGCACCGCGAACGAACCCCAGAGTTTAAACCACCGCCCCATGTTGAAGCTCGACCGATACCTGCTGGGCGATTTCGTCCAGAGTTTCCTGGCTACCCTGATCGTCCTGCTGGTGGTCAGCGTAGGCGGCGTGCTGGTGGATATCCTCGGCAACATCGCCGACGGGCGCCTGCCGGCCAAGCTGCTGTTCTCCCAGCTGGGCCTGCAGTTCATCGCCTACCTGCCGCTGATCCTGCCGCTGGCACTGATGCTGGGCCTGCTGCTGGCGGTGGCCCGGCTGTACCGCGACTCGGAAATGGCGGTCATCACCGCCATTGGCGTGGGCCCCAAGCGCCTGCTGCGGCCGCTGCTGATGCTGGTGCTGCCGGTCGTGGCCCTGGTGGGGGCCTGCTCGCTGTGGCTGGGGCCCTGGGCCGGGCGGGTGGCCGAGCAGATGATCATCGAGGCCAACCGCAGTGTGCTGATGGCCGGCCTGGAGCCGGGCCGCTTCACCCCGCTGCCCAATGGCGGCGTGGTCTACCTGTCCTCGATCTCGCCCGATGGCACCCGGCTGGGCAGGGTGTTCCTGCAGCGGCAGAAGGACGACCGCCTCGAGGTGGTGTCTGCCGCCGGGGGCCGGATGTTCTTTGAAGGCGCCCGCCAGCGCTTCCTGGAGCTGGATGATGGGCACCAGGTGGAGGGCCCGGTAGCGGGTGGGCTGGACTATCGCCTGGCGACCTTCGCGCGCAACGACGTGGCCCTGCCCGACGGTGCGCAGACCCGTACCGAGAACGATCCGGAGTTGATGCCGACCACGAAGCTGTTCGGTGATGCCCGGCCCGAGGCACAGGCACAGCTGCATCGCCGGCTGGCCCCGCCGCTGATCGCACTGGCCTTCGCCCTGTTGACCGTGCCGCTGGGCCGCAGCTCTCCGCGCCAGCAGCGCTACGGACGGATGATGCTGGCCCTGCTGGCCTACATGGTTGGCACCAACCTGATGTTCATCGGCAGCGGCTGGATCGCCACCGGCAAGATTCCGGCCGCGCTCGGCCTGTGGTGGCTGACCCTGCCGTTGCTGGGGCTGGCGATCTGGATGTATGCACGTGATGGCCGCCTGGGCCGGCCGAAGGGAGCCCACGCATGAGGCTGCGCCCGATGCGTTTCGATCTTTACCTGGGCCAGTCGGTGTTCACCACGGTGCTGTTGACCTGGACGGTGTTGGTCGGCCTGGACGTGGTGATGGCCTTCTCCGGCGAGTTCAAGGACATCGGCAAGAACGGCTACTCGCTGGGCCATGCCGCAGCCTGGGTGCTGTACACGGTGCCGCGGCGGGCCTACACCTTCTTCCCCACCGCTGCAGTGATCGGCGCCCTGATGGGCCTGGGCCAGCTGGCGGCGACCTCCGAACTGACCGCGCTGCGCGCGCTGGGGCTGTCGCGCAAGCGCCTGAGCGTGTCGGTGGCGATTGCGCTGTCACTGCTCACCGCAGTGATGGTGCTCAGCGCCGAAACGCTGGGACCCTGGGGCCAGGATCGCGCAGATGCGCTGAAGTCCAGCGCCAAATGGGGCCAGGACATTTCCACTGCACGCTACTCCGGGCTGTGGGCGCGGGAGGGCGACACCTTCCTCAGCGCCGCCGGTGGCGAAGAGCAGCTGGTGGGTGACAAGGGCACGCGGTTGATCCTGCGCGACGTGCGCCTGTACCGCATCGCCGAGGACGGACAGATCGCCTCGCTGACCCACGCGGCCACCGCCGAGCACGACAACGATGGCTGGGTGTTGACCGGTGTGCGCCGGGATACGTTCGGCGAACGTTCGGCCACGCGCGAGGAAGTGGCGCGCGAGCCGTGGAATTCCAAGCTGGATGCCGGCGCGCTGGCGACCGGGATCGCCAAGCCGCGCAACCTCAGCGTGGCCGAGCTCCGTACCAGCATCGAGTACCGCGAACGCAATGGGCTGGATGCGCGCGACTATGAGGATGTGTACTGGAGCCGCTGGTTCTACCCGGTGAACGTGCTGGCGCTGTGCCTGGCGGCGGTGCCGTTCGCATTCGGCTCGCTGCGCAGCGGCGGCATGGGCAAGCGCCTGTTCCTGGGCATCCTGTTCGCGCTGGGCTTCTGGTTGCTGCAGCTGTTCTTCGGCCGCATGGCCGGTGCGCTGAAGTTCGATTACCGCATTGCCTATGCGCTGCCACCGATCGTGATGCTGGCGATATCCGGACTGCTGTTCCGGCGCAAGTCGGGCTGATTCCGGTAGCGCCGGGCCGTGCCCGGCGGAAGTTTGCGGTAACCCACGTCCGCCGGGCATGGCCCGGCGCTACCAGGGCAATTCACCGCTTCGGCAAGCGCACCAGTCGCGTGCCGCTGACACGGTCGTGCCAGGTCAGGCGTTGGCGGTCGAACCACGCCCACCAGAAGCCGATGCCGCCCAGCAGCAGCGACAGCGTGCCCACTGCGAAACGCAGCCACAGCTGCCGGCGTCGCAGCGGCGTGCCATCGCTTGATTCCAGCTTCAGCCGCCACGGGCGCATGCCCAGCGTCTGCCCGCCGCGGCGCCAGCTTGCCGTCGCATACCACCCCGTGATCGCCCAGCACACCGTCCACAGCAGCCACTGCCAGGCACTGAACGGTGCGATGTTCTCGCGTTGCGCGTGGCCGCTGAGGGTGTAGGCGAGGGTGAACAGTGTGCCGGCCAGCATCCACAGCGCCAGCACCGGCAATGCGTCGTAGACCATTGCCAGCAGGCGCCACAGCAGCAGTGTGCGCGGGCGGGGCAGTTCGCTGGTGGCCGCTGGGGCTGTGTCGGTGGCAGGGCGGGACATGCGCCGAGCATACGCAAAGCTGGCCGTGCCCGCAGTGGCCCTCGTATCCTGCACCCATGGCCCTTGTTTCCACCCCCGCCGAACGCCGCCAGCTGGTGCAGCAACTGCCCGAACTGCGCGCCGACGACAGCGTGCGCATCCAGCGCTTCCTCGATGCGATCTGGGCCGAGAACGGCCTGGCCCGCGCCACCCTCGACAGCTACCGGCGCGACCTGGAAGGGCTTGCGCGCTGGATGGATGGGCGCGACGGTGGCCTGGCCGGCATCGAGCGCCCGGGGCTGTTCGATTATCTGGCCTGGCGCACCCGGCATGGCTGGTCGCCGCGCAGCAATGCGCGCCTGCTATCGGCGCTGCGCGCGTTCTTCGCCGATGGCGTGCGCCGTGGCGAACGCAGCGAGGACCCCAGTGCGCTGCTCGACCCGCCGAAGCTGCCGCGGCTGTTGCCCAAGGCGCTGGCCGAAAGCCAGATCGACGCACTGCTGGCGGCGCCTGAGATCGACAGCCCGCTGGGCCTGCGCGATCGCGCCATGCTGGAACTGATGTATGCCGCCGGCCTGCGCGTGAGCGAACTGGTGTTGCTGCCGGCCACGGCAGTCAACCTGCGCCAGGGCGTATTGCGGGTCACCGGCAAGGGCAGCAAGGAACGGCTGGTGCCGCTGGGCGAGGAATCGCAGCATTGGCTGGAGCGTTATCTGCAGCAGTCGCGCCCCCTGCTGGTCGGCAAGGGCAAGGTGCACGCGCTGGCCGATGGGCAGACGCCGTTGTTCATCGAGCCGACGCTGCATGCGCTGACCCGCCAGTCTTTCTGGCACCTGGTGAAGCGCCATGCGCAGGTGGCCGGCATCGACCCGGCGCGGATCAGCCCGCATGGCCTGCGCCACAGCTTCGCCACCCATCTGCTCAACCGCGGCGCCGACCTGCGCGCGCTGCAGATGCTGCTCGGCCACAGTTCGCTGTCGACCACCCAGATCTACACCCTGGTTGCGCGCGAACACCTGCAGAAGCTGCACGCCCGCCATCATCCACGCGGCTGAGCAAGGGCCTGAACCCTGCCTTGCGCCGTGCGCGGCGTCGCGAACCGGTCGCGGTGGCTGTGTCAGAATCCGGGGTCTTCTTCTGCCGCGGACCGCTCCATGCTCCGATTTGCCATCGCCGCCGTGTTCGGTGCGCTCAGCCTGACTGCCTGCGCCCAGCCGGCCCAGCCGGCCCCGCCAGCCGCCAAGGCACCTGCCGCTGCTGCGGCCAAGGCCGGCCCGGCCGCCAACGCTTCGGCCGACCAGGCCGTGCGCGCCGCGCTGACCGAGCTGAATCCCGGCTTCCAGGTGGACTACATCGGTGCCGCGCCGTTCCCCGGCTTCCGTGAGGTCGTCGTTTCCGGCCAGCTGCTGTACGTGTCCGATGATGGCCGCTACCTGTTCCAATCGCAGCCCTACGACACCCGCGCCAAGGGCCCGGCCAACAGCGAAGGCCTGCTCGGCTACCGCCGCGACCTGCTGGCCAAGGCCAACCACGGCGACCGCATCGTGTTCGCCGCGCCGAACGCGAAGTACACCATCAGCGTGTTCACCGACATCGAGTGTGGTTACTGCCGCAAGCTGCACCAGGACATCGCCGAGCTCAACCGCAACGGCATCAGCGTCGAGTACCTGGCATTCCCGCGCATGGGCCTGGGCAGCAAGGACTACACCGACATGATCTCGGTCTGGTGTGCGGCGGATCGTCGCCAGGCGCTGACCAATGCCAAGCGTGGTGGCAGCGTGCCGGCCAAGAACTGCACCAACCCGGTGGCGATGCAGTACGCCCTGGGCCAGCAGCTGGGTGTGAACGGCACGCCGGCGATCTTCGCGCCGGATGGCACCCAGCTGGGCGGTTACCTGCCGCCGGCGCAGCTGCGCGCGGCGCTGGAAAAGCTGTCGGCCAAGCGCTGATCAGAACACCACCGGGCATGGCCCGGCGGATGCATCATGCGAGCGAAGCCGGGGATGCGTATTGCATCCCCGGCTTTTTCCTTACTTCAGGCCATCACTGACCGCCTTGGTCAGCGTGCCCTGTGCATCGTCACCGCTGAACTCCCAGACGAACGCGCCGCCCAGGCCCTGGGTCTTCACGTAACCCATCTTGCGGGTGATGTTGGCCGGGGTGTCGAAGCTCCACAGCGTGCTGCCGTTGTAGATCCAGGTGGCACCGGCAGTGTTGTCGGTGTAGCCCGGCCACGCCAGGTTCTTCAGCACCTTCCAGTCCTCGATGCCGGCTTCATACGTGCCCGGTGCGGCGCCGGTTGCGGTCTGGTACAGGCCGTTGTTGGCGTTGGCCACACCGGTCCAGCCACGCCCGTAGTAGCCGATGCCCAGGTTGAGCTTGGCGGCGGGCACGCCACGGCTGATGAACGCCTCGATGGCGTCGTTGCTGTTGTACAGCTTCTGGTCGCCGGTGGACGGATCATTCGGCGAATCGAACAGCGCCGACTGGTGATTGGTCTTCGCATCCCACGCGCCGTGGAAGTCGTAGGTCATCACGTTGATGTAGTCCAGGTACGGGTGGTACGCGGCCGGATCGGTGACGCGGATCTTGTCGATGCCGGCACCCACCGCCACCGTCAGCAACAGGCCCGGACGCACCGCATCGAGCTGGCGGCGGAACTCGGCCATCAGCGCGGTGAAGTTGGCGTTGTCCTCCGGCTTGCCGCATTCGATGCCGCAGGCCACCGGGTATTCCCAGTCGATGTCGATGCCGTCGAACACGCCCAGCGCCGCACCGGCGCCGCCGGCACCGTCGGTCACCGGCAGGTTGCCCTTGATGTAGGCGTCGATGCACGAGGCAACGAAGGCCTGGCGGTTTTCCGGGCGCGCCGCGCTGGAGAAGCCGCGCGACCAGGTCCAGCCACCCAGCGAGATCAGCACCTTCATGCCCGGGTACTTGGCCTTGAGCTGCTTGAGCTGGTTCCAGTTGCCGCGCAGCGGCTGGTCCCAGGTATCGGCGCTGCCGCTGACGCTCTCGGCGGCACTGAAGGCCTTGGTGTAGTCGGCGAAGGCGTCGCCACCGGCACCGCTGTTCGGATCCGACGGCTGGGTGATGCCCACTTCGCAGCGGTTGTTGCGCACGTTGCCGAACGCGTAGTTGATGTGGGTCAGGCGTGCGGCCGAGCCGCTGCTGTCGATGTTCTTGACCCGGTAGTTGCGGCCGTAGATGCCCCACTGGGTGAAGTAGCCGATGACCCGCTTGCCGGTGGTGCCGCCGTCACCGGCCAGCGTGGTGGCGCTGATCTCGGTGCCCTGTGCCGACGCATTGCCGGCGTTGTCGCGGGCGCGCACGCGGTAGCGGTAGGTGGTCGATGCGGTCAGTCCGCCATCGACGTAGCTGGCACTGGACGGTGAACCGACCAGGCTGCCGTTGCGGTACACGTCGTAGCCGGCCACGCCGCTGCCACCGGTGTTGTCGGAGGAAGGGCTCCAGCTGAGCGCGATGCTGTTGGCGGTGCGCGTACCGACCGCCAGCCCGCTCGGCACGCTCGGTGCGGTGGTATCGCCACCGGCGGCGTTGACGGTGATGGTGATGGTCGCGGTGCTGCTGGTGGCGTTGTTGTTGTCGGTGGCCACCGCGCGCAGGGTGTGGCTGCCGGCGCTGGCATTGGCCCAGCTGGCCGCGTACGGCGCACTGGTGGCCACGCCCAGCGTGCTGCCATCGCGGAAGAACTCGACCTTGGCGACGCTGCCGTCCGGATCACTGGCGTTGGCAGTCACGTTGACCGTGCTGCCGGCACTGAAGGTGGCGCCGTTGGCCGGTGAGGTCAGGCTGACCACCGGCGGCTGGTTGGCACCGCTGCCATCACAGGCACCAAGGTTGGTGTAGTAGGGCGCACCGGCCGGATGGTCCGGCGGCGCGTTCCAGATGTCCTGGTTCGCCCGATAGAGGACGCCTCCTTTCTGCAGGGTATCGCCGGCCCGGTAGATCTTGGCCTGGTCCCACTGGGCCACGCCGGCACAGCTGGCGGCCTGCGCCAGGCCGGGCAGGGCGGCGGTGCCGGCAGCCAGGGCGAGCAGCCAGGCCAGGTGGCGGGGACGACAGCTTCGGGTCGCACGTTCGGCACTGCGCACAATCGGGTCGTACATGGGTAAGTCTCCGATCAAAGGGCGCGCGGGCCCCGATGGCGCCGCGCGTGACGCAGGTCCGGGCGTCGCCCGGGAAGGCGACGGAGGGGGCGGACGGAGGTACCTGGGAGGCCGGGGAGAGAGTCCGGCACCAGGTAGGGACAACGTTGTCATCAATCGCGTGGTCAATCCGTGAGCAAGCGCATGGTTCGGGGATTCGGGCGGAAGGCGGCGCTGCGCGCGGTCGGCGGCCATCGGCGGAGCCCCTCGTGGCTGGGGTTGGTCGTTTACAGCGGATTTCTGGGGGTGGGCCGGGCGGGTGGGCCGCGCAGGGGACGCTGCAAGTACGTCCCTGTAAGCTCGGTCGCCGCATCCATGCGGCTCACGCCCCTGCGCAGCCCACCCACCCGGCCACGGACAGGTTCCTGCGCGGCCAGCCACGGAAGACAGAACAAAAAATCAAAAGCAGAAGCCGGTCGCTTCGCTCTCCAATGCCTGACTTCTGAGATTTCCTTGGTTGCCGGCCAGCGGCCGGCACTACCGGGGAGCATCCACGCATGGCGGCAGATCGCGGAAATCTGTCGGGGGCGGGGTGGTGGGGGCCAGCAGGACCGTTGGCGCCATGGATGGCGCCATCGAGCCCCCATGGACGGGTTTACGGCGGGTCCTGCTGGCCCCCACCACCCCGCCATCCCACGGGAACCCCGCTTTTGCTTTGGCAGTTGCTGTTGCCGTTGCCTTGGCCTCGGCGGGTGCCGGGCGCCGCCCGGCCAAAGCCCACCCCCCGCTTCCGGTACAATGTCGGGCCCGTTTCCCAACTACGGTTCCCCGGACATGATGGTCCTCGAGGGCGCGCCCGCCCTGTCGCCGTTCCGCCGCGAACGTCTTGAATCCCGCCTGCAGTCCATCGCTCCCTCCCTGCGCATCAGCGGTGCCTGGCACGTCTACTTCGTGCAGCCCGAAGGCAGCGCCGTCCCCGACCTGACCACGCTGTGCCGCATCCTCGAAGCGGCGCCGCAGGCCGAAGCCGTGGCCGAAGGCGCGGTCAGCCGCATCGTGGTGCCGCGCCTGGGCACGCTGTCGCCGTGGTCGAGCAAGGCCACCGAACTGGTCCGTGGTGCCGGCCAGCCGGTCAGCCGGGTCGAACGTGGCCTGCGCATCGACGTGCAGGGCTGGCCGGCAGATGCCGCCGCCCAGCAGGCGCTGGTCAAGGCGCTGCACGACCCGATGACGCAGTCGGTGCTGGAGACCGTGGAACAGGGCCAGGCGCTGTTTTCGGCGCCGGCCCGGGGTGAACTGGAACGCGTGCCGGTGGACCAGCTGGAGGCCGCCAACCAGCGCCTCGGCCTGGCCATGGCCCAGGACGAGATCGACTACCTGCGCGAACGCTTCACCGCGCTCGGCCGCGCGCCGTCCGACGTCGAACTGATGATGTTCGCGCAGGCCAATTCCGAGCACTGCCGCCACAAGATCTTCAACGCCAGTTGGACCATCGACGGCCAGGAGCAGGACCGTTCGCTGTTCCGGATGATCAAGAACACCCACCAGCAGACCCCGCAGCACACGCTCAGCGCGTACAGCGACAATGCCGCGGTGATCGAAGGCCATCCGGCCTCGCGCTATCGCCCCGATCCGGCCAGTGGCGAATACCGCCGCGAGCCGCAGGTGCCCAGCGCGTTCCAGATCAAGGTGGAAACGCACAACCATCCGACCGCGATCGCGCCGTTCCCGGGCGCATCGACCGGCAACGGCGGCGAGATCCGCGACGAAGGCGCGACCGGCCGCGGCGGCAAGCCGAAGGCGGGCCTGTCCGGTTTCTCGGTCTCGCACCTGCGCATTCCCGAGCTGCCGCAGCCGTGGGAAGCGCCGCGCGCGCTGAACCCGCGGATGGCGCCGGCGCTGGAGATCATGACCGACGGCCCGCTTGGCGGCGCTGCGTTCAATAACGAATTCGGCCGCCCGAACCTGCTCGGCTACTTCCGCAGCTTCGAGCTGCCGGAAGGCGCCGATCTGGTGCGTGCGTACGACAAGCCGATCATGCTGGCCGGTGGCCTCGGCGCGATCGATCGCGTACAGGTCGACAAGATCCAGCTGCAGGCCGGTGACGCGGTGATCGTGCTGGGTGGTCCGGCAATGCTGATCGGCCTGGGCGGCGGTGCGGCCAGTTCGGTGGCCTCGGGCGAGAGCGCCGAGGACCTGGACTTCGCCAGCGTGCAGCGCGACAACCCGGAAATGGAGCGCCGCTGCCAGGAGGTCATCGACCGTTGCGTGGCGATGGGGGCCAACAACCCGATCAAGTTCTTCCACGACGTCGGTGCCGGTGGCCTGTCCAATGCCATCCCGGAACTGCTGCACGACTCCAAGGTCGGCGGCGTCATCGACCTGGGCAAGGTGCCCACCGATGATCCGTCGCTGTCGCCGATGCAGCTGTGGTGCAACGAGTCGCAGGAACGCTACGTGCTGGGCGTGGCCCAGGAACGCCTGGCCGAGTTCGCCGCGCTGTGCGCCCGCGAGCGCTGTCCGTTCGCCGCGGTTGGCGTGGCCACCGCCGAAGAACACCTGGTGGTGGCCTACGGTGCGGTGCCGGGCCACACCCCGGCCGATGCGCCGATCGACCTGCCGATGGACGTGCTGTTCGGCAAGCCGCCGAAGATGCACCGCGACACCGCGCACCCGCCGGCACCGCGCTGGCCGGCGCTGAAGACCGGTGGCCTGGACCTGCAGGAAGCCGGCCTGCGCGTGCTCGCGCACCCGACGGTCGCTTCGAAGAACTTCCTGGTCACCATCGGTGACCGCAGCGTCGGTGGCCTGACCGCGCGCGAACAGATGGTTGGCCCGTGGCAGCTGCCGGTGGCCGACGTGGCCATCACCCTGGCCGACTTCGACGGCGTGGCCGGCGAAGCGATGTCGATCGGCGAGCGTACCCCGCTGGCCCTGCTCGACGCCGCTGCTTCGGCACGCATGGCGGTGGGCGAAGCGCTGACCAACCTGTGCGCGGCCCCGGTCGATGCGCTGGACGAGATCAAGCTGTCGGCGAACTGGATGGCCGCGGCCGGCCACCCGGGCGAAGACGCGCTGCTGTATGACGCGGTGAAGGCAGTGGGCATGGAACTGTGCCCGCAGCTGGACATCAGCATCCCGGTCGGCAAGGACTCGCTGTCGATGCAGGCGCAGTGGCACGACCAGGGCGAAGCGCACAAGAGCGTGTCGCCGGTGTCGCTGGTGATCTCGGCGTTCGCGCCGGTGGCCGACGTGCGCCAGCAGCTGACCCCGCTGCTCGACCGCGACGTGGACAGCGAGCTGTGGTTGATCGGCCTCGGCGCCGGCAAGCAGCGCCTGGGCGGTTCGATCCTGGCCCAGGTGCACGCCGACCACGGCGATCTGCCGGCCTTCGCCGGTGCCGCCCCGGACCTGGATGACCCGCAGCGCCTGCGTGGCTTCTTCGAGCTGATCCGGGATGCGCGCCAGGCCGGCCTGCTGCTGGCCTACCACGACCGCAGCGATGGCGGTGCCTTCGCCGCGCTGTGCGAAATGGCGTTCACTTCGCGCCTGGGCCTGGACATCACCCTCGATGCCTGGGGCGATGATCCGTTCCGCAGCCTGTTCAACGAAGAATTGGGCGCGGTGGTGCAGATTGCCCGTGAAGACCGCGCCGCGTTCGCCGACCTGGTCGAGCGCCATGCGCTGATCGAGTGCGCGCAGCGCATCGCCAAGCCGACCACCGCACCGGTGGTGCGCGTGTCGCTGGGGGGCGAGAACCTGGCCGAATGGCGCTGGGAAGCGCTGTTCGACGCCTGGTGGTCGGTCACCCACGCGATGCAGAAGCGTCGCGACAACCCGGACAATGCCGATGCCGAGCGCGAGATCGCCCGTGCCTTCACTTCGCCGGGCCTGAAGCCCAAGCTCAGCTTCGACCTCAACGAGGACGTGGCCGCGCCGTTCATCAGCACCGGCGCGCGTCCGCGCGTGGCCGTGCTGCGCGAACAGGGCGTCAACGGCCAGATCGAAATGGCCAACGCCTTCGAACGTGCCGGCTTCCGCGCCTTCGACGTGCATATGAGCGACCTGATCGAAGGTCGTGTAGCCCTGCAGGAGTTCACGGGTCTGGTCGCCTGCGGCGGCTTCAGCTACGGCGACGTGCTCGGCGCCGGCCGTGGCTGGGCCACCTCGATCCTGGAGCGCAGTGCGCTGCGTGATGCCTTCGCCGCGTTCTTCGCGCGCGAGGACAGCTTCGCGCTGGGCGTGTGCAACGGCTGCCAGATGATGAGCCAGCTCAAGGGCATCATTCCGGGTGCCGAGCACTGGCCGCAGTTCCGCCGCAATGCCAGTGAGCAGTTCGAAGCCCGTACCGCGCTGCTGGAAGTGGTGGAATCGCCGTCGATCCTGCTGCGCGGCATGGCCGGTTCGCGCCTGCAGGTGGCAGTGGCGCATGGCGAAGGCCAGGCCGTGTTCGACAATGCCGTCGACCAGGCGGCCGCTCGCGTTTCGCTGCGCTACATCGATGGCAACGGCAATGTGGCCAGCCAGTACCCGCTGAATCCGAACGGTTCGCCGGACGGCATCACCGGCCTGACCAGCAACGACGGCCGGGTCACCATCATGATGCCGCACCCGGAACGCACGCCGCGCGCGCTCAACCTGAGCTGGGCCCCGGCCGAGTGGCAGGGCGACTCGCCGTGGATGCGCATGTTCCGCAACGCGCGGGTGTGGTGCGGTTGATCGCATCACATCGCGCAGGCATCAATGCCGCCGCGTATGGAAAAACCCGCCGTTGATCGGCGGGTTTTTCTTTGCGCGCGTGAAACTCCTGCCGCGACCGCTAGTTACATCGATTTTCATGCGGCGGAACTTCGTCACGCATGCCTAACAAAACACTTTCATAAACAGGTGAAATAGTGAACTGCTTCACGGCAATAGGATTTGCCGTGTCAAAGTCTTGACGATTTGGAAAGTTGCCGTTAACACTTGAACCCCGTTTCAGAATCATTCATTTCGCAGTAACCGGTTGGCGCACGCGCTCGGTTTTCTGTCGCTGCGCGCCGTTCGGCAATACCCCGCAGTAAATCACGCGAATAAACGCCCCCAGGGGACGTTGGGCCGGAAAGCCCAGCGGTGGCGTTGCTTTGCCCAAAACCAGTCCAATCAGGAGCCGTACCGATGAATCGGATTTATCGCAAGGTCTGGAACAAAGCACTGGGTCAGTTGGTGGTGGCCTCGGAACTGGCCTCCTCTGACAGCAGCAGTGGCGGGGTCGTCGACCAGCGCCGCGATGCGACGCAGGCCACGCCCGCAAGGTTGGCAGTGGCACTGGGCCTGGTAGTGGGGTTGAGCATGAGCGGCATCGCCGCTGCACAGTCGGTGCAGATCGGCGGCAGCGCCACCTGCGTGGCATTCAGCGGCAAGCTGCTCGAAAAGTGCCTGATCGAAGGCTCGGCCACGGCCAAGGGCAGCAACGCGGTGGCGATCGGCAGCAACAGCAATGCCAGTGCCGCCAACAGCGTTGCGCTGGGCGCTGGCTCCAAGGCCGCGCGGGCCAACACGGTGTCCGTGGGTGATGCCGGCAAGGAACGCCAGATCACCAACGTTGCTGCAGGCACTCAGGCCACCGATGCGGTGAACAAGTCACAGCTGGACGCGCAGGCGCGCGCCACGCAGGCCGCGCTGGCCGACGTTGCTGCAGATGGCAACCGCTACTTCAAGGCTGACGGCGCAGGCGATGACAGCGACGCGGCGAAGATCGACGGTCAGGGCGCGGTTGCGGCGGGTGCGGGTGCGCAGTCGCTGGCCAACGCCACCACGGCCATCGGCACGCAGGCCATCGCCGCTGGCATCGGCGCCAGCGCCTTTGGCCAGGGCGCCTTGGCAATCGGCGATGCCAGCGTCGTGGTCGGGCAGAGCGCCGCGGCATTCGGTCTCGGCGACACCGCGGTTGGCGCAAGCGCGACCGCTGCCAGCGAAAACGGCGCGGCCACCGCGCTGGGTGCGCTGTCCGAAGCCACCGCCGATGGCGCCACCGCTGTTGGCGGCGGTGCCGTGGCGATGGGCCCGGGCAGCACCGCATTGGGCCGCGGCGCTACCGCCGCCAACGAAGCGTCGATTGCGGTGGGTGCATTCAGCACCGCCGTCGGTGAATACAGCACCGCGCTGGGTTCGAATTCCGCTGCGGTGGCCACCGGCAGCGTGGCGCTGGGCGCGGGTTCGCTGGCCGACCGCGTCGATACCGTGTCCGTCGGTGCCGCCGAATACGGCTTGACCCGGCAGATCACCAGCGTGGCCGCAGGCACCGAAGACAACGATGCAGTCAATGTCGGTCAGCTGAAGGGCGTCGCCGCCGTGGCCGATGCCACCGCCAAGCGCTTCCAGGCCACCGGCAGCAGCAACAGCGATGCTGGTGCACTGGCTGAAGGTGACGATGCACTGGCGGCCGGCGAGGCCGCCAATGCCCTCGGAAACGGCACCACGGCAGTCGGTGCCGGCGCCACTGCCGTTGCGCAGAACGCGACCGCCGTGGGCAACAACGCACTGGCCTCGGGCCAGAACAGTGCCGCGTTCGGCAACAACGCACAGGCCAACGGCCCGGGCAGTGTTGCCGTGGGTGGCGCTGCGGTGGATGCCGACGGCAACCCGCTGATCACCAGTGGCGGCGTACCAGTGGAAACCGGCGCCACCAGTGCAGGCGTCGGCGGCACCGCGGTCGGCGCCAGTGCCGAAGCCAGTGGTTTTGCGGCGTCGTCCTACGGCGTCGGTGCCTATGCTGCCGGCGCACAGGCGTCGGCGTTCGGTGCGGTGGCCAATGCCATCGGTGATTACTCCACGGCATTGGGTACGCAGAGCAATGCTACCGGCACCAGCAGCGTCGCCATCGGTGGCCCGGCCGATCTGATTCCCGGCCTGGGCTTCTTCGTGCAGACCCAGGCCAGTGGCGAAGCCGCGACTGCCGTCGGCGCGGGCGCCATTGCCAGTGGCGATCGCGCGGTAGCCAACGGCAGCCTGAGCGAAGCCTCCGGTGCTGAAGCCACGGCCGTTGGCTACTTCGCCTATGCACCAGGCGAGAACGCCAGTGCGCTGGGCGCGCAGACCTGGGCCAGTGGCGCGCAGAGCACTGCAGTGGGCTACTACGCCACCGCACGCGGTGCCAACAGCGTCGCGCTTGGCGCGAACTCCGAAGCGGTGCGTGCCAACAGCGTGGCCGTCGGCAGCGCCGGCAACGAGCGGCAGATCACCAGTGTTGCTGCGGGCAGCGAAGCCACCGATGCAGTGAACAAGGCACAGCTGGATGCCGTGGCCAGCACCGCCGACACCACCGCGCGTTTCTTCCAGGCACAGCCGGAAGCGGGCAGTGATGCCGGCGCACTGGCTGATGGCGAGGGATCCATCGCCGCGGGCTCGTCGAGCAATGCAATCGGCGCAGGTGCCATTGCACATGGTGCTGCCGCGTCGGCCATCGGCGATGACAGCGTGGCCGTGGGCCGCAACAGCGCGGCCACTGGTAATGGCGGTGTCGCCATCGGTGGCCTCGGCCAGGCCTATGACGAGTTCAACCAGCCGATCATCGGTGCCGATGGCACGGCGCAGCAGGTGGGCACCACCGCTGTTGCCGATGCCACGGCAGTGGGCAGTGGCGCGCAGGCCACCGGGGCTGCCAGCAGCGCCTTCGGCAACGCTGCCAAGGCCAGTGGTGACAACAGCTTCGCCGCAGGCGGCAAGTCGCGCGCCACCGGCAGCTATGCAGTCGCGGTCGGCGACAGCGCGTTCGCCAGCAGCGATGACAGCACCGCAGTAGGTGGTTACAGCTGGGCGACTGCCAGTGGCGCAGCAGCATTCGGTTCGGGTGCATGGGCCACCGCCACCAATGCCTCGGCGTTCGGTAATGCGGCGTGGGCCAGTGGCAGCGGCGCCACGTCCATCGGTTACAACAGCTGGGCCAACGGCGCCAGTTCCACGGCGGTCGGCCGCGGTGCATTCGGCTATGGCGACAACAGCGTGGCACTGGGCTTCCAGGCGCTGGGCAACAGCATCAACAGCATCGCCATCGGCACCAACACGGTGGCCGGTGGTGAAAGTGCGATCGCGCTGGGCGCTGGCAGCAACGCCAGCGGCAGCAACGCTGTCGCGCTCGGTGCCGGTTCGGTTGCCAGCCGTGCACGCACGGTATCGGTGGGCAGCGCCGGCAACGAACGCCAGGTCACCAACGTCGCTGCTGGTACGCAGGCCACCGATGCGGTGAACAAGGCTCAGCTGGATGCGGTGGCGACCACGGCCACCACCACCAGCCGCTTCTTCCAGGCCAGCGGCAACGGCGACGACGTAGCCGGTGCACAGGTGGAGGGTGACAACGCACTGGCGGCCGGTGATGCTGCCAACGCCATCGGCAATGGCGCTACCGCACTGGGCAGCGGCGCCAACGCGCTGGCCAGCAACGCACAGGCGCTGGGCTTCAATGCGTTGGCGACCGCAGCCAACGCCAGCGCTGTCGGTGCCAACGCACAGGCCACGGGCGAGTACGCCACCGCGCATGGTGCGGAAAGCGAAGCCAGCGGCGAACAGAGCGCGGCGTTCGGTGCGGCCAGCATTGCCAGCGGTGCCGGTAGCACTGCCAATGGTGTGCTGTCCGAAGCGTCCGGCGAAGAGGCCGTGGCCGTGGGCTACTTCAGCAATGCCAGCGGCGACGCGGCCACCGCTGTCGGTAGCGAGAGCGTAGCCAGTGGTACGGCGTCGGCAGCGTTCGGTATCGGTGCCGAAGCCAGCGGCGGTTACAGCACCGCCATCGGTGGCTATGCACAGGCCTCGGCGTTCAATGCCACCGCGTTCGGCAACTTCGCCAATGCCTCCGGTTCCAACAGCGTGGCAGTGGGTGGCGATTCGGAAGCCTCCGGTGTCTACAGCACTGCCACTGGCCAGGGTAGCCTGGCCACCGGCACCAACAGCGTCGCCGTGGGTGGTTCGTTGTTCGGGGTGCTGGCCACCGAGGCCTCGGGCAACTACTCCACCGCGGTGGGTGGTGGTGCCTGGTCGGGCGGCATCAACAGCACCGCGCTGGGCAATGCCGCCGAATCGCGCGGTGCCAACAGCGTGGCGTTGGGTGCCGATTCGATCGCGGATCGCGACAACACCGTATCGGTGGGCGGCGGTGGCAACACCCGCCAGATCACCAATGTGGCCGATGGCACGCAGGGCAATGATGCGGTCAACAAGAACCAGCTGGACGCCGTAGCCGCGGCAGCGGAAAAGACCAGCAGGCAGTTCCAGGCCAGTGGCAATGCCGATGGTGAAACCGGCGCGCTGGTGGAGGGCGACAACGCGTTGGCGGCCGGTGACGCGGCCAACGCGATCGGCAACGGTGCCACCGCACTCGGCAGCGGTGCCAATGCGCTGGCCGCCAACGCCACCGCCGTGGGCATCGATGCATTGGCCACCGGCAACAACGCGGCGGCGCTGGGCAGCAACGCACAGGCCACCGGCGAGGACAGCCTGTCCCTGGGCAGCGGTGCCAGCGCCAGCGAGGTCGGTGCAAGCGCGGTGGGTGCGCGTGCGCAGGCCAGCGGCGCCTACAGCACGGCCACAGGTACAGAAGCCAACGCCAGCGGCGGACAGGCGCTCGCCAGCGGTTTCCGCAGCGCGGCTTCGGCTGATGGCACCACCGCAGTGGGTGGCTACGCCGAAGCCAGCGGTCGCCTCGGCACCGCATTGGGCTACGGCTCGGCAGCCAGCGGTGCCAACACCACTGCAGTCGGCTTCGGTGCTGCTGCGGCCGGTACCGGTGCCGTTGCAGTGGGTCAGTCCAGCGAGGCCAGCGGCGAGGAGAGCGTGGCCATCGGCGGCAGCACCTTCTTCGGCCTGATCCCGTCGCGTGCCAGTGGGACCGGTGCGGCGGCGTTCGGCGCCGGTGCATGGGCCACCGAAGACTACGCGACCGCGATTGGCTGGAACTCGTGGGCGGCAGGCAGCAGCGCCACCGCGCTGGGTGCCAACGCCACCGCCAATGGCAGCAACAGCGTCGCGCTCGGCGCCGGCTCCAAGGCTGACCGTGACAACACCGTGGCCGTCGGCAAGGCTGGCGGTGAGCGTCAGGTGACCCACGTCGCGGCCGGCACCGAAGCCACCGATGCGGTGAACAAGGGCCAGTTGGATGCGGTCGCCAGCGTCGCCGACAAGACCAGCCGGCAGTTCCAGGCCAGCGGTAATGCTGATGGCGAAGCCGGCGCACTGGTCGACGGCGACAACGCACTGGCTGCCGGCAATGCGGCCAACGCCATCGGCAATGGCGCCACCGCGCTGGGCAGTGGTGCCAATGCCATGGCCGCCAATGCCACAGCGGTGGGCTTCGATGCGCTCGCCACCGGCAACAATGCGGCCGCACTCGGCAACGCGGCCCAGGCGGGTGGTGTCGACAGCGTGGCCGTGGGCAGCGGCGCCAGCGCCAGCGAACTCGGCGCCAGCGCTACCGGCGCCGGCGCCCAGGCCAAGGGCGCTTACAGCACTGCCAGCGGCGCGCAGGCCATCGCCAGCGGTACCCAGTCGCAGGCCAGTGGTTTCCGCGCCAATGCCTCGGCCGATGGGGCTTCGGCGCTGGGCAGCTATGCCGAAGCCAGCGGCCGCCTCGGTACTGCGGTCGGTTACGGCAGCAAGGCCACTGGCTTGAATGCCACCGCGGTGGGTGTCAGTGCCACCGCTTCGGCTGCAGGCAGTGTCGCACTGGGTGGAGGCTCGGTGGCCGATCGTGCCAATACCGTGTCCGTCGGCAGTGCCGTCAACAACCGGCAGGTCACCAATGTCGCCAACGGTACCGAAATCAATGACGCAGTGAATCGCGGGCAGCTGGACGCAGTTGCGTTCACCGCCAACACCACCAACCGGTACTTCCGCGCCAACGGCACGGGAACCGCGAACGCCATCGGTACCGATTCGGTAGCGATGGGCTCGGTGGCCAATGCGGCTGGCGCACGCAGCATCGCGCTGGGTGCCAATGCCACGGTGTCTGCCTCCGGCGCGCTGGCCGTTGGCGCCGGTGCGGGTGCGGTCGGCGTGAACTCGGTTGCACTCGGTGCTGGATCGCGTGCGCTGGATGCCAATGTTGTGTCGGTAGGCAGTGGCAACCCCACTGATGGTCCGGCCACGCGCCGCATCGTCAACGTGGCAGATGGCCGCATTGCCGCCGGCAGCAGCGATGCCATCACCGGTTCGCAGCTCAACGTCACCAACCAGCGGGTGGGCGCGGTGGAAACCCGCGTGGGCGATTTTGATTCTCGTATCGCCACCGTTGAAACCACTGCGGCCAGCGCCGTCGGCTATGACGACGCCAGCCGTGATCGTCTGACCCTGTCCGGCTTCCAGGGCACCACCATCGACAACGTCGGTGCCGGCAGCATTGCGGCCGGCAGCCGCCAGGCGATCAATGGCGGCCAGCTGTTCCAGTCGCTCAGTGATGCCGCCAGCTTCCTCGGTGGTGGTGCCAGCGTCGGCATGCAGGGTGTGTTCGTGGCGCCGAACTATGTGATCCAGGGTGCCACCTACAGCAACGTCGGCGATGCGCTGGGCGCGCTGGACCGCAAGGTCAGCGAGATCGACCGCCGCACCGCCGGTGGCTCACGTACCGGAACCGCCAGCCTGCGCGCGATGAGTACCTCGCTGGATGAAAGCCCGTTGGCCAGCGTTACCGACGCACCGGCAACGGCCGATGCGGCAACGGCCAGCACCGCGCGGGTGCAGGGTACGCCGACGGCCGCTGCGGCGGGTGCTGGCATTCCGGTGGGCACCCCGGCGAGTGGTGTCAATGCCGTTGCCATGGGCGATGGCGCCGTCGCCAGTGGCGCCTCATCCACGGCCATCGGCCAGGGTGCCAATGCCACCGCTGCGAACGCCGTGGCGCTGGGCCAGGGGTCGGTCGCCGACCGTGCCAACACGGTCTCGGTGGGCAGCGAGGGTAACGAGCGCCAGGTCACCAACGTGGCGGCCGGTACCACGGCCACCGATGCGGTCAACAAGGGCCAGCTCGACCGTGGCATGGCCACCGCCAACAGCTACACCGACAGCCGCGTCCAGGCCGTCGCCGACAGCTTCGATGTGTTCAAGGGCGAGATCGATGGACGCCTGCGCCACATGGATCGCCGCATCGACCGCCAGGGCGCGATGAGCGCGGCGATGCTCAACATGGCCACCAGTGCCGCCGGCATCCGCACCCAGAACCGGGTTGGCGTCGGCATCGGTTTCCAGGGCGGTGAGTCGGCGTTGTCGTTGGGCTACCAGCGTGCGATCAGCGATCGCGCCACGGTCACCTTCGGTGGTGCCTTCAGCAGCGACGACAGCTCGGTCGGCGTCGGTGCCGGCTTCGGCTGGTAAGCCACTCCATTGCGCCGGCGGCCACCCACGCCGGCGCTGCACCTGCAACGAGGGCCTGGGGGGAGGTCACGGCAATCCCGGCTGGGCCGGCCGGGAGTCGTCAAGGAATGATGGCCGCAGTGTTGGTTCGATCCATGACCCAGAAGAGGAATTTCGACGTGATCAAGAAGCAGAACCTTCGCATCAATGTGCTTGCCGCTGCCGTGCTGTCGATGACGGCCGTCGGTGCCGTCCACGCCGCCGGCCTGCCGACCCGTGAACCGGTGCGCCAGGCCAGCACCGCCCAACCGGGCGCCGAGCGCATCATCGTCAAGTACCGGGCCGGCGCTGCCGCCGCCACCGACCGCTCGGCGAAGCTGTCCACTGTGCAGTCCGCGCTGACCCGTGCCAGCCTGTCCGGCGGCACCTCCCGTGCCAGTACCCTCGGCCCGCAGGTGGTACGCAAGCTCGCTACCGGTGCGGACCTCATCCGTGTGCAGGGCCGCCTGGCCCCGGCCGAACTGCAGCGCGTACTGAAGGAACTGAAGGCCGACCCATCGGTGCAGTACGCCGAAGCCGACGTGAAGCTGCGCCGCACCGAACTGCGTGCCGGCAACGTACAGCCGGCACTGGTGCCGAACGATCCCTTCTACCAGCAGAACCAGTGGCATCTGCACAATGCGGTCGGCGGCATCAACGCACCGGCGGCGTGGGATGTCTCGCAGGGCGAGGGCATCGTGGTGGCGGTGATCGACACCGGCATCCTGCCGCAGCATCCGGACCTGGTCGGCAACCTCCTGGAGGGTTACGACTTCATCAGCGATGCGGAGACCTCGCGGCGCCCGACCAACGACCGCGTGCCGGGTGCGCAGGACTACGGTGATTGGGTCGAGAACGACAATGAGTGCTATGACGGCTCGCTGGCCGAGGACAGTTCCTGGCACGGCACCCACGTCGCCGGCACCGTGGCCGAGCAGACCAACAACGGCGTCGGCATGGCCGGTGTCGCCTACAAGGCCAAGGTGCTGCCGGTCCGCGTGCTGGGCAAGTGTGGCGGCTACCTGTCCGACATCGCTGATGCGGTGACCTGGGCGTCCGGCGGCACCGTGGCGGGCATTCCGGCCAACACCAATCCGGCCGAGATCATCAACATGAGCCTGGGTGGCGGTGGCGCCTGCGCCAGCACCTACCAGGACGCGATCAACGGCGCTATCTCGCGCGGTACCACGGTGGTGGTGGCTGCCGGCAATGAAACCGACAACGCGTCCAAGTACCAGCCGGCCAGCTGCGAAGGCGTGGTGACCGTGGGTGCCACCCGTATCACCGGTGGCATCACCTACTACTCCAACTACGGCACCCGCGTGGACCTGTCCGGTCCGGGTGGTGGCGGCAGTGTCGACGGCAACCCGGGTGGCTACATCTGGCAGACCGGCTCCAACGCGGCCACCACGCCGGAATCGGGCACGCCGGGCTACATGGGCATGGGCGGTACCTCGATGGCCTCGCCGCATGTGGCCGCCGTTGCCGCGCTGGTGCAGAGCGCGCTGATCGCCAAGGGCAAGGATCCGTTGACCCCGGCGGCGATGCGTACCCTGCTGAAGGAAACCGCGCGTCCGTTCCCGGTCGCCATTCCGGCGGCGACCCCGATCGGTACCGGTATCCTTGATGCCAAGGCCGCGCTGGCCAAGGCACTGGAAGAACCGTGCACCGAGAACTGCGGACCGGTGGCGACGCCGCTGACCAACAAGGCCGCGGTCGGTGGCCTGAATGGTGCTGCCGCCAGCAGCCGCCTGTACAGCTTCGAAGCCGTCGCCGGCAAGCAGCTCAGCGTGATCACCTACGGCGGCACCGGCAATGTTTCGGTCTACGTGGCTGAAGGCCGTGAGCCCAGTGCCAGCGACAACGACGCCAAGTCGACCCGTCCGGGCACGTCCGAAACGGTGCGGGTGACCAAGCCGGTAGCAGGCACCTACTACATCAAGGTGGTGGGTGAAGCGGCCTACAGCGGGGTGAGCATCCTTGCCACGCAGTAAATACGTACTGCCGTAGTTGAATGGCCGAAGCCCGTCACCGCATGTGACGGGCTTCGTCTTTTTACGAAAGGTGGCGGAGAGACGGCGTAAATCATGGCTTAACTGCTAAAGTCGAGCCGATTGACAGGAGAGTCATGTGAACGCGCTTGCTGCCACCGCCACTGACGACGCCGAAGGTCGCATCCTGGATGCGCTGCTGGCGCGCGGCCGATTGAAGGAAGGCGATCTGGCACGGGCGCGGCCGCTGCATGCCGAATCCGGCGGCAGCCTGCTGGGCCTGCTGGTGCGGCTGGGGCTGGTGTCCGAACGTGACCAGGCGCAGGCCAGCGCCGAGGTACTGGGCCTGCCGCTGCTGGAAGGCAAGCAGTTGCCGGAGGCACCACCGCAGGGCCTCGCCGAGGGCCTGCCGCTGTCGCTGCGCTTCCTCAAGCAGTTCCATGTCTGCCCGCTGGCGCTGGATGAACAGGGGGTCCGGCTGTGGCTGGCCGATGCCCACGATCCGTATCCGCAGCAGGCCGTGCAGCTGGCACTGGGTGTACCGGTGACACCGGTTCTGGGCATGCGCGCGGAAATTGATGACCTGGTCGAGCGCTGGTTCGGCCAGGGCCGCAGCGCGATGGGCGCGATCGTCGAGACCGCCGATGGCGAGGGCGGTGCGGTCGATGACATCGAGCACCTGCGCGACCTGGCCTCGGAAGCGCCGGTGATCCGCCTGGTCAATCTGGTGATCCAGCGTGCGGTGGAGCTGCGCGCTTCGGACATCCATGTCGAGCCGTTCGAGAGCCGGTTGAAGGTGCGTTACCGTGTCGATGGCGTACTGGTGGAGGGCGAAAGCCCGCCCGCCAACCTCACCGCGGCGGTGATCAGCCGCATCAAGATCATGGCCCGGCTCAACATCGCCGAGCGCCGCCTGCCGCAGGATGGCCGCATCATGCTGCGCGTGCAGGGCAAGGAGCTGGACCTGCGCGTGAGCACGGTGCCGACCGCGCACGGCGAAAGCGTGGTGATGCGATTGCTGGACCGTGAAACGGTGGTGTTCGATTTCCATCGGCTCGGCTTTACCGATGCGTTCCTGCCGCAGTTCCGCAAGGTGCTGGAACAACCGCACGGCATCCTGCTGGTCACAGGCCCGACCGGTTCGGGCAAGACCACCACGCTGTACACCGCGCTGAGCCAGCTCAACACCGCCGACGTCAAGATCATCACGGTGGAAGATCCGGTCGAGTACCAGATCGAGGGCATCAACCAGATCCAGGCCAAGCCGCAGATCGGCCTGGACTTCGCCAACGCGCTGCGCAGCATCGTGCGCCAGGATCCGGACATCATCATGATCGGCGAAATGCGCGACCTGGAAACCGCGCGCATCGCGATCCAGTCGGCGTTGACCGGCCACCTGGTGCTGTCCACCCTGCATACCAACAACGCGGCCGGCGGCATCACCCGCCTGCTCGACATGGGCGTGGAGGACTACCTGCTCACGTCCACCATCAACGGCATCCTGGCCCAGCGCCTGGTGCGCCGCCTGGAGCCGACCCATGCCGAGCGCTATGAAGCCTCGCCGGAAGAGATCGAACGCTTCGAGCTGCGTCGCCTGCAGCCGCAGGGGCCGATCCATCTGTTCCGCCCCAAGCCCTCGGCGCTGGCGCCGACCGGCTACCTGGGGCGTACCACCATCATGGAATTCCTGGTGATGAACGATGCGCTGCGGCGTGCGGTGATGCGCCGCGACGGCATGGGCGAGATCGAACGCATCGCCCGCGAAGCCGGCATGCGCACCATGTACGAGGATGGCCTGTCCAAGGCGCTGAGCGGGCAGACCACCATCGAGGAAGTGCTGCGCGTGACCGAGGAAAGCTGATGCGCGCAGGATCCCGGGGCTGATATGCCGACTTACCGCTACAAGGCGCTCAATCCGCACGGCGAGATCTTCGACGGTCAGATGGAAGCGGCCAGCGAGGCCGAGCTGGTCGCGCGCCTGCAGGACCAGGGCCACCTGCCGATGGAGACGCAGCTGGCTGACGGCGGCGCGATCGGCGGCAGCACTTGGCGCAACCTGTTCCGCCAGCGCCCGCTGCAGGGCGCGGCATTGCTGCAGTTCACCCAGCAGCTGGCGACACTGCTCGGTGCCGGCCAGCCACTGGACCGTGCGCTTTCGATCCTGCTCGGCCTGCCGGAAGACGAACGCTCGCGCCGCGCGATCACCGACATCCGCGACGTGGTGCGCGGTGGCGCGCCGCTGTCGACCGCGCTGGAACGCCAGCACGGCCTGTTCTCGCGCCTGTACGTGAACATGGTGCGTGCCGGTGAAGCCGGCGGCAGCCTGCACGAAACCCTGCAGCGCCTGGCCGACTATCTCGAACGCAGCCGCGCATTGCAGGGCAAGGTGATCAACGCGCTGGTCTATCCAGCCATCCTGCTGGTGGTGGTGGGCGGTGCGCTGCTGTTCCTGCTCGGCTACGTGGTGCCGCAGTTCGCGCAGATGTACGAGAGCCTGGATGTGGCGCTGCCGTGGTTCACCAACGCGGTGCTGCAGCTGGGCCTGTTCGTGCGCGACTGGTGGGTGCTGCTGCTGGTGGTGCCGGCGGTGCTGGCGCTGTTCTTCGAACGCAAGGCGCGGCAACCGGCCTTCCGGCTGGCGCTGGACGGCTGGCTGCTGCAGCGGCGCGGCATCGGCCGCCTGCTGGGTGAACTGGAAACCGCGCGGCTGGCCCGCACACTGGGTACCCTGCTGCGCAATGGCGTGCCGCTGCTGGGTGCCCTGGGCATCGCCCGCAATGTGCTGGGCAACCGAGCGCTGGCCGCCGATGTGGAAGCCGCTGCGGACGAAGTGAAGAACGGTACCGGCCTGTCGCTGGCGCTGTCACGCGGCAAGCGTTTCCCGCGCCTGGCGCTGCAGATGATCCAGGTGGGTGAGGAATCCGGCGCCCTCGATACCATGCTGCTGAAGGCCGCCGATACCTTTGAACAGGACAGCGCGCGCCGCATCGACCGTCTGCTGGCGGCAATGGTGCCGGCGATCACCCTGGTGCTGGCCTCGGTGGTCGGTGCGGTGATCGTGGCCGTGCTGGTGCCGCTGTACGACCTGACCAATGCCATCGGTTGACGATGGATCCCTACGCAACCCCGACACTCCGCAACTGAAAGGACCGACCATGATTGCTTCCCGTCGACCGATCCGCCTTTCCTTCACCGCCGCGCGCAACCAGTCGGGCATGAGCCTGCTGGAAATCATCATCGTCATCGTGCTGATCGGCGCGGTGCTGACCCTGGTCGCCAGCCGCGTGCTGGGTGGCGCCGACCGCGGCAAGGCCAACATCGCCAAGGCGCAGGTGCAGACCGTCGCCTCCAAGATCGACAACTATCAGATCGACACCGGCAAGCTGCCGGGTTCGCTGAACGACCTGGTGACCGCACCGGCCGGTGTCGGCGGCTGGCTGGGCCCGTACGCCAAGCCGGCCGATCTGAACGACCCGTGGGGCCACGCGCTGGAATACCGTGCACCGGGGGAGGGCCAGCCGTACGAGCTGGTCAGCCTGGGCAAGGACGGCAAGGCCGGCGGCAGCAGCGTCGACGCCGACATCCGTTACCAGCCGTAAACCTGCATGACCCATTTCCTGCCGCGCCGGCTGCCACGCCCGCGCCTGCACGGCAGGCGTGCGGCGGGCTTGTCGCTGCTCGAAATGCTGCTGGTGATCGCGCTGATCGCTGCGATCGGCCTGATCACCGCAGCCGGCCTGTCGCGCGGGTTTGCCGGCATGCAGCTGCGCAGCGCCGGCAAGGACATCGCCAACCAGCTGCGCATGGTGCGCGCGCAGGCGATCGCCCGCGGCGAGCCGCAGCGCTTTGTCATCGAGCCGGCAAAGCGGCGCTGGGAAGGCGCCAACCAGCGCCACGGTGACGTGCCGGCACAGCTGCAGGTGCAGTTCGAAGGCGCCGCGCAGCTGGCCACCGCACCGGGGCAGGGCGTGATCGAGTTCCACCCCGATGGCGGTTCCAGCGGTGGCCGCATCCGGTTGCAGCGTGACGATGCCGAATGGCGCATCGATGTTGGCTGGTTGACCGGCGAGGTCCGCTCCGGCCCCTGGCGGTCGCAATGAAGCGGCGCGCCCGCGGCTTCACCCTGCTGGAAGTGATCATCGCCTTCGCCCTGCTCGGGTTGGCGCTGACCCTGCTGCTGGGGAGTCTCTCAGGTGGCGCCAAACAGGTGCGCGACGCCGAGCTGCGCACGCGCGCGGTGCTGCATGCGCAGTCGCTGCTGGCCGAAGCCGGTGTTGCCTCGCCACTGCAGGTCGGCAGCCAGCAGGGGGACTGGGAACAAGGGCGCTACCACTGGCAGCTGCAGGTGCAGCCGTGGGTGGAGCCACGCGCCGGCAACGTGGCGCAGGCACAATCGCAATCACCGGGTGCCCCCTGGTTGGCCGAGCTGCAGCTGCAGGTGCGCTGGGGCGACAGTGAACGTGAGCAGCTGCGCTGGCGCAGCCTGCGCCTGCTGCCGCCGGACCTGGAGAGCGCGCGATGAAACGCCGCACCGCGGGTTTCACTCTGGTTGAAGTGATGCTGGCCACGGTGCTGCTGGCCGGTGGCCTGGCCTTGGCGTTCGCCAGCGTGCGCTCGGCGATGGCGGTCAGCCAGCGCGGCGAGCAGATCGCTGCCGAGAGTGAACGCATGCGCGCAGTGGAGACGTTGCTGCGTCGGCAACTGGCAGGCGCGCTGCGTACGCCGCTCGAAGCGCCCGATCCCACCCGCGAGCCGATCTTCTTCCAGGGTGAAGAGAATCGCATGCTGTTCGCCGCGGATCTGCCGGGTTATCTCGGTCACGGCGGATCGTACCTGCATGCACTGCAGGTGGATGGCCGCAGCGGTCAGCAACGTCTGTTGCTGGATCTGGTGCTGCTGCAGGAAGGCGAGCGCATCGCGGAAAATCCACCACGTCCGCCGGAAGTGCTGGTGGAGAACCTGAAGTCGGTGCAACTGCGCTATCGCGGCATCGATGCCAGCACCGGCCAGGTCACCGACTGGATGCCGCGTTGGGACGATACCCGTCGCCTGCCGATGCTGGTGGAGATCCAGATCGTGCCAGCCAAGGGCGCGCCCTGGCCCACGCTGGTGGTGGCGCCGCGCGCCGGTGGCAGCGGAGGTGCACGGTGAACCGGAGACGTGGCGCAGCACTGGTGCTGGTGCTGTGGCTGATCGCATTGATGACCGCACTGGTCGGTGCCTTCGCGTTGAGCGCGCGTGTCGAGCACCTGCAGCAGCGGGTACTGGATGACGATGCGCGCGGCCAGGAACGCGCGCGCGCGGGTCTGGAGTACGCGCTGACGCGCCTGTCCGCCGATCCGCAGCGGGCGCCCTGGCGCGCCGATGGCCGTACCTATCGCTGGCAGTTCGATGACGCCAGCATCGAGATCAAGGTGCTGGACGAGAACGGCAAGATCAACCTGAATCTGGCCGACGTGACCCTGTTGACCGCCTTCCTCAAGGCGCTGGGCGAAGACGAAGCGGCAGCGCGGCAGCTGGCTGGTGCCATCGTCGACTGGCGTGACGAGGACAGCCTGCTGCAGCCCGGAGGGGGCGCCGAGGCGCCTGACTACGTGGCGGCCGGGTTGCCATATGGCCCGCGCAACAAGCGTTTCGAGACCCTTGGCGAGCTGCAGCGGGTGCTTGGCATGCGTGGGCCGCTGTACCAGAAGATGCTGCCGCACCTTACCCTGTACAGCCGCCAGGCGCGGCCGGATCCGCAGTACGCCAGTGCCGTGGTGTTGACCGCATTGGGCCTGGATGCCGACACCGTGCTGGCCCAGCGTGCCCAGCAGGAGCGTGATGCCGATTCCGCTGCCGGTGCGTCAACCCTTGCCAGCAGCAGTGGCACCTATAGTATCGAGTCCCGTGTCACCGACGGCAGTGGACGCCGGTCGGTGTTGCAGGCAGTCGTACGCAATGGCTCGGGCGGGGTTCCCGGGCGGTCCTACACAGTGCTTCGCTGGGAGCAGGGAATGACAGCAAGATGACGGCTTGGCAGGACAGTCTGCGGCAGGTGCAGGGCCGGATCGGCCCCGGCGTCGGCCGTTTCCTGCGCTGGTGGCGGCAATCGCTGCTGGCCTGGGTGCCGGCTCGTTGGCAGTGGGCGCTGGGCTGGGCACAGGCACGCCTGCTGCTGCAGTGCGAGGGCGACCAGCTGCAGGTCTGGCGTGAGGCGGGCGAGCGTCGCGAGCCGGTGGCGCGCCTGCCGTGGCCGCTGTCGCCGACTGAACTGGACCGGGTGCTGGAGGCGCGCCTGCGCAGCCTGCCGCGGGTGTGGCTGCTGCCGGCCAGCGATGTACTGCGTCGTCAGCTGCGGTTGCCTGCGGTGGCGGCCGACCGCCTGCGCGCGGTGGTCGGCTTCGAGATCGATCGGCAGACGCCGTTTGAATCCAGCCAGGTCAGCTACGACGTGCGTGAACTCGGCGTGGCCGGTGAAGGCCAGTTGCAGGTCGAACTGGTGGCCTGGCCGTTGCGCCAGCTTGAGGCCTGGCGCAATGACGTGGGCCAATGGGCCGATGCGCTGGCCGGTGTCGATGCGATCGATGCACAGGGCACCACGCTGCAGGTGAACCTGCTGCCCCCCGCACAGCGCCAGGTGCGGACCGATCCGATGCGGCGCTGGAACCTGCTGCTGGCGGTGGCCGCGGTGGTGATGCTGGTGCTGGCCGGCCTGCAGCTGCTCGACAACCGCCGCGCGGCGGCCGACGAACTGCGCGCGCAGGTGGAACGCAGTGCGCGCAGTGCACGCGGCGTGGCCAGCGAACGAGCGCAGCTGCAGGCGCTGATCGATGGTGCGGCGTTCCTGGAAAAGCAGCGCAGCCAGCGCGCTGGTACGGTGGAGATCTGGACCGAACTGACCCGCCGCCTGCCGGAAGGTACCTATCTGGAAAAGCTGGCCATCGAGAGCAGCAACCTGCAGTTGATCGGGCTCAGCCGCGAGGCCTCGCAGCTGGTACAGCTGCTGCAGGACGCGCCGCAGTGGCGCAAGGTCAACCTGACCGGTGTGCTGCAGGCCGATGGTGCCGCCAGTGGCCGCGACCGCTTCACCATGACCGCTGAGCTGCAGCCGTTGCCGGCAGCGGCCCCGACCCGGGAGGCGGCCGATGCCGATGCCAAGCGCACGCCGTGACCGCTGGCTGGCGCTGGCGCTGCTGCTGGCAGTGCTGGGCCTGGCTTACCTGCTGCTGGTGCACCCCTGGTTCACCCAGCCGCTGCGCGAGATCGATGCCGATGTCGCGGCGCTGCGCGAGCGCGAGTCGCGCGTGCAGGCGCAGCTGCAACAGCAGCCGCAGATCGAACAGCGCCTGCGCGCCACACGCGAAGCGTTGCAGCAGCGGCCGGGCTTCCTGCGCGAAGCCACTGCCGAAGCCGCCGCCGCGGCACTGGGCGCCAAGCTGCAGGATGCGGTGGCGATGGCCAGCCCGGGCAACCGCAGCTGCACCATCAGCAACCGCACGCCGCTTACCGACAACCGGCGCGACGCCGAGTTCGTGCGCGTTGCCATGCAGGTACGCCTGCGCTGTGGCGTGGCCGAGCTGGCCACCGTGCTGCACAGCCTGGAAACCGGTAGCCCGCGTTTGTTCGTCGATAACCTCAACCTGATCGCACAGCGCTTCCAGCAGTCGCCGAATGAATCCGGGCTCGGCCTGGACGTGTCGTTCGAACTGGCCGGCTACCTGTTGCCCGGTGCCGCTGCCGATGGCGCTGCCCCGGCACCTGCAGCCGAACCGGGCGCGGTGCCGCAACCGCCATCGGCCGCACCAACACCCGCACCGGCTGCGCCGGAAGAAGGGCAGGAGGTGGCCGATGAAGCTTGAGCAGATCAGCCTGCGTACCGGCTTCCTGCTGGCGCTTGCCGGCTGGGCAGCGGCGGTCTGGCTGGCCACCGGCTTTGGCCTGGGCAGCCGGTTGCCGGGTGCCGACGGCGATGCCGATGCGGCACCCTCGCTGCCGGCCCTGCCACCACTGGCTGCCGAGCGCATGGCCAGCGCCGACAGTTACAGCGCCATCGGCGAACGACCGCTGTTCGCCGAGGACCGCAGGCCGAAGCCCTACCTGCTCGGTGGCAGCGAGCCCGCCGCCAGCGCCGCGCTGCGCCTGACCGGGGTGCTGCTGACCGGCGATTTCGGCATGGCCACCTTCACCACCGAACAGAACCGTTCGTTGCGCCTGCGCCTCAATGGCGACGCCGTGGATGGCTGGCAGCTGGTGGGGCTGGCGCCACGCCAGGCCACAGTGATCGGCCCCGGTGGCAACCAGGTGCTGGAACTGGCGGTATTCAATGGGCAGGGCGGTGAGCCGCCGACCGTGCTGCGCGGCGCCAACGGTGCGCCGCCGGCAGGTGCGATCGTGGTACCGCCCCCTGCAGGCGCTCCGCCGGCACCGCCGCCGGCTGCTGCAACCCCATCGCCGTCGCCTGCTGGCAGTGCGCCAGCACCTTCGGCGGCGGCCGCCACACCGCCTGCCAACAACAACGGCCCCAGCGAAGCGCAGATGCAGGCCATCCGCGAACGCATCCAGGCCCGTCGCCGCCAGCTGCAGCAACAACAGCAGCAACAACCGTCGCCGCCCCCGGGCGATGGCACCAACCGATAGAGTGAATGCATGAGCCTGCGTTTTCTTCCCTGGTCCTTTGCCCTCGCGCTGCTGGTCGGCTGCAGCACCGTGTCCGCGCCGCATGTGCAGCGCAAGGGCAACCTGACATCCACCACCGATGCCGGACAGGCAGCGGAGGTGGCCGCCGATGCCGCCCGCGATGCACAGGGTGCGCCACGGGCGGTGATCCGTCGTGGCACCGGCACCATGATCAACCGCGAGGCAGCCCGCGCGCCGGCACCGGCACTGCATGGTGCCAGTACCGGTGAGGCGACCTTCAACTTCGAAGGCGAGTCGGTGCACGCGGTGGTCAAGGCCATCCTCGGTGACATGCTGGGCCAGAACTACGTGATCGCACCGGGGGTGCAGGGCACGGTCACGCTGGCGACGCCCAAGCCGGTGTCGCCGGCGCAGGCGTTGAACCTGTTGGAAATGGTGCTGGGCTGGAACAACGCACGCATGGTCTACAGCGGTGGCCGCTACAACATCGTCGCCGCCGACCAGGCGCTGGCCGGTACGGTCGCACCGAGTACGGCGCCGGCTGCCAGCGCGCGCGGTTTTGAAGTACGTGTGATCCCGCTGCAGTTCATCTCCGCCACCGAAATGAAGAAGGTACTGGAGCCGTATGCGCGGCCCAATGCCATCGTCAACGTCGACAGCGGCCGCAACGTGATCACCCTGGGTGGTACCCGCGCCGAGCTGGAAAACTACATGCGCACCGTCGAGATCTTCGACGTCGACTGGCTGTCGGGCATGTCGGTGGGCGTGTTCCCGATCCAGTCGGGCAAGGCCGAACAGGTGGCCGCCGACCTGGAAAAAGTGTTCGGCGAGGAGAGCAAGACGCCCAGCGCCGGCATGTTCCGCTTCCTGCCGTTGGAGAACGCCAATGCGGTGCTGGTGATTACCCCGCAGGTGCGTTACCTGGACCAGATCCAGCAGTGGCTGGACCGTATTGATACGGCCGGCGGCAGTGCGCGCCTGTTCTCCTACGAGCTGCGCTACATCAAGGCGCGCGACCTGGCCGAGCGGCTGAGTGAAGCCTTCGCCAGCAGTGGCAACCGCGGCGGCTCCAGCCCGGCATCGCTGGCACCCGGCGCGATTCCATCGCAGCTGGGCAGCGACGGCGAGCGCGGCATGGACAGCAACAACAGCAGCAGCTTCGGTTCGACCCCGGGCAGCGGCTCCAGTGGTGGCGGCAATGGCAGCATGAACCTGCCGCAGCGCCAGTCCGGCAACGTCAGTGTCAGCCTGGAAGTGGAAGGCGACCGTGTGGGCGTGTCGGCGGTGGAGGAAACCAACACCCTGCTGGTGCGTTCGACCCCGCAGGCCTGGCGCTCGATCCGTGAAGTAATCGAGAAGCTGGACGTGATGCCGCTGCAGGTACATATCGAAGCGCAGGTGGCCGAAGTCGCACTGGACGGTGACCTGAAGTACGGCGTGAACTGGTTCTTCGACAATGCCGTGGCCGGGCGTGCCCTGACGGGAGCATTGGGCGGCGTGACCCTGCCGGCAGCAGCGGGTGGCTCCTGGAGCAGCTTCGCCGGTGCCGCAACCGGTGGCGAAGGCCTGGGCTGGGCATTCACCGGCCACAATGGTGCGGCGGTGGTGAGCGCGCTGGACAAGGTCACCGATGTACGCCTGCTGCAGACCCCCTCGGTGTTCGTGCGCAACAACGCCGAGGCCACGCTCAACGTGGGCGACAAGGTGCCGATCAACACGACTACGGTGAACACCGGCATCGGCACCAGCAGCTACAGCTCGGTGCAGTACATCGACACCGGCGTGATCCTGAAGGTGCGCCCGCGCGTGACCCGCGACGGCACGGTGTTCCTCGACATCGTGCAGGAAGTGAGCAGCGCCTCGAACGTACCGGAGAACTGCAACCCGCAGGAGCGCAACTGCAACCCGCGGATTTCCACCAAGAAGCTGTCGACCGAAGCGGCGGTGCAGAGCGGCGACACCATCATGCTGGCCGGCCTGATCACCGATACGGCCACCGATGGAAGCAGCGGTATTCCCGGCCTGAGCCGGATTCCGGTGGTCGGCGCGCTGTTCGGGCAGAAGAGCCGCACCAGCCGTCGTTCCGAAGTGATCGTGCTGCTGACCCCGAGCATCGTGCGCAACAGCCAGGAAGCGCGCAATCTGACCGACGAGTACAGCCAGCGCTTCCGGGCGATGGAGCCACTGAACCAGCCGCGCGCAAAGAAGTAAGGGGTTACGGCCGGGCTGCGCCCGGCACCCGCAGAAGCAACGGCTGAAGCAACAGCAACAGCAACAGCGGGCATTCCGTGGGATGGCGGGGCGGTGTGGGTTGGCAGGACACGCCGTAAACCCGTCCATGGGGGCTCGATGGCGCCTTGCTCGTGTGCGCTGTCCTGCGCACACGGCAAGACCGGGGTTGGGCGTCCTGCCCAACCCGCCCGAGGCATGCCTCGGGCCCATGGCGCCAACGGTCCTGCCAACCCACACCGCCCCACCTCTGACAGATTCCCGCGGCTGTGGGTAGGTGTCGACCTTGGTCGACGCGGCAGATCCCTCGCGATGCGTGGATGCTTTTCGATTCCAATTCGAAATATTCGATTCCGATGGAGATTCATCCACGCATGGCGTGGATCTACTGCAGATCGCAGAGATCTGTCGAAGGCGGGGTGGGTCCGGTTGCGGGGGCGTGAGCGCCATGGATGGCGCGACCGAGCCTACAGGGACGTATTTACGGCGTCCCCCGCAACCGGACCCACCCCGCCATCTCCCAGGAACCCAGCTTTTGCTCCGGCTGTTGCTTCGGCTCTGGCTCTGGCCTCTGCGGGTGCCGGGTGCAACCCGGCCGATACCCTCCCAGTGCTAGGCTGTGGCTACCGACAACCACGGAGGCGGGATGGGGGCGATCGTGTTGTTGCCGCTGTGCGTGGACGATGCCGCACTCGACCGCTGCCTGGCCGCACTGGATGCCGGCACCGCGCCGGGCACCGCGGTCTGGCTGGCCGATGACGCGCAGACCGGGCCGCGTGCGCAGGCGGTGGTGGAAAACTGGTTGGCACATACGCCATTGCAGGCCGAGTACACCCGGCGTGCACGGCCGCTGGGCGAAGTCGCCCACCTGGACGAGATGCTGCGCGCCTGCGATGGCATGGACGTGGCGGTGCTGGCACCGGACAGCGTGCCCGCGCCGGGCTGGCTGCAGCAGCTGCAGGACGCCTTCGCCCGCGATGCCGCCATCGCGACCGCAACCCCGTGGTGCAATGCCGGCGAAACCGCTGCTTGGCCCCGGCTGGGCGAGATCAATCCGGAACCGGACGATACCGCGCTGCTGGCGCAGACCTGTGCCGGCCTGCCGACGCTGCACCCGGAGCTGCCGTCGGCGGTCACCCACGCGGTGCTGGTGCGGGGCAACGCGCGCCGGCGTGCCGGGGGCCTGGACGTGGACAGCTACGACGGCTGGAACGCGGCGCTGGTCGACCTGAGCCTGCGCATGGCTGGCCTGGGCTGGCGCAACGTGTTGTGCGAGACCGCCTTCGTCAGCCGGGCAGGGGAGGCGATCAGCCGTGATGGTGATCTCGAGGCGCTGGCCGCGCGCTGGCCGGGTTGGGTGCCACGGCTGGCTGACTTCCTCATGCACGACCCGCTGCATGGCCTGCGTGCCGACCTGCAGCAGCGCATGCGGCAGGCGATAATGCCGAAGGAACAGGGTGACCTGTTCGTCCCGTCCGCGCCGGAGCCTCCTGCTTGAATGTTGCCATTGCCGCCATCGTCGTCACCTACCAGAGCGGCAGCACGATCGATGCCTGTCTCTCGCGTCTGCGCCAGGCGCAGGATGTGGCCGAGATCCGGGTGATCGACAATGGCTCGATGGATGGCACGCTGGATATCGTGCAGCGCCATGCCAGCCATGATCCGCGCGTGCGTTTCGTCGGCAATCCGGACAACCCCGGCTTCGCCGCCGCCAACAACCAGGGCGTGGCCGATTCGCACAGCCCGTGGCTGGCCTTCATCAACCCGGATCTGATGGTCGAGCCGGATACGCTGGCCGAACTGCGCCGCCGTGCCGAAGCCCTGGGCGACTGCCTGCTGGGCGTTGAGCAGGTGGACGAGCATGGTCATGCCGACGAGGCGGTGCGCCGCCGTGATCCGGATTTCCTGCTGATGCTGCGTTCGCCCGGCAAGGGCTCGAAGCTGGCGGTGCCGCGTGACCCCCACCAGGCGCTGCAGCGGGTGCCGGCCCTGTCCGGTGCGCTGCTGATGATGCCGCGTGCACTGTTCGAGCGCATCGGCGGCTGGGACGCGGGCTACCGCCTGCATGCCGAGGACCTGGACCTGTGCCGCCGCGCACGCGAGGCCGGCGCGGTGGTGGCGATCGCCAACGATCTGCATGTCACCCACGTACGAGGCGTCTCCAGCCGCTCGCGGCCGTTCTTCGTCGAATGGCACAAGCACAAGGGCCTGTGGCGCTATTTCCAGAAGTTCGAGGCCAGGCAACGTTCGCTGCCGGTACGCGTGGCGGTGTGGGGCGCGATCTGGGCGCACGCCCTGATGCTGGTGCCGCGCCTGCTGCGCAGGTCGTTGTAGATACCGTGTTGCCCTTGCCTAGGCAAGGGCAACGTCCGGCTCAAAGGGTCGGCCACTTCTCAGTACGCCCCAAACCAGATGGATGAGTTTACGCATCACCGCACACATGACGACCTTGAAGGGCTTTCCTTTCGCGCTGAGCCGGTCTGCAAAGGACTTCAGCGTAGGGTTGTGGGTCTTCCCGGTCAGCGCCGGCATGTACAGTTTCTTGCGGAAAACGGCATCGCCGACGCGTGATATCCGGGATTTACCTTCGTAATTTCCTGATTGACGCTGGGCCGGATTCAGGCCCGCGTGGGCAACCACCTGGCGCACGTCGCTGTATTTGCTTAGATCCCCCAGCATGGCCAGCAGCTGGGCACTGCTGGTGTTGCCTATACCGGGAATGCTGGTAAGCAGTTGATGACGCCGGCGCAGGTCCGGATCGTTATCGATATGGTCCTCAATCGCCTTTTGGACCTGCTTGATCTGCTCTTCCAGCGTCCGGATCACATCCTTGATCCCTTGCTGGACCGAGATATCGGCAACGTCCAGGCGGTTGTGCTCCATCTGCAGCATTTCCTGGAGGTCGTCTCGACGCCGTACCAAGGCGCGCAGCTTCACCTCCGAGGGGGTCGGCGGAACGTAGGGATGCAGCTTTTCCGGGCGTTGTGCCTCAAAGAACCGGGCAATCAGCTTGGCGTCGCTGCGATCCGTCTTGGTCCGGATTCCCTCCGCCTGCCCAAACGCCTTTACTCGGGCGGGATTGGCCACATGAACCACCACCCCCGCCTCCACCAGGGCTCGAGCCAAGGCTTCGTGATAGATACCTGTAGCCTCCATGCCTACCGCCGCGTTCGGTGCATGCTTGGCGCGCCACGCAAGAAGCTCATCAAAGCCCTTTGGCGTATTGGGGAGTTTGGCCTTGGTTCGATACTTGCTGCCAGATAGTGGCACGGCGATATCAAAGGTCGCCTTGGCAGCGTCGATGCCGATAAATTGCATGATTTGGCTCCAGCTTGAACTTACGATCGTGATCGGAAGCCGCCAGACTTGCCCTTGTGAGTACAGGCTCTCACCCCATGGTGGGCCTAAGATACCGTTCAAGTTCCAAGGCGGTGTCAGGCCGCCGACGCGCTGAATCTACTTTGCAAGCTCGAAGGCTTAAGAGCCGAGGCAGCGTCATCGGAGCCTCCCGGGTCACCGGGGGATTGTGCCTGATCAGGGCACAATCCAAGACACAAGAGCCGAGCCCATGCTCGGCTGCTTTTCAATGCCTCGTCATCTTCCCGTGCAGATCGCAGCCGAGCGTGGGCTCGGCTCTACGGAAGGCGGGCGCGCCCACGGTTCACTCCGCCGGGCGCATAATCCGCCCCATGCCTATCATCCAGTCCCTGCTCGACACCGACCTGTACAAGTTCACCATGATGCAGGCGGTGCTCCACCAGCACCCCGGTGCCCAGGTGCAGTACCGGTTCAAGTGCCGCACGCCCGGCATCGACCTGGCTCATTACATCGACCAGATCGACGAAGAGATCGACCACCTGTGCGGCCTGCGCTTCAGTGACGCGGAGCTGGACTACATGCGTGGCCTGCGCTTCGTGAAGCCGGACTTCGCCGATTTCCTCGGCCTGTTCCACCTCGACCGCAAGTACATCCAGCTGCGCGCGTCGAAGACCGTGCCCGGCGAGATCGAACTGGACATCACCGGCCCCTGGCTGCACACCATCCTGTTCGAAGTGCCGCTGCTGGCGATCATCAACGAAGTCTGGTTCCGCAACACCACCACGGCCGACTTCGCCGAGGGCGAGCGCCGCCTGCAGGCCAAGGCCGCGCTGCTGCGTGATACCCCGGGGTTCGAGCAGTGCCGCATTGCCGACTACGGCAGCCGCCGCCGCTACTCGCGTGACTGGCATGCCCGTCTGCTGCCGCTGTTGCGCGATGCGCTCGGCCCGCAGCTGGTCGGCACCAGCAACGTGCACTTCGCCCGCCTGTACGGCATGACCCCGCACGGCACCATGGCGCATGAGTATCTGCAGGCGTTCCAGGCGCTGGGCCCGCGCCTGCGTGATTCGCAGGTGGCGGCACTGGAATCGTGGGCGCGCGAGTATCGCGGTGATCTGGGCATCGCGCTGTCCGACGTGGTCGGCCTGGACGCGTTCCTGCGCGACTTCGATATGTACTTCTGCAAGCTGTTCGACGGTGTCCGCCACGACTCGGGCGATCCGTTCGACTGGGGCGACCGCATGCTGGCGCACTTCCAGCAGCGCCGGGTGGATGCACGCAGCAAGGTGCTGGTGTTCAGCGATGGGCTCGACATCGCCAAGGTGATGCGCCTGTACGACTACTTCCGGGGGCGCTGCCAGGTCGCCTTCGGCGTCGGCACCCACCTGACCAATGATCTGGGGCCAACGCCGCTCAACATCGTCATCAAGATGGTCCGCTGCAACGGCCAGCCGGTGGCCAAGCTCAGCGATTCGCCGGGCAAGAGCATGTGCGACGACCCGGGCTACCTGGCCTATCTGCGCCAGGTCTTCGAGCTGCCGCCGGCGTAAACACGTCGGCTTGCAGCGCGCCGGCTTACAGGTAGTCGACCACCACCAGGTAGGCGCCCTGCAGCGGCTGCTGCTTCGAAGCCTGCACGCTGTAGCGCTCGGAGAAGGCGATATCGCCGGCGCGCATCGCGCTGGCAGACACCGACAGCTTCTGGCCCTGGCGCTTGCCGTCGCGCAGCGTCGCGGCCTGGCCATCGGCCAGCGCCGTCACGGCCACCGTCGAGCCCTTGGCCGACGGCGGGCAGGCGGCCAGGCTCAGCTCACTCTGGGACAGGGCCGTCGTGCAGCCCGGCTCGGCGATACGGCCGCTGAAACGGATGCTGCCGCTGCTGGCCTGGGCCAGTGCACTGACGGACATCAGGGCCACACACAACAGAATGGAATTCCTCATGACACGTTCTCTGGTTCGGTGTGTCCTAGTTAGCGACAGGTTCGATCCGTCTTTAATAGGACAAATCCGAATCTGCTAGGGCCATCACCAAGAAAGAGTGATGCGCATCAAATAAGGCGATTTCCACCTGAAAAAGGCCTGTTTTCGCGCATGCCGAACACGTCACTCGAAGCGCCATCTCGGGTCGTTTATGGGCTGATCGCCTCGACGTCAAATCCTCCACGCCCGGCAAGAGGACATTCCGCCTACCACGTCACAATTAAGGCGTCAATGAATTGGCGTTCAGAAAAATAATGAGACTTTCATCACAGTTGTGCCTATACTTGCGTCACGGATTCAGGGGAAGGTATGTCCGAGTCCGGCCACAGGTGAGACGCAAGGATGGGTCTTGATAGCCCGGCAGTGCTCCTTGCTTCCTCCTCTACTTCTCATCTCTTCAGTAGGGTTAGGTAAAAGCGAATGCACAAGATCAATATCATCGCCGCTCTGATGCTGGCCGCCGCTCCGCTGGCCGCCAACGCCGCCGACGGCACCATCACCTTCAACGGCAAGGTGACCGACAAGACCTGCACCATCTCGACCCCGGGCGGCAAGGACTTCGCCGTCAACCTGCCGACCGTGTCCAAGAACACCCTGGCCACCGCCGGTGCCGTTGCGGGTCGTACCCCGTTCGCCATCAACCTGAGCAAGTGCAGCGCCGGCAACGTCGCCACCTACTTCGAGCCGGGTTCCACCGTTGACTTCAACAGCGGCCGCCTGGTCAACCAGGCTTCGGCCAACGCTGCCACCAACGTGCAGCTGCAGCTGCTGGGCTCGAACAACACGTTCCTGCCGATCAAGGCGGCTGGCACCGGTCTGGCTCAGGACAACTCGCAGTGGGTGACCGTGGCCGGCGACGGCACCGCCAACCTGAACTACTACGCTGAGTACTACGCCACTGCCGCCGCCACCCCGGGCGACGTCACCAGCAGCGTCAAGTACACGATTATCTACAACTGATCGTAGTCGTACCCGCACTGGCCGGCGTACGCGCCGGCCAGTGCATCGCGGCCCCAGGCCACATACCTCGAGCGTAGTACTTCCGATGAAAGCAATCTTTCCCCGGGCGCTGCTGCTGGCAGCGTTCACGCTGCCCTTCTGCCAGAACGCTCTGGCCGGCGTGGTGGTCAATGGCACGCGAGTGATCTATCCGGCGCAGGCGCGCGAAGTCACCGTGCAGGTCGACAACGTGGGCGATTCGCCGGCGCTGGTGCAGGCCTGGATCGACAGCGGCGACGCCAACCAGACCGCCGATACCAGCGATGCCCCGTTCGTGCTGACGCCGCCGATCGCGCGCGTCGAACCGGGCCGCAGCCAGGCGCTTCGCCTGATCTTCTCCGGCGCGCAGCTGCCGACCGACCGTGAGTCGGTATTCTGGCTCAACGTGCTGGATGTTCCGCCGTCCCCGGACAACGCCGACAGCGGCGAACAGAATTACCTGCAGGTCGCGTTCCGTTCGCGCCTGAAGCTTTTCTACCGGCCGCAGGGCCTGAAGGGCGTCGCCAACGACGCGCCGGCAGCGCTGCGCTGGACCCGCACGGGCGACCGCCTGCGGGTGGAAAACCCGAGCCCCTTCCACGTCACTCTGGCCGAAGTACATGCCGTGACCGGCAGCAGTGAAAAGGCCGTCGAGGACAAGGGCGCGATGGTCGCGCCGAAGCAGAGCCTGGAGTTCGCCGCACCGGCGGGCACCGACCAGGTCCGCTTCATCACCATCAACGACTACGGCGGCCGGGTGGAACACACCATCCGCCTCGGCAGCATCGGGGGCTGAACGCGCCGCGCTGGCCCTTGGCCTGCGCATCCCGCCACCGCCGCTGTGCGGCGAATTGAAGGAATGTCAGTGTGATCGGAAACAGATTGACATTGTCGATCCATCAGGCGCTTTGCCTGCTGGTTGCTGGCGTGGCCTGCCCAGGATGGGCGCTGGCTGCCCCGGCCAATCTCGGCGAACAGGCGCTGATGGCGCAGAGTGGTGCGGCCAATGCGCGTGCACCGGAGTCGGCCCAGTTCAATTCCAGCTTCCTGTCTGGCCAGGCCAAGCAGGTCGACCTGGCGGCCTTCAGCAACGGCAACCCGATGGTGGCCGGCAACTATCGTGTCGACGTCTACGTCAACGGTGCCTGGCAGGGCCGTCGCGATCTGCAGTTCAAGGCCGATGCGCAGGGCCGTGTCGACGCCTGCCTGCCGCTGCCGATGCTGGAAGAAATGGGCGTGGACAGCGAAGCCGTGCTGCTGCAGCAGGATCCGTCCGTGCCGACCGACAAGACCAGCTGCGTGCCGGTCCAGCAGCGCATGGCCAATGCCTATGGTGTCTATGACAGCGGCAACCTGCGCTACGACCTGAGCATCCCGCAGGTGTTCCTGCGCCGTGAGGCACGCGGCTACGTCAACCCGGCGCTGTGGGACCGCGGCATCAATGCCGGCTTCGTCGGCTACAGCTTCAATGCCATCGACAGCGACAGCCGTGTCGAAGGTGGCCAGCGCAACCGCAGTGCCTACCTCGGCCTCAACGCCGGCATGAACCTGGGTGGCTGGCAGTTCCGCCACGATTCGAACCTGACCTGGTCCGAGGGCGATGGCCGCCATTGGCAGAGCATCGCCACCTATGCACAGCGCGGCATTCCGCAGGTGCGCGGCATGCTCACCATCGGTGAGGCCTACACCACCGGTGAACTGTTCGACTCGATCGGTTACCGCGGTGCCAGCCTGGCCAGCGACGACCGCATGCTGCCCGATTCGCTGCGCGGCTACGCGCCGGTCGTGCGCGGCATCGCCGAAACCAACGCACGCGTTGAAGTGCGCCAGAACGAGCAGCTGATCTACTCCTCCACCGTGTCGCCGGGCAGCTTCGTCATCGACGACCTGTACCCGACCGGCTACGGCGGCGATCTGGAAGTGAGCGTGATCGAGGCCGATGGCCGCCGCCGCGAATTCAAGGTGCCGTTCGGTTCGGTGCCGCAGATGCTGCGCGAAGGCGTGTCGCGTTACTCGCTGACCGCTGGCCAGGTGCGCAACAAGCTGCTGGCCGATGAGCCGTGGCTGGTGCAGGGCACCTACCAGCGCGGTATCGGCAACCAGCTGACGCTGTACGGCGGCAGTGCGCTGAGCGACGGCTACCTGTCGCTGCTGTACGGCGTCGGCCTGTCCACGCCGGTTGGCGCGTTCGCCGCCGACGTCACCCACGCACGTACGACGTTCGACCACTACGGCAACCACACCGGTGCCAGCGTGCGCTTGAGCTACAGCAACATGATCGGCGAGACCGGGACCAACCTGACCCTGGCCGCCTACCGCTATTCAACCGAAGGCTTCTACAGCCTGCAGGATGCGCTGTACGGCCGTGATTCGGACAAGCGCGGCATCGATCCGACCACCCGTGGCCGCCAGCGCAGCCAGTTCCAGGTGACCCTGAACCAGCCGTTGGGCCGTCGGGGGGGCGCGTTGTACGTGACCGGCTCGGTGCGCGACTTCTACGACCGTTCCGGCACCTCCAAGCAGTACCAGGTCGGCTACAACAACGCCTGGCGTTCGGTGAACTACGGCTTCTCGGCGCTGCGCACCGAAGAGGGCGTACTCGGCCGCTCGGATACCCAGTACCTGCTGTCGATGAGCGTGCCGCTGGGCCGTGGTACCCACCCTGTGTCGTTCAGTGCTGATCTTGGCGTGCGCGACCGCGGGGGCTACGACAACAGCCGCGTTGGTATCACCGGTTCGGCCGGTGTCGACAACAACTTCAGCTATGGCGCGGCCCTGTCCGATTCCCGCGAGGGCAGCACCACCGCGATCGGCAACGTCGAGTACCGCAGCCGCTATTCCGCATTGAACGCCAGCTACAGCCACTCGCGTGACTTCCGTCAGGCTTCGGTGGGTGCCAATGGCAGCGTGGTCGTGCATCCGGGTGGTTTCACCTTCACCCCGCAGCGTGGCGACACCATGGTGCTGGTGGAAGCACCGGGCGCGCGCGATGCGATCGTCAGCAACGCCCCGGGCCTGCGCGTCGATGGCCGCGGCTACGCCGTGGTGCCGTACGTGTCGCCGTACCGCCTCAACACCGTCACCCTCGACCCGCAGGGCATGGCCCACGACGTCGAGCTGGAAAGCACCAGCCAGTCGATCGCGCCGTTCGCCGGTGCCATCAGCTACCTGCGCTTCGATACCCGCAAGGGCAACGCGCTGCTGATCCAGGTGCGCAACCCGGATGGTCGCACCATGCCGTTCGGTGCGCAGGTCAAGGACGAGCAGGGCCAGCCGGTGGGCATGGTCAGCCAGGGCGGCCGCCTGTACGTGCGCAGCGACAAGAACCAGGGCCGCCTGCTGGTGGAATGGGGCGCAGGCGCCGACCAGCGCTGCACCGTCGATTACCAGGTTCCGGCGGGCGCCGATGCGTCCAAGACCGGCTTCATCCCGCTGGAGGCAGCATGCCGATGATTTCTTCCCGTGGCCGCATGGCGTTGGCTGCAGTGGCCATCTTGGGCGGTATCGCCGTGGCCAGCCCGGCGTTGGCAACCTGCTACATCACCCAGCAGGGCTTTGTCGCGCAGGACGTTCAGATGGATATGGGACAGATCGTGATCCTGCCCAGCCTGCCCGTCGGTGGTGTGATCAAGGAGCTGATCGTGCCGATCAACCAGCGCGACAGCATCGGTTACTGCGATCGCTGGGGCGGCAGTGCCAACGGCCGTTTCGTCAACGCCGCACAGCAGAACGCGGTCCCGGGTTTCAGCAACGTCTATGCCACCGATGTAGCCGGGGTGGGTATTCGTGTCTATCGTGATTCGGGCGCCATCCAGACTTACTACCCGCACACTCTGCAGCTGGGGGGCAACCGTACGTTGACCCTCAATGGTGGTCGCTTCCGCGTGGAGCTGATCAAGACAGCTGCGCAGACGGGCTCGGGCATCATCGCGCCCAACGGCCGCTTCACCACCTACTATCTCGACGGCGACGGCCCTGGCCGTCCGGAACTCACCTCGACCTTCAAGGGCTCGGGCACCACCGTGGTCAGCCCGACCTGCGAAGTGCAGGCCGGCAGCCGCAACATTGCCGTCGATTTCGGCAGCGTGGCCAACACCACCTTCACCGGTGTCGGCTCCAAGGCTGTTGACCGTGATTTCGAGATCCGCCTGAACTGCCAGGGCAGCAATGTCGCCGCCTACCAGAGCAAGATCGGTATCCGCCTCGACGCCGACCAGGACAGCTCGAACATGCCGGGCGTGCTGAAGCTCAGCGCGGCCAGCAACAGCGCCACCCGCATCGGCATCCAGATGGTCCAGCGCGATGGCAGCACCGAGCGCGAAGTGCGCTTCGGCCAGACCATCAACGTCGGCACCACCGCGCCTGGCACCAGCGTGATGGCGCTGCCGCTGCGCGCCCGTTACGTACAGACCCAGGCCGGCACGGTGGGTGCCGGCACTGCCAACGGGCAGGCGACGTTCACGATCCAGTACGAGTAGTACGCGCTTTCCATTGCTGAGTTTCGAGCCTCACGTCGCCCGTTTCGCGGGCGGCGTTGACTGCGTCTTGATCCTGCAAACGTGAAGATCAGGGCTGTCATGGCCGTACAGAAACATGAATGTGATGTACGTCATGAAAGTGACCTCCTTTTCACCGCAGCGCCTCCACTGCTGGGCTTTCCGCCCGGTTGAGGGGCAATGAAAGGATCCGGCGTGCCTGCGACCCACCTTGCCATTGCCGGATTGCCCGCCGAGTTCGTCGAGATGCGCAGCGGAGGCCTGTACTGGGTGGTGGCTGCCGGCAGCGCGTCGACGGACCTGCTCGGCGCCGGAGTGCTGGCCACGGCCGAGGCACTGGACGAGGCCGTGCTGGTCACGCTGGGGCGGGGAGCCGAATCGATGCTGGCGCTGCTGCCTGCCGACCAGGGGCCCGCCCGCCTGCGGCTGTTCCAGCGCTCGCACCACGGCATGCAGCAGGCGTTGCACGGGCTGACCGGCGACCTGCCGCGCACCGCCTCGGCGCGCACCCGGCTCAGCCTGGTGCAGTTCCCGGTGGCGGCGCTGGACGGCTGGGATGATGCCCGGCTGGCGCGCTGGTGCCAGCACCTGCAGGAATGGGCCGGACAGGCGCAGCAGGTGCTGCTGTTGCTGTGCCACGGCGAAGTGGCGACCCTGGCCCCGCGCCTGTTGTCACTGAGCCGGAGCTGCGCCGGTGTGGCCCAGCTGCATCCGCATCGTGGCGCTCTGCAGCTGCTGTTGCATTACTGGTCCAACAGCCATGGCGTGGTGGCCCAGCGATCGTTCGGCGTCGAGCAGGAAAACCGCGGGCTGCGCCACCTGGCCGAGGCCGATGCCGCCGGGACTGGGATCGATGCGACCAGTGGCAGTGACCGCGATGTCTTCCTGGCCCAGGCCGAAGTGCTGGAAGGTGCGCCGCCGTTGTCGGCGGCCTGGCGCCTGTATGACGGCTGGGCCGGATTGCTGCCGGCCGCGCTGCAGGCGCGGGAGGCCACTGTGGTGCTGGCCATCGACGAGAATGCCAAGGTGGATGCACTGGCCCGCCTGCTGCACCGCCTGCGCCGCGAACGTGGCAATGCGCTGAAGCTGGTGGTGCGCGAGCTGCAGCCCTGCCTGCGCTACGCCGATGAGCGGCTGCTGATGCAGTGCGGTTGCAGCCTGGTGGTGCCGTCAGCTACGCCTTTGCCGCGACTGCTGACCCTGCTGGAAACCGTGCAGCGGCAGCGTTGGCAGGGCCAGCTGGCGGAAGAACCAGAGCCGCTGATCCGTTCGCATCGACCGCCATCGGTAAGTGGCCTGGTCAACGCCGCACGCTTCCGCCAGATCGCAGGTGATCGCATCGACCAGGACGGTAGTGCGGTGGAAAGCGCTGTGCTGGCGCTGCAGCCGGTGGCCGGCCTGCGTGCCGAGCAGACCCTGCAGCAGCTGCGCATCCGCCGCCAGGGCGATCTGGCCTGTGTCTACCGCGGGCAGGTACGCCTGTTCCTGTTTGGTTGCCGGCGTGATGCGGTCGAGCAGGCCCTGGGCAATCTGTTCCGCCTGCCCTGGCGCGAGCTTTTCGATGGCTACCAGCGCCTGGCCGAGTACGACATTGCAGCGATGAACGCCCGCAGCAGCGATCCGGAGGCCGAAGTACTTCCTGAAGCCCTCGCGGTCCTGCCGGCAGTGGCCCCGGCGCCGGAGGCACCAGTTTTCACCGCCCCGAAGCCGCTGCGACTGGGAGATCACGCATGACCACCGACCAGCAACTCTGGACCCTGATCGTCGCTTGCGCGCTGGTGATGATTCCCTTCGGTGCCATGCTCGGCACGCTGTGGCGTGGGCTGCGCCGCCGCGTCGCGCGCTGGCTTCCACCCCGCCACCTGCGCCGCGCCGGCGTGCGCCAGCGTGCGCCGCGGAGGGCTGCATGAGTCCGCAGATGGCACCCGCATCCCCCTTCGCCTGGGCCGACCTGCGAGGCTGGAACCTGTATTTCCTGTCCAAGGTGGTACTGGCCTGGATGGGCGCGCTGGATCTGAAGATCCTGCCCAACCTGCTGTTCCTTGGCGCGCTGCTGATCCCACTGCGCTGGCGCTGGGCACGCATCGCGCGCACCGTCGTCGCGGTACCGGTGGGCGTGGCTCTGTACTATCAGGACACCTGGTGGCCGCCGTTCCGGCGCCTGTTGGTGCAACCTGGCGTGCTGGACTTCTCGGCGGACTACTGGCTCGAGCTGGCCCAGCGCTTCATCAACTGGCAGATGGTGGCGGTGCTGGCGATGCTGGTGCTGGCCTACGTACTCCTCAAGCCGTGGCTGCGCATCACCACGCTGAGCGTGCTGGGCGTGCTTGGCCTGGCTGTGATGGCGATACCGATGCCGGCGGGCTGGAACTGGGGGCAGGGTACCGCCACCGCGGCCACCGCCAGCGCCGGAGGCACCTCAGGTGGCGGCCTGCCGCCGGCCAACAACGAGACGCTCAATGCATGGCTCGCCAGCTTCTACCAGCAGCAGGCCAGCCTCAAGACCAGCTTCCCCGCAGCGGGCAGCGGCGCGCCGTTCGACGTCATCATCCTCAACATCTGCTCGCTGGCATGGAGCGATCTGGATGAAGTGGGGCTGCGCCAGAACAACCTGCTCGACCACATGGACGTGGTGTTCGACGACTTCAACTCGGCAACCGCCTACAGCGGCCCGGCGGCGATCCGCCTGCTGCGCGCCAGTTGTGGCCAGACCTCGCATACCGGCCTGTTCGATCCGGTGCCGGCCGAGTGCCAGCTGTTCTCGAACCTGCAGCGTCTGGGCTTCCAGAGCGAGCTGGCGATGAACCACGACGGTCACTTCGACGACTTCATCGGTGAACTGCACCAGTACGGCGGGCTGCAGGCGCAGCCGATGGATATCAGCGCATTTCCGACTGCGCTGGTGGCCTTCGACAAGTCGCCGTTGCGCCGCGATGGCGATGTGCTGATGGCGTGGTGGAAACAGCGGCTGGCCGAGTCCAGCCAGCAGGTGGCGCTGTTCTACAACACGATCTCGCTGCACGATGGCAACCGCATCGTCGGCGCCGATGGCCGTTCGAATGCCGCCGACTACAAGGCACGTGCGGAAATGGTGCTGGGCGACATGGCCGGTTTCGTCGAAGCCGTGGAAAGGAGCGGGCGCCGCGCGATGATCGTGGTGGTGCCTGAGCATGGCGCGGCCCTGCATGGCGACCGCATGCAGATTCCGGGCATGCGTGAGATTCCCAGTCCATCGATCACCCACGTGCCGGTGGGCGTGAAGCTGATCGGCATGGGCGCGCCGGCGGCCGGCGGCCCACGTCATGTGCCCGAACCGAGCAGCTACCTGGCGGTGTCCGAGCTGGTGTCGCGCGTGTACGCGCTCAATGCCCAGTCGCCGCCGAGCGAGCGCAACTGGAACAGCCTGCTGAAGGGGCTGCCGCAGACACCGTCGGTATCGGAGAACGAAGGCGCAAAGGTCATCGAGTACGCCGGCAAGCCCTGGCTGCAGCTGCAGGGCAGCCAGACCTGGAGCCCCTACCCGGAGGAGGCGCGCTGATGCCTGCCGACATTCTTGCCGTGCCGGTCACGCTGTCCGTGGAAGAGGACGACATCGACCTGCTGCGCCGCAGCCTGGACATGCCGGGGCTGCCCTACGTGGACTTCTCGGCCCAGCATGAGCGTGCCCAGGCGCTGGCGCGTTGGCCATTGCTGGCTGAACTGGAGCTGCGCAGATGAGCACCTTGCTGTCGCTGCAGGGCATCCATGGCGGAACCGGCGTCACCACGGTGCTGGCCGCACTCGGCCAGGGCCTGCATGCCCAGGGCCAGCGCGTGCTGCTGGTCGAATGCAGTCCGGACCAGATGCTCGGCTTGCACCTGGGCCTGCCGGCCGATGTCGACAACGGCTGGGCGCGCGCGCAGCTGGACGGCACGGATTGGCGCGATGCCGCCTATGCCATCGCAGCGGGGCTGGCGGTGCTGCCCTACGGTCGTGTCGATGCAGGGGCTGCGATGCGCATCGAACAGCAGCTGCAGCAGGCACCGGCCACCTGGGCAGAACGCATTCCGCTGCTGGAGACCCAGTTCGACTGGATCCTGTTCGACCTGCCGCAGCGCCTGCCGGCGCACGCTGCGGCCATCAACCAGCACGCGCGCTGCACGCTGCCGCTGCGCCTGGCCTGTGTCGATCCGGTCAGCCATGTGTTCCTGCAACGACAGCCGGATGACACCCGCCTGCTGCTGGCCAACCGCTATGACCCGGTCATTCCGGTGCAGCGCGATCTGATGCAGCTGTGGCTGCACGCGCACGGGGCGCGGCTGGTGCCGCAGCCGCTGCACGAGGATGCGCGGGTGCCGTCCGCATTGGCCAGCAAGCAGCCACTGGGCCGCTATGCGACCGATTCGCTGGCCGCTGCCGATGTCGACGGGCTGGTGCTGTGGTGCCTGGCCGAAGGCGCGCGGCGCCAGGCCGCGGCGGGAGGACGCTGATGGGTGCCCGCGTCTATTACCTGGACTGGGGACGCCTGCGTGAGCGGGTGCATGCGTCCTGGCCGACGCGGGCAATGCTGTGGCTGCTGCAATGCGTGGGCTGGGCGCTCCTGCGCCTGGAAGGGCCGGCATGGCAGGCGCAGGCGCCGCGCCTGCGCAACGCCTTCCCGCAGATACAGGGCGACCGTCGCTGGCGCCCGGGTGATCCCCTGCGATTGCTGATCCAGGCCATGTGGCTATCGGTAGTGCGGTTGGTACCGCAGCCCTCGCTGAGGCGGCAACGGTTGGCCCAGGCCCGGCGCGAACGCATTGCCGAACTGCGTGGCGCGGCCGGTCGTGGCCGCCTGCGCTATCTGCGCGCGATGCGCGATGCGCCCAGTGAGTTCTGGAACAGCCGCGTGGCGGCCTGGTTCGGCCGGAAGGTGGGCAGCCTGTCGCCACGTTCGCGGCACCTGCTGACCCTGCTGGTCGGGTTGGCCACGCTGGGGCTGGCGGCGCTGTGCATCACCCAGCCGTTCACCTATCTCGCACAGTTCGTGTTCGTTGCACTGCTGTGGGCCATCGCGCTGCTGGTGAGGCGCATGCAGGGGCGCTATGCGACGCTGGTGCTGGTCGTGCTGTCGATCACCGTGTCCTGCCGTTACCTGTGGTGGCGCTATACCGCCACGCTGAACTGGAACAGCACCTTCGACCTGGTCTGTGGCGTGGTGCTGCTGGCGGCGGAAACCTATTCCTGGCTGGTGCTGATGCTGGGCTACGTGCAGGTGGCGTGGCCGCTGCGCCGCCGCCCGGCGCCGTTGCCGGCCGACATCCGCCAGTGGCCGACGGTGGATGTGCTGATTCCCACCTACAACGAAGACCTGGCGCTGGTGCGGCACACCGTGTACGCAGCGATGGGCCTGGACTGGCCGGCCGACAGGCTGCGCATCCATATCCTCGATGATGGCAAGCGCGAAGAATTCCGCGCATTCGCTGAGCGCGCCGGGGTCAACTACATCACCCGCGCCGACAACCGCCATGCCAAGGCCGGCAATCTCAACCACGCCCTGACCCTGATCGATGGCGAGCTGGTGGCCATCTTCGACAGCGACCACCTGCCGGTGCGTTCGTTCCTGCAGATCACCTGCGGCTGGTTCCTGCGTGACCCGAAACTGGCGCTGGTGCAGACCCCGCACCACTTCTTCTCGGCCGATCCGTTCGAACGCAACCTGCAGGTGTTCCGCAGCGACCCCAACGAAGGCGAACTGTTCTACGGCCTCGTGCAGGACGGCAACGACCTGTGGAACGCGGCGTTCTTCTGCGGTTCCTGCGCAGTACTGCGGCGCGAGGCCATCGATGCCATCGGCGGGTTTGCCACCGAGACCGTCACCGAAGATGCGCACACCGCGCTGCGCCTGCATCGCAAGGGCTGGAACTCGGCCTACCTGCGCATTCCGCAGGCGGCCGGCCTGGCCACCGACAGCCTCGGCGCGCATGTCAACCAGCGCATCCGCTGGGCACGCGGCATGGTGCAGATCTTCCGCATCGACAACCCGCTGCTGGGCAAGGGCCTGAGCCTGTTCCAGCGCTTCTGCTACGCCAACGCGATGCTGCATTTCCTGGCCGGTATTCCGCGCCTGGTGTTCCTCACCGCGCCGCTGGCGTTCCTGCTGCTGCACGTCTACATCATCTATGCGCCGGCGCTGGCCATCCTGCTGTTCGTGGTGCCGCACATGGCCCACGCCAGCCTTACCAACGCACGCATCCAGGGCAAGTACCGGCGGCCGTTCTGGGGCGAGGTGTACGAGACGGTGCTGGCCTGGTACATCGCACGGCCCACCACCGTGGCACTGTTCAGCCCGGGCCGTGGCAAGTTCAACGTCACCGACAAGGGCGGCACCCAGGCCGGCGATCGATTCGACTGGCGCGTGGCGCAGCCCTACCTGGTGCTGGCGCTGCTGAACGTGCTTGGCCTGTGCTTTGCCGTGTGGCGCTTCATGCACGGGCCGCTCGATGAACGCGGCACGGTGGTCGTCAGTTCGCTGTGGGTGCTGTACAACCTGCTGATCATCGGCGGTGCGCTGGCGGTGGCCGCTGAAGTGCAGCAGGTGCGGCGCACGCACCGCGTCACCACCCACCTGCCGATGGCGCTGCGGGTACCCGATGGCCGCCGCCTGCGCGGCGTGCTTCAGGATTACTCCAACGATGGCGTGGGCGTCGAGCTTGGCGAAGACGCACAGCTGGCCGAGGGCCAGCGCGTGCAGGTGCTGCTGGGGCGGGGCCGCCGCGAATTCGCGTTCCCGGCGCGGGTGCAGCGCACGGTCGGCCAGCGACTGGGCCTGCTGTTGCTGTTCGAGGACGAACGCCAGCGCGTGGAGTTCGCCCAGTGCACCTTCGCCCGCGCCGATGCCTGGCTCGACTGGCACGCCGGTTACCAACCCAAGAGCCTGCCGCGCAGCCTGTGGAGCGTGCTGGTCCTGGGCTGGCGCGGCTATCGGCGGATGGGTGATTTCGCACCGTTCGACCTTGACCGCCCGGCACACTGGAACCGTCGTCTGCTGCGATGGCTGGCCAGCTTTGCTCCGCAACGTCCGCTTCCTTCCCACCCGGCTGACCCAGCCGCTGATCCAGGGCTTCGTCCATGACCCTTCCGTCCTCTCTGCGTTGGCTGCTGCTGCCCCTGCTGGCCCTGCCCGTGGCGTCAGGCAACAGCGCGCCTGCTCCGCCGCCGGTCGCTCCTCCCTCCACAGCGCCTGCCGCGCCGCCGGTGCCGAGCGTGCCGGCCGCACCCGCCACCACGCCCGCCGCCGGTACCGAGCCCGCGCTGGCGCAGACCTGGGCGGGCAGCGCCTGGCCCTGGCAGCGGCAGAACACCTTCGCGCAGCTGGGGCGCCGCCAGGACACGCTGCTGTCGGGGGTGCGCAATGCCACCACCTTCGAGTTCCAGGTGCGCCGTGACCGCCTGGTCCGCGATGCGGAACTGGATCTGAGCTTCACGCCTTCACCATCGCTGCTCCCGACCCTGTCGCACCTGCGGGTCTACCTCAACGACGCGATGATGGGCGTGGTGCCGATCAGCAACGACCAGCTGGGCCGCCCAGTGCAGGCCAAGCTGCCGCTGGACGCGCGCCTGATTGCTGATTTCAACCAGGTCCGCCTGGAATTCGTCGGCCACTACACCGACATCTGCGAAGAGCCGACGCACAGCTCGCTGTGGGTCAACCTGTCCAGCAACAGCACGCTGCGCCTGGGTGGCCAGCCGCTGGCGATGCAGGATGACCTGGCCAACTTCCCGCTGCCGTTCTTCGATCCGCGCGATACCGCACGGCTGGAACTGCCGGTGGTGTTCGCCGCCGCACCGAGCTTGGCGCAGCAGCGCGCGGCGGCGGTGATGTCCTCGTACTTCGGCAGCCTGTCCGGCTGGTGGCGGCAGGCGCGCTTCCCGGTCAGCTTCGGCGCGCTGCCGGACAAGGGCCACGCGGTGGTGCTGGCGGTCAACGGCAGGTTCCCGCCGGTGATCGCCAACCATGCCCCGGTGAAGGGCCCGATGATCGAACTGATGTCGCTGCCGGAGGATCCGCAGCGCAAGCTGCTGCTGGTGCTGGGCCGCAACGATGACGACCTGCAGAAGGCGGTGGCCGCGATTGCGGCCGGCAACGTGCTGTTCCGCGGCCGCCAGGTCAGCGTCGACGAGATCAAGCCGCTGGTCCCGCGCAAGCCGTACGACGCACCGAACTGGGTACGTACCGACCGCGCCGTCCGCCTGGCCGAACTGCTCGACTACCCGCAGCAGTTGCACGCCAACGGCGTGTCGCCGCAGCCGATCACCGTCAACCTCAACCTGCCGCCGGATCTGTTCATCTGGCGCAACCAGGGCATTCCGCTGAACCTGCGCTACCGCTACACGCCGCCGTTCGGCAGCGATGAGTCGCGGCTGGGCGTGGCGATCAACGACCAGTTCATCTCCAGCTTCCCGCTGGTGCGTCGCAACGGCAAGCAGGGCCTGGAGGAAATCCGCCTGCCGGTGCTGGCCGGCGATGCCGGTGCCGACGACGGGCGTCTGCTGATTCCGGCGCTCAAGCTGGGCGACCGCAACCAGCTGCGCTTCGATTTCAACTTCGCCAGCGTGATGGGCAGTGCGCAGCGCGACCACTGCCAGACCGTGCTGCCGCCCAACCTGCAGGCAGCGATCGAAGAAGACTCGACCATCGACTTCTCCGGTTTCCATCACTACATGGGCCTGCCGGACCTGTCTGCGTTCGCACTCAGCGGTTTCCCGTTCACCCGCATGGCCGATCTGTCGGAGACGGTCGTGCTGGTGCCGCCCAGCGCCAGCGAAGCACAGGTCAGCCTGCTGCTGAACCTGATCGGTGGGCTGAGCGTGCAGAGTGGCTACCCGGCCTATGGCCTGCGCCTGTCCGATGACTGGAAGCAGGCCAGCGCACTGGATGCGGATCTGCTGATGCTGGGCGCCTTGCCGGCCGAACTGCGCGGCAGCCAGCAGCTGTCGCTGCTGATCGACGACCAGCGCACGCGCCTGCTCAACGGCCAGTCGCCGTCGCCGCAGCAGGCGATGGAACAGGCACGCCGTGGCAGCCGCGATGGCGACCCGGCGGTGACCGAAGTAGCAGTGAGCGCGCAGGCACCGTTTGCCGCGATCATCGGCATGCAGTCGCCGAAGCATGCGCAGCGCAGCATCGTTTCGCTGGCCGCCAGCAATGCCGCCGACTACGGCCTGCTCGACGATGCACTCAGCGATACCGGCAAGCGCGAAGCCATTGCCGGTTCGGTGGCGATCCTGCGTACCTCGGGCATCCACAGCCAGTTCGTCGGCGATCATTACTACGTTGGCGCGCTGCCGTGGTGGCTGCTGCTGTGGTACCACCTGGCCGACCACCCGGCACTGCTGGCGGTGCTGGCCACGCTGGTGGTGCTGATGGTCGCTTTCCTGCTGTGGCGCACGCTGCGCTGGGTCGCGGCCAAGCGCCTGGACCCGGGGCACTGATGGCACGTACGCGGCATCCGCTGGTCACCGCGTCCGGCCTGGTCCTGTTGGGACTGGCCGGTGTCGGACCCTGCGCGGCGCAGGCCCTGCCCGATACACCGGGCGGAACCGTCGCCGAGCAGCGCCAGTGGCTGCTGCAGCAGGTGCGCATCGGCGAGGCTACCGGTCGCCAGAGCCTGATCGAAGACGCGCTGGCGCGGCTGCGCATGCTGGCACCGGATGATCGCGGCACGCTGGTGGCGATCCTGGAAGTGCAGTTGTCGCAGCAGAAGCTGCAGGATGCCGAGGCGACCCTGAAGCGCCTGCGCGAGATCGGCGCGGGTACCCGTGAACTGGCCGCCGGCGAACGCCTCTGGCAGGCCTACCGTGGTGACCTGCAGCAGGACCTGCAGCAGGCGCGTCTATTCGCTGCCGGTGGTCGCAGCGCCGAAGCGCTGGCGATCTACCGGCGCCTGTTCAACGATGACCCGCCCGGCCTGCAACTGGGCCTGGAGTACTGGCGCCTGCGCGGCGCCCAGGCGGATGGGCGTGCACAGGCGATCCGCGCGCTGGGCGAACTGGACCGCAGCTATCCCGGCAATGTGCCATTGCTGCAGGCGCTGTCGCAGATGCTGTTCGCGGCCGGCCGCGATGCCGAGGCGCTGGCCGCGCTGCAGCGCATGGGGCGTAATCCGGAAGCCCGCGGCATGGCGGCGGACGCCGAGTGGGCCTACCTGAAGGATCAGCCGGCCGACGACCGCAGCGTGCGCAGGCTACAGGACTTCATCACCCGCAACCCGACGTTTGCCGACATCGCATTGGTGCGCGAGCGCTACACCGATCAGCACAAGCGGGTCAGTGACCCGGCGTGGCGCGCCGGCCTGCGCGGCCAGCAGTTGCTCGACGCAGGCCGTAATGCAGAGGCCGAGCGCGCTTTCCTGCAGGCGCTGCGCGGCTATCCGCGCGAGCCCGATCTGCTGGGTGGACTGGGCATGGCGCTGATGCGCCAGGGCCGCCGCGAGCAGGCCATCAACTATTTCCAGCGTGCGGTGCAGGCGACGCCCAACGGTGACAGCAACGACAAGTGGCGTGACCTGATTGCCAGTACCCGCTACTGGCTGCAGCTGGACCAGGCCGATGCGGCGCTGGCGGCCGGCCGGCTGGACGAGGCCGAGCGCCTGTATGCGCAGGCGCGCCGCCAGCAGCCCCGCGACGTCAATGCTGCACTGGGCCTGGTCGATGTGGCCGTGGCACGCGGCGATGACGCCGCAGCCGAACGCCAGTTGCAGGTTGCCCGGCGGATGGCGCCCAACGATGCCAACGTGATCCGAAAGCTGGTGCAGCTGTACGGCCGCACCGACCCGCAGCGGCTGGAAGCCTTCATCAATGCATTGCCCGCTGCCCAGCGCAGGCTGTATGCCGAAGATCTGCGCCAGCTGCAGATCAGTCGACTGCGTGAGCGCCGCGAGCAGGCGTTGGCTGCCGGCGATGCAACCACTGCGATCACGCTGGGACAGCAGCTGCGCGGCGAACTGCCGGGCGATGCATGGCTGGCCTATGCGCTGGGCAACGAGCTGCGCGCCGCCGGCCGGCAGGACGAGGCCGACGCGGTGGTGGCCGACATGGCCACGCGCAACGACAGTGCCGAAGCGCGCTACGCGCAGGCGCTCTATCTGTCGGCATCCGAACGGCTGCCGCAGGCACTGGCGGTGCTCGATGCGCTGCCGCGGGCGCAGTGGGACGATGACATCCGCGCGCTGTCGGCGCGCCTGCAGCGGCAGCAGCTGGTCGATCATCTGTGGGATCTGCGTGCGCAGGGCAGGGAGGCCGAAGCCATCGCGCTGCTGCAGCAGCAACCGCCCAGCACTGACAACGACCTGCTGATGGCCGAATGGGCGCGCCTGCGCGGCGACCACGCGCAGGCGCTGCACTACTACCAGCGCGTGCTTGCTGCACAGCCGGAGAGTGTGGATGCGCAGCTGGGCCAGGTGCAGGCCTGGATCGGTACCGGCGATATGGCCAGCGCACGCCGCCAGATGCACGACGCACCGCCGGCAGTGGACGATGCCGAAATAGGCCAGCAGCGCCAGCTCGCCACGATCTGGACCGACCTGCGCGAGGACAGGAAGGCCTTGGCGATCCTGCGCGCGCTGCTGGCGCGCAAGACCGGGCCCGATGCACAGTCCTGGCGTGACGCGGCACGACTGGTGCGCCGCGATGATCCACAGCAGGCGCTGGACATGTACGCGCAGGCGATGGCCGACAACGGCCTGCTGGCTTCCAGCCAGGCCACGCCGCGCGACAACCGCGCGCTGACCCTGGCCAGCCGCGAGACGGCCGGCGATGACTGGTTGCGGCGCAGCCTGCGCAGCGACGTAGAGACCCTGTACCAGCAGGAGAATCCCACCCTGACGGTGATGCAGGACACCGGCCGCCGTAGCGACGGAACCCCGGGTATTTCGCGGTTGTCGCGCGATACCCGCATCGCGCATCTCGACGCGCCGTTCGCCGGTGGCCTTGGCTGGGCACGCATCGAGCAGGTGAGCTTCGATGCCGGCCGCTTCCAGACCGACGGGAACGGCGCCTACGACGAGGATTTCGGCAGCTGCGACCTGGATCTGCTGCAGGCCGACAACAGCCGCCTGCGCGCACCGGGCTGCACCCGTTTCGTGCACCAGCGGCGCACCTCCGGTGCCGGCTTCGCCGTCGGCTGGCGCACCCTGGATGACCGCTGGAACTTCGATATCGGCCACACCCCGTCCAACTACGTGGTCGGCAACTGGCTCGGCGGTGTAACCCTCAATGGTGACCTCGGGCGCTTCGGCTGGGGGGCCACGGTGTCGCGGCGGCCGATGACCAATTCGCTGCTGTCGCAGGCCGGTGCGGTCGATCCGCGCAGTGGCGTCAGCTGGGGTGGCGTCACCGCCAACGGCGTGACCTTCAGCCTCGGCTACGACCAGGGGGGCCGCGATGGCGTGTGGTCGAACTGGAGCTGGCATCGGCTGACTGGCCACAATGTGGTCGGCAACACCCGCGCACGCGCGATGGTGGGCTGGTACCACAAGCTGATCCAGCGCCCCGACATGCGGCTGGATGTGGGTACCACCGCGATGCACTGGCGCTACCAGAAGGACCTGGGCGGCTACTCGCTGGGCCAGGGCGGCTACTACAGCCCGCAGCGCTATGCATCGCTGAGCCTGCCGGTCAGCTTTGCCTGGCGCAACGACGTGTGGTCGGTGCGCCTGGATGGCTCGGTCAGTGTGTCCAGTGCGCGTACCTCGTCGATCAGCCGTTTCCCCGACCAGGCCTTGATCGGGCGCGTGATTGCACAGCTTGAGCCGCAGTACGGCCCGCTGCGGCTGGACGAGGCCGGCCTGTACACCGGTGACAGCAGCAGCACGGGCACCGGGTACCGCCTGTACGGCGCGGTGGAGCGCCGCCTCGGCGACCACTTCGTGCTGGGCGCTGCCGGCACCCTCCAGCGCAGCCGCGATTTCTCGCCGAATTCGTTCCAGCTCTACCTGCGCTACACCTTCAAGCCCTGGCAGGGAAACCTGCCGCTGCCCGTATCACCACTGGTGCCGTATGGCGAATTCCGCTGACCTGCGGCGACGGCGCCTGCTGCAGGCGGTCGCCACGCTGCCGCTGCTCGGCGTGTGCCGTGTGCAGGCCGCGCCCGCCCCGCGCTGGCCGGCGTGGCAGGTACTGCTCGACAGCAGCCTGAGCCGTGATGGACGCATGATCGATCGCAGCCAGGACGATCAGCGCAGCACCTCCGAAGGCCAGTCCTATGCCTTGTTCTTCGCCCTGGTCGACAACGACCAGGCGCTGTTCGACCGCATCCTGGGCTGGACCCAGGATAACCTCGCCGAAGGCGACATGGGCAAGCGCCTGCCCGCCTGGCTGTGGGGACGCGACGACGCCGGGGCGTGGCGGGTACTGGATGACAATCCAGCTTCGGACTCCGATCTGTGGCTGGCCTACGCGCTGCTGGAAGGCGCGCGGCTGTGGCGCCGTCCCTCCCTGAAGGCCATCGCCGAGGGCATGCTGGCGCAGGTACGGGCGCGCGAGATCGTGGACCTGCCCGGGCTCGGCCCAATGCTGTTGCCGGGCCCACAGGGGTTCATCGAAGGGGACGCCACGCGGGTCAACCCCAGCTATCTGCCCCTGCCGCTGCTGCGCCGCTTTGCGGCGGAGGATCGCAGCGGGCCGTGGCAGGCGCTGGCGCGCAACAGCGTGCAGCTGTTGCAGCAGAGCAGTCCGCACGGGTTCGCACCGGACTGGGCGGCGTGGAAAGGCGATCGCTTCGTCGTCGATCCGGTGCGCGGTGCGGTCGGCAGCTACGATGCGATCCGCTGCTACACCTGGGCAGGCATGACCTCGCCGCACGATCCGTTGTTCCGCACGCAGCTGGCGGCCCTGTCCGGGCCGCTGCAGCGCCTACGCAGCGGTGCGCCGATGTGGGAAAAGATCGACACCCGCAGTGGCCAGGGGCAGGGCGAAGGCAACTACGGATTCCGTGCGGCCCTGCTACCGTATCTGATCGCGCAGGGCGTCGCGGAGCACGCGCAGTCGCTACGGGCCAGCCTGCCCAGCGCCGAACAGCAGCGTGCTGATGCACCGGCCTATTACTCGCAGATGCTGGCCCTGTTCGGCTTGGGCTGGGCTGAAGGACGCTGGCGTTTCGCCGCCGACGGCCGCCTGCAGCCCAAGCGCTGAGCGTGCTATCCGCTGGGCATGGCTCGGCGCTGCCGGTGGAGTTACCGACAGGGTCGGATCCCATTGCACGGCAATGGGCTCCGACCCTCAGCCTGGCATCATTCCAGCGCGTAGCGCAGGGTGAACAGCACCGCCACCAGCCACACAGCCGGATGCACTTCGCGCCAACGCCCGGTGCCCGCCTTCAGGGCGGCATAGGCGATGAAGCCGAACGCCAAGCCGTTGGCAATCGAGTAGGTGAACGGCATCGCCAGCGCACACAGTGCGGCTGGCACCGATTCGGTCAGGTCGCTCCAGTCCACTTCCACCAGTTCGCGCAGCATCAGGCCAGCCACGAACAGCAGTGCTGGTGCGGTGGCATAGCTGGGCACCATCGCCGCCAGCGGCGAGAACAGCAGCGCGGCCAGGAACAGCGCCGACACCACCAGTGCGGTCAGGCCGGTACGGCCGCCCACCTGCACGCCCGAGGCGCTTTCAGCGAAGGCCGTGGTGCTGCTGGTGCCCAGCATCGAACCCGCCACGATGGCGGTGCTGTCGGCCAGTAGGGCGCGGCCGAAACGCTTCTGCGCGCCCGGCAGCTTCAGCAGGCCGGCGCGACCGACCACGCCGTACAGGGTGCCGGTGGCATCGAACACTTCCACCAGCACGAAGACCAGCACCACCTGCAGCAGCACCGCGATCGGCGCACCGCCGTCGTGGTGCAGCAGGCCCGGCAGGTCCAGCTGCAGGAAGGTGGGTGCCAGGCTCGGCGGCAGCGACACCAGGCCCCGGTACTGCACGTCGCCCAGCGCCCAGCCAGCGCCGGTGACCGCCAGGATGCCGATCAGGATCGCACCGCGGATGCGGCGCGCTTCCAGCACCGCGATCAGCAGGAAGCCGGCCAGCGCCAGCAGCGGCGGTGCCGTGTTCAATGGGCCCAGCGCCACCAGCGTGTCTTCATTGCCGACGATCACGCCGGATTTCTGCAGCGCGATGATCGCCAGGAACAGGCCGATGCCAGCCACGATCGCCGAGCGCAGCGACGAAGGAATGCCCGACACCAACCACGCGCGTACACCGGTCAGCGACAGCACCAGGAACACCAGGCCGGAGATGAACACCGCCCCCAGTGCCTGCTGCCACGGCAGGCCGGCGGCACCGACCACGGTGAAGGCGAAGAACGCGTTCAGGCCCATGCCCGGTGCCATGCCGACCGGGAAATTGGCGGCCAGCGCCATCACCGCCGAACCCAGTGCAGCGGCCAGGCAGGTGGCCACGAACACGGCACCGGCGTCCATGCCGGTGGTGCCGAGGATCTCGGGGTTCACGAAGACGATGTAGGACATCGTCAGGAAGGTGGTGACACCGGCCAGCAACTCGGTGCGCACGGTGGTGCCGTGCTGCTGCAGCTGGAACAGGCGCTCGAACAGGGACATGGGGCTTCTCGCGACAATAAGGTGTCACGACCAACGGTCGTGACCTACCCGAATGCAGAACGTGGGTACCGACCGTTGGTCGGTACGCTTCAAAGCGTCACCACCAACGGTGGTGACCTACCGGAATGAGAAAGGCCGCGCGAGCGCGGCCTTTCCGGTTGCCTTACTTCAGCGCCTTGAAGCGCAGGCGCTTCGGCGCGGCGTCGTCGCCCATGCGGCGGCGCTTGTCTTCTTCGTACTCGCGGTAGTTGCCCTGGAAGAACTCCACGTGCGAGTCGCCTTCGAACGCCAGGATGTGGGTCGCGATGCGATCCAGGAACCAGCGGTCATGCGAGATGACGAAGGTGTTGCCCGGGAACTCCAGCAGCGCATCTTCCAGTGCACGCAGGGTTTCGATGTCCAGATCGTTGGACGGTTCGTCGAGCAGCAGCACGTTGCCACCCTGCAGCAGGGTCTTGGCCATGTGCAGCCGGCCACGCTCACCGCCGGACAGCGAACCAACCATCTTCTGCTGATCCTGGCCCTTGAAGTTGAAGCGGCCGATGTAGGCGCGCGACTGGATCTCGATGCCGTTGATGTTGAGGATGTCCAGGCCGCCAGCGATTTCCTGGAAGACGTTGTGGTTGCCTTCCAGCGCGTCGCGGCTCTGGTCCACGTAGGAAAGCTTCACGGTCGGGCCGACCACGATCTCGCCGGTATCCGGCTTTTCCTGGCCGGTGATCATCTTGAACAGGGTCGACTTACCGGCACCGTTCGGGCCAATGATGCCGACGATGGCGCCGGCCGGCACCAGGAAGCTCAGGTTGTCGAACAGCAGGCGGTCGCCGAACTTCTTGGAGACGTTCTTGAACTCCATCACCGCATTGCCCAGGCGCTCGCCCGGCGGGATGAAGATTTCATTGGTCTCGTTGCGCTTCTGGTAATCGACCGACTGCAGCTCTTCCAGGCGGGCCAGACGCGCCTTGCCCTTGGTGCGGCCGCCCTTGGCGTTCTGGCGCGACCACTCCAGTTCCTTCTGGATCGCCTTCTGGCGGGCCTTTTCCTGGTTGTCTTCCTGCTTCAGGCGCTCATCCTTCTGGGTCAGCCAGTCGGTGTAGTTGCCCTTCCACGGAATGCCGCGGCCGCGGTCCAGTTCCAGGATCCACTCGGCGGCGTTGTCCAGGAAGTAGCGATCATGGGTAACGGCCACCACGGTGCCGGTGTAGCGCGCCAGGAACTGTTCCAGCCATTCCACCGACTCGGCGTCGAGGTGGTTGGTCGGTTCGTCGAGCAGCAGCATGTCCGGCTTCTGCAGCAGCAGGCGGCACAGGGCCACGCGGCGCTTTTCACCACCGGACAGCTTGCCGACCACGGCATCCCACGGCGGCAGGCGCAGCGCATCGGCGGCCACGTCCAGCTGGTTTTCCAGGGTGTGTGCGTCGCCAGCGGCCAGGATCGCCTCCAGGCGCTCCTGTTCCTTGGCCAGCGCGTCGAAGTCGGCGCCCTCCTCGGCATAGGCGGCGTACACCGCTTCCAGCGCGGCCTGTGCCTGCAGCACTTCGCCCACGCCTTCCTCGACCGCTTCACGCACGGTCTTGGTCGGGTCCAGTTCCGGTTCCTGCGCCAGGTAGCCGACCTTGATGCCCGGCTGCGGACGGGCTTCGCCCTCGAAATCGGTGTCCACGCCGGCCATGATCTTCAGCACGGTGGACTTGCCGGCGCCGTTCAGGCCCAGCAGGCCGATCTTCGCGCCCGGGAAGAAGGACAGCGAGATGTCCTTGATGATCTGCCGCTTGGGCGGGACCACCTTGGACACGCGGTTCATGGTGTAGATGTATTGCGAGGACATGCGGTCTCCGTAGGCGCGGCCCTGCGCCCGGTCCGTCACGGGAACATCCCGTTGCGGCAGCGGGCACAGACTGAAATGGAATACCGCCAATTATAGCCGGAACCGGTTCCGGGCCGCGCCCGGGAAGGGGGCGCCGGGCTGGCCGCCGCCTGAATACTGCGTCACAGTCCTGCAACGGGAAGCGTTTCCAGCCGGAAACGGTTCAGATCGGTTGCGCAATATGGGCTCACCACCCACCCGAGCAGAGGTCTGACATGCGCATCAATCGAGTAATGGCCAGTGCCGTGGCCTCTGTGCTGGCGCTGGGCGCCGTGGCCCCGGCGTTCGCCGACAACGACCATCGCCGCAACCACGACCGCCGCGAATGGCGCGAGGATCGCCGTGAGTGGCGCCAGGATCGCCGTGACTGGGAACGCGACCGCCGCGAGGCCCGGCGCGACTACCGCCAGGATCGCCGCGAATGGCACCGCGACCATGACCGCTACTACCGCCCGGCACCGCCGCGCGTGGTCTATCGCCCTGCGCCGCCGCCGCGTTACGGCAGCTACGGCTGGCGGGTCGGCTCTCCCTATCGCAATTACTACTCCGGCCCGGTCTACGTGGTGAACGACTACCCGCGCTACCACCTGCGTCGCCCGCCGTATGGCCACCACTGGATCCGCGATGACCGCGGCAACATGCTGCTGGTGGCCATCGCCACCGGCGTCATCGCCCAGTACGTGCTCAGCAACCGCTGAGGATCGCGGCCGGGGTCGGATCCCTTTCCACGGGGTCGGATCCCTTTCCAAACGGAAAGGGCTCTGACCCCACAACATCATTCGAAACCATACGGGGCCGGATTCCTTCGGGGATGCCGGCCCCGTCTGTTTCGGCCCCGGCAGGCCCGGTGCGGGGCTACAATCGGGGGCTGAGTCGTACCCCTTTTCCCTGCCTGCTGGAGTACCCGATGTTCCCGCGTGACGTCCGCATCGAATCCTACGATCCCGAACTGGCCAAGGCCATCGCCGCTGAGACCCAGCGCCAGGAAGACCACGTCGAGCTGATCGCCAGCGAGAACTACACCAGCCCGGCGGTGATGGAAGCCCAGGGCAGCCAGCTGACCAACAAGTACGCCGAAGGCTACCCGGGCAAGCGCTACTACGGTGGCTGCGAATACGTGGACATCGCCGAGCAGCTGGCGATCGACCGCCTGAAGCAGCTGTTCGGCGCCGACTACGCCAACGTGCAGCCGCACAGCGGCTCGCAGGCCAACCAGGCCGTGTACTTCGCCCTGCTGCAGCCGGGTGACACCATCCTCGGCATGAGCCTGGCCCACGGCGGCCACCTCACCCACGGTGCCAAGGTCAACGCCTCGGGCAAGCTGTTCAACGCTGTGCAGTACGGCGTGAACGACCAGGGCCTGATCGATTACGACGAAGTCGAGCGCCTGGCTCTGGAGCACAAGCCGAAGATGGTCGTGGCTGGCTTCTCGGCCTACTCGCAGGTGATCGACTGGGCGCGCTTCCGCGCCATCGCCGACAAGGTCGGTGCCTACCTGTTCGTCGACATGGCCCACGTTGCCGGCCTGGTCGCCGCAGGCGTCTACCCCAGCCCGCTGGAGCACGCCCACGTGGTCACCTCCACCACCCACAAGACCCTGCGCGGCCCGCGTGGCGGCATCATCGTCGCCAAGGGCGCCGACGAAGACCTGGTCAAGAAGCTGCAGTCGATCGTGTTCCCGGGCATCCAGGGTGGTCCGCTGATGCACGTCATCGCCGGCAAGGCCGTGGCCTTCAAGGAAGCGCTGGAACCGGGCTTCAAGGCCTACCAGCAGCAGGTGGTGAAGAACGCCCAGGCGATGGCCAATACGCTGATTGCGCGCGGCTACAAGATCGTCTCCGGTGGCACCCAGAACCACCTGATGCTGGTCGACATGATCGGCAAGGACGTGTCCGGCAAGGACGCGGAAGCGGCGCTGGGCAAGGCGCACATCACCGTCAACAAGAACTCGGTGCCGAACGACCCGCGTTCGCCGTTCGTGACCTCGGGCCTGCGCCTGGGTACCCCGGCGGTAACCACCCGTGGTTACGTTGAACAGGACTGCGTGGACCTGGCCAACTGGATCGCCGACGTGCTCGACGCGCCGAACGATGACGCCGTCATCGCCCGCGTGCGCGACGCCGTCAGCGTGCAGTGCCGCAAGTATCCGGTCTACGGCTGATCGAAGCAGGGGTCAGAGCCCTTTCCTGACGGAAAGGGATCCGACCCCCAAAACCCGGATCGAAGCAGGGGTCGGATCCCTTCCCGCAGGGAAGGGCTCTGACCCCGTCATCAGGAATCCCGCGCATGGATGAGCGCCACCTCAAGTACCTCTACACCGCGCTGGCCGTGCTGTTTGGCCTGCCCAGCCTGGCGATGGGCGGCGCGGCGGCGACGATGCTGCTGCTGATGGGGCTGGGCCAGTTCGGTCATGGCACCTTGGCATCGGTAACGGTGATGCCGCTGTGGGGCCTGGCTGGCATTGCCGGCTGCCTGGCCTGGTTGTGGCTGAGCGCGGGTTTTCTGCTGCAGGGGCGTGCCGGGCTGCACGTGCACCGCCTCTGGTGGTGGATGCTGCTGGCGGGCGGTCTCGCCGCCTTGCCCCCGCTGGGGCTTGCGCTGTGGTGGGGCGTCACCGTGCACGCCGAAGGCATCACCCTGTTGCTGCTGGGCCCGTCGATGCTGGTGCCGGCGGCGATGCTGGTGTGGATCAAACGCTGCGCATGACGTGGCCCATGGAAGGAGACCGAACGCATGGATGAGCGTCTGCACAAACGCTGGACGGCGATCGCCGGCCTGCTGGTGGGCCTGCCCACCGTGGCGGCAGGCGGCACAGGTGCCGTGCTGGGGCTGATGGTCGTATGGGACGGCAAGTACCTGACGGGCGACGAGCACAGGCTGTTGCTGCTGTGGTCATCGGCCGGAATCCTGGGCGTGTTGTCCTGGTTGTGGCTGAGCGGTCTCTTCCTGTGGCGCGGCGTTAACGGCCTGCGTCACTCCCCGGTTGTCGCCTGGGTAGGGCTGGTGCTGGGGGCCCTGGCCGCATTGGGCGTGGTTGCCGCCGCGCTGTACTTCACCTTCAAGCACGGGGAGATCTCGACCCTGGCCTTCCTCGGGTTCGGCCCGCCGCTGCTGGTGATGGCAGGGCATCTGGCGTGGCTGCGTTGGGCGCGCGCGGCCTCGGCGCCGCCGGCACCCGGTTGAACGCGCAGCGCTGACCGCGCTGGAGGCTCTGTTCGGCCGAAATGCAGGCACTTCCGCGCAGACAGCATTTGCTGCGGGGCCCTTTCTCAGGTACCTTTGCGACGCTGCCATGACCGTGGCAATAGGTACTTTCCTGAGCCAGGCGTTCCATGCACTGCCCCTTCTGCCAACATGCCGATACCCGGGTCATCGACTCGCGCGTCTCCGAAGACGGCGCGACGATCCGTCGTCGGCGTGAATGCGAAGCCTGCGGCGAGCGCTTCAGCACCATGGAAACGGTCGAACTGAAGCTGCCCGCCATCGTCAAGAGCGATGGCACCCGCGAGGCGTTCGACCAGCGCAAGGTGCGTGCAGGCTTCGACCGCGCGCTGCAGAAGCGTGCGGTGGCCGAAGACAAGATCGAAGCGGCGGTACGCGCCGTGGTCCATCAGCTGCGCATCAGCGGCGAGCGCGAGGTGCCCTCGATCAAGGTCGGCGAGTTCGTCATGAACGAACTGCGCAAGCTCGACCATGTCGGCTATGTGCGTTTTGCTTCGGTGTACCGCAGCTTCGAGGACGTGGCCGATTTCCGCGAAGAGATCGAGAAGCTCGAGCGCGACCTGCCATCCAGTACCGAACAGCTGCAGCTGCTGGGCGACGTGATAGCCCTGACCAAGAAGAAGAAGGGCTGACGCCCCGGTAGATGCCAACCTTGGTTGGCACAGATATCTGCTTCGGTGGGTGCCAACCTTGGTTGGCACAGTGGCGCCCATCCACGCATGGCGTGGATCTACACCGCCACCGGCGGCGTTACCATGGCCGCATGACCACCCCGTTCTCCGTTCTCGACCACCTGCACATGGCCAACGCACTGCGTCTGGCCGAGCGTGCCGCCTACACCACCCGCCCCAACCCGATGGTCGGCTGCGTGATCGCCCACGGCGAACGTGTGGTCGGGCAGGGCTGGCACCAGCGCGCCGGTGGACCGCACGCTGAGGTGTTCGCGCTGCGCGAGTCCGGCAGCGAGGCCCGCGGTGCCACCGCCTACGTCACCCTGGAACCGTGCGCGCACTACGGTCGTACGCCGCCGTGTGCGCTGGCCCTGATCGAAGCGGGCGTATCGCGTGTAGTCGCGGCAATGCGTGATCCGTTCCCGAAGGTCGATGGCGGTGGCTTCGATCTGCTGCGCAATGCCGGCATCGAGGTCGCCGAAGGGCTGATGGCGGCGCAGGCGCGTGAGCTCAACAAGGGTTTCCTGTCACGCGTGGAGCGCAACCGGCCGTGGTTGCGGGTGAAGCTGGCAGCCAGCCTCGACGGCCGTACCGCAATGGCCGATGGCAGCTCGAAGTGGATCACCGGCCCGGCTGCGCGCGAAGACGTTCAGCACTGGCGCGCGCGTGCGGGTGCGATCCTGACCGGCGCCGACACGGTGCTGGCCGACGACCCGATGCTGACCGTGCGCCTGGCCGATACCGAGGTGATGCCGCCACTGCGCGTGGTGCTCGATTCGCGCCTGCGCTCACTGGAGTGCAGCCGCGTGCGCGAGGGCGGGGCACCGACGCTGTACCTGCACGATACTGCAGTGAGCGCACCAGATGCGGCCGACGCCGAATTCGCCAGCGTACCCTGCGTTGATGGGAGGCTGGACCTGGGCGCGGTGCTGGCGCTGATGGCCGAGCGCGGCATCAACGAAGTGCATACCGAAGCCGGCGCGACGCTGGCCGGTGCCTTGCTGCGCGGCGGCTGGGTGGACGAACTGCTGCTGTATCAGGCGCCCACGCTGCTGGGCGATACCGGTCGTCCGCTGCTGGCCGGTCTCGGCATCGATGCCGTGGACCAGCAGCGTCGCCTGCGTGTGATTGACCAGCGCCAGGTAGGCGAGGACATCAGGCTGCTGCTGCGCCCGTGAGGGAATGACGCAGAGCATGGGCGACGCCGTGTCGTCAGGCATCCTCGTCGTCTTCTTCGCCGACCGGGCACTGGCCTTTCCACTGCTGCTTCCACAGCGCATGCAGGTTGCGGCAGTACGCGCCCAGTGCGTCGCCCGGCAGGTTCTTCGCCTTCAATCGCAACTGGTGACGGGTAAAACCGTCGTCGTACTCATGCGGCAGTACCAGCACGGCACACTGATCGTGATACATCAGGAACGCGTGGCAGTCGTCGTCTTCGCTCATCCACGCATCCAGCTGCCTGTCGCTCAGCAGGGTTGACTCGAAGGCAACCGCTGGGATGACCGAGAAGGTCGTAATCCTGGACTTGGGTACTTTGGCTTGCCCGCATGCCCCCAGCGCCAGCAGCGCCAGCAACATGACCATGGTCGACGTCGTGCGGTGTTTCATGCGGTTGCCCCGGTGGAAGAGGGCAACAGCATTGACCATGCAGGCCGTACAGGGCCATGCAACGGTTCTGAAAGTGCGGATGCAGCCCTCATCCACGACCGGGAGCCGAGCGTGGGCTCGGCTCTACACGTGCCTCACGCGCACGCGTCGGTCCACATCATCTCGGCGATCGGGCGCAGTGCCTTGCACTCCTGCGTCATCTCATCGGCCGACTGCACCTGGGCCTTGGCCTTCAGTTCCTCGGCCATCGCGTCCACGCCGCTGATCTGGTCGGGTGCAGTTTTCGCCACGCAGGCACGGTGCTGCTGCAGCAGCAGGTCGCAACCCGGTACGCCGGTCACCTTCGGCGCGTTGGCCGCCTGCGCGTCCTGCATCCAGTCCTCGAACGGTGCCAGCGCGCCGGTCACGGTACCCACCAGATCATCGAAGTTACCGCTGTACCAGTAGCCGTTGTCCTTTGCCGGGTACAGGGTGAAGGTGCCGCTGACCGGCACGCGTGCGCCACTCTGCAGCGCCTGGGTATAGGCATCGGTGAACTGCTTGCGCGCGGCCGGGCTGGCATCGTCGGCCAGGCTGGCGGCGAACAGCGGGCGGACCTTGCCCAGGTCGGGCAGCTGGCAGCTGAAGCTGATCCGCGCCAGCTTCTGGTCTTCAACGTACTCGTTGTCTTCGATCACGCTCTTGGTGGCGCGGCACTTCGAATCACGCAGCGCCTTGGCATACAGCGCTTCGGTGGCCGCAGCGTCGACCTTGGCGCCGGTGCTGGCCAGTACGGTCTGCCAGGGCTCGGCCAATGCCTTGGCCAGCGCACCCGGGTTCGGGGTCACGGCATCCTGGCCCTCGAACGCCGGCATCAGTGCGTCATTGAGCGTGCGTGTGGCGGCCGCGTCGTCTTCCAGCAGCACGCGAGCGTACAGGTCGAAGGCCTGCTCGGGCGTCAGTTGGGCCGGTGCAGCGCCGGCAATCAGCGGGGCGCACAGCAGCATGCTGGCCAGCAGAGTACGGGTGGGGGTCTTCATGACGGTGTTTTCCTGTTCCAGAGGCGCGCAAGCCTAGCGCATCTGCCCACACTTTCGATGGCGCGATGGGGTCACGTGGCGGCGTACAGCGGCCAAAAAAAACGGGCCCCTTGCGGGGCCCGTTCGATCGCACGACGAGGAGCGATCGTTGGATCAGAAGCTGGCGCGGACACCGGCCGAGTACTGGGTGACATCGCGGTAGCCGGAGATCTCGCCCACCAGACCCCAGGTCTTGGTGAAGTTGATCTGGCCACCGATGGTGCCGACCCAGGTGCCCTTGTAGTTGTTGCCGCCGTCCATGTAACCGGCCTTGGCCCAGGCTTCGGTCATGCGCGACGGCTTGCCGCGGATGCCCATGGTGGCGCGGGCCAGGTTGGTGTGGTCCTTGTAGCGGTCGCTGTAGCCGTCGTAACGATCGGTCAGTTCAGCGTTCTGGCGCACCCAGGCGATGTCGGCGGTGAAGTCGACGCGGTCGGTCCATGGCATGTGGTAGCCGATGCCCAGCTCCGGCTGATTCAGTTCAACCTTCAGCGAACCGTCGCTGTAGTGGTAGGTCTTGCTGGTGCGCGACCAGCCACCGAACACGTAGACCTGTTCGGCGATGGCCACGGAGCCACGCAGGTAGCCGCCGTCGACCTTCGGGTCGTCCAGTGCGTTGTCGTCAACCTTGACCTGCGTCCAGCCGCCTTCGACGTAGGTGTAGCTCAGGGCGTCAGCCGAAGCCGTGAACGGAGCGGCGGCCAGCAGGGCGGCCACGATCAGGATCTTGCGCATGGGAATTCCTGTGAATTTCAGTCCATTGGCGGACCTGCCCAGCGGGCGGCCCGTGGCGACCTCATGTCGTCCGGTGAAGGATTTTAATGAAAGTTTTACAAAATGCGAGCGACGGCCGTCACAAGCTACGGCAGGCTTGGCCGGGGTCGGATCCGTTTCCCGCTGGGAAACGGCTCTGACCCGCTGTGCTGCTACGGGGCCACTGGCCATGGGGTCAGAGCCCTTTCCTGCGGAAAGGGATCCGACCCCGTTCAGCGGGGGCTGGTACACTACGCGGGCCGGTTCGCCGGTACACAAACGTCTTCAGGGCGGGGTGCAATTCCCCACCGGCGGTAGGTGCGCAAGCACGAGCCCGCGAGCGCCCCGGCCCACGGCCGGGGGTCAGCAGATCCGGTCCAATGCCGGAGCCGACGGTATAGTCCGGATGAAAGAAGACGGTGCTACAGGGCCTTTGTGGCCCTGCGCCCGCCTGTTTGCCTTGCGGCGTTTTTCGCTCACTTTTCGCGGAGAACGTTTCTTGTTTACTGGAATCATCGAAGGCGTCGGCCGTCTGGCCGCACGCGAATCCATCGGCGGCGATGTCCGCTTCACCTTCAATGTCGGAAACCTGCCGTTCGACAACGTGCAGATGGGCGAGAGCATTGCCATCAACGGCGTCTGCCTCACCGTCATCGCATTCGACGCCAGCAGCTTCCAGGCCGATGCCTCTACCGAGACCCTGGGCCTGACCACGCTGGGCCAGCTGGGCGAAGGTGCGGTCATCAACCTGGAGCGCGCCATGCGCCCGACCGACCGCCTGGGCGGCCATCTGGTCAGCGGCCATGTCGACGGCTTGGGACAGGTGCTGTCCATCCACGAAGATGCGCGTGCCCAGCGTTGGCGTTTCGCCGCGCCGGCCTCGCTACGCCGCTACATCGCCAAGAAGGGCTCGATCTGCGTGGACGGCGTCAGCCTCACCGTCAACGAAGTGGATGATGAGGGCTTCGAAGTCGCCCTGATCCCGCACACCGTGGCCAACACCGCCTTCTCCGCGGCAGGCGTGGGCAGCGCAGTCAATCTTGAAATCGACCTGGTCGCCCGTTACGTCGAACGCTTGATCGGAGCGCCGACCAACGGTCAGCACCCACATGGAGATGCAGCATGAATTTCGCCCCGATTCCGGAAATCCTGGAAGACATCCGCCTGGGCCGCATGGTCGTCATCGTCGATGACGAAGACCGCGAGAACGAAGGCGACCTGATCATGGCCGCCGAGCTGGTCAAGGCCAGCGACATCAACTTCATGGTCACCCATGGCCGTGGCCTGGTGTGCCTGCCGCTGAACCGCAGCCGCGCCGCCGATCTCGGCCTGGCGCCGATGGTGCAGGCCAATACCGCGCAGTTCCAGACCAATTTCACGGTCAGCATCGAGGCCGCCGAGGGTGTCACCACCGGTATCTCGGCGCACGACCGCGCGCACACCATCCGTACCGCGGTGAAGCCGAACGCCAAGCCGTCGGACCTGCACCAGCCGGGCCATATCTTCCCGCTGATCGCCCAGCCGGGCGGCGTGCTGACCCGCGCCGGCCACACCGAGGCCGCCGTGGACATGGCCATGCTGGCCGGGCTGGAACCGGCCGGCGTGCTGGTGGAGATCCTGAACCCGGATGGCAGCATGGCGCGCCGCCCGGAGCTGGAAGTGTTCGCGCGCGAGCACGGCCTGAAGATGGGCTCCATCGCCGACCTGATCGCCTACCGCCTGGCTACCGAAAAGACCGTCGAGCGCGTGGACGAGCGCGAGATCGACACCGAATTCGGCCCGTTCAAGCTGGTGACTTACCGCGACCGCATCGCCCACGACCTGCATTTCGCCCTGGTCCGTGGCACGCCGGATGCGGACACCCCGACCCTGGTGCGCGTGCAGGTGGAAAACCCGCTGGCCGACCTGCTGCACTGGCGCCGTGACGACTTCGGCGTGGCCGCCACCGATGCCCTGCGCGCGATCGATGCCGAAGGCGCTGGTGTGATGGTGGTGCTGCAGGCCCCGCGCGACGGCGAGGCCCTGCTGGCCCGCCTGCGCCAGCAGCCGGCGCCGGTGGTGCCGGGCAAGGACAAGGACGTGAGCCAGTGGCGCCGCAACGGTGCCGGCGCGCAGATCCTGTCCGACCTGGGCCTGGGCAAGCTGCGCGTACTGGGCACCCCGCGCCGCCAGATCGGCCTGGCCGGGTACGGCCTGGAAGTGGTGGAGACGGTCACCCTGTAATGGGTAGTGCCGGCCGCTGGCCGGCAACTGCTTCCCCTGGATTGCCGGCCAGCGGCCGGCACTACCGGTGGGTGCCGACCCCATGCCACCGGTGGGTGCCGACCGTTGGTCGGCACACCCTGCAGGCCCCCGCCAGCCACGGCCGGGGCCCATCCACGCTAGAATTACCCCCTTATCGAGTCCCCCAAGCCGCATATGAGCCACTTCGAAGGCGATCTTCGCACTCCCGAATCGGCGCGCTTCGCCATCCTGGCCAGCCGCTGGAACGCCCGCATCACCGACACGCTGGTCGCTGGCGCCCGCCAGAGCCTGGCCGGCAACGGCATCACCGAAGCCAACATCGACGTGATCCGCGTGCCGGGTGCCTGGGAACTGCCGCTGGTGGCCGCGCGCCTGGCCGCCGCCCATGAACACGCCGCCATCCTCACCCTGGGCTGCGTGATCCGTGGCGATACCCGCCACTACGAACACGTGGCCGACCGCTGCGCCGAAGGCCTGATGCGCGTGCAGCTGGACTTCGGCGTGCCGGTGCTGAACGGCGTGCTGGCGGTGGAACGCGTTGAAGATGCCGAGGCCCGCGCAGGCGGCAGCCACGGCAACAAGGGCGAGGAAGTCGCACTCGCCGCATTGGAAATGGTCAATCTTCTGGAGCAGCTGCCATGAACAAGAACACCCAGGGCAAGCCCTCCGGTAAACCCGTCCGCCGCGATGGTGTCGATCCGGTGCTGCGCTCGCGCGCTCGCCGTCGTGCCGTGCAGGCCATCTACGCCTGGCAGATCTCCGGCGGCAACGCCCAGTCGCTGATCGCCCAGTTCGCCCACGAGCAGGCCCGCGAAATCGCCGACCTGGCGTACTTCGAGGCGCTGCTGCACGGCGTGCTCGACAACCGCCGCGACATCGACGAAGCGCTCGGCCCGTACCTGGACCGTGGCATCGAAGAAGTGGACGCGATCGAACGCGCGGTGCTGCGCCTGGCCGCCTACGAGCTGCGCTACCGCCTGGACGTGCCGTACCGCGTGGTGATCAACGAGGCCATCGAATCGGCCAAGCGCTTCGGTTCCGAGCACGGCCACACCTACGTCAACGGCGTGCTGGATCGTGCCGCCGTGGAATGGCGGAAGGTCGAATCGGGTCACTGACCCACCTGTGGTAGTGCCGGCCGCTGGCCGGCAGCTGCAGGGATCCTGAGGTTGCCGGCCAGCGGCCGGCACTACCGCCCACCGCGCACTGCGCGGCACGTACAACAGCGGGAACGCCCCATGTCCCTGGCCGAATTCGCCCTCATCGACCGCATCCGCGCCCGTACCCTCGAGCGCGACGACATCCTGCTCGGCATCGGTGACGACGCCGCGCTGCTGCAGCCGCGCGCCAACGAACAGCTGGTGGTCACCGCCGACACGCTCAACAGCGGCGTGCACTTCCCGGCGGAAACTCCGGCCTTCGACATCGGCTGGAAGACCCTGGCGGTCAATCTGTCGGACCTCGCAGCGATGGGCGCGCGCCCGGCGTGGTGCACGCTGGCGCTGTCGCTGCCGGAAGCCTCTGAAGACTGGATCGACGCCTTCGCCGATGGCTTCTTTGCCTTGGCCGACCAGCACGACATCGCACTGATCGGCGGTGACACCACGCGTGGCCCGCTGTCGCTGTCGGTGACCGCAATGGGCCAGGTCGGGCGTGGCCAGGCGCTGCGCCGCGACCGCGCGCAGGTGGGTGACGACCTCTGGGTGAGCGGCACACTTGGCGATGCCGCCGGTGCGCTGCGCCTGTGGCAGCAGGGGGCGCTGAGCGTAACCACCGCCACGCTGCTGGCCGACTACGAAAGCCTGCGCCTGCGCCTGCTGCGGCCGACGCCGCGTGTGACCTTGGGCCTGCGTCTGCGTGCATTCGCGCACGCGGCGGTGGATGTGTCCGACGGCCTGCTGGCCGACCTTGGCCACATCGCCACGCGCAGCAACGTGGCCGCGCATGTGGATGCCGATTCGCTGCCGATCTCGCACGCGCTGCGTGAACTGCTCGGCCGCGACGATGCGCGTGACTGCGCACTGCGCGGTGGCGACGACTACGAACTGTGCTTCACCGCCGCCGCCGACCAGCGCGACGCGCTGCACTACCTGGCTGAATCGCTGGACGTGCCGCTCACCCGCATCGGCCGCATCGCCGAAGGGCAGGGCGTACACGTGGATGGCGAAGCCGCCGACGGCGGATACCAGCACTTCGCGTAGCAGCAGCGGTACTGCTCTGGTGGGTGCCAACCTTGGTTGGCACGAGTGTGTCGACCAAGGTCGACACCTACCAAAGCGGGGGCGGAGCGGTATTGCTCTGGTGGGTGCCAACCTTGGTTGGCACGGATGTGTCAACCAAGGTCGACACCTACCAAAGCGGGGGCGGAGCGGTATTGCTCTGGTGGGTGCCAACCTTGGTTGGCACGGATGTGTCAACCAAGGTCGACACCTACCAAAGCGGGGGCGGAGCGGTATTGCTCTGGTGGGTGCCAACCTTGGTTGGCACGGATGTGTCGACCAAGGTCGACACCTACCAAAGCGGGGGCGGAGCGGTATTGCTCTGGTAGGTGCCAACCTTGGTTGGCACGGATGTGTCGACCAAGGTCGACACCTACCAAAGCGGGGGCGGAGCGGTATTGCTCTGGTGGGTGCCAACCTTGGTTGGCACGGATGTGTCGACCAAGGTCGACACCTACCAAAGCGGGGGCGGAGCGGTATTGCTCTGGTAGGTACCAACCTTGGTTGGCACGAGTGTGTCGACCAAGGTCGACATCTACGTGCATCCGCATCTTCCCGTGTTACGCCGCGTGCAACTGCACATCCACATACTCGGCCAGCCCACGGCAGGCCAGCAGCAGCCCTTCGCGCACGTCGTCACCCACCTGCTGATCATCATCGCCATCCACGCGCACGCGTTCGGTGGCATGCAGAAGTTCCAGCAGCAACGTCAGGCCGGCATTGGCCCGGTCCGCACGTGCCATGGCCATGCATTGGCCTGATGTAAGCCCCTTGTCTGGCCACGGCTGGCCGTCGGCGGCCTCCACATGGCGGATGCGCTGCAGGCACGCCAGCAGGGTGTTGCTGGTTGCCACAGTGCTGCCGTGCGTGGCACTGAGCGTGGTTTCCAGTGCGCGGGCGATGGTCTCGGGCAGCTGGTTGGCAGCTTCACCGAGGGTGGCGAACAGGTAAGGGTAGTGCGCAGCAGTCATGGCGGCATCCTTGTGCAGGAAACAAGGGGCCACCCCGCTTAACAGCGAGGGTGGCGGACGGTGCGTGGTTCCAATACCGGTGGCTAACGTTGTCAAACGCCGGCGGGCACGAGGCCCCCACGCACCGCCCGCCATAGATGCACGGACAGATTGCCTGCCGACGCCGCCCAGGCTCAGGGGAAGGAGGCGACGCCGGCAGGCAAGCGTAAACAACATTAGCCAAACGGGATTGGAAGCCCGTGCCACCCGTTGTCGGTGGCACCACATGATTTACATGGAGCGCCCATGCTGCCAATGAGAATTGTTGGAAAACTCGAAAACGTTGCAGATGTTCCGCTCGCACGGGGGCGCGTCAATTGCGACAAACCATGTAGAGCCGAGCCCTTGCTCGGCTCATAGCGCAATGCACCGGGTTCAGCCCGATCTGGCCGCACAGCAGCCGAGCATGGGCTCGGCTCTACAGAAGACGGCTCGCGCGTCAGGCTGCGCTCAAGGGGAGATCTTCGCCTCGGCATCGCGCGGCGTGCCGTAGTCGTCCAGCCACTGGAACGTCACCGACGCGGGCATCGTCGCGCCACTCGGAAGCGGCAGACGTACCTGCGCGCCCGGTGCGATCATCTCTGCTTCCACCTTGCGGCCGTCGGGCAGGGTCAGCGTGCTTACAGTCACGTGGTAGGCGCTGGGGTTGCTCACCAGCAGGGCACCGGCCTGCGCACGCCATTGCAGTTGCCCGGCCGCATCACGCGGCTTGCCGGGCAGGCCGGCCGGGCGGTGGAACAGCTTCACCCGCGTGCGCACGGCGAATTGCAGCAGGTTCTTGCCGGCGGCATCGGTGGGTTTGGGCGGAATGTCCAGCAGGTTGAAGTAGAACAGCGATTCACGATCCGTCGGCAGCGGTGTCTCCGACGGGCGCGGCGCGTAGGTAATGCGGTACGCCTGACCCTGGTGGGCCTGCAGCAGACGCGGGTCGGCCGGCGTCAGACGGAAGGGAGTGCGCACGGTTTCGGGGCGCGCATGGCTGTCGCCATCGTCAATCCAGACCTGCACCATGGCGGCCTTGTCGCCACTGTTGGTGGCCTTCACGGTTACATCCCGGCCCTGGGACGCGTCATGCACGATACGCGTGCCCTGCAGCGTCACCGCTGCCGATGCCGGCAGCGCCAGGGCGCCAGCCAGCAGCGCGGTCATCCACGTCATTGCACGGATCTTCATCAGGTCATCCTCCAGTAAAGCGCGCCGCCACGGGGGGGGGGGCGCGCAGGGGTGTGAGTTACTTGTAAAGCACGACGAAATCGCCCGAGGCGTTGGCCGTGCCGGCCGTAGCGTTCTTGCCCGGCGAGGAATACCAGGCGCTGTAGTCCAGCTGGCCCTTGCCGGCAGCCGGAATGTTCACCCACTGCAGCGGGTCTTCGCCCAGCTTCTGGTGGTTGCCCGAGGCGTCGTACAGCGCCACGCCCACGTTGCTGGCCGTGGAGGCGGCTGTCAGCGCCAGGTTGCCGGTGCTGCCGTCCGGCGTGCCGCCAAAGCGCACACCCACTTCCTGCGGGGCGCCAGCGCCGGAGCAGTCCAGCAGGATGCTGAAGTTCTTCATGCCGGCACGCTCGGCTTCATTCACCCAGGCCACATCCACCTTGCCCATCGGCACGGTGATGGTGCCGCCGGTGGCATCCACCGAGCAGGTACTGGTCATCAGCTCACCGGTGATTTCCAGCTTCTCGGCGAATGCGGCGGGAGACAGGGCCAGCGCGAGCGCGCCGGCGGCAATCAGGTTCAATCGGTTCGACATGGGAGTGTCCTTGGTAGGGAATCAGGGGAATCCGCATTGGACGAGCCAGCGGATGCGCACAGTGTTCCCAGCCGGGCGGCACGTGGATATGCAATTAGTTGCAAGGTGCTTGCAGGGCAGTTGAGTCCGTGCTTGCGGTACAGCGTCCGGTTAAGAAGCGTCATTTCCGGCTGCGACAAGCTGTCGCATGCGGCGTTCGGTGCATCTGCAATGCATTCGATTGACTGCTGTCATTTGTTGAAAACAAGCCTGAATTGCGCCGAAACAGTGGCTTGGCTGGAAACCGCGTGGTTTCGTGGCGCGTTGTCGCTTTGCAACAAATTGCATGGGAAGCCGGTCGCACGCTGTCTACGCTTCGGCCCACTTCGACTACGAGCGATGTCGCCTTCGGCCTCATCGAGTGACGCTAACCATGCACATGCGCCTCCTTCATCTCCGCACGCCGCATCGTTTTGCCAGCCGTCCACTGGGGCTGGCGATTGCCGCCGCCGTGGCAACGGCGATTGCCGGTCATGCCAGTGCCCATGGCGATGAGTCCCTGCAGTTCAGCGAGGGCTTCCTGATTGGTGGCCGGGCAATCGACATGCAGCGCTATGCGCAGGGCAACCCCATGGAGCCGGGCGTGTATCCCCTGGACGTGGTGGTCAATGGCCAGTTCCACGACAAGCGCGACATCACCTTCGTGGCGGCGCCGGCACCTCTGGGGGCAACCCCGTGCCTGCCGGCCGGGCTGGTACGCCAGTTGCCGCTGAAGGAGATGTTCCTGGCCGAGCTGGACCAGGATGATGAAGGCTGCGTCGCACTTCCCAGCCTGATCGACGGTGCCACGGTCGAGTTCGATGAAAGCAATCTGCAGCTTCTAGTGAACGTGCCGCAGGCTGCGCAGGCGCGCGATGCGCGCGGCTACGTGGCACCTGCACAGCGCGACCACGGCGTCACGGCAGCCTTCTTCGATTACAACATCAACCACAGCCGCAACCAGGGCCAGCAGGCGACCTATCTGGGGCTGAACACGGGCGTGAACCTGGGCGCGTGGCGGCTGCGTCACCGTTCGTCCTTCAGCCAGGGCAACCATGGCTCGCGTCATGATGTGATCAGCAGCACGCTGCAGCGCGATCTTCCGGCATGGAATGCCCAGCTGCTGTTGGGGCAGGGCACGACCGGTGGCGAACTGTTCGAGTCGCTGTCATTCACCGGTGTGCGGGTGGCCAGCGATGAGCGCATGCTGCCGGACTCGCTGCGCGGCTTCGCGCCGGTGGTGCAGGGCGTTGCCGAAACCAACGCAGTGGTGAGCATCCGCCAGAATGGCCACGTCATCCACGAAGTAAGCGTGGCGCCGGGGCCGTTCTCCATCGAAGATCTGTACCCGACCAACTTCGGTGGCGACCTGGACGTCACCGTCACTGAAGCCGATGGCCGCCAGCAGCAGTTCACTGTCAACTTCTCCGCAGTGCCGCAGGCGCTGCGGCCGGGCGCCAGCCGCTTCAGCGTCACCGCCGGTGAACTTCGCGATGCACGCGGTGTGCGTGAAGCACTGCGCTTTGCCGAAGGCACCTACGCACGTGGCATCAGCAACCATTTCACCGCGCTGGGCGGGGTGCAGATTGCCGAAGACTTCCAGTCCGCACTGTTCGGCGGTGCAATCAATACACCGCTCGGTGCGTTCGGTGCCGACGTTACCCATTCGCGCGCACGCCTGGCCAATGGCGAACAGGTCACCGGCAACAGCTTCCGGCTGAACTACCAGCGCTACATCACCGCAACGGGTACCAACTTCGGCTTGGCAGCGCTGCGTTACAGCACGCGCGGCTATCTCTCCCTGAATGATTTCGCCCAGGCGTACAACGACGAGTGGGGCGTCAGTGGCCGTGCGCGCCAGCGCTTCCAGGTGAACTTCTCGCAGCGTATTGGCGAGCGCAGCACGCTCTCGCTCAATGGCGGACAGGTGCGCTATTGGGACAGCGCGCAGCAGCACAACGATCTGCAGCTGCGCTTCCAGACCAGCATGGGCCGCGCCAATCTGAGCCTGTCTGCCATGCGCCTGCAGATGGGCGATGGCCGCCAGGACACCCGCTATGCGGCGACCTTCAGCATTCCGTTGGGCTCGGCCCCACGCGCACCGCGCTTGAGCACCCAGGTAGCCCATTCGGCACGCGGCGATCAGGGCCAGCTGGGCCTGAACGGAACGCTGGGTGCCGATCAGCAGCTGAGTTACAGCCTGTCTGCCAGCGATTCCAGTGACGGGGCGGGAAGCGCCAATGCCTACGCGTCCTATCGCGGTGGGCATGGCACGGTCACCGCCGGCTACAGCCGGTCGGGTGATTACAACGCCTTCAACGCCAGCGCGGCCGGCAGTGTGGTGGTGCACCGCGATGGCATCAACTTCGGTGCGCCGGTGGGCGATGGCTTCGCGCTGGTACAGGCAGATGGCGCGCAGGGTGCCCGCATCGGCTACGGCAGCGACGTGCGCATCGGTCGCAACGGCTATGCGCTGCTGCCGCACGTGAGCCCCTACCGCTGGAACCAGATCGAGCTGGACCCGTCGGGCCTGCCGATGGATGTGGAGCTGCTGCAGACCTCGCAGCGGATTGCGCCGACGGCGGGCAGCATCGTGCGGGTTGCGTTCAATGCCAAGCGCGAGCGCACATTGTTCATCGACGCCACCGATGCGCTGGGCCAGCCGCTGCCATTTGCCGCGCGTATCGAAGATGAGACCGGCCGCAGCTATGGCGCAGTGGGCCAGGGCGGTGTGATCCAGCTGCGTGGCGCACCCGAACAGGGCCAGCTGATCGTCGACCCGGACGGCCCACATCGCTGCCGCCTGGAATACACCACCCCGGATGCCCCCGATGCCTATGGGCTGTCGTGGAGCCAGGCGGTGTGCACGCCGCTGCCGGCCCCGAGTAATGGGCTGCAGGCCGCCCTGGATGCGGTCGAAGCCGACGCCCTCTGAACCCTTTCCCTTACCTAACTTCCCAGGAGTTTCCCATGAACCTGTTCAACCGAATTGCCGTTTGCGCCGCACTGCTGGCCGCCGCCCCGGTGGCCCTGGCCGACAGCGCCACTCTCGCCATCACCGGGCGCGTGTTGCCCGGCACCTGCACACTCAATGATGCAACGATCGCTCTGGATCCGGTGAAGGCCAGTGACCTGACCCCGGGCACCGACGCCCAGATCAAGGCCGGTGCGCTGGAATTCACCGGCTGCGTCGGCGTCAGCAAAGCAGTGCTGTCCTTTGACGGTACGGCTGCCGATGGCGATGCCGAGCGCTGGAAGAACACCGCCGCCACCGACCCGGCCAGCGGCGTGTCGATCTCGCTGCTGTCCGGTACCACCGGCAGTAACTACCTGAAGGATGGCGACACCGGCATCGATGTGCCGGTGACCGGCGCCACCGCGCGGTACGACCTGCGCGCTGCTTACCACGCGCCGACTGGTGCGGCGCTGAGCGCCGGCGAAGTGTCTACCGAGATTGTGGTCACTGCTGACTACGAGTGACGCGGCCCGCGAGCTACCAAGGAGCATGACAATGAAAATTGCATTCAAACCAGAGCCAATAGCGAAGTGCGCACGAGCGCGTGCGGCGGCATTGGTGGTTGGCGTTGCACTGCTGACGGTATCCGCGGTTGTCCAAGCGTGCACGCATTTCAGCAACATTCCGAGGGACCGGGATTTCACTCATGACACCTACCCGGAGGAGCGTGGTCGGTGGATCAGAGGGACCAACGGTGCTACGAGATTCCACAGTTGCAACGCCAGCTTCGATCTGAATCTACGCCTCGACGCACCTGAACTGACCTATGTCGGCACGCTCGACTATCTGGGCATGACCTTTCCGGCATATGAGTTCGGGCCGGAATCCCCTTTGGTGATCTTCACCTTTGAACAGGTTGTTGGCTGGGACCGCGTTCCGGTTGGCGTGGGGCGCGAACTGACTTACCCCATTGAGTTGAAGTCGCCATCTGATGCGAATGTCGATTTCAGACCAGAATTCTTCTCCAGAGGGGGGCGGATGCGCACCTACACGTTTGCCGCGACCTTGACGTGGACCTCCCCCCAGCAGCCGGCCATTGACGGTAGCTATAGCGGCTCTTACACCCTGCGCTTTCCTGTGGCGACGTGTCCGTTACAGGACAGCGCAGAGACCCTGGCCGACGTGCAGACTGCTGAACTTTCCGTTCCAGGCGGGACCGCCAAGGAAAAGTTGGTGGCGATCCGCATGAACTGCGGTGTCGATCCGCCGCGCGCCCGGATGACGCTGAGCGACGCCGGCGATGCCAGCAACACCGGCAGCCAGCTGACCCCCACGGCCGATTCAGACGCAGAGGGCGTGCGCGTGCAGTTGCTGCGCAACGGCAGCGAAGTGCAGTTTGGTCAGACGTGGGATTTCGAGCCAGGCGTCGGTGGTGTGCATGATCATCAGTTCACCGCGCGCTACATCCGCACCGACGAGCCGCTGGTGCCCGGCCTGATCAAAGGCGAGGCCGTGCTCGATGTGGACTATTGGTGAGCGCATCGCAGTTGCCAGAGGCCAATCAAAGCCCTATCGATGGTCCTGGACAGGCCAGGTGCGGTGGGCGCATCACCACGTTCCTCAGTTCTCTCTATAAACGCCAATAGCCGGATTACTGGCAGGAGATTGATCAATTGCACACTGCTACTGACACGCGCCGATGGTTTCGTCGGCTTTTCCTCGCCATGGTAGTTTCCTTGCTGCTTGCCCTGGCGGGCCATGCAAGCAGCTGCACGTTCACCGTACAAGCGCCCATCGTCATCAACAAGAGCAGGCCCGGGCATCCTGACACGGTCCGCATGATCTGGGACGACGGAACCAACATCAGTTCCAGCGGCTGCCCCGTTTCCAGTAAGCACTCTCTGGATATGACCCTGGTGGGCCCGGCACTGCGTTGGGTCTCGGATGTGGACTTCACCGCGTATCCCATCCAAGGTCGGCTTCCGTTGTACGAAGTTGGTCCTGATTCAGCGCTGCTGGGATTTGTTGCAAGCGATGGAGACCGTTCGTATTGGCCGTTGCGACTTGGAACCAACAGTTTTCCAAGTGTTCCTGGCAACACGAATTTCATTGTGATCGCATACGTGTACAGCCGTGGCGAAAGAATGCGGGACTTCCAGACGAAGGTGGATGTGGAATTTTCCTCCGTTGACCATTCGACGATCAATGCAAGTCTGCCCATCAGCATTGACATGCAGTTTCCTCCGACAACCTGCCCTATGCGGGACGTTGCGGAAGTGCTGCAGGATGTCAGCGTCGCGGAGTTGATCGCGCCGGGCGATACGGCAAAAGAGAAGCCCGTGGTGGTTCGCATGGAGTGCGGGGCCAACGTGCCGCGCGCGGAACTGATGTTGAAGGACGCGGGGGATGCTGGCAACACCGGAAGCCTGTTGACCCCGACAGCGGATTCCGGCGCAAAGGGGGTCCGTGTACAGCTTCTACGTGGCGGCAGCGAGGTGCAGTTTGGGCGGGCCTGGCACTTCAATCCCGGCACGGGGGGAGTGCATGACCATGCTTTCACTGCCCGCTATTACCGCACTGCGGATGCTCTTGTTGCGGGCACGATCAAGGGTGAAGCAGTGCTCAACGTGGACTACTGGTAGGGCCACGTCGGACATCTGCAACGGATTTGATGGGCTGCGTTGACGAAGGTGGGCACGATGAGCTGACTTTCGATGAGGATATTCAATGCGCCTGGCCATCGTCCATTACGTCCGTCTTCGCTCACTGTTTGGATCCGTTCTTGCCGGCCTGTCACTGGTATCCGGGTCGGCAATGGCATGCGAGCACTACACTGCCTATCCGGACGTTGTGCTTGATACGGTTTATGCAGCTGCTCCGGTACAACCACGCGTCTTCATGGACCAGGAAAGAGGGCGGTCATCCCTGAGGAAGTGCGCGTTGCCAGGCGGGCCCATCAGTGTCTTCGTGCGCTTGGATGTGCCAGGGCTGACGTATGCAGGTGATCTGCAATACCAAGGAAGAACGTACGCATCCTATGCCAGCTCTCCCGATTCGGTGCTGTTGGCCTTCGACGTCTACTGGAATCTGCTGGATAGAAAGCCACTCCGCCTGGGTGAGGAACTGGAGATGACGTTCGACACGACCGTCGGTGACGGAGTGCAGTACGTCATCAGCTATACCGCGTTGGTGTTCTCGCGGGGTGGCCTGATGCGCAGCTCCCCCGTCCGTACCGGACTCATCTCGCTGCGGTCACCGGAATATCCCGGGCTGGACAGCAGCGGCGATTACTACTTGGCGCCCGTCTTGAAACCGTGAGGATGGCGCTGGGGGACAATTGCGCAACCATTACGCCGGCTTGCCAGGCTCAGGTTCCTTTTCACGAAACTTGATGTCGCATGTGCAGCAGCAATGTCGCATCTGACATTGCAACTAATTGCATGGTGGGTGTCCAACGCGACATCCACTATGCCGGTCTCGACAAAAGGAGACCTCAACATGCGATCCCATCAGATCCAATACTCGGCGCTGGCCCTCGCACTGACGGCGGCACTCGCCGTTGGCATTCCCGTCCATGTGCACGCACAGCAGGTCATCGCAGACGGTGACGCACAGACTCCGGCAGCGGGGGATTACAGCGCAACCGGCGTGGGCAACCACGCCTTCCATGCGCTCAACGGTGGCAGCATCGTGCCGTTGGGTGCGGTCAACGTGAGTGCGGATGGCGATGGTGCATCCGCGGCCCGTGCCGAAGGTGCTGGCAGCCGTATCGAACTGAATGGTTCAACCTTGGTCACCACCGGTTTTGGTGCCACCACGGCGCTGGCGACGACGGGCGGTGAACTGCATCTGACAGCGACCGACGTCATCAACAAGGGCACCGGCATGGGCGTTGTGGCGCATACCGGTAGCCAGGCCACGCTGCAGGATGTGAACATCCGCATGGAAGGCATGTCGTCAGTCGGCCTCGCCGGTGGCGGTGACATCAGCATGACCGGTGGCTCGATCTCGGCGATGGGGCTGGGTAGCCGCGCGGTGTCGGCCACCGGCGCGAACATGACCCTGACCGGCGTCGCGATTGAAGGCGCCTCGGGCATCTGGCTGGGGGACAGCAACCAGCTCGACCTTTCAGGAAGCACCGTGAAGGCCAGCGGTATTGCGTTGGACATCAATGGTCGCAGCAATGCGGTCACTGTGGCGGACTCCAGCTTCCACAGCACCGGCGACGGGACCGCAACCGTCAAGATGTTCTCCGATTCGACGCTGGCAATGGCACGCAGTTCCGTCATCAGCGAGGGCGATCGTGCGGTAGGCATCGATGCACGAACCGGGACGGTGGATCTGGACCGCGTGAATGTGACCACGTCCGGCGAGAGCAGCCATGGCCTGTACGCCGATTTCACTGGCATCGGCGCCGGTCCGATCATCAGTGCGCGTGCGGCCCAGGTTCACACGACGGGCGCGGGTGCGATTGGTGCGGTCGCGCGCCAGGGCGGCAGCATCCATCTGGACGACATCATCATCCGTACCGAAGGCCAGCAGGCCCATGGTGTGCTGACCGGGGGCTCCGGCGGGATGACGTTGACCGGTTCGCATATTCGCGCCGAGGGCGAGGGTGCCTGGGCTGCGGTGATCAATGACAACGGCAGCCTGGGCATCGACGGCAGTGCGCTGGAGAGCGTGCAGCATGGTGGCGTGTGGGTGCGCAGCAGCCGTGACGCTGGTTTGACGCTGTCCAACAACGCCTACGTATCGGGTGGCAACGGCATTGCCGTCGCGCTGGATGCAGCAGTTGCGGGGCGATTCGACGTGGTGCTGGATGTTCACTCGCAGATGGTCGGCGACATCGTCATCACTCCCGAGGACGAGGATGCCGGTCTGGTGCCGCAGTCCGATGTGCACGTGCGCCTGGCTGATGGATCCCTGTGGCAGGGTACGTCCAACCTGGTGCAGACGATGGCGATTGAAAGCGGCAGCCAGTGGACACTGACCGGTGATGCTACGGTGGGCGAACTGAGCGTACTGAACAGTGGCGTGGCATTGTCCGACGGCAGTGGCCGATTCAACACCCTCACCGTGGACGGTGATCTGCACAGCGAGGGCGCGACATTCCTGTTCCAGGGCGCGTTGGGCGGCGATGACAGCGCCTTTGATCGCCTGCATGTGCGTGGCGATACCTCGGGTGATGCAAGCGTTGCGGTGAAGAATATGGGGGGTGTTGGCGCTCAGACGACCGACGGCATCCAGCTGATCGAAGTGGACGGTGCGTCGCTGGCGACCTATGCGCTGGCCGGCCGCGCCGTGGGCGGTTCCTATGAGTATTTCCTGTTCCAGGGTGGCCTGACCGATCCCTCCGATGGCAACTGGTACCTGCGTTCGCAATGGTTCGATGTCTGCAAGGACAATCCGGCCGCACCGGGCTGTGTGGTAGACCCGGTTGATCCGGTTGATCCGGTTGACCCCATCGACCCGGTGGACCCGGTTGATCCGGTGGATCCGGTGCCCGTACTGCGTCCGGAAGCTGGGGCGTACCTGGCCAACCAGTCGGCGGCCATCAACATGTTTTCCCATCGTCTGAACGATCGCATCGGTGCCGTCTCGCTGGATGAAGGTCGTGCCGCGTGGGCGCGCGTGGGCCGGCAGCAGGCGGACTTCAGCGCGGTCGGTGGTCAGCTGTCGATCGATGGCAATACGTCGGTGCTGCAGATCGGCAGCGACCTGCTTCGCCGAGGCAATGCCGCGTTCGGCGTGATGTTGGGCACGGGGCGTGCTGACAGCAGCGCAGTGTCCGACCTGACCGGCTACAGCGCCAAGGGTCGGGTGCGCGGCAGCGCAGTGGGCGTGTACGGTACCTGGTTGCAGGCGGCTGACGGCACGCAGGGAGCGTACATGGATGTGAACCTGCAGTACGGCCGCTTCGACAACAGCGTGCATGGCATTGGCCTGGAGCCGGAGCACTACGATTCGCGCATGGCCAGTGCGTCGCTGGAGACCGGCTACACCTTCAGTGTGTGGAAGGGCACCGCCAGCGCATTGTATGTGCAGCCGCAGCTGCAGCTGAGCCATGTCGATTTCCGCGCCGATCGCCACGTGGAGAGCAATGGCACGGTGATCGACCACGCCGACGCGGGTGGTCTGAGTGGGCGTCTGGGCGTGCGCGTGTTCGGCCATGGCACTGCAGCCGGCAACAGCGTGCAGCCGTACCTGGGCGTGAACTGGTTGCGTGGCAGCGGCACCAGTACGTTGCGGTTCAACGGTGACACGCTGGGCGCGGACGTGCCGCGCAACCGCTACGAAGTGCAGGCCGGTGCCGAGCTGAAGCTGGGCCAGCGCTGGGGCGCGTGGGGTGGCGTGAGCGTGCAGCGCGGTGATTACGGTTACCGCAATGTGGGTGGCCAGCTGGGCCTGCGTATGGCCTGGTAAGCGGATGTGCAGCGGGGTCGGATCCCATGGCCACGGCAATGGGTTCTGACCCCTGACTGCTGCTGTAGAGCCGAGCCTACGCTCGGCTCATCGCGATCAGAACGAAGAGCAGCCGAGCATGGCTCGGCTCTGCAACTGCGGCGAGCAGGGACCGGACCTGAACCATGTTCACGTCTGTCGCGATTGTCCATTGAATGACTGCGCGAACGGTGGCGATGCTGCCGCCCTGTCTTCTGCCGGTTGCCTGCATGTCCCCTCCCGAACGTTCCCACAACGCCGCCATCGATGGCCTGCGTGCACTCGCGGTGCTGGCTGTCGTCGTCTTCCACGCCAACGCCACGTGGCTGCCCGGCGGCTTCACCGGCGTTGACCTGTTCTTCGTGGTGTCCGGCTTCGTGATCAGCCAGTCGCTGGCCTCGCGCACCCATGCGTCGCTGGGCGCGCTGCTGCTCGACTTCTATCGCCGCCGCGTGCTGCGCCTGTTGCCGGCATTGCTGGTGATGTTGATGGTCACCTTCGTGCTGTCGGCGCTGTTCATTCCCCGCGCGTGGCGCAACGAGCAGTTCGACCAGACCGGCTGGGCTGCGCTGGTCGGCTTCAGCAACATCGTGCTGGCCGGCCAGCAGGACGACTATTTCTCACCCGGCGCGGAACTCAATCCGTTCCTGCATACGTGGACGCTGGGCGTGGAAGAGCAGTTCTATCTGGTCTTTCCGCTGCTGTTCTATGTCTGGCTGCGCGGGCGTGAACGCTGGCCGTGGTCGCGTTGGCTGTTGCCGGTGCTCACCGTACTGTCGTTGGCGTGGGCAGGCTGGCAGGCGCAATCGGCACCGGCCGCAGCGTTCTATCTGCTGCCGGCACGGTTCTGGGAGCTGGCCGCGGGCGCGCTGCTGTACCAGTGGATGCGTACGCGTACGCCGGGCCAGAACGGTGACGCGGTTGCAGTGGTCGGTCTGGCGCTGCTGGCCGCAGGCGTGGTGATCGCACCTCAGCTGGCGATGCCGGTTCCAGGCGTGCTGGCCACCGTGGCAGGTACGTTGATGTTGCTTGCGAGCGTGTCGGCGCCCGGTACATCACGCATCGGCCGCGCATTGGGGTGCACGCCGCTGGCGTATCTGGGCCGGCTGTCCTATTCGCTGTACCTGTGGCACTGGCCGTTGCTGGTGCTGCTGCGCTGGACCTACGGCCTGCACGGCGCCGTGCTGTGGCTGTATCCGGTATTGCTGCTGGCGGTATCCGCTGCGTCCTACCACTTCATCGAACGTCCGCTGCGCAGTGCGGCACCGCTGCTGCGCCTGGCGCCGGCCAAGGTGCTGGTGATGGCGTTGCCGCTGGTGGCGCTATGTGGTGCAGGTGCCTGGGCCACTGTGGAATACCACGAGCAGGTCTCGCTGAGCGTCACCCGTGACGGTTATGCATGGCAGGCGCGCCGCTACCCGGCGTGGCGCCCGCTGGAGCCGGTGAGTGCACCGACGCTTGAAGGGCGGCGCCTGTTCGTGGCCGGCGACTCACACGCAGCGGCCTATCGCACCATGACCAGCATGGTCGCGCGGCAGACCGGCATGGAGGTGCGCCAGCAGGATCGCGGCGGCTGCAGCTTCGTCAATCTGTTGCGGGCCAGCCCGGCCGATTGCCAGGGCTTCATCGAAGACGCGTTGTCGACCATCGAGCGCGAGGCGCGTCCGGGCGACATCGTGCTGCTGGCGGCCTTGCGCATGCCGGAGCTGCGCGGATTCGACTGGCAGCAACAGGATGCACAGGAAATCTATCGGCAGCTGCTGGCCGAACGCACGCCGGCCCATGCGCAGGCGGCACGCGATGAGGCTGATCGGGTACTGGGGCGTTTGCAGAAGCTGGGCGTGCACGTGGTTGTGGATGCACCGCTGCCGTTGTTCAAGGCCGGGGCTTACCGTTGTTCTGACTGGTTCAACCGCGACAACCCGGCATGCGCGGGAGGCCTGAGTATGTCGCGTGCCGATCTGGACAGGCTGCGTGCGCCGCAGATGGCGTTGCTGGCCGAGCTGGCAGCGCGCTATCCATCGCTGACGGTGTGGGACCCGCTGCCGCTGCTGTGCGGGCCGCAGACCTGTTCTGCGGTGGAAGAGGGTGAACCGCTGTTCTTCGACAACGATCACCTGAGCGGGCATGGCAACCGCGTGCTGCTGCCCAGCTTCCGGCAGACCTTGATCGATATCGCGAGCGACAAGCCGGTGTAGAGCCGGGCCCACGCTCGGCTTGCCACGCGCAGCGCGGGCTTCATCGCGATCTGGTCGAAGAACAGCCGAGCATGGCTCGGCTCTACAGGTAGGCGCGCGCCTATGCCGGTGGCAGCACCTTGCCCGGGTTGAGGATGCCATCCGGGTCCAGTGCGGCCTTGATCGCGCGCATCGTCGCCAGCGTTTCCGCAGTGAACGCCTGCGCCATGAAATCGCGCTTGGCCAGGCCAATGCCGTGTTCGCCGGACAGCGTGCCACCCAACGCCAGCGTCAGCTCGAAGATCTTCGGTAGCGCGGCATGCGCGCGCGCGTTCTCTTCGGCATCGTCCGGGTGATAGAGGATGTTGACGTGCAGGTTGCCGTTGCCGGCATGGCCGAAGGTGACGATGGTCAGCGTATAGTCGCGCGCCAGTGCCTGCACGCCAGCCACCAGTTCCGGAATGCGTGATACCGGCACCACCACATCTTCATTGATCTTGCCCGGCGCAACGCTGCGCAGCGCGGGCGACAGCGCCTTGCGTGCGGCCCACAGCTGGTCGCGTGCGCGTCCTTCCATCGCCACATCCAGTTCGATCATGCCGTCGCCTTCAGCGGCGCTGGCCAGTGCCTGCAGCAGGTAGGGCAGGGTGTCGTGGTCACCATCGGCTTCGACCAGCAGCATCGCGCCAGCCTCCGGCACGTCGGCACCATTCAGCCGCAGCAGCTCCAGGCTGCGTGCGTCCATGAACTCCAGGCGGGTCGGCACCACCGGCTGCGACATCAATCGCGATACCGCCGCAGCGGCCGCGTCGGCATCGCGGTACAGCACACGCAGGCCGGCCTGGCTGACCGGCAGCGGGGTCAGTTTCAGCGTGGCTTCCACGATCAATGCCAGCGTGCCTTCGCTGCCTACCAGCAGATGGGTGAGGTCGTAGCCGGTGGCGTCCTTGGTGTAGGCGCCGCCGCAGCGGATGACGTCGCCGGTGCCGGTCACCGCCACCAGACCCAGTACGTTGTCGCGGCTGGTGCCGTACTTCACCGCGCGCGGGCCGCCGGCGTTGCAGGCCAGGTTGCCGCCGACGCTGCAGATTTCGGCGCTTGAAGGATCCGGTGCCCAGAACAGGCCGTGCGGCGCCAGCGCCTGCTGCAGGGTGCCGTTGAGCACGCCAGGCTGCACGACCGCGCAACGATCACCGGCGCGGATCTCGACGATGCGATCCATGCGGGTGAACGACAGCACGATGCTGCCCGGCTGTGGGACGGCGGCACCGGTGGTGCCGGTACCGGCACCGCGCGCGACCAGCGCCACGCCGTGTGCACGGCAGGCACGCACCAATGCCTGGACCTGTTCGATGTCGGCCGGCAGCGCCACCGCCGCCGGGCGCTGGCGGCGCCATGAGTTGTCCTGCGCGTTGGCCTCCAGCGCGCTGTCATCCATGCGCCAGCCCTCCGCGCCCAGCAGGGCGGACAGTTCGGCAACCAGGGGGGCGGGCAGGGCAGGACTCATGACGGATCTCGTGGGGCAGCAGGAGCGGGTTGGATCAGTTTCCAGGCGACGACGGCGGTAGCCAGCGGCAGCCACACCCAGCGCAGTTCAGAGAGCAGGGTGGCCACGCCGCGCGCGCTGAAGAACTGCGGCGCGAACGGTGATACGCGGATGGGTCGCCACGGTGCGAAGAAGCGGTGTTCGCTCCACGGCCACGCCAGCGCGACGCCGAGGCCGCCGGAGGTCATCGCATCGAGCAGTGGATGGCTGGCGGCACAGACGAAGACGAACACCGCGGCTTGTACGGTCGATGCCACCGTTGGCCCTGCCTTGGTAGGCGCCAACCTTGGTTGGCACGAAATCGCCGACCAAGGTCGGCCACTACCAAAGAATGCCAACACCGCGGCCACCGCCGCCAGCACGCAGGCAAACAGCAACGAATGGCTGGCACCGCGATGGCCGAAGGCATCGGCGTAGGGAATGTGCAGGGCAAAGGCCAGCACATCGGCATCGGGCAGCATCGCCGCGATCACGCCGGCCACGAGCAGGCGCGGCGGGATGCGGCCACGATCAGCGGCGCACCACAGCGCCAGCGGTACGGCGGCATGGGTGATGATCGAAGGCATCAGTCACGCACCGTGGTAGTGCCGGCCAGGCTGCGCTCTGGTAGGTGCCAACCTCGGTTGGCACAGAAGCGCCGACCAAGGTCGGCCTCTACCAGAGCGGACGGAAACCATCAGCAGTCATCCAGCCGGAACGCATCCCGCAGCCAGTTCAACTGCGGCGGTTCACCCGTGGCTTCCACCACATCGAAGCGACAAGGCGCATCGGCCAGCGCAGGATTGTCCTGCAGGTATAACAACGCGGCATGCGCCAGGCGCCGACATTTGCGCGCATCCACCGAGGCGGCGGCGCCACCAAAATCGGAGCGCGCGCGATAGCGCACTTCCACGAACACCACGGTGCCGGCATCGTCCATCACCAGGTCCAGTTCACCGCCGCGATAGCGCACGTTGCGCGCACGCGGCTGCAGTCCGGCCTGTTGCAGATGCTGCTCGGCGGCGGCTTCCACCGCCGAGCCACGTTGGCTGCGCTCAGCGACCACCGATGATCGGCATCGGCCGGCCGCCATTGAAGGTGGACCATGCCGGCTGGCGCAGGATGTTGCCGTTGCTGTCCAGGAACAGGGTGCCTGTGGCACCGTCCAGGCCGCCCTCGTTGGACAGCTTGTCCAGATAGGCGGTGATCTTCCAGGCATCGGCGCCGAAGGCGAACAGGCGGCCGGCGGCGCCGCGGGCGCTCGGCAGCGCGCTGGCCACCTGGCTGGCCGACGGCAGGCCGGACACGCTGCGCACATTCCAGGCTTCGTTCGGGTAGACGATGCCGTCCAGCGCCACATCTTCCTCTACCTTGCCGCTACCGACGGTCAGCTGCGAGGTGCCGACGCGGGTCGCGCCACCGGCACCGGCCAGCGCAAGCTGCGGCGCCAGCAGCCGGGCCTGCGGGGCGCGCACGGCGAGGAACACGGCGTCGACCTGACCGGCATTGCGCACCTGCGTGCCGACATCGCCGACGGCTTCGCTGACATTGACCGTGGCCACCACCTGGCCGCCGCGCTGTGCGAAGCGCTGTGCGAAGGCGGCGGCGGAACGGCGGCCGGTGTCGTCATTGCTGCTGATGACCAGCGCGCGGTTGCGCTCGCGGCCACGCAGGTACTCGGCGGCGACGATACCGTCGTCTTCCGGGGCCAGCGAGAAGCCGGCGCTGCCGGCCGGCGGTGCATCCTTGCCGCGGTTCAGAGCCAGTACCGGCACCTGCAGCTGCTGGCGGCCGTACACGGCGTCCACTTCGTCGCGGCCCAGCGGGCCGACCACGAAGTCGGCACCGGAGGCGACGGCCTTGTCGTAGGCGGCGAGGGCACCGGCGGGGGTGCCGGCGGTGTCGAAGAAGTTGATGTCCGGGCGGCGGCGGCTTTCACCGTAGTAGGCGCTCAACAGGCCATCGCGCACCGGCTGCGCGGCGGTGGCCAGGCGGCCGCTGAGCGGCAGCAGCACCGCCAGCTTGGCCGGCGGCCGGTAGCCGTCGCTCATCGCCGGCGGCCGCTTGCTGGTGTCGAACTGGGCGGCGCCATCGCGGTCGAACGGGCGCGGCAGCGGCAGGCCGCGGGCGATCAGCGCACGGCCGGCGAAGTTGTACAGAGGATCGTTGGCCGGCAGGGCAGCGGCACGGCTGCGCAAAGTGGCGTCGTCGAGGGTACCGAGCAGGCCGGAGATGGCGGCCTGGTTCTCGCTGCGCGCACTGCCGGTCAGGCTGGCATGGGCGCGTGCACGTTCGGTGGCGGCGCCGAAGGCATCGCCGGTGCCCTGCAGCGCGTTGGCGCGGGCCAGATACCAGCGCGTACGCAGCGCCGGCAGCACGTTGTCGCCGTGGTCCTTCAGCAGGGCCAGCGCCTGCGCCGGCTGCTTGTCGGCCAGGGCCAGCTCGGCACCGGTCAACTGGTAGCGCTGCAGGCTGGCGCCGGACAGCTGGCGCGCGGTGAGCTGGCCCAGCAGGCTGCGCGCGCGGGCACTGTCACCGGCCAGGTGCCAGGCCCAGGCCGCGTCGGCCAGTGCGTTGCTGCGGGCGCCGCCGCGCAGGGTGGCGGCCAGGCCTTCCAGCTGCAGTGCGGCGTCGCGCGGCTTGCCCTGTTCGATCAGCGCCAGCGCCTGGCTCTGGGCCGGCGATTCGGGCGCGCTGGTCAGGCTGGTGGTGGCACAGCCGGCCATCAGCATCAGCGACAACGACAGGGCGGAGATCCGTGCGGCGGGCTTGTTCATGATCGGGTCCATGCGATGAGGGCAGCGGCCTTGGCCGGGTACACGCTACGATTCTACCCTTGCCCCGTGAGTACCGCTGAAATGAGTGTGCCAACCCTGTACGTCGTCGCCACCCCGATCGGCAACCTGGCCGATCTGAGCCCGCGCGCGCAGGAGGTGCTGCGCTCGGTGGCGGCCATCTGTGCCGAAGACACCCGCCGCAGCGGCCAGCTGCTGTCCCATTTCGGCATCCAGCAACCGCTGGTGGCCCTGCACGAGCACAATGAGGAAGCGCTGTCGCAGCGCCTGGTCTCGCGCCTGCAGGCCGGTGAATCGCTGGCGCTGGTGAGCGATGCCGGTACCCCGCTGGTCAGCGATCCCGGCTTCCGCCTGGTGCGTGCCGCGCGTGCGGCGGGCATCAAGGTCAGCCCGATTCCCGGCGCCTGTGCCGCCATCGCCGCGCTGAGCGTGGCCGGCCTGCCCAGTGACCGCTTCAGCTTCGAGGGTTTCCTGCCGGCCAAGGCCAGCGGCCGCCGCGATCGCCTGCAGGCGCTGGCCGGTGAAGTGCGCACGATGGTGTTCTACGAATCCTCGCACCGCATCACCGAGTCGCTGGCCGACATGGCGGCGATCTTCGGCGGTGAGCGCCCGGCGGTGCTGGCCCGCGAGCTGACCAAGCTGTTCGAGACCGTGCTTGATGGTGACCTGGCCGGCCTGCTGGCGAAGGTGGAAGCTGACGAGAACCAGCGCAAGGGCGAGTTCGTGATGATGGTGCAGGGCGCGGGTGATGACGAAGAAGCGCAACTGGCGCATGGCCGCCGCGTCTACGCCAAGCTGAGCGAGCATCTGCCGCCGTCGACTGCCGCCAAGCTGGCTGCCGAGCTGACCGGCGCACCGCGCAAGGCGTTGTACGGGAGTTGATGGATCGTGCGGACCAAGGTCCGCACCCACCAGAGCGGAATCCGCACCCCCAGAGCAGCGGATTCGATAGATCCACGCCCTGCGTGGATGAACGGGCCGCGCCGGGGTCTGCACCCACCCGGGCGGACCGATAGCGCCAGGCCTTGCGACGTCAGGACTGTACGGTTGTGTCGAGGGTGTCCAGATAGTCGGCAATCTCGGCAATCACCGAAGAAAGATCCGGCGCGATCAGGCGATTCCTGCGCAGGAAGGCGCGCCACTGGGTCTGCTTCTGGGTATCTGCGGCGAATGACTGAGTCAGTCCGTAGGGCAGGGGCGTTGGCGCCGGGGTCCTTCGTCGATCAAACGTCGCGCCAATGGCCGCAACAAGGTGCGGGCGATCCATGGCGTCTTCGCGGATCAGTGCCAGCAAGTCGAAGAAGTCCTTCATCCTGCTGTTAGCGATGCCCAGTGCCGCTATAGCCTCGAGCTTTTCGGCAAACACGGTTTTGCGTGGATAGACGCGCAGGCAGGCTGGAGGGAATCCCTCCAGAATCACCGGATAGGTGATTTCCGGCGGCGGGGTGATCACCGCGTCGCCAAAGCCGACGTCCCACTGCACATGGCAGCGTGCGCGGCCCAGATGTGCGATCAGGCGCATGCGCAGCCCCTCGTACGTGGCTTCTTCACGTATGGCCTCGATGACGATGCTGCCTGGATCGAAGCGCAGGCCGTCGTCCCCGGGCATTCCACAGAGCGAAAGTGCGATATGTAGCAGGCGATCGGGCTCAGCGCTGCCGGATCCCAGGAAATCGGCATCCCGTGTAGGGCGGTGCGGCGCGTCGAACCACACTGCGAACAGCATGGCACCCTTCAGCAGGAACTGGTTGCGGTATCGAGAAGTGGAGAGCCGGTAGAGCAGGCGCTCAACGGCGAACCTGTCCAGCACGAACTGAAAGTCCTCCCCCCGCTTGCGTGCGAGATCGAGCAGCCGTTGCCGGATGGAAGCAACGCGGTGGGGAGGTGTTGGAGAGGGGATCAAGCCAGGGCATCGAGGTACGGTCTCATCAGTCTGGCAACGCGGCAGATCCGCGCATACTCCATCAACGCATCCGGCGTGGTTGCACGGCTGTGAAGCGCGTCACGCAGGGCTTCAAGTGCGACATCGAGCCCTACGAGATTGCGGAACTTGAAGCAATCGACGACGGTTTTGGCTGCGTTGCTGACGTATATGAGACGTCCGCCTACGCGACGTTCTTCCAGCCCCGCATTGAGGGTCGTTGCCGACATGCGGACCACACGGAGGGGCGGCCAGTCGATCCGCGGAACGCGGTCGCTGTTGCCGATGGAAACCCAGCGTTCGAATGGTGCCTGGGTGGTCAGGCCATGCAGGCGCAGGGCACTCAACAGGCACAGACGGGGGTGTGGCAGGCGTTCTGCAATGATCCGCAGTCCATCATCGGTGTCGTCGCTCTTTCTTTCCGCCAACGCGTAGACGCCACGGGACAACCGGATCAGTGCGCCTGCCTCGACCAGGCGGGTCAGTTGGGCGCGGGCGATCCCGGCAGTCACCAGTTCGCGGGCGCGCAGGGTGCCTGCGCGTCGCAATAGCTTTCGTGCCTTGGCCTCGGCGTTTCCCATGACGGCATTGTTCCATAACGTCAGGTGTTTTGAACATCGACCGACAAAAAGGAACATCGTTGGCTACGGCGAGTGACGAGTGAGTGGTGCGGACCAAGGTCCGCACCCACCAGAGCGGAATCTGCACCCACTAGAGCCGCGCGGGTTTCGCCGGCCCTGTCCAGTGAATCGGTAGATCCACGCCATGCGTGGATGGATGAACCGAATGCCGCGATCAGCACGGCAGGAAAGGCGTGCGTAGGCTAGAATGTGCACTGGCGGAGCCGGCCAGACAGTCGCGTCATCCCTTCGGGGGTGCCGAGGAAAGTCCGGGCTCCATAGGGCAAGGTGCCAGGTAACGCCTGGGCGGCGCAAGCCGACGGAAAGTGCAACAGAAAGATACCGCCTACGTCTTCTTCGGAAGGCCGGTAAGGGTGAAATGGTGCGGTAAGAGCGCACCGCGAGTCTGGCAACAGACCGGCACGGCAAACCCCACCTGGAGCAAGACCAAATAGGGATCCTTTGGCGCGGCCCGCGTTGGATCCGGGTAGGTTGCTTGAGCGTTGCGGTGACGTAACGCCTAGAGGAATGACTGTCCACGACAGAACCCGGCTTATCGGCCGGCTCCGCCTCTTTCTTCCATCCGCGCATGGCGTGGATCTACCGTGATTGCGGGGTCGGATCCCTTTCCGGAGGAAAGGGATCCGACCCCATGCCCTGATCAACCCGGCGTACGGTACTGCCCGGCCGAAATGAACTGCGAGAAACGTTCGCACCACACCACCACGGTGGTGTAGTCGTCCACGTTGACGTCATCGGGCACATCGACCAGGAACCGGTTGAAGGTCTTCACCTCGCCGATGCGCCGGGCCTGTGCCTTGATCTTCAGGAAGTCCGTCTTGTTGTCGACGAAATCGCGGACCAGGTAGACCTTGTAGTCCGGTCCCGGTCCCATCTTTCCGTCGAAGGCCACCTGGCGTGCGCTGACGCTGACCTTGCCGTCGGCCCAGTGCACCGCGTCGCTGCCCTTGAGGTCACGGCGGAACGTAGTGTGATGGGTGGCATTGTTCATGGCGGCCTGCACCTGTGCCACCGGCGGATCATCAGGGGCGATCAGGATCGGCAGGAAGTACACCCCCAGGCCGAAGCCGAGGCCAAGGGTGAGCAGGTGGGTGGCGACAAGTACGAGAACACGGCGCATCGATGACTCCCTGTGGATCGGTGAGGCGCGCGGCGGGACCGCGCCAGATCATCGTGTGGCGTGCGTGCAGACATTTATAGACACAGAAAACAGGTACAGGGTCAGAAATCGACCTTGCTCTGGCCCAAGGCGACGCCCTGCGGGCCGAAGCGGCGCTCGTGGATCTGGCCGTGGCCATCGGCGTCGATCAGCAGCACGGTGCTGGCGCGGGTGCCGTAGTCGTCGCCGCGGATGAACGCCGGGCTCAGCCAGCGCTCGCGTTCCAGGCCGATGCCGGTGTCGGGCAGGTCGCTGTCGGCGGGGCGATGTTCGTCGGCCAGGGCGGCCCAGAGCGGGGTCAGGTCCTCATCGCCGGCCTCGAACCAGGCTTCAAGCGCAGCCATCAGCCGCCGGGTCTTCGGCCAGGGCGCGTCCAGCGCGCCGTTGGACATGCCATGCACGCCCGGGCCCAGGCGCTGGCGCTCGGCGGGGTGGTTGCCCAGGTACTCCAGGCTGTCGCCATCGGCCAGCAACAGGTTGAAGGGCGCATACGCGCCCGCCACGGTCGCCAGTCGGTCGATATGCATGGCGGCCGGGTCGCGGCCGCGCAGGAAGTCGGCCACCAGCGCGCCCCGTGAAGGACCGGTCTGGGCGGCCAGCGGATCGCGGACATTGGTGACCACCGCCATCCGGCCCGAGGCGCCGACGCCGGCCCAGCCGCCGCCGGAGCGCAGGTCGCGTCCCCCGATGACGGAGGTCTCATCTTGCCAGGGGGCCAGCGCCGCAGTCGGGCGGGCGTGGAACTCATCACGGTTGCCGGTCATCACCAGCCGCCAGCGCGGGTGGTGCATCCAGCCAAGAGCGAGCAGGCACATGGCTTCATTGTGCACGGTTTGCGCAGTCTGGCGCCGCTTCCGGCCCGTTTTGGATGAATGCGCGGCCGATGTTTCACGCGCTGTCCACAGCCCTGAACTTCCGTTCAATCTCAAAAATTGAGACGGATCAGCAACTTGTGGATAAGCCTTGAACAATTCTCTAAAGGTTGTTGCAAGCCATTGATGTGGCTGGCGATTTCCCCGCTGAAAAGTTGTTGACAACCCTTCGGCCGCTGCTAAGGTGGGCATCAGAGGGAAATCCGGGTGTTTTGTGGGTTTTCGTGGTTCAATGTTTCACCGGGCGAAGGATAGGTGCACGCGTCGTGTTCCAGGGCGAGACGGCCATCACAGTTGACGATAAAGGGCGCATGGCGGTTCCCACCGCTTACCGCGACCTCGTCGCGCGCGCCAGCAACAACCGTCTCGTGCTGACCTACAACCCGTTCGAAGCTGGCTGCCTGTGGCTGTATGCAGAGTCGGAATGGGAGCGGGTCCGCGACGACGTGATGTCCAAGCCCAACACCCAGCGCGTCGTGCGCCTGTTGCAGCAGAAGCTGGTCGGCTCGGCCGCCCATCTTGAGCTGGACGGCAACGGTCGCATCAGCATCCCCGCCAGCCACCGCGGTGCGGTGGGCATTGAGAAGAAGGCGGTATTGCTCGGTATGGGCGACAAGTTCGAATTGTGGAGCGAGCAGGCGCATCGGGCCCTGATCCAGCAGACATTGTCTGACGAGGATCTGGGTGATGGGTTGCTCGACCTGAAGTTGTGAGCCGGGGTGCCCGGATGCGCCCAGAAGCGCAGGCCGGTCACCTTCCGGTGTCGCAGTCGCCGGCGGTGCATCTGCCGGTCCTGTACACCCAGGTCCTTGAAGGCCTGAGGGTGATCGAAAACGGACGTTATCTGGATGGCACGTTCGGTCGTGGCGGTCATGCACGTGGCGTGCTCACCCAGCTCGGTCCCGAGGGGCGCCTGCTGGTCATGGACAAGGATCCGGAAGCCATCGCCGTAGCCGAGCGCGATTTCGCGCCGGACCCGCGCGTGTCCATCTTCCGTGGCAGCTTCGCCCAGCTGCTGCAGTGGGATGCGACGGCCGAAGGCCTGGACGGCGTGCTGTTCGACCTGGGCGTGTCGTCGCCGCAGCTGGACGTGGCCGAACGTGGCTTCAGCTTCGGCAAGGACGGCCCGCTGGACATGCGCATGGACCCGGACAGCGGCGAAAGCGCTGCGCAGTGGATCAACCGCGTTGAAGACCGCGAGATTGCCGACGTGCTGTGGACCTACGGCGAAGAGCGCCAGAGCCGCCGCATCGCCCGTGCCATCGTGGCCCGCCGCGAGAAGCAGCCGTTCACCCGCACCGCCGAACTGGCTGAGCTGATTAGCTCGGTGATGCCGCGCAGCAAGTCGGGATCCGATAAGAGCCGGATCCACCCGGCCACGCGCAGCTTCCAGGCCATCCGCATCCACATCAACCGCGAGCTGGCCGATCTGGAAGCCGGGCTCGATGCGGCCGTGGAACGGCTCAAACCCGGCGGCCGCCTGGCGATCATCAGCTTCCACTCGCTGGAAGACCGCATCGTCAAGCAGTACATGAACCGCCTGGCCAAGGCGCCGCCGGCCAACCGCCGCCTGCCCGAGGCGGAGGTGTTCGTGCCGACCCTGGATCTGATCGGCGGCGCCATCAAGGCCACCGACGAAGAGCTGGCTGCCAACCCGCGTGCCCGCAGCGCCGTGCTGCGCGTGGCCCAGAAGCGGGAGGCCGATGCATGAGCCGGCTGCTGCTGATCATCCTGTTGGCCTCGACCGTGGCCTCGGCGATCGGCGTCGTGTTCGTGCGTCACCGTCACCGGCAGACGTTCATCGAGCTGTCGCGCGCTGAGCGCAAGCGCGATGACATCAATCTGGAGTTCGGCCGCCTGCAGCTGGAACAGGCAACGCTGGCAGAAGCCAACCGTGTCGATCGCATCGCCCGCGAGAAGCTCGGCATGAAGTTCCCCGAGGCCGCCGACATCGTGGTGGTGCGCCCATGAGCAAGGCCGGTCGCAACCGCCCGCGCAACGCCTTCAACCTGCGCCAGCGCCTGCGCTGGGTAGCGTTGGCGCTCGGCCTGTGCTCGGTGTCGCTGGTCGGCCGCGCGGCCTACGTGCAGATCATCAACAGCGACTTCTACCAGCGCCAGGGCGAGGCCCGCTACCTGCGCGAGCTGCCGATCAAGACCTCGCGCGGCATGATCACCGACCGCAACGGCGAGCCGCTGGCGGTGTCGACCCCGGTCGCCTCGATCTGGGTCAACCCGCAGGACCTGCTGCGTTCGCCCGAGCGCATCCCGGAGCTGGCCCAGGCGGTCGGCATGTCGGTGGATGAACTGAGCAGCCGCCTGTCGCAGAAGTCGGACAAGGAATTCATGTACCTGCGCCGCCGGATCAATCCGGACGAGGCAGAGAAGGTGGTCGCGCTGAAGATTCCGGGCGTGGCCGCGCAGCGCGAATTCCGCCGCTTCTACCCGCAGGGTGAAGCGATGGCGCACGTGCTGGGCTTCACCAACATCGATGACCGCGGACAGGAAGGCCTGGAGCTGGCGTTCGACGAGTGGCTGCGCGGCAAGGCCGGTGCCAAGCGGGTGATCCGCAACCGCAAGGGCGAGACCGTCGAAAGCGATCTGCTGCGCGCCGCCGAACCGGGCAAGGACCTGACCCTCAGCATCGACCGCCGCATCCAGTACCTGGCGTTCAAGGAACTGCGCAACGCGCTGGTGGCCAACAAGGCGGCCGGCGGTTCGATGGTGATCATGGACGTGACCACCGGCGAGATCCTGGCCATGGTCAACCTGCCGACCTACAACCCGAATTCGGTGGGTGGTGCGGCTCCGGACACCCGCCGCAACCGCGCAGTGACCGACCTGGTCGAGCCGGGTTCGACGATGAAGCCGCTGACCATCGCCACCGCGCTGCAGGCCGGTGCGGTGACCAAGGACACCATCATCGACACCAATCCGGGCTACATGCAGGTGGCCCGCTTCACCATCCGCGACGTGCCGCGCAACAACGGCGTGTTGAACGTGACCGGTGTGATCACCCGCAGCTCCAACATCGGCGCGGCCAAGGTTGCGGCGAAGATGCCGGACCAGGTGTTCTATGACGGCGTGCGCCGCTTCGGCTATGGCTCGGTGCCGCACAGCGGCTTCCCGGGTGAATCCGGTGGCGTGGTGCGGCGCCCGGCCAACTGGGACGGTGCCACCAAGACCACCATGTCCTACGGCTATGGCCTGAACGTGACGCCGCTGCAGATCGCCACCGCCTATTCGGCGCTGGCCAACGGCGGCAAGCTGATCGCGCCGACCTTCGTCAAGGGCCAGCGCAACGAAGCGCATCAGATCATCGATGAGAGCGTCGCCAGGCAGGTGGTGGCGATGATGGAAACGGTGGTCACCCAGGGTGGCGCCAAGCAGGCGGCGGTGCTGGGCTACCGCGTGGCCGGCAAGACCGGTACCGCGCGCAAGACCGGCCCGGGTGGTTACGAACGTGGCCATTACAACGCGCTGTTCGCCGGCGTGGTGCCGGCCACCAACCCGCGTTTCGCCACCGTCATCGTCATCAACGACCCGCAGGCCGGCAAGTTCTACGGCGGCCTGGTGTCGGCGCCGGTCTACCACAACGTGATGGAAGGCACCCTGCGCCTGATGGACGTGCCGCTGGACGATCTGCAGTCGTGGTTAGCCGCACAGCAATCCGGCAAGGTCGGCCATTCGGCCTCGATCCTGCCCGCGCCGCCGGCCGAAGCCGCGCTGCCGGTGGATGCCGCCGCTGAATTCGACGCTGCGCTGCCCAGCGCGCAAGCCCAGACGCCGCCCGCTACGGGAGGCACGCAATGAGTCCTTCGATGTTGCTTTCGCAGTTGCTTCCGGATGTGGCCCTGGCGGGCCACGATCCCGTTCTGACCGGCCTGGTGCTGGACAGCCGCGCCGTGCGCCCCGGCAATGCCTTCATCGCCATCGCCGGTTTCGGCGCGCATGGCCTGGGCTTTGTCGAGCAGGCCCGTGCGGCTGGCGCCGGCGCCATTCTGTTCGAACCGCCGGCACCTGCCGAGCTTCCGGCACCGGGCGATGCGATCGCCGTGCCGGGCCTGCGCGCGCGCATGGGTGCGATGGCCGACCAGTTCCATGGCGCACCGTCGCGGGCGATGGCGATGGTGGGCGTGACCGGCACCAACGGCAAGACCTCCACCGTGCAGCTGCTGGCCCAGGCCTGGCACCTGCTCGGAACGCCCAGTGGCAGTATCGGCACGTTGGGCGCCGGACTTTATGGTTCGGTTGAGCCGACCGGTTTCACTACGCCGCTGGTGTTGCAGATGCATGCGCTGCTGGCGCAGCTGCGCGACGCCGGCGCGCGCGCGGTGGCGATGGAAGTCAGCTCGCACGCACTGGACCAGGGCCGCGTGGATGCCGTGCACTACGACGTGGCAGTGTTCACCAACCTCACCCGCGATCATCTGGATTACCACGGCGACATGGCCAGCTACGGCGCGGCCAAGGCGCGTCTGTTCCATCGTCCGGGCCTGAAGGCCGCGGTGATCAATCTTGACGATGCGTTCGGTCGCCAGCTGTTCGCCGGCCTGCCGGCGGGCGTGCAACCGATCGGCCTGAGCTCGCGCGGTGCCAGCGACGCCAGCGTGCGCGCCGAGGCGCTGCAGCTGGACGGCCGTGGCATTGCCTTCGAACTGGTCATCGACGGCCAGCGCGCGGCGGTGCAGTCTCCGCTGCTGGGCCGCTTCAACGTGGACAACCTGCTGGCCGTGGCCGGCACCCTGCACGTGCAGGGCCAGCCGCTGCCGCGCATCGCCGAAGTGCTGTCGGCACTGCAGCCGATCCGTGGCCGCATGAACCGCCTGGGCGGCGAAGACGGCCTGCCGACCGTGGTGGTGGATTACGCGCATACCCCGGACGCGCTGGAACAGGCGCTGGACAGCCTGCATGGCCACCTGCACGGCGCGCTGTTCTGCGTGTTCGGCTGCGGTGGCGAGCGTGATACCGGCAAGCGCCCGCAGATGGCCGCCATCGCCGAGCGTCTGGCCAACCAGGTGATCGTCACCGACGACAATCCGCGTGGCGAAGATGGCGACGTGATCGTGGCCGACATCCTGGCCGGCTTCACCGATGCCTCCGCCGTGACCGTGCAGCGCAGCCGCGCGCGTGCGATCGGCCTGGCGGTGAAGCGTGCCGGTGCCGGTGACATCATCCTGATCGCCGGCAAGGGCCACGAGCCGTACCAGGAAGTGAATGGCGTGCGCCATGACTTCGACGACACCGAAGTGGCTGCTGCCGCACTGGCGGCCAAGGCTGGTGTCCTGGCGGCCCAGGCCGGGGAGGGCATCGCATGAAGCGCACCCTGCTTTCGCTGATCGCACACTGGGCCGGCGGCGAGATCCATGGCGATGACGTGGCCATCGATGCGGTCAGCAATGACACCCGCAGCCTCGGCCCGGGCAGCCTGTATGTGGCGCTGCGCGGCGAGCGTTTCGATGGCCATGACTTTGCCGCCGACGCGCAGGCGCGCGGTGCCAGCGCGCTGCTGGTCGAGCGCCTGCTGCCGATCGAACTGCCGCAGGTGCTGGTGGCCGACAGCGAACTGGCGCTGGCGAAGATCGCCACCGGCATGCAGCGCGACCGCGATACCGAGGTGTTCGCGATCACCGGCAGCAACGGCAAGACCAGCGTGAAGAGTCTGCTGCTGTCCATCCTGCAGCAGGTGGCCCGGCACGCGCACAAGGTGGTCTACGCCAACCCGGGCAACCGCAACAACGAGATCGGCCTGCCGCTGGCAGTGATCGATGCTCCCGAAGATGCCGACTACGCCGTCTACGAGATGGGCGCGGGCAAGCCGGGTGACATCGCCTACCTGACCGACATCGCCCGCCCGCGCTATGCGCTGGTCAACAACATCGCCCCGGCGCACCTGGAGCGGATGGGCAGCCTGCTCGGCGTGGCAGTGACCAAGGGCGCGATCTATGCCGCGCTGCCGGCCGATGGCGTGGCCGTGATCAATGTCGACGATGCCTACGGCCGTTGGTTCGAACAGCACTTCGTCGGCATCCCGGCACGTTGCCGCGTACTGCGCTATGGCCTGGAGCACACCGCGGACATCACCGCGCGCGACATCCGCGCCGGCGCGCAGGGCAGCCAGTTCACCCTGGTCGCACCGGGCGGCGAAGCCCGCGTGGTACTGGGCCTGCCGGGTCGCCACAACGTCAGCAATGCGCTGGCCGCTGCCAGCCTGGCGCTGGCCGCCGGTGTCGATCTGACGCTGATTGCCGCCGGCCTGGCCGAAGCGCAGCCAGTGCCGGGCCGCCAGATTGCCCATCAGCTGCGCAACGGTGCGGTGCTGGTGGACGACAGCTACAACGCCAACCCCGGTTCGCTGGCTGCGGCCATCGACGCTCTGGCCGCTGCGCCGGAAGAGGGCTGGCTGGTGCTGGGCGACATGCGCGAGCTGGGGCCGGACGCCGAAGCGCTGCACGCGCAGGCGGGGTTCCGCGCGCGCGCCGCTGGCCTCAAGCGCCTGTATGCGCTGGGTCCGCTCAGCGCCGCGGCCGCCACCGCCTTCGGCGACGGTGGCCGTCATTTCACCACCCATGACGCGCTGTCGCAGGCGTTGAAGGATGAGCTGCACGCCGGCGTGCGCTGCCTGGTCAAGGGTTCCCGTGGCAGCGCCATGGACACGATTGTCAAAGCGCTGCTGGCGCAAGGAGAGGAATCCCCGCATGTTGTATGAACTGGCTCGATGGTTGCAGCAGTTGGAGAGCCTGTTCGGGCTGTTCAACTACCAGACGTTCCGCGCCATCCTTGCCGCGCTGACGGCCCTGTTCCTGTCGCTGTGGCTCGGCCCGGCGATGATCCGCAAGCTTGCCCAGTTCAAGGGCGGCCAGCCGATCCGCAAGGACGGTCCGCAGACCCATTTCTCCAAGGCCGGTACGCCGACCATGGGCGGCTCGCTGATTCTGCTCACCATCACCCTGTCGGTGCTGATGTGGGCCGACCTGCGCAACCGCTACGTGTGGCTGGTGCTGGCGGTGATGCTGTGCTTCGGCGCCATCGGCTGGTATGACGACTGGATCAAGATCGTCCGCCGTGATCCGAACGGCCTGAAGTCGCGCTGGAAGTACCTGCTGCAGTCGATCTTCGGCCTGGCCGCGGGCCTGTTCCTGTTCTACACGGCCGACGTGCCGGCAGCGCTGACCTTCTACATCCCGATGTTCAAGTCGATCGCGCTGCCGCTGGCGGGCATCGGCTTCGTGGCCATCGCCTACTTCTGGATCGTCGGCTTCTCCAACGCGGTGAACCTGACCGACGGCCTGGATGGCCTGGCCATCATGCCGACCGTGCTGGTGGCCTGCGCGCTGGGCGTGTTCGCCTATGCCTCGGGCAACGTGGTGTTCGCCAACTACCTGCAGATCCCGCAGATTCCGGGTGCCGGCGAGCTGGTGATCATCTGCGCGGCCATTGCCGGCGCGGGCCTGGGCTTCCTGTGGTTCAACACCTATCCGGCCATGGTGTTCATGGGCGACATCGGCGCGCTGGCGCTGGGCGCGGTGCTGGGCACGATCGCGGTGATCACCCGCCAGGAACTGGTGCTGGTGATCATGGGCGGCGTGTTCGTCATCGAAACGCTGTCGGTGATGATCCAGGTGGCCTCGTTCAAGCTGACCGGCAAGCGTGTGTTCCGCATGGCGCCGATCCACCACCATTTCGAACTGAAGGGCTGGCCGGAGCCGCGCGTGATCGTGCGCTTCTGGATCATCTCCGTCGTGCTCGTGCTGATCGGCCTGGCCACGTTGAAGGTGCGCTGAGATGAACGACCTGTCCCGCCAGGCAACACGCCTTGAAGCCATCGAAGGCAGCTACGACAAGTGGTTGCTGGGCGCGATCATCGCGCTCACCGGTGTCGGCGTGGTGATGGTGGCGTCCAGCTCGATCGCCTTGATGAGCAGCCCGTTCTACTACCTCAACCGCCACCTGATCTTCCTGGCGGTGGGCATCGTGCTGGCGGTCATCGCCGCCCGCACCGAGCTGAAGTCCATCGAGCAGTACAACCAGATGCTGCTGCTGGGCTGCTTCGTGCTGCTGCTGGCGGTGTTCACGCCAGGCTTGGGCAGCACGGTCAACGGTGCGCGTCGCTGGATCAACCTGGGCATCTCCAAGTTCCAGACGGTTGAAGCGGTGAAAGTGCTCTACATCGTCTGGCTGTCGAGCTACCTGGTGCGTTTCCGCGACGAGGTCAATGCGACCTGGCCGGCAATGCTCAAGCCGCTGGGCGTGGCCGGTGCCCTGGTCGTGCTGTTGCTGCTGCAGCCGGACTTCGGTTCGTCCACCCTGCTGCTGGCGATCACCGCCGGCATGCTGGTGCTGGGCGGGGTGAACATGCCGCGCATGTCGATGCCGGTGATCATCGGCCTGGTCGGCATGAGCGCGCTGGCGATCATCGAGCCGTACCGCATGCGCCGCATCACCTCCTTCCTGGACCCGTGGGCCGACCAGCAGGGTGACGGCTACCAGCTGTCGAACGCGCTGATGGCGGTGGGCCGCGGCGAGTGGACCGGCGTTGGCCTGGGCAACTCGGTGCAGAAGCTGTACTACCTGCCGGAAGCACATACCGACTTCATCTTCTCGGTCACCGCCGAGGAATTCGGCTTCCTGGGCACCTGCGTGATCGTGGCCCTGTACGCGCTGCTGGTCGGCCGCACGTTCTGGCTGGGCATGCGCTGCGTGGAAATGAAGCGGCACTTCTCCGGCTACATCGCCTTCGGCATCGGCCTGTGGATCAGCATGCAGACCTTCGTCTCGATCGGCGTGAACCTGGGCATCCTGCCGACCAAGGGCCTGACCCTGCCGCTGATCTCCTCCGGTGGTTCGTCGGTGCTGATGACCTGCGTGGCGATGGGCCTGCTGCTGCGCGTGTCCTATGAACTCAAGCGCGCCGAGCGCCGCCAGGCCGTGCGCATCGGAGGCGCTGAAGACGCCGCTGCCGAGCCGATGGATGAGCCGGTGGCGCCGGCGTCGACCAGTGTGCCGATGAGTGCCGAGCCGGCCGCGGCCGCCGCAGCGGCCCCGGCCGCTGCACGCGGCACCAGCCGCCTGCAGTCGCGCATCGAACCGACCTTCGGGAGGCTGTCATGAATGCAGCCACCGATAGCGTGCGCCCGGTGATGATCCTCGCCGGTGGCACCGGCGGGCACATCTTCCCCGGTCTGGCCGTGGCCCGCGTGCTGCGCGCGCGCGGCGTGCCGGTCACCTGGATGGGCGCCGATGGTGCGATGGAAACCCGTCTGGTGCCGCAGCACGACATTCCGATCGATACGCTGGCCATCACCGGCCTGCGCGGCAAGGGCAAGCTGGCCCTGCTGGGCGCGCCGTGGCGGCTGATGCGCGCGCTGCGCGCGGCCGGCATGATCATCCGCAAGCGCCAGCCGCGTGCGGTGGTCGCCTTCGGTGGTTTCGCCTCTGGCCCGGGTGGCATGGCCACGCGCCTGCATGGCCTGCCGCTGCTGGTGCACGAGCAGAATCGCGCTCCCGGCATGACCAACCGCATCCTGTCGCGCTATGCGCGCCGGCTGCTGACCGGTTTCCCGGGTACCTTCGCCAAGGGCGAGGAGTTTGTCGGTAACCCGGTACGTGCTGAAATCGCCGCCATCGCACCGCCGGAACAGCGCTTCGCCGACCGCCACGGCCCGCTGCGCGTGCTGGTGGTCGGTGGCAGCCAGGGCGCACGTGCGCTCAACACCGGTGTACCGCAGGCGATTGCCGCGCTGGGTGACGGCGTGCCGGTGCAGGTGCGCCACCAGAGTGGCGAGAAGATGCATGCCGAGGCGGTCGAGGCGTATGCCAAGGCCGGCGTGCAGGCTGAAATCACCCCGTTCATCGCGAACATGGCCGACGCGTTCGCCTGGGCCGATCTGGTCGTGTGCCGTGCCGGCGCGTCGACCCTGGCCGAGCTGTGCGCGGTCGGTGTCGGCAGCGTGCTGGTGCCATTCCCCGCCGCCGTCGACGATCACCAGACCCGCAATGCGGAGTACCTGGTCGAGCGCGGCGCGGCGGTTTTGCTGAAGCAGGACGGAACGCTGGCCGACGGCATTGCCGCACTGCTGCGCGATCTGTCCGAAAATCCCGCCCGCCGCATGCAGATGGCGCAAGCCGCGCGTGCCCTGGCCAAGGTCGATGCCGCCGAGCGCATCGCCGATATCATTCTTGAGGAAGCTGTATGAAGAAGGCATGCCACCGCGCCTGCCCTGCGCGAGGCCGCGCATGATCCGTCGCCTGCACGACACCAACGACCTCGTGCGCGCGTTCCCGCGCGTGCATTTCGTCGGCATCGGCGGCACCGGCATGAGCGGTATCGCTGAAGTGATGCTGACGCTGGGCTATGAAGTGTCCGGCTCGGACAACGCCGACAACGTGGCGACCCGCCGCTTGGCCAGCCTGGGTGCACGCATCATGCGCGGCCACTCCGCGGCCAACGTGCTGGGCACCGACTGCGTGGTGGTCTCCAGCGCCATCCGCGAAGACAACCCGGAACTGATGGAAGCGCGCAGCCAGCGCATTCCGATCATGCCGCGTGCGGCGATGCTGGCCGAGCTGATGCGCTTCCGCCGTGGCATCGCGGTGGCCGGTACCCATGGCAAGACCACCACCACCAGCCTGACCGCCGCGGTGCTGAGCGAAGGTGGCCTGGACCCGACGTTCGTGATCGGTGGCCAGCTGCTGGCCGCCGGTGCCAACGCCAAGCTGGGTGGTGGGCAGTGGCTGGTGGCCGAGGCCGATGAAAGCGATGGCAGCTTCCTGCGCCTGAACCCGCTGATGTCGATCATCACCAACATCGATGCGGATCACCTGGAAAACTACGGCAACGACTTCGCCCGCGTGCAGGCGGCGTTCGCCGAGTTCCTGCAGCGCTTGCCGTTCTACGGCCTGGCGGTGCTGTGCATCGACGATCCGGAAGTGGCGGCACTGGCTGCCAAGACTCCGCGCCACGTGATGAGCTACGGCATGAGCCCGCAGGCCGACGTGCGCGCCGAGAACGTGGTGCAGGAAGGCTCCCGCATGCGCTTCACCCTGCGCCTGCCGCAGGGCACCAGCCAGGAAGTGGTGCTGGCGCTGCCGGGCAAGCACAACGTACTCAACGCGCTGGCCGCCGCTGCGGTGGGCTGGCAGCTGGGCGTGGCACCGGATGCCATCGCACGCGCGCTGGAAGGTTTCGCCGGTGTCGGCCGTCGCTTCAACGATCTGGGCGAGGTGACCACCGCCAGCGGTGCCAAGGTCCGCATCATCGACGACTATGGCCATCACCCGAGCGAGCTGGAGGCGGTGTTCGCCGCCGCCCGTGGTGGCTGGGCCGACAAGCGCCTGGTGGTGGCCTTCCAGCCGCACCGTTACAGCCGTACCCGCGATCAGTTCGACAAGTTCGCTGCGGTGCTGTCCAGCGTCGATGCGCTGGTGCTGAGCGAGGTCTACCCGGCCGGTGAAGAACCGATTGCTGGTGCCGACTCGCATGCGCTGGCGCGCGCCATCCGTGCGCGCGGCCGCAGCGAACCGGTGGTGGTGGGCAAGGCCGCCGAGCTGGCCAGTGTGCTGCCGGACGTGCTGCAGGACGGTGATCTGCTGCTGATGATGGGCGCCGGCGACATCGGTGCCGTGGCCACCCATATCGCGGTGGAAGGCTTCAAGGGGGAGGGCGAGGCGTGAGCGCGCTGACCTTCCCACCGCTGCGCGTGGCCAACCCGGCTGTGTTCGGCCGCGTCGCCGTGCTGCTGGGCGGCAGTTCCAGCGAACGCGAGGTGTCGCTGGATTCCGGCCGCAACGTGCTCGAAGCCTTGCAGTCGCGTGGCGTCGACGCGTTCGCCGTGGACGGCATTCCGGCGCTGGCCAAGGCGCTCGCCGCCGGTGGCATCGATCGCGTGTTCAACATCCTGCACGGCCACAACGGTGGTGGTGAGGACGGCATCGTGCAGGGCCTGATGGACGCCTTCGGCGTGCCGTATACCGGCTCGAACGTGCTGGGTTCGGCGCTGAGCATGGACAAGATCCGCACCAAGCAGGTGTGGCTGTCGCTGGGCCTGCCGACGCCGCAGTACCGGAAGGTCACTGCCGAGGACGTGCACGCCAATGCCGCCGAACTTGGCCTGCCGGTGGTGGTGAAGCCGGCCAACGAAGGCTCCAGCGTGGGCATCAGCCGAGTCACCGATGACGCCGGCCTGGACGAAGCAGTGGCCCTGGCTGCGCGCTACGACGGCCAGCTGCTGATGGAGCAGATGGTGGTCGGCGACGAACTGACCGTGGCCATCCTCGGCGATGTCGCGCTGCCGTCGATCCGCATCGTGCCCAAGGGCCAGTGGTACGACTACAACGCCAAGTACATCGCCGAAGACACCCAGTACCTGTGCCCGGGCCTGGAGGGTGACGACGAGGACGAGATCCGGCGCATCGCGCTGGCCGCGTTCCGTGCCGCCGGCTGCCGCGGCTGGGGCCGCGTGGACGTGATGCGCGATCGCAGCAGCGGCCGCTTCTTCCTGCTGGAAGTGAACACCGCGCCGGGCATGACCAGCCACTCGCTGGTGCCCAAGGCCGCAGGCCAGGCCGGCATCAGCTTCGAAGAACTGGTGTGGCGCGTGCTGGAACAGACTCTGGAGGCCTCGCACGCATGAACGCGGTGCTGCGCATCTTCGTCTGGCTGTTGGCGCTGTCGGTGGTTGCACTGCCGGTGGTGGCCGTGGTCAATGGCTGGGTCGGCGCCGAGCGCTGGCCGCTGGCGAAGCTGCGCGTGCATGGTGAGTTCAAGCGGGTGCCGGCCGAGCAGTTGCAGCAGGTACTGCTGCCGTACGCGCACGCGGGTTTCTTCGCGGTCAAGCTGCAGGACGCGCAGGACGCACTGGAACAGCTGCCGTGGGTGGAAAGCGCGCAGGTGCGCAAGCAGTGGCCGGACGTGCTGGAAGTGACCCTGGTCGAGCACAAGCCGTTCGCGCGCTGGGGCAACGACCGGCTGGTCTCCGAGCAGGGCAAGTTGTTCCCCACACCGAAGAAGCTGGCCGACCTGGCGCTGCCCGAGCTGGACGGCCCGGACAGCCAGACCGAAGAAGTGATGAAGCTGTACAGCGACTCGCGTGCATTGTTCGCACCGGCCGGCGTGGACGTGCGCCGGGTGACGATGGATGCGCGTGGCAGCTGGTCGCTGGTGCTGAGCAACGGCACCGAAGTGGTGGTCGGCCGCGACGATGCGCGCTCGCGCATGCAGCGCTTCGTCAAGGTGCTGCCGCAGCTCAACCGTCAGGACGCGCCGATCGAGCGCGCCGACCTCCGTTACACCAATGGTTTCACGCTGAGCTGGGGTACCCCGGCCACGTCGGCGAAAACGCCGGCGACCCCGGCCAGCAGGACGCAGGAAAGGACATGAATCGCAAGGGTGACAAATCGCTGATCGTTGGCCTGGACATCGGCACCTCCAAGGTGGTGGCGCTGGTGGGCGAGTATTCGCCGGGCAACCCGATCGAAGTGATCGGCATCGGCTCGCACGAGTCGCGCGGTTTGAAGCGCGGCGTGGTGGTGGACATCGAATCGACCGTGCAGTCGATCCAGCGCGCGGTGGAAGAAGCCGAGCTGATGGCCGGCTGCGAGATCCGTTCGGTGTATGCCTCGATCTCCGGCAACCACGTACAGTGCAAGAACTCGCCGGGCATCGTGCCGATCCGCGACGGTGAAGTGACCTGGGGCGACCTGGATCGCGTGCTCGATGCGGCCAAGGCCGTGGCGATCCCGGCCGACCAGAAGATCCTGCACGCGATCCCGCGCGAGTACGTGCTGGACGATTCGCAGGAAGGCATCCGCAACCCGGTCGGCATGACCGGCGTGCGCCTGGAGGTGCACGCGCACCTGGTGGTGTGCGCGCAGTCGGCTGCAGCCAACATCAGCAAGTGCGTGCAGCGCTGCGGCCTGCAGGTGGACGACCTGGTGCTGTCCTCGCTGGCCTCCAGCGTGGCGGTGCTGACCGCCGACGAGCGCGAACTGGGCGTGGTGCTGGTCGACATGGGCGCCGGCACCACCGATATCGCGGTGTTCGTGCAGGGCGCGATCTGCCACACGGCCTCGCTGCCGATCGCCGGCGACCACGTCACCAACGACATCGCGCACATGCTGCGCACGCCGACCCCGGAAGCCGAGCAGATCAAGGTGCGCTACGCCTGCGCCCTGGCCCAGCTGGCCACCGCCGAGGAAAGCATCCAGGTGCCGTCGGTGGGCGATCGCCCGCCGCGCCGCATGCCGCGCCATTCGCTGGCGCAGGCCGTGCAGGGCCGCTACGAGGAAATCTTCGAGATGGTGCAGGCCGAACTGCGCCGCTCCGGCTTCGAGGAACTGGTGCGCGCCGGCATGGTGCTGACCGGCGGTGCGTCGAAGATGGAAGGCGTGGTCGAACTGGCCGAGGAAATGCTGCAGATGCCGGTGCGCGTGGGCATCCCGCAGCACGTCACCGGCCTCGGCGAAGTGGTCGGCAACCCGGTGCACGCCACCGGCGTGGGCCTGCTGCTGATGGGCAGCCAGATCGAGCACCCGCGGCGGCCTTCGCTGCCGACCGGGCGCGCTGGAAGCATGTTCAAGAAACTCAAGACCTGGTTCCGCGGCGAGTTCTGACGCGGAACCCGTAAACCCGGGCCTGGCCCGGGCGCAACACCCGCAGTACCCGCATCACAACGCAACACCGGCAACACACAACCCACACAGCCGCAACGTCGGCATGCAGCAGGACGGCAGGACGCCCGAATGCCCATGCCCGCCAAAGCGGATACAACGAGGACACGGACATGGCGCATTTTGAACTGATCGAAAAGATGGCACCCAATGCGGTGATCAAGGTGGTTGGCGTGGGCGGCGGCGGCGGCAACGCCGTGGCGCACATGGTCAACTCGGCGGTGGATGGCGTGGAATTCATCACCGCCAACACCGACTCGCAGGCCATCAAGAATTGTGGTGCCAAGCTGCAGCTGCAGCTGGGTACCAACGTGACCAAGGGCCTGGGCGCAGGCGCGAACCCGGAAGTCGGCCGCCAGGCCGCGCTGGAAGACCGTGAGCGCATCATGGACGCGCTGCAGGGCGCTGACATGGTGTTCATCACCGCCGGCATGGGTGGCGGCACCGGCACCGGCGCTGCGCCGGTGGTGGCACAGCTGGCCAAGGAAATGGGCATCCTGACCGTGGCCGTGGTCACCAAGCCGTTCCCGTTCGAAGGCCGTCGCCGCATGCAGGTGGCGCTGAAGGGTATCGAGGAACTGAGCCAGCACTGCGACTCGCTGATCACCATCCCGAACGAGAAGCTGATCACCGTGCTGGGTCGCAACGCGACCATGATCCAGGCCTTCCGCGCTGCCAACGACGTGCTGCAGGGCGCCGTGCAGGGCATCGCCGACCTGATCGTGCGTCCGGGCCTGATCAACGTCGACTTCGCCGACGTGCGCACCGTCATGTCCGAAATGGGCCTGGCGATGATGGGCACCGGCACCGCCCGCGGCGATGACCGCGCGCAGGCCGCTGCCGAGTCGGCGATCCAGAACCCGCTGCTGGACGACGTGAACCTGGCCGGTGCCAACGGCATCCTGGTCAACATCACTGCCGGCGCTGACTTCACCATGGCCGAGTTCGACGAGATCGGCCGCACCATCGATGGCTTCGCTTCCGAAGACGCCACCGTGGTGGTCGGTACCGTGCTGGACCCGGACATGCAGGACGAAGTGCGCGTGACGGTGGTCGCCACCGGCCTGAACCGCATTTCGGCCAGCAAGACCCAGCGTCCGGGCGAGCGTGCGCCGATCAAGCTGGTCCGCAACGCCACCACCGGCCAGCCGGAGTTCGGCGAGTTCGACAATGGTGGCGACGCCGTGTCCAAGGCTGTCGGCGGCATGGGCCTGGGCCTGCGTCGTGCCAGCAGCGACACCGCCGCAGCCTCCACCCCGTCGGCCCCGGCGGCTTCGGCCCCGGCTGCGGCGGAACTGCCGAACGATTACCTGGACATCCCGGCCTTCCTGCGCCGCCAGGCGGACTGAGCGGGGCTGCCCGGGGCTTGTCCTCCCCGGGTTGCGCCACCATGTCCTGAAAATGCGGGCGCCGGGCCAGGATGGGCCCGGCTGCCCTGCTTCACGCGTGTCCTACCGGCGCGCCGGTGTGTCCTGCCGGCGTTTCAGCCGGGGTAGGGGACCGTGCGTGTTAATCTAATGTGTCACTTCCGGTCCATCCCCCATGATCCAGCAACGCACCCTCAAGAACACGATCCGCGCCACCGGCGTTGGCCTGCACAGCGGTGACAAGGTCTACATGACCCTGCGCCCGGCACCGGTCAACCATGGCATCGTGTTCCGCCGCGTGGACCTGGACCCGGTGGTGGAAGTGCCGGCCAAGGCCGAGCTGGTCACCGAAGTGACCCTGTGCACCGGCCTGACCTGCAACGACGCCAAGATCCAGACCGTCGAACACCTGATGTCGGCGCTGGCCGGCCTGGGTGTGGACAACATCATCGTCGAACTGTCCTCGGCCGAGCTGCCGATCATGGACGGTTCGGCCGGCCCGTTCGTGTTCCTGCTGCAGTCGGCGGGCATCGTGGAACAGGAGGCGCCCAAGCGCTTCATCCGCGTGCTGAAGACCGTGGAAGTGACCGAGGGCGACAAGGTGGCCCGCTTCACCCCGTACGAGGGCTACAAGCTGGGCTTCACCATCCAGTTCGATCACCCGATGATCCCGGCCAAGCAGTCGCGCCAGGAAATCGAGTTCTCGACGCTGGCCTACACCAAGGAAATCTCCCGCGCGCGCACCTTCGGTTTCATGCGCGACCTGGAATACATGCGCGAGCGCAACCTGGGCCTGGGCGGTTCGATGGACAACGCCATCGTGCTGGACGAGTTCCGCGTGCTCAACGAAGACGGCCTGCGCTACGCCGACGAATTCGTGCGCCACAAGATCCTTGATGCGATCGGCGACCTCTATCTGGCCGGTGGCCAGGTGCTGGGTGCCTACGAAGGCTTCAAGTCCGGTCACGCCCTCAACAACAAGCTGGTGCGGGCGCTGATGGCCGACGCCACTGCCTGGGAATGGGTCAGCTTCGACTCGCCGGCGACGCCGGACCCGGTGGAATATGCCACTCCGGCCTACGCCTGATTCCTGTAGGCTGTTGAATTGAAAGATAAAAACGCCGCCTTCCAGGGCGGCGTTGTCGTTTCAGGCTTGTTCGGCGCATTCAGCATGCTTGACGCGCGTCAAGGCCGGTTCGAGGTCACGGTTTTGTGAACCTGTTGGATCGGAAGCCTGAATTTAACGCAGTTTTAACAACAATCTAACGACAGGCCCCCGGATGGCAGCTAGGATGCGACCCGGCCCCCGAAATGTTTCACGCCGTGGTGACACGCGCGACGGGGAGCGGAGCCGGATGCTCCGTTGTCGTCAGGACCGCTTCTTCGGCTTCGAAGGAACGTCCTGCAGGCAAGCCAAGGCGTCGCGTAGCCCTTTGTGCGTGGCGGCTGAAACTGCGTGGGGTCCATTCCGGTTGTCGAGCGCTGGGGAGCGCGTGGGAGTGGGAGACGCAGTCTTGATGGTCACCCTGGTGGCCTTCAGCCCGATGGAACGGGCCGCGTCGAGCAACTGGGCTTCGGCAAGCCGCAACTTGGCGTGCCAGACCGGGGACTCGACGAGAAAAACGAGGTGTTCCCCGTCCACATTGGCCAGCCGGCAACGGCTGCGCAGAGGTGGCGGCAACTGGGGGCGCAACTGACGGTCCAGCGCGTCGAGCCACAAGGCACGCCGCAGCGGGTTCCCGCTTTTGTCCGCCATCACCGCATCCAGCGCCGGCTTCGGCACTGACGCGGGGCGAACGCTGGATTTCGGCTCAGACATGAAAACTCACTGATGGCATTCAAAAAGATCGTAATCAAAACGCGTGAAGGACAGGCCAAATCGTCGCCCATCGCGCGTTTGCGGTTCTATTTCGAGGACCGCCCCCGCGCCCTGCTGGGCAGCGTGCTCGGGGTAGGCTGCATTATCGGCCTTGCTGGCGGCATTGGCGCCAGCGCGCTGAATGATTCCCGGCTGCAGGCCAAGGTCGAGCGCCAGGATGCGGAACTGGCCAAGGTCAAGCGCGATGCGCAGACCCAGGTCAATGCGCTGGCGGCCCGCCTCGGCGAGCTGCAGGCCCAGGCCACCCGCCTCAACGCCCTCGGCGAACGGCTGACCCAGATGGGCAAGCTGGAAGACGGCGAGTTCGACTTCAACGAGACCCCCGGTCTCGGTGACGGTGACGCCGGCGGCCCGACCAGCGACATCCCGGTCAAGGACGTCAACGCCGACTTACAGGTGCTGGAGCAGCGCTTCGCTGCTTCAGGCCGCCAGTTGTCGGTGATGGAATCGCTGATGTTCGACCACCAGCTGCAGCAGAACGCCGTGCCCTCGCGCATGCCGATCCGCAACAGCTATGTGACCTCCGGTTTCGGCACCCGTGCCGACCCGTTCGGCCGCGGTGCCGCCACCCACAAGGGCATGGACTTCCACGCCAAGGTCGGTGACCCGGTGATGGCCGTTGCCGAAGGCGTGGTCAGCTTCTCCGGCGTCAAGGGCGGCTACGGCAACGTGGTCGACGTCGACCACGGTAACGGCTACGTCACCCGCTACGCGCACAATTCGCGCCTGGTGGTGAAGGTCGGCGACCTGGTCCGTGCCGGGCAGGAAGTGGCCAAGGCCGGTTCCACCGGTCGTTCGACCGGCGCCCACGTGCACTTCGAGGTGTGGGAAAACGGCAACGTGGTCAACCCGCGCAAGTTCCTCGGTGACGGCGGCAACACGCCGGTCGGCCGCGTCAGCCGCGGCTGATGCCCGGGTCGGATCCCTTCCGCGCCGCGGGAGGGCTCTGACCCGATTCGGTTGAGGGCTGGGGTCAGAGCCCTTTCGCCACGGCGAAAGGGGTCCGACCCCGCATCCGTGTTTCTTTGCCGAATCCGGGGCGATTGCGACCGGATTGGCGCTTGAAACCTCAGCCGGCCGTCCCAAGCTACAATGGGTGTTGCCATCGACAGGGCGCCAGGCGCCCTGTTTCGTTTGCGGCGGACGGATCCCAAGGGGGAGGCCGGGCGTCGTGTCCATCCAACCCGGTTCCTTCAATGATCAACAGCCTGCTTACCCGCGTATTTGGCAGTCGTAACGAACGACAGCTGCGCCAGCTCAACCGCATCGTCGCCAAGATCAATGCGCTGGAGCCGGAGATCGAGAAGCTTTCCGACGAGCAGCTTCAGGCCAAGACGCCGGAGTTCAAGCAGCGCATCGCCGATGGTGAAGCCCTGGACAAGGTGCTGCCGGAAGCGTTCGCGGTCTGCCGCGAAGCCGGTCGCCGCGTGCTGGGCATGCGCCACTACGACGTGCAGCTGATCGGCGGCATGGTGCTTCACCTGGGCAAGATCGCAGAAATGCGCACCGGTGAAGGCAAGACCCTGGTGGCGACCCTGCCGGTGTACCTCAACGCGCTGGAAGGCAAGGGCGTGCACGTGGTCACCGTGAACGACTATCTGGCGCGCCGCGACGCCGCGCAGATGGGCAAGCTGTACAACTGGCTGGGCCTGAGCGTGGGCGTGGTCTACCCGGGCATGCCGCACAGCGACAAGCGCGAAGCCTACGCCTCGGACATCACCTACGGCACCAACAACGAATTCGGCTTCGACTACCTGCGCGACAACATGGCGCTGTCCAAGGCCGACCGCTACCAGCGCGGCCTGCACTACGCCATCGTCGACGAAGTCGACTCCATCCTGATCGACGAAGCGCGTACCCCGCTGATCATCTCCGGCCCGGCCGATGATTCCCCGGAGCTGTACATCCGCGTCAACCGCGTCGTGCCGAACCTGGTCAAGCAGGAAGTGGAAGACGGCGAAGGCGACTTCTGGGTCGACGAGAAGGGCAAGCAGGTGCACCTGTCCGAAGCGGGCATGGAGCACGCCGAGCAGCTGCTGGTCGAGGCCGGCATCCTCGACGGCGAGACCGAAGGCCTGTACGCGCCGCAGAACCTGACCGTGGTCCACCACCTCAACGCCGCACTGCGCGCGCACGCGATCTACCAGCGTGACGTGGACTACATCGTGCGCGATGGCGAAGTGGTCATCGTCGATGAGTTCACCGGCCGCACCCTGTCTGGCCGCCGCTGGTCCGATGGCCTGCACCAGGCCGTGGAAGCGAAGGAAGGCGTGCCGGTCCAGCGCGAGAACCAGACGCTGGCCAGCATCACCTTCCAGAACCTGTTCCGCATGTACAAGAAGCTGTCCGGCATGACCGGTACGGCCGATACCGAAGCCTTCGAGTTCCAGAGCATCTACGGCCTGGAAGTGGTGGTGATTCCGACCAACCGCCCGACCATCCGCAAGGACAGCCCGGACCAGGTATTCCTGAACCGCAAGGGCAAGTTCAATGCGGTGCTGGCCGACATCGAAGAGTGCGCCAAGCGTGGCCAGCCGGTGCTGGTGGGTACCACCTCGATCGAAACCTCGGAAATGCTGTCCGAGCACCTGCGCAAGGCGGGCGTGAAGCACGAAGTGCTCAACGCCAAGCAGCATGATCGCGAAGCGACCATCGTCGCCAATGCCGGCCGTCCGGCGGCCGTGACCATCGCCACCAACATGGCCGGTCGTGGTACCGACATCGTGCTGGGCGGTTCGCTGGAAGCGGAAATCCACGAGCTGGGCGAAGGCGCGACCGACGAGCAGAAGGCCGCGGTCAAGGCCGAATGGCAGAAGCGCCACGAGGCCGTCAAGGCTGCCGGCGGCCTGCACATCGTCGGTACCGAACGCCATGAATCGCGCCGTATCGACAACCAGCTGCGTGGCCGTTCGGGCCGCCAGGGTGACCCGGGTTCGTCCCGCTTCTACCTGTCGCTGGAAGACAACCTGATGCGCATCTTCGCCTCCGACTGGGTGCAGAAGGCCATGCGCATGATGGGCATGAAGGAAGATGACGTCATCGAGGACCGCCTGGTCAGCCGCCAGATCGAGAAGGCGCAGCGCAAGGTCGAGGCCCACAACTTCGACATCCGCAAGAACCTGCTGGACTTCGACGACGTCAACAACGACCAGCGCAAGGTGATCTACGCCCAGCGCGACGAGCTGCTGGACGCCGAGTCGGTGAAGGACAACGTCGACGGCATCCGCGACGACGTGATCTTCGACGTGGTGGCCCGCTTCGTGCCGCCGAACTCGATCGACGAGCAGTGGGACCTGCGTGGCCTGGAAGCGACCCTGGAGTCGGACTTCGGCCTGCAGATGTCGCTGACCGACCTGGTCAAGTCGCACGAAGAGCTGGACGCCGAAGCCATCGCTGCCAAGGTGCAGGAACGCGTCAACCAGCACTTCGCCGAGAAGGAAGCCGGCGTGGGCGAAGAGACCATGCGCGCGCTGGAGAAGCACGTGATGCTGACCGTGCTGGACCAGAGCTGGAAGGAGCACCTGGCCCGCATGGATTACCTGCGCCAGGGCATCTACCTGCGTGGTTACGCGCAGAAGCAGCCGAAGCAGGAGTACAAGAAGGAAGCCTTCGAACTGTTCTCGGACATGCTGGAGAACGTCAAGCGCGAAGTGGTGACCCTGCTGTCGCGCGTGCGCATCCGCAGCGACGAGGAAGTGCAGGCGCTGGAAGCAGCCGAACGCCAGCAGGCCGAAGCGCGCCTGAGCCAGTCGCAGTTCCAGCACCAGGACGTGGGCGGCTACAGCGCCGACGAGGAAGCCGCGCAGGTGCAGGCTGCCCAGCAGGGCGTGGCGCAGATGCAGCGTGACGAGCCGAAGATCGGCCGCAACGATCCATGCCCGTGCGGCAGTGGCAAGAAGTACAAGCACTGCCACGGCCAGCTGAGCTGATCCCGAAGAGCCCCGCGGAAGCGGGGCTTTTCGTTTGTGGCGGGGGAGCTGCACCGGATCCGTGATTGCGCCGGTCGCCCTGTTCTGGGCATGCTTCCTCCATGCCTTCCCCCACCCGATCGATCCATGTTGTGGCCGCCGTCATCACCGACGCCCGTGGCCGCGTGCTGCTCAACCGCCGTACCGAGAACCGCGACATGGCCGGCCTGTGGGAATTCCCCGGCGGCAAGCGCGAATCCGGCGAGACCTCCGAACAGGCGCTGGTGCGCGAGCTGCGCGAGGAGCTGGGCATCGAGGCCGATGTCGGCGAGTGGCTGATGGACGTGCCGCAGCGCTATCCGGACAAGCACCTGACCCTGGAGGTGCGCCATGTGCGCAGCTGGAAGGGCACCCCCCGCGGACGTGAGGGGCAGGCGATCACCTGGGTGGCGCCGGACAAGCTGGGCCGCTATTCGATGCCGCCGGCCGACCTGCCGGTGGTGGCCGCCCTGCGCCAGCCCGACAGCTACCTGATCACCCCGGCGCCGGCCGATGACGCCGACGGCGTGCAGCACTGGCATGAGCAGCTTCAGCGCGTGGTGTCGGCGGGCCAGCAGCGCATCCAGCTGCGGTTGCCGGCGACGTATCCGCAGCGGCAGGCGATGGTCGAACAGGCCGTGCGCGCGCACCGTCGCAGCGGGGTGCAGTGGCTGCTCAACCGCGATATCGATCTGGCACGCGCGTTGGGCGTGGGCGTGCATCTGGGCAGCGAACAGCTGCTGGAGCTGTCGCAGCGTCCGCTGCCCGAAGGCCAGCTGGTGGCCGCGTCCTGCCACGACCTGCAGCAGCTGCAGGCCGCACAGCAGTTGGGCTGCGACTTCGCCGTGCTGGGTCCGGTGCAGGCTACGGCCAGCCATCCCGATGCCGTGCCGCTGGGCTGGGATGCCTTCGCCGAGCTGCGCGCGCAGGTGTCACTGCCGATCTACGCGCTGGGTGGCATGGGCAGTGGCCACATTAGTGAGGCGCGTCGCCATGGTGGGCAGGGCATCGCTGCGATTCGCGGGCTGTGGCCAGCGTGATGCAAACAGGGTCGGATCCCCGCAACGCGGGGCTCTGACCCCATCGCTGGAATCCGGGGTCAGAGCCCTTTCCGCAGGAAAGGGATCCGACCCCTCCCGATCACAACGTGATCCAGAAACACCCGTATTGCCGCCGCAACCCCAGCACCGTCGAAGCGCGCGACGCGCTGCCGGGCAAGGTCTGCTCCAGGCGCAGGCCGACAGGATGGCGCACGGCCGGCGGCTCAGGGTCGGACCCCTGCGCAGCAGGGCTCTGACCCTCCTCCGGCACTGCGACCTGGTCCTGCCGCGTATACACCGGCACCACGTCCACCAGCGGCCGCCGCGCCAACGATTCCAGCTGGCCGAGGATGCGCTGCGCGCCTGCATCGGAAACGGCGCCCCACAGGTACAGCGAGGACAGCCGGTTCACGTCGTTGCTGAGGATGCCAGTACGCAGCGCATCCACCAGTTCGCTCAGCCGCCGCGGGCAGCGTGCCCCCAGGGTGTCGCGCTGCAGGGTATTGCCGGCGGGCGCAGGCGGTGGCAGCCGCGACTGCGCACCCAGGCTGTCGCAGGGGCGGTCGGTGTAGACGCTTTGGCCCTGGGCATCGGTGCAGCGGTTCAGGCGCGTGGACTGTGCGTGGGCGACGCTCGGCAGCACGCACAGCGGCAGCAGCAACAGCAGGAAGGAAAGCCGGATCATCCCCGCAGGGTAGCGCCGATCACGCTTGCGCGCCGTGCTCTCAGCCCTGCAGCAGCTTCAGCACCGAGGTGGTCGGCCTGGCCAGGTTCAGGGTGTAGAAGTGCAGGCCGGGTGCGCCGCCTTCGATCAGGCGCTGGCACAGCCGGGCCACCACTTCAGAGCCGAATGCACGCACCGACTCCGCATCATCGCCATAGGCCTGCATCTTGCGGCTGATCCAGCGCGGAATCTCCGCACCACACTGTTCGGAGAAGCGGCGCAGCTGGCTGAAGTTTGCGATCGGCATGATGCCGGGGGTGATCGGTACCTGCACGCCCAGCCGCCGCACTTCGTCGACAAAATGGAAGTACGCGTCGGGGTTGAAGAAGTACTGGGTGATCGCCGCATCGGCACCGGCGTCGATCTTGGCCTTGAAGTGCTTCAGGTCGGCCAGTGCGTCGGAAGCCTGCGGGTGCGTTTCGGGGTACGCGCCCACTTCGATATGGAACGCATCGCCGTGCTCGGCGCGGATGAAGTCGATCAGTTCGGCGGCATAGCGCATGTCGCCGGGGAAACCCATGCCCGACGGCAGATCGCCGCGCAACGCGACCAGGCGGCGGCAACCGATGGCGCGGTACAGCTTGAGCAGCTCGCGGATTTCCTGGCGGGTGCCGCCGACGCAGGACAGGTGCGGTGCGGCATCGAATCCATGGTGCTGGTTGAGGTGCCGCACGGTCTCGGAGGTATAGCTCAGGGTCGAGCCACCGGCACCGAAGGTACACGACACGTACTGGGGATCGTAGTCCTTCAGCTTGGCCGCGGCGCGGTCCAGCTGGCTGCGCTGTTCGTCGGTCTTGGGCGGATAGAACTCGAAGCTGATGGCGGTCATGGCACGGGCGGCAGCGGCGGGTGCGGATCAGTATATCGCTTCATCAAGATGGATGTTGGTTGATTGCGTGGAAAGGCACCGTCCGCCGCCTGCGACCGTTTGCCCCGGTCTCCGGCCGCTGCTCCGAAATCGCAACCTGGATGCGGCGGCCGGCGGCACGCTGATCCCATCCCGGCAACACCCACCTGATGAAGGAGCTGACGATGAAGATCTTCCTGGCACTCTGGTACGCAATGAAGGCCCTGGCCCGGCTGGCCATGATCGGCATGGCAATGGCCGTGCTCGGCTCCGGCTCGGCGCATGCCGCCGGCACCCCGGCTGCGGGCAAGGTGCAGGTCGAGGTGGTCGGCAAGGGCCGCCCGCTGCTGATGATTCCCGGCCTGAACAGCAGCGCCGAGGTCTGGCGTGAAACCTGCCTGGCATTGAAGGATGTGCAGTGCCATCTGGTGCAGCTGCCCGGCTTTGCCGGCGCCGCAGCCGCTGATCCGCGCCCGGCCGAGTTCCTGCCGGCGATGCGCGGGCAGCTGCTGGCCTACCTGCATGATCAGCACCTGGGGCCGGTGGTGGTGGTCGGCCACAGTCTGGGTGGCCTGCTGGGCCTGCAGATGGCACAGACCGACCCGACGGCGGTCAGCGCACTGGTGGTGGTTGACGCACTGCCGTTCCTGCCGGCCGCGCGTGACCCGAAGGCCACCGCTGACAGCGTGCGGCCGATGGCCGACCAGCTGCACAAGGGCATGCTGGCCGCCGACGCCGCGCAATGGCAGGCGCAGTTGAAGGCGGGCCTGCCGGGCATGACCCGCGATCCGCAGCGCCAGGCCGAACTGGGGCGCTGGGGCGAAGCCAGCGACCGCCAGACCACGGCCGATGCCATGCATGCGGTGATGACCACTGACCTGCGCGACAGCATCGCCTCGATCACCGCGCCGACGCTGGTGCTCGGCAGCTGGGCCGGCTACCAGCCGATGGGCGGCACCGAGGACAGCACACGCGCGGTGTTCCAGGCCCAGTACGCGAAACTGCAGGGCGTGCAGATCGCGATGAGCGCGCAGGGCTTCCACTTCCTGATGTGGGATGATCCGCGCTGGCTGCAGGAACAGGTGCAGCGTTTCCTGGCCGCGCACCCCTGACCGTTGTCCGCCCTCCTGCCACCGCCGAGAGCCTGCATGGACGCCACCACGTCATCCCGCCGATTCTGGACGCTCAACGCGCTGGCATGGGCTGGCTATGCGATGTACGGGCTGTGGGTCGGCACGCGGATCGGCGGCGGCGTGATGTTCAGTGGCATCGTGTTGATCACCGTCAGCGTCGCGGTCTCACTTTGGTTGTGCAGCGGCGCATTGCGATCGGTTGCACTGCGCCAGCACTGGTGGGAGGCGAGCCTGGGCAGCCTGGTGCTGAAACTGGCTGCCGGTGTGGTGCTCGGGGCCAGCGTCGCACAGGCGGTGACTGCCGCGTTGCTGCTGCCGGCGCTGGCATTGGGTTGGGTGCAACTGCCTGGCGGCCATGCGGATTACCAGTGGTCTTCGCTGCTGGTGTACTGGATGAACACCGCGCTGTTCCTGCTGATGTGGACCGGTTTGTGGGCGGGCCTGCACGGCCTGCGGCGGGCGCGTCACAGCGAGTTGGCCCGGCTGCGCGCCGAAGCCGAGCGCAGTGCGCTGGAGCGCGATGCGCTGCGTGCGCGGCTCAATCCGCACTTCATGTTCAATGCGCTGAACAACCTGCGCGCGCTGATCCTGGAAGATCCTGAGCGTGCGCGCGACATGGTCACCCGCCTGTCGCGCACACTGCGCCAGGCGCTGGCGCACAACCGCAGCGAGCAGGTCACGCTGGCCGAGGAACTGGCGGTGGTCGACGATTACCTGGCCATCGAGGCGGTCCATTTCGAACAGCGCCTGCAGGTGCGGCAGCAGATCGATGCCGCTGCCACGCAGGCGCAGCTGCCGGCGATGGCGTTGCAGTTGCTGGTGGAGAACGCGATCAAGCACGGTATCGCCAGTCGCCCCGGCGGCGGCGAGGTGCAGATCCGTGCCACGCTGGACAATGACGTGCTGCGCCTGCAGGTGGACAATCCACTGGCCAGCGCCAGCGAGCCCACCCACGGGCATGGCGTCGGCCTGGCCTACCTGCGTGCACAGCTCGGTACGCAAGGTCGTTTCACCCTGCAGCCGGTCGGCGACCGCATGCAGGCCCTGCTGGAGATTCCGCAATGAATGGCGTGCTGCGCGTGTTGATCGTTGATGATGCGCGGCTGGCGCGGCAGGAGCTGCGCACGCTGTTGTCGGCGCTGCCGTGGGTGCAGTGCGTGGGCGAGGCCGACGATGTGCCGGCCGCGCGCGAGGCGATCGCCACACTGGCCCCGGACCTGGTGCTGCTGGATGTGCAGATGCCCTCTGGCAGCGGTTTCGACGTGCTGGACGGCCTGGAGACGGTGCCGGCCGTGGTCTTCGTCACCGCCTACGACACCTACGCGGTGCGCGCGTTCCAGGCCAATGCGCTGGATTATCTGGTGAAGCCGGTGGAAGCGCCGCGGCTGCTGGAAGCGCTCGAGCGGGCGCGGCAGCGCGAGGGGGGGGCGGGTGAAACGCCGGAGTCGCGCGGCACGCTGGGTGCGCAGGACCAGGTGTTCGTGCGCGAGGGCGAACGTTGCTGGTTCGTGGCGGTCTCCGAGATCCGCCGGCTGGTGGTGGATGGCAACTACACGCGGCTGTGGTTCCGCGACCAGAACGCGCTGCTTACCCGCAGCCTGAGCGCGCTGGAAGCACGACTACCGCAGGATCTGTTCTTCCGTGCCAACCGCAACACGCTGGTCAACCTGCGCCGCATCCGTGGCGTGACGCCCAGCATCGCTGATGGTTACGACCTGGCGCTGGACGACGGCAGCGAGGTGGAAGTGTCGCGGCGGCAGGCGCGTGAACTGCGTGAACGGATGGCGTTGTAGCTGCCGCTACAGCTCGGCACTGACCGGGCTGGTGAGGAAGCCCCACAACAACCGCACCATCACGGCGGGCGAACGTGCCTGCTTGCGTGCATAGGCCAGCAGCGCATCCAGCCGCGGGCGGTCGTAGAGATGGCCGGCCAGCAGCACCGCATGCACGCGGCGGGTATTGGCGGTGTCGTGCAGCGGATTGCCATCGAGCAGCACCAGATCGGCCACCTTGCCGACCTCGACGCTGCCGTGCGATGCCTGCAGGTCAAGATGGCGCGCGGCCTGCAGCGTGGCTGCGCGCAGCACGTCGGCCTGGCTCAGGCCGGCCCGCCGCAGCCACTGCAGTTCATCGTGGTAGCGGAAGCCGCCCAGCGCGGTATCGGTGCCGACCAGCACGGTGACGTCGGCGCGATGCGCGGCACCGGTCAGCGCCAGCCCGTGCTCGAAGTAGGCTTTCAATGCGTCTTCGCCGCGCAGGCCGGGGTAGCGCGCCACGGTGGCCTGCAGGTCATCACGCCACGCCCAGCGTGAGAGTGGATCCAGATAGGCCAGGCGCGGATCGTCGACGAAAGCCGGATCGCGTGCGCGCGCGTCTTCCTCGCGGGTGACGTGCGTCGGCACGAACGCGGCACCGCTGGCCTGCATCACACCGAACGCCTCGTTGCAGAGCGCGGGCTGGTAGCCGCCGACCATGCGTTCGGCCAGTGCGGTTGGATCCTCGCTGTCGAGCGTGCCACCGCGCCACGCCGCCGCGTTGTCGAAGCAGTGGCGTACGAACAGATGGGCATGCTCGAAGCTGCGCTGGCCTGCCTGCAGTGCGCCGTCCAGCGGCACGGCCTTGGGCAGGTGGCCGACCAGCGGGCGACGCAGCTGCTGCGCCTCGGTGGCCAGCCGCTGGTAGGTATCCGCACGCAGCCGGTTGTAGACCTTCAACGCGTCGATGCCGCGCGCGCTGTACGTGTGTGCACGCTCGGCGGCGGCCCCCGGCGCAAGTGACGGATCTTCGAAGTAGAAACTGGCGATCTGCACGAAGCGCGGTGCAACCTGCTGCCCTGCAATGGCCTGTGCGGTCCAGCGGCGCTTGTCGGCCACGCAGGCGATCAACGGATCGGTAGCCTGCGGGCAGTCCATCATGTCGCGGGTGCCGGTGATGCCGTTGGCCAGCATCAGCGGGAACTGCAGCTGCGGCGACAACTGCAGTGCATGGGTGTGCATGTCCCAGAAGCCGGGCAGCAGCCAGCGGCCACCGGCGTCGAAGACCGGCAACGCTGCATCGGCAACGCTTTCGCCGATGGCGGTGATCGTGCCATTGCGCACTGTTACCGTGGTCGGTTCACTGACGTGGCCGCGCTCGACATCCACCACGCGGGCATTGACGATCACGCGGCTGTTGCCAGGCTCGGGCAACGGCGGTGCCGACAGCGGCCAGAGCAGGGCGGCGGCGAACAGCACTGGCGGCGCCAGCAGGAGGATGGCCAAGGCGATCGGCCATCGCCGACGGCGGGCGGAACGGGGCAACGCGCGTGCTGCATCCATGAGCCGGCGATCCTTGCATTGGGTCGCCTGCAGAGTGCTGCAAGCCGGACGCGGGCGCCAGTGACCATCGGCATCCGGCCCGACCTGCCTCCGGGGCGGTTACCCTGTGCGGTGGAACTCCTGACCACGCCCTGCCATGTCCATCGTCCTCACCGATTTCGCTCGTCCCCGCCTGTTCCCACGCGTGCCACGCGGCAACACCATCCAGGACTGCACTGCCGAGCAGTTCGAGGCACACCTCAATGCGCACGCGCCGCTGAAGGTGCTCGACGGCTACGCACCGTTCTGCAAGCTGTTCGTCTACGAGAACTGGACCAGCACGCGCTGCCTGACGGTGCCGGTCACCGAGGCCAACCGCCACCAGCTGCGCAGCGGCTACGAGGCGCGCAACCGCGAGGAACTGCCGGTGCTGGTGCGCTGGTTCGAGGGCGTGGAGTCACCGCGTGCGAACTACCTGGTGGTGATCCTGTACAGCGCCGAGCAGCTGGCGAAGGAAGGTTCACCGATCGAGGCCGACTGGGGCATCGTCGGCTGCATCTACACTGCCGAACCGGAAGAGGTACCGATGGCACCGATCACGATGATGCGCAATGCGCTGGGCGTGGAGGAAGGTGGTTCCGGTGTGCCGCTGGACCGGGAGGCCTACCGGCGCTCGGTGGCGTTCTGGGAGAACAACGCCAACTGGCGGCCGTGAGCCCACGCTGCGGCCGGACAGTCGGCATGTGAACAGGGAAGATTGCAGCGGGGCGCTACCATGGCGGTGGATCAACGCAGGGAGCACAGGAATGGATGTTCGCAGTTGGATGCCGTTCGCATGGGTCGCCGCAGGCCTGCTGGCCGCGTGTGAGGGCTCTGCAGCAAAATACGACGCAGGCGCTGCCTGTGGTGCTTTGTCCGATGTGACGCCGATCCGCGATGCCGGTGTGGGTTCACTGCAGGCGCAGGCAACGTCGGGGCGCTGCACGTTCCATGTGGAAGCGGATGATGCTGCAGCGCTTTCGCGTCAGCAATCGTTGCTGCAGAGCGTGTCGGCGATCGCCTGTGGTGCGCCAGCCACCACCCGGCCTTCGCAAGGCGCTGCAGGCTTCGACCTGCAGATGCCTGCGCGTTGCCCACTTTCTTCCAGCACGCCGTTGATTGCCCGGGAAGGAGGCTGGCACCAGCGGCGACTTTCGTCGGTCCCGACGTATCCTGCGGCCGCCATGCGCGAGGCCCAGCAGGGAGGTGTCGAGCTGATGCTGCTGCTGGATGCTCAGGGCAAGACCCAGGCGATCATCCTGTCCCGATCCAGCGGCTACCCGCTACTCGATGCGGCGGCGCTCAAGCACGCGCGTGATTGGCGTTACGAGCGTGAGGCGACAGGCAAGGCGCCAAGCCTGAGCCTGATACGCGGCACGGTCACGTTCAAGCTCAACTAAGGCGTCTGCAGGGTGGGCTCGGCCTTCCACTCCCACCAGGTGTAGTGGTATTCGCGCTCGGTCGCGCTCCATTGCTGCGCGCAGCAGGTGCACGTCAGCCGGTAGCATTCGCCCCAGCCGTCCTCCGCTTCGCCCCGTGCGCGCAGCTGCACATGACCTTGTTCCAGTAGCGGCTCGGGGCTGAAGAACACATAGGATGGGTAGAGCGCGCACAGGCACCCCCCGCGTGCACGCCAGTAACGCAGCCGCTGCAGCGCGGCCTTGAGGTGCGCCTGGTTGCTGATCAGCATGCCGCCAAGCGCGATGCCCTGGCAGCTGCGGTCAATGGTATCCACATGCGCGCTCAACGCGTCCAACGATGAGGCACTGAACAGTCGTGCGACCGTACGTGCGGCATCGGTGATGCGCGCTGCGTCGCGCGACAGCAGGTCCTGCAGCAGCACATCGGCCTGTGCATCGTCGAGCCGGGGTATCGGCGCCGCAGACCAGGGCCAGCGCATCAGCGTGACTTGCCGATGGCAGCGTAGTGGCCGGCAGTCAGTCGCAGCAGGTCGGTCGGCGCCAGTTCCACTTCCAGGCCTCGGCGCCCGGCACTGACATGCAGCGCGGGCAGCGCCTTGGCACTGGCGTCCAGGAAGGTGCGCAGGCGCTTCTTCTGCCCCAGTGGGCTGATGCCACCGACCAGATAACCGGTCGCGCGCTGTGCGGCATCGGCGGGGGCCATCTCGCACTTCTTGCAGCCGGCCGCTTCGGCCAATGCCTTCAGGTCCAGCTGGCCGGCCACCGGCACGATCGCCACCAGCAGTTCGTGGGTTTCGGTGCTGGCCAGCAGGGTCTTGAACACCTGGGCCGGGTCGAGGCCGAGCTTGTCGACGGCTTCGCCGCCATACGATTCGGCGTGAGCATCGTGCACGTAGCTGCGCACGGTGTGGGCGATCTTCTCGCGCTTGAGCAGGTTGATGGCCGGGGTCATGGGTGAATCGTAGCGCGGGGTGGGGGCGTTGCCTTGACCGAGGCTATTGTTCCCGCTCCGGGTGGATACGTGGTGTACGGCCACGCGCAAACGCAGAACGGGCGCCCGAAGTCGCCCGTTCTGCGTGGATCCATTGCTGGGGTCAGAGCCCTTTCCTGCGGAAAGGGATCCGACCCCGGCACGATCAGTAGCGGTAGTGGTCCGGCTTGAACGGGCCTTCCACCGGCACGCCGATGTAGTCAGCCTGTTCCTGGCTCAGGGTGGTCAGCTTCACGCCGATCTTTTCCAGGTGCAGGCGGGCCACTTCTTCGTCCAGCTTCTTCGGCAGCAGGTAGACCTTCTTCTCGTAGCTGTCCTTGTTCGCCCACAGGTCGATCTGTGCCAGGGTCTGGTTGGCGAAGCTGTTGGACATCACGAAGCTCGGGTGGCCGGTGGCGCAGCCCAGGTTCACCAGGCGGCCTTCGGCCAGCAGGAAGATCGCGTTGCCGTTCGGGAAGATGTACTTGTCCACCTGCGGCTTGATGTTGACGTGCTTGACGCCGGCGAACGACACCAGCGCGTCGACCTGGATCTCGTTGTCGAAGTGGCCGATGTTGCAGACGATGGCCTGGTCCTTCATCGCGCTCAGGTGCTCGATGCGGATGATGTCCTTGTTGCCGGTGGTGGTGACGTACAGGTCGGCACGGCCCAGGGTCGATTCGATGGTGTTGACCTCATAGCCTTCCATCGCCGCCTGCAGGGCGCAGATCGGGTCGATCTCGGTGACGATCACGCGCGCGCCATAGGCACGCAGCGAGGCGGCGCAGCCCTTGCCCACGTCACCGTAGCCGCAGACCACGGCCACCTTGCCGGCCAGCATCACGTCCATCGCGCGCTTCAGGCCATCGGCCAGCGACTCGCGGCAGCCGTACAGGTTGTCGAACTTGCTCTTGGTGACCGAGTCGTTGACGTTGATCGCCGGAATCAGCAGGGTGCCGGCCTGGGCCAGCTGGTACAGGCGGTGCACGCCGGTGGTGGTCTCCTCGGAGACGCCCTTCCAGTCCTTGACCACGCGGCCCCAGTAACCCGGGCGCTCCTTGGCGACGCGCTTGAGCAGGTTCTTGATGACCTGTTCTTCGTGCGAGGCGGAGGCGGTGTTGACCCAGTCACTGCCGTTTTCCAGCTCGTAGCCCTTGTGGATCAGCAGGGTCACGTCACCGCCGTCGTCCACCACCAGCTCCGGGCCGGTCAGGGTGCCGTCGGCCAGGGTGAAGGTCAGCGCGTCCAGGGTGCAGTCCCAGTACTCTTCCAGGGTCTCGCCCTTCCACGCGAACACCGGGGTGCCGGTGGCGGCAATGGCGGCGGCAGCGTGGTCCTGGGTCGAGAAGATGTTGCACGAGGCCCAGCGCACGTCGGCGCCGATGTCCTTCAGGGTCTCGATCAGCACCGCGGTCTGGATGGTCATGTGCAGCGAGCCGGTCACGCGCACGCCCTTCAGCGGCAGCTCGGCCTGGTACTTGCGGCGGATCGACATCAGGCCCGGCATTTCGTGCTCGGCGATGTCCAGTTCCTTGCGGCCCCAGTCGGCCAGCGTGATATCGCGGATCTTGTAATCACCTTCGGTGGAGAAGGTCTTGGCAACAGCGTTCATTCGTGTGCTCCGGTTGTGGGCGAGCGGGTGCTCGCATCTAGCCGGGCGCCGTTGTTACAAAGCCACCTTACCGAGCCTGGCCGGGCCTCATGGGATCCGGTCGCAGCGCCCCTCGGCAGGGGAGAACCCCCATTATATCGCGGCCCCGGCATGACATCCGGATGACCCAACCATCGGCAGATGGGCAGGCGTGCACGGCCTGTTAAGGTCGGTGTTTTCACGCATCACACAGGTGGAACGATGAGCATGCACGCGCGCCGCACACGGCGCTGGACCGGCCTGGTCCTGTCGATGGGACTGCTGGCGGTGGCCCCGCTGGCCTGGGCGGCGGCGCCGCAGCCCGCGGCCGCACAGGCCCAGGGCGTCAACGGCTACGAGCTGCCCTCGGCCGCGCTGCAGGCGGTGGTGGACGCACCCCGTGCGCCCTCGTTGTACCTGTCGCCACGCCGCGACGTGGCCGCGATGATGCAGATGCCGTCGCTGCCTTCGATCCAGGTGGTGGCGCAGCCGGAACTGAAGCTGGCCGGCCTGCGCATCAACCCGCGCACGTTCTCCGACAGCCGCTTCAGCTTCGGCGAGAAGCTGTGGCTGATGAACGTGGCCGATGGCAAGGAACGGCAGATCAGCGGCCTGCCGGCCAAGCTGTCGATCGCCAGTGTGATGTGGTCGCCGGACCAGAAGTGGCTGGCCTTCAACCAGGTCGATGCCGCCAGTGGCGCCAATGAACTGTGGCTGGTGGACGTGGCCGGTGGCAGTGCCCGCCGTCTGGTCGCTGGCCTGAACACGGTGATCGGCAGCGGCTACCAGTGGCTGCCGGACAGCCGCGGCCTGGTGGTGTTCACCCGCCCGGCCAACCTCGGTGCGGCTCCGGCCGCCGACGGCATTCCGACTGGCCCGGCCGTGCAGCAGACCAGCCAGGGCGGCGGCGTGGTGTCGATCCGTACCTACCAGGACCTGCTGAAGAACGAGGCCGACGCGCGCCAGTTCGATTACTACGCCACCACCCAGCCGATGGAAGTCAGCCTGGATGGCAACACCCGCGCGATCGGCGCCGCCGGCATCTTCATGGGCTTCTCGGTGTCGCCGGATGGCCGCTTCGTGCTGCGCCAGCCGGTGCAGCGGCCGTACTCCTACGTGGTGCCGGTGAGCAGTTTCCCGCGCCGTATTGAAGTGATCGACCGTGCCAGCGGCAAGCTGGTGCACACCGTGGCCGTGCGTCCGCTGGTGGAAGGCCTGCCGACCGGCAACGATGCCGAAGTGACCGGCGTACGCGACATCAGTTGGCGCGGTGATGCCGATGCCACCCTGGTCTGGGCCGAAGCGCAGGATGGTGGTGACCCGAACAGGGACGCCAAGGTGCGCGACGCGGTGCTGATGCAGGCTGCGCCGTTCGACAAGCCGCCGGTCACGTTGGCCCAGCTCGGCAGCCGTCTGGTGGGCATCAACTGGGGCCGTGGCGACCTGGCCCTGCTGACCGAGTCGTGGTGGAAGACGCGCAAGACCAAGACCTGGCTGATCGCCCCGGACAATGCCGGAGCCGAGCCGCGCCTGCTGTGGGATCGAGACGGGCAGGACCGCTATTCCGATCCGGGCCGGCCGCTGTTGTCCAGCAACGACCGCGGGCGCTCGCTCCTGCAGACCAGCGCCGATGGCAGCAGCCTGTATCTGGCCGGTGCCGGTGCATCGCCGGAAGGCGATCGTCCGTTCGTGGACCGCTTCGACGTTGCCACGGGCAAGGCCACCCGCCTGTTCCACTCGCAGGCGCCGAGCTATGCGTTGCCGGTGGCGCTGCTGGACGACCAGGCCAGCTCGCTGCTGCTGAGCCGCGAGAGCCCGGACGAGCCGGCCAACTTCTACGTGCAGTCGCTGGCCGACGCTGGTGCTGCGCCGCGCGCGTTGACCCACTTCGCGCATCCGCTGCCGCAGCTGAAAGGCGTGCAGAAGGAGCAGATCCGCTACAAGCGCAAGGATGGCGTCGACCTGACCGCGACCCTGCTGCTGCCGCCGGGCTACGACCCGAAGCGCGATGGTCCGCGCCCGCTGCTGATGTGGGCCTACCCGGGTGAGTTCAAGAGCGCTGCCGCGGCCAGCCAGGTGACCGATTCGCCGTACCGCTTCAATGCGGTGAGCTACTGGGGCCCGCAGGCGTTCCTGGCCAAGGGCTATGTGGTGCTGGCCAGCCCGTCGATGCCGATCATCGGCGAGGGCGACAAGGAGCCGAACGACACCTACATCGAACAGCTGGTGGCCAACGCGCAGGCGGCGGTGGATGAAGTGGTGCGTCGTGGCGTGACCGATCGCGATCACATCGCCATCGGTGGTCATTCCTACGGTGCGTTCATGACTGCCAACCTGCTGGCGCATACGCGCTTGTTCAAGGCCGGCATCGCCCGCAGTGGCGCCTACAACCGCACGCTCACCCCGTTCGGCTTCCAGGCCGAGGAGCGCAACTACTGGCAGGCGCAGGACGTCTACCAGAAGATGGCGCCGTTCAACTACGCCGACAAGATCAAGGATCCGATCCTCTTCATCCACGGTGTGGACGATAACAACTCCGGTACCTTCCCGATCCAGAGCGAGCGCATGTTCGCTGCGGTGAAGGGCCTGGGCGGCACCGCGCGCCTGGTGATGCTGCCGAACGAATCGCATGCCTACCGCGCACGCGAGTCGATCATGACCATGCTGGCCGAAAGCGAACGCTGGCTGGAGCAGACCATCGGCCCGGCCGAGCAGGGCAAGGCGAAGAAGAAGCGCTGACCGGACCCGGTAGTGCCGGCCGCTGGCCGGCAACCTCATGGAGCCACACAACCTGAGGTTGCCGGCCAGCGGCCGGCACTACCAGATGAAACCATTTTTGCATCGCAGCACGAGGCCCGTTCTGGTTTAGGCTTGGGGGCCTGGATCCGTTGACCGAGGCCTGTGCGTCGCCGATGAACGAGTACCGCAGCAGCATCGAGTTTGCTTCCCCCGATCTTCCGCTTCGCGATGACGTGCGCCGGCTCGGCGCGCTGGTCGGCGACCTGCTGGTTGAACAGGTCTCCGCCGCCTTCCTCGACGATGTCGAAGACGTGCGCACCCGCGCCATCGCCCGCCGCGAGAACCAGGCGCCGTTGTCGGAGCTGGCCGATGGCCTGGCCGGGCGCACGCCGCAGCAGGCCGAAACCATGGTGCGGGCCTTCAGCACCTACTTCCAGGTGGTCAACATCGCCGAGCGCGTGCATCGCATCCGCCGTCGCCGCGATTACCAGCGCGCCGGTACTGCCGCGCCGCAGCCCGATGGCCTGCAGGATGCCCTGCAGCACCTGAAGGCGCAGGGCGTGGGCCTGGACGAGCTGGCGCAGTGGCTGCCACGCATCGATATCGAACCGGTGTTCACCGCACATCCGACCGAAGCGGTACGCCGCGCGCTGCTGGAAAAAGAGCAGTTGATGGTGGCCAGCCTGGTCGACAACCTCGACGGCCAGCGCACGCCGGGTGAGGCCGCCGCCGATGCCGCGCGCTTCCGCATGGCGCTCACCGCGTCGTGGCAGACCACCGATTCCTCGCCGGTGCGACCCACCGTCGATGACGAACGCGAGCACGTCGGCTTCTATCTGGTGCAGGTGCTGTACCGGGTGATTCCGGTGCTGTACGAATCGCTGCAGCAGGCGCTGCGCGATACCTACGGCGAAGAACTGCCGCTGCCGCGCCTGCTGCGTTTCGGTACCTGGGTGGGCGGCGACATGGACGGCAATCCGAACGTGGATGCCACCACCATCCGCAACACGCTGGATGCGCAGCGGCAGGCGGTGCTGGGGCGCTACCAGAAGGAGCTGCTGCAGCTGGCCAGCCTGCTCAGCCAGTCCACCGAGCGGGTGGGCGTGAGCGATGCGCTGCAGGCGCGCGTGGCGCGCTACCAGCAGCTGCTGCCGCAGGTGCAGTCGCGGCCGCGCCATGCCGACATGCCGTACCGCCTGCTCAATGACCGCATGCGTGCACGCCTGCAGGCCACGCTGGATGATGGCGAGGGCGCCTACGCCGGCCCTGCTGAACTGATCGACGACCTGCAGCTGATCCTCGACAGCCTGCGCGCCAATCGCGGCGAACATGCCGGTGGCTTTGCCGTGCAGCGCCTGCTGTGGCGGGTGAAGACCTTCGGCTTCCACCTGGCGCGGTTGGACGTGCGCCAGGAATCGAGCGTGCATGCGCGTGCGCTGGCCACCGTGCTGGGCGGCGACACAGCGTGGGACGGTCTGGACGCATTGGGCCGCGCGGGCCTGCTGGCGCCGCATGCCAGTGGTGACGCGCGGTTGCCAAAGGGCGACGACGAAGGCAACCGGCGACTGGATGCCGTGTTCGCGGCGTTGGCCGATGCGCGTGCGCGCCATGGTGGCGATGCGCTGGGCAGCTACATCATCTCGATGGCACACGACCGCAGTGACGTGCTGGCCGTGCTGGCGCTGGCACGCCGTGGCGGCCTGGTTGAAGAGAGTGGGGCGGTGCCGTTGGACATCGCGCCACTGTTCGAGACCGTGGACGACCTCAAGCGCGGCACCGCGACCCTGCGTGACCTGCTGGCCGACCCGATCTATCGCGCGCACCTGCACGCACGCGATGACGTGCAGATGGTGATGCTGGGCTATTCGGACAGCAGCAAGGACGGCGGCATCGCCGCTTCGCGCTGGGGCCTGCAGCGTGCGCAGGTGGAACTACTGGAGGTGGCGGCCGAGGCCGGCATCCGCCTCACTTTCTTCCACGGCCGGGGCGGTTCGATCAGCCGTGGTGGCGGCAAGACCACGCACGCGGTGGATGCTTCGCCGCGCGGCAGCATTGATGGCCGCCTGCGGGTGACCGAGCAGGGCGAAGTGATCCATCGCAAGTACGGCATCCGTGCGCTGGCGCTGCGCTCGTTGGAACAGGCCACCGGCGCGGTGCTGCGCGCCAGCCTGCGCCCGCGTGCCGCCGAACCCCGCGAGGATGAGTGGCGACCGGTGATGGACGTGGTGTCATCGGCCAGCAGCGAGGTGTACCGCACCTTTGTCGGCCAGGCCGGCTTCATGGACTATTTCCGCACGGCGACACCGATCGATGTGATCGAGCGGATGACGCTGGGCTCGCGGCCGTCGCGCCGGCTCGGCCAGGACGCGGCATTGGGCAACCTGCGCGCGATTCCCTGGGTGTTCGCCTGGAGCCAGGCGCGTGCGGTCATTCCCGGGTGGTATGGCGTGGGCAGTGGCCTGCAAGCGGCGGTTGATGCTGGTCACGAGCAGACCCTGCGCGAGATGGCACGTGACTGGCCGTTCTTCCGTACCTTCTTGGACGACATCGCGATGGTGCTGTCCAAGGGCGATATCACCATTGCCGAGCAGTTCTCGAAACTGTCCGGCGAGCTGCACGGGCGCTTCTTCCCGCAGGTGCAGCGCGAACTGGAACTGACCCGTCACTGGCTGCTGGCGCTGATGGGCCAGCAGACGCTGCTCGACCACGATGCGCGGCTGTCGCTTTCGATCCGCCTGCGCAATCCCTACGTCGATCCGATCAGCGTGCTGCAGGTGGATCTGCTGCAGCGCTGGCGGGCCAGCGGGCGCGAGGATGACGACCTGCTGCGCGCGCTGGTGGCCTGCGTGAACGGTGTTTCGCAGGGCGTGCAGAATACCGGGTGATCTGCATCCGCCGGCCATGGCCCGGCGCTACCTGCTTCGGTGGGTGCGGGGCTTGCCCCGCACACCCTCATTCTTCCGGCGACGGCGGGTTCGATGCCAGCAGTTCCAGATGGCGCTGCTCCATTTCCTGGCGCAGCTGGCGGCGGATCAGCGCGGCCGCCTGGCGGCGCTTTTCGTCCGACGTGACCGGCTGCAATGACGGCACCGGCGTCGGCCGGCCTTCCTCGTCCACCGCCACCATGGTGAAGAAGCAGCTGTTGGCATGGCGCACGCTGCGCTTGAGGATGTCCTCGGCCACCACTTTGATACCGATCTCCATCGACGAGGTGCCGGTGTGGTTCACCGAGGCCAGGAAGGTGACCAGCTCGCCCACTGCGATCGGCTGGCGGAACATCACCTGGTCCACCGACAGGGTGACCACGTAGCTGCCGGCGTAGCGGCTGGCACAGGCGTAGGCGACCTGGTCGAGCAGGCGCAGGATGGCGCCGCCGTGGACCTTGCCGGAGAAATTGGCCATTTCCGGCGACATCAGCACGGTCATGGACAGCTGGTGGGTCTTGAGTTCGGTCGACATGGGGCGATTGTATCGGCAACCGGGTAGTGCCGGCCGCTGGCCGGCAACCACGCGATTGTTTCCGGAGGCCATGAAAAAGCCGGCCAGCGGCCGGCTCTACCGAAAAAGAGAAGGGCCGCTTGCGCGGCCCCTCGTGGTTCTTACTTCAGCTTCGCATCGGCGCGCAGGGCGGCGGCGCGATCGGTCTTCTCCCAGGAGAAGGCCGTGGCGTTGACGGTCTCGCCTTCGCCGTTGAGGTAGCTGAACTCCTTCGGCTTGCGGCCGAAGTGGCCATAGGCCGCAGTCTGCTGGTACATCGGGTGCACGAGGTCCAGCATCTTGATGATGCCGTACGGGCGCAGGTCGAAGTGCTTGCGGATCAGCTTCTCGATCTTGTCGTCGCTGATCTTGCCGGTGCCGAAGGTGGTGACCGAGATCGAGGTCGGCTCAGCCACGCCGATGGCGTAGGAGACCTGCACTTCGCAACGGTCGGCCAGGCCGGCGGCAACCACGTTCTTGGCGACGTAGCGGGCCGCGTAGGCTGCCGAACGGTCGACCTTGGACGGGTCCTTGCCGGAGAAGGCGCCACCACCGTGACGGGCCCAGCCGCCGTAGGTGTCGACGATGATCTTGCGGCCGGTCAGGCCGCAGTCGCCCACCGGGCCGCCGATCTCGAACTTGCCGGTCGGGTTGATGTGGAACTTGGTGCCCTTGTGCAGCCACTTGGCCGGCAGCACCGGCTTGATGATCTCTTCGCGGACGGCCTCGATGAGGTCCTTCTGCTTGATGCCCGGGGCGTGCTGGGTCGACAGGACCACGGCGTCGATGGCCGAGACCACGCCGTTTTCATAGCGCAGGGTGACCTGGCTCTTGGCGTCCGGGCGCAGCCAGGACAGCGGCGAATTGCGCTTCTTGCGGATCTTGGCCTGCTGCTCGACCAAGCGGTGCGACAGGTGGATCGCGGCCGGCATGTAGCTGTCGGTCTCGTTGGTGGCATAGCCGAACATCAGGCCCTGGTCGCCAGCGCCCATTTCTTCCGGCTTCTTGCGATCCACGCCCTGGGCGATGTGCGGCGACTGCTTGCCGATCAGGTTCAGCACGCCGCAGGTGGCGCCGTCGAAGCCGACGTCGGAGCTGTCGTAGCCGATGTCCGTGATGACCTTGCGGGTCAGCGCTTCCAGGTCGATCCAGGCGCTGGTGGTGATTTCACCGGCGACGATGGCAACACCGGTCTTGACCATGGTCTCGCAGGCCACGCGGGCGCGCTGGTCCTGGGTCAGGATCGCGTCCAGCACCGCATCGGAGATCTGGTCGGCAACCTTGTCCGGATGGCCTTCGGAGACCGACTCGGAGGTGAAGAGATAGCTGGACATCAGGCGTAATATCCCTTGATTCGGATGGAAAGATGGGCGCGAATGATACACGGGGTGCGCCGCCTGTGCATTGTGAACCTGTACCGGTTGCCGGTGGTTAAGCCCGCGTAGGCCCGGCAGCGGCCGTCCGGCCGGGATTGGGGCCCAGCGTCGAGGCCCAGTGTTCCACCAGCGTGACAACGGGCGGGCGCTGGGGCCCCCGACCGCGCAGGCGGCGGCCCTGTCGACAAGACGGGCCAGGCGTCATCGTTCTGCCCCAAAACCGCCATCTGGCTGCCGCCTGCCGGGCGCAGGCTGTCGGCCAATCCGGCCGCCGGGCACGAGCGAACTCGCCATGCAGGAACTCGAACAGCGCCTCCAGCAACGCTTCCCCGATTGGTTCCATGGCCGTCGAGGCCAGCTGGCGCGGCCGCTGCTGCGCAGCGTCGGCCGCTGGTCGCGCCTGGACCAGATCGAAGCGTTCCTGCAGCGCAGTGCAGGATTGCGAGGATTCGGCTTCGTCGCCGCCGGCCTGGAGTTCATCGACGGCCAGTACCAGGTGGATCCGGCGGCGCTTGCGAAGATTCCCGCCACCGGCCGCCTGCTGATCGTCGCCAACCACCCCTCCGGGGCGCTGGACGCCCTCGCACTGCTGGACGCGGTCGGCCGCATCCGCCGCGATGTGCGGATCGTGGCCAACGATCTGTTGGGGGCGATCGCGCCACTGCAAGACCTGCTGCTGCCGGTGCGCATCCTCGGTGGCAAGGCCCAGCGCGGCAGCCTGCATGCGGTCGAGGAGGCGTTGGCCGCCGAGCAGTGCGTGATTGTGTTCCCGGCCGGCGAGGTCTCACGGCTGTCGCTGCGCGGCATCCGTGATGGCCGCTGGCAGCGCGGGTTCGTCCGTTTTGCCCGTGCCGCCGGCGCGCCGGTGCTGCCGGTGCGTGTGGAAGCGCGCAATTCGGCGCTGTTCTACGGCGCCTCGACCCTGTTCAAGCCGGCCGGCACCGCGCTGCTGGCGCGCGAGATGTTCACCCGTCGTGGCCGCCCGCTGCGCCTGAGCATCGGCGAGCCGATGCAGCTGGGCAAGGGCGGTGACCCGGGCGCACAGCTGCTGGCGGTACGCCGCGCGCTGTATGCGCTGGGCCGCAATGGCGCGGCCGGCAATGCCGCTGCCTGCGCAGGCCCGGAGCCGCTGGCCGCCCCGGTGCCGCCCTCGCAGGTAGCCGCCGGCATCGCCGCGGCCACGCAGCTGGGCCAGACCGCCGATGGCAAGCAGATCCTGCTGGCCACCTGTACCGCCGATTCACCGCTGCTGCTGGAGCTGGGTCGCCTGCGCGAACTGACCTTCCGCCAGGTGGGTGAGGGCACCGGGCGCAGCCGTGACCTGGACGACTACGACCCGCGGTACGAGCACATCGTGATCTGGGACGCGGCCGCGCAGCGCATTGCCGGCGCGTACCGGATCATGCGCGGCGCCCATGCGCTGGCCCGGCACGGTCTGTCCGGGCTCTACAGCGCGTCGCTGTTTCGCTATTCCGACGATGCCATCACCCACATCGCCGAAGGCCTGGAACTGGGCCGCAGCTTCGTGGTGCCCGACTATTGGGGCAGCCGCAGCCTGGATTACCTGTGGCAGGGTATCGGTGCCTACCTGCAGTGCCGGCCGGGCATCCGCTACCTGTTCGGCGCCGTGTCGATCAGCGCGGCGCTGCCGCGTGATGCGCGCGAGCAGCTGGTGGCGTACTACCAGCGCTACTACAGCGGTAGCGCGGGCCTGGCCGAATCGAACCGGCCGTTCCAGTACTTCGCCGCGCCGCCGAGTTTCGGCGAGCTGGATGCAGGTGCCGCGTTCGATGTGCTCAAGGCCAACCTGGCCGCACTCGGCACGGGGGTACCAACGCTGTACCGCCAGTACACCGATCTGTGCGAACCCGGTGGTGCCCGCTTCCTCGCCTTCGGTGTCGACCCGGACTTCAGTGATTCGATCGACGGCCTGATTGAAGTGGACCTGTGCGCGATCCGGCCGAACAAGCGCAAACGCTACCTGCGCGACGCGGGGACGCCGGCATGAGCGCGCTGGCGAACCTGTCGCCGCACCGGCGCGCAGTGTTCGTCTCCGATGTGCACCTGGGTTCACGTCACTGCCATGCCACCGAGCTGGCACGGTTCCTCTCGCAGCTGCGCTGCGAACGGTTGTATCTGGTCGGCGACATCATCGACCTGTGGTGGATGGCGCATCGCCGCGCCAACTGGCGGCAGTCGCACAGCGAAGTCATCCAGGCGCTGCATGCGCTGCGCCGTGCAGGCACCGAGATCGTCTACATTCCCGGCAACCACGACGCCTCGCTGCGGCAGGTGTGCGGACTGATGCTGCCGGCAATGCAGGTGCGCCGCCGTGCCATCCACGTGACCGCCGATGGCCGCCGGCTGCTGGTCGCACACGGCGACGAGTACGACGGCGTGACCCACTTCGGTGGCCTGCAGGAAAAGTTCGGCGACTGGCTGTACTACCGGATCCTCACCGGCAACCAGGCGTTGAACGCGGTGCGGCGCGTGCTGGGCATGCGCTACTGGTCGCTGTCGGAGTTCCTGAAGAAGCGCAGCGGTGCCGCCGAACGCTACATCGAGCGCTTCGTGCAGGCCGGGCTGGACGACGTGCGCCGGCGCGGACTGGATGGCATCGTCTGTGGCCACATCCACCGCGCTGCGTTGATTGAACGCGATGGCCTGGTCTATGCCAACGACGGTGACTGGGTGGAGAGCCTGACCGCACTGGCCGAAGACCACGATGGCGCGCTGCGCCTGCTCGACCACAACGGCCAGACTCTGGTGGAGCTGCCGGGCGCGCGCATGTCGCAGGCGGCGTAATCCGCTTTTGTAGAGTCGACTGTCAGTCGACTATCGCGCGTAGCGCGCGGTTTCCACTGCCAGACGGAAGAGCAGTCGACTAACAGTCGACTCTACAGACGCCGTATTCGGAGTGAGACGGCGCGCCCGCAAGCCGCTAGCATCGGTCCATGGATTCCCTGACCCAGATCGTGCTCGGTGGCGCCGTCGCCGCTGCCATTGCCCCGCCCGGACATCGCCGTGCGGCCCTGCTGGCCGGTGCGGCGCTTGGCACCCTGCCGGACCTCGACGCCCTGTGGCTCGGCTTCACCGCCGCCGACCCGGTGGCGAACATGATCGAGCACCGCAGCTTCAGCCATTCGCTGTTGGTGCTGCCCTGGGTGGCTGCACTGGTCTGGTGGTTGTTCAAGCGCTTCGGCAACGGCCGCGTCGCGCAATCGCCGGTGCGCTGGTTCTGGGCGATCCAGCTGGCGCTGGTCACCCATCCGCTGTTGGATGCGTTCACCGTCTACGGCACCCAGCTGTGGTGGCCGTTGCGGCCACACCCGACCATGGGCTCCAGCGTTTTCATCATCGATCCCGGCTACACGGTGTGGCTGCTGCTGGGCTGCGTGCTGGCCTGGTTCGGCCGCGCTCGGCCCTGGGCAGGCAAGGTGTTGGGTGTGGCGTTGCTGGTCAGCAGTGCCTACCTGGGCTGGGGCCTGATCGCCAAGGCCCAGGTCGACCGTGCCGCGCAGCAGAGCCTGGCGGCGATGGGCCTGGGCGATGCACCGCGCTTCTCGGTGCCGATGCCGTTCAACACCCTACTGTGGCGGGTAGTGGCGATGACGCCGAACGGCTACGTGGTGGGCGACCGCTCGCTGGTGGCCGACCACGGGCCGATGCAGTTCGAAGGCCACGCGTCCAACGTGCAGGCCTTCCGTGAAGCAGAAGGCATCCCGGCGGTGCAGCAGCTGACGTGGTTCAACCGTGGCTTCGTGCGTGCGCAGGTGGTGGACGGGCGGCTGGTGCTGAGCGATCTGCGCATGGGGCTGGAGCCGGACTACACGTTCAACTTTGTCGTGGCCGAGCAGGTCGACGGGCAGTGGCGGCCAATCACGCCCGAGCAGGTGCGGGCGGATTACAGCAGTCCCGCCGCGCGCGCGGACGCCGGGCGCCGGCTTGCCGCGATGTGGCAGCGCATCTGGCACGAGCCGGCAGCCTCCGCGACCGGTGCCGCGCACCCATAGATCCACGCCATGCATGGATGGCGCGAACAACAGCCACGCATGGCATGGCTCTACTGCGGAAGGCGGTTGAGCTTGATCGAACGGTTCAGCACCTGGCGCGGCACGTTGGCGATATCGAAACCGACGAACGCCAGCAGGAACTGCAGCCCGGAAATCAGCGCGACCATGGCGATCATGATCGTGCCCACCGGCGTAGCCACATCGGCCTGCGCCGATCGCACCCAGTGATATAGCCCGAACAGCCCGCCGAAGGCGAGCAGGCTGCTGCCGGCGATCAGCTCCAGCGAGGCGATGCTGAGATCACGCAGGAAATAGTTGTAGGCAATGCGCTTGAGCGTGTTGCGCAGGTGCTTGAAGGTGAATTCGCCCAGGACGCGGCCGATGCGCAGGTTGCTTGTCTCGTCGGCGTAGTGCGCATCCATCGCCACATCCTGCACCACGGCGCGCACGGTGTTCAGGCGGAACAGCATGTCGGTCTCGAAGAAGTAGCGGTCGCTGACCGCATCGAGCTTGAGGTGGCTGGCAACCTTGGCATGGATGGCGGTGTAGCCGTTGGTCGGATCGAACACCTGCCAGTACCCGGATGAGGCCTTGGTCATGAAGGACAGCAGCAGGTTGCCCAGCCGTCGCACCGGGGGCATGCGGCGGATGTGGGTCAGGTTCCAGAAGCGGTTGCCCTTGGTGTAGTCGGCGTGGCCGTCGGCGATGGGCGCGACGAAGTCCATCAGCAGTGCCGGGTCCATCTGCCCGTCGCCATCGACCTTGACCAGAATGTCCATGCCATCGGTGATCGCCGCGCGGTAACCGGTCTTGATGGCGCCGCCGACGCCGCGGTTGTGCGGATGGAACAGCACGGTGATGCGCGGGTCGTTCGCTTCGGCCTGGATCAGCCGGCCGCTGCCATCGGGGCAGGCATCGTCCACGCAGTAGATCGCGGTCACCACCGGGTCGATCGCGGCCAGCACCGCCAGCACGTGGCGGGTCACCTTGTAGCAGGGAATCACCACGGCGATGCGGGGTGAGGCAAGGGCGTGAGCTGCGACATTCATGGTGGGGCTCACTGTGGCGTGCCATCTGCAGGAAGCGACGGCGGTGCCAGCAGAACCGTGGCCGGTACTACCACCTGGTCTCCCTGCAGCACACGGGGGGCATCGCCATCGGTCGCCACCGCAACGTGGTGATAGCGGTTGAAGGTGAAGTTGAATTCATTGTCCGGCATGCCAGGGAAGTACCTGCCGAAGTAACCCATCTGCGGCAGGTACAGCACGTGGTTGACGGCAGGGATGCCGAGGCCGGGCAGCAGTCCGCCGTAGGCCCCGGGTGCGACCAGCACACCGTCGGCATTCTTGCGGGCGCCCTGTGCCTGCAGCGCCTCCAGCACGGCAGCGCGGTCCATCGCGAAGATCGGTCCGGCAGGCTGCACAGGGTTGAACAAGCCATTGCCCAGCAGGTTGGCCAGTGCGGCCGTGGCCAGCACCAGGCTGGCGGCATGCACCGACAGCTTTGGGCGGCGGGCGGCAATGGCCAGTGCCGCCAGGCAGAGGTAGGGCAGTGCGTCGGCGGCGCTGTGCAGGCGGCTGAACTGGCCTTCGCCGAACAGGAACTTGGCCACGGTGCCCATCATCAGCAGCGCAGCCAGCAGCAACAAACGCCTGCGCTCCAGGCGCACGCCGCATCGGACCAGGATCATTGCGCAGCCGATGTTGATCAGCAGGCCGAGCGCCAGCAGCGCGCGAGCAGGGGGCACCATCGACAGCCCGGTCAGCTTGCCGACCAGAACGGGCACGGGCAGGAAGATCCAGCAGGCGATCAGTAGTACGCCTGCGGCAAGGGTCAGCACGCTGCCGCGGTGGCCGTGCGCCCATTCGCGCAGTCGTGCGCCATCGGCAAGCACCAGCGTGAACAGCGGCAGCAGGCTGCCGAGTACGGCGATCTCGCACTCGTTGGAGGCTTTGAATATCGGCAGCGGTGCGAACCTGTAGGTCATCAGGTTAGGGAAGACGTGCGCGAACAGGGACGTCAGCCCGACGCCGCCTCCGGCGCTCTGGCGCTGGCCCGGATACACCGTGTTGCGCACGATCGGGATGATGTCGTGGAAATAGCCGACGAACACGGCCAAGGCCATCGCACCTGCGATGCTGGCATCGATCAGTCGTGGAAGCGTGAGGGCATCGCGGCGGAAGGCGAGTACCAGTACGGCCATGGCCAGCAGCGAGGAGATGATGAAGGGCGGATAGGAGACCGCGATTACCCAGGCCGCGAGTGCATACGCGCTGGCCGCGATGCGCAGCCAACGATTGCCGATGCGCAGCCAGGCTGCGGCGGCCCAGGGTGCCAGGGCAAATGCGCCGGCATTGCTGGTCCACCAGACCTGCACGAATGGGGCGAAGAACAGCGTGGCCGAAACCAGCACTGCGGCCAGTACCGGCATCCGCAGTTGGCGCAGGAACAGGGCCCATCCGCTCAGGAAGGCCATGGCCATGAACATGAAGAAGAACGAATACGCGTTCGCCGCGGGTAACACGAAGAACGCCCAGTGGTAGGGCTTGAACAGCAGTCCCCAGTCGAGCAGCGGCAGCGCCTGGAAGGTACGCAGCGACTCGTGGTAAGGCGAGTACGCGTTGATCTGGCCGAAGTCGTTGTTGACCGCGATCTGGATGTAGGGCGTGAACACGATCCACTCGTCGCTGCGGATCATGCGGGCGCTGCCGAGCAGCGGGTGCTGTGGTGCCAGGCCCAGGTACTCGTAGGCCAGCGAGTAGGAGGATGGCGTCAGCGCGAATGCGACATAGAGAACGCACAACAGCGCGACGATTCCGGCGAGCAGGCGCATCTGGCTGGGCAGGAGCCCGCCCGGACTCGCGTCATGGGCGGGGAAAGGCGTTCGGCCGCTGTCACTCATCATGCGCTCGCAGGTAAGGTCCATCCATGCGCGACGTACCCGCGCACCGATGCCTGAGGGCAATAGAGGGGGATCCCGGCACGCGCCGTTTCGAGGCCGGGACTGCGGGATTCTAGCCGGTTGCCGCCGGAGCCGCTGGCCGCCCGATGGCGAGGATGGGCCTCAATACACCGTGGCGCGGCCCTGCACGAACGAATAGAAGAACACCGCGTTCGGATCGTTCTGCACCAGGCGGAACTCGCGACGCACGCCTTCCACGGTTTCCTCGTCCACCGATCCGGCCTGCAGCAGCTGGTCGGCAGCCGACAGCAGCAGCTGTTCCCAGAACGCGATCATCGTCTTGCGGCGTGCCGGTTCGCGGTTGTCCAGGTGGATGGTCTTGATCTCGGTGTGCACGTCGCGGAAGCCGCCGGCCAGCAGCAGGTTGCCCAGCTTGGCGCCGACGAACGGGTCGCCCCCGTGGTCGTACTGGAAATCGTTGAAGGCCATCCAGTAGCGCCAGATATGCGGCGAATACGGGTCGAGCAGGAACGAGGCGTTCATCACCTCGGTGATGTACACCGGCGAACCCGGGGCCAGCACGCGGCGCACTTCGCTCAATACGCGTGCTGGTGACGGCACGTGCTCCAGCACCCAGCACAGGAACGCCGCGTCGAAGCTGCGTGCTTCGAACGGCAGCTCCCCGGCGTCGGCCTGCTGCAGGGTGTAGCGGTCGCTGCACCACGGTGTGCGCGCCAGGTTCTCGCGCGCGGTGGCCAGCTGCGTTTCGCTCAGGTCCACGCCGGTCACGTGCAGCTCCGGAAAGCGGCGCAGCAGGATTTCGGTCTGTGCACCGACGCCACTGCCAACTTCCAGCAGGCGACGCGCGCCGCTGTAGTCGATCTGGCCGAATATGCTCGATTCCAGCAGGCGTGCCTGGGTCATCAGGCGCTGCTGCTCGGTGCCGGAGAATCCGTGCAGGTAGGTCGGGGAGGAAATCGGCGGGGTCATGGGGCGGGCTCTTGTAGCGTCGAGCGTGATCAATGGAAGGGGCGCGTAGAGTCGAGCAAGCTCGACTGTTCAGAAAGCCAGTCGAGCACGCTCGACTCTACGGTGTGGAGCAGTCGAGCAAGCTCGACTCTACGGATCAAGGCAGTCGGGCGGGTTACGAGGGGCTGGCGCACTCAGGCTGCCGAAGACAACGCCGGTTCCCCGGCGATCAGGCGGTCGAAGTATTCGCTGGTCAATGCGATCTGGCTGGCCGGATCCTCGGCACGGTTGACCACCGCGCGGAAGGCGGCATTCTCCGGCCGGTCCTTGGCATACCAGCCCAGGTGCTTGCGCGCGATGCGCACGCCCTGCGGCTCGCCGTAGAACGCATGCAGCGCGTGCAGGTGGCCGAGCAGGATGTCGCGCACCTCGGCCAGCGACGGCGGCGGCAGTTCCTCGCCGGTGGCCAGGTAGTGCGCCACTTCGCGGAAGATCCACGGCCGGCCCTGCGCGGAGCGCCCGATCATCACTGCATCCACGCCGGTTTCCTTCAGGACGTAGGCGGCCTTCTGCGGTGAATCGATATCGCCGTTGGCGATCACCGGAATGCGCAGCGCGGCCTTGATCTCACCGATGGTGGCGTACTCGGCCTGGCCGGTGTAATGCTGGTCGCGGGTACGGCCGTGCACCGCCAGTGCCGCAATACCGCTGTTCTCTGCGATGCGCGCGATCACCGGACCATTGCGATGGTCGCAGTCCCAACCGGTACGGATCTTCAGCGTGACCGGCACGTCCACCGCGTTGACCACGGCTTCGAGGATGCGCGCCACCAGCTGCTCGTCGCGCATCAGTGCCGAACCGGCCCAGGCGTTGCACACCTTCTTGGCCGGGCAGCCCATGTTGATGTCGATGATCTGCGCGCCGTGGTCGACGTTGTAGCGTGCAGCCTCGGCCAGCTGCTGCGGCTCGGTACCGGCGATCTGCACGCTGATCGGGGCCGGCTCGCCGTCATGGTCCATGCGGTGGATCGATTTGCGCGTGGTCCAGAAGCGCGGGTCGCTGATGGTCATTTCCGAGGCGGCCAGACCCGCGCCCAGCCGTTTGCACAGCAGGCGGAAGGGCTTGTCGGTGACGCCGGCCATGGGCGCCAGCACGACGTTGGGGGCAATGGTGTAGGGGCCGATCTGCATGCGCCCATTGTAGGGCGCGGGCGGCGGTGCGGCCGTGTCAGGCCCGCCCCGGTTCAGGCCGATCGGCACCCAGCTCATGCCGTACCGGCATCAACAGATGCTTGACGGTTGCTTCCGCCGCCCCCAAGGGCGGGCGATGGTAGGCGGCTACCCCAGGCTCTGCCAGGCCTGGCGGGCACCCAGCGCGAAGCCCAGCCCCAAGCCGAAGCAGACCAGTGAACTGACCACCCAGAAGCGCCGGCCGTTGTAGCCGGGCCGGAGCAGCGCCAGCCCGAAGCCCATCGCCGCGCGCAGCAGCAACAGCAGGGCGATGCTTGAGAGGACCAGACGACTGGCTGGCAGCGGCGAATGCCAGCCCGCGGCCGCCAGTGCATACAGCGTCCAGGCCACCAGCACGGCCGTAATGCCGGCGGTCATCAGCGGTGGCCACCAATGCCCGGCCTGCGCCAGCCGGACCATGCGCGGGCCAGCGCCGAACCACCGGTACCAAGGGGCGCCAAAGGCAATGCAGCCGATATGCAGCAAGGCCGCGATGGCACTGCCGGCGGCGGCAACCAGCAACCAGGGGAATCCGTCCATGTCATACCCACGCTGAAACGCTGCGCGGATGGTGGGTGAGGGGCGGGATGCGGGCAATGCGACCGGCGGTCGCGGCCGCTGGGAACTGGCCAAAAGAAAAGCCCGGGTGTCTGCACACCCGGGCCCTCCCATCCACGCATGGCGTGGATCTACTTCACTTCCACGTCGCCCGGAGTGAAGCGCGGCATGGCCGCTGCAGCGCCTTCCTTCTCGGTCGAACGGCCAGCGAACTGGTTGGCGAAGCGTACGTGACGGGCGAACGGGGCGTCGGCCACCTGCGCCAGCGACGCGGCCAGCGCACCGTTGAAGGCGTCACCGGCACCGGTGGTGTCGATCGCCTGCACCTGTTCGGCGCCCACGCGGTAGTACGGCTGGGTATCGCCGCGCAGGTTCTCGTCGGCATGCGACACGAACACGCCCACCGAACCCAGGGTCACCACCACGGTGCCGTTGCCGACCAGTTTGCGGCACAGCGCGTGCAGGCTGGCGCCATCCAGCGCAGCGACGTCGTTGGCATCCACGCGCTCACCGACATGGCGGCCGAGCAGGGCGGCGAACTCGGTCTCGTTCGGGGTGATCACATCGGCCAGCTTGAGCAGGCCGATGGTCGAAGGGGCGTCGGCCGGTGCGGTGTTGAGCACGGTGATGACGCCGGCCTCGCGGGCCGTGGCCAGCGCTGCTTCAATGGTCTGCACCGGCGATTCCAGCTGCACCAGCACCACCTTGGCGCCGGTCAGAAGGGCCTGCTGCTGTTGCAGGAAGTCGGTGCTGAGCGCGGCGTTGGCGCCCGGGCCGATCACGATGGTGTTGCGGCCACGGGCATCGACGTAGATGCCGGCGGTGCCGGTCGGTTCGCTGCTGGCTTCGGCGATCAGCCCGAAGCCGTCCTGCGCGGCCAGCTCGCGGGCGGTGGCGCCACCGGCGTCGTCGCCCAGCGCGCAGACGAAGTGGGTGTCGGCACCGGCGCGGCAGGCTGCCACGGCCTGGTTGAAGCCCTTGCCACCGGGGCCGGTGCTGTAACGGCCGGCAATGGTCGCACCCGGTGCCGGCAGCGACTCACACCGCCACACGTGATCGACATTGAAGGAACCGACGACAACGACACTGCTGCTCATAGGGAATCTTTTCTCAACCAAGGGTTCAACTGAAGTGCGTCAGCACGCCGGCGATGGTCGCCGTCATGAAGGTGGCAATGGTACCGCCCAGCACGGCGCGCAGGCCGAACTTGGCCAGGTCGTGGCGACGTTCCGGGGCCAGGCCGCCAATGCCGCCGATCTGGATCGCGATCGAGCTGAAGTTGGCGAAGCCGCACAGCGCGTAAGTAGCGATCAGGCGGCCTTCTTCGGACAGGCTCACGCCGGCGATCTGGCCGTTCACGATCTGCGACAACTCGGTGTAGGCCACGAACTCGTTGATCACGACCTTCTGGCCGATCAGCGAACCGACGGTGGTGGCATCGGCCCACGGGGTGCCGATCACCCAGGCGATCGGGGCCAGCACGTAACCGAAGATGGTCGACAGGTTGGTCGGCTTGCCGATGGCGGCGGCCAGGCCGGTCACATCGCCGATCCAGGTCAGCGGTGCGTTCAGCAGCGCGATCAGGGCGATGAAGGCCAGCAGCATCGCGCCGATGTTCAGCGCCAGCTTCAGGCCGTCACCGGCGCCGGCAGCGGCCGCGTCGATGATGTTGCTGGAGGTCTTTTCGACTTCCATCTTCACCGTGCCGCGGGTGAGCGGGGTGCCGGTTTCCGGGATCAGCAGCTTGGCCACGACCAGCGTGGCCGGGGCCGCCATGATGCTGGCCGCCAGCAGGTGCTTGGCGTAGAAGGCCTGCTGCGCCGGATCACCGCCGCCGAGCATGCCCACGTAGGCCGCCAGCACGCCGCCGGCGATGTGCGCCATGCCGCCGATCATCATGGTCAGCAGCTCGGACTGGGTCATCCTGGCGATGTACGGACGCACCGTCAGCGGCGCCTCGGTCTGGCCGATGAAGACGCTGGCGCAGACGCTGGTGGTTTCCGCACCCGACACGCGCATCACCTTGGTGATCGACCAGGCCATCACGCGCACGATGCCCTGCATGATGTTGAGGTGGTACATCACCCCCATCAGCGCAGAGAAGAAGATGATGGTCGGCAACACCTGGAAGGCGAAGATGAAGCCGTAATTCTTGGTGTCCATCAACGAGCCGAAGATGAAGCCCGAGCCTTCGTTGACGTAGCTGAGGATCTTGACGAAGCCCTTGCCCAGCGCGTCGAACACGTCGCGCCCGCCCGGCACCAGGATCACCAGCGCCGCAAAGGCGATCTGCAGGGTGATACCGGTGGCAACCAGCTTCCAGTCAACCGCGCGCTTGTTATTGGAAAACAACCAGGTGATGCCGATCAGCACCGCCAACCCGAACAGGCCGAAGCCGATCCTGCCCAAACCTTCGACCATGTGAGTGACTCCCCTGGGGCGTCGCGAAAAACGGGAAGCCTAGTGCAGGGCAGGGGCCGGGGCAAGAAAAAGCAGCGTGCGCGCGGCCATCGGTGCCGATCAGGCCAGCAACGGCAAGGGCTTGCGGCTGGCGGTGGCAGGTAGAATGGGGCTCGATCCCGGCCCGGATGCGGGCCCGCAGCAGGAGATTCGCATGCAATACCGTCGCCTGGGCTCCACCGGCCTGCCGATTTCCGCCCTGTCCTTCGGCGCCTGGGTGACCTTCGGTGACCAGATCCCGCGCGACGAGGCCCGCAACCTGGTGGCCGCCGCCTGGGATCATGGCGTCAACTTCTTCGACAACGCCGAGGGCTATGCCAACGGCCGTGCCGAACAGGTCATGGGTGACGTGATCACCGACCTGCGCCTGCCGCGCGACGGTTTCTGCGTGTCCAGCAAGGTGTTCTTCGGCAGTGCCAAGGACCCGCGGCCGACCCAGCGCGGCTTGTCGCGCAAGCACGTGACCGACGCCTGCCATGCCGCGCTCAAGCGCCTGCGGGTGGACTACCTGGACCTTTATTACTGCCACCGCCCGGATCCGGACGCGCCGATCGCCGAGACCGTGCACGCCATGGACACCCTGGTGCGGCAGGGCAAGATTCTCTACTGGGGCACCTCGGAGTGGTCGGCGGCGCAGATCCAGCAGGCGCTGGACATCGCCGAGGCGCGCAACCTGCAGGGCCCGTCGATGGAGCAGCCGCAGTACAACCTGCTGCACCGCGAACGGGTGGAGGTGGAGTATGCACCGCTGTATGCCGGCGCTGGCCTGGGCACCACCATCTTCTCGCCGCTCGCCTCGGGCCTGCTCACCGGCAAGTACGACCAGGGCATCCCGGCCGATGCGCGGCTGGGGCGGGAAGGCATGGAGTGGTTGCAGGACCTGGTGCTGGGTGCTGAGGCCGAGGCCCGCCTGGGCCAGGTGCGCCGATTCAGCGAAGTGGCACGCGCGCTGGGCCAGGCGCCGGCCACGCTGGCGATTGCCTGGTGCCTGCGCAACCCGAATGTCTCCAGCGTGATCCTCGGCGCCAGCCGGGTCAGCCAGCTGCTGCAGAACCTGCAGGCACTGGACGTGCTTGAGCAGGTCGACGCCGCCGGCTGGGCCCAGGTCGAAGCCGTCTTCGGCTGACCGGCAGCAGCGCCATGTAGAGTCGAGCCACGCTCGACTCCGCGCGCAGCGCGGGTTTCACCTGGCTGGGCACGAAGAGCAGTCGAGCACGGCTCGACTCTACAAAAGCCGCCCGCCCCATCTTTCAATTGGCGATGCCTATCGAATTTCGGGATTCGATCATTAATCTCATCAATGAAATTGAGAATGGTTGTTGATTGTCAACTGAGAATCATTATCATTTAACTCGTCCCTCGCACGAGTCCAGATGCTCATGAATGCTCAACCTGTACTGCTGCGCCCCGAAACGCTGACCCTCCGCGATCGTCCGGTCCGCGTCGTTCCGCCGGAAGAGGTCATCGACAGCGAAGCCCTGCTCAAGGGCCGTCGTGAAATCCTGATCCAGCACGGCGACCGCTTCTATCGCCTGCGGCACACCAGCAACGACAAGCTGATCCTGACCAAGTAATCGCGGCCTGGTCGCCCGCCTCCCTCCCTCCTGCCGGCTGCGCCGACAGGGTGGGCGGCCCGTCCGCTCCCGCTCTCTCCCCCTCGGTCTACCGCGTGCACCTTCCGGGTGTGCCGGTAACCGGGGGTTCCCCTGCCTGACCGAATGAACCTGATGACCCGCCATACCGCCCTGTGTCTCGCTGTCTGGATGGCTTTGCCGCTGTCCGCCCACGCTGCCGCCGCCGCTGCGCCTGATGCGCGCGAATTCGATCGGGTGCAGGTCACCGCCACCCGCACCGAGCGGGCCGTGAGTGACGTGGCGGCCACCGTGGACGTCATCGACCGTGAGCAGATGGACCGGCACCTGGTGCAGGACATCAAGGATCTGGTGCGCTACGAGCCGGGCCTGTCGGTTACCCGCAGCGCGACCCGCTTCGGCCTGGATGGTTTCCGCATCCGTGGCCTGGACGGCAACCGCGTGCGCATCCAGACCGACGGCATCGTCATGCCGACGCGGTTCGACATCGGTTCGTTCGCCAGTTCCAACCGCAACTTCACCGACCTCGATACGCTCAAGCGCGTGGAGATCGTGCGCGGCCCGGCCAGCTCGCTGTACGGCTCCGATGCACTGGGCGGCGTGGTGGCGTTCGTCACCAAGGACCCGGCCGACTACCTCAAGGACGGCAAGAACAGCTACTTCGGACTGAAGTTCGGCTACGACGGCGAGTGGAAGGGCCTGCTCGGCGGTGCCACCGCCGCTTTTGGTGGCGACCACTGGAGCGGCCTGGTCAACGTCAACCACCACCAGGGCCAGGAGACGGACAACAAGGGAACGGTGCGCAGCGACAACGACACCCGCACCGCGTCCAATCCGCAGGACCGCGACGGCCGCAGCCTGCTCAGCAAGCTGGTTTATGCGCCGAGCGAAGACCAGCGCTTCCGCCTGACCGTGGAAGGCAACGAAGACACCACCGATACCAACGTGCTCTCGGCAATTGCCAGCATTGCGCCGCCCCCCGGCGCGCTCGCTGCCGCCACTGGCATGAAGTCCCACGACACGCAGAAGCGCACCCGCGTCTCCTTCGCCCACGAAATGGATGCGCTGGACCAGCCGTTCGCCGACAGCCTGCATTGGCAGGTGTACGCGCAGAACAGCGAAACCCGGCAGCAGACCGACGAGACCCGCACCGACGGCAGCCGCCGTCACCGCGTGTTCTCCTTCGACCAGCATGCCTTTGGCCTGCAGGCGCAGTTCAACAAGGCGTTCAGCACCGGTGCGGTCGAACATGCGTTGACCTACGGCTTCGAGGGCACGCGCACCGAGATCCGCCAGAAGCGCGACGGCTACCAGGTCAACCGTGCCGGTGTGGTCAGCAACACCGTTACCCCCGACACCTTCCCGGTGCGTGACTTCCCGATCAGCAAGACCACCGAGTTGGGCCTGTACGCGCAGGATGAAATGCGCCTGGCCGACGGCAAGCTGTCGCTGGTGCCGGGCGTGCGCGTCGACCGTTACGAGCTGAAGCCGGAAGTGGACAGCATCTTCGCCGAAGACAACCCGACCACGGCCGTGGCGCAGCTGAAGAAGACCAGCGTGTCGCCGAAGCTGGGCATGGTCTGGCGCTTCACCGACCAGTGGTCGCTGTTCGCCGGGTATGCGCGTGGCTTCCGTTCGCCGCCGTACAACGACGTCAACATCGGCCTGACCAATGTCGCCTTCCGCTATACCGCCATCGCCAATCCGGATCTGAAGCCGGAAACCAGCGATGGCTACGAACTGGGCCTGCGTTTCATCGCGCCGGCGGCGTACGTCAGTGTCAGCGGCTACTACAACGACTACAAGGATTTCATCGAGTCCAACGTCGATACCGGCCGCAACGCGCAGGGCTTGACCGTGTTCCAGTCGCAGAACATCGCTGATGCGCGGATCTACGGAGCGGAAATGAAGGCCGGCATCGAATTTGGTGAACTCAGCCCGGCGCTGAAGGGCTGGGCGCTGCGCAGTGCGTTGGCATGGTCGCGTGGTGACAATCGGACCGATGACGAACCGCTGGCCTCGGTCGATCCGTTGCGTGGCACGCTGGGCCTGATGTACGACACCGACAGCTGGGGCGTCGAACTGGCCGGCACCTTCGTACAGCGCAAGAAGCGCCTGCCGCCGCCTGCTGCGCAGACCAATCCGAACGCACCGGCGCCGTTCGTCTACCAGCCGGCCGGCTACGGCGTGCTGGACCTGATGGCGCACTGGAACTTCGCACCGGGCGCCACCTTCAATGTCGGCGTGTTCAACCTGGCCGACAAGCGCTACATCGAATGGTCGTCGATCACCCCGAGCCTGATCACCAATCGCGCACTGAGCGATCGCTACAGCAGCCCGGGCCGCACCTTCTCCGCCAGCCTTGCCGTTTCCTGGTGACCTCATGAGCCGAGCATTGTCCGCACGCAGGAATGACTCCATCGCCGCGCCGCACAGCGCGGCCTGGCCAACCCCGGCACAGCTGGCCACGCTCGGCACCGTGTTGTGCCTGTACCACGCCGACGGCAACGAGCTGGGCGGCTGGCGCCAGGCGGTGCGTGTACATGCCTGCCAGGGCGTGGACAGTGAAGGCCTGCGCGAAAGCCTGTGCTTCCTCGATGGCCGCGGTCGCTGCGTGTGGCGCCTGTACCTGCTGCCGGACAGCGATTTCCTGGCCTGGGACCGGCTGGTGGCCGCGCTGCCGCCGGGACCGGAACACGACAGCGATGGCAGCGTCGGTGAACGCCTGTGGCGGCGCCTGGCCGGCCATCTCGGTGGCCAGCGCTGGCGCCTGTGCGCGCTGCGCCTGCATGCCGCCGACGACGGGCGCACCCTGGCTGCCAGCCTGTCGACCCTGTCTTCGCTGGGCGCGGTCACCGCACGCCGCATCGCACGCCTGGAAAACGCCGAAGGCGAACTGGCGATCGACGACTGCTGCTGTGCCGACGCCGCCCGGCATCCGGCGCCACGGATTCCCGGCGACCTGCCGCTGATCCGCCTGTGATCCACTCCTGATGGAACGCCCGTTGGCCACGGATGGCCCCTCAATGCATCTGCAACCCGAAGGAAGACCCGATGAAGCTCCAGACAGCCAGCGCCATGCTGCTGCTCGCCGCCAGCGGCGTGGCCAGCGCGCAGCCCTCCGATATCGCCCGCGACCACGACAGCATCCTTGCCATGCAGGGTGAGTACACCGTGGACTTCGCCTTCGACGAGACCGTGCTGCTGAAGCCGGGCTACGAGCGTGCGCCGGCGATGCGCAGCGGCGGCAGCGAAGTGGTCATCGTGGTCGAAGACACGCCGAAGCGCATCGTGCTGCAGCACCTGCTGCTGGACGAGAAGAGCGGCCACATCACCAAGCACTGGCGCCAGGACTGGGTCTACGAAGCACCGAACCGTTTCGAGTTCAGTGCCGACCAGACCTGGAAGGTGCGCAGCATTCCGGAGGCGGTGAACCAGGGTGCCTGGACCCAGTGCGTGTACGAAGTGAGCGACGCACCACGCTACTGCGGCACCGGCACCTGGACCTACACGAACAACGTGCCGAGCTGGACCAGCGACCTGAGCTGGCGTCCGCTGCCGCGCCGTGAGTACACCAAGCGCAGCGACTACAACGCGCTGGCCGTGGTCAACCGCCATACGCTGACCCCGAACGGCTGGACCCACGAGCAGTTCAACACCAAGGTGCAGCGCAACGCCGACGGCAGCCAGGTGGAGATCGCCCGCGAGTTCGGCTTCAACGACTACGTGAAGACCACCGAGGTCGACTTCACCCCGGCGCGCGACTACTGGAAGGCCACCGCCGGTTACTGGGCCAGGGTGCGCCAGCGCTGGGACGGCTTCCTTGGTCAGGCCCCGGGCGTGCACCTGAAGACCAAGATCGACGGCATGGCGATGATCATCCCGATGTTCACCCAGGCCGAAGAGATCCAGGCCGGCAAGAAGGTGAAGGACAAGCAGATCGACGACGTGTTCGCCAAGTACGTGGAAAAGGCCCTGTAGATCCACGCCATTCGTGGATGCGCTTGTTCCTTGAACCTTGGGAACGCCGTCATGTGCTCTTGGTAGGTGCCGAGCTTGCTCGGCACGCTCTTTCCCGCATCCACGCGTGGCGTGGATCTACCGGTAGGTGCCGAGCCTGCTCGGCACGCACCCGGGTCCGACGCCGCGTCAGGCTTCGCGCAGGGCCAGTGCCGGCGAGGTATGCAGGATGCGCCGCGTGCCCCACCAGCCGGCCAGCAGGCTCAGTCCGATGCCGACCACACCGCCGATCAGCAGGCCCGGCCACGGCGGCAACAACGGCAGCTCGAACACCTTCTGCGAGACCGCCACGCCGATGGCCGCGGCGGCGCCCACCGCCAGCAACGCTGCCAGCGTGCCCAGCGCGCCGAACTCCACCAGCACCGCGCCGCGCAGCTGGCGCCGGGTCGCGCCCAGCGTGCGCAGCACCGCGCTGTCGTAGCGACGCTCGCCCGCCGTGGCCTGCAGTGCGGCCAGCAGCACCAGCACGCCGGCCAGCAGGCTGAATACCATCACCAGCTGCACCGCCTGTGCCACCCGTTCCATCACATCGCGCACCTGCGAGATCACCGCATCCACATCCAGCAGCGACAGGTTCGGCTGCGCGCGTACCAGCTCGCCCAGTCCGGCCGCCTTGCCGGCCGGCAGATGGAACGCTGACAGCAGGTTGTGCGGGGTGTCGCCCACCGCATTCGGGTTCAGCAGCACAAAGAAGTTCGGCCGGAAGGTGTTCCAGTCGGCCTTGCGCACACTGGTTACGGTGAACTCGCGTTCCTGCTCGCCCACCGCGATGGTGATGCGGTCGCCCGGGTATACGCCGTAGCGCTTGGCCCAGCCGATTTCCACCGATGCTTCCGGCGCCGTGCTGTCGGCTTTCCAGAACGTACCGTTGACCAGCGTGTTGGCTGGCGGGAAGCTGCTGCGCCAGCTGAAGTTCAACGGCCGGTTCTCGTCATCGTCATCGCGCTGGGCTTCGCCGGACGCCTGCTGCCCGCTCTGTTCCGGCGAGCGGTCCACACGCAGCGGCGGCTTGCCGTTGATCGCGAGCAGGCGACCGGTGGCCATCGGTTCGATGCTGGCGTCGTTGGCGCCCAGTCCACGCAGCGTGGCCAGCACGCTGTCGCGCTGTTCGGGCTGGATGTTGATCAGGAAGTAGTTCGGCGTATCCGCGGGCAGTCGCTCGCGCCACTGCTGCAGCAGGCCGGGACCGGTCACCGCCAGCAGCAACAGCGCGCACAGCGACAGTGACAGCCCGACCAGCTGCATCACTGCCAGCAGCCGGCGCCGGGTCAGCGCCGCCAGGCCCAGTCGCCAGTTGCCGTGCAGGCGGTGCTGCAGGCCACGCAGCAGCTGCAGCAGCACGAAGCCGACCACGCCGGCGGCCAGCGCCAGCGCGGCCAGGCCGCCCAGCACCCACAACGCCAGCTTGAGGTCGCCGGTGACCTGCACCGCCAGCAGCAGACTGGCGGCCAAGGCAGCCACGTAGGCCAGCAGCGAGGCCGGTGGCAGAGCGGCGAAGGAACGGTTGAGCACGCGCATCGGCGGCACCCCACGCAGGCGCAGCAGCGGCGGCAGGCCGAAGCCGAACAGCAGCAACAGGCCGATGCCAGCGCCGGTCAGCGCTGGCATCGCCTCGGGCAGCGGCAGGCGCTGCGGCACCAGGCTGCCCAGCACCTGCACCAGGCCTTCCTGGGCGGCCATGCCCAGGCCGATGCCGAGCGCACAGGCCGGCACCGCCAGCATCAGCAGCTGCAGTGCCAGGCCGGACAGGATGTCGCGCTGGCGCGCACCCAGGCAGCGCAGGATCGCCACCTGGTCGATGCGGCGCAGGGCGAAGCGGTTGGCGGCCAGTGCCGTGGCCACGCCGGCCAGCAGCACCGCCAGCAGTGCGCTCAGGCCGAGGAAGCGCCCGGCCAGGTCGAAGGCCTGGCGCACACCACGCTGGGTGTCGTCCACGCTCAGCAGGCGCAGGCCCTTGACCTGCGGCAGCAGCCACTGGCGCAGCGCGGCAATCTGGTCGGCCGGCCCGGCGAACATCAGCCGGTAGTTGATGCGGCTGCCGGGGCCGAGCAGGCCGGTGCCTTCCACATCGGCGCGGTTGACCAGCAGGGTCGGGGAAAGCGTAAGCAGGTCGCCGCCGGTATCCGGCTCGGCCTCGATGATGCCGGCGATGCGCAGTGTGCCGGCGCCGAATTCGAGGTCATCGCCGGCTTTCAGCCCAAGCCCCTGCAGCAGGCGTGGGTCGGCATAGGCCTGGCCTTTGGCCGGCATGCCGGCCTTGTCGATCAGGGCGCCCCCGGGCGTGGCCCGTACCCGCAGCGTGCCGCGCAGCGGATAGCCGGCTTCCACGGCCTTGATGCTGGCCATCTGGCTGGCCTCGCCATGGAACAGCACGCTGCCGAAGCTGGCGATGCGGGTGTAGGCCAGTCCACGTCGCTGTGCCTCGTCGGCGAACGCCTGCGGTGGATCGTCGCGCCCTGCGATGCCGAGGTCGCCGCCGAGCATTTCCGCCGCGCTACCGGTCAGCGCCAGGTTGACCCGGTTCACCAGCGTGCCCACCGCGGTCATCACCGCCACACCCAGTACCAGCGCTGCGAACACCGTCAGCAGGTCACCGGCCAGGGCCTCGCGGCGCAGCGCGCGCCACGCGTGCCGTAGCAGGTTCATGCCTGCGCCCCGCGCTCGACCGGCAGCAGGCGGCCGTCGTCGATGCGGTGGATGTACTGGCAACGCTGGGCCAGGCGCAGGTCGTGGGTGACCAGCACCAGCGTGGTGCCGCTGCTTGCGTTGAGTTCGAACAGCAGGTCGCTGATGTGCTGGCCGGTTGCGTGGTCCAGCGAGCCGGTCGGTTCATCGGCGAACAGGATGCGTGGGCGGGTGACGAAGGCACGTGCCAGCGCCACGCGCTGCTGCTCGCCGCCGGACAGCTGGCGCGGGTAGTGGCGGGCGCGATGGGCCAGGCCGACCTGGGCCAGCACCTCGTCCACCCGTGCACGGTCCTCGCGCCCGGCCAGCTCCAGCGGCAGCGCCACGTTCTCGGCGGCGGTCAGCGCCGGCAGCAGGTGGAAGCTCTGGAACACGAAGCCGACTTCGCGCGCGCGCAGCTGGGCACGCGCCTCTTCATCGAGATCGCCCAGATCCTGGCCGGACAGGGCGATGCGGCCGCGGCTGGGCAGGTCCAGCCCGGCCAGCAGGCCGAGCAGGGTGGTCTTGCCGGAACCGGAGGCGCCGACGATGGCCGCGCTGGTGCCTTCATGGACGGTCAGGGTGATGTTGTCCAGTATGTGGACTTCACCCTCCGGGCCCTGCACGGATTTGCCGACCTGGTCGACGGCGATGGCAACGGACGCGCTGCGGGGGGACAGGCTGTCGATGAGGAGACTCCAATGCGCAAGACGGGATGGAGCCGGCGAGCCGGCGTGATGATGGTGCTGCTGCTAGGGTTCCTGCTGCTGCCCGGGCTGGCCTGTGCCAAAGGTCCGGCCGGCACCGTGCTGGTCCTGGGCGACAGCCTCAGTGCAGCCCACAATATCCCCGCCGACGCCGGCTGGGTCAGCCTGCTGCAGCAGCGGGTCAGGCAGCAGTCGAAAACGCCGGCGCGCATCGTCAACGCCAGCATGAGCGGGGAGACCACCGCCGGCGCGCTGACCCGCCTGCCGGGCCTGCTGGCCAAGGAAAACCCGACTGTGGTGGTGATTGCCCTTGGCGGCAATGACGCGCTGCGCGGGCTGACCCCGGCGCAGGTGCAGGGCAATCTGGAAAAAATGGTGCAGGCCAGCCAGAAGGCCGGTGCCAAGGTGCTGCTGCTGGGCATCGACGTACCGCCCAACTACGGGCCGGCCTATCGCCAGCGCCTGGCGGCGGCCTACAAGGCGCTGGCCACGCAGTACAAGGTGCCGCTGCTGCCGTTCCTGCTGGAGGGTGTGGCGCTGCAGCCGGGCATGATGCAGGCCGACGGCCTGCACCCGACCGCACAGGCGCAGCCGAAGGTGCTGGACAACGTCTGGCCGCTGCTGCGACCCCTGCTCTGAACGATTTACATCCCTCTTGACGGAACTTCACATCGCGTCCACCGTCGATCCGGCATGTTTCACAAAGCTGAAGTTAGAGGGAATCACATGCGTCAGACGAAGGAGACCTCCGGCTTGGTGCTGGTGGTCGAAGACAACCGCAACATCTCCGAGATGATCGGGGAATACTTGGAAGGTCGCGGCTTCGAAGTCGACTATGCACAGGACGGCCTGGATGGCTACCGCCTTGCGGCGGAGAACAGCTATGACGTCGTGGTGCTCGACTTGATGTTGCCGCGCCTGGATGGCATCGAAGTGTGCCGTCGCCTGCGCAACGATGCGCGCAAGTCCACCCCGGTGCTGATGCTCACGGCACGCGATACGCTGGACGACAAGCTCACTGGCCTCGGTTTCGGCGCCGATGACTACCTGACCAAGCCGTTCGCGATCCAGGAGCTGGAAGCCCGCCTGCGCGCGCTGATCCGCCGCGAACGTCGCCAGGTGGGTTCGGAAGTGCTGAAGGTCGCCGACCTGGTGCTCGATCCGGTCAGCATGCGTGCCACCCGTGCCGGTACCGAGCTGCAGCTGTCGCCGATCGGCCTGCGCCTGCTGACCATCCTGATGCGCGAATCACCGCGCGTGGTCACCCGCCAGGAGATCGAACGCGAGATCTGGGGCAACGGCCTGCCGGATTCGGACACCTTGCGCAGCCACCTGTACAACCTGCGCAAGATCATCGACAAGCCGTTCGACCGTCCGCTGCTGCATACCGTGCAGAGCGCCGGCTACCGCATTGCCGACATTGCCCAGCCGATGGCCTGAGCCGGACCCCGCGCCGGTGCAGCAACAGGCCCGGCCGGGATGCGGCCACGGACGAGGGCGGGGGATGACCGGATGGTGCTGCCACCGGTCATCGCCCATGCATCCGCACGGCGCAGAGCGCTGCCTATAATCGCAGCGCTCTGACCGGGACCCCGCAATGCCGCACGGCCTGCCGCGCAAGATCCGTATCGCTTTCATCCTGCAGGCAGTGCTGGCCAGCCTGGGCATCCTGCTGGGTGCGTGGCTGGTCTCGCTGGTGATCAAGCACAGCCTGGTTGGCGCCGCCCTGCGCGAGGAGGCGGCGTACTTCTGGACGCTGCACGAGGCCTCGCCGGTGCAGCCGCCACCCAACACCCAGAACATTCGTGGCTACCTGCTGGAAAGCGGGCAGTCGGCCCTGTCGCTGCCGGCCAACCTGCGCAACCTGGAGCCCGGCTTCCACGAACTGCCCAAGGACGACCAGCTGGTGCTGGTCGATGTGCGCCCGGCCGGCCGCCTGTACCTGGTGTTCCTGCGCTCGCGCGCGGAGATGCTGGCGTTCTGGTTCGGCATCGTGCCGGTGCTGCTGACCCTGCTGGCGGTGTATGGCGCCAGCTGGGTCACCTATCGGGCCTCCAAGCGCCTGGTGTCGCCGGTGAACTGGCTGGCGCGGCGCGTCTCACGCTGGGACCCGGGCCACCCGGAGGCGGCCGACCTGGAGCCGAACAAGCTGCCCGCGGACATGCAGGGCGAGACCCGGCAGCTGGCGGCCGCACTGCATTCGCTGGCCAACCGGGTCAGCGCGCATGTGGCGCGCGAGCGCAATTTCACCCGTGACGCCAGCCATGAACTGCGCACACCGCTGACCGTCATCCGCGTCGCCAGCGACATGGCGCTGGGCGATGACAGCCTGGAGCCGCGCCTGCGCCGCAGCCTGCAGCGCATCCAGCGTGCCGGCCGTGACATGGAGGCGGTGATCGATGCGTTCCTGATCCTGGCCCGCGAGGCCGATGTCGAGCCGCAGATCGAGCTGTTCGACGTCAACGACATCGTCCGCTACGAAGTGGACAACGCCAACGAGTTGCTGGGTACGCGCCCGGTGTCGGTGCACCTGCACAGCGATGGCCCGGTGCAGCTGCATGCGCCGCCGCGGGTGCTGCAGGTGGTGCTCAGCAATCTGGTGCGCAACGCCTGCAGCTACACCGACGAAGGTCGCATCGACGTGCATGTGCACAACGACCGGGTGGTGGTGCGCGATACCGGCATCGGCATGTCCGTCGAGGCGCTGTCGCGCGCATTTGAACCGTTCTACCGCGCCGAGCCGAGCCGCCCGCAGGGCACCGGCCTGGGCCTGTCGATCGTGCGCCGGCTGTGCGACCGCTTCGGTTGGAAGGTCAGCCTGGCCAGCGAGCCGGGCGAGGGCACCGAGGCCACGGTGATCTTCCGGTAGAGGGCTTTGGCCGGGCTGCGCCCGGCCAAAGCCGAGGCAACATCAACATCAAAAGCGGGCATTCCGAGGAGTGGCGGGGCGGCGTGGGTGTGCAGGACACGCCGTAAACCCCCAGGCCGGCCCAGCCGCTGGCGGCTGTGCGTTCGGGCGCTTGCGAAGCAGTGCTTCGCAAGCAAAGCGCCCTCACCCATGGGGCCTCGATGGCGCCATCCATGGCGCCAACGGTCCTGCATACCCACACCGCCCCGCCTTCGACAGTTCCCCGCGATCCGCAGTGGATCCACGCCATGCGTGGATGAATTCAGTAGATCCACGCCATGCGTGGATAGTGTTGCGGTAGCGCCGGGCCATGCCCGACGCACGCCTGCGTCAATCGCACTTCACCTTCGGTGCCAGCGCCCTGGTCCAGATCGCATACCCCGCCGGGGTCATGTGCAGCATGTCCTCGCGGAACAGCGTCGCGTCGGGCTGTCCATCGGCGCCGAGCATCGGCGTGTAGATGTCGGTGAAGCCGGTATTGGGCAGCTTGGCCAGGGCGGCCTTGATCAGTGTGTTGGCTTCGTTGATCGCCGGCAGCAGGTGCGCACGCGACGGGCTCGGTTTGATCGACAGGTACTCCACTTTCGTCTTCGGCAGGTCGCGATGCACGCGCTGCACGAAGGCGACCACATCGTCGCGCACCTGCACGGCGCTGCGGCCGCTGTTGAGGTCGTTGTCGCCGGCGTAGAAGAACACCTTGCATGGCGCATACGGCACCACGATCTGGCCGGCATACCAGGTACTGTCGCGCACTTCCGAACCGCCGAAGCCACGGTTGAACACCGGCTGGCCGGGGAAGTCGGTGGCCAGGCTCTCCCAGAAGCGGATGGAGGAGCTGCCGATGAACTCGATGCCACCGCGCGGCGGCGGGCTGGCCTGGTCCGCGCTGGCGAAGTGGGCCATGTCGCCGGCCCAGGCCACGTTGGAGACCTGCTCGGGCACGCGCGGCGGCTTGGCCGGGCTCAGCGCCTGGGCCAGGGGGGCGGCGGTCAGCAGGCCCAGCATCAGCAGGCAGGTACGGCGACGGGACATCAGGCGCTCCAGCAGGGAAGGGGGAAGCCATCATAGAAGCTGGGGCGGGCCGAGGCTTGCCCCTGGCAGTCCATTCACCGGGCCGGTGCCGGGATGCGGCTGGCGGCCTTGTGGCAAAATGGCGGCCATCTGCCTATCCCTGTGCACCCATGATTCCCTGCCGTGCGTCTGAGCGGTCGCTGCGCCGCGCCCCTGTTGCTGGATGTTCCACCCGTGGCTGATCAGTTCGGCCATCTGCCCCGCGGCCCGCGCCGCATCTTCCAGGCCGCCCGCTGGTCCTGGCAGGGCCTGCGCGCCGCCTGGCTGCATGAGTCCTCGTTCCGGCTGGAGGTCTATCTGCTGATCCTGCTGACTCCGGTCGCGATCTGGCTGGGTCAGACCCCGGTCGAGCGCGCGCTGCTGATCGGCTCGATGCTGCTGGTTCTGGCGATGGAACTGGCCAACTCGGCCATCGAGGCGGTGATCGAACGTTACGGCAGCGAGATCCACGAGCTGGCCGGCCGCGCCAAGGACATGGGCTCGGCGGCGGTCTTCGTGCTGATGATGAACGTGCTTCTGTGCTGGGCGCTGGTCGTGGTCCCGCATGCAATGGCCGGCAATTACGGCTGATCCCCATTCCCCCACTGCCCTGAAGAGTTTCCATGTCCTTTGAGTTCCTCGCCGACCCCAATGCCTGGGTGACCCTGTTCACCCTGAGCGCACTGGAAATCGTGCTCGGCATCGACAACCTGGTGTTCATTTCCATCGCCGTCAGCAAGCTGCCGGAAGAGCGCCGCCCGTTTGCGCGCAAGCTCGGCATTGCGGTGGCCTGCATCACCCGTATCGGCCTGCTGGTGTCGCTGGCGTATCTGGCACACATGGCGGCCAACCTGTTCACGGTGGCCGGCATGGGCATTTCCATCCGTGACCTGGTGCTGATCGTCGGTGGCCTGTTCCTGATCATCAAGGGCTGCATGGAGATCAAGGAACTGATCAGCGGTGGCGAGGACGAAGACCCCAGCACCACCAAGGCTTCGGCCGTGTTTGGCTACGTGATCGCGCAGATCGCGGTGATCGACATCGTGTTCTCGCTGGACTCGGTGATCACCGCCGTCGGCATCGCCGACCACATCCCGGTGATGGTCGCCGCCATCCTGCTGTCGGTGCTGGTGATGCTGTTGGCCGCGAACCCGCTGGGCCGCTTCATCGATGCCAACCCGACCGTGAAGATGCTGGCTCTGGCCTTCATCCTGATGATCGGCGCGGTGCTGATCCTGGACGGCCTGGACGTGCACGTGCCCAAGCCCTACATCTACGCCGCGATGGGCTTCTCGGTGCTGGTGGAGTGGCTGAACCTGCTGATGCGCCGCCGCGCCCGCGAGCACAACGTGCCGGGCGCCGGTAACTGGTAAGCGGATCACCCGAACCCCCGGCCCTGCCGGGGGTTCTTCGTTTCGGGGCCGCTGCGCCCGCCGGGCATGGCCCGGCGCTACCGTTCGTGGCGTGGTCTGGTAGCGCCGGGCCATGCCCGGCGGGGAGGTTCCCGCCAGCTGTGAATTGAGATCAACAGTGTTTTCCCGGGGTGAGGCTTAATCCGCGCCGACAAAGCGCGCAGGCTACGCGCTCTTTTCCAGAACCTGCCCCACGCAGGATGACCCCATGAACTCCAGAGCCGCCTTGTTGGCCCTCGCTGTTGGCGCTTTTGCCATCGGCACTACCGAATTCGCCCCGATGGGCCTGTTGCCGATCATCGCCGACGGCGTGGGCGTGGGCATTCCCACCGCCGGCATGCTGATCACCGCCTACGCCGTGGGCGTGATGCTGGGCGCACCAGTGATGACTCTGCTGATGGGGCGCTTCGGCAAACGCACTGCGCTGATGCTGCTGATGTCGATCTTCGTGGTCGGCAACCTGCTGTCGGCACTGGCCCCGAACTACGGCCTGCTGTTGTTGTCGCGCCTGGTCACCAGCCTCAACCACGGTGCCTTCTTCGGCATCGGTGCGGTGGTCGCCGCCAGCCTGGTGCCGAAGGACAAGCAGGCCGCAGCGGTCGCTACGATGTTCATGGGCCTGACCATCGCCAACATCGGTGGCGTGCCGCTGGCAACCTGGGTGGGGCAGCAGCTGGGCTGGCGCCTGTCTTTCGCCGGCACGGCGGTGCTGGGCCTGGTGGCGATCACCGCGCTGGGCCTGGCACTCCCGGCCTCGGCGCCGGGGCCGCGCCCGGACGTGCGCCGCGAACTGAAGGCGATCCTGCAGCCGCAGGTACTGCTGGCGATGGCCACCACGGTGCTGGGCGCTGGCGCGATGTTCACCCTCTACACCTACGTGGCGCCGGTGCTGACCGAGCTGACCGGTGCCTCCAACGCCTTCATCGCGATGTCGCTGGCCCTGATCGGTATCGGCTTCACCTTCGGCAACGGCATCGGCGGGCGCATGGCCGACTGGTCGCTGGATGGCGCCACCCGCATCCTGCTGGCGGTCCTGGCCGTGTTGATGTTCGTGCTGCCGCTGGCCTTCATGAATCACGCCACGGCGGCGCTGGGCGTGCTGCTGTTCGGTGCGGCGACTTTCGCCATCGTGCCGCCGTTGCAGATCCGGGTGATGCAGGCGGCCAGCGAGGCGCCGGGACTGGCGTCGTCGATCAACGTCGGTGCGTTCAATCTCGGCAATGCGCTCGGTGCAGCATTGGGCGGGGCGGTGATCAGTTCGGGCCTGGGCTACGCCGCGATTCCGGTGGCCGGTGGCCTGCTGGCGGCGTCGGGCCTGCTGCTGGCGTGGCTGGGGCGTCCGCGCGCTGCGGTGGCTGAGGCCTGCTGAGGGGTGTTGGATTCCGGCAGGGCTGCGCCCTGCACCCGCCGAAGCAACAGCAACAGCCCGCATTCCGTGGGTTGGCGGGGTGGGTCCGGTTGCGGGGGACGCCGTGAATCCGTCCATGGAGGCTTGGCCGCGGCATCCATGCCGCGGACACCCCCGCAACCGGACCCACCCCGCCTTCGACAGTTTCCCGCGATCTGTCGCAACGGCGTTCCGCTCTGGTAGGTGTCGACCTTGGTCGACACGAATGCCTGAAGAATCGGCTTTTGCTTTTGATTTTTTCTTTTGATCTTCCCGCGGTGCGCAGGAAACCGTATGAGGCCGGGCGGGTGGGCGTGGCGGGGGTATCCGCGCCGTGGATGGCGCGGCTAAGCCTCCAGGGACGGATTCACGGCGTCCCCCGCCATGCCCACCCGCCCGGACTACTCAGGCGATCCATGAGCATGGCCACCGCGGAGGGGGCGGCGCCCGATGGCCGGTCTTTCACCCGAACCATGGCATGCTCGGCGCCAAGCCCACCCGGAACCTCCGCCATGCGCCTGTTCACCCGCGTCCTGCCCCTGATGCTGTTGGCCTCCCTGCTGTCCGGCTGCGGCTACAACGCCATCCAGCAGAAGGATGAAGCGGTCAAGGCCAGCTGGTCGGAGGTCATCAACCAGTACAAGCGCCGCGCCGACCTGGTGCCCAACCTGGTGCAGACCGTGAAGGGCTTCGCCAGCCAGGAAGAGCGCGTGCTGACCGAAGTCACCAACGCCCGCTCGCGGGTCGGCCAGATCAACGTCAACGCCGACGACGAAGCCTCGCTCAAGCAGTTCCAGCAGGCCCAGGGTGAACTCGGCAGCGCGCTGTCGCGGCTGCTGGTGGTCAGCGAGAACTATCCGCAGCTGAAGTCCAACCAGAACTTCCGCGACCTGCAGGCGCAGCTGGAAGGTACCGAGAACCGGGTCACCGTCGCCCGTGGCCGTTACATCCAGCAGGTGCAGGACTACAACACCTACATCCGCTCGTTCCCGCAGGTGATCACCGCCAAGATCTTCGGCTACAAGACCAAGCCGAACTTCACGGTGGAAAACGAAGCGCAGATCTCCAACGCGCCGGCGGTCGATTTCGGCAACGCGCCGCAGCAGCAGCCGGCACCGCAGCCGGGCCACTGACCGATGCGCCTGGCCACTGTGCTGCTGGCCCTGCTGCTGTGGCTGCCGCTGGCCTCGCATGCGCAGCAGCTGGCGCCGATTCCGGCGCTGGATTCGCCGGTGGTCGACACCACCGGCACGCTGGATGCCGCGCAGAAGCAGGCGCTGGTGCAGCAGGCGATCGACCTGCAGCAGCGCAAGGGCAGCCAGCTGCAGGTGCTGGTGGTGCCGACCACCCAGCCGGAGGACATCGCGCAGTACACCACGCGGGTCTTCGACCAATGGCAGATCGGCCGCAAGGGCGTGGATGACGGCGTGCTGCTGGTGGTGGCCAAGGATGACCGGCGCGTGCGCATCGAGCCGGGCTATGGACTTGAAGGCGCCATCCCCGATGCCGTCGCCAACCGGGTCATCCAGGAATACCTGGTGCCGCGCTTCCGCAGTGGCGACTACGCCGGCGGCATCACCGACGCCACGGCGGTGCTGGTCAAGCTGATCGACGGCGAAACGCTGCCGGCACCGGTCAGCGGCCATCGCGGGCGGGAACCCAGCGGTGGCGGTGATACCTGGTTCCTGGCGCTGTTCATCGGTGTGTTCGCCGGCAGCATCCTGCGCGGCGTGTTTTCGCGCGTGCCGCGACCGCTGCGCGGCCTGCTTGGTGGCGCCGGCGCGGCGTTGGCGGCGTTCCTGTTCACGTCCACGCTGCTGGCCAGTGGCCTGGCCGGCGTCGTAGGACTGATCGTGGCCATGCTCTCCGGCCACCCGGGCCGCTTTGCTGGTGGCGGTGGTTGGGGCGGTGGCAGCTGGGGTGGTGGAGGCGGCTTCGGCGGGGGCGGTGGATTCGGTGGCGGCGGCGGCTGGGGCGGTGGTGGTGGCCGCTCCGGTGGCGGCGGTGCTTCGGGGGGCTGGTGATGATCCAGCGACTGTGTCGTCATGTGTTTTCGCCGTCGGTACGGCGCGCGTTCCCGCCGGCCACACTGCAGGCGATCACCGAGGCCATCGCGGCCGGTGAGCAGCGCCACGGCGGGCAGGTGATGTTCGCGGTGGAAGCGGACCTGCCGCTGGCCGCGCTGTGGCACAGGGTGACCCCGCGCCAAGCCGCCGAGCATGCCTTTGCGCGCCTGCGCACCTGGGATACCACCGACAACAATGGCGTACTGATCTACCTCCTGCTGGCTGACCACGCCATCGAGATCGTTGCCGACCGTGGCCTGCAGGGCCGGGTCAGCCCGGCACAGTGGCAGCGGGTCTGCACCCACCTGCGCGAGGGCCTGCGTGGTTCCAATCCGGTGGAAGCGCTGCAGGATGCCATCGACGAGGTCTCCAGCCTGATCGAAGGGCACTTTCCGGCCTCGACGCGGTCGAACGATGACGCGTTGCCGAACTCGCCGCAGCTCCTTGGTTGAGCCGGGGCGGCACTGGCCCGAGAATAGGCGTTCAACCGCAAGGCACCTTCCATGATCTATTTCCACGACATCGACCCCATCGCCCTCTCGCTGGGACCGATCAAGGTGCACTGGTACGGCATCATGTACCTGCTCGGCTTCACCGCAGCCTGGCTGCTGGGCCGCAAGCGCATCGCCGATGGGCGCCTGCCGGGCGTCGATGCCAACGGCTTCTCCGACCTGCTGTTCTACGCCATGCTCGGCGTGGTGCTGGGCGGGCGCATCGGCTACATGCTGTTCTACGCGCTGGGCGATTTCCTGCACAACCCGCTGCTGCTGTTCAAGGTGTGGGATGGCGGCATGAGTTTCCACGGTGGCCTGCTGGGCGTGCTTGGTGCGTGCTGGTGGTGGTCGCGCAAGCACAAGCTGCATTTCTTCGACACCATGGATTTCATGGCGCCGCTGGTGCCGCTGGGGCTGGGCTTCGGCCGCATCGGCAACTTCATCGGTGCCGAGCTGTGGGGCAAGTACACCGACGGCAGCTGGGGCGTGGTGTTCCCGTCCGGCCTGCCGGCACCGCTGAACCAGCTCGACCACGCAACGCTGCAGGCGCAGTTTGCGACCGGCGCGCTGAACCAGTTCGCCCGCCATCCCTCGCAGCTGTATGAAGCGTTCCTGGAAGGCCTGGTGATGTTCGTGGTGCTGTGGACGGTGTCGGCCAAGCCGCGTCATCGCTATCTGGTGGGTGGCCTGTTCGCACTGATGTACGGCCTGTTCCGCTTCGCGGTGGAGTTCGTGCGCATGCCCGACAACGGCGTCTACGTGGCCTTCGACTGGCTGACCCGTGGCCAGATCCTCAGCCTGCCGCTGATCGCCTTCGGTCTGGTGCTGCTGGTGATGTCGCGCCGTGCGCCGGTACTGCAGCCGCAGCTGCCGGTGGCTGCCGAGGGCAAGGCATGAAGGCTTACCTGGACCTGCTCTCGCATGTGCTGGAACACGGTGCGGAGAAGAGCGATCGCACCGGTACCGGGACCCGCAGCGTGTTCGGCTGGCAGATGCGCTTCGACCTCAACGAAGGCTTCCCGCTGGTCACCACCAAGAAGCTGCACCTGCGCTCGATCATCCACGAGCTGCTGTGGTTCCTGAAGGGCGACACCAACATTGGCTACCTGAAGGACAACCAGGTGCGGATCTGGGACGAGTGGGCCGACGAGAACGGCGACCTCGGCCCGGTCTACGGCAAGCAGTGGCGCAGCTGGGCCACCGCCGATGGCGGCGAGATCGACCAGATGCAGTGGCTGGTGGACGAGATCAAGCGCAATCCTGATTCGCGCCGGCTGGTGGTCAGCGCCTGGAACGTGGGCGAGCTTTCGCAGATGGCGCTGATGCCGTGCCACAACCTGTTCCAGTTCTACGTGGTGGACGGCAAGCTCAGCTGCCAGCTGTACCAGCGCAGCGGCGACATCTTCCTCGGCGTGCCGTTCAACATCGCCAGCTACGCGCTGCTGACCCACATGGTGGCGCAGGCCACCGGCCTGGGCGTGGGCGACTTCGTGCACACGCTGGGCGATGCGCACCTGTATTCGAACCACTTCGCGCAGGCCCGCGAGCAGCTGTCGCGTGAACCGCGCGCGCTGCCGAAGTTGTGGTTGAACCCGGAGGTGACCGACCTGTTCGGCTTCCAGTTCGACGACATCCGCATCGACGGCTACGATCCGCACCCGGCCATCAAGGCGCCGGTGGCGGTGTGAGCGCGCGCATGCTTTCCCGGTGCCTGTTGGCGCTGTGCGCTGCGCTGCCTCTGGGCATGGCCCAGGCCGCAGCGGCGGATACACTGTCGCTGGCCAGGCAGGTCAATGAGCAGATCGTGCACAAGCACATGCGCGAGGAAGTGCAGGCGTTCGCCGGAGCATTCAACGGCAGCACGATGCTGCCCCAGGATGTGCCGGCAGGGTGCCGGGCGCAGATGCGAGAGGCGGTAACCGGCATGTACACGGCGATGACCGAGCACCTGAAGGCCGGTATCGAGGATCCGTCCTATCAGCGCACGCTCGAGCAGCAGCTTGCCAAGGTCTATTCCAGCGACCAGCTGCAGGCGTTTCTGGCACGTCGTGCCAGCACTGACACCGCTGCGTTGTCCGCAGACATCCTGTCAGGACCGGGCCTGAAGGATATCGAAGAGGCGCAGAAGGAGAAGATCCTCGGTGGCCTGGATGAGCAGTCCACGTCCAGCCCTGCGCTGGCGGCGGCGTTGCAGGCCGCCAGTGCCGCGAACGCGGCCTGCGAACGCCTGCAGACCGATGCCAGCTGAGGAGATCGCACTGATGAAGCTGTCGATGATCGTGGCGCTGGACCGCAACCGTGGCATCGGCCAGGGCAATGCCATGCCCTGGCATCTGCCGGATGACTTCAAGCACTTCAAGGCGCTCACCTTGGGCAAGCCGATCCTGATGGGGCGCAAGACCGCCGAATCGATCGGCCGCGTGCTGCCGGGGCGGACCAACCTGGTGCTGACCCGCAGCGGCCAGGTGCCGTTCGAGGGCATGCGCGCGGTGGCGTCGCTGGACGAGGCGAAGGCGATTGCCGAGGGCGAGGGCGCCAGCGAACTGTGCATCATCGGCGGCGGCGAGATCTTCCACCAGCTGCTGGACCAGGCCAGTGACCTGTACCTGACCTGGGTGGATGCCGAAGTCCCGGCCGATACCCATTTCCCCGAAGTGGACGTGCAGGACTGGCAGGAAGTGAGCAGCGAGCCGCACCCGGCCGACGAACGCCACGCCTACGCATTCCGCTTCGTGCAGTACGTGCGCCGCTGATCGCGGAAATACCAACGAAAACACCGACGGGGTAGAGTCGACTGTTAGTCGACTATCGCGCGCAGCGCGGGGTTTTCAGAGGGTGTCAGGAGCAGTCGACTAACAGTCGACTCTACCTGGGCTGTCGCTACGGCATCCGGTAGTGCCCGATGATCGCGTGCTGGAACAGCAGGTTTTCTTCGCGCGTGCCGCGCGCGATGTTGTGCAGCACCAGCGGTGTGCCATTGGCCAGGCGCCGGTCAGAGACGATGCCCACGTGCAGCAGGCCGTTGCCATTGAGCTTCCAGGCAACGATGTCACCGGCCGCATAGTCGGTGGCGAGGGCGGTGATCGGTTGCTGCCAGCCCTGCCGTTCGAACCAGCGCATCAGGTTCGGTACACGACGATGATCGATGTTGCGGTCCGGCCGTGACAGGCCCCAGATCGCCGGATAGGCACTGAAATTCCCGCGCATGTCCTCGTGCACGCGTGCCTGCAGGTCCAGGCCCAGATCGCGCAGGGCGCGCACCACCACGTCGGTGCACACGCCGCGATCCAGTGGCACGTCGCCGCCGGGATAGGCCAGCACCTGGTAAGCAGGATCGTAACGGGTGGTGACGCCGATCTGCGCGCGCGCTGCGGCCACCAGTGGCGGCGAAGGGGACTGCGGCTGCGCCGGCGCATGTGCAGCACTATCCGCAGCCGTGGGAGCCGGCGGCGAGCCGGGCTGGCAGCCGCTGGCCAGGGCCAGCGTCAGCAGCAGCACCGTCCATGGTGCCCAGCCGCGCCGCGTCATGCCTGCGGCGGGGGGCTGTTGTTGTTGCCGCCACCCGTGCCACCCCCACCGCCACCACGACGGCGACGACGGCGCGGGCCACGGTTGCCCGGGTTGGCAGCAGCGGCGTTGCCACCGCCCTGTTCCTTGCCCTGCGCCGCAGCGGCGGGGCGCTCGTGCGCCGGTCGTGCGGGCGGACGGGCGTTGGGCACGGGTGCGGGGACATCGCGGCCCGGCACCTGCACCACGCGCAGCTCGTCGGTATCGAGCTGGATCGCGGTCAGCTTGCCGCCCCAGACCGCACCGGTGTCGATGGCGTGCACGCCCTGGGTGATGGTCAGGCCCAGCGCCGACCAGTGGCCGCAGACGACCTTGAGGTCGCGCTCGACCCGGCCCGGCACTTCGAACCAGGGATACAGCCCCTGTTCCTGCGTGCCCGGCGTGCCCTTGTCCTCGATGCCGATGCGCCCTCGCGGGGTGCAGTAGCGCATGCGGGTGAGCACGTTGATGATCGCGCGCGAGCGGTCGTAGCCGGACAGGTTCGGGGCCCAGCTCGGCTTGTCGCCGTACATGTTGCGGAACAGCTTGCGGTAGCCGGCACCGTGCAGCTGCACCTCGACTTCGGCCGCATGCTTCTCGGCCATCTGCGTGGTCCACTTCGGTGCCAGGCCGGCGTGCACCATCATCCAGCCCAGTTCGCGGTCCACGTGCACCAGCTTCTGCAGGCGCAGCCAGTCCAGCAGTTCGTCGCGGTCCTCGGCCTGCACGATGCGCAGCAGGTCCGGGTTGACCTTGCGCTGTTCCTCTTCGGTGCGCGCACCGACGGCCAGCAGCGAAAGGTCATGGTTGCCCAGCACCACCACGCTGTGCTCGCGCAGCGAATGCACCAGCCGCAGCGTTTCCAGTGACTGGCCACCCCGGTTGACCAGGTCGCCGCAGAACCACAGGGTGTCCTGGGCCGGGTCGAAACGGATCTTCTCCAGCAGTCGCTGGGTGACGTCATAGCAGCCCTGCAGGTCGCCGATCGCCCACACACTCATCGTTCGGCCTCCGTGTCAGTGCAGGGTACGCGGGATGGCCAGCACGAAAGGTGCGACCGGCGCGGCAAATTCGGTGCCGTCGTCGGCGACCATGTCGTAGTGGCCCTGCATGGTCCCGTGATCGGTCCCCAGCATGACACCGGACGTGTAATGGAAGTCTTCACCGGGACGCAGGCGTGGCTGCTCGCCGATCACCCCGTCGCCATCGACATGCTCGACGCGGCCGTTGGCATCGGTGATGCGCCAGTGGCGTGCGACCAGGCGCGCGGCAACACGCCCCTGGTTGTGGATGCGGATCGTGTAGGCGAACGCATAGCGGCCGTCTTCCGGCGCGGATTGATCGTCGAGGAAGCGCGGTGCGACTTCGACGGAGATGGCGTAAACGTCAGCGTCTTCCATACCGGCAGTGTAATCAGGAGGCATTGGCCAAAGCGATGAATTCGGCCACGTCCAGCTGTTCGGCGCGGGCATCGGGACGCACGCCGGCGGCAATGAACTGTTCGGCGGACACCACGTTGTTCAGGGCGTTGCGCAGGGTCTTGCGGCGCTGCCCGAAGGCGGCCTTGACCACCTCGGCGAATCGCTTGTGGTCGTTGATGTTGATCGTGGCCGGGTCACGCGGCACCAGCCGCACCACGGCCGAATCGACCTTCGGCGGCGGCCGGAACGCGCCCGGCGGCACCACGAACAGCGAGGTCACCTGGCAGTAGGCCTGCAGCATCACGCTGAGCCGGCCGTACACCTTGCTGCCGGGGCCGGCGGCCATGCGGTCGACCACTTCCTTCTGCAGCATGAAGTGCATGTCGCGGATCACCGCGGCATGCTCCAGCGCATGGAACAGGATCGGCGAGGAGATGTTGTAGGGCAGGTTGCCGACCAGGCGGATCGGCTGGCCGGCAGCCAGCTCGGTGAAGTCCACGCGCAGCACGTCGCGGTGGACGATGGTCAGCTCGCCCAGCGGCTCGGCGGCGGCAGTCAGCGGCGCGATCAGGTCGCGGTCGAACTCGATCACCGTGAGCTTCGGATGCACACGCAGCAGCGGCAGGGTGATCGCGCCCTGGCCGGGACCGATCTCGACCAGGCGGTCACCGTCTTTCGGGTTGACCGCCATCACGATCTTGTCGATGTAGTGGCGGTCGGCCAGGAAATGCTGGCCAAGCTGCTTCTTGGCCGGGGCGGTGAACACCGGGCCGGAGGGGGAATGCGGGGAATTCATGCGCTCAGTGTACGTTGCCGCGCAAGCTGCGCACACAACGTCGTTGCCGCATGCAGGCTGGAAGGATCGGCAATGCCGCGGCCGGCAAGGTCCAGTGCGGTGCCATGGTCCACTGCCACACGCGGGTAGGGCAGGCCCAGGGTCAGGTTCACTGCCTGCTCGAAGCCCGAATACTTCAGCACCGGCAGGCCCTGGTCGTGATACATCGCCAGTACGGTGTCGAAGCCGGTCAGCTTGGCCGGCAGGAAGGCGGTATCGGCCGGCAGCGGCCCGATCAGGTCCATGCCCTCCGCGCGCAGGCGCTGCAGCAGTGGGATGACCAGGTCCAGCTCCTCGCGGCCCAGATGGCCGTCTTCACCGGCATGCGGGTTCAGGCCGAGCACGGCGATGCGTGGCGCGGGCAGACCGAACTCGCGGCGCAGCGCGGCGTGTACGGTGCGCAGGGTGTGTTCCAGGCCGGGCGCGGTGATTGCATCGGCCACCTCGCGCAGCGGCAGGTGGGTGGTGGCCAGGGCCACGCGCACGATGTGGTTGGCCAGCATCATCACCACCTTCACTCCGGCCTGGTCGGCCAGCAGTTCAGTGGTGCCGCTGTAGGCGATGCCGCCTTCGTTGATGACCGCCTTGTGCACCGGGCCGGTCACCACGCCGTGCAGTTCGCCGGACAGGCAGGCCTGGCCGGCGCCGAGCAGGGCACCGATGACCGCGCCGGCATTGGCCGGGTTGGCCTGGCCGAAGCGGCTGGGCGCGGCGTTGCGGACGGCACGCAGGCGCAGATCGCCGGGGACGCGTGCTTCGGCGTCCTCGGGCAGCAGTTGCAGAGGCAGGTTCAGCGCGGCAGCGGCCGCGCGCAGGGTGTCCGGATCGGAGAAGGCCAGCAGCCGGCAATCTTCACGCGGCTGCTGGACAAGGCGGATGCACAGCTCCGGGCCGATCCCGGCGGGCTCGCCCGGTACCAGAGCGAGCTCGGGGCGCATCGGTCAGGACTGCGGCGGGGTGGCGGTATTTTCCGCGCGGTCGCCGCTGCGGAAGCTGACGTAGGCTTCGCCACGCAGTTCCTGCAGGAAGCGGTTGTACTCGTCTTCCAGCTTGCGGCGGCCGATGGTCTCGCGGACCTGGGCACGCTGGTTGTCGTTGGTCACGTCGGTCTGGCGGGTGGCCACACGCTGCACGATGTGCCAACCGGCATCGGTACGGAACGGCTGGCTGACGCCACCATCCTGGATGCCGGAGACCTGCTGGCCGAACGCCGGACCGAACGCGTCGGCCGGGAACCAGCCCAGATCGCCGCCCTGGCCCTTGCTGTTGTTGTCCTCGGAGGACTCCTTGGCCACGGTCTCGAAGTCCGCGCCACCGGCAATGCGGGCACGCAGGGTATCGATCTTGGCCTTGGCGGCCGCGTCGGTCTGGTGATCGTCCACGCGCACCAGGATGTGGCGGCCGTGGTACTCGGTCACGGTGCTGGCGCCGGCAGCGGCACTGGCATCGCGCACGTCCACCAGCTTCAGCAGCTGGAAGCCGCTGGGGCCACGGATCGGGCCGACCACTTCACCGGGCTTCATCTTTTCCATCATCTGCGCGAACGCCTGCGGAATTTCATCCAGGCTGCGCCAGCCCAGATCGCCGCCTTCCAGCGCGTTGGGGCTGTCCGAATAGCGAACGGCGGCCGCGTTGAAGTCCAGCTCGCCCTTGTCCAGCAGCGCCTTCACGCCGTCGGCCTTCTTCTGGCCGGTGGCGATCTGGTCGGCATTGGAGCCGTCGGGCAGGGCGATCAGGATGTGCGCCAGGTGATACTGGTTGCCGACGGTAGCCTGCTGCTTCAGCGCGGCATCGACTTCGCCCTCGCTGACGCTGATGCGGCTCTGCGCGAAGCTCTGGCGCAGGCGCTGCACGGTGATTTCATCTCGCACCGAAGCGCGGAAATCATTGAAGTCGATGCCGTCATGGGCCAGGCGCTGGCGCAGGGCGTCCAGGGTCGAACCGTTCTGCTGGGCGATGGCATTCATCGCCTGGTTCAGCTCCTGGTCGCCGATACGGATGCCGCTGCCCTGGGCGCGGGCCACCTGCAGCTTGACCAGCACCAGGCGCTCAAGCACCTGGCGGCTGAGCACGTCTTCCGGCGGCAGCTGGTTTTCACGGCCGACGTACTGCGCCTTGATGTTGGCGATCGCACGCTGGAGCTCGCTCTGCAGGATCACGTCCTCATCGACGACGGCGGCGATGCGGTCAAGCGGCTGCGCCTCCTGGGCAAGCACCTGCAGGGGGGCAGACACGCTGGACACCGCCAGCAGTGAGGCGAGTAGAACGGGGAAGCGCTTGGTCATGGGATCAGATTCGGATCGTAGTCATCCCGGGTCGCCCCGGTGTTGCTGGGCGGCACCAGATAGAGGTCGTCGCGGTTATAGCCGAGGATAGCACGGCGCAGCGTGCGGTCCGTGTCCTGGCCGATGGAGCTCAGGCCCTTCAGGACGAACTCCAGCTGGATGGCGTTGTTCATCTCGCCTTCGCGGTTGCGCACGTAGCGCCGGGCGACAGCGCGCACGGCCAGGCAGCAGCTGTCCCACTGCACGCCGGCGATGATTTCCAGCGGTTCCTTGTCCTGCAGCGAGTAGTAATAGCGGCCGACCAGGCTCCAGCGCGCATTCAGCGGGTACAGGAACGACAGGTCGGCCTGCTCCAGCAGGGTGCGGTCATGCTTGTTGGCACCCGGCAGGGCACCGGCATTGATGCGGTAGCGGTAGCTCAGGTTGACCACGCCGTCGTTGGGCATCAGGTAACGGGCGCGGACGCTGGCCAGATCCTCGCGCTTGTACTTCGGGTCCCACTGGTAGGTGGCGCCCAGGGTCCAGCGGTCGTTGATCATGTAGTTGCCGTCGGCGATCCAGGCCGACTTGCCCTTCTCCACCGGCGCGCCGCCGGGGGTGACGGTCACCCGCGACTCATCGAAGTACTGGATCTGGCCGATCGAGGCCGAGAAGCGTTCCTTGCCGGTGGTCTGGTCGATGAAGCGGGTACTCAGCGCCAGGGTCAGCTGGTTGGCGTCGTTCTGGCGGTCGGCACCGGTATAGCGCGAGTCGCGGAACAGCTGGCCCCAGCTGAAGGTGAAGTCGCGGGTATCGAAGATCGGCAGCTCGTCCTGGTTGCGGTACGGCGTGCGCAGGTAGAACAGGCGCGGTTCCAGGGTCTGCAGGAAGGACTTGCCGCGGATGCTGGTTTCGCGGTCGAAGAACAGGCCGGCATCGATGCTGCCGATCGGCAGGCTGCGGCTGGGCGAGGTATTGCCGCGCAGCTGCTCGGGCGTGGCCGTGGTCGGGTCGATGCCCTGCGAGCGCAGGATCTGGGCCTGGATGCCGTTGACGCCGTCGACCAGGCCGCGGTCAAGCTGGTAGGCGGTGTAACGGTAGGCTAGGGTCGGGGTCACATACCAGGCTGCGCCGCTGATCGGGAACGATACATACGGCTTCACGTCCAGTCGCGAACCACCGCTGACACCAACGCCGGAGGTGAGCTGCTGGCCCGTCCGCGTGTACTGCAGCTCCTCGCCGGTGCCGACGGCGTTCTTGAAGTTGATGTCGTCGTGGGTGAAGCGCACCGCTTCGGCGTAGATGCCTGTTTCCAGCCATGAACGGACCGGCTTGTCCCAGTTGAAGTACAGGCGCGGCTGGCGGTTGTAGGGCAGGGCGCGCTCGTCGAGGGTGTAGTCGGTCAGCTGCCAGCGGTCGGCCATGATCCCGGCCGTCCAGTTCTGGCCGGTGCCATACAGGCCGATCGTGCTCTGCAGGTTCGAGGCGGTGACCCCGACCAGGCGGTTGGCGAAGTCCTCGACATAGCGCTCGTCGCTGACCCAGGCCAGGTTGGCACGGGCCTGCCAGTGGCTGTCCACGTTGTGGTAGCCGGTGAACATCACCCGGCCACGGTCACGGTCGCGCAGGCGGTCATTGGGCATGAAGGAGGTCAGCACCTCGCCGCGGCCGCCGTTGTAGAGGTAGCGGAACTCGTTGTCGAGCAGCAGGCCGCGCCGGCTCATGTAGCGCGGGGTCAGCGTATCGTCGTAGTTCGGCGCCAGATTGAAGTAGATCGGCTGCGCATAGTCGAAGCCGTTGCGCCCGGACATGCCCAGCTGCGGGAACAGCAGGCCGGTCTTGCGGCGGTCATCGATCGGGAACTTGAAGTAGGGCGCCCACAGTACCGGCACCTTGCCGATGCGCAGTACCGCGTTGCGGGCCGTGCCGAAGCCTTCGTCGTTGTCCACTTCGATCTGCGGCGCCGACAGCTTCCACACCGGCTGCGAAGGGTCGCAGGTGGTGTAGGTGGAGCGGTGCATCTGGCCGACCGCGCCCTGCAGGTCGACCGATTCGGCATCGCCGTTGCCCCGGCGCGACACCAGCTGGTACTTGATGTCGGAGATCTTGTGGGTGTCGCTTTCCTGGTTGCCTTCGGCACGCTTGGCGACCATCCGGATCGACCCGTCCTGGTAGCGGACATTGCCGTCGGCGATGTAGTTGCCGGTCTCGGTGTCGAAGCTGAGCTTGTCGGTACCGACGAACTGGTCGCCCCGGCGCAGCGCCACGTTGCCCTCGTACTGCGGCACGGTGGAGGTGCCCAGCAGCTGGTCACCTTCGATGTCGGTCGGCTGGTTCTCGCGCGCGGCGGCGGCGCTGGCCTTGTCCTGGCCGGGAACCGGGGTGGGGGCATCGGTGAACGCGGGAATGACGTCGGTGGCCGGGCACAGGCCCCAGTTGAGCGGCTTTTCATCGGCCATCGCCGGCAGGCTGATGGCGATGCTCAGAGGCAGGGGAAGCAGGCGGAGGGCTCGGCGCACGCGGTTCGGATTCGGGCGAAAACGGACGGTAGCTTGCCCCATCCCTTGCATAGGGGCAATGAAGGGCGCCGGAGTCTGCCGGTTCGGGTTCATCCGGCGGCGGCGCTGGAAGCCGGTGACATCAGGGCCTGGACGTGGGCCACGCTGCACTCTGCAAGGGCCTGCAGGTCGTAGCCACCTTCCAGCATCGACACCACCCGGCCGGCCGCGTGACGACGCGCCAGCGCGTGCAGTTCACGGGTGATCCAGGCGAAATCGTCGGTCTCCAGCATCAGGTCGGCCTGCGGGTCGCGCAGGTGGGCGTCGAAGCCGGCCGAGATCAGCAGCAGCTGCGGGCGGAAGTCGTCGATGGCCGGCAGCATCTCGTCGGCCCAGACGTTGCGGAAGCGGAACCCCCCACTGCCCGGTGGCAGCAGGATGTTCATCAGGTTGCCGGCACCGCGGTCACGGCGCAGGCCGGAATTGGGGAACAGCCCGGCCTGGTGGGTGCTGTAGTAGGAGACCCGGGCATCGTGCTGGAAGATGTCCTGGGTGCCATTGCCGTGGTGCACGTCGAAATCGACCACCGCGATCCGCTCCAGGCCATGGCGGTCGCGGGCATAGGCGGCGGCGATGGCGATGTTGTTCAACAGGCAGAAGCCCATCGCCGTGCTGCTGGTGGCGTGGTGGCCCGGCGGGCGTACCGCGCAGAAGGCCAGCGGGTCCTCGCCCAGCATCACCGCATCGACCGCGGCCACGCCGGCACCGGCGGCGTGCACGGCGGCGCTGGCCGAACCCGGCGAGGTCCAGGTGTCCATGTCCAGCTGGCGCAGCGGCGCGGTCTGCGGCTGCAGCACGAAGTCGAGCAGGGCGCTGTCGTGGACCCGGGTCAGTTCGCCGAACTTGGCAGGCGGCGCTTCGCGCCAGTCCAGCTGGCCGGGGAAGGCGGCGTGCAGCGCGTCCAGCACATGCTGCAGGCGTTGCGGGCACTCGGGATGGCCGGGACCGGGGTCATGCAGCAGGCAGGACGGGTGGGTATAGACCAGCATCGTGCCGACTCAGCGCTGGCGCTGCTGTGGCTGCCACAGCGCTTCGCCCTGGCCATCGGCGCGGGCCAGTACCCGGGCCAGCACGAACAACAGGTCCGAGAGCCGGTTGAGATACTGCAGCGCCTCGCTGCGCACGGCTTCGTGGCGGGCCAGGGTGACCGTTTCGCGCTCGGCGCGGCGGACGATGGTGCGGGCCAGGTGGCAGCGCGCGGCGGCTTCGCCGCCGGCTGGCAGGATGAATTCCTTCAGCATCGGCAGGTCGGCGTTGTAATGGTCCAGCTGCTGTTCCAGGGCCGAAACGTCGGCGGCATGGATCGCGGCGTGGCCGGGGATGCACAGTTCGGCGCCCAGGTCGAACAGCTGGTGCTGCAGATGCACCACCAGCGCGCGCACATCCTCGGGCAGAGGGGCGGCCAGCAGCAGGCCGAGCGCGGCGTTGGCCTCGTCGACGGTGCCGAAAGACGCCACGCGGGCGTCATCCTTGGCCACGCGCTGGCCGTCGCCAAGGCCGGTACTGCCGTCGTCGCCGGTGCGGGTGTAGATGCGCGAGAGGCGATGACCCATGGTGCGGCTCAGTGGCGGATGTCGCGGCGGGCCTGCTGGAGCTTCAGCACCTGCTCCACGGCCAGCTGCAGGGCGGCGGCCAGCGCCACATAGATCGCCGTGGTGCGCAGGTAGGGCCCGAACCACTGCGCGTAGTTCTGTGCCCAGCCGGCCAGGGTCGGCTCGGCCACGTTGCGGCTGGTCCAGTAGAAGCCGCCCTGTGCCAGCAGGTGGCAGACCGCCACCGAGGCCACCAGCAGCAGCGCGCCCTTGGCCAGTACCGGCCAGCGCGCGCTCTGGTAGTTGCGGCCCAGCAGCATGCCGCCGGCCCACAAGGAGAAGTAGGCCGGCAGCAGCAGCCAGTAGCCCGGGGAGACACAGTAGTGCTGCCAGAAATCCAGGCCGCTGCTGCGGATCACGATCCAGTCCACCAGTACGGCAAATACCATCAGCAGCGGGAACGCCCAGCGGGTCCAGCGTGCCAGGTAGAAGCCCCCGATGAAGAACACGGCCCAGGAGGCATCGGGGATCGCCGCGAAGTGATTGACCCGGGTCGCCGCCAGCAGCAGTACGAGTACGGACAGGACGAAGGCGCGGTTGGCGGTGTCGGACATGGGGGGGGCCCGGAGCGGATTCAGGTTTCATTCTAGCCCGCCGCGCAGGTTGGCGCAGGCACTCCCCTGTTCGGCGTACAGTCGGGGCGAGCGCGTATCATGAACACATGAGTGAACGACATGACGTGCTGATTGTCGGTGGTGGCCTGGTCGGTGCCAGCCTGGCCATTGCCCTGGACCGCCTGGGCCGCGATGTGGGCCTGCTCGAGGCCAGCCCGGCCGGCGAGCTGCCTGCGGTGTTCGATCAGCGCAATCTCAGTTTCGCCGCGGCCACCGTCAATGCGCTGACCGCGCTGGGGGTGATGCAGAAGCTGGCGATGGCCCCGGGCCCGATCCGGCGCATCCACGTCAGCCGCGCCGGCGATTTCGGCCGTGTGCAGCTGGAAGCAGGCGATTACGACCGGCCGTGGTTCGGCCAGGTGGTGGTCGCCCGCGACTTCGGCCAGGCGCTGGAAGCGCGCCTGCAGGAGCTGCCGCGGCTGCGCCGTTACCGGCCGATGCGGTTCTTGGGCCTGGGCGAGGTGGTCGATGGCTACCGCCAGGTGCGGGTGGCTGACGAGGCCGGCGAACGCGTGCTGCTGGCACGGCTGGTGGTCGGGGCCGATGGCACCAGCAGCGGCGTGCGTGGCGCGCTGGGCATCGAGGTCGACCGCCATGATTTCCAGCAGACCCTGTTCGTGGCCCGCGTGCGCAGCCAGCGCGCGCCGGATGGCACCGCCTGGGAGCGGTTCACCGATACCGGCCCGACTGCCCTGCTGCCACGTGGCGATCGTCACTTCGGCACCGTGCACGGCGTAGCGCGCGACCAGGCCGATGCGGTGATGGCGCTGGACGATGCGGCCTGGCTGCAACGCCTGCAGAACGCGATCGGCTGGCGTGCCGGCCGCCTGCTCGAGTCCGGCCCGCGCAGCGCCTATCCGCTCATCCAGGTGCTGGCACGCGCGCTGGCCGGTGAACGCACGGTGCTGCTGGGCAATGCCGCGCAGACCATCCATCCATTGGGTGCACAGGGCTTCAACCTGGGCCTGCGCGATGCGCTGACCCTGGCCGAGCTGCTGGAGGATGCGCATGAGGATGCCGGCAGCGATGCGCTGCTGCAGGCCTATGTTGGGCGCCGCGAGGAAGACCGCCGGCAGACGGTGGCGTTCTCCGGTGGCCTGGCACGCCTGACCAGCAATCCGGCACCGCTGATGCGGCCGCTGCGCAGCCTCGGTCTGGTGGCCGCACAACGCGCCTCGGTGCAGTCGATGCTGGTCGGTGGTGCGATGGGCTTCCGTGGTGAAGTGCCGCGCCTGTGCCGTGGAGAAGCCGCATGAGCCGGCGCACGCGCCTGGACGTGGCCATTGTCGGCGGCGGCGTGGTCGGTGCCGCCTGTGCGCTGGCACTGGCCGATGCCGGTCTGTCGGTAGCGCTGGTGGAGGGCCGTGAACCGGCACCGTGGCAGGCCGCGCAGCCGGACCTGCGCGTGTTCGCCTTCGCCGCCGACAACGTACAGTTGTTGAACCGCCTGGGTGTGTGGCCGGCCATCGCGCAGGCCCGCGCGTGGCCCTACCGGCGCATGCAGGTATGGGATGCGGCGGGTGGCGAGGATCTGTTGTTCGACGCTGACCGCTTCGGTCGGCGCGAGCTGGGCTACATCGTCGAAAATGGCCTGCTGCAGGATCGCCTGTGGTCGGCGCTGCCGGCGGCAGGCGTGCAGCTGCATTGCCCGGCACGGGTGGAAGCGCTGGAGCAGGACGAGGACGGCGTGCGCCTGCGCCTTGACGACGGTCGTCGCCTGGAAGCGGCGTTGGCGGTGGCCGCCGACGGTGCCGAATCGACCCTGCGCCAGCTGGCCGGGATCGAGGTTGAAAAGCATGACTACCACCAGCGTGGCGTGGTGGCCTACGTGGACAGCGATCTTCCCAACCAGGCCACGGCCTGGCAGCGTTTCCTGCCGGGCGGTCCACTGGCGCTGCTGCCGGTGGCCGAGCGCCGCAGCTCCATCGTCTGGACCCTGCCCGAGGATGAAGCGGCTCGCGTGCTGGCGTTGGACGAGGACAGCTTCAACCGCGAACTGACCCGCGCCTTCGCTGCACGCCTGGGCGAACTGCGTCTGGCCTCGCCGCGTGCGGCGTTCCCGCTGCGCCGCCAGCTGGCCCGTCACTATGTGGCCGGCCGCGTGCTGGCGCTGGGCGATGCCGCACATGTGGTGCATCCGCTGGCCGGGCAGGGCGTGAACCTGGGGCTGCGCGATGTCGCCGCCCTGCAGCAGTGGCTGGCGCCGTCCGCCGAGCGTCGGGGCCAGCCGCGGCTGTCGCCGCAGCGCCTGCAGCGCTGGGCGCGCGAACGGCGCAGCGACAACCAGATCGCCGCCTACAGCTTCGATGCGATCAACCGCCTGTTCTCCAACGACGAGATGCACCTGACCCTGGCCCGTGGACGCGCACTGGGCTGCGTCGGCAAATGGCCGCCGCTGGTGCAGGCGTTCTGGAAGCGCGCCGCCGGCGTCTGACCGGAATACCGGTCGCTCTGGCAGGTGCCAACGTCGCTCTGGCAGGTGCCAACCTTGGTTGGCACAAGGCTGGAAATACCCTCGCCTCATCCGGGCCCAGGATGCCTGAGGGATGTGCCAACCAAGGTTGGCACCTACCAGAAGCGGGCTCCGCTACCGCCGTTGATCCAGTAGATCCACGCCATGCGTGGATGAAGATCGCGCCGGTGGATCAATCGATCAGCCAACCAGCCAGGTCGGCACGGTCCAGCTTGCCGCGACGCTTCACGTCCAACGCATTGAACTCATCGGCCAGTGCCGGATTGGCCTGCGCTTCCTCGCGGCTGATGAAGCCATCGCCGTTCACATCCAGCGCGGCGAAGTGGATGCGGTACTGGCCGACCACGCTGCTCGGTTCCAGCGAGCGAACGGTGACGTGTGCTTCGCCGGCGGGCTGCGGAATCTCGACGCTGCCGCTGACCCGGCCGGCATCCAGCGGCTGCTGGCGGATCGCGCCGCCGGTCGGGCCCAGCGGCTGGCTCTGTGCAGGCGTGTGCGGCAGCTGCTGGGCAATGGCCGGTGCGGCTGCCAGCACGGTGATCAGCATGGCGAGCGGGTGGTATCGCATGGTTCCCTTCCTCGGTAGCGCCGGGCTCATGCCCGGCGGGCGTGTTCCTCAGCGCAGCGGCGAGGCCAGTACCGTGATCTCCTCACGGTCGTGATAGAGCTGCTTGGCGCGTACCACCAGCGGCTTGCCGGCCTGGTCCTGGAACAGGTCCAGGCACAAGCGGGTTTCGTCCCAGCGCTTCTTCATCGGCAGCTTCAGGTTGAAGATGGCGTGCCTGCACCAGCCTTCGCGGAACCAGGTAGCCATGCGTTCGGCCACGCGTCTCGGCTGCTCGACCATGTCGCAGACCATCCAGTCCAGCGGCTGTTCCGGGTGCCAGTGGAAGCCATCGGCGCGCAGGTGCTCGACCAGGCCGGTGTCCAGCACGTGCTGACGCAGCGGGCCGTTGTCGATGCTCAGTACGTGCATGTGCTGGCGCGTCAGTACCCAGGTCCAGCCGCCCGGTGCGGCGCCGAGGTCGGCCGCGCGCATGCCCGGCCTGGCCAGCGTCTCGCGCTCTTCCGGCGTCAGCAGGGTCAGCAACGCTTCGTCCAGCTTCAGCGCCGAACGCGAAGGTGCTTCGGGCAGCAGCTTCAGGCGTGGGATGCCCAGTGCCCACGGCGCGCTGTCGGCCGGGTCGGCCACGCAGACGAAGGCGTGGGTGCCGTCGACAAACACCACGTGCAGGCGCGGCAGGCGATTGTTCGGCTTGTCGCTGAGCTTTCCGGCCTTGCGCAGCGCCGGGCGCAGTGCATTGCCGAAGGCACGGGCCAGCCCGGACAGCGGCTTGCCGGCGTCCGAATCGGGATGTTCCACCCACAGGTCGCCGAAGCGCGGCGCATCGGCCAGCACCTCCAGCATCGGGGTGATCCGGTCGGCCGGATCGAGCTGCGGCAGCTCGGCCAGCACCACCAGCTTCTGCCGCGCGAAGATCAGTTCGCGCCAGCGCAGGCGCGGCGCCAGTGCCGCGGCTTCGTCGCACATGAAAAGCACATAGCCATCATTGCGCTGGGTGCGCGCATAACCGGCGAAACCGGCTTCACCTGCGCGGAACTGCAGTTCGCCGGCCAGCTCGGGCTCGAAGCCCTGCCGGCACAGGCACAGCAGGCCGATGCCGGCCTCAGTAACGGGCGCCATCGTTTTCCCCATAGGCACGCAGCACGCTGCGCGCGGCGTCGCGGTTCAGGCCCTGCACCACTTCGATGCCGCGCTTGTTGAGTTCACCCACCCAGTCGGCCGGCAGCGGGCCTTCATCGAACGGGGTCAGCTCTTCGACGTCGGCCGAGTTGGCACCGATCAGCAGGCGGTCGATGCCGGCCCACACGGTGGCGCCGTAGCACTGGCAGCACGGCTGCGAACTGGTGGCCAGGGTGACCGGCGACAGCACCGCGTTCAGGCGCGGGGTCTGCAGGCGCTGCTGGGCCAGCATGTAGGCCATGTTCTCGGCGTGCGCCAGCGAGGTCGCGTGCGGCATCACCCGGTTCACGCCGGCGGCGATGACCTTGTCATCCGGGCCGAACACCACCGCGCCGAACGGGCCGCCACTGGCGTGCTCGACGTTCAGCCGCGACAGCTCGATCGCCAGCGCGACCTTGGCCTCATCGCCCGGATATCGACGATCCAGGTCGATCTGGTCGTGGATCCAGGCGGGAAGGGTCAGGTGGACTTGCGCGTACAGCATCGCGGGGGTGCCTCGTAGTGGGATGGAAGAAAGTGCGGTTGCTTGGGAAACCGGCGCGCAGTGTAGCTGCACCGGCCTGTATCGGGTGTGGCGGCGGGTCAGCCCGGCGAGCCGGTGCGGATCACTACGTACTGCTTGCGGAATTCCAGCCCGGCCTGCGGCCAGCTGGCCGCGTAGGCGCGCAGCAGGGGCAGGGCGGCGGCAAAGTCGTGGCCGTTGACCCGGCAATCGGCCTCGCACAGGCCGTCGGCATCGCGCGAGGCGAACAGGCGGATGGCGAGGAACTGGCGGGCTTTCAGCAGCGCGTCGAAGGCCTCCATGCTGCGGGTGAACAGGCAGCACGGGCAGGAACCATGGTCGTCCTCGCTGCAGGTGGAGGCATCCACCTCCTGTGCGCGGTAGTGCGCCAGCGGCCCAAGCACCACGGTGCGCTCGTGTTCCTCGCCATTGTCACCGGCCGGATAGGTCAGGCCCATCATCGGCAGGCCCTGTGCGTCTTGGGCGCCGATCGCGGTCTGCAGGGTCGCCAGGTCTACCCGCACCCAGGCCTGGAAGCCGGACAGCAGCGACGCCTGTTCGTCGGCACCGTTGGCGTGCTGGTACTCGAACAGGCCATCGGCGAACAGCAGCGGATGCTGGCTCTCGATGACGGTAGAGGTCTGCCAGCCGCCGTTGTCGCGCGCGTGCGCGGCCATCGCATGCGGGGTCAGGCGCAGGCCGCTGTCCAGCAGCAGCGCGTCACCGTCGACGTGGCTGGCGATGCCGGCGTCCTGCAGGACCTGCTGCAGCAGCGGGAGGAGGGCGGCGGAAGTCGTGGTCATGTCAGGCCTGTGGATGGATGGGGTGGAACATCCAGGCAGGGCCTGGGGATCTAGCGGTCGAGTGCGTCGAGTTCGGCGCGATATCGCTGCGCGTCGGGCTGCTGCTGCGGATCGTTGCCGTGGTCGCGCAGCCAGGTTTCCAGCTCGCGGCGATAGTCCGCGCGGAAATCGGCATTGCCCGGGCTGAAGTGCAGCTTGCGCGCCGCCACTTCCACCCGCTCGCGCGCGCTGGCCCGGGCCTGGGCGACGCCGTGCGGGGATTCATTGGTGAGGATGACGAAGTTGCGTGGGAAGCCCGGCGTGTACTTGACCACGAACGGCTGGTCGCGCGCCGGGATACGGATGGCGTTTTCCAGCGGCCACAGCGAAGCGGTGTTGGTGTGGAACACCACGTCCACGTCGCGGCCCTCGGCGGTACGCAGCACCCCTTCGTAGCGCCAGATGTACTGTTCGTTGAGCGTGGAGCTGGTTCGCTCGGCCTTGACGATCACCGCTTCACCACGCTCGCCCACCACGTTGAGGAAGGTGGCGTTGAGGAAGTGGCCGAGGAACATGTTGAGCATCGCCAGCGGGAACACCACGATGGCGTAGCCCGGAAAGCGCCGCCACCACGAGACCAGCCCGGCCAGCACCATCGCTGCAAAGAACGTCAGCAGCGGATGCTGCGAGATGAACCAGAACAGGACGGACAGGGCGGTAATCATCGTCGGGGGCGTGCGGGCGCCATGCTGGCGCCCGCGCAGGTCCTCAGGCCGACCAGGTGTCGCGCAGGGTCACGCTGCGGTTGAACACCGGCTTGGCCTGGGTGTGGTCGCGGCGGTCGGCGACGAAGTAGCCGGTGCGCTCGAACTGGAACGACTGCTCCGGCGCGGCGCTGGCCGCGGCCGGCTCGACATAGCCGGTGACAGTGCGGCGCGATTCCGGGTTGAGGTAATCACGGTAGGTCTTGCCTTCCGATTCGTCGTCCGGGTTCGGCACCGAGAACAGGCGGTCGTACAGGCGGATCTCGGCCGGCACGCCATGCACGGCGCTGACCCAGTGGATGGTGCCCTTTACCTTGCGGTTGGCGCCTTCCATGCCCGGACGCGATTCCGGATCCAGCCAGCCACGCAGTTCGGTGATGGTGCCGTCGGCATCCTTGATCACTTCGTCGCAGCGGATGATGCCGGCGCCGCGCAGGCGCACTTCGCCACCCGGCACCAGGCGCTTCCAGCCCTTCGGCGGCACTTCGGCGAAGTCCTCGCGGTCGATCCACACTTCGCGTGCGAACGGCACTTCGCGGCTGCCGAAGCTCTCGTCCTTCGGGTGATTGCTGAAGGTCAGCTGTTCTTCATGGCCTTCCGGCAGGTTGGTCAGCACCAGCTTGACCGGGTCGACCACCGCCATGCGGCGCGGCGCGGCGCTGTCCAGGTCTTCGCGCAGCGCGCCTTCCAGCACGCTGAAGTCGATCAGCGAATTCTGCTTGCTGATGCCCACGCGCTCGGCGAACAGGCGCATCGCGGCCGGGGTGTAGCCACGGCGACGCAGGCCCTGCAGGGTCGGCATGCGCGGGTCTTCCCAGCCGTCCACCAGCTGCTCGGTAACCAGCGCCATCAGCTTGCGCTTGCTCATCACCGTGTAATTGATGTTCAGGCGCGAGAACTCGATCTGGCGCGGCTTGGCCGCTTCGCGCGGCAGGCCGGCGTCGACCAGCGGCTGGGTCAGCGCGTCATCGTGGGCGAAATCGACGTTGTCCACGCACCAGTCGTACAGCGGGCGGTGGTCCTCGAATTCCAGCGTGCACAGCGAGTGGGTGATGCCCTCGATCGAATCGCCCAGTGCATGCGCGAAGTCGTACATCGGGTAGATCGGCCACGCGTTGCCGGTGTTCTGGTGCTCGACGTGCTTGATGCGGTACAGGGCCGGATCGCGCAGGTTGATGTTGCCGCTGGCCATGTCGATCTTCGCGCGCAGGGTACGCGCGCCATCCGGGAATTCACCGGCGCGCATGCGGCGGAACAGGTCGAGGTTTTCCTCGACGCTGCGGTCGCGCCACGGCGACGGGCGGCCCGGCTCGGTCAGGGTGCCGCGGTAGGCGCGCACTTCCTCGGCCGACAGGTCGCAGACATAGGCCTTGCCCTGTGCGATCAGCTTTTCGGCGGCCAGGTAATAGGTCTGGAAGTAGTCAGAAGCATGGCGCAGCTCGTTCCAGCTGAAGCCCAGCCAGCGCACGTCGTCCTGGATCGCGGCCACGTACTCCGGGTCTTCCTTGGCCGGGTTGGTGTCGTCGAAACGCAGGTTGCAGACGCCGCTGAACTCACCGGCGATGCCGAAGTTCAGGCAGATCGACTTGGCATGGCCGATGTGCAGGTAGCCGTTCGGCTCGGGCGGGAAGCGGGTCTTGATCGCCTGGTGCTTTCCGCTGGCCAGGTCCTCGCGCACGATCTGGCGGATGAAATCGCGCTTCTCGTGGCTGTCGGCGGGGGTCTCGGGGCTGGCGGGGGTGTGCTCGGACATGAGTCGGCGAAGAGAAAGGCAGAAAGACCAACAGTTTAGCGCGTAAGGGGCAGGGTTGCCCGGCGGGGTGTGGGAATGCCGGCCAGCGGCCGGCGGAATGTGGATCGACGCAGATGGGTAGTGCCGGCCGCTGGCCGGCAGAACGGTCATGCGCCGTCACCACCACCATTCAGCCCTCGGGCGTATGCTGGAGTCCTGTCCCACGGAGCCGCCGCATGCACATCGTGTACAAGGCCGACAACCTGTTCGACGCCCATCTGGTCAAGCACGCGCTGGAGGACGCCGGCATCCCGGCCTTCGTGTTCGGCGAGTCGTTGCTGGGCGGCATGGGCGAGCTGCCGCTGTTCGGCGTGCTGCGGGTGGGCATCCCTGATGCGGCGCGCCCGCAGGCCGAGGACATCGTGGCGGCGCTGGACTTGGGCCACGTGCCGGACGCCCCCATTTCAGATGCAGACGACATAGCCGGTCTTCCGGCGTAGGAGCGCATCATGTTGGGAATTGGCCAGGGCATCCTCGGCATCGGCGCCTTCAAGCAGCGCCTGCCGCGCCCGGAAGAAGCACTGCCGGGGCGTGAGCAACCGCTGCCGCTGCACAGCAACCAGCACTTCGTGAACAGCCATCCGCTGAAGGACCGTTTCGCCGGCCTGCAGCAGATCCGTTTCGCGCTGGGCTGCTTCTGGGGCGCCGAGCGCAAGTTCTGGACCGAACCGGGCGTGTACAGCACCTCGGTCGGCTATGCCGGCGGCATCACCCCGAACCCGACCTATGAAGAGGTCTGTTCGGGCCTGACCGGCCACACCGAAGTGGTGCAGGTGGTGTTCGACCCGGCCGTGGTGAGCCTGGAGCGGCTGCTGCAGCTGTTCTGGGAAGGCCACGACCCGACCCAGGGCATGCGCCAGGGCAACGACACCGGCACCCAGTACCGTTCGGCGATCCACGCCACCGACGAGGCGCAGTATGCGGCGGCGCTGGCCAGCCGCGAGGCCTACCAGGCCCAGCTGGATGCGGCCGGCTACGGCTCGATCACCACCGAGATCGTGTACCCGGCGCCGGAGTACTACTACGCCGAGGACTATCACCAGCAGTACCTGGCGAAGAACCCGAACGGCTACTGCGGCATCGGCGGCACCGGCGTGAGCTGCCCGATCGGGCTGGATGTGGAGGCGCCGCGCTGACGCGCGGTGGTCCGCCTGCGGCGGGCAACGTCAACATCAAGAGCTGAAAGGCCAAAGCGGCTCTGGGCTGCTGCGGGTTGGGTGGGGCGGTGTGGGTGGGCAGGACACGCCGTAAACCCGTCCCTGGGGGCTCGATGGCGCCATCCATGGCGCCAACGGTCCTGCCCACCCACACCGCCCCACCTCCGACAGTTTCCCGGTGACGGTGGGCAAGAGCATTGGGTTACTGACGAACTGTTGGAAAACAAAAAGGACGCGGCCTTCGCCGCGTCCTTCTTGTTTGGTCCTGCAGTGCTTTCCGTAGAGCGGAAGGCAGCGGCAGGAGCCGCTGCCAACGTCGCTTGCGACGGCCCGGAGGGTGCCGGTCAGGACGACCGGCATAGCCATGCTCGGCTGCGAGCAAGCGAAGCGCGCGACCCGCTGTTGCTCTTCTTTCTTTCTTCCGTGGCGGGCGGCCACCGGAAACTGTCAGAGGGCGGGCGGGTTGGGTTCGCGGGAGTGTCCGCGGCATGGATGCCGCGGCCAAGCCTCCAGGGACGGATTCACGGCGTCTCCCGCGAACCCAACCCGCCCGACCCAGCGCGGCTTTTGCTTTAGCAGTCAGTCGAGCAAGCTCGACTCTACAAATCGATCCGCCACGAGGGGCTCAGCCGTTGGCCGAAATCCTCACAGTGCCGAGCGAATGCGCTCGCGCAGCGCCTGCAGATCCTTGGCAAACGCATCGATACCGGTCGCCAGCTTCTCGGTCGCCATCGGATCGGCCGCCAGATCCGCCGCGAACTTCGCCGCATCGATCGGGGTCACCGCCGCGCCATCGGCCGCACCGGCCACCAGCTTGCGCGGCAGCTCGCCGTGGTCGGCGTCCAGCTTTTCCAGCAGGTCCGGCGAAATCGTCAGGCGGTCGCAGCCGGCCAGCGCTTCGATCTGCGCGGTCGAACGGAACGAGGCGCCCATCACCACCGTCGGCGAACCGCGGCGCTTGAATTCGGCATACACGCCACGCACGAACTTCACGCCCGGGTCTTCGTCGATGGTGGCCGGGGTCTGGCCGTTGGCCACGTACCAGTCCAGGATGCGGCCGACGAACGGCGAGATCAGGAACGCACCGGCTTCGCTGCAGGCCAGCGCCTGGGTCGGGTTGAAGATCAGGGTCAGGTTGCAGTCAATGCCCTCGGCCTGCAGCACGCGCGCCGCTTCCACGCCTTCCCAGGTCGCGGCGATCTTGATCAGGATCTTCTCGCGCGGCACGCCGGCATCGGCGTACATCTGGATGAACTGGCGGGCCTTGGCCACGGTGGCGGCGGTGTCGTGGGCCTGGTCGGCGTCCACTTCGGTGGACACGCGGCCCGGCACCAGCGTGCTCAGCAGCGCGCCGACGCCGATGGTCAGGCGGTCGGCCACGGCGTGCACCACGGCTTCGCGGTCGCCCGTCTGCTGGCGGCCCCAGGCCAGTTCGCGTTCGATCAGCCCGGCGTACACCGGCAGGTCCAGCGCCTTCTTCACCAGGGTCGGGTTGGTGGTGCAGTCCACCGGCTGCAGGCGCTTGATCGCCTCGTAGTCACCGGTATCGGCAACGACCACGGACAGTTCGCGCAGCTGGGACAGTTTGGACGGGGTACTCATTACGGCTCCTGGTGCAGGGGGATCGAATCGCGCGCGGTGCGCAGCGGTAATCAGGGGCGGTCGTTGTGGACCGCGGTCACGCGCAGGCGCAGCTTGCGGCCGCCGGGCGCGTTCCAGTCGATGCTCTGGCCGATCGAAAGGCCGAGCAGGGCACTGCCGACCGGGGCCAGCACGGAAACCTTGCCTTCATCGACGTTGGCTTCGCGGGGGAAGACCAAGGTCAGGACGTGCTTCTCGCCCGACACTTCATCTTCGCACTCCACGCGCGAATGCATCATGACGATGCCTTCGGGAATCTGGTCCGGTGCCAGCACGGTGGCACGGTTGAGTTCTTCAGCAAGCGCGAGCGCGGCAGGCGTCTGGCTCAGCGCAGGGGATTCGAGCATGGCGTCCAGGCGGTCCATGTCGAAGGTGGAAACGGTGATCGACGGCGGCAGGCCGCTGGCGGTGTTCATGGTGAAGCTCCTTGGTTGAAAGCCATGCAAAAGGCGGCACCTGCTGGCGCCGCCTGTCTGTATTGTGGGGACAAATGCGGCCGGAATCGACTCCTGCCGATTCCGGGCCGGTGCTGCGGGGGCTCAGCCGTTCAGCGCGGGGCCGGGCAGGGCCGGTGCATCGCTGCCGGCATCGAGCGCCTCCAGCGTGAACAGTGCCTGCGGCAGGCGCTTGAACTGGTCGGCCAGCTCCATCAGGAAGTCGTTCATGGCGGAGCTGCGGCGCCAGATCATGGCGATGCGACGGCTGGGACGGCCTTCGCCGGTGAAATCGAGCAGGCGGATGTTGTTCGAGCGCGGCACCGGCGGCTGCACCGACAGGCTCGGCAGCAGGGTGATGCCGACGTCGGCGGCGACCATCTGCCGCAGCGTTTCCAGGCTGGTGGCGCGGAATTCGGACTTCTCGTTGGCGCCGAACAGTCGGCAGACTTCCAGCGCCTGGTCGCGCAGGCAATGCCCGTCTTCCAGCAGCAGCAGCTTCTGCGTGGCCAGCTCCTGCACGTCCAGGTGTTCGCGGCGGGCCAGCGGGTGACGCCCGGATACGGCCAGCAGGAACGGTTCCTCGAACAGGAACTCGGCATGCAGCTGGTCGTCGATCACCGGCAGGGCCAGCAGTGCGGCGTCGAGCTTGCCTTCGCGCAGGCGGTCCAGCAGCACGTCGCTCTTTTCCTCGACCAGCAGCAGTTCCAGCTCCGGGAAGCGCTCGCGGATGCGCGGGATCACATGCGGCAGCAGGTACGGGCCGAGGGTCGGGAAGATGCCCAGGCGCACCGTGCCGGCTTCCGGATCGCGGCTGCGTCGCGCCGCTTCCTTCAGCTGTTCCACTTCGGACACGATCACCCGCGCCCGTGCCGCCGCTTCCTGGCCGGCCGGGGTCAGCATCACCTTGCGCGGTGCGCGTTCCACCAGCGGCAGGCCCAGCTCTTCTTCCAGCTTGCGGATCTGCGTCGACAGCGTGGGCTGGCTGACGAAGCAGGAGGCGGCAGCCCGGCCGAAATGCTTGTGGTCGGCCAGGGCTACCAGGTACTTCAGATCACGTAGGTTCATCCTTACACCCCAGGGGTAACGGACCGGCTGACGGCGTGGTTACCCGACAGGCAGACAATGTTCCCGGTGATCTGGGAACGGTGGATCAGGCTGCTTCAGCAACGGCACCGCTGCTGTTGCTCACCGACGAGCGGATCAGGTGGTCGAACGCACTCAGTGCGGCGGTCGAGCCGGCGCCCATGGCGATGATGATCTGCTTGTAGGGCACCGTCGTGCAATCGCCAGCGGCGAACACGCCCGGCAGGTTGGTCTGGCCGCGGTCGTCGATGACGATCTCGCCGCGCGGCGACAGCGCCACCACATCCTTCAGCCACTCGGTGTTGGGCAGCAGGCCGATCTGCACGAAGATGCCTTCCAGCTCGACGCGGTGGGCGTCGCCGCCGACGCGGTCCTTGTAGACCAGGCCGGTGACACGGCTGCCGTCGCCCAGCACTTCAGTGGTCTGTGCGCTGGTCAGCACGGTGACATTGGCCAGGCTGCGCAGCTTCTTCTGCAGCACTTCATCGGCGCGCAGGCTGGAATCGAACTCCAACAGGGTTACATGCGACACGATGCCGGCCAGATCGATGGCCGCTTCCACGCCGGAGTTGCCGCCGCCGATCACCGCCACGCGCTTGCCCTTGAACAGCGGACCATCGCAATGCGGGCAGTAGGCCACGCCCTTGTTGCGGTACTGGTCTTCGCCCGGCACGTTCATCTGCCGCCAGCGCGCGCCGGTGGACAGGATCACCGAACGCGACTTCAGCACCGCGCCGTTTTCCAGCTGCACCTGCACCAGGCCGTCTTCACCGGCCGGCACCAGCGCGCTGGCGCGCTGCAGGTTCATGATGTCCACCTCGTACTCGCGCACGTGCTGTTCCAGCGCCGTGGCCAGCTTCGGGCCTTCGGTCTCCTTCACCGAAATGAAGTTCTCGATCGCCATCGTGTCCAGCACCTGGCCACCGAAACGCTCGGCGGCGATGCCGGTGCGGATGCCCTTGCGTGCAGCATAGATCGCTGCTGCCGCGCCGGCCGGGCCACCGCCCACCACCAGCACGTCGAAGGCGTCCTTGGCGGCGATCTTCTCCGCATCGCGCTTGCTGGCATTGGTGTCCAGCTTGGCGACGATCTGCTCGAGGGTCATGCGGCCCTGGTCGAACACTTCACCGTTGAGGTACACGGTCGGCACCGACATGATCTCGCGCTTCTCGACTTCGTCCTGGAACAGGGCACCGTCGATGGCCACGTGCTGGATGCGCGGGTTGAGCACCGCGGCCAGGTTCAGCGCCTGCACCACGTCCGGGCAGTTCTGGCAGGACAGCGAGAAGTAGGTTTCGAACCGGTAGTCGCCTTCCAGGTTCTGCACCTGCTCGATCAGTTCGGCGGTGGCCTTGGACGGATGACCACCCACCTGCAGCAGCGCCAGCACCAGCGAGGTGAACTCGTGGCCCATCGGCAGGCCTGCGAAGGTCAGGTGGATGTCCTGGCCCGGGGTGCCCAGATCGAAGGACGGCACGCGGCCCTGGCCATCGCGCAGCACCTGCAGCGAGATCTTGTCCGACAGGCTGTCCAGGGTCTGCAGCAGTTCCAGCATTTCCTGCGACTTGGCGCCGTCGTCGGCGTGCGCGGTGATCTGGATCGGGCGGGTCACGCGCTCCAGATAGGTCTTCAGCTGCGACTGCAGGTTGGCGTCCAACATCGGTCTTCTCCTGGCTTCAGGCAAACAGGGGGCGTGGCACCGCTGTACAAGGTAGCGGACCAGCTGGGGGTAGGGGTGAACCCAAGACAGCGACCGTGGAAGGGGCTGGCTGGCCAAGGCTGGCGTGCGTTGGCTGTCTTGGGTTCACCCCCACGCCGGCGGGGGGACCGGCACGGGGATGAAAGGCGCGCCGTGGCGTGGGGCCACGGCAGGCCGGTAGTGCTTTAGATCTTGCCGACCAGGTCCAGCGACGGGGTCAGGGTCTTCTCGCCTTCCTTCCACTTGGCCGGGCAGACCTGGTTCGGGTTGGCGGCGGTGAACTGGGCAGCCTTCAGCTTGCGCAGGGTCTCGGACACGTCACGGGCGATCTCGTTGGAGTGGATCTCCAGGGTCTTGATCACGCCTTCCGGGTTGATGATGAAGGTGCCGCGCAGGGCCAGGCCTTCTTCCGGAATGTGCACGCCGAAGGCATTGGTCAGCTGGTGGGTCGGGTCGCCGACCAGCGGGAACTGGGCCTTGCCGACGGCCGGCGAGGTTTCGTGCCACACCTTGTGCGAGAAGTGGGTGTCGGTGGTGACGATGTAGACCTCGGCGCCGGCCTTCTTGAACTCGGCGTAATGGTCAGCCGCGTCCTCGATCTCGGTCGGGCAGTTGAAGGTGAAGGCGGCCGGCATGAAGATCAGGACGGACCACTGGCCCTTCAGGCTGGCGTCGGAAACCTTGATGAACTCGCCATTGTGGTAAGCGTTGGCTTCGAACGGCTGGATCTGGGTGTTGATCAGGGACATCGTTTTTCCTCTGGTGAAGGGGAGTGGGTGAATCGACAGGAGCTAGGTTACCGACTCGCTGGCGATAAGAACAATCCATTGATTGCATCTATTTGATAGATGGAGTCTATCAAGGGGCCATGAGCCAGCACTGAACCATGCCGCTCCCATCCTGCAACTGCTTGTGTGACAAGGAAAATCGCCCGGGATGTGTGAAGAGGGCTGATAGCCCCTCCTTATTCCCGCCGGCGGAACCTGAACGGATTGCAGCTTTTTGTAGTGTCGAGCCACGCTCGACTGCGGATCTTTGGAACCGAGCCCATGCTCTGCTGTTCCAGAAGCAGCCGAGCAGGGCACGGCTCTACAATTGCGGGATGTCTTTCCAAGCCGAACCCACCCTGCGCCAGATCGTGGCCGAGGCCAGTGCCCGTCTCGGCGGCATCGAGGCCCGCCACGAGGCTGAACTGCTGCTGCTGCACGTACTGGACCGGCCGCGCAGCTGGCTGTTCGCCCACGCCACCGATCCGCTGGCCGCCAATGACCAGGCCGCCTTCGAGGCGTTGCTGGCCCGCCGCGTGGCCGGTGAGCCGGTGGCCTACCTGACCGGCCGTCGCGGATTCTGGACGCTGGACCTGGAAGTCGATCCAACCACGCTGATCCCGCGCCCGGAAACCGAGCTGCTGGTCGAGCTGGCGCTGGAGCGCCTGCCGCCAGACCAATCGCTGCAACTGGCCGACCTGGGCACCGGCAGCGGTGCGATTGCACTTGCACTGGCCAGCGAACGGCCCCAAGCGCAGGTGCTGGCTACCGATGCCAGCCCGGGCGCGCTGGCCGTGGCCGCGCGCAATGCTGCGCGCCATGAACTGCGCAACGTCCGCTTCGCCGAGGGCGGGCACGACTGGTATGCGCCGCTGCAGGGGACACGCTTCGACCTGATTGCCAGCAACCCGCCGTATATCGCCAGCGACGACCCGCATCTGGAGCAGGGCGACCTGCGTTTTGAACCGGCTACCGCGCTGGCCTCCGGCGTGGATGGCCTGGATGACATCCGCCGCATCGTCGACGGTGGCCAGGCCCACCTGCTGCCCGGTGGCTGGCTGCTGATCGAGCACGGTTGGGACCAGGGCGCGGCGATCCGCGCGCTGTTCGACGCGGCGGGTTTTGCCGAGGTGCAGACCGTGCAGGATCTGGAGCAGCGCGACCGCATCACCCTGGGCCGGCGTCCGGCCTAGAATGGAGGTTCTCCTGCCCCGGCAGGGCATCACCCTGGAGCTGCAAGCATGCGTACGCTGTACCCCGCCATCACCCCCTACGACGTCGGCACCCTGAAGGTCGACGACCGCCACACGCTGTACTTCGAACAGTGCGGCAACCCGGACGGCAAGCCGGTGGTGATGCTGCACGGTGGCCCGGGCGGCGGCTGCAGCGACAAGATGCGCCAGTTCCACGACCCGTCCAAGTACCGCATCATCCTGTTCGACCAGCGTGGTGCCGGCCGTTCCACGCCGCACGCGGACCTGGTGGACAACACCACCTGGGACCTCGTGGCCGATATCGAGAAGCTGCGCGAGCATCTGAAGGTTGATCGCTGGCAGGTGTTCGGCGGCAGCTGGGGCTCGACCCTGGCGCTGGCCTATGCCGAAACCCATCCGCAGCGCGTGACCGAACTGGTCCTGCGCGGCATCTTCATGCTGCGTCGCTGGGAACTGGAATGGTTCTACCAGGAAGGCGCCAACCGCCTGTTCCCGGATGCGTGGGAGCATTACCTGAAGCCGATCCCGTCGGTGGAGCGTCATGACCTGATCTCGGCCTTCCACCGCCGCCTGACCAGCGACGACGAAACCACCCGCCTGGAAGCGGCCAAGGCGTGGGCGGTGTGGGAAGGCGCGACCAGCTTCCTGCATGTCGATGATGACTTCATCAACAGCCACGAAGACCCGCACTTCGCGCTGGCGTTTGCCCGCATCGAGAACCACTACTTCGTCAACGGCGGCTTCTTCGAAGTGGAAGACCAGCTGCTGCGCGACGCGCACCGCATCGCCGATATTCCCGGCGTGATCGTGCACGGCCGCTACGACGTGGTCTGCCCGCTGGCCAACGCCTGGGACCTGACCAAGGTGTGGCCGAAGGCGAGGCTGGAAATCACCCCGGCCTCGGGCCACTCGGCGTTCGAGGCAGAGAACGTGGACGCGCTGGTGCGCGCCACCGACAGTTTTGCTTGAGGCAAAACTATCCACGCATTCCACCTTATCCCCGCGCCTGTCGGCGCGCCCCCTTGAACAACAAGGGGGCTCTGCTCCAGACCGGGTTCGGTGCACTGATCAGTAGAGCCAGGCCACGCCTGGCTGCGGTAGTGCCGGCCGCTGGCCGGCAACCCGGAAACGGTTGGATGCGCGCAGACGCCGGCCTGCGGCCGGCGCTACCACTGCCCAGCCAGCAACGCGTCGGCCAGCACCTGCAGCTTCGGCGAATGCTGGCGCGACGGTGGATAGATCAACGACAGTTCGCGGCTGCGGCCCTCGAACGGCTGCAGCACGCGCTGCAGGCGGCCGTCAGCCAGCGCGTCGGCCACGGCGAAATCCATCACCTGCACGATGCCGATGCCGGCGATGGCCGCTTCCACCAGCGGATCGCCGCTGTCGAACACCATCCGCGTCGGGGGCGTGAACTCACGCAGTTGCCCGTCCTGCAGGAACTGCCAGTCCACCAGCCGGCCACTGCGCAGGTTGCGCACCGCCAGGCAGGCATGATCCTGCAGCGCGGCCACATCGTCCGGTGCGCCACAGCGGGCCAGATATTCCGGGCTGGCCACGGTCACCCAGCGCAGCGGTCGCAATGGCCGCGCGACGATGCGCTGGTCGGCGATGACGCCGGTGCGCAGCGCGGCATCGAAGCCTTCCTCGACCAGATCGACCAGGCGGTCGCTGAGCACCGCTTCCACCTGCAGCTGCGGATGCTGTTGCAGCAACGGCGCCAGCATCGGCACCAGCACCTTGCGCCCGAACATCGACGGCGCGCTGATCTTCAACGTGCCCGAGGGCGTGCACGGGCGGTCGGCCAGTTGCCGCTCGGCATCGTCCAGGCCGGCCAGCAGCGGTGCCACCTGTTCCACGAACTGGCGGCCATCCGGGGTCAGCGCCACGTTGCGGGTGTTCCGCTGCAGCAGCTTCACCCCCAGCGAGACTTCCAGCCGCCCGATCGCGCGGGACAGGCCGGACTGGCTCAGGCCCAGCTGGCCGGCGGCCACGGTGAAACTGCGCGCTTCGGCCACCTGCACCAGCATGCGCACCGCATTGAGGTCCATCGAGGCTGCATTCATGCGGAAAATCATGACAGATATAGCGGGAATGGGGTTTATTGATTCGGCCGCATCAATGAGACTGCGCTTCCCCCAACGCACCCGACCGCCGATGCCTCCCCTCAAGTACCCGCGCTGGGCGCTGACCCTGCTGGCCACCGCCCAGCTGATCATTGCCCTGGACGCCACCATCATCTTCGTTGCCCTGCATGACATGGGGCGCGCGCTGCAGATCAATGCGCAGCAGCTGCAATGGGTGGTCAGTGCCTACACCGTCGCCTTCGGCGGCAGCCTGCTGCTGGGCGGGCGCGCCGCCGACCTGATCGGCCGCCGCCGTTTCTACCGGCTGGGCATGCTGCTGTTCGCACTGGCGTCGCTGCTCGGTGCGCTGGCGCCGAATGCCACCTTGTTGATCATCGCGCGCGCCGCGCAGGGCGTCGGTGCGGCGCTGCTGTTCCCGGCCACGCTGGCGCTGATCAACACGCTGTACGCCGAAGGCCCGGTGCGCAATCGTGCGCTGGCGATCTGGAGCATGGCCAGCGCGGTCGGCCTGGCGCTGGGCACGCTGCTCGGTGGCGTGCTGACCCAGGCGTTCGGCTGGCTGGCGGTGCTGGCGGTGATCGTGCCGTTGGCCACGGCGTGTGCGGTCGCAGGCGGTGCATGGTTGCCGGCCGATGGCCCGCTCGTGCAGGGCCGTTCCTTCGATCTGGCCGGTTGCCTCACCGTCACCGCCGGCGGCAGCCTGCTGGTGACCACCCTGGTGCAAGGGCCGGAGTGGGGCTGGACGGCACCGGCCACGCTGATCTGCCTGCTGCTTTCCGCCGTACTGTTGACGGTGTTCGTACAGATCGAAAAGCGCAGCCGTGACCCGCTGATGCAGTTTTCGCTGCTGCGCCTGCCCGGCCTGCGCGCAGCACTCGGCCTGACCTTCGCCTTCATGAGCAGCTATGGCGTGCAGTACTACTTCATGGCGCTGTATTTCCAGGATGGCTATGGTTGGAGTCCGCTGCGGGCCGGCCTGGCCTTCCTGCTGCCGACATTGGTGTGCACCTTCGGCATCCGCGTTGCCGAACGCATGCTGCATCGCAGTTCCGCGCGCCATGTACTGGCCTGGGGATTCGCGGCCGGTGCCGTGGGCATCGCAGGCGTGGCGCTGGCGATGCCGCATGGCGCCAGCTACTGGCCGCTGCTGCCGGGCATCGTGGTGCTCAGCGTGGGCCAGGGCATGAGCTGGACGGCGATGTGGATCGTGGCCGGCCAGGGCGTGCCGGGGCCCCAGCAGGGAGTGGCGTCCGGCATGGCCGCCACCGCACAGCAGATCGGTGGTGCGTTGGGACTGGCGGTACTGGTGATGGTGGCCAACGCCGCGCGCGGCACGCAGGCGGCAACCAGTCCTGATGCGCTGCAGGGCATGGTCAATGCACAGTACGGCGCCGCGCTGTTCGCCGCGTTCGGCGTGGTGATCGCGCTGGGCCTGCGCCCGGCACCGGTAGACTCGGCAGTGACCGCCTGCCTGGGCAACGACGCATGATCGAACTGCTGGACCTGCAACAGACTCTGTGCGCCTTTGCGGCCTGCAACGATGACGATGCGGTGTACGCCTCCTTCGGTTGGGTGCACGCCACCGGGGGCGATCTGCTGCAGGCGCGTTTCTGGTTGCCGGGCGATGAAGACGCGGCGTTCGACGACGACGGTGATGTCCCCGCCGAAGCGGGCGCGCTGGGCCTGTCCACCTTTCTTGAACCGGCGACCTTCGCCGACGTGCTCGACGTGCAGAAGCGGCAGCAGCCGCTGTCCACGCTGGCCGACCATGCACGGGCGCTGGCGTACTACGCCGAGTACGACGCATTCCAGCAGGTCGAGGGCATCGACGAGGCCCTGGGCGAAGCGGGTGCTGAGGAACAAGCGGCGGCACGCGAGGCCGGCATTGGTGCGGGCATCTTCGCGTCGTTCGATCTGGTGCTGGTCGCGTGTCCGGAGGCGCAGGTCAAGGCAGTGGCCCAGCGCGTGGCGCATCTGCTGGAGATTCCGGTGGGCGAAGCGCTGCCGCGCTGTCGTGGGTTGCCGCTGATGCTGGGCGAAGCACTGGACCGCAAGCGTGCGCAGGCGATCAAGGATGACTTCGCCGCCATTGGCGCAACGTTGCAGGTGCGCGCTTTCAAGCCGTTCCCGTGGATGGATGCGCCCGTATTGCGGTAGTGCCGGCCGCTGGCCGGCAACCCCAGGTCGGTTGGATCATTGCAGTTGCCGGCCAGCGGCCGGCACTACCAGGCCTGGGTAAATCACCCGGCGGCCAGCAACTGCGGCTGCAACGCGCTGAAGATCCGCGCCAGCCGATCCGCCCACGCCAGCTGCCCGGCGGCATCGGCGATCAGATCTTGGCGGATCTCCAGTTCCACATGGACCAGGCCACGACCTTCGCCATGCACCGGCACAGCGTAGTCGCTGGTGCTGCTGACCGAATACGGTTCGTTGTCACCTACCACCAGGTCGCCTTCGTCGCGCAGCGCCTGCAGCAGTGCATGGGCAAAGCGCGTGTCCTGGTGGTACAGCACGCCGGCATGCCAGGGCCGCTGCGCGCCGTTCATCGCCGGAGTGAAACTGTGCATCATCACCAGCAGGGTGGGGCGACCGGCATCGCGGCGCGCATCCAGTTCGGCGTCGATGCGCGCATGGTAGGGCGCGTGAATCGCATCGATGCGCTGCTGGCGCTGCGCTGCCGACAGCCCGGCGTTGCCAGGTACCACGGTGTGGTCGCTCACTTCCGGAATCAGCGTGGGCGAGGCCAGTGGGCGGTTGCAGTCGATCAGCAGCCGCGAATAGGTCTGTTCGATCGCCCAGGCATCCAGCCGTTCGGCCAGTGCACGGGTGGTGCCGGCAATGCCGATGTCCCAGCCGATGTGGCGATCCAGTTCGACCTGTGGCAAGCCCAGGCCGGCGAGGGCGCGCGGCACCTGCTGGCCGGCGTGGTCGGCCAGCAGCAGGTACGGCGAAGCGCCCTGCGGCTGGTGGACCGTGTAGAGCGCCGGGTCGTCGGCGTCCAGCAGCGCCGGCAGTGCGTGCAGGTCGGCGTCAGCCACGCGGGCGCCCGTCCAGGTGGTGCTCGATCATCCACAGGCCGGCCCAGAGCTTTGCGTCCAGCTCGTAGCCTTCGCCCATCTTCTGCACCAGCCAGGCCGCGGCCTCACTGCGTGGAATCTCGTGCACGGTGATGTCTTCGCTGTCATCGCCGCCACCTTCGCCGATCCGGCGCAGGCCGGTGGCGCGTACGAAGGCGATCTTCTCGCTGCTGGCGCCGGAGGACGTCGGGCCGATCATCAGCACTTCGGCGTGGTTGGCGGTCCAGCCGGTTTCTTCTTCCAGCTCGCGCACGGCCGAGACTTCGATCGATTCGCCGGCATCGATGTCGCCGACCAGGCCGGCGGGCATCTCGATGGTGGGTGCCTGCAGCGGCACGCGGAACTGCTCGACGAACAGCACCTTGTCCTCCGGGGTGACGGCGATGATGATCGCGGCCAGGCCACCGGCATGGGTACGTTCGCTGTATTCCCAGGTGCCGCGCACCAGCATGCGCTGGTACTTGCCTTCATAGACGACACGCGGGGCTTCGGTGTTGCGCTGGCTCATGCGGGCTCGCCGGAATTGGAAAAGGATGGAGTAGGAACGGGGTCGGCCACACCGGCGGCATCGAACAGCCGGCGGCGGGTCATCGGGCCGAAGCGCAGGGTCTGGCACAGGCCACCGAGCAGCTCCGGGTCGGCCGCCTGGCGCAGCAGACCGGGTTGGCTGCCTTCCAGCGGCGCGTCCAGCGCGATGGTGGTCAGCTGGCGCCAGAGCTGGGCGTGCTCGCGCTGTTCGCGCAGGCGCACCGCCATCTGTGCGGCGCCGCGCAGGCGCAGGAACGGCACTTCGTCCAGGCGCTCGTACAGCGCATTCATGCTGCCGAAATGGGCCAGCAGCACCGCAGCGGATTTGCTGCCGACGCCGCTGACACCGGGAATGTTGTCCACCGCATCGCCGCACAGTGCCAGGTAATCGGCAATCTGGTGCGCGTGCACGCCGTGCCGCGCCTTGACGCCGGCCACGTCCCAGCGCTGGTTGCGCGCGTAGTCCCACTGCTCGTCATGGTCGAGCAGCAGCTGCGACAGGTCCTTGTCGGCGGAGATGATCACGCCGCGGTGGCTGCCACGATGCACATGCAGTGCGCTGCCGATCAGGTCATCGGCTTCGTATTCGTGGTGGGCCAGCACCGCAAGGCCCAATGCCGCGCACAGCGCCTTGCAGTGTACGAACTGGCGCTTGAGCGCTTCCGGTGCCGGGTCGCGGTTGGCCTTGTAGGCCGGGTACAGGCGATGGCGGAAGCCGTTGTCCAGCGCTTCGTCAAAGGCGATGGCGATGTGACGGGGGCGCTCGCGCTCCAGCAGGTCCAGCAGGAAGCGGGCGAAGCCGTGCACGGCGTTGGTCGGCCAGCCCTGCGCGTCCTGGAACTGGTCCGGCAGCGAGTGCCAGGCGCGGAACACGTAGATGCTGGCGTCGACCAGGTACAGCGACGGCGGTGGTGCCGGCAGGCTCATGCCGGTGGCGTCCAGTCGCGCAGCAGGGCGGCCGGATCGGGGCGCTCGCGCTCGGGAACATCGGCCTTGGGCGTGCCGATGTGGATGAAGCCGGCGATGCCTTCGCCTTCGGCCAGGCCCAGATGTGCCTGCACGACCGGGTCGAAGGCCATCCATGCGGTCAGCCACTGCGCACCGAAGCCCAGTGCCTGCGCGGCCTGCAGCAGGGCGAAGCAGACGCAGCCGGCGGTCATCAGCTGTTCCTGTTCGGGCACCTTAGGGTCCGGGCGCGGGCTGGCCACCACTACGATCACCAGCGGCGCATGGCTGAAACGCTGGCGGTCCTTTTCGAATACCGCCTCGCCCGCATGCGGGTCGCGCTGGCGGCTGCGCTCGGCCAGGAAGTCGCCCAGAGTGTGACGTGCATCGCCGGCGATCTTCAGGAAGCGGAACGGTACGCGCTTGCCGTGGTCGGGCACGCGCACGGCCGAGGCCAGCATGCGCTGCAGGGTGGCTGGATCCGGTCCGGGCTCGCCCAGTTGCCGCGAGGGCACCGAGCGGCGGGCATCCAGGGCAAGCAGGGCAGCGGGGTCGGGCATGGAGTCTGAACCGGTCATCACGGGTGTTTGATTATAGTCGGGGTGGTCAATGACGCCGTCTGTGTCGCGTCCCGCCCCTGAATATCAAACTGTGATGAACATCATGCCACTGGCGGGAAAGGGACGACCGCTTCCTCTCGCCTCGTGGGCCTCGCACGGCTTACGATATCTATCTTGCCGGGCCGCCGGTCATGAGGTTTGAAGTGAGGACTGTTTCACTGTCCGTGACGGGCTGGCCGGCCTACCATCGACGTACCGGTACATGGGGTGTGCCGGTCGTCGCGATGTCCATGCTGTCTGTCGTATCAGAGAAGGTGGGGAGCCTTCCCGAATGATGAGCGCGCCCACACCGATGGGATCGCCGGGGCGTGACCCGGCCCAGCTTCAGCGTGCCCGGGACATGGTCCTGCCGGCGCTGTGCCAGGCGTTCGGGGCCGCACTGGCGCGTTTCGACGATGCCCTGTTCGACCGGGCCGGCAATGCCGGCTCGTCGCAGCTGCTGTTCCTGGATGCGATGCGCGAGCTGCGCCGCCGCCGTGAGGACATCGCCGCCGCCTTCGCCGGCCACCTGCAGCGGGCCTGGGATGCGCTGGCCAGTGGCGAGCCGCTGTCGGCCGAAGCCACCCTGTCCGGGCCGGCCGAGGATGGCCTGAGCCTGCTGGCTGAACATGTACTGGAGTCGCGGCTGGCGGTGCGTAATTTCGCCACCGTGCTGCTGCGCGACTTCAAGCCGGTGCTGGCGCGGCTGGACCGGCGCCTCGGCCGCTTGATCGGCGGCGCGGAGCTGGATGCCGACCACAACCCGGTCAGCCCCGAACACCTGGGCGTGGCCATCCACGAGGCCTTTGCCGGCTGTGAGCTGGCGCCGGAAGTGCACCTGGTGCTGATCAAGCTGTGCGAGCGCGACCTGCGCGCGCCGGTGGGCCGCATCTACGAGAAGCTGGACGAGCAGCTGGCCGCTGCTGGCGTGATGTCGCAGATGGGGGCGCCGCAGCGTCCGCTATCGGCCGCCCCCGACCCGCGCATGGCCTCGGGCCTGGACGATCTGGTGGAACAGCGCCAGAGCGCGGGCTTCGACAGCGAATTCAGCGATGATGAACAGGCCGCGCCGGCCTGGGCGCAGCGTTTCGCCGCGCGCTGGTCCGAGCGCCGTGGCCACATGCAGCAGCACCTGCCGGGCGAAGAAGTTGGCAACAGCGAGGCGTATGCCGGCCAGCAGGGCATGTTGCTGGAGGCCCTGCATGAGCTGCTGCAGCAGACCCGTCACGTTCGCGAGGACGCCACCTCGGCCGCGCAGGTCGCGGTCGGCCAGCACCGCCCGTTGAGCCAGCGCGAGATGATGTCGGTGCTGTCGCTGCTGCAGGCCACGCCCAGCGCGACCCTGCGTGCGGCGATCGGCGAGGACGGCGAATCACTGGCGCAGCGGCTGAAGAGCGAAGTGCTGTCCAGCGCCACCCGCCTCGGCGTTGATCCCGGCCAGACCCGGCTGGACCCGCAGGACGAGGACGCGATTGATCTGGTCGGCATGCTGTTCGACGTGATGCTGGACGAACGCGAGTTGGAAGGTCGCTCGCGCGAGCTGATCGGCCGCCTGGTGGTGCCCTTCGTCAAGGTCGCGATGCTCGACCGCCGCATGTTCGTGCAGAAGACCCACCCGGCCCGCAAGCTGCTCAACTCGCTGGCCGAAGCCTGCGAGGGCAATACCGGCGAAAGCCAGGCCGAGCGCATGCTGATGGCCAAGGTCGAGGAGATCATCGAACGCCTGGTGGCCGAGTTCAACGAGAACCTGGCGATCTTCCTGACCCTGGAAGAAGAATTCCGCGAGTTCCTCGTGCAGCATCGCCGCCGTGTGGAAATCGCCGAGCGTCGCGCCGCTGAAACGCAGCGCGGCCAGGAAAAGCTGGAAATGGCCCGCAGCCGTGCCGGTGCCGAGCTGGACCGCCGCATCGGTGATGCCACCCTGCCACCGGCCATCGCCGAGTTCCTGCGCCAGCCGTGGCAGCACCACCTGACCCTGGCGCTGCTGCGCGAGGGCGAGGAGGGCGCGTCGGTGGCCGAGGCACTGAGCCTGGCTGACGGCCTGCTGGAGGAAGTGGCCGAGGCCCGCCGCCAGATCGTCGGCAAACCGTGGCTGCAGGCCTGGCAGCCGGTGCTGGCCAAGGTGTTCGCCAGCGTGGGTGTGCATGGTGATGCCGCCACCGGCGCCATCGATGCCCTGCATGACACCCTGCAGGGTATTGCCGAATCGCGGCCGGAACTGCAGCGCGCGCTGCCGGAGCTGCCACAGGTTGCCTTGCCGGCGCCGCCGGTGGCCGAATCGCCGGCAGTGGAGCTGGGCGGGCAGATCGACGCCGACGATTTCGACAACGCCGATGCCGACCGCTTCCGCCGCATGGAAATCGGCAACTGGCTGGACTTCGTCGACAAGGACGGCAAGGTGCAGGCCGGCAAGCTGTCCTGGGTCAGCCCTATTTCCTCGCGCCTGCTGTTCGTCAACCGCCGCGGCGTGCGCTTCTGCGTGGCCTCGCCGGAAGAACTGGCGGTGATGGTGCGGCTGGGCCGCCTGCGCGCCCACGTCGACGATGGCGCCTTCGACAGCGCGATGCAGGGTGTAATCGATCGGCTGGACCCGGGCAGCGCAACACTGCACTGAGTCGTGGCTGCCTGCTAGGATCGGGAAAACTCACCGATCAGCGGGGACCTGCATGGCCGTGGCGTTGCTGGGGATCAAGGAGACCGCGCCGGGCGAACGGCGCGTGGCACTGACGCCGGAAACCGCGCGCAAGCTCGGTGCCTTGGGCATTACCGTCTGGTATGAGGCCGGCGCCGGTCTGGCGGCGGGATTTACCGATGCTGCCTATGACGACGCCGGTGCACGCGTTTTCGATGAAGGTCGCTGGGCCGAGATCGATATCCTGCTGTGCGTGCAGGCGCCGCCGGCGGCGGTGCTGGAGCAGCTCAAGCCCGCTGCCAGCGTAGTCGGCCTGTTGACCCCGGGCAGCGATCCGGCCCTGGCCGCGTTGGCCAGCGACGACCGCCTGTACCTGTTCCCGCTGCAGCAGCTGCCGCGCACCACCCGTGCGCAGGCGATGGACGTGCTCAGTTCGCAGGCCGGCATGGCCGGTTACAAGGCCGCGCTGATCGCCGCCGAACGCGCACCACGCTTCTTCCCGATGCTGACCACTGCGGCCGGTACCGTGCGCCCGGCCAAGGTACTGGTGATCGGTGCCGGCGTGGCCGGCCTGCAGGCCATTGCCACCGCGCGCCGGTTGGGCGCACAGGTGGAAGGTTTCGACGTGCGCCCGGAAACCCGCGAGCAGATCCAGTCACTGGGCGCGCGCTTCCTCGATCTTGGCGTGAGTGCGGCCGGCGAGGGCGGCTATGCGCGCGCGTTGAGCGATGAGGAACGCGCCGAGCAGCAGCGCCGCCTGGCCGACCACCTGCGCAGCGTGGATGTGGTGATCTGCACTGCAGCGGTACCGGGGCGACCGGCGCCGACGATCGTGACTGCGGCGATGGTGGAGGGCATGGCCACCGGCAGCGTGATCGTGGACCTGGCGGCGGAGAGCGGCGGCAACTGCGCACTGACCCAGCCGGGGCAGTGCATCGAGCATCAGGGCGTGACCATCGATGGCCCGCTGGGCCTGGCCAGCCGCGGCGCGACCCAGGCCAGCGAGATGTATGCGCGCAACCTGCTCAACTTCGTCGCGCTGTTCGTGCGCGAAGGGCAGCTCGGTTTCGACTGGGAAGACGAGTTGCTGGCGAAGACGCGCTGGCAACAGTGAGTCGGTAGCGCCGGGCCATGCCCGGCGCTACCGACGTTGAGCGCGTTACCGCGGCTTCGCCGGCGGCGGGTTCTCGCGCACCCAGTCCCTGCGCTGTTCCGGCGTCATCTGCGACCAGCGCTCGCGCAGTGCGTCGCGCTGCGCGGGCGGCAGATCCCGCATCTGACCGAACAGGGCACGTGCCTGCTCACGTTGTTCCGGGCTCATGTGTTCGAAGCGGCGTAGCCCACGGCGGGCCCTGTCGCGTTCCTCCGGACTCATCGATTGCCAGCGCTGGCCATGCGAGAGCATGCGTTGGCGCTGGCCAGCGTCGGCGCTGTTCCAGCGGTCGCGCAGCGGCGCCAGCAGGAATTCGCGCTGGGCGTCGCTCAGTTGTTCCCAGGCCGGCAGCGGTGCGGCCGGCGCGGGGCGTGCGGCAGGGGCGGGCGCGGCGCTCTGCGCCAGCGCCGGGAGGGCCGGCAGCAGCAACAGGGTCATCAGCAGGGGCAGGGTGTGCAGTCGGGACATGATTCACTCCATCGCCAGGTCGTTGTCGCCCAGCCACAGGTACAGATCGGGATTTTCGTCGTAGAGCGCGCTGTTGTCTTCCACTGCCGCAAGCACCGGTGCCGGCGCAGGGCCCGTCAGCGTGCCATGGCCAGTGAACTGCAGGCCGATACCCAGTGCCACCACCAGTGAACAGGCGCTGGCCAGCCACCAGCGCCAGCGCCCGCGATGGGCCGCGCCGGCGCCATGGCGGGCCTGGCGCAGCCGGGCCAACGTTGCCGGCGACAGCGCGTGCAGCGACTGCGCGTGCAGGCTGCGCAGGGTGTCATCGGAAGGCAGGGAGCGGTTCACGGGTGGATCTCCAGGTAATCCTGCAGCGCCTGGCGGGCGCGTGCCAGATGGGTTTTTACCGCGCCTTCGCTGCAGCCCATGGCACGGGCGGTGGTGGCCCCGTCCAGGTCCTGCAGCACGCGCAGGGTGAAGGCCTCGCGCTGGCGGGCGGGCAGGCGGCGCAACGCGTCCACCAGCTGTTGGTACTGCTGGCGCTGTTCATGCGCCTGTGCCGGGTCCGGGCCGGGATCGGCCCAGTCGATCTCGCCGCCTTCCGGGTCCTGGTTGTCGCGCCAGAACGGCAGGCGGAAGCGGCGCCGGCGCTGCACGTCGATCACGCGCCGGCGCAGGATGCTCCAGAACAGCGGTGCCCATTCGGCCGCTGGCTTGTCGGCGTAGTCCAGCATGCGCAGCAGCGCATCCTGCACCGCGTCCATGGCGTCTTCGCGCTGGTGCAGACCGGCCTCGGCGAAGCGGAACGCACGCGGGCCAACGCTGGCCAGGAACACTTCCAGCGATGCCGGCAGGGCATCGGTCTCGGCGCTCGGGGGGACGGGGCTGCTCACCAGCACAGGGTACGGTTCCTCGCTCGGGGTCACCATCGACAACGCGTGAGCGCGGCTTCGGTTGACGCCGGGCGCGCGCCGGGTTCAGCCCATGGTTATGATGGGACGACGAAGACAGAGCAGGAGCGTTGCCAGTGAGTGACGGGTTCGTGGCGCTGTACATCTTCATGCTGGCAGCCATCGCCGGCCACGTGATCATTTCGCGGGTGCCGGTGATCCTGCATACCCCGCTGATGTCGGGCTCCAACTTCATCCACGGCATCGTGCTGATCGGCGCGATGGTGGTGTTGGGGCACGCGCAGACACCGCTGGAGAAGGCGCTGGGCTTCCTCGCCGTGGTGCTCGGTGCCGGCAATGCCGCCGGTGGCTACGTGGTCACCGCGCGCATGCTGGAAATGTTCAAGCCGAGCGCGCCCAAGGGGGGCAAGGACGAACCGAAGGAGCCGCAGGCTTGAACATCAGCACCGTCGAACTGCTCGATTGGCTGGTCAAGGCCAGCTACCTCGTCGCCGCTACGCTGTTCCTGCTGGGCCTGCAGCGCATGGCCTCGCCGCTGACCGCGCGCAGCGGCATACGCTGGGCCGGGCTGGGCATGCTGCTGGCCACGGTGGCGACTTTCTTCCTGCCCGAACTGCACAACGTGCCGCTGATCCTGGTGGCGCTGCTGCTGGGCGCGGGCCTGGCCTGGTGGTCGGCCGGCAAGGTTGCCATCACCGACATGCCGCAGATGGTGGCGCTGTACAACGGCATGGGCGGTGGCTCGGCGGCGGCCATCGGCGCGGTGGAACTGTTGCGTTACGCCTTCCTTGCCAACCGCGATACCAGCCACTGGAGTGCGCAGGCGCTGGCCGACCTCGCTGCACGCCAACCCTCGGCCACCGTGCTGTTGCTGGCGGTGGTCGGCGCGGCGATCGGTGCGGTGTCGCTGTCCGGTTCGGTGATCGCCTGGGCCAAGCTCGACGGTCGCCTCGACAAGCGCGTGACCTGGCCCGGCCAGCAGGTGATGAACCTGGTGGTGGCACTGGCGGTGGTGGTGCTGGCGATCATCGCGGCCAGCACGCTCAACACCTGGGCGATCGTCGCCTTCTTCGTGCTGGCACTGGCGCTGGGCGTGTTGATGACGTTGCCGATCGGTGGTGCCGACATGCCGGTGGTGATCTCGCTGTACAACGCGTTCACCGGCCTGGCGGTGTCGTTCGAAGGCTACGTACTGGGCAACGAGGCATTGATCATCGCCGGCATGATGGTCGGCGCGGCGGGCATCCTGCTGACCCGGCTGATGGCCAAGGCGATGAACCGGCCGATCCGCAACGTGTTGTTCTCCAACTTCGGCGGCGGTGCCGGCGGCGAAGCGCAGGCGATCACTGGTGCGCAGAAGCCGATTGAGGCGTCGGACGTTGCGGCGATGATGGCCTACGCCGAACGCGTGGTGATCGTGCCGGGTTACGGCATGGCGGTGGCGCAGGCCCAGCACAAGATCTGGGAGCTGGCGCAGCGGCTGGGCCAGCGCGGGGTGAAGGTGAAGTTCGCCATTCACCCGGTGGCCGGGCGCATGCCCGGGCACATGAACGTGCTGCTGGCCGAAGCGGGTGTGCCCTACGACCTGATCGCCGACATGGACGACATCAACCCGGAGTTCGCCAACACCGACGTGGTGCTGGTGATCGGTGCCAACGACGTGGTCAATCCGGTGGCACGCACCGACCCGGCCAGCCCGATCTACGGCATGCCGGTGCTGGATGTGGTCAATGCGCGCAACGTGGTGGTGATCAAGCGGGGCAAGGGCACCGGCTTTGCGGGCATCGAGAATGCGCTGTTCTACGCCGACAACACCCGCATGCTGTACGGCGATGGTGCGGAAGCGGCAGCCTCGCTGGTGAGCGAACTGAAGGCGCTCGACGGCGGGCACTGAGGAGACCGGGGTCGGATCCCTTTCCGCAGGAAAGGGATCCGACCCCATGTAGGGCTCAGCGCGCCAGCCAGGCGCCCACGGCCAAGCCCAGGGCCAGCCACAGCCATTCCATCGCGCCATTGGCGAGGGTGATCAGGGTCCAGGCCAGGTGCGGACCCATCCGCATCGTGGCGTCCCACAGGTCCAGCCCGATCGAGCCGCCCATCCAGGCGCTGGCGATGGTCCAGTTGGCCACGGCGGCCACCAGCAGGGTACCCAGCACGACCAGAGCGATGCGCAGCCGGCCCGGGCCCAACGTACCCATGCGCAGCATGAACACCAGTTCCAGGGCGGTCAGTACCGCCATCCAGCCGACCTGCCGGCCGGTCATCAGCGCCAGCACCATCCAGGCGAGGGGAGCAACAAGCAGGCCCAGCAACAGCATGATGGGCCAGAGCCAGGTCACGGTCCTGGCACGCGCGGCATTGGAGGACATCGAAGCTCCCTGAAGATCACCCACAGGATACTGTGGTTTGCCGCAGTGCACCGGCGGCAGCAGGGCGGCTGGGCTAGAATGCCGTCTTGCGTGGCCGCGGCCACGGCCCCATATCGGTCCCCATGTATTCCCGTAGCAGCGAACCTGTCCACTTCGAACGCGATTGCGAGGCCGTGATGGTCCCGCAGGGCGACACCGTGACCCTGCCCGCCGGCAGCTATGGGTACATCACCCAGGCACTGGGCGGCAGTTACTCGGTGTTTGTCGAGGGCAACCTGTTCCGCATCGCCGGCAAGGACGGCGACGCCATCGGCAAGGAGGCGCCGGCACCGCTGGAGCTGCCGGCCGACGCCACCGATGAACAGGTGGAACAGCTGGTATGGCAGCAGCTGCGCACCTGCTTCGATCCGGAAATTCCGGTGAACATCGTCGAACTGGGCCTGGTCTACGAAGTCGAGATCAAGCACCTGGACGAAGGCAAGCGCGAGATCGACGTGAAGATGACCCTGACCGCACCGGGCTGCGGCATGGGCGAGATCCTGGTCGACGACGTGCGCAGCAAGCTCGAAATGATCCCGACGGTGGCCGAGGCCGACGTCGACCTGGTGTTCGACCCGCCGTGGAACCAGCACATGATGTCCGAGGCGGCCCGGCTCGAGACCGGCATGCTTTGACCCACGGCCCGCAGTGACGCGGGCCCGGCATTACCCGCAACCAGAACAGGAAATCTCCGGTGTCCCAGTCCATTCCCAGCTTCGCCGTCACCCGTTCGGACCACCCGCGCAGCGCTGAAGAGCGCGCCCAGATCCTGGAGAAGCCGGGCTTCGGCCTGCACTTCACCGACCACATGGTGGAAGTGCGCTGGGACAAGGACACCGGCTGGCACAACGCCAACGTGCGCGCCTACGGCCCGCTGCAGCTGGACCCTGCTGCAGCCGTGCTGCATTACGGCCAGGAAATCTTCGAAGGCATCAAGGCCTACCGCCATGCCGACGGTTCGATCTGGACCTTCCGCCCGGATGCCAACGGCCGTCGCCTGCAGCGTTCGGCACAGCGCCTGGCGCTGCCGGAACTGCCGGTGGAGATCTTCGTCGAATCGCTGAAGCAGCTGATCGCCGTCGACAGCGCCTGGGTGCCGTCGGCCGATGAGTCGAGCCTGTACTTCCGTCCGTTCATGATCGGCGACGAAGCCTTCCTTGGCGTGCGCGGCGCGCACAAGGCCGGCTACTACGTCATCGCCAGCCCGGCCGGCCCGTACTTTGCCAAGGGCGTCGCCCCGGTGTCGATCTGGCTGTCGACCGAGTACGCACGTGCGGCCAAGGGCGGCACCGGCGCCGCCAAGTGCGGCGGCAACTACGCGGCGTCGCTGCTGCCGCAGCAGAAGGCGCAGGCGCAGGGCTGCTCGCAGGTGCTGTTCCTCGACCCGGTCGAAGGCAAGTACCTGGAAGAACTGGGTGGCATGAACGTGTTCCTGGTCTACAAGGACGGCACGCTGGTGACCCCGGAACTGTCGGGCAGCATCCTCGAGGGCATCACCCGCGAGAGCATCCTGCAGCTGGCCCGCGACCGCGGCATGAAGGTCGAAGAGCGCAAGGTCAGCATCGACGAGTGGAAGCAGGGCGTGGCCTCCGGCGAGATCGCCGAAGTGTTCGCCTGCGGCACCGCCGCGGTGGTCACCCCGATCGGCCAGCTGAAGGGCGAGGGCTTCTCGGTGGGCGACATCAACGCGCCGGCCGGCGAAGTGACCATGTCGCTGCGCAAGGAACTGACCGACATCCAGTACGGCCGCCTGCCGGACCGCCACAACTGGCTGGTCAAGCTGGGCTGACCGCCCACGCTGAACTGTAGCGTCGAGCCACGCTCGACTGCTCTTCCGGAAAGCCCGTCCCCCGTGACGGGCTTTCTGCGTTATCGGCCTGGGGTCAGATCCCTTTTCCATGGGAAAAGGGATCTGACCCCGAATCAGCGGACGCCGATGTCGGCATAGTCATTCCAGGACATGTGACGGCCCAGTCAGGTCTGTGCAGGACACGAGAAAGTTCCTTCACCTTCACAAACCCTCGACCCGAAAAGTCTCAGAACGAACATTTCATCTTGCTGAAAAGACGCTGAAAATCTTGTGGTGTCCGGTTTCGGCCATTAGCGTCATGTGCACGGCGGATCGTTAGGGGGATCCGCTGACTCACCGGACTTCGAACCTCGCCAATGCAAGCCAGCCCAGGGTTCGGGCCGGTGCTTCTGCCGATTCCGGCATTCACACCACAAGAAAGGGAAATACGATGTCCCAGGTAACGCAACCGCGTGTGCGTCGAGTGTGGGTGGTCCTTGGTGCGTCCGTTCTGTCATCGCTGCTGCTGGCCACGCCTGCGCTGGCCGGTGATGTCCAGCTCAGCGGCCTGCAGTCCGCGCCGACGCACCAGCGCTTCATCGTCAAGTACCGCGACGGCAGCGCCGCCGTGGCCAACACTACTGCGCTGGCTTCGTCGCTGAAGACGGCCGCCGCCGGCCTGGCCAGCAGCCAGGGCCGCGCGCTGGGCCTGCAGCAGGTCCGCAAGCTGGCCGTCGGCCCGACCCTGGTCAAGACCGACCGTCCGCTCGACCAGGCCGAATCCGAACTGCTGATGCGCAAGCTGGCCGCCGACCCGAACGTGGAATACGTCGAAGTCGACCAGATCATGCGCGCGACGCTGACGCCGAACGACACCCGTTTCAGCGAGCAGTGGGGCTTTGGCACCTCCAACGCCGGCATCAACATCCAGCCGGCCTGGGACAAGTCCACCGGCACCGGCGTCGTGGTGGCCGTGATCGACACCGGCATCACCAACCATCCCGACCTCAACGCCAACATCCTGCCCGGCTACGACTTCATCAGCGATGCCGCGATGGCGCGCGATGGCGGTGGCCGTGACAACAATCCGAACGATGAAGGCGACTGGTACGGCGCCAACGAGTGTGGCTCGGGCATCCCGGCCTCCAACTCCAGCTGGCACGGCACCCACGTTGCCGGCACCGTGGCGGCGGTGACCAACAACAGTACCGGCGTGGCAGGGACCGCGTTCAATGCCAAGGTCGTGCCGGTGCGCGTGCTCGGCAAGTGCGGCGGCTACACCTCCGACATCGCCGATGCGATCGTGTGGGCGTCCGGTGGCACCGTCAGCGGCGTACCGGCCAACGCCAATCCGGCCGAAGTCATCAACCTCTCGCTGGGCGGCGGTGGCAGCTGCTCGACCACCTACCAGAACGCGATCAACGGCGCGGTCGGCCGTGGCACCACCGTGGTGGTCGCCGCCGGCAACAGCAACACCAACGTGTCCTCGTCGGTGCCGGCCAACTGCCCGAACGTGATCGCGGTGGCGGCGACCACCTCAGCCGGTGCACGTGCCAGCTTCTCCAACTACGGTACCGGCATCGACATTTCGGCACCGGGCCAGAGCATCCTGTCCACCCTCAACACCGGCACCACCACGCCGGGCAGCGCGACCTACGCGTCGTACAACGGCACCTCGATGGCAGCGCCGCACGTGGCCGGCGTGGTCGCGCTGATGCAGTCGGTCGCTCCGAGCCCGCTGAGCCCGGCGCAGGTCGAGAGCATCATCAAGAGCACGGCACGTCCGCTGCCGGGCGCCTGCTCGGGTGGTTGCGGCGCCGGCATCATCGACGCCAATGCCGCCGTGGCCGCGGCGATCAACGGTGGCGGCAACCCGAACCCGGGTGGCAACGTGCTGCAGAACAACGTGCCGGTGACCGGCCTGGGCGCTGCGACCGGTGCCGAGCTGAACTACACCGTCGCGGTTCCGGCCGGCAGCACCCAGCTGCGCGTCGCGATCAGTGGCGGCAGCGGTGATGCCGACCTGTATGTGCGCCAGGGCAGTGCCCCGACCGATACCACCTACACCTGCCGTCCGTACCTGAGCGGCAACAGCGAGACCTGCACCATCAACAGCCCTGCCGCCGGCACCTGGTATGTGCGGGTGAAGGCGTACAGCACCTTCTCGGGCCTGACCCTCAACGCCCAGTACTGAGCCCAAGTCCCTCTCCAAGGGCACGCCCTGGCTCCGGCCGGGGCGTTTTTGTTTGGCTGGATGCCGACCTCGGTCGGCACGCTGTTCCTCAGACGGACTCGAAGCGGTTCGCCGCCACGTTCTTGCGCACGTGCTGCGGGTCGAAGATCCGCCCGTTCATCGCGATGAACACGCCGCTCGGCAGCGACTGCACCGCACCGATCGCACAGCCGATGTTGAACTCCGCATCCGAGCCGCGGAAGCGCGCCGGGCTCAGTGCACCGGTCATCACGATGGTCTTGTCCGGGATCGTCGCCAGCACCTTGCCGGTCTGCACCATCGAATCGGTGCCGTGGGTCACCAGCACGTGCCGGGTCGGCTGCGCGGCGATGGTGGCGCGGATCAGTTCGCGGTCCTCATCGTTGATGTGCAGCGAATCCTTGCGCAGGATCGGAATCACGTTGAAGCGGAACGTCACGCCCAGCTCGCGCAGGATCATGCCGATCTGCGGATCGCCGATCTGGTAGTCCGACTTGTCGTCGAAGTAGATCTTGTCGATCGTGCCACCGGTGGTGACGACCAGGAGCTCTTCCATCATGTGCATGCGCGAAACCAGGACAGGTACTGCGGCGCGGGGCCAGGAATGCAGATGATACGGCCCTGCGGCCGCAGCGTCAGCGTCGCTTGCCGAAGCGGGCGCGCAGGCCGGGCAGGCTGGCGCTGAAGATCACCAGCAGCGCCAGCGCGATCTCGATCAACGCCAGCCAGCGCGTTTCCGGGTGGCTCCAGGCGCTCATCACGCCGTGGCTGAACCAGCCCAGCGCCAGCACCGAGGCCCAGAATCCGGCCTTGCGCCAGCCCAGGCGCACGGCGATGGCCAGCGCCAGCGGTGGAGCGGTGAACACCAGCTGGGTTGCCAGCCAGTGCTTGTCATTGATGAACCAGCCTGCGAACAGCGCGGCCAGCCCCATCAGGGCCAGCAGCAGGACCGTGCGCGGCGCGCGGCTCATCGGGCCAACCGCTGCGCGATGTCGGCCACCCGGCGCCCCAGTGCGCGCGCCAGCACCGCTTCGTCGTCGGTCGGCTGCGGGTCGTCGGCGGCGCCGGCCACGTGGCTGGCGCCATAGGGCGTGCCGCCACTGGTGGTGTGGCTCAGCGCCGGTTCGGTGAACGGGATGCCGACGATCACGCAGCCGTGGTGCAGCAGCGGCACCTGCATCGACAGCAGGGTCGACTCCTGGCCGCCATGCATCGAGGCGGTGGAAGTGAACACGCCGGCCGGCTTGCCGGACAGGGTGCCATTGACCCATTCGGCGCCCAACCCGTCCAGGAAGTGCTTGACCGGCGCGGCCATGTTGCCGAAGCGGGTGGGGCTGCCGAGCAGCAGGCCCTGGCATTCGACCAGGTCCTGCACGCTCACATAGGGGGCGCCATCGTCGGGTACCGGCGGCTGCGCGGTCTGGGTCACGGCAGCCACCGGCGGCACCGTGCGCAGGCGCGCGGTCATGCCCGGCACTTCGCCGATGCCCCGCGCGATCTGGCGCGCCAGCCGTGCCACCGAACCGCCCCGGCTGTAGTACAGCACCAGAATCTCGCCCATCGTGCCCGCTTCTCCTCGTCGTGTGGCTACCAGTATGGCTATCCTGCGAGCATTCCGCATCGGGTACCCTTTCGCCGATGGAACCTTTGGATACGCTCAACCTGTGGATGGAGCGCGCGCGGGATCGCGCACGGGCCATCAGTTTCGGCCGCTTCCTGTGGCATCGCTTCCTCGACGACCGCCTGTTCCAGGCAGCGGCGGCGCTGGCGTACACCACGGTGTTCGCGCTGGTGCCGCTGGCGATCGTGGTATTCGGTGTGCTGTCGGCCTTCCCTGTCTTCGACCGCTGGAGCGATCAGCTCAGCGATTACGTGTTCTCCAACTTCGTGCCCTCTGCGGCGCGCGCGGCCGAGGGCTACCTGCGGCAGTTCTCGGCCAGTGCTGGCCAGCTGACGGCGGCCGGCTTCATCGCACTGGTGGCCTCACTGCTGATCACGCTCAACAGCGTGGAAGAGACCTTCAACCAGATCTGGCGGGTCGGCTCGACCCGGCCCAAGCTGACCCGCTTCCTGGTCTACTGGACCGTACTGACCTTGGGCGCCATGCTCGCCGCCGCATCGCTGGCGGTATCGGCGAGGGTGTTCGCGATGCCGTTGTTCGGTACCCAGGAGGGCCGTTGGCTGGCCGAGTTTGCGCTGCGGCTGGCGCCGATCCTGATCGAGTTCGTCTGCATCACGCTGATGTTCCGGGTGGTGCCGCACCACACGGTGAAATGGCGCCACGCCGTGCCCGGCGCGATCCTGGCGGCGGTCATCCTGGAGCTGGTGAAGTGGGGTATCGGCGCCTATCTGGGCAGCTTCCAGTCCTACCAGAAGCTGTATGGCACGGTGGCCTTCGTGCCGATCCTGCTGCTGTGGATCTACCTGTGCTGGGTGGCAGTGCTGCTGGGCGCGTCGCTGGCCTCGTCGATGGCGGCTTTCCGCTATCAGCCGGTTGAACTGCGCCTGCCGCAGGGGTACGAGTTCTACGGCCTGCTGCGCCTGCTCGGTCGCTTCCACCATGCCCGTGCCAAGGGCAAGGGCCTGGCCGACGATGAAATCCTGCGGCTGGAACCATTGCTGACCGACTCGCTGCTGCAGGACCTGGCCTGCAACCTGCAGGAGATCGGCCTGCTGCGTCGTGACGAGCGCGGCGAGTGGCTGCTCGCGCGCGACCTGGACCAGGTCAGCCTGGCCGATCTGTACGAATGCACCCAGCTGCGCATCCCGGTGGCCGAGCAGCACCTGCCGTACCGCGACGACAGCCTGGGCCGTGCCGCATTGGCGGCGCTGGACGATCTGCGACTGCCCCTGCGCGAACGCCTCAAGCGCAAGGTCAGTGATATCTACACCGATTCCGGAGACATGCCATGACCCGCAGGACCCCGTTGCCGCTACTGCTCCCGTTGACCCTGCTGCTGGCCCTGGCGGCCTGCAAGCCGGCCCAGGAGCCTGCCCCGGCCAGCAGCCAGCCGCCGGCACAGGCGCCGACGCCGACCGCTCCGGCGCCGGTTGACGAGACCCCGGCCGAGCGCACCACTGCCGAGTTCCCGACGCTGAAGATGAAAGCCGTTGATGGCAGCGACTACGACCTGGCCGCGCACCGCGGCAAGTGGGTGATCGTGAATTTCTGGGCGACCTGGTGTGCCCCGTGCCGCAAGGAAATGCCGGAGCTGTCGGCGCTGCATGCGATGCGCAGCAACATCGAGGTGGTCGGCCTGGCCTATGAGGATATCGAGGTGCCGGAGATGCAGTCGTTCCTGACCAAGCATCCGGTGACCTATCCGATCGTGATCGTGGACCCGTTCGATCCGCCGGCGGACTTCGCCACGCCGCGTGGTCTGCCGCTGACGCACCTGCTGGACCCGCAGGGCAAGCTGGCCCACACCTTCCTCGGCCCGGTGACGGCCGCCGACATCGAAAAGCAGATCGCGGCCGGCAAGTAGTGGGTTGGTCGGCAGGGCCTGCGGCCCTGCACCTGCCGGATCAACGTCAACGTCAAAAGCGTGCATTCTGTGGGATGGCGGGGTGGGTCCGGTTGCGGGGGACGCCGTAAACCCGTCCCTGAAGTGACCCCTGGGGGCTTGGCCGCGGCATCCATGCCGCGGACACCCCCGCAACCGGACCCACCCCGCCTTCGACAGATCTCCGCGATCTGCAGTAGATCCACGCCATGCGTGGATGAATCTCCATCGGAATCGAATATTTCGAACTGGAATCGAAAAGCATCCACGCATGGCGTGGATCTACTGTGTCGACCAAGGTCGACACCCTCCAACAGCCGCAGAAATCTGTCAGGGGTGGGGCGGTGTCGGAGTGCGGGGTGTCAGCGGCATGGATGCGGCTGCCAAGCCTACAGGGACGTACTTGCGGCGTCCCCGCACTCCGGCACCGCCCCACCATCCCACGGAATACCCGCTGTTGCTGTTGCTCTGGCTCTGGCTTCGGCAGGTGCAGGGTGCAACCCTGCCGAACAACCCTACTCCTCGACCGGGAAGTCCTCGATCGGCTTCAGTACATCGTAGTGCTCGCGATGCAGCTTGCCCTTCAACTTCGGCAGCTCCGGCAACGGCGCATCGACCCGCGTGTCCGGCAACCGGTCCAGCAGGTTGCGCACCAGGGTCAGTCGCCCCAACCGCTGGTCGTTGAAATCCACCAGCGTCCACGGCGCCGCCTCGCGATGCGTCGCGCGCAACATCGCCTCGCGGGCTTCGGTATACGCGCTGTACTTGCTGCGGGATTTCAGGTCGACCGGGGACAGCTTCCAGCCCTTCAGTGGATCGAGATGACGCTCGGCGAAGCGCTTCTCCTGCTGCTCCTGGTCCACGCACAGCCAGTACTTGAACAGCAGGATGCCGTCGTCCACCAGCAGCTGTTCGAACACCGGCGCCTGGCGCAGGAACTGCTGGTACTCGGTTTCGCTGCAGTAGCCCATCACCCGTTCGACGCCGGCGCGGTTGTACCAGCTGCGGTCCATCAGCACGATCTCGCCGGCAGCGGGCAGATGCGAGACGTAGCGCTGGAAATACCACTGCGTGGCTTCGCGGTCGGTGGGCTTGGGCAGCGCCACCACCCGGCACTGGCGAGGGTTGAGATGCTGGCTGATGGCCTGGATCGCGCCGCCTTTGCCTGCGGTATCACGGCCCTCGAACAGCACCAGCAGGCGCTGCCCGCTGTGCTGTACCCAGCGCGCCATTGCGGTCAGTTCCAGCTGCAGCGGCAGCAGCAGTTCGTCGTAGTCCTTGCGCTTGAGCTTGGCCATCATCACACCACGCGGAGAGGAGGCCTGAGCGTAGCGCAGGGATGGCTCAGGCGATGTCGACGCCCTGCCACCCATGTTCGGCGGCCAGCCTCTGCAGCAGCGCTGACAGGTCGCGGGCGAAGCCGGCCATGTCGAACAGGCCGCTGCGCGCGCGCGCGCGGGCCAGTTCGCTGCGCAGCGCCGCCAGGGCAGCCGGATCGTTGCCCAGCGCACTGGCGGTGGCGATGAAGGCGGCATCGTCGGCGACGTTCATGTGCACCAGACCCAGATGATGGTTGAGGCTGCCGGCCACGCGCGCGGCGAAGGTGTCGCCGGGGCAGGTCAGCACCGGGCAGCCGGCCCACAGCGCGTCGGACGCGGTGGTGTGCGCGTTGTACGGATGCGTGTCGAGGAACAGGTCGGCCAGCTGATAGCGGGCCAGGTACTGCGGATGCGGCAGCTTGGCCATGAATACCAGGCGTGCCGGGTCCAGGCCGGCAGTCTGCGCGGCCGCACGCAGGCGCGTATCGGCCCGGCCGGGACCGGACAGCAGCCACAGCACGCTGCCGGGCACGGCCTGCAGTACCGCGAACACGCGGCCCATACTGCGCGGATTGAGTTTGTAGCTGTTGTTGAAGCAGCAGAACACCACGCCATGCTCGGGCAGGCCGCACTCGGTGCGCGTCGGTGCCGGTTCAAGTACCCGCGTGTTGTCCGAGGGCTGGAAAGCGCGTGGCAGGCGCAGCACGCGTTCGCTGTAGTGCGGCTCCAGTGATGCCGGCAGGGCGACGTCATCGCCGATCACCGCATCCATCCACGGTGCACCCGACGTGCCGGGGTAGGCCAGCCAGTTCAGTTGCAGCGGGGCAGGGCGCATCGCCAGCACTTCCGGCGTGCCACCACCGCCCCAGCCGCGCAGGTCGAACAGCAGATCAATGCCTTGCGCGCGGATGCGGGTGGCGATGTCGGCATGACGCAGGCCGGACACATCGTGCAGCTGCGTTGCCGCCTGCAGGCGCTTGCGGATGCGGCTGCCGTCATCGCGGTTCAGTGCGAACAGGTGCAGTTGCAGAGCGGGATCATGGCGCAGCTGTTCGAACAGGGCCGCGGTCAGCAGTCCGGTGGGATGGGCGCCGAAACCGTTGGAGAGGAAACCGGCCCGCAGCGCGCCTTGGGCACGCACCTTCGTTGGCGACAACGGGCGCACCGAGGCGGCTACGGGAGATGCACGCGCACGCGCGCAGGCCAACTGCTCGGCAGCGCTGGCCTCTTCGCTGAGAAAGGCGAACGGTTCGACGACGCCCTGCCCGGAGGCCAGCGCACCGCGCACCTGTTCCGCCAACGCGTCCACGTCCTGCCAGTCGCACAGGCGACGCTGCCAGGCCAGGCGCTGGGCGGCGATATAGGGTTCGTCCGGCATCAGTGCATGTGCACGGCGATAGGCCGACGCCGCGCCTTCGGCATCATCGGCATCTTCCAGCGCATGGCCCAGCCACAACGCGATGCCGGGGTGCTGCGGGGCCAGCGCCGAGGCCTGGCCGAGCAGCCTGGCCGCGTCGGCATGCGCGCCGGCCATCCAGGCCACACGGCCCAGCCGCGCCAGCGCTTCGGGATGGTTCGGGCGCAGCTGCAGCGCACGTCGTGCCGCCTGCTCCCCGGCGGCGATGTCGCCGGCTTCCAGTTCCAGGTCGGCCAGCATCACCCAGGCGACAAAGTCGCCGGGCTGGCGTGCGATCGCCTGTTGCAGGTGCTGCCGCTGCTGCCAGGCCGTCATCGTGCTCAGCCCGCCGAGAGCTGGGCCAGGGCGTCGACCTGGTGTTCGTGGCTGAGCCGCTGCAGCAGCGGGTCGAGGTCGCCGGCCAGTACGTTGGGCAGGTCGTACAGCGTCAGGCCTTCCACGCGGTGGTCGGTGATCCGCCCCTGCGGGAAGTTGTAGGTGCGGATGCGCTGGCTGCGGTCGCCGCTGCCCACCTGCAGGCGCCGCGATTCGGCCTGCGCCGCGTCCTGGCGTTGGCGCTCGGCGTCCAGCAGCTGTGCTTTCAGGCGTTTCATCGCCTTGTCGCGGTTGGCGTGCTGGCTGCGCTCGGTCTGGCATTCCACCACCACGCCAGTCGGCACGTGGGTGATGCGGATGGCCGATTCGGTCTTGTTCACGTGCTGGCCACCGGCGCCGGAGGAGCGGAACGTATCCACCTTCAGGTCGGCGGGGTTGATGACGATGTCATCGACCTCATCGGCCTCGGGAATGATCGCTACCGTGGCCGCCGAGGTGTGGATGCGGCCCTGCGATTCGGTGGCGGGCACGCGCTGCACACGATGCGTACCCGATTCGAACTTCAGGCGCGAGAACGCGCCACGGCCGACCACGCGCGCCACCACTTCCTTGTAGCCGCCATGCTCGCCCGGGCTGTCCGATTCGATTTCGACCTTCCAGCCCTGGCGCTCGGCGTAGCGGGCGTACATGCGGAACAGGTCGCCGGCAAAGATCGCGGCCTCATCGCCGCCGGTACCCGCGCGCACTTCCAGGAACAGGTTGCCTTCATCGCGTGGGTCGCGCGGCACCAGCAGCAGCGCCAGTTCCTGCTCCAGTTCCTGCAGGCGCGCCTGTGCAGCAGCGATTTCCTCGTCGGCCAGCTCGCGCAGGTCGGGGTCGGCGCGCATGCCTTCGGCGGCGGCCAGGTCGGCCTTGGCACGGGCTTCATCGGCCAGGGCAACGGCGACCGGTTCAAGTTGGGCGAATTCGCGCGAAAGGTCGCGGAAACGGGTGTTGTCGGCGACCACATCGGGTTCGGCGAGCAGGCGTTCCAGTTCTTCGCGGCGCTCGGCCAGCGCTTCCAGCTTACGGCGCAGGGTCGGCGTCATCGGGTCTCACGGGTGGGTGGCGGTAACCCGGCGTGGCCGGGAACAGGCGCTCGGCGGCGCGGGTCAGGTCAGCATCGCCACTCAGCGCGGCGGCGCGCAGTGCGGCGGTCGGCGGATGCAGCAGTCGATTGGTCAGGCCATGGGCCAGCAGTTCCAGCACTTCGTCGGCTGGCTTGCCGTTGGCCAGCTGCTGGCGCGCGCGCTCCAGCAGTTCGGCGCGGGTGGCTTCGCCGAACGCACGCAGCTGCCGCAGCGGTGCCTGGTGGGCGCTGGCCTGCTGGGTCTCGACGAAGCGCGACACCTGCAGGTCGATGATCGCCTCGGCTTCGGCGGCGGCCTCGCGGCGGCCACGGCGGTTGTCTTCCACCGCGCGCTCGAGATCGTCCACGGTGTAGAGGAAGGCATCGTTGAGCGTGCCGACCTCGGCCTCGATGTCGCGCGGTACGGCCAGGTCGAACAGCAGCATCGGCTTGTGCCGGCGCGCGCGTAAGGCCTTGGCCACCATCTCGCGATGGATCACCGGTTCGCGCGCGGCGGTGGCCGAGAACACCACGTCGGCCTCGCCCAGGTGGCGGTCCAGTTCGGTCAACGGCAGCGCCACGCCGCCATGGCGGCTGGCAAGTTCCTGCGCGTGGGCGAGGGTGCGGTTGGCGATCAGCAGCCGGCGTACCTTGCCTTCGCTCAGGTGCCGTGCAGCCAGTTCGATGGTCTCGCCGGCACCGACCAGCAGCACGGTGGAGTCGTCCAGGCGCGCGAACGCGTTCTGCGCCAGGCGCACCGCGGCCGAGGCCACCGATACCGGATTGGCGCCGACCTGGGTATCGGTGCGCGCACGCTTGGCCACCGAGAAGGTCTGCTGGAACAGGCGGTCCAGGCGCTGGCCGAGCAGACCGTGGTCGCGCGCGGTCGACCAGGCATCCTTCACCTGGCCGAGGATCTGCGGTTCGCCCAGCACCATCGAGTCCAGCCCGGTGGCGACCCGGAACAGGTGGCGCACGGCCTCGGCATCAGCATGCTGGTACAGGTAGCCCTGCAGGTCGCCGGCCTGGCTGTGCAGCCACTGGTCCAGCGCCTGTGCCGACTCGGCCACGGCGTACAGCTCGGTGCGGTTGCAGGTGGACAGCAGCACGGCCTCGGCGATCTGCGGGGTATTGCGCAGCGAACCGAGCGCGCGCGGCAACGCCTCACCGGCGAAGGCCGCGCGCTCGCGCAGCTCCACCGGTGCGGTCTGGTGATTCAGTCCGAGCACCCACAGGGTCATTGTTCAGTTGCTTGCGATAAGCTGCTGGCCATTGGACGACATTTTAAGGCCCCGATGCCGACGATGCCCGCATTGATTCGCATCCCCAGTGTTCTGCTGCTGTCCCTGGCCTGCGCCCAGGCCCTGGCGGCGGTGCCGGCCAAGGCCCCCGTACGGGCCCCGGCCACTGAGGAACTGGCGCTGGAACCGGTGATGGCCGGTGAGTTCGCCCTGCAGGCCGGCAAGCTGGCCGAGGCCGCGCGCTGGTACCTGCAGGCGGCCCAGCAGACCGACGGCGACGCCGGCCTGGCCGAGCGCGCGACCCGCATTTCCATGCTCGCCAACGATGATGCCAGCGCCGCCAAGGGCCTTGCCCTGTGGCAGCAGCGGGCCCCACGCTCATTGACCATGCGCAGTGCGGCCGGTGCGCTGGCCATGCGCCAGGGCGATGTGAAGGCGGCCCGCACCGAACTGCAGGCCCTGCTGGCCGACCCCGACGAGCGCGGCTGGAAGTTCGCCCTCGCCGCGCTGATTGGCGGTGGCCGTGATCCGGCGGTGCCGGCGCAGGTGTTGGGCGAGCTGGTCGACGCCAACGCCATTCCGCCGAAGATCGAAGCCTGGCAGGAGTTCGGCCGCCTTGCCCTGCGCATGGAAAAGCCCGAACTGGCGCGGCGCATGATCGATGAAGTGGTCAAGCGCTTCCCCGAGGAGCCGCGTGTGGCGTTGCTGCGTGCCAGCCAGCTGCAGCAGGCCGGCGAGACCGACAAGGCATTGTCGCTGCTGCACGACGTGGAGCCGAAAACCCGCCAGGACCCGGAACTGCGCAATGCCGTGGCCATCGCCTATGACAGCCTCGGCCAGCCCGCCGCCGCCGAGCGCGTGCTGGCGTTCGGCCCGCAGGACGTGCAGACCTGGGGCATGCGCGCCTCGCTGCTGGCCAAGCAGGGCGACAAGGCCGCGCTGTCCAACCTCTACAACGAACTGTCGCGGCAGGCGGCCAAGCCGGACCCGGCGCAGCGCCTGCTGCTGGGCAAGATCGCCGAGTACCTGAAGCGCTACCCCGAGGCGGTGCAGTGGTACCACAGCGTGCCCGGTGGCGATGAGCTGAGCGAAGCGCGCCTGCGCGCGGCCAACGCCCAGGCCCTGGCCGGGCGCCTGCCGCTGGCGCTGGATGAAGTGCACGCGATCCAGTCCGATGCGGTGGTCGACGACGACGTGCGCCGCGACGCCTACCTGCTGGAAGCCGAACTGCGCCAGCGCGCCGACGACAGCGCCGGTGAACTGGATGCGCTGGCCCGCGGCCTGGCCGCTTACCCGGATGACAACGGCCTGCTGTACGCCCGTGCGCTCACCTGGGAACGCCGCGACGATATTCCGCGCGCCGAGGCCGACCTGCGCAAGATCCTGGTGACCGAGCCGGAGAACGTGCCGGCTTTGAACGCGCTGGGTTACACCCTGGCCGATCGCACCGGCCGCCTGCAGGAAGCACTGGAGCTGATCGACCGCGCCCGCGTGGCCGAACCGGACAACGCGGCCATCGTCGACAGCTATGGCTGGGTGCTGTATCGCCTGGGCCGCAAGGAAGAGGCACTGGTGCAGCTGCGCCGGGCCTGGACCCTGGCCAAGGACCCGGAGATTGCTTCGCATGTCGGCGAAGTGCTGTGGGTGCTGGGCAAGCACGATGAAGCCCGCCATTTCTTCGACGAAGCGGCCAAGCTCGACCCTGAAAACCGCGCGCTGCTGCGCGCCCGCGAGAAATTCAATCCATGAGTGTTTCCCTGATCCGGCCGCTGCTGTTGGCGGCCGCGACCCTGGCGGTGAGCGCCTGTACCAGCGTCGGCACGCAGAAGACCCCGGCGCCAGCGGTGGTCGAGATTGTTTCGGCCGAAGCCGCGCAGGCCGAGGCCGCGCGCGTGACCGCGCTGCAGGCACAGCCGGACTGGGCCTTCCAGGGCCGGGTCGCGGTCAGCAAGGGCAAGGACGGTGGCAGCGGTCGCATCGACTGGAAGCAGGAAGGCCGCCGCTACGTGGTGGAGTTGAGCGCGCCGGTAACCCGGCAGAGCTGGAAGCTGACCGGCGACACCCATTCCGAAGCCGGCCGCCTGGAAGGGCTGGCTGGCGGGCCGCGCGATGGCGAGGATGCCCAGCAGCTGCTGCTGGAAGCAACGGGCTGGGACATTCCGGTCAACCAGCTGCCGGAGTGGATCCGTGGCCTGGTGGCCGGCGATGCTGCCGGTCCGGAGAAGGTCGAGCGCGACGGTGAAGGCCGGCCGCGCCGCATGCAGCAGATGGGCTGGCAGGTGCAGTACCTGGACTGGTATCCCGCCGAGGCCGGGCGCCCGGCGCTGCCGCGCCGGATCGAGGCCAGCAATGGCGACGCCAAGGTGCGCCTGCTGGTGGACCAGTGGGGGCAGGGCGCCCCATGAGTGGGCTAGCCGACGACGCGGGCTGGTCCTGGTGGCCGGCCCCGGCCAAGCTGAACCTGTTCCTGCACATCACCGGCCGCCGGGCCGACGGTTACCACGAGCTGCAGACCGTGTTCCGCCTGCTGGACTGGGGGGACCGCATCGGCCTGCGCCTGCGTGAAGATGGCCAGGTGCGCCGGCAGGGCGAGGGCCTGGCCGGCGTGGCCGAGGCGGATGACCTGGCGATCCGCGCCGCGCGGCTTCTGAAAGACGCGGCCAATATTGCGCAAGGTGCAGACATCATCGTCGAAAAGCATGTTTCGGCTGGCGGTGGCTTCGGTGGCGGGTCGTCCGATGCCGCCACCGTACTGGTGGTGCTGAACCGGCTCTGGCGGGCCGGTCTGGGTGAGAACGCGCTGGCGGAACTGGGCCTGCGCCTGGGCGCCGACGTGCCGGTGTTCGTGCGCGGGCGCAATGCCTGGGCCGAAGGGGTGGGCGAGCGCCTGCAGCCGATCGTGCTGGAACCGGCCTGGTATGTGGTGGTTGAACCGGGCGTTCATGTTCCCACCCCGGCCCTGTTCGCAGACCCGGATTTGACGCGCGACAGCCCAGTGGCGAAAATAGAGGACTTCGCTTCCGGAACCCTGGTCGGGAACGCGTTCGAACCGGTGCTGCGCCGCCGTGAGCCTGCCGTCGAGGCAGCGTTCGCAGCGTTGAGCGACATCGGCACGGCGCGGCTGACCGGTTCGGGAAGTGGTTGTTTCGTCGAGTTCGCATCGCAGTCTGCCGCAGAGCAGGGACGGTCGAAGTTGCCGAAGGAGTTGCGGGCAAGGGTGGCAGCGGGCGTTGCGCGTTCGCCACTGCTGGATGCACTCGAGCAACACTGATTTATCAATGCAGGGGCGTCGCCAAGAGGCCCAAGGCACCAGGTTTTGATCCTGGCATTCGTAGGTTCGAATCCTACCGCCCCTGCCAATAGCGGCTGTGTCCGCGCCTTCCAGCGCATCGCCTGCGCGGGACGTGGAAACAACCGCGGTGTTGTCAGCAGCAAGGGTCCATCGGGTCCTTGCCGACTCCGGATCCCCGCCACTCGTCCCCGCCCGAGACAATCATGATGCAAGAGTCCCCGAACCTGCTGGTCTTTTCCGGCAACGCCAACAAACGTCTGGCGCAGAACATCTGCAAGGAACTGGGGGTTCGCCCGGGCAAGGCGCTGGTCTCGCACTTCTCCGATGGTGAAGTGCAGGTGGAAATCGAAGAGAACGTCCGCAAGCAGGACGTGTTCGTGATCCAGCCGACCTGCGCGCCGAGCGCGGAAAACCTGATGGAACTGCTGGTGCTGATCGACGCGCTCAAGCGCGCATCGGTGGCCAGCGTGACCGCCGTGGTGCCGTACTTCGGCTACTCGCGCCAGGATCGCCGCATGCGTTCCTCGCGCGTGCCGATCACCGCCAAGCTGGCGGCGAAGATGTTCAGCACCGCTGGCGCTGATCGCGTGCTGACCGTCGACCTGCACGCCGACCAGATCCAGGGCTTCTTCGATATTCCGGTGGACAACGTGTATGCGTCCCCGCTGCTGCTGGCCGACATCTGGCGCGCCTACGGCACCGAGAACCTGATCGTTGTGTCGCCGGACGTGGGCGGCGTGGTCCGCGCCCGTGCGGTCGCCAAGCGCCTGGATGACGCCGATCTGGCGATCATCGACAAGCGCCGCCCGCGCGCCAACGTCTCCACCGTGATGAACATCATCGGTGACGTCGAAGGCAAGACCTGCGTGATGGTCGATGACATCGTCGATACCGCCGGCACCCTGTGCGCCGCTGCCGCTGCCCTGAAGGCGCGCGGTGCGCTCAAGGTCGCCGCCTACTGCACCCACGCGGTGCTGTCGGGCCCGGCGGTGGACAACATCACCAATTCCCAGCTCGACGAGCTGGTGGTGACCGACACCATCCCGCTGAAGGACGCAGCGCGGGTGTGCAGCAAGATCCGCCAGCTGAGCGTGGCGGAAATGCTGGCCGAAACGATGCGCCGCATCGCCTTCGGCGAGTCGGTCAGCTCGCTGTACGTCGACTGAGTTTTTCGTCCCTGCCGGCAACGGCGGGGACATACCCCGGGTGCTTCTGGTCGCGGAAGCATCTTCAACCGCCACGCCGCAAGGCAAGGCAACAACCTGAGTAGTCGAAAATGTCGAAGACCCATGAAATCAAGGTCACCAAGCGTGAACTGCAGCGTAAGGGTGCGAGCCGCCGCCTGCGTCACGCTGGTGTGATCCCGGCCATCGTGTACGGCGGCAACGCCGAGCCGGTCGCCATCAGCCTGGACCACAACGAAATCTGGCTGGCCCAGCAGAACGAGTGGTTCTATGCCTCGATCCTGGACCTGAACCTGGACGGCCAGGTGCAGAAGGTCCTGCTGCGTGACATGCAGCGCCACCCGTACAAGCAGCTGATCATGCACCTGGACTTCCAGCGCGTGAACGAGAACGAAGCCCTGACCGCTTCGGTCCCGCTGCACTTCATCAACGAAGACACCTCGCCGGCTGGCAAGGCTGCCGACGTCGTGGTCACCCACGAACTGAAGGAAGTGACCATCACCTGCCTGCCGAAGGACCTGCCGGAGTCGATCGAAGTCGACCTGGGCGAGCTGAAGGCCGGTGACGTGGTGTACCTGTCCAACATCAAGCTGCCGAAGGGCGTGGAAATCCCGGCCCTGGCGCTGGGCAAGGACCACGACGACGCCATCGTCACCGCCAAGGCCGGCAAGGCCGACGCGGCTGACGAAGAAGCGGCTGCCGCCGAGTAATACCGCTACGGTGCCTGCCTCCGGGCAGGCACCGTATTGGAAGGAACCATGGCAGGACTGCGACTGATCGTCGGTCTGGGCAACCCCGGATCGGAACACGCCCGGACCCGGCACAATGCCGGGTTTCATTTCGTTGAGGCCCTGGCGGAAAAAGCCGGTGCACGATGGAACGTGGACAGCAAGCTGTTCGGTGAGACCGCCAAGGTCGAGATCGCCGGGCAGACGGTGTGGCTGCTCAAGCCCGCCACCTTCATGAACCTCAGCGGCAAGTCGGTCACCGCCGCACAGCGGTTCTGGAAGATCGAGCCGGAAGAAACCCTGCTGGCCCACGACGAACTGGACCTGGCGCCCGGCGTGGCGCGGCTGAAGTTCGACGGTGGCCACGGTGGCCAGAACGGCCTGCGCGACACCATCCGGTTGCTCGGCCACGGCAAGTTCCATCGCCTGCGCGTGGGCATCGGCCATCCCGGCCACAAGGACCGCGTGGTGGGCTGGGTACTGGGACGCCCTTCCAAGGATGATGAAGTACTGATTTCGCGCGCCATCGACGATGCCATCGACGTGCTGCCGCTGGCGGTGCAGGGCGATTTCAGCGAAGCGATGAAGCGGCTTCATACCCCGAAATAGCGCTTCTTGTAGGTGCCAACCTTGGTTGGCACACGTTTCCCCGGTAATCGCCAACCTTGGTTGGCGGATGCTCCACACCGAGATGGATTGGCCAAGCAGCGCGCGCGCTGTTTCACCAATCACTTTCACCCCAGAGAGCTGTCACCCATGGGTATCAAATGCGGCATCGTCGGCCTGCCCAATGTCGGCAAGTCGACCCTGTTCAATGCGCTGACCAAGGCGGGTATCGCCGCGGCGAACTTCCCGTTCTGCACCATCGAGCCGAACGTCGGCATCGTGCCGGTGCCGGACCCGCGCCTGAACGAGCTGGCGGGCATCATCAACCCGCAGAAGGTCATCCCGACTGCGGTCGAGTTCGTCGACATCGCCGGCCTGGTGGCCGGTGCTGCCAGCGGTGAAGGCCTGGGCAACAAGTTCCTGGCGCACATCCGCGAAGTCGACGCGATCACCCACGTGGTGCGCTGCTTCGAGCACGGCGACATCGTGCACGTGGCCGGCAAGGTCGATCCGATCTCGGACATCGAAACCATCGACACCGAGCTGGCGCTGGCTGACCTGGACAGTGTCGAGAAGGCGCTGAACCGTGCCGAGCGTGCGGCCAAGGGCGGCGACAAGGACGCAGCGGCGCGCAAGCCGGTGCTGGCCAAGCTGCAGGCTGCGCTGTCCGACGGCAAGGCCGGTCGCTCGGTCGGCCTGGACGAGGAAGAGAAGGCGCTGGTGCGCGATCTGTTCCTGCTGACCCTGAAGCCGGTGATGTACATCGCCAACGTGCTGGAAGACGGTTTCGACAACAACCCGCACCTGGAAGCCGTGCGTGCGCATGCTGCCGCTGAAGGCGCGCAGGTGGTGCCGGTGTCGGCAGCGATCGAAGAAGAGCTGTCGCAGCTCGACGACGAAGACCGCGATACCTTCCTGGCCGACCTGGGTCTGAGCGAGCCGGGCCTGAACCGTGTGATCAACGCGGCCTACAGCCTGCTCGGCCTGCAGACCTACTTCACCGCCGGCGTGAAGGAAGTCCGTGCGTGGACCGTGCGCAAGGGCGCCACCGCCCCGCAGGCTGCCGCGGTCATCCACACCGACTTCGAGAAGGGCTTCATCCGCGCTGAAACCATCGCGTATGACGACTTCATCAAGTACAAGGGCGAAGCCGGTGCCAAGGAAGCCGGCCGCCTGCGCCTGGAAGGCAAGGAATACCGCGTGCAGGAAGGCGACATCCTGCACTTCCGCTTCAACGTCTGATCCCGCGGCATCGGATCGACCCCGGACGCCCCGCCCTGTGCGGGGCGTTCGCGTTTCTGGTGATGGACAAAAAAGCACCAGGCTGCGAAACGCTTGCGGTGCGACGTTTGCCGGCACTTGTCCACAGCAAACTCCCATCGCTTTCCACGCCCCATGTGGAAAACCGTGGGGGCGGATCCCTTTCCACGGGAAAGGGCTCCGACCCCGATCAGTGCAGTCGGACCGTGGACAGAATTTCACCACGCTTCGAAACGCCTGCGCTGCAATGCTCGCGCCCACTTGTCCACACCAAGTTCCCATCGCTCTCCACGTCCGGTGTGGAAAACAATCGAAGGGCATGGACAAAAAATCACCACGTCCGGAAACGCCCGCACTGCAAGCCTCGCGGCCACTTGTCCACACCAAGTTCCCATCGCTTTCCACGCGCGGTGTGGAAAACCCGCGTGGCCCGCTCTGGTAGTCGCCCACCTTGGTGGGCGCGTGGCAGATCAGTGCCCACCAAGGTGGGCATCTACCAGAGCCAGGTTCCCAAACAACAGGGCCCGCCAATGGCGGGCCCTGTCGTCCACGTTCTGCAATGCGGCGTGCCTTACAGCGCGCTGCCACCGAACTTGTGGGTGTACTGCAGGTTGATGGTGCGGCCGACGCTGTCGAACCAGGACACGTCGTAGTACGGATACGCGGTGTACGTGGCGTCCTTCGGCGGCATCTTGTTGAACACGTTGACCACCGACAGCGACAGGCGCGAGTGGTCGTCGAAGCGGTACTGCAGCGACGCGTTGTAGCGGTAGGTTGCCTTGATGTACGGGCTGTCACCGCTGTCCCACTTGAATACCTGGTCGTAGCTGTCCGAGGTCGGCAGCTTGCCCAGGCGCGAACCATAGACCGTGGCCGACCACGCGTCCTTCTCCCAGGTCACGCTCAGGCTGGTCTTGGTACGCGGGATGTCGAAGTTGCTGTTGACCGCGAACTGGTCCTGGATCGGATCACCGGGGTAGCGCTGGAAATCGTGCTTCTTCACCCAGGTGTGGGTGCCGTTGAGGATGAAGTCGCCGATGCCGGTCTGCAGGCGGTAGCGCAGGCCAATGTCGATGCCGGAGGTGGATTCGCGGGCGACGTTGATCGGGGCGACACGCACGCCGTACAGGCGGCCATCACTGGTGCGGGTGATGCGGTCGAGCGCGTCCACGCAGGTCGGCGAGTTGATGTCGGCACTGCCGAGGCGGCAGTTCGCTTCGCTGGCCAGGATCGTGCGCACGTCCATGTCCTGCACCTGCTTGCGCATGTCGATGTCGAACCAGTCCACCGACAGGTCCAGGCCGATCGCCGGCGACCAGACGAAGCCGGCACTCCACGAGGTGCTGGTTTCCGGGTCGAGCTGGCGGTTGCCGGTGCGGCTGCGGATCAGATTATGCTCGTAGTCGGAACAGTCGGCGGCATCGTCGGCGCGGCAGCTGTACAGGTCCACTGCGCTCGTCTCGTCGTTGCCCGGGCCGGCGAACACGTAGTGCAGGTCCGGCGCACGGAACGCGGTGCCGTACGAACCGCGGACCAGCAGCGTGTCGATCGGGCGCCATTCCAGGCCACCGCTCCAGGTCGCCTTGCCGATGGTGTGGCCGGAATAGCGGTACTGATCGTAGCGGCCGGCCACGCTCAGGTTGACCGTCTCGTGCAGCGGCAGGCGCAGCTCCGCAGCGGTCGCCCAGCGGTTGCGCGAGCCCTTGCCGTCCGAATCCTTCCAGCTGTAGTAGTAGTACTCGGTCGCCAGCGGATCGGGATTGAGCGAGTACGCCTGCTGGCCAACTTCCACGGTCGCGGCGAAGCCGGCATCACCGCCCGGCAGGCCGAACAGCGCGGAATTGGTCAGCGTGAACGCAGCCGTCTCGGTGCGCGACTTCGGGGTGTAGGTGGTGCGCGCCGCGATCGAATCGTACTCGGCGCGGGTCAGCGGCCGGTACAGGCGCGACGGGTCGGCGTTGTAGATCGGGAAGCCGTCGTCGTCCACGCCCAGCTGCGGGCCCAGGAACAGGTCATTGGCTTTGGCGGCGATGATCTGTGCCCAGCTGATCCGCGACTGGTACTGCGAATGGCTCAGGGCCGCTTCGTAGTCCCAGTTGCCGGCCAGGTTGCCCTTGAAGCCGGTGGTCACGCTGAAGGTCTTCTGCGTGCTGCGCACCATTGCATTGCGCAGGCCACCCATCTCCTCGGGCGAGAACTGGCGCTGCCAGAACTCGATCTCGCCGGTGGCCTGGTTGTTGAAATAGCCCGACTCATCGCCGTTGGCGTCCATGCGGCCCCACTTGGTGACGTCGCGCATCAGCGACATCGTGTGGTAGCCCAGCTGCACATCGGCGAACCACTGCTGGCCGTTGTCGAAGTCGTAGCTCAGCGAGGCGTAGCCATTGGCGCCGCGGCGCTTGCTGAGGATGGTGCCGTAGCCGATCGAGCTGTCGCTGCCGCAGTAGTAACCGTAGCGCGGGCGGTAGGCGCGGTAGGTGCTGCCCTGGTTCTGCCCGGCCAGTGCTTCGCAGGTGGCCGCGCCCGGATCCAGGTAGTCGTCGTTGTAGTCCGTGCGCAGGTAAGCGCGGCGTGCGATGCGTGAGCCCTCGGTGGGGCCGTCCTGGGTCGAATCCTGGATGTCGCGCTCGTACGCCCACAGTGGGGTCTGCGACTGCAGCTCGACGCTGTACACCGCGTTGAAATTGCCGCGACTGAAACCGCTGGCCAGGCTCAGGTCGAACGACTCGCCACCGCCTTCGCTGGTGGTGCCCATGCGCATGTCGATCGTGGTGCCGTCGGCCTTCTTCTTCAGGATGAAGTTGACCACGCCGGCGATCGCGTCCGAACCGTAGATGGCCGAGGCGCTGCCGGTCAGCACTTCGATGCGCTCGATCATCCCCAGCGGAATGTTGGAGACATCGGTGAAGTTGCTGCGGCCCTTGAACGGCATCGGGAAGTCGGCGATGCGGCGGCCATTGACCAGTACCAGCGTGTGGTTCGGGCCCAGGCCGCGCAGGTCCACCTGCTGGGCGCCCGGCGAGAAGTCGGCGCCGCTGGACGACTGCTGGCTCTGGGTCTCACCGCCGTTCTGGGTCATCGAGCGCAGGACGTCGGGCACGCTGGTGAAGCCGCTGGAACGGATCTGCTCGGCGCTGATCACCGTGATCGGGGCGGGGCCTTCCACCTGGGCGCGCGGAATGCGCGAACCGGTGACCTGCACCGCATCCAGTTGTTGAACCGAAGAGGAAGCCGGTGCCTGGGCCGCCGCGGAAGCAGCCACGCCCATCAACGCCAGCTGGATCGACCACGCCATCGCCTTTCTACGCATGAGGAATTCTCGGAAATGAAGCCGGCCCGCAGCGGAGGGGCCCTGTCCCCCATTCAGATTTGCGGAATGGGCGCGCGCATTTAACGCCTTTTTCATGCCCTTGACTACTGTGTCCCTATCTGGCAAAGAGTGAAAACGCTTGCAAGTCGATTTTGTTCAGGGAGATCAAGATGCGACGCCTCCATCGCACCCTGCGTGCCCCCTTCGCCTGGCTGGCGCTGCTGGTGTTGACCGTGCCGTTGGCCACCCTTGCGCAGGACCTGCATGGCCCGGGCTTCGCCTACTACGAAGCTGGGGATCTCGACGCACCCCGGCCCGGCCCGCGCGCGCCGGCCATGATGTTGATGGGTGGTGGCGAGTGGGTGCCGGAAGCCTTCCACTGGTGGCTGAAGCAGGCTGGCAATGGCCGCGTGCTGATCCTGCGCGCTTCCGGCAGTGATGAGCTGCAGGACCGCCTGTATCGCGAGATCGGCGGGACCACCGCAGTGCAGACGCTGGTCTTCGACAGCCGCCGCGGCGCCGACGATCCGGCCGTGCTGCGCGTGGTTGCCGCAGCTGATGCCATCTTCATTGCCGGTGGTGACCAGTCGCGCTACATCCGCTTCTGGAAGGGCACTGCGCTCAACCGCGCGCTGAACGCCCATGTGCGCGCCGGCAAGCCGATTGCCGGTACCAGTGCTGGGCTCGCCATCCTCGGTGGCTATGCCTACGGCGCGATGGACGGCGGCAGCATCACCTCCGCGGGTGCGCTGGCCGATCCGATGGGCAGCGCGGTGACCATGGACAGTGGCTTCCTGCAGATGCCCTATCTGCAGCGGGTGGTCACCGATACCCACTTCGACAAGCGCGACCGGCTCGGTCGCCTGATCGTGTTCGTGGCGCGCGCCGCCCAGGACAGCGGTGATCCCGACATCGTCGGCATCGGCGTCGACGAAGACACCGCCCTGTGCGTGGAGCCCGATGGCCAGGCACAGGTCTACAGTGCTGACGGCGAGGGCAAGGTCTGGGTGGTCAGCCCCGGCCGCGATGCCGACCGCCTGGTTGAGGGCGAGCCATTGCGCTTCCATGCCGTTCCGGTGACCGTGGTCGCCAGCGGCAGCCGCATGCGCCTGGACGACTTCCAGGCCGACGCCGACTATCAGGCGGTGGCCGACATCAGCGACGGCGAGATTGAGTTCACGCTTCGGTAGTGCCGGCCGCTGGCCGGCAACTCACCTTCCCTGATGCGACCGGTGCCGGCCAGCGGCCGGCACTACCCGTGCAATCCTTCACTACACCTGCTGGAGACGTACCCGATGAAACTGCGCCTGGCGCTGTCCGCGCTGTTGTCCCTGCCCATGCTTGCCCAGGCCGCGCCGGCCACTTCGCCGCTGCTGGTCATCCACGGTGGCGCCGGTGTCGAGCGCAAGGACCTGTCGCCGGCCGAGGAAAAGGCAGCACGTGACGCGCTGCGGGCGGCCTTGTTGAAGGGGCATGCGGAGCTGGCGGCGGGTCGCCCCGCGCTGGCCGCAGTCACCGCCGCGATCACCGTTCTGGAGGACGATCCCACCTTCAACGCCGGCAAGGGCGCGGTGTTCACCCACGACGGCCACAACGAGCTGGATGCGGCCGTCATGGACGGCGCGAGCCAGGCGGCGGGCGCGGTGGCCGGCGTGCAGCGGGTGCGCAACCCGATCCAGCTGGCGCAGACCGTGATGCAGAAGTCCAGGCACGTGATGATGGTCGGGCAGGGCGCCGAAGCCTTCGCGGTCGAGCAGGGCATTTCTCTCGTCGATCCCTCCTACTTCCGTACAGAGAGGCGTTGGCAGCAGCTGCAGCGTGCACTGAAGGAAGAGGCCAGTGGCCAGGCGCATGCCGACCTGGAGACTGCAAAGCACTTCGGGACCGTCGGTGCGGTCGCATTGGATGCACAGGGGCACCTGGCCGCCGGTACCTCCACTGGCGGCATGACCAACAAGCGCTATGGCCGGGTGGGTGACTCGCCGATCATCGGTGCAGGCACCTGGGCCGATGCGCGTTGTGCGGTATCGGGCACCGGCTGGGGCGAGTACTACATCCGCACTGCGGCCGCGCACGAGATCTGCGCGCGCATGCGCTACCAGGGACAGAGCCCGGAGCAGGCGGGCAAGGGCGTGATCAACGAGACGATTCCGCAGATGGGCGGCGACGGCGGTGCGATCGTGCTCGCTGCGGACGGGAAAATGGCCACGCCGTTCAACACCCAGGGCATGTATCGGGGCTGGATCGGCGGCGACGGCGTCCCTCATGTCGCAATTTTCGCCAACGAGACCCTTGCGGTCCCGGGGCAATAACCTTGCGTATCAATGGGTTTGCGACAGCGTGTGAAAAAAGTGGAAAAAAGCGTTGACAGCCCCCCGTCCCATCAGCAGAATAAGCGGCTCACCACCACACACCGCAACGCTTCGGCGGCAACGGAATGGGGTGGTAAGGAGGGATACCCAAGCGGCCAACGGGGGCAGACTGTAAATCTGCTGGCTTACGCCTTCGGTGGTTCGAATCCACCTCCCTCCACCAGTTTCACGTTGTGACATTCCCGGCGCGGGAGTAGTTCAATGGTAGAACCTCAGCCTTCCAAGCTGATGGTGCGGGTTCGATTCCCGTCTCCCGCTCCATTGAATGAACTTTGAATATTATCGAGTTCATGTCATAATGCAAAACTCGGCTCACGTAGCTCAGTCGGTAGAGCACTTCCTTGGTAAGGAAGAGGTCGAAGGTTCGATTCCTTTCGTGAGCACCATCTTAAGCATCACCTCTCAGACGAATTCGAGATAAGCAGCCATGGCCAAGGGTAAGTTCGAGCGCACCAAGCCGCACGTCAACGTCGGCACCATCGGTCACGTCGACCACGGCAAGACCACGCTGACCGCCGCACTGACCAAGATCGGTGCCGAGCGCTTCGGTGGCGAGTTCAAGGACTACTCCTCGATCGACGCCGCGCCGGAAGAAAAGGCTCGTGGTATCACGATCTCGACCGCGCACGTCGAATACGAATCCCCGGTCCGTCACTACGCCCACGTCGATTGCCCGGGCCATGCTGACTACGTCAAGAACATGATCACCGGTGCTGCCCAGATGGACGGCGCGATCCTGGTCTGCTCAGCCGCTGACGGCCCGATGCCGCAGACCCGCGAGCACATCCTGCTGTCGCGTCAGGTCGGCGTGCCGTACATCGTCGTGTTCCTGAACAAGGCCGACATGGTTGACGACGCCGAGCTGCTCGAGCTGGTCGAAATGGAAGTTCGCGAGCTGCTGAGCAAGTACGACTTCCCGGGCGACGACACCCCGATCATCGCCGGTTCGGCCCGTCTGGCGCTGGAAGGCGACCAGAGCGACATCGGCGTGCCGGCCATCCTGAAGCTGGTCGACGCCCTGGACAGCTGGATCCCGGAGCCGGAGCGCGCGATCGACAAGCCGTTCCTGATGCCGGTGGAAGACGTGTTCTCGATCTCGGGCCGCGGCACCGTGGTGACCGGTCGTATCGAGCGCGGCGTGATCAAGGTTGGCGACGAAATCGAAATCGTCGGCATCCGTCCGGTGCAGAAGACCACCGTGACCGGCGTTGAAATGTTCCGCAAGCTGCTGGACCAGGGTCAGGCAGGCGACAACGCTGGCCTGCTGCTGCGCGGCACCAAGCGTGACGACGTCGAGCGTGGCCAGGTTCTGGCCAAGCCGGGTTCGATCAAGCCGCACACCAAGTTCGAAGGCGAAGTCTACGTCCTGTCGAAGGACGAGGGCGGCCGTCACACCCCGTTCTTCAACGGCTACCGTCCGCAGTTCTACTTCCGCACCACCGACATCACCGGCGCAGCTGCTCTGCCGGAAGGCGTCGAAATGGTGATGCCGGGTGACAACGTCAAGATGGTCGTCACCCTGATCAACCCGGTGGCAATGGACGAAGGCCTGCGCTTCGCCATCCGCGAAGGCGGTCGTACCGTCGGCGCCGGCGTGGTCTCGAAGATCATCGAGTAAGCCTGCAGTACCGGTGGTTGCATAGCGCCGCCGGTTACGCGAATGGCGGGCCGGGAACCTCGGTCCGCCTTCGCCGTCTAAGGGAAGGCAAGTTTTCAACGTACGCCAGTAGCTCAATTGGCAGAGCAGCGGTCTCCAAAACCGCAGGTTGGGGGTTCGAGTCCCTCCTGGCGTGCCATCTGCCCACCTTATCCAGCGGCCTGGGCCGCTAAAGCAGACACAGCCTGATGAATAGCAAGATCGAACACTCCAAGGACAACTCCGCCAACGGTGGAGATATCGTCAAGTATGTCGCCGCATCGCTGCTGGTGCTGGCCGGTCTGTTCGTCTGGTTCTGGTTCTCCGCCGACTCTGGTCGCGCTGCCCAGCTGGGCGCGTGGGCAGGTCAGTTGCGTGCGTTGGCGGTTGTGGTCGGCCTGGTTGGCGGTATCGGCGTGTTCATGCTGACCGGCAAGGGGCGCGACACCCGCGAATTCCTCTCCGAGTCGCGCTTTGAACTGCGCAAGGTGGTCTGGCCGACGCGCCAGGAAGCCATTCGCATGACGTGGGTCGTGATCGTCGTGGTGCTCATCCTCAGCCTGTTGCTGGGTGGCTTCGACTTCCTGATCCAGAAACTGACTCAGTGGTTCCTGAGCCGCTAAGGAGAATTGCATGAAGCGTTGGTACGTCGTTCACGCCTATTCGGGCTTCGAGAAGTCGGTGGCGCAGGCTCTGCGCGATCGCATCGTCCGTGACGGCATGGAAGAGCGCTTCGGCGACGTCCTGGTCCCGACCGAAGAAGTGGTCGAGATGCGCGCTGGCCAGAAGCGCCGCTCCGAGCGCAAGTTCTTCCCGGGTTACGTGCTGGTCCAGATCGAGACCCACGAAGAGGCCGGTATTCCGCGCATCGACAACGAAAGCTGGCACCTGGTCAAGGAAACCCCGCGCGTGATGGGCTTCATCGGCGGCACCGCCGACCGTCCGCTGCCGATCGCCGATTCCGAGGCCGAAGCCATCCTGAATCGCGTTCAGGAAGGTGTCGAGAAGCCGCGTCCGAAGGTGCTGTTCGAGCCGGGCCAGATGGTCCGCGTCACCGACGGCCCGTTCAACGATTTCAATGGCGTCGTCGAAGAAGTCAACTACGAGAAGAGCCGCCTGCGCGTCTCGGTGCTGATCTTCGGTCGTGCCACTCCGGTCGAACTCGAGTTCGGCCAGGTCGAAAAGGCCGTCTGATCCGGCCGTGGGTCGAGCAGGCTCGACCGCTACGGGACCAGAAACCGGGCGCTGCCCGGTTTCTCTCGTTTACGTGCCGCTTCAGGCATGTGAAGAAAAAACCTGATATAGTGCGCGGCTCCCCGCTGGGAAGCCAGCAGGACGAGGCCGCCGCAAGGTGGCCTTCAGCATGATTTCAAAACGCGATGCCGGGACGCGTGATTCCCGGTCCGATGGGGAGCCTGTTGTCGAAAGGCGCTAGCACCCGGAGAGTACTCACATGGCAAAGAAAGTTGTCGGTTACATCAAGCTGCAGGTGAAGGCCGGTCAGGCCAACCCCTCGCCGCCGGTCGGTCCTGCGCTGGGTCAGCGCGGTCTGAACATCATGGAATTCTGCAAGGCGTTCAACGCTGCCACGCAGAAGCTCGAGCCGGGTCTGCCGGTTCCGGTGATCATCACGGCCTACTCGGACCGTACGTTCACCTTCATCACCAAGAGCACCCCGGCCACCACCCTGCTGAAGAAGGCCGCTGGCATCTCGTCGGGCTCCAAGCGCCCGAACACCGAGAAGGTCGGCAAGGTCACCCGTAAGCAGCTGGAAGAGATCGCCAAGGCGAAGGAACCGGATCTGACTGCCGCCGATCTGGACGCCGCCGTGCGTACCATCGCTGGCTCTGCCCGTTCCATGGGCCTCGTGGTGGAGGGTTAATAAGATGGCACAGACCAAGCGTGAGAAGGCCATCAAGGCCGCCGTCGTTCCGGGCAAGGCATACGCCTTCGAGGACGCGATCAACATCCTGAAGAGCGCCACCAAGGCCAAGTTCGTCGAGTCGATCGACGTTGCTGTGCGCCTGGGCGTCGATGCGAAGAAGTCCGACCAGCAGGTCCGTGGCTCCACCGTGCTGCCGGCCGGTACCGGCAAGTCGGTCCGCGTCGCCGTGTTCGCTCCGGCCGGTGCCAAGGCTGACGAAGCCCTGGCCGCTGGCGCCGAAGCCGTCGGTATGGATGATCTGGCCGAGAAGATGCAGGCCGGCGATCTGAACTACGACGTCGTCATCGCGACCCCGGACGCCATGCGCGTCGTCGGTAAGCTGGGTACCGTGCTGGGCCCGCGCGGCCTGATGCCGAACCCGAAGGTCGGCACCGTTTCCCCGAACCCGGGTGAAGCCGTGAAGAACGCCAAGTCGGGTCAGGTCCGTTACCGCACCGACAAGGCCGGCATCATCCACTGCACCATCGGCAAGGCCGACTTCGCCGAAGACGCGCTGAAGTCGAACCTGACCGCGCTGCTGCTGGACCTGATCAAGGCCAAGCCGGCCACCTCGAAGGGCACCTACCTGCAGAAGGTTTCGGTCAGCTCGACGATGGGCCCGGGCGTCACCGTCGACCAGTCGTCGCTGACCCTGAAGTAATTGTTTCAAGCGGTCACGGTACCTTCGGTGCCGTGACCGTGACATTTGAAGGCATCGCTGGCAGTGCATCGCCCGCGGTAGCCGTCAAAGACCGCAGGCGCGGTCGTGGCAATACCGGCGACGGGCACGGAAGCTCGATCTGGCAAGGAGTCGCCGCCGGAGCAGTCATGAGCGCTTAATCGATTCCCCGGAATCACCCTGCGTAGATGGTGCCCTTCTGGAGTTTTTCTGGTTCACGCACGTCTGGGATTTCCCTGATTGCCTCCAGGTCTGGAACGGCCCACCCCCGGAACATCATCCCGATGTTCCCGGCGTCCAGGACGGATGCCGCACAGGACCGCACACGGCAGGAGCCGTAAGCGGAGTTCAATAGGAGGAGTGCAATGGCTCTCAATCTGTCCCAGAAGCAAGAAGTAGTCGCCGAGCTGGCAGACGTCGCCGCCAAGGCCCACTCCTTGATCGCAGCCGAATACGCTGGCACCACGGTCGCCCAGATGACCGCGATGCGCAAGCAGGCTCGTGAAACCGGTGTTTTCTTGAAGGTTGTCAAGAACACCCTGGCTTCGCGCGCCGTTGAAGGCACCGAGTTCGCAGTCGCCCAGGACCAGATGGTTGGTCCGCTGCTGTACGCGTTCTCGCTCGAGGAGCCCGGCGCTGCCGGTCGCCTGATCAAGGAAGCCGCCAAGGGCAACGACAAGCTGAAGGCTAAGGTCGTCGCCATCGGTGGCGAAGTGTTCCCGGCAAGCCACGTCGAAGTGCTGGCCTCGCTGCCGACCCGCGACCAGGCCCTGGCCATGCTGGCCCGCGTCCTGACCGAGCCGGTCACGATGTTTGCCCGCGCCATCAAGGCCGTTGGCGAGAAGCAGGGTGGTGGCGACGTCGCCGCCGACGCTGCCGAGCCGGCCGCCGAGACCGCCTGAGTTTCGACTTACCGTGGTTCCTGACGGAACCTCAACCCAGAAAATCATCCAAAGGTATTAATCATGTCCCTTACCAACGAACAGATCGTCGACGCCATCGCCGAGAAGTCCCTGATGGAAGTGATGGAGCTGGTCAAGGCCATCGAAGAGAAGTTCGGCGTCTCCGCCGCTGCTCCGGTTGCCGTGGCTGCTGCCGCTGGCCCGGCCGCTGCTGTTGAAGAGCAGACCGAGTTCACCGTCACCCTGAAGTCGGCCGGCGACAAGAAGGTCGAAGTCATCAAGGCCGTCCGCGCCATCACCGGCCTGGGCCTGAAGGAAGCGAAGGACCTGGCCGAAGCCGGTGGCGTCCTGAAGGAAGGCGCTTCGAAGGACGACGCCGAGAAGATGAAGAAGGACCTGGAAGCTGCTGGCGCGACTGTCGAAGTCAAGTAAGCAGTTACCTTGCATCGTCACCGATTCACGGCGATGCAGCCAAGGCTGGGGGCGTAAGCCCCCGGCCTTTGGTCGTTGTTGCAGTGTTGTAGATCCACGCCACGCGTGGATGTAACGAGCGGCAAAAAGCCCAACACGGGCTGCGGTCAGACCCCGGCAGGCCAGCGCAGAGCGCGGCAGCGGGGGAGTGGATGCAGACGAGTTGGCAGTTGGAAGTAGCGGGAGAAGGCGTGCTGGTGCCGGCAATACCAGCGACTTCCAACTGACAATTTCAAGTTCCCTTCGGATCGTGGGCGCACGATCCGCACAACAAGGTGGAAGACCTCATGACGTCCTATTCGTTCACCGAAAAAAAGCGTATCCGCAAGGATTTCGGCAAGCAGCGCTCGATTCTCGAAGTGCCGTTCCTGCTGGCCATCCAGGTGGATTCCTATCGTGAATTCCTGCAGGAAAACGTCGATCCGGCCAAGCGCACGGACCACGGCCTGCACGCTGCGCTGAAGTCGGTCTTCCCGATCGCCAGCTACAGCGGCAACGCTGCCCTGGAATACGTCGGCTACAAGCTGGGCGAGCCGGTCTTCGACGAGCGTGAGTGCCGCCAGCGTGGCATGAGCTACGGCGCCCCGCTGCGCGTGACCGTGCGCCTGGTGATCTACGACCGTGAGTCGTCGACCAAGGCCATCAAGTACGTGAAGGAGCAGGAGGTCTATCTGGGCGAAATCCCGCTGATGACCGAGAACGGCACCTTCATCGTCAACGGCACCGAGCGCGTCATTGTCTCGCAGCTGCACCGCTCGCCGGGTGTGTTCTTCGACCACGATCGTGGCAAGACCCACAGCTCGGGCAAGCTGCTGTACAGCGCCCGCATCATTCCTTACCGCGGTTCCTGGCTGGACTTCGAGTTCGACCCGAAGGACGCGCTGTTCACCCGTATCGACCGTCGCCGCAAGCTGCCGGTGTCGATCCTGCTGCGCGCGCTTGGCTACAGCAACGAAGAGATGCTGGCCGAGTTCTTCGAGATCAACACCTTCCACATCAACCCGGATGAAGGCGTCCAGCTGGAGCTGGTGCCGGAGCGCCTGCGTGGCGAAACCCTGGGCTTCGACCTCGCCGACGGCGACAAGGTCATCGTGGAAGCCGGCAAGCGCATCACCGCGCGCCATATCAAGCAGCTGGAAGCCTCGGGCATCGCCGCCCTGGCCGTGCCGGACGACTACATCGTCGGCCGCATCCTGTCGCACGACGTGGTCGATGCTTCGACCGGCGAACTGCTGGCGCAGGCCAATGACGAGATCACCGACGAGCAGCTGCAGGCCTTCCGCAAGGCCGGGGTGGATGCCGTGGGCACCCTGTGGGTGAACGATCTGGATCGTGGCCCGTACCTGTCCAACACCCTGCGCATCGACCCGACCAAGACCCAGCTGGAAGCCCTGGTCGAGATCTACCGCATGATGCGTCCGGGCGAGCCGCCGACCAAGGACGCCGCGCAGAACCTGTTCCACAACCTGTTCTTCACCTTCGAGCGCTACGACCTGTCCGCGGTCGGCCGCATGAAGTTCAACCGTCGCGTGGGCCGCAAGGAAACCACCGGCGAAGCCGTGCTGTATGACCGCAAGTACTACGGTGAGCGCAACGACGAAGAGTCCAAGCGCCTGGTCGCCGCCCATGGCGACAGCTCCGACATCCTGGACGTGATCAAGGTCCTGACCGAGATCCGCAACGGTCGCGGCGTGGTCGATGACATCGACCACCTGGGCAACCGTCGCGTGCGTTCGGTCGGTGAAATGGCCGAGAACGTGTTCCGCGTGGGCCTGGTCCGCGTCGAGCGCGCGGTCAAGGAGCGCCTGTCGATGGCGGAGTCGGAAGGCCTGACCCCGCAGGAACTGATCAACGCCAAGCCGGTCGCCGCTGCCATCAAGGAGTTCTTCGGCTCCTCGCAGCTGTCGCAGTTCATGGACCAGAACAACCCGCTGTCGGAAGTGACCCACAAGCGTCGCGTCTCGGCCCTGGGCCCGGGCGGTCTGACCCGTGAGCGCGCCGGCTTCGAAGTGCGCGACGTGCACCCGACCCATTACGGCCGCGTCTGCACCATCGAAACCCCGGAAGGCCCGAACATCGGCCTGATCAACTCGCTGGCCGTGTACGCCCGCACCAACCAGTACGGTTTCCTCGAGACCCCGTACCGCAAGGTCGTGGACGGCAAGGTCTATGACGAAGTCGAGTTCCTGTCGGCGATCGAAGAAAACGAGTACGTCATTGCGCAGGCCAACGCGCTGACCGACGCCAAGGGCACCCTGACCGAGCAGTTCGTTCCGTGCCGCTTCCAGGGCGAATCGCTGCTGAAGCCGCCGGCGGAAGTCCACTTCATGGACGTCTCGCCGATGCAGACCGTGTCGATCGCGGCCGCGCTGGTTCCGTTCCTGGAGCACGATGACGCGAACCGCGCACTGATGGGCGCCAACATGCAGCGTCAGGCGGTGCCGACCCTGCGTGCGCAGAAGCCGCTGGTCGGTACCGGCATCGAGCGCGCCGTGGCGCGTGACTCCGGTGTGACCGTGAACGCCCGCCGTGGTGGCGAGATCGTGCAGATCGACGCCGCCCGCATCGTGGTCAAGGTCAACGAGGAAGAGATCGTTGGCGCCACCGACGCAGGCGTGGACATCTACAACCTGGTCAAGTACACCCGTTCGAACCAGAACACCTGCATCAACCAGCGTCCGCTGGTCCAGGTGGGTGACGTCATCGCCCGCGGCGACGTGCTGGCCGACGGTCCGTCCACCGACATCGGCGAACTGGCCCTGGGCCAGAACATGCTGATCGCGTTCATGCCGTGGAACGGCTACAACTTCGAAGACTCCATCCTGCTCTCCGAGCGCGTGGTGGAAGAGGATCGATACACCACGATCCACATCGAAGAGCTGACCTGCGTCGCGCGTGACACCAAGCTGGGGCCGGAGGAAATCTCCGCCGACATCCCGAACGTCTCCGAGCAGGCGCTGAACCGCCTGGACGAGAGCGGCGTGGTGTACATCGGTGCGGAAGTCCGCGCCGGCGACATCCTGGTCGGCAAGGTCACCCCGAAGGGCGAAAGCCAGCTGACCCCGGAAGAGAAGCTGCTGCGCGCGATCTTCGGCGAGAAGGCTTCGGACGTTAAGGACAGCTCGCTGCGCGTTCCGCCGGGCATGGACGGCACCGTCATCGACGTGCAGGTCTTCACCCGCGACGGCATCGAGAAGGACAAGCGCGCCCGCCAGATCGAAGAGTCTGAAATCAAGCGCGTCAAGAAGGACTTCGACGACCAGTTCCGCATCCTGGAAGCCGCCATCTACATGCGTCTGCGTTCGCAGATCGTGGGCAAGGTGGTCAACGGTGGCGCTGGCCTGAAGAAGGGTGACGTGATCACCGACGCCTTCCTGGACGGCCTGAAGAAGGCTGACTGGTTCGCCCTGCGCATGAAGGACGAGGACGCTTCGGAAGCCATCGAGCGCGCGCAGAAGCAGATCCAGGCGCACGAGAAGGAATTCGAGCGTCGCTTCGCCGACAAGCGCGGCAAGATCACCGCCGGTGACGACCTCGCCCCGGGCGTGCTGAAGATGGTCAAGGTGTTCCTGGCCGTGAAGCGCCGCATCCAGCCGGGCGACAAGATGGCAGGCCGCCACGGTAACAAGGGTGTGGTCTCCAACGTGGTGCCGGTCGAGGACATGCCGTACATGGCCTCGGGCGAAACCGTGGACATCGTGCTGAACCCGCTGGGCGTGCCGTCGCGTATGAACATCGGCCAGATCCTGGAAGTGCACCTGGGCTGGGCTGCCAAGGGCCTGGGCCGCAAGATCCAGGCGATGATGGAAGCCCAGGCGGCAGTTGCCGACCTGCGCAAGTTCCTGGACGACATCTACAACCACGACGACACCAACGTGGCCAACCGTGTCGACCTGTCGCAGTTCAGCGACGAGGAACTGCTGCGTCTGGCCCGTAACCTCACCGACGGCGTGCCGATGGCCACCCCGGTGTTCGACGGCGCCACCGAAGCGGAAATCAAGCGCATGCTGGAACTGGCCGACCTGCCGAGCAGTGGCCAGACCCAGCTGTACGACGGCCGCACCGGTGAAGCGTTCGATCGCCACACCACCGTGGGTTACATGCACTACCTGAAGCTGAACCACCTGGTCGACGACAAGATGCACGCCCGTTCGACCGGTCCGTACTCGCTCGTCACCCAGCAGCCGCTGGGCGGCAAGGCGCAGTTCGGCGGCCAGCGCTTCGGTGAAATGGAAGTCTGGGCGCTGGAAGCCTACGGCGCGGCCTACACCCTGCAGGAAATGCTGACGGTGAAGTCCGATGACGTGCAGGGCCGCAACCAGATGTACAAGAACATCGTCGACGGTGAGCACGAGATGGTCGCGGGCATGCCGGAATCCTTCAACGTGCTCGTGAAGGAAATCCGCTCGCTGGCCATCAACATGGAACTGGAAGACAACTGATCCATGCCGGCGCGGCGGCCTCCGCCGCCGCGCCGCTGGCAGTCAACTGAAAGCCCATCGACACAGCATTCCTCCTTCTGGAGAACACCATGAAAGACCTGCTCAACCTCTTCAACCAGCAGCGCCAGACGCTGGACTTCGACGCGATCAAGATCGCGCTGGCCTCGCCGGACCTGATCCGTTCGTGGTCCTTCGGCGAAGTGAAGAAGCCGGAAACCATCAACTACCGTACCTTCAAGCCGGAACGCGACGGCCTGTTCTGCGCCGCCATCTTCGGCCCGGTGAAGGACTACGAGTGCCTGTGCGGCAAGTACAAGCGCATGAAGCACCGCGGCGTGGTCTGCGAAAAGTGCGGCACCGAAGTGACCCTGGCCAAGGTGCGTCGTGAGCGCATGGGCCACATCGACCTGGCCTCGCCGGTCGCGCACATCTGGTTCCTCAAGTCGCTGCCGTCGCGCATCGGCCTGATGCTGGACATGACCCTGCGCGACATCGAGCGCGTGCTGTACTTCGAAGCCTACGTGGTGACCGAGCCGGGCCTGACCGCCCTGGAACGCCGCCAGCTGCTGACCGAAGAACAGTACCTGCAGGCCCGCCAGGAGCACGGTGACGACTTCGACGCCGCCATGGGCGCCGAGGCCGTGTACGAACTGCTGCGCACGATCGACCTGCAGTCGGAAATGACCCGCCTGCGCGAGGAAATCGCTGCTACCGGTTCGGAAACCAAGCTCAAGCGCCTCACCAAGCGCATCAAGCTGATCGAAGCCTTCCTGGAATCGGGCAACCGTCCGGAGTGGATGGTCATGACCGTGCTGCCGGTGCTGCCGCCGGACCTGCGTCCGCTGGTTCCGCTGGATGGCGGCCGCTTCGCGACCTCCGACCTGAACGACCTGTACCGCCGCGTCATCAACCGCAACAACCGCCTGCGCCGCCTGCTCGAACTGAGCGCGCCGGACATCATCGTGCGCAATGAAAAGCGCATGCTGCAGGAATCGGTCGATGCGCTGCTGGACAACGGCCGTCGTGGCCGTGCCATCACCGGCACCAACAAGCGCCCGCTGAAGTCGCTGGCCGACATGATCAAGGGCAAGCAGGGTCGCTTCCGCCAGAACCTGCTCGGCAAGCGCGTCGACTACTCGGGCCGTTCGGTCATCGTGGTCGGTCCGTACCTGCGCCTGCACCAGTGCGGCCTGCCGAAGAAGATGGCGCTTGAGCTGTTCAAGCCGTTCGTCTTCGCCAAGCTGCAGCGTCGTGGCCTGGCCACCACCATCAAGGCCGCCAAGAAGCTGGTCGAGCGCGAAGAAGCCGAAGTCTGGGACATCCTGGAAGAGGTCATCCGCGAGCATCCGGTGATGCTGAACCGCGCGCCGACCCTGCACCGTCTGGGCATCCAGGCGTTCGAGCCGGTGCTGATCGAAGGAAAGGCCATCCAGCTGCACCCGCTGGTCTGCACCGCGTTCAACGCCGACTTCGACGGTGACCAGATGGCCGTCCACGTGCCGCTCTCGCTGGAAGCCCAGCTGGAAGCGCGTGCGCTGATGATGTCGACCAACAACATCCTGTCGCCGGCCAACGGCGAGCCGATCATCGTGCCGTCGCAGGACGTCGTGCTGGGTCTGTACTACATGACCCGCTCGCTGGAAAACAAGAAGGGCGAGGGCATGGCCTTCGCCAACATCGCCGAAGTGAAGCGTGCCTACGACAACCGCGTGGTGGAACTGCACGCGCGCGTCAAGGTCCGCATCACCGAAGTGGTGACCGACGAGGACGGCAACAAGCAGAACAAGACCTCGATCGTGGACACCACGATCGGTCGCGCCCTGCTGGCTGAAATCCTGCCGGAAGGCCTGCCGTTCGCGCTGGCCAACACCGAGCTGACCAAGAAGAACATCAGCCGCCTGATCAACTCCAGCTACCGCCAGCTGGGTCTGAAGGACACGGTTGTGTTCGCCGACAAGCTGATGTACACCGGCTTCGCCTACGCGACCCGCGCCGGCGTCTCGATCGGCATCGACGACATGCTGATCCCGGACGAGAAGAAGGGCATCCTCACCGAGGCCGAAGCCGAAGTGCTGGAAATCCAGGAGCAGTACCAGTCGGGCCTGGTCACCGCCGGCGAGCGCTACAACAAGGTGGTCGACATCTGGTCGCGCACCAACGAGCGCATCGCCAAGGCGATGATGGACACCATCGGTACCGAGAAGGTCGTCAATGCCAAGGGTGAGACCATCGACCAGAAGTCGATGAACTCGCTGTACATCATGGCCGACTCCGGTGCGCGTGGTTCGCAGGCGCAGATCCGTCAGCTGGCCGGCATGCGCGGCCTGATGGCGCGTCCGGACGGCTCGATCATCGAGACGCCCATCAAGGCGAACTTCCGCGAAGGCCTGAACGTGCAGGAGTACTTCAACTCCACCCACGGTGCCCGTAAGGGTCTGGCCGATACCGCGCTGAAGACCGCGAACTCGGGTTACCTGACCCGTCGTCTGGTCGACGTCGCGCAGGACGTGGTGATCACCGAGGTGGATTGCGGTACCACCGAAGGCCTGATCATGACCCCGATCGTGGAAGGCGGCGACGTGGTCGAGCCGCTGAAGGACCGCGTGCTGGGTCGCGTGGTTGCCGAGGACGTTTTCCTGCCGGGCAACGACGAAGATCCGATCGTCACCCGCAACACCCTGCTGGACGAAGCCTGGGTCGCCAAGCTGGAAGATGCCGGCGTGCAGACCATCAAGGTCCGCTCGACCATCTCCTGCGAATCGGCCTTCGGTGTCTGCTCGCGCTGCTACGGCCGCGATCTGGCCCGTGGCCACCTGGTCAACATCGGTGAAGCGGTCGGCGTCATCGCCGCCCAGTCCATCGGTGAGCCGGGTACCCAGCTCACCATGCGTACGTTCCACATCGGTGGTGCGGCGTCGCGAGCTGCTGCGGTCGACAACATCACCGTCAAGACCACCGGCTCGGTCAAGTTCAGCAACCTCAAGTCCGTCGAGCATGCCAACGGCTCGCTGGTGGCAGTGTCGCGCTCGGGCGAAATCTCGGTGCTCGATGCCCACGGCCGTGAGCGTGAGCGTTACAAGCTGCCGTACGGTGCGACCATCACGTCCAAGGACGGTGATGCGATCAAGGCTGGCCAGACCGTGGCCAACTGGGATCCGCATAACCACCCGATCGTGTCGGAAGTGGCCGGCTTCATCCGCTTCATCGACTTCGTCGACGGCATCACCGTCATCGAGAAGACCGACGAGCTGACCGGCCTCGCTTCGCGCGAAATCACCGATCCGAAGCGTCGTGGTACCCAGGCCAAGGACCTGCGCCCGATCGTGCGCATCGTCGACGCCAAGGGCAACGACCTGTCGATCCCGGGCACCGATCTGCCGGCGCAGTACCTGCTGCCGCCGCGCTCGATCGTCAACCTGCAGGACGGCGCTGCCGTCGGCGTGGGTGACGTGGTCGCCAAGATTCCGCAGGAAGCGTCGAAGACCCGCGACATCACCGGTGGTCTGCCGCGCGTGGCCGATCTGTTCGAAGCGCGCAAGCCGAAGGATCCGGCGGTGCTGGCCGAGCGTTCGGGCATCATCAGCTTCGGCAAGGACACCAAGGGCAAGCAGCGCCTGATCATCAAGGACACCGATGGTTCGGAGCACGAAGAGCTGATCCCGAAGTACCGCCAGGTCATCGTGTTTGAAGGCGAGCATGTCACCAAGGGTGAAACCATCGTGGACGGCGAGCCGAGCCCGCAGGACATCCTGCGTCTGCTGGGTGTCGAACCGCTGGCCGCCTACCTGGTGAAGGAAATCCAGGACGTGTACCGCCTGCAGGGCGTGAAGATCAACGACAAGCACATCGAGGTGATCACCCGCCAGATGCTGCGCAAGGTCGAGATCACCGACCAGGGCAGCAGCAAGTTCCTGAACGGTGAACAGGTGGAGCGTCAGCGCGTTATCGAGGAGAATGCGCGCCTGTCGACCCGCAACGAGCTGCCGGCGCACTTCGATCCGGTCCTGCTGGGTATCACCAAGGCCTCGCTGGCGACCGAATCGTTCATCTCGGCCGCGTCGTTCCAGGAAACCACCCGCGTGCTGACCGAAGCGGCCGTCCGCGGCACCTCGGACAACCTGCGTGGCCTGAAGGAAAACGTCATCGTGGGTCGCCTGATTCCGGCCGGTACCGGCCTGGCGTACCACAGCAACCGCCGTCGCGGCGCTTCCGGTCTCACCGAGTCGGAAATGCAGACCCTGGCCGGCACCCCGGCTGCGGTCGAGGCACCGGTGGTTGAAGCCGAAGCTGAACAGGCATCGGGCGAGGAATGAGGTATCCGGTCCGGCCGCAAGGCCGGACCACCCCATCGGTCCATTGATGGGTAGGGAAAGGGCAGGGGAGGTCGTCCGCGATCGACCCGGCCAACCTGAACGGGGTACATGGAGGCCCCCCAGTAACGTTCCGGGATCAGGGACGGGCTTGACAGGAGGCGTTTGACTGCTTTCCTGGCAGGTTGCTACAATCGTCTGTCTCAGCAGGCCAGAATTTTGGCCTGCTTTAACATTTCCGCATCTCTGGCCGGATTTTCCGGCCACCAATCAGAAGAACCTACTGATGGCGACGATCAACCAGCTGGTCCGCAAGCCGCGGCAAGCGACCACCTACAAGAGTGCCTCGCCGGCGCTCGACAAGTGCCCGCAGCGCCGTGGCGTCTGCACCCGTGTCTACACCACCACTCCGAAGAAGCCGAACTCGGCTCTGCGCAAGGTTGCCAAGGTCCGCCTGACCAACCAGGAAGAAGTGATCTCCTACATCGGTGGTGAAGGCCACAACCTGCAGGAGCACTCCGTGGTCCTGATCCGCGGCGGTCGCGTCAAGGACCTGCCGGGTGTGCGTTACCACACCGTTCGTGGCTCGCTCGACGCCGCCGGCGTTGCCAAGCGTCGCCAGGCCCGTTCCAAGTACGGCGCCAAGCGTCCGAAGGCATAAGGAGAGAGCACTATGTCGCGTAAGGGTAATACTCCGCAGCGTTCCGTCCTGCCCGATCCGAAGCACGGAAGCGAAACCATCGCCCGCTTCATCAACATGGTCATGCAGAGCGGCAAGAAGTCCGTCGCCGAAAAGATCGTGTACGGCGCCATGGACGTGATCACCGAGAAGAACAGCAGCGCCAACGCCATTGAACTGGTGCAGAAGGCTCTGGACAACGTCGCTCCGGCGGTCGAAGTCAAGTCGCGCCGCGTCGGTGGTGCCACCTACCAGGTGCCGGTCGAAGTGCGTTCGTCGCGCAAGATGGCTCTGGCCATGCGCTGGCTGATCGACTCCGCGCGCAAGCGTGGTGAGAACACCATGCCGAAGAAGCTGGCTGCTGAACTGATCGACGCCTCGGAAAACCGTGGCGGCGCCATCAAGAAGCGCGAAGAAACCCACCGCATGGCCGAAGCCAACAAGGCATTCGCCCACTACCGCTGGTGAGTTTGACGGCCTTGTAAAACAGGCAGGGCAGCACCACTTCGGTGCGTGCTGCCTCGCGGTCCCAGAAGGACTGCGCCAATCCGAAGGCCGCCGAAAGGCGGCGTTCGGCCATCCGAAATCCAAGAAATCTGAGAGGCTCCCGTGGCCCGTTCCACTCCCATCGAGCGTTACCGTAACTTCGGCATCATGGCTCACATCGATGCCGGCAAGACCACCACGTCCGAGCGCATCCTGTTCTACACCGGCAAGAGCCACAAGATCGGTGAAGTGCATGACGGCGCCGCCACCATGGACTGGATGGAGCAGGAGCAGGAGCGTGGCATCACGATCCAGTCCGCTGCCACCACCGCGTTCTGGAAGGGCATGGACAAGTCCCTGCCGGAGCACCGCTTCAACATCATCGACACCCCCGGGCACGTCGACTTCACCATCGAAGTGGAGCGCTCGCTGCGCGTGCTCGACGGTGCCGTCTTCGTCCTGTGTGCCGTCGGTGGCGTGCAGCCGCAGTCGGAAACCGTGTGGCGCCAGGCCAACAAGTACCACGTGCCGCGCATCGCGTTCGTCAACAAGATGGACCGCACCGGTGCCAACTTCCAGAAGGTCGTCGGCCAGCTGAAGGCCAAGCTGGGCGCGGTTGCCGTGCCGATGCAGCTGCCGATCGGCGCTGAAGACAACTTCAAGGGCGTTGTCGACCTGCTGAAGATGAAGGCCATCCATTGGGATGAGGCTTCGCAGGGCATGAAGTTCGAATACGGTGACATCCCGGCCGACCTGCAGGGTCCGGCTGAAGAGGCTCGCCAGTTCATGGTCGAGACCGCTGCCGAAGCCAGCGAAGAGCTGATGGAAAAGTACCTGGGCGGCGAAGAGCTGGCCGAGGCTGAAATCATCAACGCGCTGCGTACCCGCACCCTGGCGACCGAGATCGTGCCGATGTACTGCGGCTCGGCCTTCAAGAACAAGGGCGTGCAGGCCATGCTGGACGGCGTGATCCAGCTGCTGCCGTCGCCGGTCGACGTGCCGGACGTGAAGGGCGTGGACGTTGACGACGACACCGTCGAAATGACCCGCAAGTCGGACGACAAGGCTCCGTTCTCGTCGCTGGCCTTCAAGATCATCACCGACCCGTTCGTCGGCGCGCTGACCTTCTTCCGTGTCTATTCGGGCACCCTGAACGGTGGCGACACCGTGCTGAACTCGGTGAAGGGCAAGAAGGAGCGCATCGGCCGCATCCTGCAGATGCACTCGAACAACCGCGAGGAAATCAAGGAAGTTCTGGCCGGTGACATTGCCGCTGCCGTGGGCCTGAAGGACACCACCACCGGTGACACCCTGTGCGCCGTGGACGCCCCGATCATCCTGGAGCGCATGACGTTCCCGGAGCCGGTGATCTCGATGGCCGTCGAGCCGAAGACCAAGTCGGACCAGGAAAAGATGGGTCTGGCCCTGGGCCGTCTGGCGCAGGAAGATCCGTCGTTCCGCGTCAAGACCGACGAAGAATCCGGCCAGACCATCATCTCGGGCATGGGCGAGCTGCACCTGGACATCATCGTCGACCGCCTGAAGCGCGAGTTCAACGTTGAAGCCAACGTCGGCGCGCCGCAGGTGGCCTACCGCGAAACCATCACCCTGGCCGACGTCAAGTCGGACTACAAGCACGCCAAGCAGTCCGGTGGTAAGGGTCAGTACGGTCACGTCGTGATCGAACTGTCGCCGATCACCGCTGCCGACCGTGCCGATCCGAAGCTGGCTCCGGCCATCAAGGACGACTTCCTGTTCATCAACGACATCACCGGCGGCGTGATCCCGAAGGAATTCATTCCGTCGGTTGAAAAGGGCCTGCGCGAAACCATTACCAGCGGTCCGCTGGCTGGCTTCCCGGTGGTGGACGTCAAGGTGAAGCTGGTGTTCGGTTCGTACCACGACGTCGACTCCTCGGAAATGGCGTTCAAGCTGGCTTCGTCGATGGCCTTCAAGCAGGGCTTCGCCAAGGCCAAGCCGGTGCTGCTGGAGCCGATCATGAAGGTCGAGATCGTGACCCCGGAGGATTACCAGGGTGACGTGATGGGCGACGTCAGCCGTCGTCGCGGCGTGCTGCAGGGTTCCGACACCACCGGTGACGGTTCGGCCAGCATCATCAACGCGATGATCCCGCTGGGTGAAATGTTCGGCTACGCCACTGCGCTGCGTTCGCAGACCCAGGGCCGCGCCACCTTCACCATGGAATTCGATCACTACGAGCCGGCTCCGACCAACATCGCCGAAGCCGTCATGAAGAAGGGCTGAGCCTCGCTCAGCCTCTCTTGAAACCACTTACGAACAATCAAGGTATAGAACAATGGCAAAGGGTAAGTTCGAGCGCACCAAGCCGCACGTCAACGTCGGCACCATCGGTCACGTCGACCACGGCAAGACCACGCTGACCGCTGCACTGACCAAGATCGGCGCCGAGCGCTTCGGTGGCGAGTTCAAGGATTACTCCTCGATCGACGCCGCGCCGGAAGAAAAGGCGCGTGGTATCACGATCTCGACCGCGCACGTCGAATACGAATCCCCGGTCCGTCACTACGCCCACGTCGATTGCCCGGGCCATGCTGACTACGTCAAGAACATGATCACCGGTGCTGCCCAGATGGACGGCGCGATCCTGGTCTGCTCGGCCGCTGACGGCCCGATGCCGCAGACCCGCGAGCACATCCTGCTGTCGCGTCAGGTCGGCGTGCCGTACATCGTCGTGTTCCTGAACAAGGCCGACATGGTTGACGACGCCGAGCTGCTCGAGCTGGTCGAGATGGAAGTGCGCGAGCTGCTGAGCAAGTACGACTTCCCGGGCGACGACACCCCGATCATCGCCGGTTCGGCCCGTCTGGCGCTGGAAGGCGACCAGAGCGACATCGGCGTGCCGGCCATCCTGAAGCTGGTCGACGCCCTGGACAGCTGGATCCCGGAGCCGGAGCGCGCGATCGACAAGCCGTTCCTGATGCCGGTGGAAGACGTGTTCTCGATCTCGGGCCGCGGCACCGTGGTGACCGGTCGTATCGAGCGCGGCGTGATCAAGGTTGGCGACGAAATCGAAATCGTCGGCATCCGTCCGGTGCAGAAGACCACCGTGACCGGCGTTGAAATGTTCCGCAAGCTGCTGGACCAGGGTCAGGCAGGCGACAACGCTGGCCTGCTGCTGCGCGGCACCAAGCGTGACGACGTCGAGCGTGGCCAGGTTCTGGCCAAGCCGGGTTCGATCAAGCCGCACACCAAGTTCGAAGGCGAAGTCTACGTCCTGTCGAAGGACGAGGGCGGCCGTCACACCCCGTTCTTCAACGGCTACCGTCCGCAGTTCTACTTCCGCACCACCGACATCACCGGCGCAGCTGCTCTGCCGGAAGGCGTCGAAATGGTGATGCCGGGTGACAACGTCAAGATGGTCGTCACCCTGATCAACCCGGTGGCAATGGACGAAGGCCTGCGCTTCGCCATCCGCGAAGGCGGTCGTACCGTCGGCGCCGGCGTGGTCTCGAAGATCATCGAGTAATCTGGTAGTATCTGCGCCCCGATGTTGCCTGGGTAGGGCATCGGGGCGTATCAAATGGGAAAGCAGGCACAGGATGTGCCTTGTGTTCCCCGGACCAGGAAGGGTCAATGCCATTCAGGCGGCGTCAACAGGCGACTGTTGACAGCTGCCTTGCGTGCCATTATGCTTCTACGTCTGGGCAGGCCGGGAAACTGGTCTGCCTACGTTTTTGAGGTCTATGGAGTGACCTTGGCGGCCTGCAGGACTGTGGGTCGTCCGTATTCAGGAATTTCATGGGGCAAAGCAACCCAGAGGCTTTGTCTGTCGCTCTTTTAACGAAGGAACCTACCGCCATGGCGGACCAAAAGATCCGGATCCGGCTGAAAGCGTTCGATCATCGTCTGATCGACCGTTCGGCCAGCGAGATCGTTGAAACGGCAAAGCGGACCGGCGCGCAAGTGCGTGGCCCGATCCCGCTGCCGACCAAGATCGAGCGTTACACCGTTCTCGTTTCCCCGCACGTCGACAAGGACGCGCGTGACCAGTACGAGACCCGCACGCACAAGCGCGTGCTCGATATCGTTGACCCGAATGACAAGACCGTGGACGCGCTGATGAAGCTCGAACTGGCTGCCGGCGTCGACGTTCAGATCAAGCTGACCTGAGGACTACGACCATGACGAAGAAGTATTCGTTGGGCTTCGTGGGCCGCAAGGCTGGCATGAGCCGCGTGTTCACTGAAGATGGCCGCTCCATCCCGGTGACCCTGATCGAAGCAACCCCGAACCGCATCGCGCAGATCAAGACCGTCGAAACCGACGGCTACAGCGCCGTGCAGGTGACCGTCGGCGCGCGTCGCGCTGCCCTGGTCAACAAGCCGGAAGCCGGCCACTTCGCCAAGGCGAAGGTGGAAGCGGGTCGTGGCCTGTGGGAATTCCGCGTTGAAGACGCGCAGCTCGGCGATTTCGCCGTTGGCGGCGAAGTCAAGGCGGACATCTTCGAAGTCGGCCAGATCGTCGACGTCCAGGGTGTCACCAAGGGTAAGGGCTTCCAGGGCACCATCAAGCGCCACAACTTCCGTATGGGCGATGCAACCCACGGTAACTCGCTGTCGCATCGCGCGCCGGGTTCGCTGGGTCAGCGCCAGACTCCGGGTCGCGTTTTCCCGGGCAAGAAGATGTCGGGCCACATGGGCGCAGTGCAGCAGAGCACCCAGAACCTGGAAGTGGTCAAGGTCGACGTCGAGCGCGGTCTGATCGCCGTTCGCGGCGCCGTTCCGGGCGCGGCGGGTGGCGACGTGATCGTCCGTCCGGCGAGCAAGGCATAAGGAGAGATGACGATGGAACTCGTTATCACGGGTAGCAACAACAAGGTCTCGGTCTCCGACGCCGTGTTCGGTCGCGATTTCAGCGAAGATCTGGTCCACCAGGTCGTCGTTGCCTACCGCAACGCCGGTCGCGCCGGCACCAAGGCACAGAAGACTCGCTCCGAAGTGGCTGGTACCACCAAGAAGTCGAAGAAGCAGAAGGGCGGCGGCGCGCGTCATGGCGCACTGACGGCTCCGATCTTCGTCGGCGGCGGTGTCACCTTCGCGGCCAAGCCGCGCAGCTTCGAGCAGAAGGTCAATCGTAAGCAGTACCGTGCCGCCATGTGCGCGATCCTGTCCGAGCTGAACCGTCAGGGCCGTCTGACCATCGTGGAGTCCTTCGACGTCGAAGTGACCAACACGAAGGGTCTGATCGCCAAGCTGGCCGGCCTGGAAGTGGGCAAGCGCCCGCTGATCGTCACCGAAGAAGCGTCCGAGCACCTGTACCTGTCCGCCCGCAATCTGCCGTACGTGCAGGTGCGTGACGTCCAGGGTCTGGATCCGGTCTCGCTGGTGGGTGCCGACACGGTCGTCATCACCGCTGACGCGGTCAAGAAGGTCGAGGAGTGGCTGGCATGAACAGCAACGAAAAAATCTTCAGCGTGCTGCGTGCCCCGCGTGTCTCCGAAAAGACCGCGCGCCTGCAGGAACTCTCCAACCAGTATGTCTTCGAAGTTTCGAACGAAGCCACCAAGGCCGATGTAAAGGCCGCGGTTGAGCAGCTGTTCGACGTCAAGGTCGAAGCCGTCAACGTGGTCAACGTCAAGGGCAAGAACAAGTCCTTCCGTAACCGTGCTGGCCGCCGCGGCGATTGGCGCAAGGCGTACGTTCGCCTGGCCGATGGCCAGTCGATCGATGTAACGGCCAAGGCCTGAGGTACATCCCATGCCATTGATGAAATTCAAGCCCACTTCCCCCGGCCGCCGTTCGGCCGTGCGCGTGGTCACTCCCGACCTGCACAAGGGTGCTCCGCACGCTGCGCTGGTCGAGTCGCAGAGCCGCTCGGGTGGTCGTAACCACCATGGCCGCATCACCGTGCGTCACGTCGGTGGTGGTGCCAAGCAGCACTACCGCATCATCGACTTCAAGCGCAACAAGCTGGGCATCCCGGCGCGCGTGGAACGCATCGAATACGATCCGAACCGCACCGCGCACATTGCTCTGCTGTGCTACGTCGACGGTGAGCGTCGCTACATCATCGCCCCGAAGGGCCTGAAGGCTGGTGATCAGGTGATCGCTGGTTCGGATGCCCCGATCAAGGCCGGCAACACCCTGCCGCTGCGCAACATCCCGGTCGGCACCACCATCCACTGCATCGAACTGAAGCCGGGCAAGGGCGCTCAGATCGCTCGCGCCGCTGGTGCGGCCGTGCAGCTGGTGGCTCGCGAAGGCATCTACGCCACCCTGCGCCTGCGCTCGGGTGAAATGCGTAAGGTTCCGGTCGAGTGCTGCGCCACCATCGGCGAAGTCGGCAACGACGAGCACAGCCTGGAAAAGCTGGGCAAGGCCGGTGCCAAGCGTTGGCGCGGCGTCCGCCCGACCGTTCGTGGTGCTGCCATGAACCCGGTTGACCACCCGCACGGTGGTGGTGAGGCCAAGGCCGGCCAGGGTAACCCGCATCCGGTCACCCCGTGGGGTGTCCCGACCAAGGGTTACAAGACGCGCCATAACAAGCGCACTCAGCAGTTCATCGTCCGCGATCGTAGGGGCTAATCGACCATGGCACGTTCACTCAAGAAGGGCCCGTTCGTCGATCACCACCTCGTCAAGAAGGTGGAGGCCGCTGCGGGCAGCAAGAAGCCGATCAAGACCTGGTCGCGCCGTTCGATGATCCTGCCTGACATGGTAGGCGTCACCATTGCCGTGCATAACGGCAAGAACCACATCCCGGTTCTCGTCAACGAGAACATGGTCGGCCACAAGCTCGGCGAATTTGCCATCACCCGGACCTTCAAGGGTCACGGTGGTGACAAGAAGTCGGGCAAGTAAGGAGAGATGACAATGGAAGCGAAAGCCATCCTGCGCACTGCGCGCATCTCCCCGCAGAAGGCTCGTCTGGTCGCTGACCAGGTGCGCGGTCTGCCGGCCGAGCGTGCGGTCAACCTGCTGAAGTTCTCGGACAAGAAGGCTGCCCACCTGATCAAGAAGGTGGTGGAGTCGGCAATTGCCAACGCCGAGAACAACCAGGGCGCCGACGTCGACGAGCTGAAGGTTCAGACCATCATGGTTGATGAAGGTCCGACCCTGAAGCGTTTCATGGCGCGGGCGAAAGGCCGCGGTACCCGCATCCTCAAGCGCACCAGCCACATCACTGTGGTTGTGGGCGCCGCCAAGTAAGCGGATAAGGAAAAGACCATGGGTCATAAAGTTCATCCGATTGGTATCCGCCTCGGCATTTCCAAGGACTGGAACTCCAAGTGGTACGCCAACAAGGCCGAGTTCGCTGGTTACCTGGCAGCCGACCTGAAAGTGCGCGAAATGCTGCGCAAGAAGCTGGCTCAGGCCGGCATCAGCAAGATCCTGATCGAGCGTCCGGCCAAGACCGCTCGCGTGACGATCCACACCGCCCGTCCGGGCGTGGTGATCGGCAAGCGCGGTGAGGACATCGAGAAGCTGCGCAAGGAAGTGAGCGAGATGATGGGCGTCCCGGCGCACATCAACGTCACCGAAGTGCGCAAGCCGGAACTGGACGCGCAGCTCGTTGCCGAGTCGATCGCCCAGCAGCTGGAGCGTCGCATCATGTTCCGCCGTGCAATGAAGCGCTCGGTCGGCAACGCGATGCGTCTGGGTGCCCTGGGCATCAAGGTCAACGTTGGTGGCCGCCTCAACGGTGCAGAAATCGCCCGTTCGGAGTGGTACCGCGAAGGCCGCGTGCCGCTGCACACCCTGCGTGCCGACATCGACTATGGCTTCGCTGAAGCCAAGACGACCTACGGCATCATCGGCATCAAGGTCTGGATCTACAAGGGCGAGGTCTTCGATTTCTCCCAGGTTGGCCAGGAAAAGCAGGACGACACCCCGTCGCGCAACGATCGTCACGATCGCGGCGACCGTGGTGACCGTCAGCGCCCGGCCCGTGAAGCGAGGTAACGACAATGTTGCAACCCAAGCGAACCAAGTACCGCAAGGTACACAAGGGCCGTAACGATGGCCTGAGCTGGAGCGCCAACGCTGTCAGCTTCGGCGAATACGGCCTGAAGGCAACCGCACACGGTCAGCTGACCGCGCGTCAGATCGAAGCGGCCCGCCGCTCGATCAGCCGCTACGTCAAGCGCGGCGGCAAGATGTGGATCCGCGTGTTCCCCGACAAGCCCATCACCAAGAAGCCCATCGAAGTCCGAATGGGTTCTGGTAAGGGCAACGTGGAATACTGGGTGGCCCAGATCCAGCCCGGCCGCATGATCTATGAAATCGAGGGTGTTTCCGAGGAAGTGGCTCGCGAGGCGTTCCGCCTGGCCGCCGCCAAGCTCTCGGTCACCACCACTTTCGTGACCCGTACGGTGCGCTGATGGATATCAAAACTCTCCGTGAAAAGTCGGCTGACGAACTCAAGGCCCACCTGATCGACCTGCGTAAGGAACAGTTCTCTGTCCGTATGCAGCAGGTCACCGGCCAGCTGCCGAAGACCCACGACATTCGCCGGGTCCGTCGCGAGATTGCTCGCGTCAAGACCCTGCTCGGCAGCACGAAGTAAGGATGGCCGCTATGAGCGACAATACTGAAAAGAAGACGCTGCGCACGGTCGAAGGCCGTGTCGTCAGCAACAAGATGGACAAGACGGTTACCGTCCTGGTTGAGCGTCAGGTCAAGCACGCGCTGTACGGCAAGTACATCAAGCGCTCGACGAAGCTGCACGCCCACGATGCCGACAACGCCTGCAAGGAAGGCGATGTCGTCCGCGTGACCGAGATTGCTCCGATGTCCAAGACCAAGAACTGGCGCGTGGTGGAAGTCATCACGCGCGCGGCTGAATAAGGAGCTGAATCATGATCCAGATGCAGAGCTACCTTGACGTCGCGGACAATTCGGGTGCCAAGCAGGTGATGTGCTTCAAGGTGCTGGGTGGTTCCAAGCGCCGTTACGCCGGCATCGGCGACATCATCAAGGTCACCGTGAAGGATGCGATTCCGCGCGGCAAGGTCAAGAAGGGTGAAGTGTATGACGCCGTCGTGGTGCGTACCCGCAAGGGTGTGCGTCGCGCCGACGGCTCGCTGATCCGCTTCGACGGCAACGCTGCCGTTCTGCTGAACAGCAAGCAGGAGCCGATCGGTACCCGTATCTTCGGGCCGGTGACCCGTGAACTTCGTTCGGAGAAGTTCATGAAGATCGTCTCGCTCGCTCCCGAAGTGCTGTGAGCGACAGGAGATAATCATGGCTAACCGTATCAAGAAGGGCGACCAGGTTGTCGTCAACGCTGGCAAGGACAAGGGCAAGCAGGGCGAAGTCGTCCGCGTCGACGGCGACCGTGTGGTCGTCGCCAACGTGAACATCGTCAAGCGCCACACCAAGCCGAACCCGCAGGCAGGTGTTGCCGGCGGCGTGGTCGAGCGCGAAGCTTCGATCCATATCTCCAACGTGAATGTTCTGAACCCGGCTTCGGGCAAGGGCGAACGCGTTGGCTTCAAGGTGCTGGAGGATGGACGCAAACTGCGTGTGTTCCGCTCCAGCGGTGAGGCGCTCGACGCCTGAGGAATGAGAAGATGAGTTCCCGTCTCGAAAAGTTCTACAAGGACGAAGTGGTGCCGGCGCTGATGAAGCAGTTCGGCTACACCAATCCGATGGAAGTGCCGAAGCTGGTCAAGGTCACCCTGAACATGGGTGTCGGCGAAGCGGCCACCAACAAGAAGATCCTGGAAAACGCCGTCGGCGACATGACCAAGATTTCCGGCCAGAAGCCGGTTGTCACCAAGTCGCGTGTGTCGGTTGCGTCGTTCAAGATCCGCGATGGTTGGCCGATCGGCTGCAAGACCACGCTGCGTCGCCACAAGATGTACGAGTTCCTGGATCGCCTGATCAACATCTCGCTGCCGCGCGTGCGCGACTTCCGTGGTGTTTCCGGTCGTTCCTTCGACGGCCGCGGCAACTTCAACATGGGTGTGAAGGAGCAGATCATCTTCCCGGAAATCGACTTCGACGCCGTCGACGCGATCCGCGGTATGGATATCGCCATCACCACCACTGCGAAGACCGACGCGGAAGCGAAGGCGCTGCTGGCAGCGTTCAAGTTCCCGTTCCGTAACTGATCTGTCGAGGAAACCGAAATGGCAAAGACCTCCATGGTCAACCGCGACATCAAGCGGGAAAAGCTGGCAAAGAAGTACGCTGAGAAGCGTGCAGCTCTGAAGAAGATCGTGTCCTCCGTGGACGCGACCTACGAAGAGAAGATCGACGCCGCAACCAAGCTGGCCAAGCTGCCGCGCGATTCGTCGCCGAGCCGCCAGCGCAACCGTTGCGAGCTGTCGGGTCGTCCGCGTGGCGTCTACAGCAAGTTCGGCCTGGGCCGTAACAAGCTGCGTGAAGCCACCATGCGTGGCGACGTCCCGGGTCTGCGCAAGGCCAGCTGGTAATCCCAGCCGGCCCTGCGATCAGGAGCCCCTTCGGGGGTTCCTGAACCGGGCAGGGGAGGCATTCAGCTTTCCCTGCGTAAAAAAACCGAAGAGCCCGGCGCAAGCCGGGCTCTTTTGGCGTATACTCCCGCGTCTTGCCCTGTGCAGACGGGGTTGTAGGAGTGGGCTTCCGGCCCGCTGCAACAAGGGACCTGGCCCGTTTCCAGGAGACAACAGATTTTCGCGAAAGCGGATATCGGTGCACTCAAAGGTACTCATATGAGCATGACTGATCCCATCGCCGACCTGCTGGTCCGCATCAAGAATGCGGCCGCGGTTGGCAAGCAGACGGTGAAAGCCCCGTCGTCCAAGATCAAGGTTGCGATTGCCCAGGTCCTGAAGGACGAGGGTTACATCACCGACCTGCGCGTGACCCAGCTGGAAAACAACAAGTCCGAGCTGGAAATCGTGCTGAAGTATTTCGAAGGCAAGCCGGTCATCGCGACCCTGAAGCGCTTCTCGCGTTCGGGCCTGCGCCAGTACCGCGGCAAGAGCGAGCTGCCGAAGGTCATGAACGGCCTGGGTATCTCCATCATTTCCACCTCCAAGGGCATCATGACTGATGCGCAGGCGCGCCAGCTGGGCGTCGGCGGCGAAGTCCTGTGCTTCGTGGCCTAAGGCGAAAGGAGTAGAACTATGTCCCGCGTAGCCAAGAAGCCGATCGACCTGGGTAAGGTTGAACTGAACGTCCAGTCGGACAGCGTCACCGCCAAGGGCCCGAAGGGCACCCTGTCGCTGGCCAAGCCGGCCGGTATTGCCATCAACGTCGACAACGGCGTTGCCACCCTGAGCACCGAGAATGCCGACCTGGTCGCACTGACCGGTACCGTGCGTGCGATCCTGTCCAACATGGTCAAGGGCGTGTCCGAAGGCTTCGAGCGCAAGCTGGAGCTGGTCGGCGTGGGTTACCGCGCTGCCATGCAGGGCAAGGACCTGAGCCTGTCGCTGGGCTTCTCGCATCCGGTCGTGTTCGTGGCGCCGGAAGGCATCACCCTGTCGACCCCGACCCAGACCGAGATCCTGGTCCAGGGCGCTGACAAGCAGGTCGTCGGTGAAGTTGCCGCCAAGATCCGCGCGTTCCGCAAGCCGGAGCCGTACAAGGGCAAGGGCGTGAAGTACTCCGACGAAGTCATCATCCGTAAGGAAGCCAAGAAGGCATAAGCGCGAGTCCCTCGCAAGAACCCGCACATCCCTGTGCGGACTTCTCAGGGAAAAGCTCTTCCTTCAGCTTTCAAGGAATAATCAAAATGAACAAGAACATCGCCCGCCTGCGTCGCGCCAAGTCGACCCGCGCCCACATCCGTGAGCTCGGCGTCGCCCGCCTGTCGGTGCTGCGCACCGGCCAGCACCTGTACGCCCAGGTCTTCACCGCCGACGGTTCCAAGGTGCTGGCTGCCGCCAACACCACCCAGACCGACGTCATGGAAGGCCTGAAGAACGGCAAGAACGCCGATGCCGCCGCCAAGGTTGGCCGCATCGTCGCCGAGCGCGCCAAGGCCGCCGGCGTCGAGAAGGTTGCCTTCGATCGTTCGGGCTACCGCTACCACGGCCGCATCAAGGCCCTGGCAGAAGCGGCCCGCGAAGCCGGCCTGCAGTTCTAAGGGACAAGGGCAGGGGGCTATTGGCCTCCTGCCTGCCTGCTCGCCAGCCTGAGTGAGGCTGGACGGCGCCGCTCTTCTGCAGCGGCCCACCGGAACGCCGCGTCACGCCACAACCATAAGCGGCTTCGAGCCGTACATACCCAAACAACCAAGGAATCAACATGGCAGAAGAGCGTCAGCAGCGGGGTCGCGATCGCGACCGTAACCGCGAAGAGAAGATCGACGACGGCATGATCGAAAAGCTGGTCGCGGTCAACCGCGTCAGCAAGACCGTCAAGGGTGGCCGCCAGTTCACCTTCACCGCCCTGACCGTGGTCGGCGACGGCGAAGGCAAGGTCGGTTTCGGCTATGGCAAGGCCCGCGAAGTGCCGGTCGCCATCCAGAAGTCGATGGAACAGGCCCGCAAGAACCTGGTCAGCGTTGACCTGAACAACGGCACCCTGTGGCACACCATCAAGGATGGTCACGGCGCAGCCCGCGTGTTCATGCAGCCGGCTTCGGAAGGTACCGGTGTCATCGCCGGCGGTGCCATGCGCGCCGTGCTGGAAGCGGTTGGCGTGAAGAACGTGCTGGCCAAGGCCACCGGTTCGCGCAACCCGATCAACCTGGTGCGTGCCACCGTGAAGGGTCTGTCTGCTGCGCAGTCGCCGGCCCGCATCGCGGCCAAGCGCGGCAAGAAGGTGGAGGAACTCAACCATGGCTAATGAGTCCAACAAGACTGTCAAGGTCCGCCTGGTGCGTGGCCTGCGTGGCACCCAGTCGCGTCACCGCCTGTCGGTGCGTGCCCTGGGCCTGAACAAGCTCAACGATGTGCGTGAACTGAAGGACAGCCCGCAGGTGCGCGGCCTGATCAACAAGGTTCAGTACCTCGTCCAGGTTGAGGAGTAATCGACCATGACTCTGCGTCTCAATGAACTGAGCCCGGCACCGGGCGCCCGCACCGAGCGTACCCGCGTCGGTCGCGGTATCGGCTCGGGCCTGGGCAAGACTGCCGGCCGCGGCCACAAGGGTTCGTTCGCCCGCAAGGGTGGCGGCAAGATCAAGGCTGGCTTCGAAGGCGGCCAGACCCCCATGCAGCGTCGTCTGCCGAAGATCGGCTTCCGTTCGCCGATCGCCAAGGACACCGCTGAAGTGCTGCTGTACGCGCTGGACAAGCTGCCGGCCGGTGAGATCGACTTCGCCGCCCTGCGTGCTGCCAAGCTGGTCCCGAGCACTGCCAAGAAGGCCAAGGTCGTCGTCAAGGGCGAAGTGACCAAGGCGTTCACCCTGAAGGGTATTGCTGCCACGGCGGGTGCCAAGGCCGCGATCGAAGCTGCCGGCGGCAGCGTAACGGAGTAAGAAAATCATGGCGCAAGCTGGCATCGGTAACCTCGCGGGCGGAATGGGCAAGTTCACTGAACTTCGCCAACGTTTGCTGTTCGTCGTCGGGGCTTTGATCGTCTATCGCATCGGCTGCTACGTGCCGGTGCCGGGCGTCAATCCCGATGCCATGCTTGCCATGATGCAACAGCAGGGCGGCGGCATCGTGGACATGTTCAACATGTTCTCGGGCGGCGCCCTGCACCGTTTCAGCATCTTCGCGCTGAACGTGATGCCGTACATCTCGGCATCGATCGTGATGCAGCTGGCCGTGCACATCTTCCCCGCCCTGAAGGCGATGCAGAAGGAAGGTGAGTCCGGCCGCCGCAAGATCACCCAGTATTCGCGCATCGGCGCCGTGCTGCTGGCAGTGGTGCAGGGCGGCTCGATCGCGCTGGCCCTGCAGGGCCAGGTCTCGCCGTCGGGCGCTCCGGTCGTGTACGCGCCGGGCATGGGCTTCGTGCTCACCGCCGTGGTCGCACTGACCGCCGGCACCATGTTCCTGATGTGGGTTGGTGAGCAGGTCACCGAGCGCGGCATCGGCAACGGCGTGTCGCTGATCATCTTCGCCGGTATCGTCGCTGGCCTGCCGGGTGCGGTCATCCACACCTTCGACGCCTACCGCGACGGCAACATCCAGTTCATCCAGCTGCTGCTGATCGCCATCGTCGTGCTCGCCTTCACCTTCTTCGTGGTGTTCGTCGAGCGTGGCCAGCGCCGGATCACGGTCAATTACGCGCGCCGCCAGGGCGGTCGCAACGCGTACATGAACCAGACCTCGTTCCTGCCGCTGAAGCTCAACATGGCCGGCGTCATCCCGGCGATCTTCGCCTCGAGCCTGCTGGCCTTCCCGGCCACCCTGGCCATGTGGTCCGGCCAGGCTGCCAACCAGAGCAGCTTCGGCCAAGTCCTGCAGAAGGTGGCCAATGCTCTCGGCCCGGGCGAACCGCTGCACATGATCGTGTTCGCTGCGCTGATCACCGGTTTCGCGTTCTTCTATACCGCGCTGGTGTTCAACTCGCAGGAAACCGCCGACAACCTGAAGAAGTCGGGCGCGCTGATTCCGGGCATCCGTCCGGGCAAGGCCACCGCCGATTACATCGACGGCGTGCTGACCCGCCTGACCGCAGCCGGCTCGGCCTACCTGGTGATTGTCTGCCTGCTGCCGGAACTGATGCGCACGCAGCTGAACGCCTCGTTCTACTTCGGTGGTACTTCGCTGCTGATCGTGGTGGTGGTGGTGATGGATTTCATCGCCCAGGTGCAGGCGCACCTGATGTCCCACCAGTACGAGAGCCTGCTGAAGAAGGCCAACCTGAAGGGCGGCAACCGCGGCGGTTTTGCCCGCGGCTGATTGGCCTGTTATACTTTCCTCTTCCTGACGTGATGGTCCCTCCGCTTCGCGGACTCCGGCCACACAAACGAAGGGCGGCCCCCGCAGCGGTTCCGGGTGGGGGTGTGATGAGGTGGTCCCGCGCTGGAGTAGCGCGGGCGGCCCCGGGGGAAACCCCAGGTCCAACCCCATCCGGCGCCGGAGCCTGGGCACACTCCCCAGGCCGGGTTCATGAAACCAATGGTTTCACGGGCTTCCATGTAAACCGGAACCTTGTTAGTATCGCTAGTTCACTTTTTTGATCCATCCTGCCGGATTGGCGTGCCCGAGGCGCGCTGTCGGCCATCACTCAGCTGGAGAACCGCGTCATGGCGCGTATTGCAGGCGTCAACCTGCCAGCCCAGAAGCATGTCTGGGTCGGGTTGCAAAGCATTTACGGCATCGGCCGTACCCGTTCGAAGAAGGTCTGCGAAGTCGCAGGCGTTGCTTCGACCACCAAGATCCGCGATCTGTCGGAGCCGGAAATCGAGCGCCTGCGCGCCGAAGTCGGCAAGTACATCGTGGAAGGCGATCTGCGCCGTGAGATCGGCATCGCGATCAAGCGCCTGATGGACCTGGGCTGCTACCGTGGCCTGCGTCACCGTCGTGGCCTCCCGCTGCGTGGCCAGCGCACCCGTACCAACGCCCGCACCCGCAAGGGTCCGCGCAAGGCGATCAAGAAGTAAGGGACTGAGAAATGGCTAAGCCCGCTGCTAAGACCAAGAAGAAGATCAAGCGCGTCGTCACCGACGGCGTTGCCCACGTCCACGCTTCGTTCAACAACACCATCGTCACCATCACCGACCGCCAGGGCAACGCTCTGTCGTGGGCGACCTCCGGTGGCGCTGGCTTCCGCGGTTCGCGCAAGTCGACCCCGTTCGCTGCCCAGGTGGCGGCTGAAAAGGCCGGTCGTGCTGCGCTGGACTACGGCGTGAAGTCGCTGGAAGTCCGCATCAAGGGCCCGGGTCCGGGCCGTGAGTCGGCCGTGCGTTCGTTGAACAACGTCGGCTACAAGATCACCAACATCATCGACGTGACGCCTATCCCGCACAACGGGTGCCGTCCGCCGAAGAAGCGTCGCGTCTAAAGGGAGCGATAAGAAATGGCTCGTTATATCGGTCCTACCTGTAAGCTCGCCCGTCGCGAAGGCGCCGACCTGTCCCTGAAGAGCCCGGCGCGTGCGCTGGACTCCAAGTGCAAGCTGGAGCAGAAGCCCGGCCAGCACGGCGCCACTGCCCGCAAGGGCAAGCTGTCCGACTACGCCACCCAGCTGCGTGAAAAGCAGAAGGTCAAGCGTATCTACGGCCTGCTGGAGCGTCAGTTCCGCAACTACTACAAGAAGGCCTCGACCAAGAAGGGCAACACCGGCGAGAACCTGCTGCAGCTGCTGGAAACCCGCCTGGACAACGTCGTCTACCGCATGGGCTTCGCCGTGACCCGTCCGGCTGCCCGTCAGCTGGTGTCGCACCGCGGCGTCACCGTGAATGGCAAGTCGGTCAACCTGGCTTCGTACCAGGTCAAGGCTGGCGACGCCATCGCTCTGTCTGAAAAGGCTGCCAAGCAGCTGCGCGTCCAGGAAGCCCTGACCGTCGCCGCCCAGCATGACCTGAGCCCGTCGTGGGTTGAAGTGGATTCCGGCAAGTTCACCGGCATCTTCAAGGCTGTTCCGGATCGTTCGGATCTGCCTGCGGACATCAACGAAGCGCTGATCGTCGAGCTGTATTCGAAGTAATTCACATTGGAGAGCCCCCGGCGACGGCCGGGGGTTCACTAGGAGAACCCGCAACATGACGGTTACCGCCAACCAGGTTCTGCGTCCTCGCGGTCCGCAGATCGAACGCCTTACCGACACCCGTGCAAAGGTCGTTATCGAACCTTTGGAGCGGGGTTACGGGCATACGCTGGGTAATGCCCTGCGTCGCGTGCTGCTGTCGTCCATCCCGGGCTTCGCCATCACGGAAGTCGAAATCGACGGCGTGTTGCATGAGTACACCACGGTCGAAGGTCTGCAGGAGGACGTGCTCGAAGTCCTGCTGAACCTGAAGGACGTGGCCATCCGTATGCACTCCGGCGACAGCGCCACCCTGTCCCTGTCCAAGCAGGGCCCGGGCGTTGTCACTGCTGCCGACATCAAGGTCGACCACAATGTGGAGATCCTGAACGGCGAACACGTGATCTGCCACCTGACCAAGGATACGGCGATCAACATGCGTCTGAAGATCGAACGTGGTTTCGGCTACCAGCCGGCTGCCGCGCGTCGTCGTCCGGACGAAGAAACCCGTGCCATCGGCCGTCTGGTCCTGGATGCCTCGTTCTCGCCGGTCCGCCGCGTCGCCTATGCCGTGGAAGCGGCCCGCGTCGAACAGCGTACCGACCTGGACAAGCTGGTCATCGATATCGAGACCAACGGCACCATCGACGCCGAGGAAGCCGTGCGCACCGCCGCCGACATCCTCAGCGACCAGCTGTCGGTGTTCGGTGACTTCACCCACCGCGACCGCGGTGCAGCCAAGCCGGCCAACAACGGCGTGGATCCGGTGCTGCTGCGCCCGATCGACGATCTGGAGCTGACCGTGCGTTCGGCCAACTGCCTGAAGGCCGAAAGCATCTACTACATCGGCGATCTGATCCAGAAGACCGAAGTGGAGCTGCTGAAGACTCCGAACCTGGGCAAGAAGTCGCTCACCGAGATCAAGGAAGTGCTGGCTCAGCGCGGCCTGTCGCTCGGCATGAAGCTGGAGAACTGGCCGCCGGCCGGCGTCGCCAGCCACGGCATGCTGGGCTGATATCGGTAATGCCTGAAGGCTCCACCGTTCGCGGTGGGGCCTTCAACGCAACACAACATGCCACGACGAACCGCAGGTTCGCGGGGCAGGTCGTCCAGGACGGGCGGCCAGGACCAACCGCAGTCCGCGCAGCAACGCCAGGATGGCGACAACGATCCGCACAGCCTCATCATTAACCAAGGAATATCACCATGCGTCACCAGAAGTCTGGCCGTAAGTTCAGCCGTACCAGCGCCCACCGCGAAGCGATGTTCAAGAACATGGCCGCCTCGCTGTTCAAGCACGAGCTGATCAAGACCACCCTGCCGAAGGCCAAGGAACTGCGCCGCGTTGCCGAGCCGCTGATCACCTTGGCCAAGGTTGATTCCGTTGCCAACCGCCGTCTGGCCTTCGCCCGCCTGCGCGACAACGAAGCCGTGGGCAACCTGTTCACCATCCTGGGCCCGCGCTACGCGAACCGTCCGGGCGGCTACCTGCGTCTGCTGAAGTGCGGCTTCCGCGCCGGCGACAACGCGCCGATGGCCTACGTCGAGCTGGTTGACCGTCCGGTCGTGGCCGAGGAAGTGGCCGAGTAATCGGACCGCTCCAGCGTGACACAGCGAAAGCCCGGCCTCTGCCGGGCTTTTGCGTTTTCGGGGTCGGATCCCTTTCCGCAGGAAAGGGCTCGGACCCGCGCCGTTCCGACAGGCGTCACCTGTGGCGGTTCGAATGGCACGCACTCTCGGTTACGCTTGGCGCCTGATCCATTCGAGCGTTGACGATGAATCCACTGCGCTGGCCCTTCCGCGCCCAGTTCTTCCTGGGCTTCCTGATCTGCGCGGGCCTGCTTGGCTACGCGATCTTCCTGCAGCTGAAGATGGGCCTGGAGCCGTGTCCGCTGTGCATCTTCCAGCGCCTGGCCTTCGCCGCGCTCGGCCTGCTGTTCCTGATCGGTGCGCTGCACGGGCCATCCAACCGCCCGGGACGCGCGACCTATGGCGTGCTGGCCTTCATTGCCGCCGCAGTGGGCGTCGGCATCGCCGCGCGCCACGTCTACGTGCAGATGCTGCCGCCGGAAATGGGTTCCACCTGTGGCCCGCCGCTGGCCTTCCTGAGCGAGACCATGGGGCCGCTGGAAGTGTTCCGCACGGTACTGACCGGCACTGGCAACTGCGGCAACATCGACTGGACCTTCCTTGGCCTGACCATGCCGATGTGGTCGGCCGTGTGGTTCGTGCTGCTGGCGCTGTGGGCGCTGGTGGTGTCGCTGCGCAAGGTCAAGCGCTGAAGCAGGACGGGGTCGGATCCCTTTGCAGCGCAAAGGGCTCTGACCCCATTCCCGGTGCGGGTTCAGAGCCCTTTCCTGCGGAAAGGGATCCGCCCCCTGTCTCTCAGAAATCCTGCTGCAGGCTCAGGTAAGCGCCACGGCGCGGTCCCCACTGCGGGGCGAACACGCCGACGCCACCGCCATCGCGCAGCTGGTAGCTGCGGTCCAAAGCGTTGATCACCGCCAGCTGCACATGCAGTGGATGGCCGCTGTCGGCGTTGAAGTCGTGCCCAGCGCTGAGGTTCACCTGCAGGTACGACGGCAGCTCGCCACCATTGGGCACGCCCTCGATGTCCGAACGCAGGCCGCTGCCGAACACGTAGTTGGCCCCGATCCGGTTGTGCCCGGCGAACGCGTAGCTGAGGCCACCTGACGAGGTCAGCTTCTGGTCGTGGTCGAGGTGGATCCAGTGGTCGGCCACATAGGCCAGCGCATCCGGATCGAGGTTGTACTGGCTGGTGATGACCTGGGTGCCGATCGCCTTGTTGTAGGCCGCGTTGAAGTAGGCGCTGAACGGACCGTTGCTGTAGTCGGCACTGAACTCCAGGCCACGGATATGGCCACGGCGATAGTTGAAGGTCGAGTAGATGTAGGCGGCGCCGAACTGGCCTTCATCCTGCAGCCGCGCAACACGGCGGTCGTACGCGTCCAGGCCCAGGGTCAGGTGCTCGCCCAGTTGCTGCGAGACGCCGATGTCGTAGTAGTCGCTGCGCTCGGCCAGCGGCGTGTTGTTGCCGCCGCTGGGCTGCTGGTTGGTGGTGCCGTCGTATAGCGCGATGTCGCTGCTGGCGATCAGGTCGCTGGCCGGTGGCGTGAAGTAGCGTGAGTAACCGGCGTGCACGGTGGTGCTGTCGCTGGCATTCCAGACCACGCCCAGGCGCGGGCTGAGTTGGCCCTCGGTGCGGCCGAAGGCCTTGTAGCGGTCACCACGCAGGCCATAGTTCACGGTCCAGTCGTCGCCGATCTTCCATTCATCCTGCACGTACAACGCCAGCGTGCTGGCATGGAAGGCGCTGCGGTCTGGAATCAGCAGCGGCGTGGTGCTGGACTGCTGGCCGGTGTCATCGACCGGGAATACCCAGCTGCTGTTGCTGGCCCGCGCGTTCTCGTAGTTGCCGTACAGGCCGTAGCGCAATGCGTGGTCGTTGCCCAGAGGGGTGGAGAAGTCGGCCTGCAGGGTGTTGGCGCGGTTGCTGCGCTGCACCTGCGAGGCGACGCCACTGAACAGCAGATCGCCGATGACATCCGGCTTGAACGCTGCATCGCTGTAGCGCTGCCCGGCAGACAGCTGGTAGGCGGTGCTGCCCAGCGTGCCCTGCAGTACCAGCATGCCGAAGCGGGTAGTCTCGCGCTGGGTTTCATCCAGCTGGCTGGAGTCGAAGGTGGTGGTGTCCAGGTAACCGAACTGCGGCGTCTGCCCCGGATTGACCGGGACCTGGAAGCGGTTGTTGGCGAAGCCGGCGAACACACTCAGGCGGGTGTTCTCGTTGACCAGATAGGTCAGGTCGGCGAAGGCCTTGCCCTGGTGGGTATCGTCGTGCAGCGGCTTGCGCGAGCTGGTGGGGTTCTCCAGGCCGACCTCGTTCTGGTCGTAATTGCCGGTCAGGAACCAGCTCCAGCGTCCCTGCGAGCCCCACCAGGAGGCATTCGGATTGACCTTGCCGAACGAGCCGGTGGTGATGCCGACGCTGCCGCCATTGCCGAGCTCGGCGCCACTGCGGGTGGTGATGTCGACCACCGCGGCGGTGCGCTCGCCAAACTGCGCTGGCAACGCGCCGTCCATCAGGCGGATGCTCTTGATCGTGCGCGCATCCAGGGTCTGGCCGAAGCCGGAGATCGATTCGGGCAGCAGTACGCCGTTGATGCGGTACTGCAGGTTGGCGTGGTCGCCGCGTACGTGCACGCCGCCATAGGAATCCTGGACCACGCCGGGCGCCTGCAGCAGCACCTGGCTGAGCGGCGCGGAGGCACCCAGCGGCTGTTTCTGGATGTCTTCGGCGGTGATCTGGTACTGGCTGCTGCCGATGTCCGGCGACAGCGCATTGCGGGCCTGGTCGAGCTGGGCGCTGACGGTGACCGTGTCCAGGTCCTTCACGGGAGCGGCGGCATCGGCGGCCACAGCGAGGGAAGGCAGACTGGCCAGGGCCAGGGCGAAGGTGATGCCGGTAGCGAGCAGGGAGGGCTTCATGGCGGATAGGCTGTGGAAGGGGCCGGTGGGGTGATTGTTACTTCGTAACAGTGCGTGGCGAATCATGCGCCTGTGCGGACGACCGTGGGCATGCGGTTTCTGGCCGATCGCGATGCCCTTTCCCCGGCGTTCAGTCATGTGCAGGCCGCGCCCAGCCCTTTGCGACAGCGGTCGGCTCTGCGACCATGATCGTCCCCCACCCCCGGAAGCCTGCAATGAGCCTGTCCGCCGTTTCGCCTGTCCCCGATCCTGCCGCGACCGCCGCTGGCGCTGCTTGGTCGCCGGAGAGCTGGCGTGGCAAGACCGCGCTGCAGATGCCGACCTACCCGGACCCGGTGGCGCTGGACGCCGCCCTGCACGAACTGAAGCGGCTGCCGCCGCTGGTCACCTCGTGGGAGATCCTGGCGCTGAAGCAGCAGCTGGCCGAGGCCCAGGAAGGCAAGCGCTTCCTGCTGCAGGGCGGCGACTGCGCCGAGAATTTCAGCGACTGCGAATCGGGCACCATCTCCAACCGGCTGAAGGTGCTGCTGCAGATGAGCCTGGTGCTGGTGCACGGCCTGCGCCAGCCGGTGATCCGTGTTGGGCGCTTTGCCGGCCAGTACGCCAAGCCACGTTCGGCCGATACCGAGACCCGCGACGGCGTGACGCTGCCCAGCTACCGTGGTGACGTGATCAATGCCCCGGCGTTCACTGAAGCCGCGCGTTTGCCGGATCCGAAGCGGATGCTGCAGGCACACGCGCACTCGGCGATGACCATGAACTTCGTGCGTGCGCTGATCGACGGCGGCTTCGCCGACCTGCACCACCCCGAGTACTGGAACCTGGAGTGGGTGCGGCATTCGCCGTTGGCTGCCGAGTACCAGAAGATGGTGGCCTCGATCGGTGATGCGGTGCACTTCATGGAAACCCTGGCCGGGGCCCGCGTGCACAACCTCAACCGCATCGATTTCTACACCTCGCACGAAGCGCTGCTGCTGCCGTATGAGCAGGCGCTGACCCGGCAGGTGCCGCGCCAGCAGGGCTGGTTGAACCTGAGCACGCATTACCCGTGGATCGGCATGCGCACGGCCGCGCTCGATGGCGCGCACGTGGAATACCTGCGTGGCGTACGCAATCCGATTGCGATCAAGGTCGGCCCATCGGTGACGCCGGACCAGCTGCTGCGCCTGATCGATGTGCTCAACCCGCACGACGAACCAGGTCGACTGAGCTTCATCCATCGCATGGGTGCAGCGCAGATTGCCGAGAAGCTGCCGCCACTGCTGGATGCCGTCAAGCGTGATGGCCGCCGCGTGCTGTGGGTGTGCGATGCGATGCACGGCAACACCGAAAGCACCGCCAATGGCTTCAAGACACGGCGCTTTGACAATGTGCGTGGCGAAGTGGAGATGTCATTCGATCTGCATGCGGCCGCAGGCACGCGCCTGGGTGGCGTGCACCTGGAACTGACCGGTGAGGATGTGACCGAATGCACCGGTGGCGCGCGCGAACTGACCGAGCGTGACCTGGAGCGCGCGTATCGTTCGACGGTGGACCCGCGGTTGAACTACGAGCAGTCGCTGGAGATTGCGATGGCGATCGTGCGCAAGCAGGAGCAAGTGCGGTAAGGGGTTTTCGGCAGGGCTTGCAGCCCTGCACCTGCTGCAGTCAACGGCAACAACAACGGCAACAGCAACAGCAACAGCAACAGCGGGCATTCCGTGGGTTGGCGGGGTGGTGTCGGAGTGCGGGGACGCCGCAAGTACGTCCCTGTAGGCTTGGCAGCCGCATCCATGCGGCTGACACCCCGCACTCCGACACCGCCCCACCTCTGACAGATTCCGGCGGCTGTTGGTAGGTGTCGACCTTGGTCGACACGGTAGATCCACGCTATGCGTGGAAGAATTTCCAATGGAATCGAATGTTTCGATATCTGTAAGATTTGAGCCGAGCATGGCTCGGCTCTACAAAAAATGCCGACAGATCGCAGAAAACTGTCGAAGGCGGGGTGGGTCCGGTTGCGGGGGCGTGAGCCGCATGGATGCGGCGACCGAGCTTACATGGACGTACTTGCAGCGTCCCCCGCAACCGGACCCACCCCGCCATCCCACAGGAACCCCGCTTCTGCTTCGGCTGTTGCTGTTGCTCCAGCTTGCAGCAGGTGCAGGGCTGCAAGCCCTGCCGATCAACACCCTGCTTACGAACGACTGACGTGACGCTCATGCCCCATGCGCGAGGCTGTCTGCTTGGCTGTTCGAGTGGAGGTGGCAACGGTGCACTGGCAAAGCGCACAGGCATATGCATGGCCGTTGGGTCTGGCAGCGTTGGTGGGCGGCATCGGCGCGTGGCTGATCCTGTGGATCTATCACCGGCTGAAAGGGCGTGATCGCCGGCGTGCGCGCATCGGGCGCGTGCTCGGGCTGCCGATGGCCACCGCGTGGCCGCTGCTGCTCTTGATTCCCGCCTTGCAGGCGACGCCATTGCAGGATCCGTTGCTGGGCCATCTGCAGCACGGACTACACATTGCATTGATGGCCTGCTTTGTCTGGCTGCTGGTACGCGCGGTGGCGGCGGGCGAGCGCGCGATCCTGCGCAGCCATCCCATCGATGTCTCCGACAACCTGGAAGCGCGCCGCATCCAGACCCAAACGCGGGTGCTCAGCCGCGTGCTGATGGGCGGCATCATCGTGCTCGGCGCGTCGCTGGTACTGCTGACGTTCCCGATGGTGCAGAAGATCGGCACCGCGCTGCTGGCATCGGCAGGCCTGATCGGCCTGGTGGCCGGTATCGCCGCCAAGCCGGTGTTCGGCAACCTGATCGCCGGCCTGCAGATCGCGGTGACGCAGCCCATCCGGCTGGATGACGTGGTGATCGTCGAGGGCGAGTGGGGCCGCATCGAGGAGATCGGCAGCAGCTACGTGGTGGTGCGTATCTGGGATGAGCGGCGGATGGTGGTGCCGCTGACCTGGTTCATCGAGAACCCGTTCCAGAACTGGACGCGGCGCAGCGCCGACCTGCTCGGCACCGCGTTCCTGTGGTTGGACTACCGTGCGCCGATTGCGGCGATCCGTGCCGAGCTCGAACGCATCTGCCGGGGCGAAGCGCTGTGGGATGGCCGGGTCTGCGTGACCCAGGTGACCGAGACCAGCGAGCGTGCCATCCAGGTGCGCCTGCTGGTCAGCGCGCGCAGCTCCGGTGATGCCTTCGACCTGCGTTGCCTGGTGCGCGAGCGCATGCTTGATTTCCTCGCGCGCGAGCATCCGCAGTCGCTGCCGCAGGTGCGTGCGCGGCTGCAACACGATGACGAGCTGGATATGCCGCGCGGTCCACGTGCACGTACCGCGGATGTGCGTTCACCAGGTGCGGAGGATGGTGAGGCAGCGATCGTGCCGGAGGAGCCCGACCAGCCGCTGTAGAGCCGAGCCATGCTCGGCTGCTTTCGATTCTCCGGTGAAGCCGAGCGTGGGCTCGGCTCTACAGAAACACGATCACGGCTCGCCGGCGTCGATCAGCGCATCGGTATCGAAGTGCGGCGGCTTGCGTGCGCGCGTGCGCTGTTCGTAGGCATAGGCCATTTCGATCAGCTTCGGTTCGCTCCAGGCGGTGCCCATGAACAGCAGGCCGACCGGCAGGCCATCGATCTGGCCCATCGGGACGGTGAGGCTGGGATAACCGGCCACGGCGGCGGCGCTGTAGCTCTCGCCGGGGAAGTCGTCGCCTTCGCTGCGGATCGGCCATGCCACGCCGGTGGTGGGCGCGACCAGCGCATCAAGCTGGTGGGCGGCGAGGGCGGCGTCGATGCCTTCCGGGCCGGCCAGGCGGCGCGCATCGCTGCGCGCGCGGATATAGGCGGGGTCGGCCAGGCCGGCAGTGGCATCGGCCTCCACCAGCAGCTCCTGGCCGAACAGGCCCAGTTCCTGCTTGCTGTGCGCCTGGTTGAAGGCAATCAGCTCGGCCAGGCTGCGCAGTGGTGCGCGGTGGGTGCTGAAGTAGCGCTCCAGCCCGGCCTTGAATTCGTACAGCAGCAGCGTGCGCTCGGCCTCGGCCCAGGCGCCCTGGTTGGGCAGCTCCACCGGCACCACCACGGCGCCGGCGCGGCGCAGCTCGGTCGCCGCCTGTTCGATCAGTGGCGGCATGCCACGGTACTTCAGCAGGGGCGTCTGCAGCAGGCCGATGCGCTTGCCGCGCAGGCCCTGCGGGTCCAGTCGCGCGGTGTAGTCGTAGACCGCACGGCCGGGCATGGTCGCGGTGGCCGGGTCGGCATCATCACGGCCGGCGATCGCGGTCAGAACGGCGGCGGCGTCGGCGACGCTGCGTGCCATCGGCCCGGCGGTGTCCTGGCTGAAGGAGATGGGGATGATGCCGTCGCGGCTGACCAGGCCGACCGTCGGCTTCAGACCGACCACACCGTTGATCGCCGCCGGGCAGACGATGCTGCCGTCGGTCTCGGTACCGATCGCCACGCTGGCCAGGTTGGCGGCCACAGCCACCGCGCTGCCGCTGCTGGAGCCACAGGGCGAATGGCTCAGCCGATAGGGATTGCGGGTCTGGCCGCCACGCGCGCTCCAGCCGGAGATTGAATCATTGCCGCGGAAGTTGGCCCATTCGCTGAGGTTGGTCTTGCCCAGCACCACTGCACCGGCTTCGCGCAGCCGGCGCACCAGGTAGGCATCATCCGGGCGGAAGCCCTGCAGGGCCAGTGAACCGGCACTGGTGGCCATCGGCGCGGCGTTGATGTTGTCCTTCAGCAGCAGCGGGATGCCATGCAGCGGGCCGCGCAGGCGGCCGTCACGGCGCTCGCGGTCGCGCGCGGCGGCGTCCTTCAGGGCATCGGGGTTGAGCTCGATCACCGCGCGCAGGCGCGGCCCGGTGCGGTCCAGCGCGGCAATGCGCTGCAGGTAGGCCTGGGTCAGGGTGGTGCTGTCCAGTTCACCGGCGGTCATCCGCGCCTGCAGGTCGGTGACATCGGTTTCGGCGTACGGGAACGGCACGTTGCGGCTCGCAGGTTCGGCCGCATGCGCGCTGGGCGTGGCCGGGCTGCAGCCAGCCGAAAGCAGCGCAGGCAGCGCGGCGAGCAGGCAGATCAGCAGAGGCGGCAAGGACGGGCGCATGGGGCGGCTTGGTCGGCTCCAATCCCCAGTGTAGCCGGTGCTCAGCGGTGGCGCTTGCGCAGGTCGCGGGCGAGCACGTAGACCACGATCAGGTTGATCGCCAGGATCGTCCACGACGGCCAGCCGGGGTGGCGGATGATCGCGAAGATGTCGAAAGGCAGGTAAAGCGAGGCGGTCAGGCAACCCAGCCAGGAGGCCCAGGCCTTGGCCCGCCACAGGCCCCAGGCTTCGACCAGGTGCAGCAGGCCGTAGCCGATCATCCCCGCCGCGGCCAGGTGGACCGCGTCGGGGCTGATCATGTGCAGCAGCGAGGGCAGGGTGCCATGGTCCGGATCCAGGCTGAAACGCCGGATCAGGGCCATGATGCCGTGCCGCAGCGGCTGCGGTCCGAGCACTTCCAGCCCGGTGGCAGCCAACAGCGCCAGCATCGCCTTGCTCGCTTCGAGCAGGGCGATGACATGGAGACCCGGATGCCGGTGTGGATCCGGGTTGTAGCCGCTCTGGTTCACGGAGGGCTGGCTCAGCCGCCGCGCGAAGCCTTCTTGCGGTCGCTTTCGGTCAGGAACTTCTTGCGCAGACGGATCTCCTTCGGGGTGATCTCGACCAGCTCGTCGTCTTCGATGAAGTCCAGGGCCTGCTCCAGCGAGTACTTGATCGCCGGGGTCAGCTGGATCGCATCGTCCTTGCCCGAAGCGCGCATGTTGGTCAGCGGCTTGGTCTTGATCGCGTTGACGGTCAGGTCGTTGTCCTTGGAGTGGATGCCGACCAGCTGACCTTCATACACGTTGTCGCCTTCAGCAGCGAACAGCTTGCCGCGCTCCTGCAGCGGGCCCAGCGAGTAGGCCGGCGTGGTGCCCGGCGCATTGGCGATCATCACGCCGTTGATGCGCTTGGCGATCGCGCCCTGTTCCTTCGGACCGTAGTGGTCGAACACATGGAACAGCAGGCCCGAACCCTGGGTCAGCGTCTTGAACTCGTTCTGGAAGCCGATCAGGCCACGGGCCGGGATCGAGTATTCCAGGCGCACGCGGCCCTTGCCGTCCGATTCCATGTTCTTCAGCTGGCCCTTGCGGGTGCCCAGCTTTTCCATCACGCCGCCCTGGTGGATTTCTTCGATGTCCACCACCAGCTGCTCGATCGGCTCCATCATCTGGCCGTCGATTTCCTTGATGATCACTTCCGGGCGCGACACGGCCAGCTCGTAGCCTTCGCGACGCATGTTCTCGATCAGCACCGACAGGTGCAGTTCGCCACGGCCGGAGACCAGGAACTTGTCGGCGTCTTCCAGCTGCTCGACCTTCAGGGCCACGTTGTGGACCTTTTCACGGTCCAGGCGGTCCTTGATCTGGCGGCTGGTCAGGAACTTGCCACCGGACAGGTCCTTGTTGCCGGCGAACGGCGAGTTGTTGACCTGGAAGGTCATCGAGATGGTCGGCTCGTCGACGGTCAGCGCCGGCAGGGCTTCCGGGAAGTCCGGTGCGCAGATCGTGTCGGAGATGGTCAGCTCCTGGATGCCGGAGATGGCCACGATGTCACCGGCCTCGGCGGTATCCTGCTCGATGCGCTCCAGGCCCATGAAGCCCAGTACCTGCAGCACCTTGCCGTTGCGCTTCTTGCCTTCACGGTCGATGACCGCGACCTGCATGTTCTTCTTCAGGGTGCCGCGCTGGATGCGGCCGATGCCGATCACGCCCACGAAGTTGTTGTAGTCCAGCTGGCTGATGCGCATCTGGAACGGGCCTTCCGGGTCCACTTCCGGACGCGGCGCGTGCTGCATGATCGCTTCGTACAGCGGGGTCATGTCGCCGTCGCGCACGGTGTCTTCCAGGCCAGCGTAGCCGTTCAGGCCCGAGGCGTAGACGATCGGGAAGTCCAGCTGCTCGTTGGTGGCGCCGAGCTTGTCGAACAGGTCGAAGACCTGGTCGATCACCCATTCCGGACGGGCGCCCGGGCGGTCGACCTTGTTGACCACGACGATCGGCTTGAAGCCCATCGCGAAGGCCTTCTGGGTCACGAAGCGGGTCTGCGGCATCGGGCCGTCCATCGCGTCGACCAGGATCAGCACGGTGTCGACCATCGACAGCACGCGCTCGACCTCACCACCGAAGTCGGCGTGGCCGGGGGTGTCGACGATGTTGATCCGGTTCTTGATACCGGTCTTCTTGTCTTCCCAGGTGATGGCGGTGTTCTTGGCCAGGATGGTGATGCCGCGTTCCTTTTCCTGGTCGTTGCTGTCCATCACGCGCTCGGCGAGGACGGTGCGCTCGGACAGGGTGCCGGACTGCTTCAGCAGCTGGTCGACCAGGGTGGTCTTGCCATGGTCGACGTGGGCGACGATGGCGATGTTGCGAAGATTTTCGATGGACATACGAAAGGGGGCCAGTCGGCGCCGGATTTGGAAAAAGAAGTCCAACATTATACGTCGAACTTGACGATTCGCGAAAAGGTGGATTTCACACCCGTCATGGGGCCCATTCAGCTGGCTGTCGGCGGCGCCCGCCGAGGCCGCCTGGCCAGCGTGGCAGGACACCCGTCCGGTGGCTGAAGCCGGGCTCTCCGCCGATGGTCGAAGCCGCCGCCGCCACGAGGCAGGTGTAAACTAGGTGGCTAGACGCGTTCCCCTCTGCATCAAGGATCTTCATGTCCCTCATCGCCACTTTCGACACCACCCAGGGCCCGATCAAGGTCGAGCTGTTCGCCGACAAGGCGCCGCTGACCGTGGCCAACTTCGTGAACCTGGTCAAGCACGGTTTCTATGACGGCCTGATCTTCCACCGCGTGATCGCCGACTTCATGATCCAGGGCGGCTGCCCGCAGGGTCGTGGCACCGGCGGCCCGGGCTACAAGTTCGAAGACGAGAAGAATGGCGTGAAGCACGAGGTCGGCTCGCTGTCGATGGCCAACGCCGGCCCGAACACCAACGGCAGCCAGTTCTTCATCACCCACATCAAGACCGATTGGCTGGACGGCCGCCACACCGTCTTCGGCAAGGTCCTGGAAGGCCAGGCCATCGTCGATTCGGTCAAGCAGGGCGACGTGATCCATTCGATCACCCTGGAAGGCGACGTCGACGCCGTGCTGGCCGCCCAGGCCGAGCGCGTCGCGGAGTGGAACAAGCACCTCGCCGCCTGACCCCCCCTTCGAAACGGCCACCCACGGGTGGCCGTTTCCCTGTTCCCCGCCGCCCGCCAGGCCTGCGTGGCCACGCCCGCGGCGTCCCATCAAACGCTTGCAAGCAAGAGGAAACCCCCATGAAAGCACCCGTTCGTGTTGCCGTGACCGGCGCCGCCGGCCAGATCGGTTACGCCCTGCTGTTCCGCATCGCCTCCGGCGAAATGCTGGGCAAGGACCAGCCGGTCATCCTGCAGCTGCTGGAACTGCCGGTCGACAAGGCCCAGGCCGCCCTGAAGGGCGTGATGATGGAACTGGAAGACTGCGCCTTCCCGCTGCTGGCCGGCATGGTCGGCACCGACGACGCCGAAGTGGCCTTCAAGGACGCCGACATCGCCCTGCTGGTTGGTGCACGTCCGCGTGGCCCGGGCATGGAGCGCAAGGACCTGCTGCTGGAAAACGCCAAGATCTTCACCGCCCAGGGCGCAGCGCTGAACAAGGTCGCCAGCCGTGACGTGAAGGTGCTGGTGGTCGGCAACCCGGCCAACACCAACGCCTACATCGCGATGAAGTCGGCCCCGGACCTGAAGCCGGAAAACTTCACCGCCATGCTGCGCCTGGACCACAACCGCGCGCTGAGCCAGCTGTCGACCAAGCTCGGCAAGCCGGTCGGTGGCATGGAGAAGCTGGTCGTGTGGGGCAACCACAGCCCGACCATGTACCCGGACTACCGTTTCGCCACCGCCGATGGTGCGTCGATCGCCGATGCGATCAACGACCAGGAGTGGAACGCCAACACCTTCATCCCGACCGTGGGCAAGCGCGGCGCGGCGATCATCGAAGCCCGCGGTTCGTCCTCGGCTGCTTCGGCCGCCAACGCAGCGATCGACCACGTGCGTGACTGGGTGCTGGGCAGCAACGGCAAGTGGGTCACCATGGGCGTGCCGTCCGACGGTTCCTACGGCATTCCGGAAGGCGTGATCTTCGGCTTCGCGGTGACCACCGAGAACGGCAAGTACACCCTGGTCAAGGATCTGCCGATCGACGACTTCAGCCAGAAGTACATCGACAAGACCCTGGCCGAGCTGGAAGAAGAGCGCGCCGGCGTCGCCCACCTGCTGGGCTGATGCAGGCGGTACCGGCCCTGGTCGGTACGTCTTCCATCGAGGTAGGTGCCGGCCGTTGGCCGGTACGCAGAAGACGGGGAAGCTTCGGCTTCCCCGTTTTTGTTTGGACGGATACGGAACCGCATGATCCACCTGCACTACATCGACGACGCGCTGCTGGTGGCCGAGAAGCCGGCCGGCCTGCTGTCCGTGCCTGGCCGCAGCGCCGAAAACCAGGACTGCGTGGTCGCGCGCCTGCAGGCGCTGTACCCGGATGCGTTGACCGTGCATCGCCTGGACCAGGTGACCTCTGGCCTGCTGCTGCATGCGCGTGGCAAGGAGATGCAGGCAGCGTTGTCGATGCAGTTCGAGCAGCGCCAGGTTGGCAAGCGGTATGAAGCGGTGGTGCAGGGGCTGCTCGAAGGCGAGGCCGGCGAAGTGGACCTGCCGCTGATCGTGGACTGGCCGAACCGGCCGAAGCAGATGGTCGATCACGAACGCGGCAAGCTGGCGCTGACGCGTTGGCGTGTAATGGCGCGTGATGTTGAGGTGCAGCGCACGCGCGTGGCGTTGCAACCGATCACTGGCCGCAGCCATCAGCTGCGCCTGCACATGGCCAGTCTCGGCCATCCCATCGTTGGTGACGTGCTGTACGGCGCCGCACCGGCGCAGCGTGTGCACCTGCATGCGCGCAGCCTGCAGTTCACCCATCCGGTGACGGGCGAGGCGCTCGCGTTCGAGTCTGCGGCTCCGTTCTAGGGGTTCGGCAGGGCTTGCAGCCCTGCACCCGCAGAATCAACGTCAACGTCAACGTCAAAAGCGGGCTATCCGTAGGTTGGCGGGACGGTGTCGGAGTGCGGGGACGCCGCAAGTACGTCCCTGTAGGCTTGGCAGCCGCATCCATGCGGCTGACACCCCGCATTCCGACACCGCCCCACCTTCGACAGATTCCCACGGCTGTTGGCAAATACGACCGTTGTTCCACGCGGCTGTTGGTAGGTGTCGACCTTGGTCGACACGTTTTTCTGTCAGATATCGAATGAATCATCCACGCATTGCGTGGATCTACCGTGTCGACCAAGGTCGACACCCACCAGAGCAGTCGACCAAGGTCGACACCTACCAGAGCAATACGCCGTTCCGACAGATCGCAGGAAACTGTCGAAGGCGGGGTGGGGCCGGTTGCGGGGGCGTGAGCCGCATGGATGCGGCGACCGAGCCTCCATGGACGGATTCACGGCGCCCCCCGCAACCGGACCCACCCCGCCATCCCTCAATGGCCCCGCTTTTGACGTTGACGTTGACGTTGACGTTGATTCTGCAGGTGCAGGGCTGCAAGCCCTGCAGAACAGAACCCCACCCCCTACCAAGGTAGGGCGGCCCGCGCGGCAGCGCCGGACTATCCTCGAACCCATGACTTTGTCTGGGAGGGCTGCGTCATGAACTACGAGGAAACCTACCGTCGCTCGATCGACGAGCCGGAGGCCTTCTGGGGCGAGGAAGCCAAGCGCATCCATTGGCACAAACCGCCGCAGCAGGTGCTCGACTACAGCAATCCGCCGTTCCGGCGCTGGTTCGTCGGCGGCGAAACCAATCTCTGCTACAACGCCGTCGACCGCCACCTGGCCGAGCGCGCCGACCAGCTCGCGCTGGTTGCCATCTCCACCGAAACCAACAGCACGCGTGAGATCACCTATCGCCAGCTGTATCGCGAAGTGAACGACTTCGCCGCCGTGCTCAAGCACCTCGGCGTCGGTCACGGTGACCGCGTGGTGATCTACATGCCGAACATGGCCGAGGCGGTATTCGCCATGCTCGCCTGTGCGCGCATCGGTGCGGTGCACTCGGTGGTGTTCGGCGGCTTTGCCGCGCACAACCTGGCGCTGCGCATCGACGATGCGAAACCGAAACTGCTGATCGCCGCCGATGCCGGCATGCGCGGTGGCAAGCTGATTCCGTACAAGCCGATGGTCGATGCGGCCTGCTCCGAGGCCAGTGCACCGCCACCGCACGTGCTGATCGTCTCGCGCGGGCTGGATGCGGCCGAACCGCGGGTGCCCGGCCGTGATGTGGACTACGCCACGCTGCGCGCGCAGATCGGCGAAGTCGATGTGCCGGTGCAGTGGCTGGAGGCGAGCGAGCCGAGCTATCTGCTGTACACCTCCGGCACCACCGGCAAGCCGAAGGGCGTGCAGCGCGATGTGGGCGGCTATGCGGTGGCGATGGCACAGTCGATGGAGACCGTGTTCGACTGCAAGCCGGGCCAGGTGATGTTCTCCACCTCCGATGTCGGCTGGGCGGTAGGGCATTCCTACAACGTGTACGGCCCGCTGATCGGCGGCTGCACTTCGTTGCTGTATGAAGGGCTGCCTACGAATCCGGACCCGGGCATCTGGTGGGCACTGTGCGAGCAGTACAACGTGCGCACCATGTTCTCCTCGCCCACCGCCATCCGAGTGCTGAAGAAGCACGACGCGGACTTCATCCATCGCCACGACCTGCGCGCACTGAAGTACCTGTTCCTGGCCGGCGAGCCGCTGGACGAGCCGACCGCGCACTGGATCAGCGAAGCGCTTGGCAAGCCGATCATCGACAACTACTGGCAGACCGAAACCGGTTGGCCGGCGCTGACCCTGCTGCCGGGCCTGGAGATGAAGCCGGTGCGTTTCGGTTCGCCGGGCTTCCCCAATCTCGGTTACCGGATGAAGGTGATCGACGAGAACACCGGCGAGGAAGTCGCACCGGGGCAGAAGGGCGTGCTGGTGGTGTCGCCGCCGTTGCCCCCGGGCTGCATGAGCACGGTGTGGAATGACGACAGCCGTTTCCTGCAGAGCTACTTCAGCCACTTCAAGGAACTGCTGTATAGCTCGCTGGACTGGGCAATCCGCGACGATGATGGCTACACCTTCATCCTCGGTCGCACCGATGATGTGATCAACGTGGCCGGGCACCGCCTGGGCACGCGCGAGATCGAGGAGGCCATTTCCAGCCATCCGCGCGTGGCCGAGGCTGCCGTGATCGGGGTCAAGGACGAACTGAAGGGGCAGGTGCCGCTGGTGTTCGTCACGCTCAAGCAGGGGCTCGATGGCGAGGATCCGGCACCGGTGGTGGCCGAGATGATGGCGACGGTGACGACGTCGCTTGGCGCGGTTGCGCGCCCGGCGCATGTGCACGTGGTCAATGCACTGCCCAAGACCCGTTCGGGCAAGCTGCTGCGGCGCTCGTTGCAGGCGCTGGCCGAACAGCGCGACCCGGGTGACCTGTCGACGCTGGATGATCCCAGTGCGCTGGAGGAGATCCGCCGCGCGCTGGGCCGTTGACCAGGTAGTGCCGGCCGCTGGCCGGCACCCCCCCCCCTCAATCCTGAGGTTGCCGGCCAGCGGCCGGCACTACCCGCAGCACTTGCGCTAAGCTCGGCCTGTCATCGACCTGCAATACGCGGCGCGCGCCGGGGAAGGCGCGTGCCGTCCGGGGATGGCACACAGGGGAGCGTGCCCGTCAGGGCGCGCCGGCATTGCGCATCGAGGGAGGGGGAGGCAATGGCATTGCTGCACGCCAAGACGGCCGCTGGCCGTCAGGAAATCGAAGACCGTGGCCGGCGCCTGCCGGCGGCACTGCGTTCGATCCTGCTGATGGTCGACGGCCATCGCGATGACACTGAACTGCGCGGCCTGTTCGAAGGCCTGCGCGCACCACCGGACGCACTGGAGCAGTTGTCAGCACAGGGCCTGATTGAAGTGGTCGGCGGAAGTGCCGAAGCCGCACCGACGCGCAGCATCAGCGCCGGCCGCGAACAGGACCCGGCGCTGTACCAGCAGCTGTACGACGCGATGAGTGAGGCCGTGCGTCGGCATCTGGGCCTGAAGGGCTACTTCATTCAGTTGAAGATCGAACGCTGCACCGATGCGCTGGCGCTGGAACGCCTGTGCCCGGAACTGCTGGCGGCGGTGGGCAAGGCGCGCAGTCCGGCGCTGGCGCAGCGCTGGTGGCAGGAGACCCAGGCGGCCGTGGTGAATGGTGGCGACGAGGTCGTGCAGGCCTGAGCCACCGCGTAAAGTGATCGGTTCACTTCCCCACAAGGAGTCCCGTGTGCAGGACGACCACGACGTCACCGATACCCCCGGCTGGGACGCGATCAATGCGGCGCTGGCGCCGCTGTATGCCGGGCAGGAGCCGCGCCACTACGGCACCGCGCTGCCGTATACGCTCGGTGGACAGGATCCGCTCGATGGCATCAGTGTCTACTGGGCGGAGGCGCCGCTGCCGCATTGGCACTACATCACCTATGGCTTCTCCGAGCTGTATGCCAAGGAGAGCAGTGATGCCACCGCCAGTGGCTATGGTTTCGAGCTGACCTTCCGCCTCGCTGCCGACGCCGGTGAGAACGCTGGGAGCGCACCGCCGGTGTGGCCGATGAACCTGCTGCAGAACCTGGCGCGCTATGTGTTCGGCAGTGGCAACGTGTTCGAGGATGGTCACCACCTCAATGCCAATGGCCCGATCGCGCTGGAGACCGGCACGCGCTTGTGCCATCTGGCCTTCGTCGCTGATCCGCAGTTGCCCGCACGCGACACCACCAATGGCCACCTGCAGTTCCTGCAGCTGGTCGGGCTGACCGATGAGGAAATGGAAGCGGTCAAGCGCTGGTCGACGCGCGGCGTGCTGCAGGCGCTGCAGCCGGCGATGCCGCTGTGGATCAGCGACCTGCATCGCGGCAACCTGCTGGAGGATCCGGTACTGGCCGCACAGGTGCAGGCCGGCAGCGAGCGCGAGGGCTCCAGTACCGGCATGTTGTTCATCGAGACACTGGATTGGCGGCAGGAGGCGGGCGTCACCACCCTGGTGCTGGGGGGCGGCCAGGTCGCCAGCGTGTGCGAGCTGCTGCCGCTGCGCCTGCGCCATGGCAAATCGCTGGAACTGGTCAGCCGCGAGCGGCAGTGGGAGTTCATCCCGGCCGAGCACGGTGAAGTGGGCGACGTCTCCGCCGACAACGCGCGCTGGGCACTGGATGAGGCGGGACTGCAGGCCCTGGCGGGCGTGCATGCCGAGCGCGGTATCTACCCGGTGGCGGCGGCGCTGCGCATCGAAGTGGTGCCGACCTACCTGCGCGATGCCAAGGGCGAAGTGATCCGCCAGATCGGCTGATCACGCTGTTGGAACCGAGGGGGTCAGAGCCGCCTGCTGCGCAGACGGATCCGACCCCGGGTCAGGCTCAGGCCAGGCCTTCCGCCTTCAGCGCGGCCTGCACGCCGGCGTCGGCATCCATGCGCGCCTTGTAGGCGGCCAGGTTGTCCAGGCCGGACAGGTCGACCTTGGTGCCGGCGGCCCAGCGCAGGGTGATGTAGAAGTACGGGTCGGCGAAGCTGCGGAAGCCGGCGAGCCAGGGCTTGTCAGCCAGCTGCTTGTCAGCGGTCTCGAACAGGCCACGCAGGCGCTTGTGCGCGGCGGCGCGGATCGCATCGAACTGGCTCTCGTCGGCGATGAACTTGCCCGGCGCGAACAGCGGCGAGAAGGCCGGATGCAGGTCCGAATTGACGAAGGCCAGCCAGCGGGTGGCTTCGGCGCGCTGGCGCGGGCTGCCGTCGCCGCCGAGGCCGGCCTGCGGGAAGCTGTCGGCGATGTAGCCCATGATCGCGGCGTTCTGCAGCAGCACGAAGTCGCCGTCGACCAGTGCGGGGACGGCGCCGGCCGGATTGATCTTGAGGAATTCCGGACCCTTCAGGGTGTCCTTGTTCAGCAGTTCAACCTCGAACGGCTGGCCGGTCCACTGCAGGGCGATGTGGTCGGCGGTGGAACAGGCACCGGGCTTGCTGTACAGCTTCATGGGAACTCCAGGTGATGCGGGCGGGAAGCGCCCACTATCCCAGAGCCTGGCGGCGGGCGGCAACGCTGCCGCCAGCACGGATCGTTACGACTGCCGTGGCTTGAGGTTCTGCACCTTATAGAAGGTGTGATCGCCGATGGTGGCCACCTGGTACGCGTTGCGCCAGTTCGGGCTGGCGATGGACAGCGCGGCGAAGTGGCTGGCACCGGGCACGATCTCGCGGCGTTCGCCGGCCGGCAGCGCCCAGTTGCGCTCGGCGTCGAAGGCCACGTTCATCGCCTCGCTCCAGGCCGCGTCATTGCCCAGCTGGGTGCCGGGGGAGACGATGGTCGGCGCGAACTGCTTGCGTGCGGTGACCACCTGGCACATCGAGTCGCCCCACAGGCCACTGTCGAGGCGGCGCAGGGCGACCTCGGCGACGGCCTGCTGGCCACGCAGGGTCTGGTCGCGGGCTTCCAGGTAAACGGTGGTGCTCAAACACAATGAATCAGCGGCCGGCTGCGGCAACAACTGCGACAGCCAGAGAATCCAGGCCAGTTTCATATAACTCCTTGCTCCGTGTGGGCCGCACCCTCGGGTTCCGGCCGCGGGGGCGACAGGAGGCGGGGTACGACTTGGCGTCATGGGGAGGCGGCCATCGGGGCCGCCCCGTGGGCAGCCCCAAAAGAAACGATCAGTACCGATCGAGGGGGCTGCGCCGGCTCACCGGAAACTGGCTGGTGAGCGGAAAGATGGCGCAAGGTAGGGGGGCATAGCCGAACGCATCGTGAACCGTCCGGCTTGACATTCAGGTTCGCCAGGGGTGACGGAAATCACATTCCGCCCCCCATTCAGGCGCTCATCAGAGCGCGGCGGCGACCCGGCTGCCCTGGTCGATGGCCCGCTTGGCGTCCAGTTCGGCCGCTACATCGGCACCGCCGATCAGCTGCGCGTTGATGCCGGCGGCCTGCAGTTCGGCCTGCAATGCACGGTTCGGTTCCTGCCCGGCGCAGATCACCACATGGTCGACCGGCAGCAGCTGTTCGCTGCCTTCCACGCGGATGCGCAGGCCTTCGTCGTCCACGCCCAGGTACTCGACGCCACCGAGCATGCGCACGCCCTTGGCCTTCAGCGTGGCGCGGTGGATCCAGCCGGTGGTCTTGCCCAGTCGCGCGCCGGGCTTGCCCGGGCTGCGCTGCAGCAGCCACAGCCGACGCGGTGACGCCTCGACCTCGGGCCGGCCCAGTGAGCCGCGGGCCTCGAAGCTGGCATCCACGCCCCATTCGGCCATCCAGCGCTGCGGGTCCAGCGAGGGTGACTCACCGGCGTGGCTGAGGAACTCGCCGACATCGAAGCCGATGCCGCCGGCGCCGATGATCGCCGCATTGGTGCCCACTTCAACCCGGCCCAGCAGCACGTCCAGGTAGCTGACCACCTTGGCGTGGTCAGCGCCGGGGAAGTCGACCTTGCGCGGGGTGATGCCGGTGGCCAGCACCACCTCGTCGAAGCCGGCCAGGGTGGCGGCATCAGCACGGGTGCTGAGGCGCAGCTGCACGCCGGTCTCCTGCAGCGTGTGGCGGAAGTAGCGCAGGGTCTCGTTGAACTCTTCCTTGCCGGGGATGCGCTTGGCCACGTTGAACTGGCCGCCGATCTCCTCGTTGGCATCGAACAGGGTGACCTGGTGGCCGCGCTGGGCAGCGACGGTGGCACAGGCCAGGCCGGCGGGGCCGGCACCGACCACGGCAACCTTCTTCGGCGTGGCAGTGGGGCGATAGACCAGCTCGGTCTCGTGCGCGGCACGCGGGTTGACCAGGCAGCTGGCCAGCTTGTTCTCGAACACGTGGTCCAGGCAGGCCTGGTTGCAGGCGATGCAGGTGTTGATCGCCTCGGCGCGGCCGGCACGGGCCTTGTTCGGCCACTGCGGGTCGGCCAGCAGCGGCCGCGCCAGCGACACCATGTCGGCGCCGCCATCGGCGAGGATGCGCTCGGCGACGTCGGGCATGTTGATGCGGTTGGTCGCCACCAGCGGCACCTTCACATGCGGCTTGAGCTTGGCGGTGACCCCGGCGAAGGCAGCTCGCGGCACCGAGGTGGCGATGGTCGGAATGCGCGCTTCGTGCCAGCCGATGCCGGAATTGATGATCGTCGCGCCGGCCGCCTCGATCGCCTGCGCCTGCTGCACGATCTCTTCCCAGTTGCTGCCGTCATCGACCAGATCCACCAGCGACAGGCGGTAGATGATGATGAAGTCCGGGCCGCAGGCTTCGCGGATGCGGCGCACGATCTCGACCGCGAAGCGCATGCGCTGGCGCGCGTCGCCGCCCCAGGCATCAGTGCGCTTGTTGGTGCGCGGGGCGATGAACTCGTTGATGAGGTAGCCCTCCGAGCCCATTACTTCGACGCCGTCGTAGCCGGCCTCGCGGGCCAGCTTCGCGCTGCGTGCGTAGTCGGCGATATGCCGCTCGACGCCACTGGCCGACAGTGCGCGCGGGGTGAACGGGTTGATCGGTGCCTTCAGCTTCGACGGCGCCACCGACAGCGGGTGGTAGGCGTAACGGCCAGCGTGCAGCAGCTGCAGGCAGATCTTCGCGCCGTGCTGGTGCGCGGCGGCGGTGAGCTGGCGGTGCGGCCGCACTTCCCACGGCCAGGACAGCTTGCCGCCGAACGGCTTCAGCCAGCCGACCACGTTCGGCGCGAAGCCCCCGGTGACGATCAGGCCGACGCCGCCCTCGGCGCGCTCGGCGAAGTAGGCCGCCAGGCGCGGGAAGTCGCGGGCGCGATCTTCCAGGCCGGTGTGCATCGAACCCATCAATACGCGGTTGCGCAGCTGGGTGAAGCCCAGGTCCAGCGGGGCGAACAGGTGGGGATAGGCGCTTTCGTTGGCTGGCGACATGGTCGATACGCTTGCGTACGGAAGCGCGAAGCGTGCCGCGAAACGGCGGCCGGGGCAAGGGCCGCTCTTGGGGTAGTGCCGGCCGCTGGCCGGGTACGCTCGGCACATGCGTGCTGTCGCTCCCGCAATTCGCTGCGCGAACCGCGGGCCCCACTTACCGGCCTCCAACCCCCGCGCCTGCGGCGCTGCCCCCGAACTCCGGGGGGGTAGTGCCGGCCGCTGGCCGGGTACGCTCGGCACATGCGTGCTGTCGCTCCCGCAATTCGCTGCGCGAACCGCGGGCCCCACTTACCGGCCTCCAACCCCCGCGCCTGCGGCGCTGCCCCCGAACTCCGGGGGGGTAGTGCCGGCCGCTGGCCGGGTACGCTCGGCACATGCGTGCTGTCGCTCCCGCAATTCGCTGCGCGAACCGCGGGCCCCACTTACCGGCCTCCAACCCCCGCGCCTGCGGCGCTGCCCCCGAACTCCGGGGGGTAGTGCCGGCCGCTGGCCGGCATCCCGTTCAGCTCAGGGGGACTGCGGTTGCCGGCCAGCGGCCGGCACTACCGGGGTGCGACCGATCCCGAACCAGCCCAGCGTCACCCCGCACAGCGGGCCGATCAGCAGGGCGAAGGCGAGGGTGCCGAGGCCGACATTGCCGCCCAGCCACCAGCCCAGCAGCAATACGCTGCCCTCGATCAGGCTGCGCACCTTCCAGATCGGCCAGCCGGTGCGGGCGTGCAGGCCGGTCATCAGGCCATCGCGCGGGCCGGGGCCCAGCTTGGCGCCGATGTACAGGCCGGTGGCCAGCGCAACCAGCAGCATGCCGGCACAGAACATCGCCAGCTGCCAGCCCAGGCCGACCGCCGGCGGCAGCAACCACAGGCCAAATTGTGCGGACGGGCCGATCAGCATCACGTTGAGAACGGTGCCGACACCCGGTTTCTGTCGCAACGGCCACCAAAGCAGCAGCACCAGCGCGCCGATCACATTGGTGGCCAGGCCGAACGACAGCGGCGTCTGCGCGGCGATGCCCTGCGACAGCACGTCCCAGGGAGCAACGCCGATCGCGGCACGGATCATCAGCGAGGCACCGAAGCCGTACAGGAACAGGCCGACGGTCAGTTGCAGCAGGCGTAGCGGAAGGGCAGTGGGCATGGGGCACTCGGGGGGAGGAGGATCTGTTCCCACCGTAAATCCGATTCAGTCGCTTCCATAGATACAGATGCCGGCCAATCCACTGTTACAGGCAGCCTTGATCCTGCATGTGGGGCTGTTCTGCGGAGCCGAGCATGGGCTCGGCTCTGCATCGGCGTTCCAGCCTGGCTAATCGTCCCAGCCCGCCAGTGCCAGCTTGCCAAGCGTGCGCCCGCTGGCCAGGCGCTGATGCGCGATGTCCAGGTTGGCCGCATTGATCGTGCCCAGTGTCTCGCTGAGGGTGCCGCGCAGCTGGCCGGCGTCGATCATGCTGGCCGCGCGGCTGAGGATGCGGTGCTGTTCGATGCGGTCGGCGGTGGCGAAGCGCGCGCGCGCGAACATGAATTCCCAGTGGATACCGATGCACTTGGCCTTGTACGGATCTCCGATGCGCAGCGCGCCGCGCGGTTCGACGATCAGGCCGACATGGCCCTGCGGCGCCAGCAGCTGGCCCAGTTCATCCCAGTAGTGGTCGGTGTCGGCCAGATTGAGTGCGACATGTACCGCATCGATGCCCAGCGCCTGCAACTGCGCCAGCAGCGGTCGGCTGTGGTCGATCACATGCTGCGCACCCATCTGCCGGCACCAGTCGGCCGAGGACGCGCGGGAGGCGGTGGCGATCACCTCGAAGCCGGCATGGCGGGCCAGCTGGATCGCCATCGATCCGACGCCGCCCGCACCGCCGATCACCAGCAGGTACTGGCCGGCATGACGGCAGTCATCCAGCTGCAACGGCATGCGCTGGAACAGCAGTTCCCATGCGGTGAGCGTGGTCAGCGGCAGGGCGGCCGCTTCAGCGAAATCCAGCGTGGTCGGCTTGCGTGCGACCAGGCGTTCATCCACCCATTGGTACTGCGCATTGCAGCCCGGGCGGGTGACATCGCCGGCGTAATAGACCTCGTCGCCGGAGGCGAACAGGCTGGCCTCTTCGCCGATGGCCTCGACCACGCCGGACGCGTCCCAGCCGAGCACGCGGGGCGCCTCGAGCGTGGCCGGATCAGTGGCCGCGCGCTGCTTGCCATCGACGGGATTGACCGAGACTGCTTCGACCCGGATCAGCAGGTCACGACCGCGCGGAGGCAGGGGTGGGGGCAGCTGGACATCGCCCAGCGCGGGGGCGGATTCACGACTCAGGGCGACGGCTTTCATCTCGGCTCCGGCTGGGTTCGTGGCCCCATCATAAGGTTCCTCACGTTTCCGCAAGCGCGCTGAACCGTGTGAAGCAATCCGTTGCGGAATATGTCGCTTCCGCCGCCTAAACACCGTCAAACCCTTGCCGCGCGAAGGTCTTGCGGATTTTCATCATCCTGTATAGGGTTTCAACGTCGGACCGGTGGAGGGTCGGGCACAACACTTCACATGTTACGGGACTGTTAACATGACCTTCACCCGCCTGAGCATAATGTTCGCGGCGGTGGCGTGCTGAATCGGCTGTCGAACATCGACGCAGTAGTGCTGGCCCATGCCTCTACCGGTTTCATACCCCCGAAATAGGAGCTGTACTCAATGAACAAGAAGATCCTTACTGCCGCGCTGCTGGGTGGTCTGGCTTTCGCCCAGGCTGCCTCCGCGCAGGAGTTCGATGACCGCTGGTACCTGACCGGTTCGGCCGGCTTCAACTTCCAGGACAGCGACCGTCTGACCAATGACGCTCCGTTCGTGACCCTGGGCCTGGGCAAGTTCATCAGCCCGAACTGGTCGCTGGACGGTGAGCTGAACTATCAGAACCCGAACTTCGATTCGAACAAGGACCTGAACTGGTCGCAGTACGGCGTCTCGCTGGACCTGCGTCGCCACTTCATCAAGGAAGGCCGCGGCTGGAACCCGTACATCCTGGGTGGCCTGGGCTACCAGAAGTCGGAAGAGTCCTACCCGTTCGATGCCACCGGTCCGCGCAAGCGTAAGGACGGCAACGTTGCCGCCAAGCTCGGCGTCGGCCTGCAGACCACCTTCGAGAAGCGCGTTGCTGTCCGCGCCGAAGTTGCCTACCGCGCTGACTTCGACGACCAGAGCGTTGCCGCCAAGAAGGAAGACTGGTTCGGTGACGTGCTGGCTTCGGTCGGTGTCGTGATCCCGCTGGGCCCGGCTCCGGTCGCGGCTGCTCCGGCTCCGGCTCCGGTTGCCCCGAGCTGCGCCGACCTGGATGACGACGGTGACGGCGTCAACAACTGCGACGACAAGTGCCCGAACTCGCAGCCGGGTCAGACCATCGGTCCGGACGGTTGCCCGGTGCCGGTCTCCATCGACCTGAAGGGCGTCAACTTCGACTTCGACAAGTCGAACCTGCGTCCGGACGCCGTGGCGATCCTGAGCGAAGCCACCGAGATCCTGAAGCGTTACCCGGATCTGCGCGTTGAAGTTGCCGGTCACACCGACTCGAAGGGTACCGACGCTTACAACCAGAAGCTGTCGGAGCGTCGTGCTACCGCCGTGTACAACTACCTGACCAAGAACGGCGTTGACGCCGGTCGCCTGGTCGGCCCGATCGGCTACGGCGAGAGCCGTCCGATTGCTCCGAACACCAACCCGGATGGTTCGGACAACCCGGAAGGTCGCGCCAAGAACCGTCGTACCGAGCTGAACGTCCAGAACTAAGTTCTGACGCTCTGCCAGTAAGACACAGCAGGACCCGGCTTCGGCCGGGTCTTGTTGTTTCTGCGGCCGGGAATCTGGAATTTCATGCGTCAGGGCAACCGTTCGTCGGGATTTTTTCCACAAAACCAATGAGTTGCCGTATTCATTGAAAGTGGCGCTTGAAAGCTGTCGCGGCATTGCTAAACTCGCCGCGTCACTTCCTTTCCTGGATGCCCTTCATGCTGCGCTCTGCATCGGCCGCCTTCCTGGCGCTGGCCCTGGTTCCCGCCGCCCACGCTGCGGTCGATTGCTCGGTCAACACCAGCGCCTCGCCGCTGCCGTTGCCGGCCACGACCATCGCGCCGGTGGCCGACGAGCTCTACATCCGTGGCAACCAGCTGGGCATGCCGGCCGGTGTGCTGAGCAGCAACTACGATCCGTCGCAGTCGCTGGACCAGGTGCTGCAGCGCCTGCGCATCGACGGCTGCCAGAACATCGCCAAGGCCATTCCGGGCGCACCGGCGGTGAAGCCGAACGATCCGGCGGCCTACAAGCCGCAGACCGAATTCGACAACACGCCCTGGCGCTTCGACATGAGCCAGAACGGCAAGCGCATGACCGCTGAAGAGTTCGATGCCTGGATGAAGGCGCGTGGCGTGCGTGTGGTCAAGGCACGTCCGGCTCCGGCCGCCACCCCGGCTCCAGCCGAAGCACCGGCTGAGACCAAGCCGGTCGACAAGAAGTAAGCGCCGCGGGGAGCAGAGGCTTGCGCACGCGCCGCCCACCTGCCGCCCCCGCTGCCCGCTCCCACGCATCGCGTGGGCGTGCGGTTCCGAATGTCTCCAGTGGCGTGCGCCATGGCCTGGCGCGCGTGCTGTCCAAGGCCGGCGTGTGCTCGCGCAGCGAGGCCGCGCGCTGGATCGCCGAAGGCCGCGTGCGCGTGTCCGGCCGCATCGTCCGTGATCCCGAATTCCCGATTGGCCAGCCGGCGCCACCCATCGAAGTCGATGGCCAGCCGATGGATGCGCCGCAGCGCCTGTACCTGATGCTCAACAAGCCGCGCGGCGTGGTGACCACGGCGCAGGACGAGCGTGGTCGCGACACCGTGTACCGCTGCTTTGATGGTGCTGGCCTGCCGTGGATCGCGCCGGTCGGGCGCCTGGACAAGGCCAGCGAAGGGCTGTTGCTGTTCAGCAACGATCCGCAATGGGCGGCGCGCCTGACCGACCCGCAGACCGGGCCGGACAAGACCTACCACGTGCAGGTTGATGGCCTGCCCGATGACGCCACCCTGGCGGCACTGCAGGCCGGCGTGGAGGACGAGGGCGAGTTCCTCGTTGCCCAGGCCGTGCGCGTGCTGCGCAGTGGCGACAAGACCGCATGGCTGGAGGTGGTCCTCGACGAGGGCCGCAACCGTCATATCCGCCGCCTGTTGGCGGCCTTCGACCTGCAGGTGCTGCGCCTGGTCCGGGTCGCGATCGGTGGGCTGCTGCTCGGCGATCTCGGCAAGGGGCAATGGCGGGTGCTGGAGGTCAGTGACCAGCAGCGGCTGGGGGCCGCTGCACCGGGCTGATCACCGCCCGCGGCCGGCGGTTGCCGGCCACCGTTCCAGGCGTAGGGGGCGCCTGGTTGCTGAATTTCCCGAACGGAGCCTGCCCATGTACCACCCGACCCTCAACCAAACCCTGCGCTGCGCAGGCCTGCTGCTGCCGATGATGCTGCTGACCGCCTGTGGTGGCCACAAGAAGGTGGCCAAGGCGGAAACGCCGGCCGAAACCCCGGTGGTGGAAGTGAAGACTCCGGAGCTGGATGGTCGCGGCAGCTACCGCTTCCTGATGAGCAACGGCGACAAGAAGATGACCGCCGATGAGTTCGATGCCTGGATGAAGGCCAATGGCATCCGCGTTGCCAAGGGCAACGGCCAGGACGCAGCCGCCAAGCCGGTGGTGGTGGCCAGCAAGGACGAACCGAAGGGCAAGAAGAAAAAGAAATGACGCCTGTGGGTGCCGACCCGGGTCGGCACACCATCAAGCTCCGGTAGGTGCCGACCTTGGTCGGCACGCCTTGCCTGGTGGGGTCAGAGCCCTTTCCGCAGGAAAGGGATCCGACCCCGGCCATGATCAGCCCTTGATCACGCCCAGCTCGACGCCGATGCGGGTGAACGCATCGATCGCGCGGTCGAGATGCTCGCGGCTGTGCGCGGCGCTGATCTGGGTGCGGATGCGGGCCTGGCCCTTGGGTACCACCGGGAAGAAGAAGCCGATCGCGTAGATGCCTTCTTCGAGCAGGCGCTCGGCGAACTTCTGCGCCAGCGGTGCGTCGTACAGCATCACCGGGCTGATCGGGTGCACGCCCGGCTTCACGTCGAAACCGGCTGCGACCATCTTTTCGCGGAAGTAGCGGGTGTTCTCCACCAGGGTGCCGCGCAGATCGTCAGCGGCGGCCAGCATCTCGAACGCTTTGATGCCGGCGGCAACCACATGCGGTGGCAGCGAGTTGGAGAACAGGTACGGCCGCGAACGCTGGCGCAGCAGCTCGATCACCTCGGCGCTGGCGCAGGTGAAACCGCCCAGTGCGCCGCCCATGGCTTTGCCCAGGGTGCCGGTGATGATGTCGATCTTCTCCAGCACACCCTTCACTTCGGCCGAGCCGCGGCCGGTGGCACCCAGGAAGCCGGTGGCGTGGCATTCGTCGATGTGCACCAGCGCGTTGTACTTCTTTGCCAGCGCGGTGATTTCGTCCAGCGGGGCGATGAAGCCGTCCATCGAGAACACGCCGTCGGTGGTGATCAGCTTGGTCTTGCAGCCGGCGGCATCGGCGGCCTGCAGCTGGGCTTCCAGGTCGGCCATGTCGCAGTTGGCGTAGCGGAAGCGCTTGGCCTTGCACAGGCGCACGCCGTCGATGATCGAAGCATGGTTCAGTGCATCGGAAATGATCGCGTCGTTCTCGCCGAGCAGCGGTTCGAACAGGCCGCCGTTGGCGTCGAAGCAGGCTGCGTACAGGATGGTGTCCTGCTTGCCGAAGAAGTCGGCGATCTGCTTCTCCAGCTGCTTGTGCAGGTCCTGGGTACCGCAGATGAAGCGCACCGAGGCCATGCCGAAGCCGTGGGTATCCAGTGCGTCCTTGGCGGCCTGGATCAGGTCCGGATGGTCGGCCAGGCCCAGGTAGTTGTTGGCACAGAAGTTCAGCACCTTGCGGCCGTCCTCGAGGGTGATCTCGGCCGACTGCGGGCTGGTGATGATCCGCTCGGACTTGAACAGGCCCTGGGCGCGGATGGCGTCCAGTTCCTCGGCGTAGTGGCGGGTCAGGGCGGAGGAGGCGTCGGTCATGGCGTGGGCACGGCTCTGAACGGGGAAACCGCTGATTCTACCGGGCATCGCCGCTTGCCGACCGGCCCGGATGGGGCGTCGCCACGGCCGGCACATGTTGCATCGCAATAGCAAACTGGTTAAAAATTCGTGAACCGGAGCTGTCCCGCTCCGGCCGCTACGCCCGCTCCCCGCCTTCCACGCCACCGCCCCCACCGGAGACGCTCATGAAGCACGCCCGTGCCTGCCTCGCCATTGCCGCTGCCCTGACCCTGGCCGCCCCGTTCGCCGCCAGCGCCCAGGAAAACGAATCGCCGTACAGCTGGAACGTCACCGCTGTTTCCGATTACCTGTTCCGTGGTGTGTCGCAGACCGACGAGGATCCGACCCTGCAGGCTGGCTTCACCTACACCAGCCCGGTCGGCCTGTATGCCGGTGTCTGGGGCTCGGGCGTGGACTTCGGTGCAGGTGATCCGAAGACCGAGGTCGACTACCTGATCGGCTACGGCGTGGACGTCACCGAGCGCGTCAACTTCGACGTGCTGCTGAACCGCTACACCTACCTGAAGTCCAGCCACCAGAACTACAACGAGCTGATCACCACCACCACGCTGGATGACACCTACAAGCTCACGGTGGCCTACACCAACGATGTATGGAACAGCAGCACCGATGGCTGGTACTTCGGCCTGGGTGGCAGCTGGGGCCTGCCGAAGGACTTCACCCTGAATGCTAATGTCGGTCGCAGCACGTTTGAAGACGGCATCGCCAAGGATTACACCGACTGGAATGTCGGCGTTGAGCGCCAGTTCGGGATGGCCAAGGTCGGCCTGGGCTACTACGGCACCGACGGCAACGGCCGCGACAACTCCGGCAAGCTGGCCCACAGCCGCGTGATGCTGAGCGTGGCCATCGGCAAATAACCCTTGCGTCGGTAGGTGCCAGGCTTGCCTGGCACGCTTTACGAAAAAGGCGCCCATCGGCGCCTTTTTCAGCTTCAAGGTGTGCCGAGCAAGCTCGGCACCCACCCATCGCGCGCGGCGAAGGGTCAATTCCAGCTCAACACCACCTTGCCGGCCTTGCCTTCTTCCATCAGGTCGAAGCCCTTCTGGAAGTCGTCGATCGGCAGCTGGTGGGTCATCACCTTGCCGAGCGGGAAGCCGGACAGCACCAGCTGGGTCATCTTGTACCAGGTCTCGTACATCTTGCGGCCGTAGATGCCCTGCACGGTCAGGCCCTTGAAGATGATCTTGTCCCAGTCGCAGCCGGCGCCCTTGGGCATGATGCCGAGCATGGCGATCTTGCCGCCGTGGTACATGCAGTCGAGCATGTCGTTGAACGCACGCGGGTTGCCGCTCATTTCCAGGCCCACGTCGAAGCCCTCCATGTGCAGTTCCTTCATCACGTCCTTCAGCGACTGGTTGGCCACGTTGACCACGCGGGTGGCGCCCATGTCGGCGGCCAGCTTCAGGCGGAAATCATTGACGTCGGTCACCACCACGTTGCGCGCACCGATGTGCTTGCAGATGCCTGCGGCGATGATGCCGATCGGGCCGGCGCCGGTGATCAGCACGTCCTCGCCGATCACGTTGAACTCCAGCGCGCAGTGCGCGGCGTTGCCGTAGGGATCGAAGAACGCGGCCAGCTCGGACGGAATCTGGTCCGGGATCGGCCACAGGTTGCTGGCCGGCATCACCATGTATTCGGCGAACGCGCCGTTGACGTTGACGCCGATGCCGACGGTGTTCGGGCACAGGTGCGGACGGCCGCCACGGCAGTTGCGGCAGTGGCCGCAGACGATGTGGCCTTCGGCAGAGACGCGCTGGCCGATCTCATAGCCGGTCACGGCCGAGCCGAGTGCGGCGACGCGACCGACGAATTCGTGGCCGATGGTCAGACCCGGCTTGATCGTGCGCTGGCTCCACTCGTCCCACAGGTAGATGTGCAGGTCGGTACCGCAGATCGCGGTCTTCTCGAGCTTGATCAGGACCTCGTTCGGGCCCGGGGTCGGCACCGGAACTTCTTCCAGCCAGATGCCCTTGGCCGCTTCGCGCTTGACCAGGGCCTTCATCGTTTGCTGCGCCATCGGGGTGGAACTCATCAGGGGGAAAGCGCGGATTATAGGGTGCCGCGCGGATTTCCCATGTTGCGCTGCGGGTGCAGTGGCGGAACGAAAGGCGTGCGCCGGCGGGCGTTTCGAACGTGCTGCGAACAGCGGCGCCTCCCTGATCCGGGAAAGGGGGCGTGGTCACCCTGGCCAGGACACGCAAAAGCCCCTCCATGGTGCTCGATGGCGCCTTGCTCGTGCGCGCTGTCCTGCGCACACGGCAAGACCGGGGTTGGGCGTCCTGCCCAACCCGCCAGTCGCATGCGCCCGGCCCATGGCGCCAACGGTCCCGTCCAGGGTGACCACGCCCCCTCTGGACGATTTCCGTGTGCGCGGCCGACGTGCGCGTGGCAGAGCAAGAAGCAGGCCCATGACTTCCGGGGTTCGGGGCGGGGCAGGGCGGCGGGCTACAATCGAGGGTTCCACTACCAGGGGCCGCTCCATGCGCTCGAACCTGCTTGCATTCTCCATCGTCGCCAGCCTCGGGCTGGCCCAGGTCGCCCATGCCGCTGAAGGCATGTGGGTGCCGCAGCAGCTGCCGGAAATCGCCGGCCCGCTGCAGAAGGCCGGCCTGAAGCTGTCCCCGGAACAGCTGTCCAACCTGACCGGCGACCCGATGGGCGCGGTCGTCGCCCTCGGCGGCTGCACCGCCAGCTTCGTCTCGCCGCAGGGCCTGGTGGTCACCAACCACCACTGCGCTTATGGCGCCATCCAGCTGAATTCGACCGCGCAGAAGAACCTGATCAAGGACGGCTTCAACGCGCCGACCCTGAAGGACGAACTGAGCGCCGGCCCGAACGCCCGCGTGTTCGTGCTCGACCAGATCACCGACGTCACCACCCAGGCCAAGGCCGCCATCGCTGCCGCCGGCAACGACCCGCTGGCCCGGAGCCGCGCGCTGGACGCCTTCGACAAGGCCCAGGTCGCCGCCTGTGAAGCCGATGCCGGCTTCCGCTGCCGCCTGTACAGCTTCTCCGGCGGCAACACCTACCGCCTGTTCCGCAACATGGAAATCAAGGACGTGCGCCTGGTCTACGCGCCCCCGGGCAGCGTCGGCAAGTTCGGCGGCGACGTCGACAACTGGATGTGGCCGCGCCACACCGGCGATTTCTCGTTCTACCGCGCCTACGTCGGCAAGGACGGCAAGCCGGCCGCCTTCGCCGCCGACAACGTGCCGTACCAGCCCAAGCACTTCCTGAAGTTCGCCGACCAGCCGCTGGGTGCCGACGACTTCGTGATGGTGGCGGGCTACCCGGGCCGCACCAACCGCTATGCACTGGCTGGTGAATTCAACGAAACCGCCAGCTTCACCTACCCGACCATCGCCAAGCACTACAACGCGGTGCTGAAGATGATCGCCGACGCCGGCAAGGCGGACGCCGACGTCAAGGTGAAGTACGCCGCCACCGCCGCCAGCATGAACAACGTGGCCAAGAACTACCTGGGCCAGCTGGAAGGCTTCAAGCGCATCGACGCCGCTGGCCAGAAGCAGGCTGAAGAAGCCGCCGTGCTGGCGTGGCTGAAGAAGCAGGGCGCTGCCGGCAAGCCGGCCCTGGCGGCACACGCGCAGCTGCTCAAGCATCTGGATACCAGCAAGTCGACCCGCGAACGCGACCTGTTCGTCGGTCAGTTCAACAACACCTCGGCCGTTGGCGCGGCGATCACCCTGTACCGCCTGTCGATCGAGCGCAGCAAGCCGGATGCCGAGCGCGAAGCCGGTTACCAGGAACGCGACCTGACCACCATCGAAGGTGGCCTGAAGCAGATGGACCGCCGCTACGTGGCGAAGATGGACCAGCAGCTGCAGGCCTACTGGCTGGACCAGTACGTGGCCCTGCCGGCCGCACAGCGCGACAACGAAGTGCTGAACAAGTGGCTGGCCGGCAGCGATGCCGCTGCGGTGAAGTCGCTGGTGGGCAAGCTGTCGGGCACCGAGCTGGGCAGCCTGGACGCACGCTTGAAATGGTTCAAGGCCGACCGCGCCGCGTTTGAAGCCAGCAACGATCCGGCCATCCAGTACGCCGTGGCCGTCATGCCGGCACTGCTGAAGCAGGAAGAGCAGAAGAAGATCCGCGAAGGCGAATCGCTGACCGCGCGCCCGCTGTACCTGCAGGCCGTGGCCGACTACAAGAAGAGCCAGGGTGAGTTCGTCTACCCGGACGCCAACCTGTCGCTGCGCATCACCTTCGGCAACGTCATGGGCTATGGCAAGGACGGCGTGAAGTACACCCCGTTCACCACCCTGGAAGGCGTGGCGGCGAAGGAAACCGGCGAAGATCCGTTCGATTCGCCGAAGGCGCTGCTCGATGCGGTCAAGGCCAAGCGTTACGGCGGCCTGGAAGACAAGCGTATTGGTTCGGTGCCGGTGAACTTCCTGTCCAACCTGGACATCACCGGTGGCAACTCGGGTTCGCCGGTGCTGGACGCCAACGGCAAGCTGGTCGGCCTGGCCTTCGATGGCAACTGGGAATCGGTCAGCTCCAACTGGGTGTTCGACCCGGTGATGACCCGCATGATCGCCGTCGACAGCCGCTACATGCAGTGGATCATGCAGGAAGTGGCGCCGGCGCCGCAGCTGCTGAAGGAACTGAACCTGGCGAAGTAAACCGGTTGCGGTAGTGCCGGCCGCTGGCCGGCAACCTCGACCAGGCAGCCGGAGATTCCGAAACCCCGCGACGCAGGTCGCGGGGTTTTTTCATGCCCGGCCCGGCCCGGTGCGCCGAACAGGTATCATCCCTGTTCCGCGGACTTCACAGGATGTGAACGAAACGCGGAAACCTCCTCCCCCCAGGACCCCTTGCACGCATGCGCATCCTGCTTGCCCGCCACGGCGAAACGCCGTGGAACGCCGAAGGCCGCTACCAGGGCCAGATCGATATTCCGCTTTCGCCGATCGGTGAAGCCCAGGCCCAGGCACTGGGTGCCCGCCTGGCCTCGGTGGACATCACCCGTGCCGTTGCCTCGCCGCTGTCGCGCGCGCAGCGCACCGCGCAGCTGGCGCTTGGCGCCGCCCGTGCCGACATGCTGCTGACCGAGCCGGAGCTGCAGGAAATCGCCCATGGCGAATGGGAAGGGCTGCTGGCCAGCGAGATCCACGAGAAGGATCCGTCGCGCCTGCAGGCCTGGCGCGAGGAGCCGGATACCGTGTTGATGCCCGGCGGCGAATCGCTGCGCCTGGTGCTGGAACGCAGCTGGCGTGGCCTGGCCCGTGCCACCGAAGGCCTCGGTGAGCACGACACCCTGCTGGTGGTTGCGCACGATGCGGTCAACCGCGTGATCCTGTGCAAGGTGCTGGGCCTGCCGATCTCCCGCCTGTGGACCTTCCGCCAGGCACCGACCACGCTCAACCTGCTCGAAGGCGCCGACCTGGACAGCCTGGAAGTGGTGCGCCTGAACGACTGCGCCCACCACACGCCGTTCTTCGGCGAAGCCAAGCACCGCGCACTCTGACCAGCCACACCGAACCACCTGTACCTGTTGGAAGCACTGCCGTGACGAACACCCCGACCACCCTGGCCGATTGGCTGGATTACATTGAACGCCAGCACCCGGCGACCATCGACATGGGCCTGGAGCGCGTGCGCGCCGTGGCTGCGGCGATGGGCCTGGGTACGCCGGCCCAGCGCACCATCGTGGTCGGTGGCACCAACGGCAAGGGCTCCACCGTGGCCTTCATCGAGGCCATCGGCCGTGCTGCCGGTTGGAAGGTCGGCGCGTACACGTCGCCGCACCTGCTGCGCTACAACGAGCGCGTGCGCATCGACGGGCAGGACGTGGACGATGCGGCGCTGGTCGCCGCGTTCAACGCCATCGAGGCCGCGCGTGGCGAGATCACGCTGACCTATTTCGAGTACGGCACGCTGGCTGCGCTGCAGCTGTTCGCCGACGCCGGGCTGGACCTGGCGGTGCTGGAAGTGGGCCTGGGCGGGCGTCTCGATGCAGTCAACATCGTCGATGCCGACGTGGCGGTGATCACCACCGTGGACATCGACCATGCCGAGTGGCTGGGCGAGGACCGCGAAGCGATCGGCGCCGAGAAGGCCGGCATCATCCGCGGCTGGAAGCCGGTGATCCTGGGCGAGACCGATCCGCCGTCGAGCGTGCTGCGCCGTGCCTACCTGGTTGGCGCCAATGCGATCCGTGGTGGCAGCGACTATTTCTACGAGCCGATCGATGCCCAGCGTTGGCGCTGGCGCGATGTCGGCCTGCGCATGGAACTGCCGACCCCGGCGCTGGCCGGCCCGATCCAGCTGGCCAATGCGGGTGCCGCCATCGCCGCGCTGCGCGCGCTGGACAAGCCGGTGCCGCGTGCGGCGTGGGCCGCCGGTGTCGCAGCGGCACGCATTTCCGGCCGGCTGCAGGCATTCGAGCGCGATGGCGTGCAGATCCGCGTCGACGTCGGCCACAACCCGCAGGCGGCGGGCCAGCTGGCGCGTGCGCTGAAGGCCGAGGTCTCGGCCGGGCGCACCCTGGCGGTGTACGCCGCGCTGCAGGACAAGGACGCAGCGGGGGTGGTGCAGGCGCTGGAGGACGTAGTGGGCGAGTGGACCCTGGCCGGGCTGGACGGCCCGCGTGGGCAGAGCGCCGCCCAGCTGCAGGCACGCCTGGTCGGCACCGTCGCCGCCACGGCGCTGCTGGCTGACAGCGTCGAACAGGCGCTGGCGCAGGTGCTGGCCAAGGCCGAGCGCGGCGACCGCGTGCTGGTGTTCGGCTCCTTCCATACCGCCGCTGCTGCCCTGCAGTGGCTGCAGGGCGACGCCTGATCCGCGTTCAGCCAACGCCGACGCCGTCCGGTCCGGCACCCGTATAATCGATGCCAATCTCCGGACAGTTGCCTGCCTCACGTGGATACGCCTCTGAAACAGCGTCTGATTGGTGCCATCGTGCTGGTGGCACTGGCCGTGATTTTCCTGCCGATGCTGGTCAAGGGGCCGGCACCGGACAGCGGCGTGGCCAATGTGCCGATCGCCGCGCCGGATGCACCGGCCGATGGCCAGTTCGAAACCCGTGAGCTGCCCCTGGTCGCCCCGGCCGGTGGTGCCACCGGCCTGCAGACCGGGCAGGCCAAGCCGCTGCAGGACGCCGCCACGCCGGCCACTCCGCCGACCGTGGACACCTCGCCGACGGTCGCCGCCGGCAACTATGCGGTTACCTTCGGTGCCTACGGCAGCAAGGCCGACGCCGACGCGGTGATCGCCTACCTGAAGCGCTCGCAGCTGCCGGGCTTCGCCGAAACGGCGACCATCAACGGCCGCCAGGCATGGCGCGTGCGCGTGGGGCCGTACGCCGACCGAGCACAGGCCGAGGCCGCCCGCCTGCAGGCGGTGAAGATCCGTGCCGATGTGAAGGCCGAAGTGATCACTCTGGATGCCGCAGCGGACAGCAGCGCCCCGGTGGCAGCCACCCCGGCACCGGCTACGCCGAGCGCCAGTACCCCATCTGCCGCCACCGCGCCGTCGGCCAGCAGCAACCCGGTGCGCAGTGAAAGCCTGCCGCCGAGTACGCCGACTGCAACGACCACTCCGGCGGCCAAGCCCGAGCCGCCGAAGCCGGCGCCGAAGCCCGAAACCCCGAAGCCCGAGCCGAAGTCGGAGGCCACCGCCAGCAAGCCGGCAACGGCCCCGGCCACGCCGGCAGCACCGGCCGCCAGCGGCGTCGGCTTTGCCGTGCAGCTGGGCGCGTTCGGCCAGGCCAACGATGCCAACGCCCTGCGCGACAAGGTCCGCGCCGCCGGCTTCAGCGCTTTCGTCGAACAGGTCCGCACCGAAAAGGGCACCCTGCATCGCGTCCGCGTCGGGCCGGTGGCCAACCGCGCCGATGCCGAGCAGCTGAAGGCGCAGGTCGCCGCCAAGGTCGGCGTGGCCGGCATGGTGCGACCGCACCCATGACCCACGCGCAGCCCCGTTGCCAGCGCCGCCGAAGGAGCGGGGCGCCATGATCGACGTGGTGCTGCTGATCGTGATCGCCGCCTCCACCCTGCTGGGGATGCTGCGCGGCTTCGTGGGAATCGTCATCGGCACCCTGTCGTGGCTGCTGGCCGCGTGGGCGGCCTTCGCCTTCGGCAATGATGCCGCCCATTGGTGGGCCGCCCCGGCAGCCCCCGGTGGCGAACACTTCGTCGGTGGCTACCTTGGGGTCGGCATCGGCGTGATGATCGTGGTCGCGGTGATCGGCATGGTCATCAAGGCCCTGGTCCACCGCAGCATGCTGACCAGCCTGGACCGCCTGCTGGGCGGGGTGCTGGGCGCCGTGCGGGGCGGCCTGATCGCCGCGATCCTGCTGCTGCTGGGCAGCTTCACCCCGTTGACTGCTGAGCCGTCCTGGCAGCGCTCTGCGGTGCGCCCGCTGCTGAACCCCACGGTGGCCTGGATGAACAGCAAGCTGCCGCACTGGGAGGTTCCTGGCGCCGATCTGCTGCCCAAGGGCTTGCCGACCGACGCCCTGTCCCCATCTGCATTGATGGAGTTGGGCAAGAACGCTGGCGCCGGGTTGGGAAAGCCGGGCGCGGCAGGCGATAATGGCATCCTCAACCAGGTAGTGGCAGGCAGCGGATGGCTGCGGCCTGCGAAAGCGGAACAGGGCGATTCCTACGATCCGGCCGAAGTGCGCCCGGACGCTCCTGCACTGCCGGACAGTATCGAGCCGGGCGATCCGGCCAACGTCGACCGCGCGCGCGGCGACCACCGCGGCCAGGTACGGCCACCTTCCTTGTAACTGGGCACAGCCCAGCGGAGACCTCGCACCATGTGTGGCATCGTCGGAATCGTCGGCAACCAGAACGTCGCCGGGCAGTTGTATGACGGCTTGACCGTCCTCCAGCATCGCGGCCAGGATGCGGCGGGCATTGCCACCGTCAATGGCAGCCGCCTGCGGGTGCAGAAGGCCACCGGCCTGGTCCGCGATGTGTTTGATGCCCGCACCATGTCCACCCTGGAAGGCAGCGTCGGCATCGCCCATGTGCGCTACCCGACCGCCGGTTCGGAAGGCATGGACGAGGCGCAGCCGTTCTACGTCAATTCGCCGTACGGCATCGCGCTGGCCCACAACGGCAACCTGATCAATACCGAAGCCCTGCGCCAGCAGGTGTTCGAGCAGGACCGCCGCAACGTCAACACCGATTCGGACAGCGAAGTGCTGCTGAATGTGTTCGCCTATGAACTGGAACAGCAGCGCCAGCTGAGCCCGGAAGCTGCGATCCGCGCGGTGGCCGGCGTGCACCGCCGCTGCAAGGGTGGCTACGCGGTGGTCAGCGTGGTGCTGGGCCTGGGCCTGGTGGCCTTCCGCGACCCGCACGGCATCCGTCCGCTGGTGCTGGGCAAGCGCAGCCATGCAGAGGGCGACGAGTACATCGTCGCTTCCGAGTCGGCCGCACTGGACGTGCTGGGCTTCCAGCGCGTGCGGGACGTGCAGCCGGGCGAAGCGCTGGTGATCACTGCGCGTGGCGAGCTGTTCTCGGAGATCTGTGCCGAGCCAGCCGAGCACACCCCGTGCATCTTCGAATACGTGTACTTCGCGCGCCCGGATTCGATGATCGACAACGTCTCGGTGCACAAGGCGCGCATGCGCATGGGCATCAAGCTGGGCGAGAAGATCCTGCGGCTGCGCCCGGACCACGATATCGACACCATCATCCCGATCCCGGATACCTCGCGCGATGCCGCGCTGGAGATCTCCAACGTGCTCGGAGTGAAGTACCGCGAAGGCTTCATCAAGAACCGCTACATCGGCCGCACCTTCATCATGCCGGGGCAGGGTGAACGCGTGAAGTCGGTGCGCCGCAAGCTCAACCCGATCCACCTGGAGTTCCGCAACCGCGTGGTGCTGCTGGTGGACGACTCGATCGTGCGTGGCACCACCAGCCAGCAGATCGTGCAGATGGCCCGTGATGCGGGTGCGCGCAAGGTCTACCTGGCCAGCGCGGCGCCGCCGGTGCGTTATCCGAACATCTACGGCATCGACATGCCGGCGGCCGAAGAACTGGTCGCGCACAACCGCAGCGTGGAAGAGATCGAAGCCCACCTGGGCTGTGACTGGCTGATCTACCAGGACCTGGAAGACATGGAAGCGGCGGTGAGCGAGGGCAACCCGGCGCTGCGCAACTTCGATTCGTCCTGCTTCAACGGTCACTACCCGACGGGTATCGAGCCGGGCTACTTCGAGCGCATCCAGCAGCTGCGTTCGGATGATGCCAAGCACAAGCGCCGCGCCTGAGGTCCAGGCGTGGTTGACGTGCCCGACGTTGGTGGCGACCTGCTGCGCGCCGCGCAGCAGTGCCTGGCCGAAGCTGACCCGCTGCGCAAGGTCGCGCTGACCCAGGCGTATGCGGCCGCGTTCCGTGCCGGCCGCCTGAAGGTGGCGGCCGATGCGCCGCCGCCCGAGCCAATCCGCATGCCGGGCCGGCCGCCGCAGCTGGTACTGGTGCATCCGCGCGAAGTGCCGCGGCGCGGACTGGGCGGGGTGGAAGGGCGTGCCGCCTTCATCCACGCCATCGCCCACATCGAACTCAATGCGATCGACCTGGCCTGGGATGCGGTGTATCGCTTCCGTGGCCTGCCGCCAGCGTTCCATGCCGACTGGGTCAGCTGTGCCGACGACGAATCGCGGCACTTCATGCTGCTGCGCGAGCGCCTGCAGGTGCACGGCCACGACTACGCTGATTTCCCCGCGCACAACGGCCTATGGGAAATGTGCGAAAAGACCGCGCACGATGGCCTGGCACGCATGGCGCTGGTGCCACGCGTGCTGGAAGCGCGCGGCCTGGACGTGACGCCCGGCATGATCGAGAAGCTGCGCAATGTCGGCGATGGCGAGACCGCCGACGTACTGGAAGTGATCCTGCGCGAGGAAGTGGCACATGTCGCTGCCGGTTCGCGCTGGTACCGCTGGTACTGCGATCGCGCCGGCGTCGAGCCGCGCGCACGTTTCAAGGAACTGCTGGTGGAGTACGCCGGCGGCTACCTGCATGGGCCGTTCAACATCGAAGCGCGCCTGCTGGCCGGATTCGATGCGGATGAGCTCGCCAACCTGGTTGAACAGGCCGGTTGAAGAAAAGGGGACGGAGGGGATTAAGTCGTTTGTGGCACAAACGACTTAATCCCCTCCGTCCCTTTTTTCAGGCATTCGGCAACACCACGCGCTTGCCGTCCACGGTCGGCCGGTTGATGTAGAACAGGCCTGGGCCCGGCCGGTACGGTAGTTCGCTGACGCCGGCATCGGCGGCGTAGGTCAGTGCGGTGTCGCCCAGTGCATCGAAGTTCCAGTGCGCTGACTGCATCAGGTAGCGCCGCCGCAGCAGCGCCTCCTGTGTCTGCGTCAGCGGCTGTCCGGCCACCAGGCGGCGTGCGATCGGCTGCAGGGCGGATGGCAGCTCCCAGCCGGGAACTCCGGCCGCATTGGCGGTCCATTGCACGCCGGCATCGATGGCCTGCTGCTGCATCACCTGCAGTGCGATCAGTTGATAACGCCAGTCGATGCGCCGACGCAGCACCACCGCGGCAGTCACATACAGCACCGGTGACAGCAGCACGCTGCGGCTGCCGGCGCGACGCTGCTGCTGCCACTGGTGCCAGACATCCACCCAGACCTCCTTTTCACCCACGCCCAGCTGCTGCCGCCAGCGTTCGGCATCGGCCTGCGTTTCGGCGTAGGCCGTGGTGGCCTGCAGCAACGCCAGCGGAGGGACCTGGTAGTCGGAAACCGCTGGGCGGCGCAGCTGCTGCCGGCGCGGACGGCTGAGCAGCTTGGGCCCTTCTTCCAGCTGGTTGTAGCCACCGCCTATGTTGGCGTGCACGCCGGGCAGGGCGATCTCGGTGAACGTTGGCGCGACGCTCGTCAGCGGGTAGTGCTGGCGATGTTCATCACGCGCGGTGAGCTGCACCACGTGTGCGGCGACGCCACTGCGCAGCGCCAGTTGTGGCTGTTCATCGGCGCGGCCGCCATTGACCGCGACCACGGTGTCGAACAGGCCGATGAAGCGCAGCACCGGCATGGCAGGTGCGAAGTCGGTTGCACAGGCAAGGCCTGAGGCCTGCAGCAGCTGGCGCCAGCGCGCGCTGTCCCAGCCCTGCAGCTGGTTGGCGATATCACGCGCCGCGGCAGCGCCTCGCGAAAACCCGAACAGATCCAGCTGCACGCGACGCAGCGGCTGCCGCCAGCGCGTGGACAGCTCGGCAAGCGCGGCCGGCAGCAGCACCTGCAGCGCGCGCTGCACTTTCGCCCGCACGCCGCTGGCACCGATGCCGAACGCCAGGCCGATCAGATCATCATCGGCATCATCGCGGGTGCCCACGCCTTCCACGTAGATCGACAGTGATGGCGTGGCCATCGCGTCACGGCGGCTATCCGGATACAGCTGCTGCAGGCGCGCGATGTTGGTCGGGCCGTTGTCGTAGCTGCTGGTCAGCCGGCTCTGGTAGGTCGAATCGTCATCCGCACGCAGCTGCACCGGGCGTGGCTGTGGCAGCTGCGGACGACCGCGCGCCAGGTTGTGGGCGTTGTTGCGGGTGCCATCGAAGAACAGGCCGATCCGCAGCAAGCCGACATCTTCGTCCGTGTCCTGCGATGGTGCCATGTGCATGTCCCGTCGTGACTGCGTCACGGTAGCGCGAAAGCGGTGTATTGACGAAGGGTAGTGACGCTTTTGACCTTACTTAACGCAGATGCGGTCGATCACAGTTCCTGATTTTCATTCCCATCTTCTATTGAATTCACATGACCCGCGCAGGCCATATGGCCAGACCCGGCAAACCCGGGCGTGCTGCATCAACGCTGTTCACATCATTCAAGGAGCGACGCAATGTTGTCCAGATCGATTGGCAAAGCGGCAGGTGGCCTGGTGTTGGGTTTGTCGGTGGCAGCGGCCGCGCATGCGGCACCGTTGTTCGAGCCGGTGACGGTCATCAGCCGGGCATCGGCAAACAGTGAGCCCGCGCTGGGCAAGCTGCTGGCCACCCCGTCCACGGCGACGGTACAGGAAGTGCGTGTCGATGCTGCTGCCACCGCGCAGCCGCAGCTGGAGTTCGAACTGCTTGGCCAGCACGTGCAGGCGGTGCGCAGCAAGGTTGAAGCACTGCCTGATGGCGGCAGCATCTGGTACGGCCAGTTGCGCTCGCCGTCCGATCGGCTGACTGCCGCCACTTCGAACGGTCAGGATGATCCTGGCAATTCAGTGATCCTGGTGCGTTCGGGCAACACCCTCACCGGTTCGATCCGCAAGGACGGCAAGCTGTACCGCCTGCGCCCGCTGGGCAACCGCCATGTGCTGGTGGAAGTGGATGAATCGCGGATGCCGGCCGATCATCCGGCCGACTACAACCAGCTGCCGAAAATCCCGATGGGCAACAACGATCGCATCGGCATCGCGCAGGCCTCGTCCGGTAGTCCGGCCACCATCCGCGTGCTGGTGGTGGCGACCAATGCAGCGGTAACGGCCTATGGCGGCAACATGCAGTCGCTGGTGCAGCTGGCGGTGGCCGAATCCAACCAGGGCTACGTCAACAGCAACGTCGGCATCACCCTGCAGCTGGCCGGCTACGAGACCACCAGCTACACCGAGTCCGGCAACTTCACCACCGACCTGACCCGCTTCCGCAACACCAGCGACGGCTACATGGACAGCATCCACACCAGCCGCAACAACACCGCGGCCGACGTCGGTGTACTGCTGATCAACAACACCAGCTACTGCGGGTTGGCCTCGGGTATCGGTTCCACCGCATCGACCGCGTTTGCCGCGGTGTACTGGGATTGCGCCACGGGCTACTACTCGTTCGCGCACGAGATCGGCCATCTGCAGAGTGCACGGCACGATATCGCCAGTGATCCCAGCACGTCGCCCTATGCCTATGGGCATGGCTATCGCTACGAGCCGTCCTCCGGTTCGCGCTGGCGCACGATCATGGCCTATGACTGCTCGGCCGGCTGCCCGCGCCTGAACTACTGGTCCAACCCGAACATCAGCTACAACGGCATCCCGATGGGCAATGCCAGCACCGCCGACAACCAGCGCGTGCTGGTCAATACCAAGGCCACCATCGCGGCCTTCCGCTGAGGCCAATCGCCGACCGGGGTCGGCGTCTACCCGGGTGCGTGCACCTGCCCTGGTAGATGCCAACCTTGGTTGGCACCCCGCGTCCATCACTCGCGGGCGAGGGTATCCAGCGACCAGCCGTTGGCGTCCACGCGCAGCACCGAGCCCTGTTCGTACCAGTCCCCCAGCACGATGCGGGTGCAGGCACGGCCACCGGCCTGCAGGCTGTGCACCGCCGGGCGGTGGGTGTGGCCATGGATCATGGTGTCCACGCCATGGCGCACGAAGGTGGCATCGACTTCGGCCGGCGCCACATCGGTGACGGTCTCGAACTGCGCGCGATCACCCTGCTTCATTTCCGACTGGCGGGCCTGGCTCGCTTCACGTGCCTTCTGTGCGAAGGCGATGCGCGCGGCCAGCGGCTGCGACAGGAACTGCGCCTGGAACACCGGGTCGCGCGTCTGTGCGCGGAACTGCTGGTAGGGAATGTCGTCGGTGCACAGCAGGTCACCGTGCTGCAGCAGCACCGGGCGGCCGTACAGCTCGATCATGCACGGGTCGGGCAGGATGCGCAGGCCGGCACGGCGCGCGTAGTCCTCGCCGAGCAGGAAATCGCGGTTGCCGCGGATGAAGTACACCGGCACGCCGCTGTCGGACAGTACCTTCAGCGCATCGGCCACCGCATCGGCGGCGGGCGAGGGCGTGTCGTCGCCGATCCAGGCTTCGAACAGGTCGCCGAGGATGTACAGCGCATCGGCGCCGGGCGCCTGCTCGCGCAGGAAGCGCAGGAACAGGTCGGTGATCTCCGGACGGCTGGGGTCCAGGTGCAGGTCGGAAATGAACAACGTGGTCATGCGGGCATTCTAGGGCATCCACCGCCGGGCATGTCCCGGCGCTACCGAAGGGATCTGCCCCCGGGGGCTACACCGGCAGCGGCAACCAGGCCAGGCTGGCCGACGCCAGCAGCACCGCGATGCCCGTCGCGGCCAATACATCGCTGGGATAATGCAGGCCCAGCACCACCCTCGACAGCGCGACGCCGGCGGTGAACGGCACCAGCAGCGGAGCCAGCCACGGGTAGTAGGCCAGTGCCACGATGGTGAACGACACCGCGTGCAGGGTGTGCCCGGAGGGGAAGCTGAACTCGTCCAGCGGTGCCACCCACGCGCGGATGCGCAGGTCGGCCGCATACGGGCGCGGGCGCCGGGTCCAGCGCTTGAGGCCCTTGTACAGCAGCAACGCGGCCAGACCGGTGGCGGCCATGTGCACGGACGCGCGCAGGCCGTCGAAGCCATCGAGCAGCACCAGCGCGCCCATCAGCACGTACCAGAACACGCCATCACCGAGCCGGCTGATGACCGCGAACAGGCGGCGCACGCGGCGGCGGCGGCAGTAGTGGTTGGCCCGCCGGCACAGGCGTGCTTCGCGGTCGGCCAGCAGTTCAAGCCGCGTGGTGCGCATGGCCGCTCCTCCGCGACTGCGCCAGTTCGGCCAGCAGGGCATCGAATTCCGCCACTACCTGCTGCGGATGCAGGCGCTTCATCGCGCGTGCGGCGTTGCTGCCCAGCGTCTGGCGCTGCGCGTCATCGGCAGCCAGCTGCACGGCCGCTTCGATGAACTGCTCATCGTTGTCCACTGCCGCACCATTTTCGCCATTGCGCAGGTACTCGCGGGCAGCGCCATAGTCGAAGGCCACGGTCGCCACGCCGCTGGCCATGCTTTCGAGGGTCACGTTGCCGAAGGTCTCGCTGCGGCTGGGGAACAGGAACAGGTCGCCGCTGGCGAAATGCCGGGCAAGCGCGTCACCACGCTGGATGCCGCAGAAGATGAAGTCGGGGTTTTCATGCGCCAGTTTTTCGCGGGCAGGGCCATCACCCACCCACACGAAGCGGGCCTTGGGACGGATCTGCTGCAGGCGGCGGAATGCTTTCACCGCCAGACCAAGGTTCTTTTCCGCGGCGATGCGGCCGACGTAGATCGCCACCAGGCCGTTGCCGTCCACACCCCATTCCTCGCGCAGCGCAGGGTCACGGCGGCTCGGATCGAACTGCTGGCTGTCAACCGCGCGCGCCAGCAGGCGTACGCGTTCGAAACCCTGTTCGCCGAGGAACTGCTGCAGTTCGCGGGTGGGTACCAGCGTCGCATCGGCCTGGTTGTGGAAGCGACGCATCCAGCGCATCGCGGCCGCCTGCAGCCAGGCCACACCGTAGTCGGGCAGGTATTCGTCGAAACGGGTGTGGAAGCCACTGGCCACCGGGATGCCGAGGCGCCGTGCAGTGCGCACGGCCGACCAGCCCAGCGGGCCTTCGGTGGCGACATACACGGCATCCGGGCGTTGCTGCTGCCAATGGCGGCCGAGCCGTATCGGGGCCGGCAGGCCAAAGCGCAGACCGGGGTAACGCGGCAGGGCGGCGCCAGGAACCAACAGGGTGCCCGCTGCGGAGTCCAGCGCTTCACTGGCCTGTCGCGGGCGGATCAGGTCGATCTCGTGGCCGGAGTTGCGCAGTCCCTGTTCCAGCCCCTGCACGGTCAGGGCAACGCCGTTCACTTCCGGCGGGTAGGTCTCGGTGACGATGGCATAGCGCATGGCGGGCCTCCGGGTTTCCGGCATGCTCGGTGCTGGCGATGTAGCCGATATGACCGCTTTACGACCACCAGATGACGCGGGTCGGGCCCCCGTGCCACTACGGCCCCGAAGGGCCGTAGTGGGTAACGCGTGCGGTGCCTGGATCAGAAGCGCTGCTGGTATTTCATGTAGATGAAACGGCCGATGTCGAAGCCGCCGTAATAAGAGAAGTTGGCGCTCGGCTGGCTGTACATGATCGGTCCCTGGCGACCGAATACGTTGTTGGCGCCGATCGAGACGGTCGCATCCCACGGCAGGCTGTAACGCGCCTGCACGTCGTGGAAGGTGACCGACCCGCGACGGTTGTAGTCGCGCGTGCCGCTGAACCACGGTGCGCGCTGGTCGGGGTGCGAACACTCGTTCGGATACTCATCAACGCCCAGGCAGCGCTCCTTGACCGCAGAGAAGTAGCGCAGGCCCCAGGTGAGGCCGAGATTGCCGCGCTCCCAGCCCAGCGAAGCGTTGGAGCGCACGCGGAAGCCGATGCCGCCGTCAGTGGCGATGCCATTGCTGGGAGTCGGCGGCACATCCGCCTCATTGGTGGTGCGCTCCACCGCGGCAACGACATAGGTGGTTTTCCAGTCGGCGCTCAGCGTGCCCCAGGACGTCTCGATCTTGTGGCCGACCTCCAGGTCATAGCCTTCGGCCTGGCGGAAGCCGCTGTTGCGGCTGCCATAGTTGAGCTTGTCGACGATGCCCAGCTCCGGGTCGCGGGTGAAGCTGCCGCAGCGCTCGGCAATGCCCAGCTCATAGCAGTCACGGAGGATGTCGTTGGGGTGGTCGGGGACGATGGTGTTGTCGATGCGGATCTTCCACCAGTCCAGTGCGATGTGCAGCCCTTCAGCGAACGTCGGGCTCCAGACCAGGCCCAGGGTGCGGCTGGTGGAGGTTTCCGGCTGCAGATCCGGATTGGAGCCACTGGTGAAGGGCAGGGGGGACTGCCCGCTGCTGCCGGTGATCGGCTGGTTGCCCTGGCCGAGCTGGCGGTAGCTGTCCGCGTTGGCGATGTCGGCGGCGCAGCGTGCACGCACCTCCGGGCTGCTGGCGGCGGCGCCATAGACCGTATCGCAGGGATCACGGAAACCGGTGGTGAAGGTCTGCGAGGCCCCGCCGTAGAGGTTGGAGATGGTCGGTGCACGGAAGCCCTGCGCCCAGGTGCCACGGACCAGCAGCTGATCGATCGGCTTCCAGCTGAAGCCGAACTTGCTGTTGAGGGTTCCGCCGAAGGTGGAGTAGTCCGAGTAGCGCGTCGCTGCATCGAGCGTCAGCTCGCGCGCACCGGGGAGGTCGCGCAGCACTGGCACGCTCAGCTCCAGATAGGCCTCGTCGACGCGGTAGCCACCGCCGGTAGGGCCTGCGGCGAGGTTGGTGGTGGCCCCGGTCTGCGCCAGCGCGTCGGGAATGAAGCGACCGTCCTCGCGGCGGCTCTCGGCGCCCACGGCAAAGCCCAGTTCGCCCGCGGGCAGTGTGGCGAGGCTTCCACTGAGGCTGGCGAACAGGTTGCGGGTGGTGGTGCGGCCACGAGTGAGTTCTTCGGGGAACAACCAGTCCTGCAGTTCCTTGTTGCCGGTCAGGCCATAGGCATCATCCTGGCCATACGGCACCAGCGGATTCCACGGTCTGCAACCGGCAATCGGTGCCCCCGGGGTGCCGCATTCAACCTTGCCGGTTTCCGGGTTGAAGAACGAAGGGCCGGTGGCATCGGCCACGCGCTGCTTGTGCAGGTTGCCGGTGGCACGCTGGGTCAGTTCGCTGCGGTTGTACTGGTAGCCGGCTTCCCAGTCGAAATCCCGGCCGCCGAATTCGAAGCTGCCTTCAAAGGCGGCAACGCCCTGCCAGGTGGTCAGTTCGCTGGTGCTGACCCGCGGAACCTCCCACGTACGGCGGTTCCAGTGCACATCGCTGGGCGTTTCGTAACCGTGGTGGCTGCCGAACGGGTTGAACCAGCTGTCGGCGGACATCGGCGTGATGCCGCCTGCGCCGGACTGGAACGGATAGCCGGCAATCTGGCGGGTGGTGGTGCGCCGGTTGTAGGACAGCTGGGTATTGAAGCGGACCTGCTCGTTCAGATCCACGCGCGCGTCGACGAAGATCGAATCGCGCTTGATCGGCGTCTGCAGGTGCATCTGCTCGTTGCTGTTGCTGACATCACCGGTGAACGGCGTGTTGTCACTGAGGTGGAAGCTGTCCGGCCCGCCCGGCTGGCTGCCGCGATCCAGCGAATAGCTGCAGCCACGGCTGTTGCTGCAGCCTGGGCCCTTGAAGCCGACAATGCGTCCCCACTGTCCGACCGTTGTCCAGCCATCGTCCGGATGGCGGTCGGTATAGGTGTAGGCACTGAAGCCGCGATCCTTGGCCCACACCCCCTTCTCTTCAACATGTTCGGCCGCGACGCTGATCGAGGCGCGGTCATTCGACCAGCCGGCAACCACGTCGTACTGGGTACGGGCGCCATCGCCCTCGCTGTACTGGCCGTGGTAGACGCTGGCGGTGACGCCTTCAACGTTGCGGCGGGTGATGATGTTGACCACGCCGGCCATCGCGTCGGCGCCGTAGATGGCCGAGGCGCCGTCCTTGAGCACTTCCATGCGCTCGACGGCGGCTGCGGGAATGCTGGAAATGTCCTGGTAACCGCTGGTGGTCATGCCCAGGCGCTTGCCGTTGACCAGCACCAGGGTGCGCTGTGCACCGAGGCCGCGCATGTCCACGTAGCTGCCGCCCGCGGCCTCGCCCGCGCTGAGCGGGCTGGCACGGCTCAAGGCGGGGCTGCCGGTTGCGGTCAGGTTCTGAAGGATGTCGGCAACGGAGTTGAAGCCCTGCCGCTCGATGTCGGCGCGGCTGATGGTCAGTACCGGCTGTGCGGTTTCCAGATCGACCTGGCGGATGCGCGAACCGGTGATCTCGATGCGGTCCAGCGTGGTGGCTTCCGGTGCCTGCTGTGCGAGTGCCGGGGTGGCCAGTGCTGCGGTTGCCGTCATCGTCAGTGCACGACGGATCGCCAACCCCAGTTCGGGAATACGGATGGTCATGGATCTCTCTCTCTTCTAGGTCTTCGGTGCGCTGCCAAGCGGACGGCGCAAATGCCACCGCAGGCGGTGGAGATTCGACGCTAGTGAAGGTCGGATGAGAGAGGTATGGGGAGGGTAGTAATGTGGACTCAAAGAGGCTGACGCATCTGCACAAAGCCGATGCGAATCAAACAGCTGCGAGGCGTAGGAGGTTTCATCGCCGTTCCAGCATTACTGCACCCACGAAGCGGCGAAGGGGGCCAGGCCTGCCAAATGCGTCAGCCTGCGCGGAAGCAAAAAAAACCACGGCCCCGAAGGGCCGTGGTCGTCGAGCTTCAACTGCGCGGATGGATCAGAAGCGCTGCTGGTACTTCATGTACATGAAACGACCGATGTCGTAGCCACCGTAGTAGGAGAACGACGAGTTCGGCTTGCTGTACATCACCGGAGCTTCCTTGCCGAACACATTGTTCGCGCCCACCGAAACGGTGGCATCCCACGGCAGGTTGTAGCGGAACTGCACGTCGTGGAAGGTCACCGCACCGCGCTCGTTGTAAGCAGTCGGCGACTTCAGCCACGGAGCCAGGAAGGTCGGATCGGAGCATTCGTCCGCATACCGGGCGGCGTTGAGGCAGCGCTCCTTCACACCGGAGTAGTAGCGTGCCGTCCAGCTGACGCCGAAGTCACCCACATCCCAGCCCAGCACCAGGTTCGAGCGCACGCGGAACGCAAGGCTGGTAGCGGTGCCGATGGTGTTGGCAACGCCGTTGATCGGCGTGATCGCTTCGCGGACATCGTTGGTGGAGCGGTAGACGTTCTTGCTGACGTAGGTGCTGGTCCAGCCCGCGCTCAGCTTGCCGTAGCTGGTGTTGACGCGGTAGCTGACATCCAGGTCGTAACCTTCGGTCTCGGCGAAGCCGGCGTTGCGGTTGCCGAACTTCAGGCCGGTGACGATGCCGTTGGACGGGTCGCGGGTGAAGCGGCTGCAGCGCGATTCAATGCCCTGCTCGTAGCAGTCCCTCAGGATCTGGTTCGGGCTGTCACCGACGATGGTGTTGTCGATGCGGATCTTCCACCAGTCCAGCGCCACGTTGAAGTTGCTGATGAAGGTCGGGCTCCACACCAGGCCCAGCGTCTTGCTGGTCGAGGTTTCCGGAACCAGCAGCGGGTTGGAACCGGACACGAACGGCGTCGGGGTCGCATCCTGCGCCGTGGTTACCGGCGTGTTGCCCTGCTTCAGCTGGCGGAAGTTGGCGGCATCGGCGATGTCACGTGCGCAGCGCGAGCGGACTTCAGCACTGCCCTTGGCCGAGCCGAACACGGTGTCGCACGGGTCGCTGAACTGCGCGAAGGTTTCCGAACCGCCACCGTACAGATCGTTGATGGTCGGTGCGCGGAAGCCTTCGGCCCAGGTACCACGGACCAGCAGCTGGTCGATCGGCTTCCACTTGAAACCGAACTTGCTGTTGAGCGTGTTGCCGAAGGTGTTGTACTTGGAATAGCGGGTGGCGGCACTGAAGCTCAGCTCACGCGCACCGGGCAGGTCGGCCAGCACCGGCACGCTGAGCTCCAGGTAGGCTTCCTTCACGTTGTAGCTGCCACCGGTCGGGCCTGCGGCCAGGTTGGTGGTGGCGCCGGTCTGGGCCAGGGCATCGGGGGTGTAGCGGCCATCTTCCTTGCGGCTTTCCACGCCGAAAGCGAAGCCCAGGTCGCCGGCCGGCAGGGTCATGATGCTGCCGGACAGGTTGGCGAACGCGTTCTTGGTGGTGGTCCGGCCGGTGGTGTGCTCCGGCGGGAACAGCCAGGCCATCAGGGCGTCATTGCCGGTCAGTCCGTTGGGATCGGTCTTGCCGTAAGGCACCAGCGGATTCCACGGCATGCAGCCGTCGATCACCGCACCCGGACGGCCACACACCACCTTGCCGGTGGCCGGATCCAGGAACGACGGACCCACGGCATCACGCACGCGCTTCTTGTGCAGGTTGCCGGTAGCGGTGGCGGTCAGCTCGTTGCGGTTGTACTGGTAGCCCACATCCCAGTCGAAGTAGCGCTGACCGATCTCGAAGGTGCCATCCAGCGACACTACCGCACGGTAGGTCTTCAGTTCGCTGGTGCTTACACGCGGGATTTCCCAGGTACGGCGGTTCCAGGCCACGTCGGTTGGCTTGGCATAACCGTGCTGGTTGCCGAACGGATTGAAATAGCTGTCCTTGGACATCAGGCCGGTGGCGGTCGGGTCACCCGAGATCGACACCGAGCTGGACTGCAGCGGGTAGCCTGCGATCTGGCGCTCGGCCGAACGCTTGTTGTAGCCGAATTCGGTGCGCAGGTTGACCTGGTCGGTGATCTTGAAGCGGCCGTCGAAGTACACCGAATCACGCTTGAGCGGATACATGACGTGCATCTGCTCGTTGGCGTTGCTGACATCGCCGGTGAACGGCGTCGTGTCGGTCAGGTGGTAGTTGGCCGGGTTGGTCGGGTCAGCGCCGCGGTTGAGCGAGTAGCCGCAACCCTGGCTGGTGTTGGTGCAGCCCGGGCCACCCTTCAGGCCGGTAACCTGGCCCCACTGGCTCAGCGTGGTCCAGTTGGAGGCATCGTCCGGGTGGCGGTCGCTCACGCCGTACTTGCTGAACCAGCGGTCCTTGGCCCAGACGCTCTTTTCTTCGGAATGTTCCAGTGCCAGCGTCAGCGACACGCGGTCGTTGCTCCAGCCGCCAACCACGTCGAAGCGGTCACGGGCGCCGTCGCCTTCGCTGTACTGGCCGTGGTAGACGTTGGCGGTCACGCCGTTGACGTTGGAACGGGTGATGATGTTGACCACGCCGGCCATCGCATCGGAACCGTAGATGGCCGAAGCGCCATCCTTCAGCACTTCGATGCGCTCCACCGCCGACACCGGCAGCGAGGACACGTCCTGCAGGCCCGAGGTGCTGATGCCCAGGCGCTTGCCGTTGACCAGCACCAGGGTGCGCTGCGCCCCCAGGTTGCGCATGTCGATGTAGGTGCCGCCGGTGTTTTCGCCCGAGCTCAGTGCGTTTGCACGGCTGATCGCCGGGCTGCCCATCGCGGTCACGTTCTGCAGGATGTCGGCCACCGAGCTGAAGCCCTGGCGCTCGATGTCCAACCGGCTCAGTGCCAGGACCGGCTGAGCGGTCTCCACGTCCACCTGGCGGATGCGCGAGCCAGTGATCTCGATGCGATCCAGGGTGGTCGGCGCGGCGGTGCTGCCACTCTGGGCGAACGCAGGCAGGGCGGCCAGCGTCGCAGTGGTTGCCAGGGCGTAGCGGATGGCCTGCCCCAGGGGGGTGGTACGTGAAGTCATGACGAGCTCTCTCTCTCTCTCAGGTCGTGCAGGGACGCCAAAAGGGGCGTCGAAGAAATCGGCCGCCCACAAGCGGACCGATGACCCGATAGTAGTCTCGTTGGTTAATGCTCTGTAAAGAGGTCGTGTCGATTTGTACCAGGCTTCATCGTCAGATTTCACGAAAGCTCAACAAAAGCAGTCGCTTAGCTGTAACGCTGAATGCGCTCCCCCGACTTGATCTGCTGCGTCGCAGCAGGTCAACCGGGGGCGCATGCGCGAACCGTAACGGTGTGTGACCTTCTTTCCCTCGCGGGAAAGCGTGAGCCTCAGGCTACGAAGGGCCGGAACTGGATGCCCAGCCCGGCGATGCCGTCGGTCTCGCCGATCAGATCGGCGCGCAGCAGTGGCCGGGCATCAATGAAGGCCTGCGGCACGATCAACGACAGGCGGTTGTCGTCGGCGGTCAGTTCCAACGCCGGCAGTGGATCGTCCTCATGGGCACGATTGAGCAGCACCGCCAGGCGCAGCAGGGCGGCCAGCCGGCGAGCGGTCAGCAGCAGGCGCTCGGGCAGGGCGTCGAAGGCGGTCTTGGTCACGCTGCGGCGATGGCTGCGCACCAGCGCGGCCAGCATCTGCTGTTCCTGCCGCGAGAAGCCGGCGATATCCGAGTGTTCCAGCACGTAACTACCATGCACGTGGTAGCCGCTGTGCGCGATCATCAGGCCCAGCTCGTGCAGGCGCGCGGCCCAGCCGAGCATGCGCGCGTCGTCGGCATCGAGCCGCCAGCGTTCCTGCACCTGTTCCAGCAGTGACAGCGCGGTGTCCTGCACACGGTCGGCCTGCACGGTATCGATGCCGTAGCGCTGGCTGAGCGCGGACACCGATTCATCGCGCAGATCGTTCTCGCCAGCGCGGCCGACGATGTCGTAGAGGATGCCTTCGCGCATCGCGGCCTTGCTGACCAGCAGCTTCTGCAGGCCCAGCGCCTGGAAGGCGGCCTCCAGCACCAGGATGCCGCCGGCAATGATCGGGCGGCGGTCGCTGGACAGTCCCGGCAACTGGATGTCGTCGATCTTCTTGGCCTTCAGCAGTTCGTCGCGCAGTTGCGGCAGGGCCTCGGCGGTGATCGCGCCCTTGCTCAGCTTCATCGTCGCGCAGATCTCGCTGATCGCCTTGTGCGTGCCCGAAGAACCCAGCGCTTCCTGCCAGCCCAGCGCGCGGTACTTGCTGGCGAAGGGCTGGAACTCGCGACCGATCTCGGCCAGCGCGTCCTTCCAGCGCTTCTTGCTCAGCTTGCCGCCGGGGAAGAAACGCCGGGTGCTGGCAATGCAGCCGGCCTGCAGGCTTTCGCGCTCCAGGGTCTGCATGCCCATGCCGATGATGAATTCGGTGGAGCCACCGCCGATGTCGATCACCAGCCGGCGCTGGCCGGGCTTGGGCGGTTGCGCGTGGGCCACGCCCAGGTAGATCAGGCGCGCTTCTTCGCGGCCGCTGACCACTTCGATGGCATGCCCCAGTGCGGTTTCGGCCGGAACCAGGAACGACTGCGGCGAGCGCAGCTGGCGCACGGTGTTGGTGGCCAGCGCACGTACCCGGTGCGGCGGCACGTTGCGGATGCGCTGGCCGAAGCGGGCCAGGCATTCCAGCGCGCGCTGCCGGGCAGCGGAGGAGAGTCCCCCTTTGCCATCCAGGCCGTCGGCCATGCGCACCGTCTCGCGCAGGCGGTCGATTACCCGCAGCTGGCCGAGCGTGTAGCGCGCGATGACCATGTGGAAACTATTGGAGCCAAGGTCGATGGCGGCCAGCAGGTCGCCATCCTGCAATGCGGGCGGAGTCGTGGTGGTGTGCGGCATGGACGAATGTTAGCCGAAGGGGCGGTGTGCTCGTCACCGCGCGGCCTTCACATTTTGGAAGAGGGGAGTGCGGCAGGGCTGCGCCCTGCACCCGCCGAATCAACGGCAACGGCAACGGCAACAGCAACAGCAACAGCAACAGCAACAGCGGGCTATCCGTGGGATGGCGGGGTGGGTCCGGTTGAGGGGGACGCTGCAAGTACGTCCATGTAAGCTCGGTCGCGCCTGCTCGTGTGCGCTGTCCTGCGCACACGGCAAGACCGGGGCTGGGCATCCTGCCCAACCCGCCCGAGGCATGCCTCGGGCCCATGCCGCTCACGCCCCCTCAACCGGACCCACCCCGCCTTCGACAGTTCTCTGCGACCTGATGGTGGGTGCCTACCGCTCCTGGTAGGTGTCGACCTTGGTCGACACACCGGGTTACAGCCCCTGCATCAACGCCATCTGTGCCGAATGCGGGGCTTCGTCGTGCGCCGGGGCACGCTTGTGGTAGATGCCGTCGGCGTCCAGCTCCCAGGCGTTGAGGTTGTCGTCCAGGTAGTTCTGCAGGACCTCGCGGTAGACCCGCTTGGCCAGCTCCGGGTCGAGGATCGGGAAGCAGGTTTCGACCCGGCGCAGCAGGTTGCGTTCCAGCCAGTCGGCGCTGGCGCAGTACATTTCCGGTGCGCCGTCGTTGCCGAACCAGTAGACGCGGCTGTGTTCCAGGAAGCGGCCGACGATCGAGCGCACGCGGATGTTGTCCGACACGCCCGGCACGCCCGGGCGCAGGGTGCAGGCGCCACGGATGATCAGGTCGATCTGCACGCCGGCCTGCGAGGCGGCATACAGCGCGCGCACCACCTGCGGTTCGTTCAACGCGTTCATCTTGGCGATGATCCGCGCCGGACGGCCAGCGGCGGCGATGCGCGTCTCGCGCTCGATGCGGCCGAGGATGCCGGTGTGCAGGGTGAAGGGCGACTGCAGCAGGCGCTTGAGCTTCATCTTCGAGGCCAGCCCGGACAGCTGCTGGAACAGCAGGTGCACGTCGTTGCCGATGTCCGCATCGGCGGTGATCAAGCTGATGTCGGTGTACGCGCGGGCGGTGCCGCTGTGATAGTTGCCGGTGCCCAGGTGCACGTAGCGGCGCAGCTTGCGGCCCTCGCGGCGCACGATCAGCAGCATCTTGGCGTGGGTCTTGTAGCCGACCACGCCGTACACCACCTGCACGCCGGCCTCCTGCAGGCGATCAGCCAGGCCGAGGTTGGCTTCTTCGTCGAAGCGCGCGCGCAGTTCGACCACCACGGTCACGTCCTTGCCGTTGCGCGCGGCCTGGATCAGTGCGTCGACGATCAGCGAATCCTTGCCGGTGCGATACAGGGTCTGCTTGATCGCCAGCACGTTGGGGTCGATCGCCGCCTGCCGGATCAGGTCCAGTACCGCGGTGAAGGCATCGAACGGGTGATGCAGCAGCAGGTCGTGGCGCGCCACTGTCTCGAAGATGCCGTCACTGTCGCGCAGCGTGCGCGGGGTCATCGGCGGGTACTTCAGGTCCGGCTGCGCGATCAGGTCGTACAGCTGGATGATGCGGTTGAGGTTGACCGGGCCATCGATGCGATACACCGCGTTCTCGGTCAGGCCGAAATTCTGCAGCAGGGTGCGCACGATCTCGCGCGGCATGTCGTGGGCGATCTCCAGCCGCACCGCCGGCCGGTAGCCGCGGTCGACCAGCTCGTCACGCAGTGCCAGCGCCAGGTTCTCCACTTCCTCCTCGTCCACCACCAGCTCGGAGTTGCGGGTGACGCGGAACTGGTAGGCGCCCTGGACTTCCATGCCCGGGAACAGTTCATCGACGAACGTGGACAACACCGAGGACAGGAACACGAAGTTCTGCGGACCGCCGAGCTTCTCCGGCAGCTGGATGATGCGCGGCAGCGAGCGCGGCGCACGCACGATGGCCAGGTGGCCGGCGCGGCCGAACGCGTCGGTGCCCTTCAGCACCACCACGATGTTCAGCGACTTGTTGAGGATCTTCGGGAACGGATGCACCGGGTCCAGGCCCAGCGGCGACAGCACCGGCATGATCTCGTTGCGGAAGTAGGCGCGCAGCCAGCGCTTCTGGCGGTCGGTCCAGGAATGGCGGCCGAGCACGCCGATGCCGGCCTCCATCAGCGCCGGGCGCAGCGTCTCGTTCCAGCAGCGGTACTGCTGGTCCACCAGTTCCGCGGCGCGGTCATGGATGGCGTTGAGGATGGCCTGCGGGCTCATCCCGTCCGGCGCCGGCGGCAGGCCGAATTCCTGCGCGTGGCGTACGGCGGCGGCGCGGATCTCGAAGAACTCGTCGAGGTTGGTGCAGGAGATGCACATGAAGCGCAGGCGCTCCAGCAGCGGCACCTGCGGGTCCATCGCCTGCGCCAGCACGCGGAAGTTGAAATCCAGCTGCGACAGCTCGCGGTTGATGTACAGCGCCGGGTCGCGCAACGGATCGTTGTCCGGGCTCACGGGGAGGGGGAGGGATCCGAGGCTGCTCATGGCGTCATTCTTCGATGGAGGTCAGGGGGGCGGACTCGCGCGGGCGCACGTGGTCGGCATCGAAATGGCAGGAGAACACCGAGCCCTTGCCGACCTCGCTTTCAATCTCCAGCCGTGCGTGGTGCAGGCCGAGGATGTGTTTGACGATGGACAGGCCCAGGCCGGTACCGCCGCTTTCGCGGGAGCGGCTGCTGGAGACACGGTAGAAACGTTCGGTCAGGCGCGGCAGGTGGGAGGCCGGGATGCCATAGCCGGAATCGCGCACCGCCAGCACGGCACCGTCGCCTTCGCGGCGGAACTCCACGGCGATGCGGCCACCGGCCGGCGTATAGCGCACCGCATTGGTGACCAGGTTGGAGAAGGCGCTGTGCAGTTCCTTGGTCGAGCCCTGCAGGTCAACGCCGGCCAGGTCGTCGATGCTGATCTGGTGGCGGCCCTGGCTGTGCGCTTCGGCTTCGCGGCGCAGGGTCGCCAGCATCGGTTGCATGGCCACGGTCTCATCCTCGCTGTGTTCCTGCGATTCGAGGCGCGACAGTGTCAGCAGGTCTTCCACCAGCTGGGCCATGCGCTGGCTCTGCTTGCGCATCTCCTCCAGCATCGGACCGGTGCCCGGGAAATCTTCCGGGTCCATCATGTCCAGATAGCCGTGGACCACGGTGAGCGGCGTGCGCAGTTCGTGTGAAACGTTGGCCACGAAATCGCGGCGCACCTGTTCCAGGCGCAGCAGCTTGCTGACGTCGCGGGCGATCAGCAGCCAGTAATCCGACGAATAGGGAATCAGGCGCAGGTTCAGGCGGATCGCCGGATCGACCGGCGAAGGCACGTCGAGGATCGGTTCGGCGTTGCGGCCGCCGGCCAGCCAGTGCGCCAGCGGCATCGGCTGCAGGCGTTCAACCAAGGCTTCGCCGAGATCGCCGGGATGGTGCAGGCCGAGCAGGGCGGTAGCGGCCTCATTGAACCACTGCACGCGCTGGCTGTTGCGGTCCAGTACCACCACGGCATCGGGTAGTGCGGCGGCGGCAGCGCGGTAGCTGCGCAGCATGTCCAGCAGGCGCCGCTTGCGCACGCGCATTTCCACCTGGTTGCGGTACAGCAGGCGGTCCAGCTCGTTCCAGACGCCGGTGCCTTCCTCGGCGGTGTCCCAGCGCTGGCGTGCGGTCAGCCGGCGCAGCACGCTGCGCAGGCGCCAGTAATGCCAGGCCAGCGTGGCCAGTGCGCCAAGCGCGATGCACAACCACAGATGGCCCGTGAACCACCCCACCAGTCCGGCGAACAGCAGTACCGCGGCAACGGTGGCCAGGGTCTTCAACCAGGCAGAGCGGATGTGGCGGGGCATTGCGATCTCGTCGTTGAGGTGCGGCGGTTCACTGGGGTGAACCGAGGGTTATAGCAGAGTTGCCGGCGCCGGCACCCGCGGGTGCGCGGCGCCGGCACGACGAGACTCAGGTGGCAGTGGAGAAGCGGTAGCCGGCGCCGCGCACGGTCTGCACCATGTTTTCGGCGTTGAACGGTTCCAGCGTCTTGCGCAGGCGGCGGATGTGCACGTCGATGGTGCGTTCCTCCACGTACACACTGCCGCCCCACACATGGTCCAGCAGCTGCGCGCGGGTATAGACGCGCTCCGGGTGGGTCATGAAGAAGTGCAGCAGGCGATATTCGGTCGGGCCGATCGGTACCGGCTGGTCGTTGGCGAACACGCGGTGGGCGGCACCGTCGATGCGGATCGGGCCGACTGCCACGCTGCCGTCCTCGTCGTCCTCGCGGGCACGGCGCATGACCGCACGGATGCGGGCCAGCAGTTCGCGCGCCGAGAACGGCTTGACCACGTAGTCGTCGACGCCGGCTTCAAGGCCGCCGACGCGGTCATTCTCTTCGCCGCGGGCGGTGAGCATGATGATCGGCACTTCGCGGGTCAGGGTTTCCTTGCGCCAGCGGCGGGCCAGGTCCAGGCCGCTGGTGCCGGGCAGCATCCAGTCCAGCAGGATCAGGTCGGGGACGCGATCGGCGATGGCGGTCTGGGCCTCACGGGCGTCGCCGGCGTGGACCGGTTCGTAATCGCCCTTGCGAAGGGCGAAGGCGACCATTTCACGGATCGCGGGCTCGTCATCGACGATCAGGATGCGTTTCTGCACGAGGACACCGTAGGGCTCGGTTACTGGAGTGGTGCCAGTAGACTACGGTTTGATGACATGTTTGTGACTACCAGGCCGGAACCGGCCTGGATTGCCATCGACCGGTCATGCAGCGCTCAGCGGCGGTCCAGATCCGGGTCCTGCACGCCCTGGCGGCGCAGCTCCAGCACGGTGGGAGTGATCGCTTCGATGCGCGCGTCCACCCGGGCCCGGCCGACATAGTCCAGTGCCGGGTTGCGCTTGAGCGCCTGCAGCTGCATCAGCGACTGTTCCGGGCGGCCGCTGAGGAAGGCCGCCTCGGCATAGGCCTCGCTGGCACGCACGCTGTCGCCGGCCAACTCGCTGGCGCGGGCGTACCGCTGCTGGAAGACCGGATCGTTACCGCTTTGCGACAGCAGGGGCCGCAGCATGGCCTGCGCGCGCTGGCCCGCCTCGCGGCTGCCCTGTTCGTTCAGGATCTCGGCATAGGTCAGTGCCACCGGACGGCTGTTGGGGTGCTCGCGCAGCAACTGCTCGAAGCGGTTGTTGGCCTGGGTGGCCTGGCCGGCGCGTGATTCGGCCTCGCCCAGGCCCAGCGCCAGCCACAGGTTGTCCGGCCGGGTCTGCAGCAGGCCCGCCAGGGTCTGCCGGGCCTGGGTGGCGCCGGCACGACCGCCGCGCATCACGGCCAACGCCTGGCCATAGCGCTGGGCGTCGTTCAGGCCATCCTTCTGCCGCTTGGCCAGATCGGCATACTCGCGTTCCAGTTCGGGGGTGGAGTCCGCGCTGAGCACGCGCAGGCGCTCGCGCGCCCAGTCGAAGTCGCCGCTGGCGCCGCGGGTGAGCTGGCCCATTGGAATGCGCAGCACGCTGCTGGGCAGCAGCGGGTTGTTTCCGCGCAGCATCGGCTCGGCCAGACTCGGGTCGGCCGGATCGACCCGCTCCCTGCGCTCGCCGCTGGGGGTGGTGGTGGTCAGCAGCACCGTGTCCTTCTTCATCTGCTCGGCGCGGGCCTTGGCCTCGCTGATGCGGGTGATGTTGACCGGATGGGTGCGCAGGAACTCGGGCACGCTGTAGCCGCCGTCGTTGCCGCGCATCGCCGATGCCATCCGCTCGAAGAAGCCGGCCATGGCATCCACGTCGTAGCCGCTGCGGGCCAGGGTGCGGATGCCGAGGCGGTCGGCCTCGGACTCGTTGGAGCGGGTGTAGTTGATCTGGCGCTGCTGCATCAGGCCCATGCCCGAGCTGATCGCAGCCATGGTCGCGTTGCCCGAGGAGGTGCTGTTGCTGGCCTGGGCGGCCACCACCGCCGCCAGCATGCCGAGCAGGATCGGGATCTGGTCGCGCTGGGCGCGCTCGACCCCGCGCAGCACATGCTGCTGGGTGACGTGGGCGATTTCGTGCGACAGCACTGCGGCCACCTCGTCCTCGCGCTCGGCGGTCAGCACCAGGCCGGCATTGACCCCGATGTAGCCGCCCAGCGTGGCGAAAGCGTTGATCTGGCGGTCCTTCATCACGAAGAAGGTGTACGGCTGCCGCGGCTGGTCACTGTTGGAGCCGAGCCGGGTGCCCATGGTCTGCAGCCAGTCGTTGACCAGCGGATCGTCCAGCAGGTAGCCGTAGTTGCGCAGTTCGCGCAGCATCATCGCGCCGTATTCGGCCTGCCGCGCCGGGGTCAGCAGCTCGCCGGCCGACGAGCCGATGTCGGGCAGCTTCTCCTGGGCCTGGGCCAGCGGCATGGCCAGGGCCAGGGTGACGGCGGTAGTCAGCAGCAGGGCTCGCAAGCAGGAGGTCCTCGGGCGGGGCGCGCCAAGCGTGGCAGGGCAGGGGGCAACCATTCGTTAATCCACAGTGTTGCGGCCGTGGCGTGGAAATTCCAGCGCACCGGTACCATATGTAGACCGTCGATCCATCGTGGAGTTTCCCGTGACAGCCCAGACCGCCGGCGGTGCCCCCGCCATCACCATCTATTCCACCGCCGTCTGCCCGTACTGCGTGGCCGCCAAGAACTTCCTGAAGAGCAAGGGCCAGCAGTGGACCGAGGTCCGCATCGACCTGGACCCGGCCGAGCGCGAGAAGATGATGGCGCTGACCCGCCGCACCAGCGTGCCGCAGATCTTCGTGGGTGATGTCCATGTCGGCGGGTACGACGACATGATGGCCCTGCACCGTGAAGGCAAGCTCGAGCCGCTGCTGGCCGGGCAGGGCCAGGCATGAGCGCGGCCGACGACGGCAGCAAGGACCGCATCGCCGAGTTCACCGAGTTCCGCAAGCGCATGAACGAGCGCATCCTGGGTGAACCGAACCAGGTGGTGCGCCGCTTCTTCGCGCTGGATACGCAGACCTACCAGGCCGGCGCGCTGGACGTGAAGACCAAGGAGCTGCTGGGCCTGGTGGCCTCGATGGTGCTGCGCTGCGACGACTGCATCAGCTACCACGTGGCCCAGTGCAAGGACGCCGGGGTGACCCGCGAGGAGTTCTTCGAGACCTTCTCGGTCGGCCTGGTGGTCGGCGGCTCCATCGTGATCCCGCACCTGCGCCGCGCGGTCGATTTCCTTGACCAGCTCGAAGGTGGCGCCGCCGCCCCGGCAGCGCACGAGCATTGAGGGTAGTGCCGGCCGCTGGCCGGCATCCCCTGAACCCGACATGGCCGGGGTTGCCGGCCAGCGGCCGGCACTACCGAACGTGCGAGAGGCTTTCCCCGCAATCCAACAGCCCAGGAGCCCCTTCTTGTTGAAGGGGCGCGCCGACAGGCGGGGGTAGAGGAAGAATGCGCGGGCAATTATGCCTTTGCCGGGGTCAGGACCATGGTCTACTTGGGTAGCCGGCCCCGGCTAAGGCATAATTGCGGGTGAAACTTCCTTTGCGCCGGCGTTTCCGGGCACGTCCGGACGGCGTTTTTCCCCCTGTTCGGAACATCGATCAATGACGCAGAAAATTACGGTCATCCGCGGCGACGGCATTGGCCCGGAAATCATGGACGCCACCCTGTTCGTGCTCGACCAGCTCAAGACTGGCCTGGAGTACGAAGACGCCGACGCCGGCCTGGTGGCCCTGGAAAAGCACGGCGACCTGATGCCGGCGGTGACCCTGGAATCGATCGCGCGCAACAAGGTTGCGCTGAAGAGCCCGCTGACCACCCCGGTCGGTGGTGGCTTCACCTCGATCAACGTCAGCCTGCGCCGCCACTTCGACCTGTACGCCAACGTGCGTCCGGCTCACACCTTCCCGAACACCAAGTCGCGTTTCGACAACGTCGACCTGATCACCGTTCGTGAGAACACCGAAGGTGCCTACCTGGCCGAAGGCCAGGAAGTGTCGGCCGACGGCGAGACCGCCTTTTCCGGCACCCGCATCACCCGCAAGGGCTCCGAGCGCATCGTGCGCTACGCCTTCGAGCTGGCCAAGAGCACCGGCCGCAAGAAGGTCACCGCCGTGCACAAGGCCAACATCATCAAGTCGACCTCGGGTCTGTTCCTGAACGTCGCCCGTGAAGTGGCCGCGCAGTACCCGGAAATCGAATTCCAGGAAATGATCGTCGACAACTGCTGCATGCAGCTGGTGATGCGTCCGGAACAGTTCGACGTGATCGTCACCACCAACCTGTTCGGCGACATCATCTCCGACCTGTGTGCTGGTCTGGTCGGTGGCCTGGGCCTGGCCCCGGGTGCCAACATCGGCAAGGACGCGGCGATCTTCGAAGCCGTGCACGGCACCGCGCCGGACATCGCCGGACAGGGCAAGGCCAATCCGTGCGCGCTGCTGCTGGCAGCCGCGCAGATGCTGGACCATGTCGGCCAGCCGGAAAACGCCGAGCGCCTGCGCAAGGCCATCGTGGCGACCATGGAAGCCAAGGATTCGCTGACCGGCGACCTGGGCGGTACCGGCACCACCATGAGCTTTGCCCAGGCCATCGCCAGCCGCCTGTAAGCGGCCGGCGTTCCGGCTGGAGATCGTCTCGGCGATGTCCAGTCCGGGCCTGCAAGCGTTGAAGACGGGCCGTCCTTGTACGGCCCGTCTGCGTTTTCAATGGCGGCTTTTCACCGACAGGATTTTTTCAGATGCCTGAGGCGGCCGTGTGGGTCGTGGCGGCCGTTGCCGTCTATGTTTTCGGCGTGGCCATCTACGCCATCTTCTACTGGCCGTGGTCCCGCGCCCAGCGCGCGCTGCGCCGCCTGCGGACGCAGGGGGCACCCCACCGCAGCATGCGGGAGAGCGAGGCGCGTATCCTGAGGTTGGTCGAATTTCCGGCAGGATTGCCCGTGTATCTGCTCGAAGGCAGCTGTGCCGAGTTCGTGATCAGGAGCAGGATCTCTCCGGCCCAGCATGTGCAGACGCTGGCTGGCGTCCCGGTGAAGTATCCGACGGGCCTTGCACGTGCCGTGCGTGCGGGCAGCAATACCGCCGAAGTGGTGCTGGGTCGTGACCACGCGATGATCGTGCGACTCAATGGGGTCAAGCTGGCCTGGTAGAGCCGAGCCATGCTCGGCTGCTCCTGCGTAGTCGAGCATGGCTCGACTCTACAAAGGCCATCTGTGCACCAGTCGCACAGATCATGTGCTTGTGAGCGGATGGTTCGTGCGCCGTCCGCTCCGCATCCTGTGCCCACTTTCCATTGCACAGGAGTCGCCCCATGAATCTCACCGCCTTCGGCCTGGCCAGCCTGATCGGCATGGCCGCCACTACGCCGGTCACTGCTGCCGAGCCGGTCCATCCCACCATCCGCCATATGGCGGGCGCGCCGGTCGCGGCCTCGCTGGATGCGGCGAAGACCGCCGTGCTGGTGATCGACTTCCAGAACGAGTACTTCGATGCCAAGGCCGCGCCGGGCTTTGCCGGTGGCCGCATGGTCATTCCCGATGGCGTGGCCGCACTGCGCCAGGCCAAGCGGGTGGTCGAGTTCGCCGATGCTCACGGCATCCGCGTGATCCATGTGCAGCACGTGTTGCCGGCCGGCGCACCGCTGTTCGCGCAGGGCAGCATCAATGCCGCCTTCCATCGCGACCTGCAGCCGCGCAAGGGTGAGGCCGTGGTGCAGAAGGACAACGTCAGCGTGTTCGCTGGCAACTCGGCCGCGGTGCTCGACACGGTGCTGAAGGATGCCGGTATCGACACGCTGATCGTCACCGGCCTGCAGACCCATGCCTGTGTGGCCGGTGCTGCGCGCGACGCGGCGGCGGCTCCGCGCGGCTACCGGGTGATCGTATCGTCCGATGCCAGCGCAAGCCGCGACCTGGACCTGGCCGGTGGCCAGCGCATCGATCATCGCGCACTGCACGACGCCTCGCTGGCGCAGATCGAAGACGCCTTCGGTGATGTCATGAGCACCGACGCGATCCTGGCGCTGCCGGTGCGCAAGGCTGGCGACGGCGCTTGATAAGCTGGTGGGGCCCACATGCCGTGGGCCCCGCCACGTGGAGCCACTTGCTGATGGATCACTTCGCCGCCCTGCGTGCGCTGCGCGCCATCGTCGACGCAGGCAGCTTCACCGCTGCTGCCGAGCGCCTGGGTACCACCCACTCGGCGATGTCACGGCAGCTGCGGCAGCTGGAAGAGCATCTGCAGGTGCGACTGCTCGATCGCAACAGCCGCCGGCTGTCACTGACCGAAGCCGGTCGCGACTACTACCGCGAGGCGGCAGCGCTGCTGGATCGCCTGCAGGAAGCAGATGATCGCGTGCGTGCCGGGCAGGCGCAGCCCAGTGGCATCGTACGCATCAGCGTGCCGCAGGTGGTGGCCAGCCAGGAGTTGCCGCATTGGCTGCCGTCGTTCCTGCAGCGCTACCCGCAGGTCGCGCTTGACCTGTCGGCGGATGACCAACTGGTTGATGTCGTCGGTGGCGGCTTCGACCTGGCCCTGCGCATCGCGCCTTCCTTGCCGGACAGCCGGCTGGTCGCACGCGAGCTGGCCAGCTGCCCGCGCATCCTGGTCGCTGCGCCGGCCTATCTGGCACAGCACGGTCTGCCCCGGCAGGCTTCGGACCTCGCGCAGCACACGCTGCTGGGCTTCAGCCCCACGCCGTCAATGGCGCCCTGGCAGTTGCAGGGGCCGCGCGGTGCCACCGCGAGCATCGAGGCGGGGCAGCGCCTGCGCGTGGACGCCACGCCGGCGCTGTACGCCGCCGCGCTGGCCGGCATGGGCATCAGCCTGTTCACTGCGCTGACCGTGCAGGAGGACCTGCGCGCCGGCCGCCTGATCCGTGTGCTGCCGGCCTGGCACGCAGGACAGCGGCGTTACTTCGCGCTGTATCCGCATGCGCGGGCGCTGGCGCCGAAGGTGCGTGCGCTGGTCGAGCACCTCGCGGCGCACTACGCTGCGCAGGTGGGCGCGGCAGGGTAGTCGCGCGACAGCAACCGAGGTGGTGATGGAGTCGGTGTATCTGCTGGTCGCGCTGGGCGCGATCGTCGCCGGATTCGTGCAGGGCCTGTCCGGCTTCGCCTTTGGCATGGTGGCGATGTCGTTCTGGGCGTGGGGACTGGAGCCACGGCTGGCGGCGACGCTGTCGGTGTTTGGTGCGCTGGTCGGGCAGCTGGTCGCGGTGTTCACCGTGCGTCGCGGATTCAACCTGCGCCTGCTGCTGCCGTTCGTACTGGGCGGGCTGGCCGGCATTCCGCTGGGCGTGATGGTGCTGCCGCAGCTGGACATGGACTGGTTCAAGGCGCTGCTGGGCGGCTTCCTGGCGCTGTGGTGCCCGGTGATGCTGATGGCGCGCTCGTTGCCTCCGGTCCGCGTCGGCGGCCGTATCGGTGATGCGATCGCCGGCATGGCCGGTGGCGTGCTCAGTGGCATCGGCGGCTTTGCCGGGCCGGTGCCGACGTTGTGGAGCACCCTGCGAGGCTTCGGCAAGGACGAGCAGCGTGCGGTCATCCAGAATTTCAACCTGGCGATGCTGGCGGTGACCATGGCCACCTATGTCGGCAGCGGCCTGATAAGTCGGCAGATGTTGCCGTACTTCGCCATCGTGGCACCGGCCATGCTGGTGCCGACCCTGCTGGGCGCGCGGGTCTACATCGGTATCAGCGAGGCGCGCTTCCGACAGGTCGTGCTGGGCCTGCTGACCGTGTCAGGCATCGCGTTGCTGGCGTCGTCGCTGCCGGTGCTGCTGGCGCGCTGAGGGAGGAACGAAAAAGGGCGCCACGAGAGAGGCGCCCTTTGTCGTCTATGGCATGTTGCCGCTCAGCGCTGCTGGATCTTCGACAGCAGGCGCAGGAATTCAACGTACAGCCAGACCAGGGTCACCATCAGGCCGAATGCGCCATACCACTCCATGTACTTCGGTGCACGCTGGGCGACACCGGTCTCGATGAAGTCGAAGTCCAGCACCAGATTCAGCGCGGCCACGACCACCACGAACAGGCTGAAGGCGATGCCCAGCCAGCCGGAGTCATGGATCACCGGCACGTTGATGTTGAAGAAGCCCAGCACGAACGACGCCAGGTAGAGCAGGGCGATGCCGCCAGTGGCCGCGATCACGCCCAGCTTGAAGTTCTCGGTGGCCTTGATCAGGCCACTGCGGTACGCGAACAGCAGCGCGAACAGGGTGCCGAAGGTCAGCAGCACGGCCGGGAACACGATGCCCGGGAATTTGGCGTTGAACACGGCAGAGATGGCGCCGAGGAACAGGCCTTCCACCAGCGCGTACATCGGCGCGGTGACCGGCGACCATTCCTTCTTGAAGACGGTGATCAGCGCCAGCACCAGGCCGCCGATGGCGCCGCCCATGGCATACAGCTTGGCTCCGGCCATGACCTGGCCGTAGTCATCGATGGTCTGGTTCCAGGCGAAAGCGGCCGTCAGCACGGTCAACAGCAGCAGGAAGCCGGTCTTGTTGACGGTGCCGTTGAGGGTCATTGCCTGGTCGGGGCTGGTCACCACCGAACCGCTGGCGAGGTCGAGGAAGGTCGACTCGGAAAGAGCCGGATTGCCGCTGCGCATGCGTGTTCTCCGTGCGAATGAGGGTCGGGACGGCCATCCGGCCGATGGGCGTGAGCATAGCCGATGACTGCTTTCGGCGTTGTGGCAGGGGCCGGATCTGCGTGTCCTGCGTTGACAGTTCCCAATGCGCTTGGCCACAATGAACGACTCCCCGGGCCTGACCCGAGGGGATTGCAAGACCGGGGTATAGCGCAGTCTGGTAGCGCGCCTGCTTTGGGAGCAGGATGTCGGGGGTTCGAATCCCTCTACCCCGACCAATCCCACGCCACGTCGGATTGGACACCGTTCCGGTTCGGGCGCCCGTAGCTCAACTGGATAGAGCACCGGCCTTCTAAGCCGGCGGTTACAGGTTCGATTCCTGTCGGGCGCGCCATCGGCGAGCACCGGGATCGCATCGGCGGATGTGAAGAAGTGCTTGCAAAAGGGTAAAGACTCCACCAGAATATCGGACTCGCTTCGGCGGACCGGAACTTCGGTGACAGTCCCCCAGGCAAAGGTTTGAAGTTCCAGTGCCGGTGGTCTTGGCGGTGGAGCGAAAGTTTCAGTGGTGGCTGTAGCTCAGTTGGTTAGAGTACCGGATTGTGATTCCGGTGGTCGGGGGTTCGAATCCCCTCAGCCACCCCACTGATTCAACCGCATCGGCGCAGCCGAAACGGTATTGCAATAAACAGAAAGCACGCTACAATGTGCGTCTGAGTTTCACGGGCCGTTAGCTCAGTTGGTAGAGCAGTTGACTCTTAATCAATAGGTCCAAGGTTCGAATCCTTGACGGCCCACCAAGACAGAAGCCACCTGGTACGCCAGGTGGCTTTTTTCTTATAAGTGTGACCCATTTGGTTTCAATGGATCACGCCCTGCAGAAATCTCGCCTGGCGTGGGTCTCTGCAGTGGCAGCGGGATCGCAGTACTGGTTTCAACGACGTTGAAAAAAGTGCTTGCACCCTCCGAGCGGATCGGGTCATAATTCGCGCCCCGATTTCGGGCTGTTAGCTCAGTTGGTAGAGCAGTTGACTCTTAATCAATAGGTCCAAGGTTCGAATCCTTGACAGCCCACCAGACGAAAGCCACTTGGTCATCCAGGTGGCTTTTTTCTTGCCTGTACGCCGGGTTGAGCGTGCGGATGTCTGCACGCCCGGCCGCACGTCATCCACGCATGGCGTGGATCTACTGAAGCGATGCTGAAATCAGGGGCATACGCGTCATCAGTGTTTTCAATGCTGTGCGCTGCTTCTCACCGCATTGCGTCCTGTATCGCACCCAATGGATCTTCCGCGCCGATGGCGCATGCACGAAGGAAGATGTTGATGGCTGATATCAATCGATTGCACCGCACGCTGTGGGTTCCCTTTGCGTTGATGGCGCTGGCTGCCTGCACGCCGGCCAATGATCCGGCGCAGACCGTCGAACGCGATGCTGGCACGGACAGCACTCCGGCGCGCCCGATCGGTGAGGCCATGCAGATGCAGCCGGCTCAGCCTGCGGAAGGGGAGGTCCTGCCCGACGCGGTGGACGTGCAGCGCACTGCGGATGGTTCGGTGGATGTGCGCAAGGCCACGCCGGAGTCGGTGGCCCTGCGGCGCACCGATGACGGGGGCGTGGAGATCCGCAAGGTGGATGCTGCGGCCGAGCAGGGTGCCGATACGGCGCCGGCCAAGGCCGGGTCGCAGCACTGAACGCCGCCGCCCCGGATGAGCAGGCGCTCGCCGGGGCGGTCAGGAGGCGCGGGCTGCACGCGAATTTCCATGTTCAGTTTTGTGCAGGCCTTCCGCTTCCCGCCATCGCCTGCGACAATGAGCGCCTGAGCCGGCCACGCGAAAGTGGCGGAATTGGTAGACGCCCTGGATTTAGGTTCCAGTGCCGCAAGGCGTGGGGGTTCGAGTCCCCCCTTTCGCACCAGTGCCGGCCTGTCCCCGCCCTGATCGGGCCATCTGCGCCCACTTGACCGGCACGCGCTGGCAGTGCAGGCCGAATTGGGCGAAACTAAAGGGCTGCGGCAAGCAGGCGCGTCCCAGACGTCGTGTCCTTACAACCGTTTCATCCCAATCATCGAGCCGGGGGCGTGCGCCACCGGTGGCAGGAGTCAACATGCAAGCTTCGATCGAATCCACCGGCAACCTGGAACGCCGCCTGAGCTTCTCGCTGCCGGAAGAGCGTCTGCAGAGCCACATCGTCGGCCGCCTGGGCGAAATCGCCCGTACCACCCGCATCAAGGGTTTCCGTCCGGGCAAGGTGCCGGCCAAGGTGATCGAGCAGCGCTTCGGCGCGCAGGTCCGTGGTGAGGCGCTGGACGGCCTGCTGCGCGAAACCTTCGATGCCGCCGTGCGCGAGCACGACCTGCGCATCGTCGGCAGCCCGCGCATCGACAAGGGCGACGAGGGTGAGTTCTCCTTCGTGGCCACCGTGGAAGTGGTGCCGGACTTCGGCGATATCGACGTCAGCAAGCTGACCGTCGTGCGCCACAGCGCCGAGATCACCGACGCCGACATCGACCAGATGATCGAGAACCTGCAGAACCAGCGTCGTACCTGGGCCCCGGTCAGCCGCGGCGCACAGGACGGTGACCTGGTCGCGGTGGAAACCTGGTCGCAGGCCGGCGAAGAGCGCCTGCCGGCCGAAGGCACCGAGAAGGGTTCGATCGTGCTCGGCCAGGGCATGATGTTCGAAACCATCGAGAAGGGCCTGGTCGGCCTGGCCAAGGGCGACGAAAAGACCCTGGACGTCGAGTTCCCGGCTGACTGGCGCGTGCCGGTGCTGGCCGGCAAGACCGTGCAGGTCACCGTCAAGGTCGCCGAAGTGTCCGAGCCGGTCGTGCCGGCGGTCGACGAAGCCTTCATCAAGAGCTTCGGCGTGAAGGGTGGCGACGTCGAGCAGTTCCGCAGCGACATCCGCGCCAACCTGGAGCGCGAGCTGAAGGGCGCCCTGATGAACCGCCTGCGCCGCGAAGTGGGCGAGCAGCTGATCGCCGCCTATTCGTCGGTGGAAATGCCGCCGCGCCTGGTCGAGAACGAAGCCCGCGCCATGCTGGCCCAGCAGGTCGAGCAGATCCGCCGCAACGGCCAGAACGTCGGCGAGATCCCGGCCGATGCCCATGAAGGCTTCAAGGACGCCGCCGCCAAGCGCGTGCTGGTCGGCCTGCTGGTCGGTGAAGTGGCCCGCATCAACGACCTGCGCCTGGAAGCCAAGCGCCTGAACGAAACGATGCGTCTGATCGCTTCGACCTACGAAGAGCCGGAACAGGTCATTGAGATGTACCGCAACGACCCCCAGCTGATGTCTGGCCTGCAGAACCGTGTGATGGAAGAGCAGGTGATCGACTGGATCGCCGAGCGTGCCCAGCACACCGAAGAGAAGCTGTCGTTCCAGGACGCGATCCGCCAGTAAGCCCGGGCGGATCACCGGATGCCCCGCGCCTTTGCCGGCGCGGGGTTGTTGCCCCCCCAAGATAGGTACCTCACGTAATGGACAACCGAACCAAAGCCCTGAACCTGGTTCCGATGGTGGTCGAGCAGACCAGCCGCGGCGAGCGTGCCTACGACATCTATTCGCGCCTGTTGAAGGAGCGCCTGATCTTCCTCGTGGGCCCGATCGACGATCACATGGCCAACGTGGTGGTGGCGCAGTTGCTGTTCCTGGAATCGGAAAACCCGGAAAAGGACATCAACATCTACATCAACTCGCCGGGTGGCGTGGTCACCGCCGGCATGGCGATCTACGACACCATGCAGTACATCAAGCCGAATGTGAGCACCACCTGCATCGGCCAGGCCGCCTCGATGGGCGCCCTGCTGCTGGCCGCGGGCGAAGCCGGCAAGCGCTATGCGCTGCCGAACTCGCGCGTGATGATCCACCAGCCGCTGGGTGGCTACCAGGGCCAGGCCACCGACATCGACATCCACGCGCGTGAGATCCTGACCCTGCGTTCGCGCCTGAACGAGGTGCTGGCCAAGCACACCGGCCAGTCGCTGGAGACGATCGCCCGCGACACCGAGCGCGACAACTTCAAGAGTGCCTTCGAGGCGCAGGCCTACGGTCTGGTCGACCAGGTCCTGGAGCGTCGTCCGGATGAGTCGATCCAGGCCGGCTGACCGGCCTTCACGGGGCCATGGAGGCCCCGTTCCTGCAGGGTCGGGCGGGACTGGTGTCCCCTCGGCCCTGTGCTATTCTCGAATCGAACCCCCGTTCAGCGGGTGGGGTAACTGGGTAAGCGAAGCATGAGCGAAGACCGCCAAGGTCGTTCCACGGACACCGGCAAGATCCTCTACTGCTCTTTCTGCGGCAAGAGCCAGCATGAAGTGCGCAAGCTGATTGCGGGTCCGAGCGTGTTCATCTGCGATGAATGCGTGGAGCTGTGCAACGACATCATCCGTGAGGAACTTGAGGAAAAGGCGCAGTCGGCGCGCAGTTCGCTGCCCAAGCCGCGCGAGATCCTCGAGGTCCTCGACCAGTACGTGATCGGACAGAACCGCGCCAAGCGCACCCTGGCCGTGGCCGTGTACAACCACTACAAGCGCATCGAGAGCCGGCAGAAGAACGACGACGTCGAACTGGCGAAGTCGAACATCCTGCTGGTCGGCCCGACCGGTTCGGGCAAGACGCTGCTGGCCGAGACCCTGGCCCGCCTGCTCAACGTGCCGTTCACCATGGCCGACGCCACCACGCTGACCGAAGCCGGTTACGTGGGCGAGGACGTGGAGAACATCATCCAGAAGCTGCTGCAGAAGTGCGACTACGACGTCGAGAAGGCACAGCAGGGCATCGTCTACATCGATGAAATCGACAAGATCTCGCGCAAGAGCGAGAACCCGTCGATCACCCGCGATGTGTCCGGCGAAGGCGTGCAGCAGGCCCTGCTGAAGCTGATCGAAGGCACCGTGGCCAGCGTTCCGCCGCAGGGCGGCCGCAAGCACCCGCAGCAGGAATTCCTGCAGGTGGACACCAAGAACATCCTGTTCATCTGCGGCGGCGCGTTCGCCGGGCTGGACAAGGTGATCCAGGCCCGTTCCACCGACGTCGGCAGCATCGGCTTCGGCGCCAAGGTGAAGAGCAGCGAGCGCAAGCAGGAAGTGGGCAAGGTGCTGGCCGAAGTCGAGCCGGAAGACCTGATCAAGTTCGGTCTGATTCCCGAGTTCGTCGGCCGCCTGCCGGTGGTGGCGACCCTGGAGGAGCTGGACGAGCCGGCCCTGATCAGGATCCTGACCGAGCCGAAGAACGCCATCACCAAGCAGTTCAAGAAGCTGTTCGAGATGGAGAACGTCGAGCTGGAGTTCCGTCCGGACGCGCTGTCGGCCATCGCCAGGAAGGCGCTCAAGCGCAAGACCGGCGCCCGTGGCCTGCGCACCATCGTCGAATCGGTCCTGCTGGACACCATGTACGACCTGCCGTCGCAGGAAAACGTCAGCAAGGTGGTGGTGGACGAGTCGGTGATCGAGCACAAGTCCGAGCCGTACCTGATCTACCAGACCCCGGCGGCCCCTGAACAGAAGGCCGCAGGCGCCGAGTGATCCTTCCAGGTTGTTGATTGGAAAGGATTTTCAAGGAATGCCTTGCATCTGAAAGCCGATGGCCCCATAACGGGGCCATCGGCTTTTTTTGTCTCCGGAAGATGCCCTCCCGGAGGCGGTTTTCCCCTTCCCTGGAGCCCCCATGGCCCGTTCCCCAAGTGAAACCCTCGACCTGCCGGTCCTGCCGCTGCGCGACGTAGTGGTGTTCCCGCACATGGTCATCCCGCTGTTCGTCGGCCGTGACAAGTCCATGCACGCGCTCGAACAGGCAATGGAATCGGACAAGCGCATCCTGCTGCTGGCGCAGAAGTCGGCCGAGACCGATGACCCGCATGCGGCCGACCTCTACCAGGTCGGTACGCTGGCGCAGGTGCTGCAGCTGCTGAAGCTGCCCGACGGCACCATCAAGGTGCTGGTCGAAGGCCTGTCGCGCGTGCAGGTCACCCACGTCGACGAGCGCAACGGCTCGCTGCATGGTCAGGCGGTGGAGATCGACGCCACTGACGAGCGCGAAGCGCGCGAGGTCGAGGCCATCGCCCGCTCGCTGATGTCGCTGTTCGAGCAGTACGTCAAGACCAACCGCAAGCTGCCGCCGGAGCTGTTGCAGACGTTGTCGGGCATCGATGAGCCGGCGCGCCTGGCCGACACCATCGCCGCGCACATCAGCGTGCGCCTGGCCGACAAGCAGCGCCTGCTGGAAACCCTGGCCGTGGGCGACCGCCTGGAGATGCTGGTCGGCCTCGTCGACGGCGAGATCGACGTGCAGCAGATGGAAAAGCGCATCCGCGGCCGCGTCAAGTCGCAGATGGAGAAGAGCCAGCGCGAGTACTACCTCAACGAACAGATGAAGGCCATCCAGAAGGAACTGGGTGACCTGGACGATGCGCCGGGCGAGCTGGAAGAGCTGGCCCGCAAGATCGCCGAAGCCGGCATGCCGAAGGCCGTTGAAGCCAAGGCGCGCAACGAACTGAACAAGCTCAAGCAGATGTCGCCGATGTCGGCCGAAGCGGCGGTCGTGCGCAACTACCTTGAGTGGCTGCTGGGCGTGCCGTGGAAGAAGCGCAGCAAGGTGCGCAAGGACCTGAAGGCCGCACAGGACACCCTCGACGCCGACCACTACGGCCTGGAGAAGGTCAAGGAGCGCATCCTTGAATACCTGGCGGTGCAGTCGCGCGTGAAGCAGATGAAGGGCCCGATCCTGTGCCTGGTCGGACCGCCGGGCGTGGGCAAGACCTCGCTGGGCCAGTCCATCGCCAAGGCCACCAACCGCAAGTTCGTGCGCATGTCGCTGGGCGGCGTGCGTGACGAGGCCGAGATCCGTGGCCATCGCCGTACCTACGTCGGTTCGATGCCGGGCCGCATCGTGCAGAACCTCAACAAGGTCGGCAGCAAGAATCCGCTGTTCGTGCTCGACGAGATCGACAAGATGTCGATGGACTTCCGTGGCGATCCGTCTTCGGCGCTGCTGGAAGTGCTCGATCCGGAGCAGAACAACGCGTTCAACGACCACTACCTGGAAGTGGACCTGGACCTGTCCGAAGTGATGTTCGTGGCCACCTCGAACTCGCTCAACATTCCGGGCCCGCTGCTGGACCGCATGGAAGTGATCCGCATCCCTGGTTACACCGAGGATGAGAAGCTCAACATCGCCACCCGCTACCTGGTGCCGAAGCAGATCAAGGCCAACGGCCTGCAGGCGGAAGAGCTGGAGATCGGCAGTGATGCGATCCAGGACATCGTGCGCTACTACACGCGCGAATCGGGCGTGCGCAACCTGGAACGCGAGATCGCCAAGATCTGCCGCAAGGTGGTGAAGGAGATCGCGCTGGCCGGTCCGCAGCCGGCGGCGAAGGCGAAGAAGGGCGCGAAGAAGAAGGCGCTGGTGAGCGTGTCCAGCAAGAACCTCGACAAGTACCTGGGCGTGCGTCGTTTCGACTTCGGCCGTGCCGAGGAAGAGAACGAGATCGGCCTGGTCACCGGCCTGGCCTGGACCGAAGTCGGTGGCGATCTGCTGCAGATCGAATCGACGCTGGTGCCGGGCAAGGGCCAGCTGATCCTGACCGGCCAGCTTGGCAACGTGATGAAGGAATCGGCCTCGGCGGCGCTGTCGGTGGTGCGTTCGCGCGCGGTCGGCTTCGGCATCGACAGCGACTTCCTGCAGAAGCACGACGTGCACCTGCACGTGCCCGATGGCGCCACGCCGAAGGATGGCCCGAGTGCCGGTGCGGCGATGGTCACCTCGCTGGTGTCGATGCTGACCAAGGTGCCGGTGCGTGCCGATGTGGCCATGACCGGCGAAATCACCCTGCGTGGTCGTGTCACTGCCATCGGTGGCTTGAAGGAGAAGCTGCTGGCCGCACTGCGCGGCGGCATCCGCACGGTCATCATCCCGGAAGAGAACCGCAAGGATCTGGCCGACATTCCGGCCAACGTCACCCGCGATCTGAAGATCGTGCCGGTGAAGTACATCGAAGAAGTCCTGGACCTGGCGCTGGAGCGTCCGCTGGCACCGAAGAAGGCGCGCAAGAGTGCGCAACGTGTCACGGTGCGCAGCAAGGCCAAACCGAGTGGAAGCGCGCGCGTCAAGCATTGACGCGCGCTGTCCAATGGCCCGAAACCCGCGTCGTTGCTGGCTTTTCACCTTGCGTGGGGGTAGGGCCGCTGGTATAAAAGCAGCACTCGCGAATGAGTGATCGCTGTCGGCGATGACTGAATCGGCGAACCGTTTCCACATGGCGGCCGCATGCAGAAGGCGTGCGGTTGCTTCCCTGTCGAATAAGCGGAACCCACCGCCAAAGGAGTTGTAGAGAATGAACAAGACCGAATTGATCGATGCCGTTGCTGAAGCTGCAGACCTGACCAAGGCCGAGTCCAGCCGCGCTGTCGATGCCGTCGTTGCTGCCGTCACCAAGGCGCTGAAGGACGGCGATGCGGTCACCCTGGTTGGCTTCGGTACCTTCCAGGTCCGCGACCGTGCTGCCCGCACCGGCCGCAACCCGAAGACCGGCGACACCATCAAGATCGCTGCTTCGAAGAATCCGTCGTTCAAGGCTGGTAAGGCCCTGAAGGATGCTGTAAACTAAGCGGCTCGCTGGGGTGCTTAGCTCAGCGGTAGAGCGTCTCCTTTACACGGAGAGGGTCGGGGGTTCGAAACCCTCAGCACCCACCACAGCACCGCGGTAAAAGTTTGAGTGTGGAGCGGTAGTTCAGCTGGTTAGAATGCTGGCCTGTCACGCCGGAGGTCGCGGGTTCGAGTCCCGTCCGCTCCGCCATTCAACGAGGCCTCCGGCCAAAAGCTGGAGGCTTTGTTTTCTCCCCGGTCCAGGCCGGTGGAAAAACAAAAATAGCAACAATGCGGAGCGGTAGTTCAGCTGGTTAGAATGCTGGCCTGTCACGCCGGAGGTCGCGGGTTCGAGTCCCGTCCGCTCCGCCACTACATCGAGGCCCCCGGCCTAAAGCTGGGGGCCTTGTCTTCTCACCGACAGGTTCGGAAGGAAGGCGAAAAGGTTTTTGCAAGAACGGAGCGGTAGTTCAGCTGGTTAGAATGCTGGCCTGTCACGCCGGAGGTCGCGGGTTCGAGTCCCGTCCGCTCCGCCATTGCAGAATTCTTAAGTCCCTGTGAAAAAACTTTGAAAAAAGTGTTCATCGGGCTGGGTTTCCAGGGAGTCTTCGGATATACTGGGCGCCTGCAAAGTTTCAGCGCGGAGCGGTAGTTCAGCTGGTTAGAATGCTGGCCTGTCACGCCGGAGGTCGCGGGTTCGAGTCCCGTCCGCTCCGCCAACTTTAAAAGCCCTCGGCGCGAGCCGGGGGCTTTTTCTTTGGGCCGTACCGCAGGCCTGCCGAGGTGCTGACGGCGCAGGTCCGCGAAGATCGGCGCAGGCCGCGCCGGTGCTGCTTTTGGTCCCTGCGACGAAGCGGGTTACACTGCCGGGCTCGCCAATCAGGCCTTGTGATTCTCACCATGCTGCAGAAACTCCGCGACAAGACCTCAGGCTGGATCGTCACCGTGATCCTGGGGCTGCTGATGATTCCGTTCCTGTTCGTGATCGACAACAGCTACCTCGGTGGCGTTGGTGCACAGAACGTGGCCAAGGTTTCCGCGCCGCCGACCTGGTGGCGTTCGGCGCCGTCGTGGTGGCCGGTGCGCATGCTGTGGCAGCACCACGAAATCAGCTCGCAGGATTTCCGCACGCGTTTCGAGCAGGAGCGTATGCGTGAGCGCCAGCAGCAGGGTGAGAACTTCGACCCGCGCGCGTTCGAAAGCACTGAAAACAAGCTGGCCGTGCTCGACCAGCTGATCGACGAGCAGGTCGTGCGCCTGGTCGGCGAGCAGGCCGGCGTCGTGGTCGGCGATGGCGCGGTGCGTGAGTACATCGCTACCATCCCGGCCTTCCTCGATGCGAATGGCAAGTTCAACGAGAACAACTACCGCCTGGCCCTGGCCGGCGGTAATCCGCCGCGCACCCCGACCCAGTTCCAGGAGCTGGTGCGCGAGAGCCTGCAGCAGTCGGTGATCCCGTCGGGCCTGCAGAACTCCGGCTTCGTCACCCAGGCCGAGACCGAGCGCCTGCTGAAGCTGCTGGGCGAAACCCGTGACGTCGAGCTGGCCGCGCTGCCGGAAGTGCCGGCCGATACCGCGCCGGTCACCGACGCCCAGATCAAGCAGTGGTACGACAGCCACGGCAAGGATTTCCGTCAGGCCGAGAGCGTGTCGCTGGAATACGTCGAGATCAACGGCGCCAACCTGCCGGCACCGACCGCGGCTGACGAAGCGACCCTGCGCAAGCGCTATGAAGACGAGAAGGCGAAGTTCACCTCGCCGGAACAGCGCCAGGCTGCCCATATCCTGATCACCGGTGACGGCGCCGAAGCCAGGGCGAACAAGATCGCTGCCGAAGCCAAGGCGGCGGGTGCCGACTTCGCGGCGCTGGCCAAGGCCAACTCGGAAGACCCGGGTTCGAAGAACCAGGGTGGTGATCTGGGCTGGGTCGAGCGTGGCGCGATGGTCAAGCCGTTCGAAGACGCCCTGTTCGCCGCCAAGGCGGGTGACGTGATCGGACCGGTGAAGACTGACTTCGGCTACCACATCATCAAGGTTGCCGCGGTGCGTGGCGGCGAAGGCAAGTCGTTCGAGGAAGTGCGTGACACGCTGGCCGCCGAGCAGCTGAAGGCCGACGGCGAGCGTGGCTTCAACGAGCTGGCCGGCCGTCTGGTCGATGCCATCAACAAGAGTCCGAGCGACCTGGCCGCTGCCGCCAAGGAAGTGAACCTGCCGCTGCAGACTCTGGGCCCGATCACCCGTGCCACCGCCAGCGGTATTGCCACCGATCCGGCCGTGCTGCGTGCCGCGTTCTCCGACGTGCTGGTGCAGGACGGCACCTCCAGCGACCCGATCGCTCTGGGTGGCGCCACCAACCACAGCGTGGTCATCCGCGTGGCTGCACACACCCCGGAACAAGCGATGCCGCTGGACAAGGCCCGCGAGCAGGTAATCGCCGCGATCCGCGCCGACCGCCAGCGCCAGGCCAGCGACAAGGCGGCCGACGCCGTGCTGGCCAAGCTGAAGGCGGGCGCCACCCTGCAGTCGCTGGCCGCCAGCGAGAAGCTGCAGCTGAGCCCGATGCCGGGCCTGCCGCGCAGCCAGCCGGTGCCGACCCCGGAAATCAACCGCGCGATCTTCAGCGCGCCGGTGCCGGCCGAGGGCAAGCCGAGCTACGGCAAGGTCGACGTCAACGGCCACGCGCTGCTGTTTGCGGTGAACAAGGTCAACCCGGGCGACATCAAGGAAGTGACCGCTGAGCAGCAGAAGCAGCTGAAGGACCAGCTGAGCCAGATCGACGGCATGGCCGCGGCCAAGGCCTACATCGACGCGATGCGCAAGAAGTTCGTGGTCCAGACCACCGAAGCGAACCTGTAAGCCTCATCGGTTTGCAGGAACGAGAAAGGCCCGGCATTGCCGGGCCTTTTTTTGTTGGTGTGGGTGCGTAGAGTCGAGCTTGCTCGACTGCACATGTGGAAGCAGTCGAGCAAGCTCGACTCTACGAGAAGCATGTCGAAGCAGCCGCACCGCGCAAGAAAAAGCCGAGCGTGGGCTCGGCTCTACAGGGGGGGGCTTGGCTGGCGCGTCAGTCTTCGACGCGCAGTACCGCGCCCGGCTTCAGCACGCTGCTGCCACTCAGGCCGTTCAGCGATAGCAGCGCCTTTACCGGCATGCCGTAGCGGCGGGCGATGGTCCAGGCCGACTCGCCATCACGCACGGTGTGGCGGCGGCTGCGCGGGCGATCAGCGATCGCGGCGACGGTCTTGGCCACCTGTGGCGTCGGTGCCGCGGTGGCGACTGGCACAGCGCTGGCGACCAGGGCAGATGCGGTGTCCGCCACCGTCGCATTGGCAGCCGAGACAGGGGCCAGCACGCGGGTGGTGCCGGAGGCGCGGCCACCCGAGGCCAGCGCCGGGTTCAGGCGGGCGATCTTCGCCGGGTCCAGGGCGCGCTGTGCGGCCCACTGCTGGACGCTGGTGCCCGCGGGCAGGGTGTGGTCCTTCAGTACCGGCACGGTGCGGTCCAGCGAGGCCATCACGCCCGGCTGGTCTTCCACGTCTTCCAGCACGCAGGCCAGGGCGTGCAGCTTCTCGACGTAGGCATGGGTGACCGGCGACAGGCCGGGCAATGCCGAAGGCTTGGCGTTCTGCGCGTTCATGCCGGCCTTGCGCATGGACTGCAGCACACGGTACTCGCCGGCGTTGTAGGCCATGGTGGCCAGGCGCCAGTCGCCGCCGAACATGCCGTGCAGGGTCTTCAGGTAGCGCACCGCCGCCTGGGTGGAATCAACCGCTGACAGGCGGCCGTCGTAGCCGTTGGCCATCGGCACGCGGTGGTTGCGTGCGGTGGTGGCGATGAACTGCCACAGGCCGGTCGGGCCGCTGCCGTTGCGGGCATTGGGCCGATAGCCGCTTTCCACGAACGGAATCAGTGCGAATTCGGTGGGCAGGTTGGCCTTGCGCAGCTCTTCGACCACATAGCCGAACAGCACCAGCGCATCGTCATCCTGGTTGGCCAGGCGCGAGGGGGCGTGGGCGAACTGCTTCTGCCAGCGCGGGCTGGTGGCCTCGGCATCGCAGCTGGGCTCGGCCAGGCCGTCGCGGAAGCTGGTGAAGATCTCCTGGCCGTTGCGCACCGAAGCGGCGGGCAGCGCTGAAGCGTCCAGCGGCAGGGCCGCAGCAGCGGTCAGGTTCTGGCTGATGCCGGCGCCCAGCGACTGCGCGCCTGCGGTTCCGGCCAACCCCAGGGCAAGGCCCAGGGCCAGCGGCAGACTTCGGCGCATCATGCGCGGAAGCCGTCTTTCCAGTGCCGGAGACCGGCCATCACGTCGACGTCGTCCACGACGTCACGGCCCAGGTGTGCCGACACCGACGCACGGATCGGTGCAGCGTGCACACGCAGGAAGGGATTGCAGTCGAATTCGCTGGCCAGGGTTACCGGCAGGGTGGAACGGTCATCGCGGCGCATGGCCAAAGCCTCCTCTTGGCGCTGCCACAAGGCAGCGTTGGCGGGGTCGACATGCCGCGCGAAGACGGCATTTGACACGGTGTACTCATGAGCGCAACAAAGCAGCAGTTGCGCGGGCAGGGCACCCAGCTTGCGCATCGATGCCAGCAGCTGGGACGGCGTACCTTCGAACAGGCGTCCACAGCCCAGGCTGAACAACGAATCTCCGCTGAAAAGATGTTCAGCAGTGTGAAACGCGATGTGGCTGCGGGTATGCCCGGGCACGGATAGTACGTGGAACGTCCGGCCCATTGCCTGAACGCGTTCACCTTCGCCGACCCGCTCGGTTGCCGTGGGAATGCGTTCTTCGACCGGCGCGACAACCCGCACGCCGGGGAAGCGTGCCTGCAATGCCGGCACGCCACCGATGTGATCGTCGTGGTGATGGGTAAGCAGGATCGTGTCCACGCGCAGGCCCTGATCGGCCAGCGCGAGCACCGGCACGGCATCGCCGGGGTCGACGACCACGGCAGCACCCTCGTCGTCGATCAGCGTCCAGATGTAGTTATCCGCAAATGCGGGCAGGGCAGTCAGTCGCATAGAATTGGACCATGCCCGCGCTGCAGAGCACCCGTCAAGCGAGCCAGACCCCGTGGTTCGACAGTGAACCGGCGGAGGCCTTGCGCGTGCTGGAACGGCAATTGCTGCTGCCGCAGCTGTCGGTGCTGCCCGCACAGCCCTGGCTGTGGATCGCACCAAGTGCGGCCTGGCTGGACGATGCACAGCTGGGCGGACGCGGTCTGCGCCTGTTCCGGCAGGGGCAGGGCTATGCCGGCGACACCCGCTGTGCGCTGCCGTTGCCGCTGGCCAATGAAAGCGTCAATGCGATCGTGCTGCAGCATGTCACCGCGGCCGATGCCGACCGGCTGCTCGACGAGTGCGAGCGCGTACTGATGCCGGGCGGCCACCTGTGGCTGAGCAGCCTCAATCCGTTCAGCCCGTATCGCACGCGTTGGCGCAAGCATGGGCTGGTGGTGCGCACGCCTCAGCGGATCCGCCTGCTGCTCGGCCGTCATGGGCTGGAGTGCGACGATATGCGTTACCTGGGCCCGCTCTGGCGCGGGGAGGGCAGTCGCCGCCCTGCAGGCTGGGCGCCGCTGCGCGCGGCCTGCCTGTTCCATGCCGAAAAACGCACGCTGGCCCTGCCTGGGCCGAAACCGCTGCCGGTGCGCTGGCACGGCACCGTAGCTACCTGATTCTGGAGTTGTATTGAAAACCATCGAAATCCACACCGACGGTTCCTGCCTTGGCAATCCCGGCCCCGGCGGCTGGGCTGCGCTGCTGCGCTACAAGGGCCACGAGCGCGAACTGAGCGGTGGCGAAGCGCACACCACCAACAACCGGATGGAGCTGATGGCGGCCATTTCCGGGCTGGAGTCGCTGACCGAGCCGTGCAACATCGTGCTCTATACCGATTCGCAGTATGTGCGGCAGGGCCTGACCCAGTGGATGCCGGGCTGGATCCGCAAGAACTGGAAGACCGCCGGTGGCGATCCGGTGAAGAACCGCGAGCTGTGGGAGCGCCTGCAGGCGGCCACGCTGCGGCACCAGATCGACTGGCGCTGGGTGAAAGGCCACTCCGGCGATCCGGACAATGAGCGGGTGGACACCCTGGCCCGCAACGCGGCGATCCAGATCCGCGACGCCAGCCCGGTAAACTGAGCCCATGCGTCAGATCATCCTCGATACCGAAACCACCGGCCTGGAGTGGAAGAAGGGCAACCGCATCGTCGAAATCGGCTGCGTGGAGCTGTTCAAGCGCCGCCCGACCGGCAACAACTACCACCAGTACATCAAGCCGGACTGTGAGTTCGAACAGGGCGCGCAGGAAGTCACCGGCCTGACTCTGGAGTTCCTCGATGACAAGCCGGACTTCGCGCAGATCGCCGATGAGTTCCTGGCCTTCATCGATGGCGCCGAACTGATCATCCATAACGCGGCGTTCGACCTCGGCTTCCTCGACAACGAGCTGTCCCTGCTGGGGCCGCAGTACGGGAAGATCACCGACCGCTGCACCGTGATCGATACCCTGGTGATGGCGCGCGAGCGCTTCCCGGGCCAGCGCAATTCGCTGGATGCGCTGTGCAAGCGGCTGGGCGTGGACAACTCGCACCGTGCACTGCACGGCGGCCTGCTCGATGCGCAGATCCTGGGCGACGTCTACATCGCGCTGACCTCGGGCCAGGAGGAAATCGGCTTCGGCCTGGGCGATGACGATGGCGGTGCTGCCGGTGCGGCGCTGCAGGCCTTCGACACCAGCAAGCTGCTGCCGCGCCCGCGCGTGGTGGCCACGCCGTCGGAGCTGGAAGCGCATGCCGCGCGACTGGAGCGGCTGCGCAAGAAGGCTGGCCACGCGCTGTGGGATGGCCCGAAGGTGGAAGAGCCCGCCAGCGCGTAATGCCTGGGATGGGGTAGTGCCGGCCGCTGGCCGGCAGCGCCGCATCCACGCATGGCGTGGATCTACCGGTTAGTGGCAGCGCACCAGGATCACGCTGATGTTGTCGCGGCCGCCGCCATCGAGCGCGGCCGCGACCAGCGTATCCACGCATTCCTGTGCGCTGGCATCCTCGAAGGCGAGGGTGCGGGCGATGCCACGGTCGTCCACTTCCTCGGTGAGGCCGTCACTGCACAGCAGCAGCTGCATGCCCGGGCGCAGCTCACCACTGGTGGTGGCCACGTTCAGATGCGCCGGATCGGTCACGCCCAGCGCCTGGGTGACCACGTTGCGATGCGGATGCGCGCGCGCCTGTTCGGCGGTCAGGTTGCCCTGCGCGACCAGTTCCTGCACCACGCTGTGGTCCTGGCTGAGCTGGGCCAGTTGCCCGTCGCGCCACAGGTAGGCGCGGCTGTCGCCGACCCAGGCCACTTCATAGCGGTTGCCCTGTACGCGCGCAGCGACCACGGTGGTGCCCATCGGCAGTGTGTCGTTGCGACGGCGCGAGGCACGGATGATCTCTTCGTCGGCGGTGCGGATGGCCTGCGCCAGTGCTGCGCCGCGGCGGATCTCGCGCACGATGGTCTCGCGCGCCAGTGCGCTGGCCACTTCACCGCAGGCGTGCCCGCCCATGCCATCGGCCACCAGCCACAGGGCCAGCTCGCTGTCACCGTAGTAGGTGTCCTCGTTGAGCTCGCGGCGCATGCCGGGATGGGTGAGGTGTCCGAATTCGATCATGGGGCTGGGGCGGGGTGTTGCTGGGGAGACAGGCATCATCGGGTGGCTGCACGCATCCGGCAAGGCATGCGCTCAGGAAATTTTCACTTCGTTGGCCGGAATGACTTGTCGTCGGCCTCACTTCCTCGTATGATGCGCGTCCCCGGTCCGCCGGGGACCACCCGGAGAGGTGGCAGAGTGGTTGAATGTACCTGACTCGAAATCAGGCAGGCGTTTATAGCGCCTCGGGGGTTCGAATCCCCCCCTCTCCGCCAGATAAAGAAAAAGGGCTGCCTTTCGGCAGCCCTTTTTCTTTATCTGGCGCGGGACGCGCCACGCTCTGCGCGTCGCCCCACACGTTGCTGCGCAACCTGTGGGCCCCTCCCTTTGCCGGCCTCTCCCCGCCCCTGTCGGGGCAGCCCCTCAACAGAGGGGCTTGTTGCTCCAGATGGTTCCGTGCGTGGTGGATGGCATTGATGCCCTCCTTGTCTTTGCAGGAACAGAAGAGGCCTGCCGAAAGGCAGCCCTTTTTCTTTATCTGGCGCGGGACGCGCCACGCTCTGCGCGTCGCCCCACACGTTGCTGCGCAACCTGTGGGCCCCTCCCTTTGCCGGCCTCTCCCCGCCCCTGTCGGGGCAGCCCCTCAACAGAGGGGCTTGTTGCTCCAGATGGTTCCGTGCGTGGTGGATGGCATTGATGCCTTCCTTGTCTTTGCAGGAACAGAAGAGGCCTGCCGAAAGGCAGCCCTTTTTCTTTATCTGGCGCGGGACGCGCCACGCTCTGCGCGTCGCCCCACAGGTTGCTGCGCAACCTGTGGGCCCCTCCCTTTGCCGGCCTCTCCCCGCCCCTGTCGGGGCAGGTGCATCAGTAGATCCACGCCATGCGTGGATGCTGTCCTGCCGAGCTGAACCATCCACGCATGGCGTGGATCTACCCACTCCACCGCGAGCTGCGGGTTAAACTGCCTGCATCACCTGCTGGAGCTTTCCCGATGACCGCTGAAATCCTCGTCCCCGTTTCTTTCGGCGAGCTGCTGGACAAGATCTCGATCCTGCAGATCAAGTCCGAGCGCATCAGCGACGAGGGCAAGCTGGCGAACGTTCGCAAGGAGCTGTCGGCGCTGGAGCAGACCTGGATGGCACACCCGGCGGCGGTGAAGGACGTCGCCAAGCTGCGTGCCGAGCTGAAGGCGGTCAACGAGCAGCTGTGGGACATCGAGGACGACATCCGCCTGAAAGAGAAGGCGCAGACGTTCGACCAGGGGTTCATCGACCTGGCGCGCAGCGTCTACCTGCGCAACGACGAACGCGCGCGCATCAAGAAGGCGATCAACCTGGCGCTGGGTTCGGCGTACGTGGAAGAGAAGTCGTACCAGGATTACGCGCAGCGCGCGTAATCCCGGGCAGCCTGCCGCTCACCCCAGGTGGTCGGCGACGTAGCGTTCGAACGCAGCGATACCGTCTTCGACGGTGATCAGTTCCATCACATCATCGAACTCGATCTTGGTGCCCCACTTCAGATCGGCGGCCTGCTTGGCCAGGTACTTGCGCGCAGCGTCGTCGTAGCGGTCCACGCAGTAGCGGCGGTCCGAGTACGGGCCGCTGCGGTTCGGGTTGCTGGCCGCATGCAGGCCCAATACCTTGGCGCCCATCGCGTTGGCGATGTGCATCGGGCCCGAGTCCGGGGTCATCACCAGGTTGGCGCGGGCGAGCAGGGCGGGCAACTGCTTGAGCGTGTCCTTGCCGACCAGGTCCAGCGCCGGTGTGTGCAGCTGTGCCTGGATGGCATCGGCCATGCTGCGCTCCAGTTCGCTGCGGCCTCCGCACAGCACCACCTGCCAACCGCGCTGTGCGGCGTGGTTGGCCACGGCGGCGTAGCGGTCTGCATACCAGTTGCGGCGCACGTGGCTGGAACAGGGCGAGATCATCAGCACCGGGCGGCCATCGTCCTGCCACTGCGCGGCGGCCCACTCATATGCGGACTGCGGCACGGCCAGGTCCCAGCTGACCTCGGTCTGGCGCAGGCCAAGGGGTTCACAGAAACTGCCGATGGCATCGAGCACATGGATGCCGGGGCGGTCGGCGATGCGTTCGTTGATGAAGAGACCATGCAGGTCCTTGGAGCGGCTGCGGTCATAGCCGATGCGACGCTCTGCGGGAATGAAGGCCGACAGCAGGTTGGCGCGGAACGCCACCTGCATCTGCAGCAGCGCTTCGAAGCGCCCCGGCGGCAGCTGCCTGCGCAGTTCCTTGACCCCGGCCATGCCGCTCTTCTTGTCGTAGGCATGGAAGGTGACGCCGGGCAGGCCGTCGAGCAGCTTGTGGCCGGCCTTGTCGATGATCCAGTGGATCGGCGTGTCCGGACGCGCAGCCTGCAGGGTGCGCACCAGGGGCACCACGTGGGTGACATCGCCGAGTGCGGACAGGCGCAGGAGGCACAAGGAGGAGGACGCTGATGCCATGTGTTGTTAGACTCAATGAAATGGTCGCATTCGACGCCAATGAAGCGCTGACGCCATGCCGCGAGGGTCGCGGCATCGGGGCCATTCTGTTCGACCGCGAGCGCCTGCGGCAAGCCGAGATCGGCCTGTTCTCGCCCCAGCACTGGGGCAGCAGGGCCCGGCCGGTAGGGGACGGTGGTCGTGGCAGCGCCTGGTTCATCGATGCGCCGTTCGGCGCCAGCGTACTGCGCCACTACCTGCGCGGCGGCATGGCGGCCAGGATCAGCCACGACCAGTACCTCTGGCGCGGCGCGGACCGGACCCGCAGTTTCGCCGAATTCCGGCTGATGCGCGCCCTGCGCGAGAAGAAGTTGCCGGTGCCCCGGCCACTGGCGGCGTTCTACATGCGCGAGGGCCTGCGCTACCGGGCCGCGATCCTGATGGAGCGGATCGAGGGTGTCCGTTCGCTGGCCGACCGCGCGCTGGTCGCCGGCCGGGGCGCACCGTGGGAGGAGACCGGGCGGCTGATCGCCCGCTTTCACCGTGCCGGCCTGGACCATGCTGACCTCAACGCGCACAACATCCTGTTCGACGGCAACGGCCATGGCTGGCTGATCGACTTCGACCGCGGGGTGATCCGCATTCCGGCGACCGCCTGGCGCGAACGCAACCTCAAGCGCCTGCTGCGCTCGTTGATCAAGCTGCGCGGCGAGCGCAGCGTGGAAGACGTGCAGAAGGACTACGCGCGGCTGCGCCGCGCCTATGACATGGCCTGGAACCGAGGCACCTGATGGACTGGTCGTTGCGTTTCCTCGGCGTCGGCAATGCGTCGGCGGTCGAGCTGGGGTCGCCGATGTCGGTGATCGAACGGGACGGGCGTCCGTGGCTGACCATCGACTGCGGCGGTGAAGGCCTGACCGCGTTCAAGGCGCACTACGGGCACATGCCGCAGGCGTTGTTCGTCACCCATGTGCACCTGGACCATGTGGCGGGCTTCGAGCGGCTGTTCGTCGATACCTTCTTCAATGCGCACCGACGCGGCAAGGTACGCCTGTACGTGCCCGCCACGGTGGTGCCGCTGCTGCACAAGCGCATCGGGGATTACCCGAACGTGCTGGCCGAGGGCGGCGCCAACTTCTGGGATGCGTTCCAGCTGATCGTGGTGGGCGAGGCGTTCTGGCATGAGGGCGTGCGCCTGGAAGTGTTCCCGGTGCGCCACCATTGGCCGGAGACGGCCTATGGCCTGCGCCTGCAGGGCGCGCTGACCTGGAGCGGCGATACCCGGCCGGTTCCGGAGATGCTGGCCCGCTTCGCCAATGACAACGAACTGATCGCGCACGACTGTGGCCTGCACGGCAACCCGTCGCATACCGGCGTGGACGACCTGGAGCGCGAGTACAGCGCGGAGCTGCAGGCGCGGATGATGCTCTACCACTATGCAAGCGTGGCCGATGGCCACGCGCTGGCCGCGCGGGGGCACCGCGTCGCGCAGCCGGGGCAGTGCGTGCCGCTGGCCAATCCCACTGCACCGCACGTGCTGGTGCAGGATCCGCCGTGAGCGGTGCTGGCCAGCCCGCCGACGCGGCGCTGGCTGCCGAGCTGGAGGCGCTGGAACGCGCGCTGCATGCGCCGCAGGTGCGGGCCGATCGCGAGCAACTGGCGGCACTTCTGGACGAGGATTTCAGCGAGATCGGCAGTTCGGGGCAATGCTACGGCCGTGATGCGGCGTTGCAGGAGATCCCGCTGGAGCGCGCGCAGGTGCTGATCGAATCGGAACAGTACGCGGTGTGGCTGTTGGACAAGGATCTGGCCCAGGTGCGCTACCGCAGCCGCTATCACCTCGATGGCCAGGCGCAACGCTGGGTGCTGCGCAGCTCGCTGTGGCGCCGGCATGGGCAACGGTGGCGCGTGGTGTTCCATCAGGGCACGCCCGAGGCACGGTAGCGCGGGGCCATGCCCGGTGAAGAATGTGTAGCCGGGGTCAGATCCCTTTGCCATGCAAAGGGATCTGACCCCAGTGCGGAAAAGGCGATGGCCCCGCCGGCTGACCTCGGCGCCCGCGTCGATCGATACCGTTGCTGCCTTCCGGCCCTGGCGGGATTTTCGACCTAGCGTCGCGAGGGGCCGACGGGGCCACCATAGAGACGTTGGCCGCCCAGTAGGCGGCCGGTTCACGGATCAGGGGAAGCAGCGCGCGATGCGCCGGAGACCACAGCCGGACTGCACATCGGCTGGCCGATGGCAGACGGCAACTATAGCGCAGGCAGGTACATCGACGCCAGCTTCGTGCACTGAATCGGCTGTAACCCGCGTCTGCCGGCAACGCCCCGCGCCGACCGGCGTTGCTAGAATGCCGGCCAGGAGGAACGACCTCCCCCACATCGGGAATCAATGACCAGGACGGCCTGGCCCTACCAAGAGGAGGGCTGTCATGGCCTGGATCTATCTGTTGTTCGCCGGCCTGCTGGAAATCGTCTGGGCCGTGTCCATGAAGCAGTCCGAAGGCTTCACCAGGCTCACCCCCACCGTGGTCACCATCATCGGCATGATCGCCAGCTTCTGGTTGCTGGCGGTGGCCATGCGCAGTCTGCCGCTGGGCACCGCCTACACGATCTGGACCGGCATCGGCGCGGTCGGCGCGTTCGTGGTCGGCATCGTGTTCCTTGGTGAGCAGGTCAGCCCGATGCGGATCGGTGCGGCGGTGCTGATCGTTTCCGGCCTGGTGCTGATGAAACTCTCGAGCAGCTGAATGCATTTAGTTGGGCGGAGAAAGGAATCTCCGCCTGCTGCAGGTATATGCATTTTCGGCAAAACCATTTTGTCCGCCCGTTTTATTTGACGTACGTCATGAAAATAACGAGCGTGATTCACATGCCGCTGGCGCCATCGGCCGCACAGTGCCGCCATTCGTCAGGCGAAACCGGGGAGTTTTCGCCTTGACGGACACGTTGGCCTGCCTGTTCCAGGTGCGGTCGCGTGAAGATGTGAAGATTCTCAGAAGTTAATGAAGCCAGGCCTTGTTCCCGTGTCGGGAGCCGGGGTGGGCCGCATTGTCTTCAAAAAAACCTGCCCGCAGTGCCATCCGGTCTTTTCATGGAGATTTACCGATGAACCGCATTTACCGTCTGGTTTTCAATCGCGCCCTCGGCGTAATGCAGGTTGCATCGGAGGTCGCCCAGAATCCCGGCGGAAGCGCGGTCTGCGCAGGGCGGGTGCCGCGATTGCGGGCGCACCAGTTGGCGGTGGCATTGGCTGCCACGCTGGCCAGTGGTTCGGTATTCGCGGCGTGCTCGACACCGGGCCCAACCATCACCTGCACCGGAACCACCAACAATTTCGTCGACGCCACCAACGGTGTCCAGGTGACCGTGGCAGCTGGCGCGAACGTAGGAAGTACCGCCGGCCTGGGTAATTCGTTGACGTTGAGCGGCAACGGCATCCAGCTCATCAACAACGGCACGATCGGCACCAATGTCGGCCTCTTTGCTGCTTCCGGCGCGGTGCTTGGCAATGCCAGTGGCCAGGCGATCAGCGTTACCAACAGCGCGACCGGCACGCTTCAGGGCTTCATTGATATTGGCTCCCTGCTGGGCGCGAATGGCCGCGCGCTGTCTGTGCAGAATGGCGCAGGCGGTGTCACCACGATCAACAACGCCGGCGCCGTCAACATGAACTTCCTGCTGGGCGGGCTCGGCACGGCCGACGCGCCGGCCATCGTCAGCTATGGTGGCGCACAGACAATCCTGAGCAACAGCGGCGGGATTACCGGGCGGGTCGGATTGGCCGGCTCGACGCTGGGCAACTCGGTCAACAACAGTGGCACGATCACCGGCAGCGTCTATCTCGGTGATTCGGCGCAGGGGAATACCTTTACCGCCGTGTCCGGGTCCAGTGTGGCGAACGGGGCCGGGGCCTCGGCGGGAATTGATGTACTGGGTGGTATTTCGGTTTCGCTCGCCGCCGCAGGCACGGTCAATGCCGGCGTGGGCGCCGGCGCCGCCAGCAACACGCTGGTGCTGCAGAACGTCGCCAGCGGTCCGGGGTCCGGCACCGGCGGTGCAGTGACCACACTCGGCTGGAACCAGTACCTCAACTTCCAGAGGCTGACTGTCAACAGCGGTACGTGGAACCTGCAGGGCGCATGGGGCGGAACCGGGCCGACGACGCTCAATGATGGTCTGATCAATTTCAACAATGCCGGTTCCTTCGGCGCAGGGTTGTTCACGGCCAACGGCGGTGCCATTGCGTCCTCCAGCGCCGGTCTGAACCTGAGCAACCCCTTCAGCCTGGGCGGAAACCTCTCGTTGGCAGGGACCAATGCCTTCGGTCTGGGCGGCGTGCTTTCAGGCACCGGCAGGCTCACGGTCAACAACACCGGCATCGTCACCCTTGGCGGAGCGAACCTGTTTTCCGGCGGCGTCAACCTCAATGCAGGCGGCCTGCTGCTGGGCAATGCCGGCGCGCTTGGCAGCGGCAACCTGACCGTCGGTGGCACGGCGTCGCTGGATACCACCGCCGCCTTCAGCCTGGGCAACAACTTCATCGTCAATGCCGGTGGCACGCTCAATCTGCTGGGCAACAACGGGCTGGCGCTGAACGGTTCGATCTCCGGCGCCGGCAATCTGATCAAGGGCGGGCCGGGCACGTTGACCCTGAACGGTGCCAATTCGCTCACTGGCGCGTTCTCCATCACCGGCGGCGCGCTGGCACTGGGCGCGGGCGGCAGCCTGTCGCCGACCGGCGCGGTTTCGCTGGCTGCGGGCACCAACCTTGATCTGTCGGCGGCCGCCAACCAGACCATCGGCTCGCTGGCCGGTTCCGGTTCGCTCAACCTCGGAGCGCGCAACCTCACGCTGGGTGGCCTGAACACCGCTACCACGTTCTCCGGTGTCATCAGCGGTGCCGGTGGCGCCCTCACCAAGGTCGGTACCGGCATCCAGACCCTGTCCGGTTCCAATACCTTCACCGGTGGCGTCGCGCTCAACGGCGGCGGCCTGCTGCTGGGCAATGCAGGCGCGCTGGGTACTGGTGCACTCAGTGTTGGCGGCAACGTGTCTCTCGACGGCACCGGGGCACTCGCTCTCGCCAACGCGGTCAATCTGGGCGCGGGCAGCATCCTCAATCTGTCCGGGAACCAGGCGTTGACCTTCAATGGCGTGATCGGTGGCACCGGCAGCCTGGTCAAGAACGGCGCGGCCACCCTGACCCTCAACAACGCCAACACATTTGGTGGAGGGCTGTCGCTCGCGGCTGGAGGCCTGGTGCTCGGCAATGGCGGTGCGCTGGGAACCGGCGCATTGAATGTAGGTGGTGCGGTGACGCTTGATGCCAGCTCGGCGCTGACCGTGGGCAACGGCATCAACCTGGGGTTGGGTGGTTCGCTCAACGTGCTGGGCTCCAACGCGCTGACGCTGGGCGGCGTGATCGGTGGCACCGGCAGCCTGGTCAAGAACGGCGCCTCCACGCTCACGCTGGGTGGGGCCAACGCGTTCACCGGCGGTCTGAACGTGAACGCAGGCAAGGTGGCACTGGCCAGTGGCGGCAGTCTGGCGGCCACCGGGGCGGTGAGCCTGGCGGGGGCTGGCGCCGAACTGGATATCGCGCTCGGTGGCAACCAGACCATCGGTGCGCTGTCCGGTGTGGTGGGCAGCACTCTTTCGTTGGGCAGCAGCACGCTCACCTTCGGTGATGCCACCAATCAGACGTTCGCGGGCGTGATCGGTGGTACCGGCGGCCTGGTCAAGCAGGGGACGGGCATCCAGACCCTGAGCGGCACCAACACCTTCAGCGGCGGCGTGAATCTGACGGCGGGCGGCCTGCTGCTGGGCAACGACAGTGCAATCGGCAGCGGGGCGTTGACGGTCAGCGGCAACAGTTCGCTCGATGGCAGCGCTGCATTGAACTTGGCCAATGCCATCAATCTGGGGGCGGCGTTGACGTTGCCGGGCAGCCAGAACCTCACGCTGGGCGGCAACATCACCGGCACCGGCAGCCTGACCAAGAACGGTGCCTCGCTGCTGACCTTGAATGGCACCAACACCTTCAGCGGGGGACTGAATCTCAACGCGGGCGGGTTGCTGCTTGGCAATGGCGGCGCGCTTGGCACTGGTGCCCTGAACGTGAGCGGCGGTGCGTCGCTTGACGGCAGCGCGGCGCTGAGCCTGGCCAACAATGTGACCCTGGGCAGTGGGGCCGTGTTGTCGCTGCCGGGTTCGCAGGCGATCACGCTCGGCGGGGTGGTTTCCGGTGCGGGCGGCCTGATCAAGAACGGTGCCAGCACGCTTACCCTCAACGGTGCCAACAACTTCGCTGGTGGCCTGACGCTCAACGGCGGTGGCCTGATGCTCGGCAACGCTGGAGCCCTGGGAACCGGACTGCTTGCAGTCGGTGCAAACGCCACCCTCGACAGTTCGGTGGCATTGAATCTGGGCAACGCCATCGATCTCGACGCCGGTGCGCAGCTGAGCCTGGTCAGCAACCAGAACGTCGCGTTGGGCGGACTGATCACCGGCACCGGTGGCCTGGTCAAGACCGGTAGCGGCGTGCTGTCGTTGAACAACAGCAATCTCTTCAGCGGTGGTCTTGCGTTGAATGCAGGTGGCCTGTCGGTCGGCGCCAACGGCGCGCTCGGCACGGGGACGTTGAACATCGGCGGCAATGTTTCGCTGGATGCGAGTGCGCCGGTTTCGCTGGTCAATGCAGTGAACCTGGGCGCCAATACGCTGACCCTGCCGGGCAGCAACAACCTCACCCTGACCGGTGTGGTGGGAGGAACCGGTGGCCTGGTCAAGAATGGCGCCTCGACGCTGACGCTGTCCGGTGCGAACACCTTCCTGGGCGGTGCCACGGTCAATGCCGGCACGCTCGCGCTTGGCGCCGGTGGCAGCCTTGCCGCAACCGGTGCGGTGGACCTCGCCGGTGCCGGCGCGACGCTGGACATCTCCGCGGCCGGTGCCGGGCAGACCATCGGTGCATTGAACGGCATCGCCGGCAGCCATGTGGCGCTGGGCACGCAGACGCTGACTTTCGGCGGCGCCGGCAACGGCAGCTTTGCCGGTCTCATCGATGGCAGTGGTGGATTGATCAAGGCTGGCGCGGGCGTGCAGACGCTGTCCGGTGCCAATACCTTCAGTGGCGGCGTCGCGCTCAATGCCGGCGGCCTGATCCTCGGCAATGCCGGGGCGTTGGGTACGGGGGCGCTGGGCATTGGCGGCAACGTCAGCCTGGACACGACGGCTGCGCTGGATCTGGCCAATGCGGTGAACTTCGGCGCGGGTTCGCAGCTGACGCTGGGCGGCAGCAATGACCTCACCCTGGCGGGCGTGCTGGCCGGCAACGGCAGCCTGGTCAAGAACGGTACGGGCCTGCTGACCCTCAACAATACCAATACCTTCGGTGGTGGCCTGACCTTGAACGGTGGTGGCCTGGTGGTCGGCGCCAATGATGCGCTCGGTACCGGCTCGCTGGCGGTGAATGCCAGTACCACGCTGGATGCGGGGGCTGGCGTGACACTGGGCAATGCGGTCACGCTGGGCTCGGGTGTCGCACTGACATTGCCGGGTAGCAATGCGCTGACGCTGTCGGGTGTGATCGGTGGCAACGGCAGCCTGATCAAGAACGGTGCCACCACGCTGACGCTGTCCGGTGCCAACACCTATGCCGGCGGTACCACCATCAATGCCGGTACGCTGGCACTGGGGACAGGTGGCAGCCTTGCCGCGGCGGGTGATGTCACGCTGGGCGCAGGCGCTGGCTTCGATATCTCCGGTGCCAGTGGCAGCCAGACCATCGGCGCACTCAGTGGCGTGGGCGGAGGCACGCTGACGCTGGGCGGAAATTCACTGACGTTCGGAACCGCCGGCAACGCCGCGTTCGATGGCGTGATCAGTGGTGGCGGCGGCCTGGTGAAAGTGGGCGCGGGCGTGCAGACGTTGTCCGGTGCCAACACGTTTGGTGGCGGCGTGACGCTCAACGCAGGCGGGCTGGTGCTCGGCAATGACGCGGCGCTGGGTACGGGTGCGTTGACCGTCGGCGGTGCCGCCACGCTGGACACCACCGGCCTGGCAACGCTGGCCAACAACATCGCCCTCAATGCCGGGCTGACCGTGCTCGGCAGCAATGCGCTGACACTCAACGGCGTCCTTTCCGGGGCTGGCAGCCTGACCAAGAATGGCGTCGCGACGCTGACCTTGAACGGCATCAACACCTACACCGGTGGCACCAACATCAACGCCGGCACGCTGGCGCTGGGGGCCGGTGCCAGCCTGGCGGCAAGCGGCACCGTGAACCTCGCCACCGGCGCCACGCTGGATCTGTCTGCCGGCAGCGGCACGCAGGTGTTCGGCACCCTGGTCGGCAACGGTACGGTGAACCTTGGTGCCAACTCGATCGAAGTCGGCGGTGCCACCAATGGCACGTTCAGTGGCTCGATCGCAGGCACGGGTGGCCTGACCAAGGTCGGTTCGGGCATCGAAACGCTGACCGGCACCAATACCTATACCGGCGGCACCTTCATCAACGCCGGCACGCTGGCGATTGGTCCGGGTGGCAGCCTGGCTGCGGACGGGGCGGTGACGCTCACTGCGGCGGGAACCGGCTTCGACATCTCGGCGTCCGGCGCCAGCCAGACGATTGGTTCGCTGGCCGGCGTGAGCGGCTCCACGGTCAGCCTGGGCGCGCAGTCGCTGATCCTCGGCGGCATCGGCAACAGCGTGTTCGACGGTGCGATTTCCGGCACCGGCGGCCTGGTCAAGAATGGCGCCGGCATCCTCACGCTGGGTGGCGCCAATCTGTTCAGTGGTGGCGTTGCACTCAACGGCGGTGGCCTGATGGTCGGCAACAACGCTGCGCTCGGCACCGGCGCGCTGACGGTGGGCGGCAACGCAACGCTGGATGCAACGACAGGCGTCAGCCTGGCCAACAACATCGGGCTTGCAGCGGGCGTCAACCTCGACCTGCTCGGCAGCCAGGCGCTGACACTGGGCGGTGTGATTTCGGGTACCGGTGGCCTGATCAAGAACGGTGCGGCTACCGTGACCCTGAACGGTGCGAATACCTACACCGGAGGCACCACCATCAACAGCGGCACGCTGGCCATCGGTGCTGGTGGCAGCCTGGCGTCGACCGGTGCGGTGAACCTGGCAGGTGCCGGTACCCTCGATATCTCTGCGGGCAACCAGACCATCGGTTCGCTGGCCGGCGTGGCCGGCAGCACGGTGGCACTCGGTGGCAGCACGCTGAGCCTGGGCGGCACGGTGGACAGCACCTTCAACGGCGCGATCAGCGGCAACGGTGGCCTGATCAAGAACGGCGCCGGCGTGCAGACGCTCAATGGCGCGAGCACCTTCAGTGGTGGGGTAACGCTCAATGCCGGTGGCCTGGTGGTCGGCAACAATGCTGCGCTGGGCACCGGTGCGGTCACGGTGGGTGGCAATGCCACGCTCGATTCGAACACCGCGGTGACGCTGGCCAACAACTTCATCCTCAACAACGGGTTGACTGTACTCGGCAGCAACAACCTCACCCTCAACGGCAGCCTGAGTGGCACCGGCAGCTTGACCAAGGAGGGTGCCGCAACGCTGACCTTGAACGGCATCAACACCTACACCGGTGGCACCAACATCAACGCCGGTACGTTGGCATTGGGGGCGGGCGCGAGCCTGCACGCCAGCGGCGTCGTCAACCTGGCCTCGGGCGCGATCTTCGATCTGTCGGCGGGCAGCGGCACGCAGCAGTTCGGTACCCTGATCGGCAACGGCACGGTGAATCTGGGCGCCAACACGCTGACGATCGGAGACGCCACCAATGGCACCTTCAGTGGTTCGGTGGCGGGCACCGGCGGCCTGGTCAAGGAAGGTTCGGGCACCCAGACGTTGACCGGCACCAATACCTTCACCGGTGGCACCACCATCAACGCGGGTACGCTGGCGATCGGCGCCGGTGGCAGCCTGGCTGCCACAGGTGCGGTGAATCTGGCCAACGCCGGTACCGCCTTTGACATCAGCGCGGGTGGCCCGCAGGCCATCGGCTCGCTGGCAGGCGTGGCCGGCAGCACCGTGGCGCTGGGTGGCAGCACGCTGACACTCAATGGCGTGGGCAACACTACGTTCGCTGGTGACATCACCGGCACCGGTGGTCTGGTGAAGAACGGCGCGGGGATCCAGGGCCTGACCGGCAGCAATACCTTCAGCGGTGGCGTGACACTCAATGCCGGTGGCCTTGCCCTGGGCGACAACGCTGCACTGGGAACCGGCACGCTGACCGTGGGGGGCGACGCCAGTCTGGACGGCACCAGCGCGGTGACGCTGGCCAACACCGTGCAGTTGGGCAGCGGCACGCTGACCCTGGCGGGCAGCAACGCGCTGACCTTGAACGGCCCGATCAGCGGCGCTGGCGGCCTGCTCAAGGATGGCGCAGCAACGGTCACCCTGGGCGGTGCCAGCACCTACACCGGTAACACCACCATCAACAGCGGCACGCTGGCGGTGGCGGCCGGTGGCACCCTGTCGGGTGCGAGCACGGTCAATCTGACCGGTGCCGGCACGCTGGACATCAGTGCCGGTGGCAACCAGAGCATCGGAGGCCTGGCCGGCGTAACCGGATCCAGCGTGGTGCTGGGCGGTGCGACCCTGACCACCGGCGGCAGCAATGGCAACACCGTCTTCGGCGGCGTGCTCAGTGGCACCGGCGGCCTGGTGCAGAGCGGCACCGGCACGCTGACCCTGAGCGGCGACAACGTCTACACCGGCGGCACCACCATCAACGGCGGCAGCACGCTGCAGATCGGCAACGGCGGCAGCACCGGTTCGGTGCTGGGCGACATCACCAACAATGGCAGCCTGGTCTACAACCTCGGCACGACGGCAACCGTGGGAGGCGTGGTCAGCGGCAGCGGTGGTCTGACCCAGGCCGGCAGCGGCACGCTGGTGCTGACCGGCAACAACACCTATACCGGCGGCACCACCATCAATGCCGGCGGTACGCTGCAGATCGGCAATGGCGGTGCGACCGATGCGATCGTTGGCGACATCACCAACAATGGCGCGCTGGTATCCAACGTGGCCGGCAACACCACGCTGGGTGGCGCCATCAGCGGCGCTGGTGGCCTGACCCAGGCCGGTGCCGGCACGCTGACCCTGACCGGTAACAACACCTATACCGGCGGCACCACCATCAATACCGGTGGCACGCTGCAGGTCGGCAATGGCGGCGCGACTGGCGCCATCACCGGCAACGTCGCCAACAACGGCAGTCTGGTGTTCAACGTAGGCGGCAACACCACCGTTGGTGGTGCGATCAGCGGCAGCGGTGGTCTGACCCAGGCCGGTGCCGGCGTGCTGACCCTGGTCGGCAACAACACCTACACCGGCGGCACCACCATCAATACCGGCGGCACGCTCCAGGTGGGCAACGGCGGTGCGACCGGCGCCATCGCTGGCGACATCACCAACAATGGTGCGTTGATTTCCAACGTGGCCGGCAACACCGCGCTGGGCGGCACCATCAGCGGCAGTGGCGGGCTGACCCAAGCCGGCAGCGGTACGCTGCTGCTGACTGGCACCAACACCTACACCGGCGGTACCACCATCAATGCCGGTGGCACGGTGCAGCTGGGCAATGGCGGTGCGACCGGTTCGATCGTCGGTGACATCACCAACAACGGTTCGCTGGTGTCCAACGTGGCCGGTAATACTACGCTGGGCGGCACCATCAGCGGCAGCGGCGGCCTGACCCAGGCTGGCAGCGGCACACTGACCGTGACCGGCAACAATACCTATACCGGCCCGACCACCATCAACGCCGGTGGCACCCTGCAGGTCGGCAATGGCGGCGCCACCGGTGCGATCGGCGGCAGCGTCACCAACAACGGCAGCCTGGTATTCAACGTGGGGGGCAACACGACCGTCGGTGGCGCCATCAGCGGCAGCGGCGGCCTGACCCAGGCCGGCGCCGGTACCGTGACCCTGACCGGCAACAACACCTATACCGGCGGTACTACCATCAACGCGGGTGGCACGCTGCAGGTCGGCAATGGTGGCGCGAGCGGTGCGATCACTGGCAACGTCAGCAACAACGGCAGCCTGGTGTTCAACGTGGGTGGCAACACCACGGTGGGCGGCACCATCAGCGGCAGCGGCGGCCTGACCCAGGCCGGCACCGGCACCGTGACCCTGACCGGCAACAACACTTACACCGGCGGCACCACCATCAATGCGGGTGGCACCGTGCAGGTCGGCAACGGCGGGGCCAGCGGCTCGATCACCGGCAACATCACCAACAACGGTGGCCTGGTGATCAACACCGGTGGCACCACCACGCTGGGCGGCACCATCAGCGGTGGCGGCAGCATCGTGCAGGCCGGTCCGGGTGGTCTGAACCTCGGTGGCAACAGCGGTGGTTTCAGCGGTACCGGCCAGGTCACCGGCGGCGGCCTGAATGTCACCGGCAACATCGGCGGCCAGTGGACCATCGGCAGCGGTACCACGTTGTCCGGCACCGGCACCATCGGGGGTACCGGCGGTGGCGTGACGGTATCCAGTGGCGGCGTGCTGTCGCCGGGTAATGGCCCAGGCAATGGCAGCGGTGCGGGCAATGGCACCGGCACGATCACGGTGGGAGGCAACCTGACCTTGTCGCCGGGCAGCACGCTGGGCATCGATCTGGGTGCCACTGGCAGCGACACGGTGCAGGTGGGCGGCAGTGCCAGCGTGGGTGGCAGCACCGTGCAGGTGAACACCATTTCGCCGAGCACCAGCTACCAGCAGGGCCAGCAGTACACCGTGGTCAATGCTGGCGGTGGCGTAAGCGGGCAGTTCGCCTCGGCGACCACGCCGTCGGCCTTCCTGACCATCACCCCGGTCTATACCGCGAACACGGCCAACCTGCAGATTGACGTGGCGCAGACCGCGGCGTTCACCACGGTGGCCAACACGCGCAACCAGTACAACACTGCCGCCGCGCTGGACAGCCTGCCGCAGAGTGGTCCGGCGCTGGGCCTGTACAACACGGTGCTGATGTATGACGCCGGCACCGCGCGCGGCGCCTTCGACCAGCTTTCCGGTGAAGTGCATGCGGCCAGCCGTGCGGTGCTGCTGTATGACAACTACCTGGAAGAAGGCATCCGCCAGCGCCTGGGCAGTGAGCTGCCGACCGTGCGCGGCGAGCACGCGTCGGCCTGGCTGGCCGGTAGTGGCAAGGTCTTCCGCCAGGACGGTGACGGCAATGGCGATGACATCCGCTCCAACCGCAATGCGCTGATGGCGGGCGTGGACTGGCAGCTGGGTGAACACGTGGTGCTGGGTGCAGCGGCCGGCAACGAACGGCTGGATACGCGCCTGTACGATCGCAGCTCGCGCGCCCGCCTGCGCGGCAACACGTTCGGTCTGTATGCACAGGGACAGTGGAACAACGGTTTTGCGGTGGGTGGCAGCGTATCGCGCGGTGACTACCGTACGCGTACCACGCGTGAGGTGCCGCTGCTGGGCCAGACCCTCTACAGCCGCCAGGACTCGGATGTGACCATCGCGCAGGTGGAGGGCAGCTGGACCTGGACCCATGGCAGGACCCAGCTGCAGCCGTACGTGCAGTTCACCAAGCACTGGGTAGACACTGATCGCGCGGTGGAGCAGGGCGGCACTGCTGCGCTGGAGCTGGAAGGCGGCAAGGACACGCTCAATGTCAGCACCGTGGGCGTGCGTGGGCGCTGGGACGTGGGCAGCGGCGAGCGCTTCCCGGCACAGCTGACGGTCGGCCTCGGCTGGCAGCACGCCTCGGGTGACACCGATGTGGCCAGCCGCAACCGCTTCGCGGTGGGCGGCAATGCCTTCGACGTCTACAGCGCGGTGATGGCACGCAATGCGCTGGTCAGTCAGGTGGGTGTGGCGGTCGGCCTGGGTCGCAACAGCCAGCTGTCGATGTTCGTGCAGGGCCAGCACGGCGATGGTCGCCGCGATGTCGGCGGGCAGATCAACCTGCGCGTCGGGTTCTGAGCAGGGGATGCCAACGGTAGATCCACGCAAGGCGTGGATCTACCGGCCGCGGGAGGCTACAGCACCCGTTCCATGTCCACAGCGTCGATCCCGGCGCCGTGGCCATCGGGCACGATCCGCGTCACCTGGAAGCCCAGACCGGCATAGAAGCCCTGGGTATGCTGGCTGGTACTGAGCGCGATGCGCTTGATCGAGGGATCCGCTTCGGCCTGGCGCAGGCGTGCCAGCGCCAGTTCGCGCCCCAGCCCCTGCCGGTGCAGCGCGCGCTGCACCATGCCCCAACAGAAACCGGCACTGCCGTCGCCGCGTTGCGACAGGCCGCCACAGGCCACGATGCTGCCATCGCGCTCAATGACCTGGAATGCACAGTCCATGGCCTGCTCACGCAGGAAGCGTTCAAAGTCGCTGCGTTCTTCGGGCGCGAAGTAGGTCGGTACGTTGCTGTCGAAAATCGACAGGCAGGCGCTGGCATCGGTGGGGCGATAGAGGCGGAGGTTCATGGGCCCACGATAGACGATCGTCAGTAGATCCACGCCATGCGTGGATTCATGGGCCGGACGCCGTGCGTGTATCCCTCAGGCCGAGATTCCCGCCAGCACCGCATACATCACCACGAAGCTCACCAGGAACAGGTAGACGCCGCCGATGGCAAGATAGCGCAACACGGTCAGCGCCTTGTTGCCGCCATACACGCGTTGCTGCATCCACAGCAGGTAGACCGGGACCGCCAGCCACAGCAGTGCATACAGCCATTGGCTGACGGCGGCGAATGCGGGTGATGCGAGCGCGCTGCTGATGCCGGCGATGAGGAAGGTTGCCAGCAGCACCATCATCAGCCAGCAGTGGCTGTACAACGCCACGACCAGATGTTCCAGATACCCCATCGGCCGTGGCACGTAGGCGATGCGCAGTACCAGCGCGAACACCGGCATCAGGAAGAACAGGGCACCGGGCAATGCGGTCAGGATCGCCTGCATGTACAGATCGGTCTTGCCACCCATGCGTTGGATGTTGGCGTTGCCGTTGTGCAGGCGCTTGTTGAGCCAGTTGTTGGCGAACCGGGGCCAGCCTGCCACCACGATGGGGTTGGTGTCAGCGTCCCAAGGTTTACCGTTGACGGTGTGGTTGAAGAAGGTGCCGGGCTCGGTTGCGGTGGCGTCTTTGCTGGTACCGGTAAGCTCGGCTTTGCGCTGTGCGGCTGCCGCATTCACCGCCGCTCTGGCCATGGCGAAGCCGGCGTTGCCGGTGGCGGGAGAGCTGGCCTGTTGTTGATCGATCATCATCAGCTGTTTCGCGCGTGAGGCCTCGACCTGTTCAACGGTGATGGACTTGGCATACAGCGAATCGCTGCCGCCCATGCGGATGTCGTCGACGTGCACGAACAGCTTGCCGATGAAGAACGTAAACAGGGTGAGGATGACGAACAGCCGCAAAGGCTGCACGTATCCGACCCGGCGGCCCTTGAGGTAGTTCTGCGTGATGCGGCCGGGCACCCAGAGATCGCGCAGCGTGCGGAAGATGCGCCCATCCAGATGCCAGAACGATTCGAACACTTCTTCGATGGCATGGCCCACATGCTTGAGCGGATTGTGCGCCGATTGCCCGCAGCGATGGCAGTAGTGGCCGTGCAGGGCGGTATCGCAGTTTTCGCAGGCAGCGTGAGCGCTGTCGGTCGAGCTCATGGGCAATGGGCTTGGCGTCGGTTGAAGGCGCCTACGATAGCGAATTTTCAGGTTTCGTTCAGTTTTGTTTGACGGTGCCAGATGGTGTGCGGAATCCAGTCAAGAGCATCCACGCAGGGCGTGGATCTACTGAGCCATCTGGAGGAACAAGCCCCTCTGTTGAGGGGCTGCCCCGACAGGGGCGGGGAGAGGCAGGCAAAGGGAGGGGCCCAAAGGTTGCGCAGCAACGGAGAGAGGGGGATTGTCGGGTGCATCCATGCACCCGATCCCGATGCGCATTGCGCCCCGGGACCCGCCTGCGGCGGTCTGTCCGTGCATGTCGCGCATCTGGAGGAACAAGCCCCTCTGTTGAGGGGCTGCCCCGACAGGGGTGGGGAGAGGCAGGCAAAGGGAGGGGCCCAAAGGTTGCGCAGCAACGTTTGGGCGAAGCACGCGCAGCGCACTTCGCGTCCCGCGCCAGATAACTGAAAAAGGCCGCCCCTGGGGGCAGCCTTTTTCAGTTATCTGGCGGAGAGAGGGGGATTGTCGGGTGCATCCATGCACCCGATCCCGATGCGCATTGCGCCTCGGGACCCGCCTGCGGCGGTCCGGTTCTGCTCCTGCAGAACCGTCGAACCCCGGCGGTGCTTCTCTCGCCCGATGCTCTCCGCCAGCCAAATAAAAAAGCCGCCCAGTGGGCGGCTTCTTCATTTATCTGGCGGAGAGAGGGACTGCCGCGACGCTACCCAATGGGACGCAGTCAAACCCAACGCCAAAAAATTTTAGCACAGGGCTCAGTGGCTTAGCCACTCCTGGCCGCCAACTGATCCCAACGAACCCCAAGGGCAGCAAACGTTAAATGGCATACTGGATGGCATACCAGAAGACAGGAGTTCGAGGTGAGGGATGCCCCTGATCACCGATGCTAAGGCCCGTAGTTTGGGGCCTGGTGGCCAGGCGGTGGCTCACGGCGGGGTAACTGGACTCACGCTGATCCCATCGGCCACGCATAGGGGGCGCGGCAAATGGGTGCTGCGCTTTGTCAGTCCAGTGACAGGCAAGCGCCGGAACGCGGGCCTGGGCAGCTACCCCCAGGTTGGCATCGCCCTGGCGGGCAAGCTCGCCCGGGAGATGCGGGAACAAATCGCGGCAGGAAGCGACCCGCTGGAAACCAAAGCTGCGGAGGATGCCAAGCCTAAGACGCCGACGTTCCAGGAAGCTGCGGCGCAGCTCCACCGCGAACTAACGCCCGGGTGGAAGAACCCCAAGCACGCTCAGCAATGGCTCAACACGCTGACCGAGTACGCGTTCCCGACTGTTGGTTCTCTTCCAATCGATCTAATCCAGCCTCGGCATATCGCGGACGTCCTGCGCCCTATCTGGCTGGAGAAGGCGGAAACGGCGACTCGGGTGAAGCAGCGCCTCCACGCCGTGATGGCATGGGGATGGGCGCACGGCTTTAATGGGGCGAACCCGGTCGACGTGGTCACCCACCTACTTCCGCTGCAGCCTGGCAAAGCCGTTCGTCAGGAGCACCAGCCGGCCATGCCTTGGGCTACGGTTCCGTCCTTCGTGAAGGCGGAACTCGTCGGTGCGGGCGAGCTCGAGGTGACGCGCAACGCTCTGTTGTTCCTGGTCCTGAACGCCAGCCGTTCTGGCGAGGTGCGAGGGATGGCATGGAGTGAGGTGAACCTTCGTACGAAGCTGTGGACCATTCCAGCTGCACGAATGAAGGCCAAGGTAATTCATCGGGTGCCCTTGTCGCTGCAAGCCATCGAGATCCTCAAACGCCAGGCAGGTCAACACGACGAGCTCGTCTTTCCATCCGTACAGGCTCGGTCCGTGATGTCCGATATGACGCTGACCGCTTTGCTACGCAGGGTGAATGCACCCAGCGACACACCTGGGCGCGTGGCGACCGTGCACGGATTCCGCTCGAGCTTCCGGGACTGGTGCAGCGAACGGGGCTACGCACGCGACCTAGCGGAGCGCGCCTTGGCACACGCCGTCAAGGACAAGGTCGAGGCGGCCTACCACCGTACTGACCTTTTGGAGCAACGTCGTCCGATGATGCAAGCATGGGCCGACTTTGTTCTGTCAGCCAAGAATGAGCTCAAGAAGAACACCACGACTCATGACAACTGAGCCACTCCCCGTCCGCGTCAAGCCGATGAGCCGCATGCTTGAAGGAGAGGATCCCGTTGACTTCATGCTCAGGCTGACCGAAATCGGTGGGAGATTCTACGTCCATGTTCCGGAGGGGTTTCGCTGTCACTTCAAAGAGCCTGGGCACCTATTCGCTCACCGTGTTTGTCCCGAGCAAGGTGCCGCTCCTTCTTCTATTCGCCATTATGGCGAACCCAGTTTCCTGCAGCTCGATGAGTGGCAGGTACAGAAGCTCATTGAGCACCAACCTATTGCTCTGCACATTTTCAGCGCAGGCGCTCTATTTCGACGGATGAGGGCAGATGGTCGCCCCTCAATCGATTTTGATCACCAGCCCATCCGTCAAGGCGTGCTGGAGCCAAATGCGCATTCGGTCGCGAGCGCGACACCTACCGTGACGACGCCAGGGCTCGGGCCTTCCAAAGTGCTGAAGGCCGCCAAACCAAACTCGAACATGTACTCGTACTATCTGTCCGGTGTTGACTTCACTGACATTTACGTTGAAGAGGCGGCGATCAGCGTTGCACTTAGCACCGAAAGCCAGGACGCCCCACCCGGAGAGGAGCTGCCACCTGATCCTTATGGCATCGAGCGCTCGTCACCACTCTTATTCAAGATCCTCGAGGCGGCTTACAAAAATCGGGATAAAGCGCGCGAGGAAATCGACACCCCATCGTTGGCGGCAGATTTTCGTAAGCTCAATGCTTCCTACACAAAAAACCCTAAGCCGTTCAACGACGGGCGACATGAATTCGCCGCAACACTTGCCAATCCCAGCTACAGCTATTCGTCCGACGGCCTTAGTGAAATCAATCTTCCTATTGAGACCGTAGAGGTTCCGGCAAATACGTTCCTCGACCAATCATTTATCAATAGTAGACTCAAGAAACTCTTATACGCAGCCTGCCGCTGGAGCGGCGCCATGGAGCCGGCACTCCAAAACGATCGAGAGAAGCTGGTTGATCTCTTGGTCGGTCTTGGCTTCTTCGACAGAGAAGACAGTGATCAGGTGCAAGCGTCGGTCTACTTCATTACGGGGAAGAAGTACCTGCGCAACAAATACAGAAGCGAATTCAGGCACATCCGAGGCGATCGTATGTGACGCTGCTTACGTCGGCTGCACATTCGGGTGATGTCCAGGCTCGAACCTTGGTCCATGGGTCTATTAGCAGGATCGGAACGAAAATCATGCCGATGCGGAGAACGCGACTCGATCAAGGCAATTCCAAGGAAATCAACAGCGACATCTTCGAGGACGTCCTGGCTGATTTGGGAATGGCATTAGAAGCGTTCGGCGCCGCGCTGCAGTTGGCTGGCAAGCGACTCCAAGCGAATGAGTTTCCGTTGTAGCCACCCCGCAGATGCCAGCTGCTGCGCCGAGCACGGCCGTCATTAGCGGTTTGCCCGCGGAAGGCTTCGTACGCATCTGGGACATCATTGGCCGAAAAGCCCAAAACGGGGTGGCAGCTACCCCAGGCATGATTCCCGTGAGCAGAGCCACCTGGTACTCAGGTGTTAGATCGGGGCGCTTCCCAAAGCCCATAAAACATGGAGGGGTGTCCGCACCGGTATAGCCGCTGTCGCCACACACCGTGTCCTCATCGCCATGCAGCAGCTTATGGGTCTGGGTGATGTCAGCCACTTTGGCCGCCGTGCATCGCACGTGGTGCACCAGGCCAGAGGCATCGTCCACGCCGATGTGCGCCTTCATCCCGAAATACCACTGGTTGCCCTTCCTGGTCTGATGCATGTCCGGGTTACGCTTGCCTTGGGCGTTTTTGGTCGAGCTTGGCGCGGCGATGATCGTGGCATCGACGATCGTCCCGCCGCGCAGACTCAATCCCGCCGGCCCAGTTTGCTGCCAACCACCGAACCCAAACCCATCCCACCGCAGTACCCTTCAACCCCGGGCTCCACCAGTAATGGGTGGTACGGCTACTGGGGGCAGGTCACTTCGATTTCACAAAGGCGCGTCACGCGTTTTCCTTGGGTACTGGTCGAACCCCAGGCGATGTGCGCGCCGGGTCGGTCAAGCGCGTTGCGGCCGCCGTGGGCGAGGGCGCCGCCGTGGTCTCCCAGATCCATCAATACCCGGCATCGCGCCAGCCCGTCCTGCCCCTCCCCCCCGAGGAAAGCCATGCGCCCGCGCTGCACGCATGAAGACCAGATTGTCGATGTCACGCCAAGCGCGCTGGGCTACGAGTAATGCTCGGCCATCCGATCATCGAAGGCTACGAGCCGCCCGAAGGCTGGGGCTAGTGCTATGTCGACGAAGTGGAAGTCGAACTGCCGGACCAGACCCCGCAGCTGATCCCGCGCTACTTCTCAGCTTCGTGCCGTCCTTGACCCGGCGGGTCATCGGTTGAGCAGGCCAACGCTTCCCACCGGAAAGTCTCGGCACGCACCGCTCATGCGTGGACCGACGCGGCGAGGCCAGGGCGTGCCGAAAGCGAGCCAACCTTCTGCAACCCGAGGCCATGAAGCGAGCGGCTTCATGGCCTCATCACGCTTGCATGTCAATATCGTAATCCCCAATACCCTGTCGTATGGCGGCGTGCCGGACAACCGCATGCCATGCCTATCGACGCAGGAGATCCATGGTCGATCAACCCGTTCTTTACAGCGAAGCACTGGAAAACGTCGACGAAGACGAGGATCGTCTGATCGAGGAGATCGTCACGCAGATGGCCGAAGGTAACCGTGCTGCCTATGAGCGCCATCGGCATGCCATTCGCGATGCGCATGCAAAATCGCACGCGGTCCTCAAAGGGGAGTTGTCCGTCCATTCGGACCTCCCGCCAGCACTTGCGCAGGGGATATTCCGCAGGCCCGCGACCTACGGCGTGGTGGCGCGCCTGTCCTCGGCGCCCGGCGATATCCACTCCGATGCGATCCCGGCGCCGCGCGGGTTCGCAATCAAGCTGATCGGTGTGGACGGCGAACGTCTGTCACCGCAGATCGGAGGCCGCAATCAGGATTTCCTGATGGTGAACTTCCCCGTGCTCGCCTTTGGCACCATCCCCAAGTACAAGACACTGCTGGGCGTGCTGGAGAAGAACGCACACGCGCCGGACATCTTCCAGCGGATCGTCGCCGGGCTCGCACGCGGTACCAAGGAAGCAGTGGAAGCGCTGGGCGGGACGCCCGGTGCGACGCTCGAGGGCCTGGGGCGCGACAACCACAACCCGCTGGGAGAGTCCTACCACACGCAGGGCGCCCTGCGTTTCGGCGACTACGTGGCCAAGCTTTCGCTGGTGCCAGCGTCCAACGATGTGCGCGCACTGACCGGGGTGGCCGTGGAGGATGTCGGCTTCTCGACGATGCGGGATGTGATCGAGCAGCATTTCGCGCGTCATGGCGCCGAGTACACGCTGCGGGCGCAGTTGTGCACCGACGTAGCGAAGATGCCTGTGGAGGATGCAGCCGTGCGCTGGGACGAGGATGCCTCGCCGCACATGCCGCTTGCGACGCTGCGCTTTGCCCCGCAGGCGCCCTATACGCCCGCACGCCGGGTCTACGGCGACGACGTGTTGTCGTTCAATCCCTGGAATGGCGTGCAGGCCCATCGTCCGTTGGGCGGGATCATGCGCATCCGCCGCGCCGCGTATGAGCGTTCCAGCAGTTTCCGCCATGCCATGAACACCCAACCGCGGGTCGAGCCGGAGCATCTGGCCGATATCCCGGATTGAGCCTTCCCACGACAAGGACCCCCGATGACCACGTCGAATGATCCACGCCTCGCCGATGAGACCAAGCCGGAGGAGATCCGGCGCCGTGCTGGCGAACTGGCGCAGGACTTGCCAAAGCTTGCCAGGATCGCGCTCGAAGCCTTGATCAAGCAACACAACGATGCCTACAAGGGCAGCTCCCAAAGCGCCGGTCGCGCCGGTCGGCAGTCGGGAAATGTCTCCGAGTTGTCGGCCATCGCCACGCTCAAGCCCGGTGGCGCGGATCGGCTCAAGCGCATCTTCGGCCTGACCGGGGGCAATTTCGACGGCGCGCAACGCGTGTCCACGCTTCATGACATGCGGTTTGTGTTGTTCGATGACGACACGCGGATCCTGTTCGCCACGGCCTACGATGGTGACTGGGATACCTACATCAACGATTTCGCCACCAAGATTCCAGGCTTGATGGACCTGTTGTTCGCCAACGTGGAGGGCTGGCCTGGCATCGACAGTCCGCAGGTCAAGGATTTCATCGCCGATCACCAGATCGACGCGGCCGGTTGGTTTGTCGCCAATCCCCAGGTCACGGTAGTGGACGTGCGCCGTTACCAACGCATGGACAAGGCGTTGCAGGCCTTCTTGGATACGATGTCCGAAAATACGCAGATGGATGCGACCACGCGTGCAGCGCTGGAGACGCTGGAGCAGGCCATCTCCGTCCCGCAGGGGGTGGATTACTGACATGGGCCTGCTCGCTGACCTTGCTGCCCGTTTCCGTCGTGACCGGGTGACCCTGAACCTCGATGACATCCAGGCGCTCATCCTGCGATCGCGTCCTGAGCCTTACGTCGGGATTCATGCTTTGCTGCACGTGGAACAGGCGGCCGGTGGGCGCGATCTGCTGCGCCGGCTCGCCCCGCATGTCCCCACTGCTTCCGGCTGGACCGAGGAGCTTGATACCTGGATCGGCGTGGCCATCAGTCACGAAGGGCTCAAGGCGCTTGGATTGCCGCCGTCCTCGCTGGAGAGCTTCCCCCTGTCGTTCCGGCAGGGAATGGCAGCACGCGCCGAACAGCTGCGTGACTTCGGGGAAAACGCGCCAGAGACTTGGGAGGAAGTGTTCACACCGGGCAATTGCCATATCGCCCTGACCATCTATGCGCGCGATGAAGTACATCTGGATGTTGCGGTGGACAAAGCCATGGGCGAGCTAAATGCCTGCAGTGGCGTGACCTTGCTGGCAACGCACCGTTTCGGCGCCGACGCCGATGCCCAGAATCCATTCGGCTTCCGCGATTCGATTTCGCAGCCAACAGTGGCTGGCGCTGGCGTGGAACCACAGCCCGGGCAGCAGCGTGCGATCGCTGCGGGAGAGTTCATCCTTGGGGAAAACAGCGAAGCCGGTGCGCCGTTGCGCATGCCCCAGCCGGACGTATTGGGGCGCAACGGCTCGTTCGTGGTGATGCGCAAGTACGAAAGCCGGGTGGGTGCGTTCAACGATTTCATGCGCATACATGCAGGCGAGGACAAGCAGGCCCAGCATGCTCTTGCCGCGAAGATGTTCGGACGCTGGCGCTCCGGCGCGCCGCTACCGCTAGCGCCGGAACGAGACGATCCCGAGCTCGGCGCCGACCCGCAACGCAACAACGATTTCGACTACCAGCATGATGCCCTTGGTCGGATGTGCCCGCATTCGGCACATATGCGCCGCCTCAATCCGCGGGGGAGCCAGCTGACGATCCTCAGCGACGAGCACATTCATCGCATCATTCGGCGTTCGTCCACGTTTGGACCAAAGTGGAGCGATGACGTGACCGGCACCGACGATGCCAAGGCGGATCGCGGGATCTTCTTCATCTTCATCAGCGCCCGGGCCTACGACACGATCGAATTCCTGCAGCAGGAATGGATCAATCGCGGCAACTTCATCGACCTGGGTTCTGAACGCGACCCGATCGTCGGCCTGCACGAGGAGCCCGGCAGCTTCACGATTCCCCAGTCGCCAGTGCGTCGACGCGTGGCCGATGTGAGTACCTTCAATCGCCTGCGCGGCGGCGAGTACATGTTCATGCCGTCATTGAGCGCGCTGCGCTGGATCGGCGAGGGGAAGTTCGATTGAGCCGGCGCGGGCGCGCTGGGCGCTATGCGTGCTCGCGGGCCCTGCACTGAGAGGCCACCGTGCCCAGGCGGCACGGTGGCCTAAGCCTTGCGCCACGTCCACGCGAGCGGACAAGCCTGCACGTTCCAGGTGCTGGTTGATCGAACTGGCCACTTTTGCGCGAACTTCCTCCACCGCCCCGGTTTTGCGATCGTCCAGTTCACGGGTTTTCGCGCCCAGCCCGGTGGGCTCCATCCGCCGGGTAGTGGCGAGGATGTGCACGTGGTGGTTGCGCTCGTCGGCGTTCTTGTCCGGGGCGTGGATGGCGAACATGGCCGCAAAGCCGAACCGCTCCACCAGGTTGGCGGTGAGGTCGCGGGCCAGCTCGGCGCGTTGCGCGTCGGTCAGTTCGTGCGGCAGCGATACGAGGAACTCCCGTGCCACCACGCTGTTCTTGCGCGTCTCGGCGGCTTCGGCCGCGTTCCAGAGTTGGGCCGGGTCTTGGGCCCACTCGGGGGAACCGGCCGGGGCCAGAATGCCCGAGGCCACCACGCCTTGCTTGCGGGTGTAATCGTGACGCTCGCCGGTGCGCAGGTCGGCAAGGTCCAGGCCCGCGCGATACGCCGCGCCGGCCACGGCGCTGGCGCCTTGGCTACGACTGACGGTTTTGATTTCGCAACGGTAAATGGCCACGGGATCCCCAGATGAAAACAGCCCGCCAGTCCCCGTTTACGGGGGCGTCCGGCGGAAGGGGCAGCGAATGCCGAAGGCGTTCGCGGGGTGTCGGGGGCGAAGCCCCTGACCGCGGGCAAACTCCGAAGGAGTTTGCATAACCGCGCTCTTGTTGTTTTCTTCGGGCGCTTCGCACCCTCTGAAAACCCTTTGAGAACCGGGCTGCTCGCTGTGCTCGCTTGCCCCTGCAATCAGGGTCCCATGCACGCAAAAACTGTCAACTTTTTAGCCAAAAGCAAAAGCCGTGCTCGCTGCTCGCTCGCGCCAGGTATTGGGGCGGTGCCCCCTTGCCTTCGGCCTGTTTTCTGGTTGCATTGGTTATCAGGGCTATTTTTGAGCGTGTCGTGGTAGATGTTGAGAAGCAAAAACTAAAACTCTCCAAACTGCTGGAGGTGGCTGCAAAGGAGCAAGCCAAACTCTTGCTGGCGGAGAAGCAACAGAAAGCACGGGAGGCCCGTCAGGTCGCCCGGGAGAAAGCCAAGGAGCGTGCCAAGCTGTTCCGCTCGGCCGATGCACACCGAAAAATCGTGCTGGGCGGGCTGACGATTGCCGCCGAAGCCGATGGCTGGGACCCGGCCGAAATCGTCGGGGCGCTGCTCGTGATTGGCGAGCGGATGGCCACGCACCCGAACGTGCGGGGCCAGCTCCGCGAAAAGGGTATTCAGCATCTGGAGGCGCGGGCGGCAGCCCGTGAAGGGGCGCGGTCATGAATCGCCCCAAGACCCCCGACCCGTTGTTGGCCCGACAGATGGAAGCCCTGCGCGCCCAGTTCCTGGCCAATGCGCTGGGCCTGCCGCTGCCGTATTTCTACGCCACGTCGGATTTTCTGGCAGAGGTGAGTTGCTGGTGTCTAAGCTGCCCGATGAGCGCCAGCAGGAAGCGATGGCCGCGTTGAAGGCCATCGCTGGAAAGGTTTAAGCCCGTTCCTTGGTTCGGTTGCTGGGCTTGCTGTCAGGCAGCTCAGTCAACAGGGGGCGCAAGGCGTCCAAGTTGAGCGCATAGGCCAGCACCGACAGGCCGGGAGACTTGCCGGCACCGTGCAGTTTCTCGGCGGCGGTGAATTCCCGGCTGTAAGTCGCATGGTGTTCGTCGTCCAGTTCGTGGCCGACGATTTGGGCCCTCATTTCCGAGGCGACGCCAGCGGTCTGCATCTCTTGGATGACGCTCTTGCGCAGGCTGTGGAAGCCGCGTTTGGCTTTCGGCCAATCGGCAGACAGCTTGCCCATGTAGTAGCCGAACGCTTTGGAAATCCAGTTACCGGGCCCGTTCTTGGCGTTGGTGGCGGCTTGCGGGAACAAGCGGGTATCGCCACGGTCCCGCAGCCGCTGCACGTAGTTGAGGAAGCCTAGCGCCAGCAGGTCGGCGTGGATGGGCACCACCCGTTTGGAGACATCGCTTTTAAGCCGCTGGTTCTCGCCTTCGTCGGTCACGTGGAGGACGGGCACGCCGTCGGCCTCTGCCACGTCCGTCAGCAGTAGTTGCCCGACTTCGCCGGCCCGGCCGCCGGTGTAGAGGCCCAGCAGGGCGGCCCAGCGTGTGCCGGGGGAAAGCCTGGCGACCTGCTCGGGCGCGTAGAGAGTGTGGATCTGGGGCAGGGTGAAGGCCTTGAAGCCCAGCTTTTTCCGCTGGCGCTTTTCCTTGGCCGTGTAACGCACGTGACCCTTGGCCGGGTTGTCCACGGTCGGGAAGTGGCCGGATTTGGTGGCCCAATCGAAGAAGCCGCCCGCACCGCCCAGGTAGGACTGTTTGTTGTAGATGGAGGGCGTGCTGTTGCCCTTGTCGCGCAAGTGTTGATAGAAGCGCGCCATGTCAGGCCGGCCGATGGTGTGCACCTGGTGGTTGCTGCCGATGTAGTCCACCAGCATGTTGATGGCCGTGCCCTTGATGGTCAGGGTCTTGGGGCTGGTGAACGCCTCAAGGCTTTTCAGCCATGCGTCGCGCGCCTTGCCCATGGAAATGGCTTCGGCCACAGTAGCGGCCGGAGCCGTTGGCGCAGGTGCAGCAGGTGCCGGAGAGGGGGCAGGGGGCTCGTAGCCGTCCAGCATGGCCATGAGCGGGTCCTTTTCATACATCGCTGCCAGTTCGGCATTGCGACCGCGTGGGGCCGTGGCTTGGCGGTAAAGCCGGACGTCGTCGTCGTTGTCCAGTTGCCAGCGCTCGACGATGGAGCCATCGGCGCGTTGCGTGCGTTCCAGCGTGAGTTCCGGCAGACGGCTTTTGCTCAAGCGTGCAATCAACGCGTCCACGTCGTCCTTGCTCATCCCTGTGTCCTGTATGGCGGTGAAAGCCGCAGCATAGCGGGCGGACAGCTCCAACGCGGCCAACCGTGCGGCCAGCAGGTCAGCGCCCAGCGAACGCTTGAGGAAAGCGCGTCCAACCCTTTCACGCAATGCAGAGGGAACGCGGATGCGGAAGAGGTAACGGCCTGACGCGGCCTGCGTAAGGTAGTGAGGAAGTGCCATCGGAGTTGTGCCCCGATTTGTGCCCTGCCCGCGATCTTTTAGCCAACAAAAAACCCCTGTAAAAACAGGGGCTTATGTAATGCTGGCGGAGAGAGGGACTGCTCGGGCGATGCCCAACGGGGCCCAGCCGATCTCAACCTTTGAAAATTCTAGCACGCGGTTCAGCAACTTAGCTACAGCTGCGTACCAATCGACCCCAACGACACCTAAAGGAAGCAAACATCAAATGGCATACTCGATGGCATACCGGAAACAGGGGGGCCGAGGAAGGACATGGGATTGATCACGGATGCAAAGGCTCGCAGCCTGAGCCCTGGCGGTCAGGCTGTCCCGCACGGAGGCATAACTGGCCTGACGCTGCATCCGTCGCCCTCACAGAAGGGGCAGGGTAAGTGGGTGCTGCGCTACGTCAGTCCTGCCACGGGCAAGCGACGCAACGCCGGCTTGGGTGCCTACCCCGAAGTTGGGATTGCTCTGGTGGGTAAACTGGCGCGAGAAATGCGCGAGCAGATCGCGAGTGGGCAGGATCCGTTGGAGGTTAAGGCGGCTGACCACGCTAAGCCGAAGACACCGACCTTTCAGGAAGCAGCGGAGCTACTCCACGCGGAACTAAAGCCCGGGTGGAAGAATCCCAAGCACGCACAGCAGTGGCTTAATACGCTGACTGAGTACGCGTTTCCACGGATTGGCTCCCTTCCCATCGACCAGTTGCAACCGCGGCACGTTGCGGATGTCCTCCGCCCCATCTGGCTCGACAAGGCAGAGACGGCAAGTCGCGTGAAGCAACGGCTACACGCGGTAATGGCGTGGGGTTGGGCGCACGGATTTAACCAAGCCAACCCGGTCGATGTCGTAACACATCTGCTTCCGCTGCAGCCGGGAAAGTCTGTCCGGCAGGAGCATCAGCCAGCAATGCCCTGGGCGAAGCTTCCATCGTTCGTGAAAGCAGAACTTGCAGGAGCTGGCGAGTACGAAGTCACGCGAAATGCTTTGCTGTTCCTGATCCTGAATGCCAGTCGTTCCGGCGAGGTGCGCGGGATGACGTGGGCGGAAGTGAACCTTCGCGCGAAGCTGTGGACGATTCCTGCTGCTCGCATGAAGGCCAAACAGCCTCATCGAGTGCCATTGTCGGAACAGTCCGTCAAGCTGCTCAGGCGCCAGGAAGGCCATCACGACGAACTTGTCTTTCCCTCTGTGCAGGCTCGTTCGGTCATGTCGGACATGACGCTCACAGCCTTGTTGCGGAGAGCGAACGCACCGAGCGACACGCCTGGGCGTATTGCGACCGCCCACGGCTTCCGCTCGAGCTTCCGCGACTGGTGCAGCGAGCAAGGCTATGCCCGTGACCTGGCAGAGCGGGCGTTGGCGCATACGGTCAAGGACAAGGTCGAGGCCGCCTACCACCGCACAGATCTCTTGGAGCAACGTCGTCCGATGATGCAGGCCTGGGCCGACTTTGTTCACCCACCTGCAAAGAAGCCCAAGAAGGATGCCTCGCCGCATGACGCCTGAATCGCCAGCCATTCGAGTCCGGCCCTTAGCCAGCATGCTTGACGGGAACGACCCTGTTGAGTTCGTTCACAGGCTCCTTGAGGCTGGATACGACAGGTTCTACGTCAAGGTCCCGAAGGGATTTCGGGTCAGCCTTCTCTCCATTGACCCCTTTCCTCCTGGGTACCAGCTTCTGTGGCCCCAGAAGTCAACCCAAGGTCCCGTGCGGGCTGATGGCAATCAGGCCCAGATACGGTATTTGCAGCTCGATACATCGCAGTTGCGTGACGTTCTCGAATATCCCCCCATCGCATTGCACCAATTCAGTGCGGGAGGTCTGGAATCCGCGTTGACGCACGATGGCATTCCCTCAATCGATTTCAAGTATCGAAAGGGTTTGCTGGGTTTCCTCTTGCCCACCGAGCGGGCCATCGCCGACAAGGTGCCAACCGAGTTTGATGCCAGCTCGGGTGCTCCTGTGGTCGTGAAGACGTTGAATCGCATCAGAAGCCAGTATTCGTACATTCTTCACGGGGTCAGTTTCAAGGATGTTTTCGTTGAGGCGCCCGCACTTAGTGACGCCTTGGAAAGCACGCCGACTGCTAAGGATGTGCTTGTGCCAGCCTGTGGAGATGCGCCGGATGACCCCTATGGGCTGAAAGATTCGTCGTCATTGGTATACGAGATCCTCCGCAAAGCCTATCGAAATCGAGGGAGGGCGCGCAGTGAGATCGATGCGCCATCGCTTGCGGCAGAATTTCGAGAGTTGAATGCCGGCTACAAGAAGAATCCCAAGCCTTTCAACGACGGTCGGCATGAGTTCGCGGCGACGCTCGCCAACCCCGGCTACAACTATTCGTCCGAGGGCCTTGGGGAGATTGATCTTCCCGAAGAGGCCGTAGAGGTTCCGGCGGATACATTCCTCGATCAGGATTTCATCAATCACAAGCTCAGAAAACTCCTATATGCCGCCTGCCGTTGGAGTGGTGCTAAGGAACCAGGACTCGGCGGCGATCGGGAAAAATTGGTGGATCTCTTGGTTGGTCTTGGCTTCTTTGACCGGGAAGACAGTGATCAGGTGCAGTCGTTGGTTTACTTCATCACCGGTGAAAAGTACCGGCGCAACAAGCACAAGAGCGACTTTAGGCACATCCGCAGCGATCGAGGGTGACGCCAAGCCGGGGATGGGTAACGCGCACACCCGGTCATTTTCCATTTCGCCAAGACTTTGGGAGACGCGTGTGTGCCAGCAAGGGGATGAACAATCATGAGCACGCTGGCCGACCAGCTGAAGACATTGGGCTTACAGCCGACCGAGCGAGAGGTTGTGGACACTAGGAAGACCAATTCCAAGACCGGTGGTCGGCCGCTAGGATCTGGTAAGAAGCCACAATCTGATGAGGGAATGCTCTTCTTGAAGCTGCCACGCTTCGGAACTGTGGCCAGGCTCGACGAAGAACGGGGCTTCGGCTTCATCTCTGGTGGCGCGCGCGAGGACGTGTTCTTCCACTTCAGGGGATATCCGGGCCGGCTACCTGACGGAAGAAAGCTTCCCCCTGTGGGATCGCAGGTGCTTTTCATTACGGGCAGCGACCCACGGCGTCCACACGAGCCCAAGAAGGGTGCAGTCTTGTGGGCGCCCGTCGAAATCTCTTCAGCTTCGCTAGGGAATGCGCCCACGGATCAGACATCTGTGGACGCTTTGCGGCGCAAGCGCCTAGGTGAGTTGCCGCGGGATGCGCTGTGGGGCCTGTTTGAAACAGCGTGGTACGCGAAGCCGTGGGGTGGAAATGCGCCGGCACCCACCGACCTGGAAGACGAGGTACTGGGACAGGTCGTCTGCGAACGTCTGGCCGAGATGTCGCCGGCTGATCTGGAAGCACATCAGGTCAGTAGCCGGCTGGCGAAGTCGCACTACCAGTTTGCTGCCTGCCTGTCGCCAGGCAGCCCGGCTTGCGCGTTCACGCGGATGCTGGAAGTGTTCGAGCCAGCACAGCTGGCCGTGCTGGGGACACCAGACCCCTCGTGGATTCAACGCCAGAGGCTTTCTCCGGACGCCCGCTCCCGCCTCCTTGAATGGCACCTGCTCAGCCGGGCCTTGTCGAAACCGCGTGGCAACTGGGAGTCCTGTTTCCCAGGAGCCGAGGCATCCGAGGTCGAGCTGGCAACGCGTTTCCTGGCCTACGACATCCCGCGGGATGCGTTCATCGATGCTTGGCTGGACAGGATCGTGCGTAACGGATTGCTGTCCGAAGTACAGGCTGAAGCGTGGGCGGACCGTAATCTCGATCTATCGGTTTCGCTGTTTCATCGACTTCCAGCCGCGCGCCAGGTTTCTCTGGTGTCAGGGTGGCGGAAGAATCCGGCAGGGCTGGACAAGCAACTCCAACAGGAACCATCACGTGCAAGGACGCTGCTTACCGCTGCGTCACTGGCGTTTGACCTGGAAACCGACGGTAAGCGCATCTGGGAAATCGGCTGCGCACGCAACGGACAGGCCAGCCTTCTTCACGATGAGCGTAGCGGGACCGACCTGGATGTGGCCATGGCCGACCTGGGGCAGCGAGTCCACGCTGCGCCATTGGTGGTAGGTCACAATGCCCTGGCATGGGACTGGCCGATTGTTGCCCGCTACATCGCGCCGACTTCGGTGCCATTGATCTGGGACACGTTGCTCATCGGGTACCTTCTGGAGCCGCAGGCGGCGTCGCACGCGCTCGGTGGGCGGCATCATGCGGACCGGGATGCACTTGACACTTTGCAGCGGTTCAAGCGACAGCTAGAGGGCCTGCCTGAAGATATTGCACGCAGGGTGTTGATCGGCGAGTTCACCGATTCTGCCCGACTGCTGGATGCGGTCATTGAGGCCCAGCGGGGCGTCCGCGATTTTGCCCGAGAGTTCCCGGGCTTCATGACCGCGGAGGGAAGCTCGCCTGCGAAGCTGGTCGTCGTGCCCGAGAGCAGGCTCGGGGAGATCGACTGGGTTCCGGGCGCGTCGGTGGTCTCGGCGGACCCCAGCGAAGGGCTGGCGGCCGAGTGGCGGGAAGTTGACGTTGCCTTGCTTAAGAAGGCCCTGCCGGCAGACGCCGCGTCCGACCCGGCTGCTCGGGTCCTGGTGGCTGTTGGGGAGCAGGCTGCCGCGCAGGGCATCGCGCTGCGGCGGAACATGATTCCGGTCTGGCTGCTTGAACGTGACGCCCGCCTGCGGTCGGCGGTCGACATGGCGTGCGTAGTGCCGAAGGCCGGTTCGGGCTGGCGTATCGCGTCGTTGCCCGCCAGCGTTGACTGGTGGGCCAGCAGGGATCCATCGTCCTGCGTGGTGACCGGGCTCAGCGATGATGTTCTCGTGCTCGATCGACGGAAGGTTGCGCAAAGCGATGTTGCGCAGATGCTGGGTGAAATGCCCGCAGCGCCATTCATGCGTATCGGTGAAACCGGATCTGCGTTGCGATGGTTGCTCGTCGACCGTGCCGCACACGTGCTCGACTCTCGAGGAGGTCTGGCTGCATTCACGACGCTCCCCGTCAGCGATGCGGCGATAGTTCGTGCCGAGGGCGCGCCGGTTCCGTCATGCCGTCCGAAGGTTGCAACGCGGCGCCATCACGTGTTGCATCCGCGGGCCGAGGACCAGGGCAGCTACTGGGCCGAGGTGCTTCGTACGTTCAAAGAAGTGGCGACGTTTGGAGCGGGAACCGTTCCGATTCTCCTGATTGCGAGTACCCAAAGCGAGGCGCTGCGTGATCTATTGACAGTTGGGCTGGCGGAGATCGGGCTTGGTGAGGTGAAACCGGAACACCGCAGCCAACGTGAACACATGCTTCGCGCCTCGAGTGGTGGCCTCGCGCTGGTCGACGTGGTCGACCAGTGGCCCGTCTGGCAATCGCTTGCCCAGTCGGCAGGCGTGGTGCTGCAACCTGTGGTCGAGGCACTGCCGATCGAGGAGTGGCATGCCTGTGCGGAGACGCGCATTGCCGCGCAGGCAGGTTGTGATTCTGGGCAAAAGACCGAGAAGGCGGGCGGCGCCACCGTCGTTAGTGGCGCTGCTGTACTTGAGTCTGCGCCTGCCTTGTTGCGGGCCCGGTTGCATGGATGGATGGCCGATGTGGGGCTGTCAGCGTCGCAGCTCCCCACCATCCTTATTGATCCGCGCGTGGGCGACATGGCCAAGGGGCTGTCGAACTTGGCGGACTCGTTCCAGCTTGTGGAGACGCCATTCCTGGCTGAGCAGGCGCAACGGTTGGAGCTTGTGTTGTCGCCGTTCAAGCTGGTGCGAGAGGTGGCTCCTTCCGGCATCGAGGCTATGGAACGCTTCCTGGTGGCGAACTGGCAGCCTCGAAGCGGGGGCGGTGGGAATCGCGTCACCGGCTTCAAGCCGTCGCAGAAGATTGCGATGGAAGCCATCTGCGAACGCTCCGCTAATGTTCTCGTCTCGTTGCCGACGGGCGAGGGCAAGTCGGTGCTGTTTCAAGTTCCCGCGCTCTGCCGTGGCCTACGCAATAGACGGCTGACATTGGTCATCTCGCCGTTGAAGGCCTTGATGCGGGATCAGGTGGAGCGCCTGCGGGAGCAGGGTTTCTCCGAGTCAGTCGACTATCTGAGCGGTGATCGACCGCCGAGCGAGATCGCCGAAGTGATCCAGGGCGTACTCGATCATCGCATCGTGCTGCTGTATGTCGCGCCAGAGCGGACACGCAGCAGTGTTTTCCTCGATGTGCTTCACAAACGCATGCAAGCTGACAAAGGCTTGGAGCATGTAGTAGTGGATGAAACCCATTGCGTGAATCAGTGGGGATACGAGTTCAGGCCGGACTACTTTCATGCGCTGAATCTGTTGCTGCGCATGTGTCGTGCAATGGATTTGAGTGAGCCGACGCCTTTCCTGTTGCTGTCGGCAACGATCACCGCGTCCGACAGGGTCCGTTTGCAGGCCGTCATGTCCGGAGATTCCGGAGAGACGGGATCTCCACTGCCGCTCTTGGCAAGGCCGGACTCGTTCTCCAATCCATTGCGAACGCATATTGCCGTTGAGCCGCGTCGTGTGCGTGGCATGCTCAACGACCGGCGGAACTTTGACAAGGCACTGGCGGAGCGTCTGCCTCACATCGAAGAAGCCGTATCGGCGGCACGGCGCAACCGGGCGTCGACGGGTCAACGTAGTGCCGTCATAGTTTTTGTATCCAGCCGATACCACGCGGAGGTCGTGGCGCAGCGGCTTGCCCGGGCCACCAGCGGTCAGGTCGACTACTACCATGCGGGCTTGGATGCAGGCTCGCGGGAAGAGATCTACACGCGCTTTCTTGACGGTGACCTTGATGTCCTAGTGGCGACGAAGGCCTTCGGCATGGGCATGGATATTCCGGACATCCATTGGGTCGTGCACCTTGCACCGCCGGGATACATCGAGGACTACCTGCAGGAGGTTGGCCGGATCGGGCGCGGGGAGCGGGAGCGTAAGAATGCGCAGCTCGAAAAGCTTTCCGCCACGCTGCTATTCTCGGATCAGGACTTCGAGTCGATCCGGGGTTTGCGGGCGCGCAGCGCCCTATCCCTTCCAATCATCAGGGATCTCCACGAAAAGGTGTGCGAGCACGCATACCAGGTGGATGGCCAGCAGCTCGCGATCGTTCCTGCCGAGGGCTACGGCACGCCACAGAACCCCGTGGGGCAAAGTCCGGCCGCCAGACGCGCGGCCGCGACGCGAGTCAGAATGGGGCTGTACTGGCTCGAACGGGCCGAACGCGTCCGCCTGTGCGGTTCCGTCCCGGATCTGATTGAGGTGACTGCCTACCCGTCCTCGCTTGAGCGGATATCCCAGGAGGATGGTTTGGCTGCTGAAGTAGCCGGTTTGATTCTTAAAATTGGTTCGGTGGACACTTCGCTTGCAGGTGCATCCCTTGGAGGCGGCTCCGTTTTTGGCGCTTCTCCAACCCCGGCAGGACTTCTCGGCGGCACGATCGACGTGCTCGGACGGCTGTTTTCCAGCTTGTCCGACACGGTGGGCATGCTATTCGATGGCTCGGCAAGAACTCCGGCGCGGTCGCTTCCAAGCCCACGTCCCGCACACGCCGGGTTGTCGAGCGGTGAGGCCGCCACGGCAAAGACGGTGATTCTCAATCTCTCCCAGATCAAGCTGCGCAGCAGTGCGATCAAGTCGATGGGAGATGTGCTGGCAGTCCTAGGCGACCTCGAAAAGCGTGGGGCTGTATCGCTGAATCGCGAGATTGACGTTGTTCCGCGCAAGCTTGCATCTGAGCCATCCACCAAGATCAGCGAGCTCTTCCAGTACGTCGATGGCGGAGTAGCCGAACTCATACGCCGGCTCGCGAAGAACGGACGAATCGAGTTCAATCCGTTTGAGATGGTCGAGGACGTAGAGGGGCCGCGGGTCGGCGATGACAAGCGCCGGATGTATGAAAGATTGTTCATTAACGGCTTCAGAAGCCTTGCGCGTGCATCCGGAGTCAAGCTTCGCCAACTGGTTCGGGCCGACGATAAAGTCATCTGGGAGGCAGTGCTTCCGCGGGCGTCATGGTCCAAAGCAGATTCCAGACGGCAACGTTACCTGCAGGGGGCGAAGTCCCTGTTCGCGGTCGTCGTCAACCAGAGATCGATCCCGATTTCGAAGATTGTGGATCAGCTACGTGCCGGAAGCCATGACGGCCGTTTCCGCGAATCTGACTTGAACAAGGTGACGGGGCTTCTGTCGGCAATGAGCCTTGTCAGCATTTCGCCGGAGTTGGTTCCGCTGTCACATGTCGTAGCGGTGTCCGATGCCAATGGCAGGCTTGAGGATCAGTCGGATATCTGGGACGAGCTCAGGCAGGTCAATGAACTTGCAGAGGCACGAAATCTGGCAATGGAGGTGTTCGCAAACGTGAACACCGATGCCCATCCGGCCTTCATAGAAGGGTATTTCGATACCGCGGATGGGCCTGCGATCAGGCACTTCCTTGATTCGCAACTCGGTGAAATAGTCAGCGAGGATCCGGACGGTCCCTCCACCTTGCTCTTAGAGATGCAGGAAAAACTCCGAGCCACGAAAGCGGTTGAGTTCTTCGAGAGATTCAGGGTCTCGGAGGAATCGGCGCAATGGGAGGTGGTCAAGGCACCGTTCGACCAGCACATCATGGTCAACGCGGGTCCAGGGGCTGGCAAGACCTTTGTCCTTGTAGGAAGAATCGCGCACTTGATCCGGGAGCAGAACATCGATCCCTCGCAAATCATCGTGCTTGCGTTCAACCGCGCAGTCGTCTTTGAGATCAGGCGACGGATTCGCGAGCTATTCAAGTCGCTGGGCTATGCAGCCTACGCAGGGCGCCTGCGTGTCTCGACCTTCCACTCCTTGGCCATGCGGACCCTGGCGCGGGAGGGGGTTGAGATTACTAGAAACAATATGCAAACCCTGCTGTCAGATTTTGCCAGTCGGCTGTCGAAAGATCCTTTGTTCGCCCAGAGGGTAGCCGGCGGCGCACGTTGTGTCCTTGTGGATGAATTCCAGGACGTGACGGATGACGTGTATCAGGTCATCAAAAACCTCCACGCCGGCAGCGGGTCCCGGGCAGGGGTCATGGTGATTGGTGATGACGACCAGGACATCCTGCGCTGGCAGCGGAAGAATGATGGTAGTGCTCATCAGTTTTCCGAGAAGTATTTTGATAAGTTTGCGAGTGATTTCGGGAGAGGCAGTTTCCAGGAGTTTCTGCTGGGCGTGAATTTCCGATCTGGCGAGAGCATCGTCGAGCGCAGCCAGCTGATGATCTCAGGGTTCTTCGAGCGCACGAGCCGCTCCCGGCGCCTGAAGACATCCCGGTTGAGACCACGCATGGGAGCGCCGGAAGGGGCGTGCCAGGCCATCGAGTGGAGCGGCCGAACGTGGGGCGAGGCGGTAGAAAGCACCGCATCGTTGCTGACGGAGCTGGCCGGCCGCGAATGCGAGTCGACTGCCGTGCTCTGTCGTTCGAATGCTGAGGTCGCTGAAGCGCACAGGCTGTTGAGCCAGGGGCAGCCGAGACTGAGGGTGCAAGGGGGCGCCAATCTGCGCGTAGCCGATCTACGGCACGTGGCGATCTGGTTGGACCATCTTCGGGAGGCGGCTGCCAAAGGCGACGCCGCACTTTCAGAGGATTTGCGGCGAGAGATCTTCAACCGGACGGTGCAAGCTGGAGGTGTTCCGGAATACTCCAGGCCGGCTACGTCCGACGTCACGCTGGACGATCTGTGGGAGCTGTGCTGCCGCGAGCGTTCATTCCCCCATCTTTCCTCGCTCGTTCAGTTTGTCGATGAATTGAGAACCGATGAACTCGTGCGGTTGCTGGGGACGGTAGATGAAGCGTCAACGGCAGTAGTTTCGACACTGCACAAGGTGAAGGGGCTTGAGTTCGACAACGTAGTAATTCTGCCGTCGATGATTCAGTTCGGCGTTGCAGGGTGGGATCGACTGGGACCGGATCTCCAAGGCGATGCCGCGGAAGAGGCGCGGCTGCTGTATGTGGGAATGACCCGGGCCAAGAGGAATCTGACGTACTACCGCGGTGATCGCGAGCGGAGCTGGGGAAGGAAGGATCCTGTGCCGTATGACGGCCTGCGCACAGACGGCCAGGTGTTGATCGGTTCAATGGAGGATGTCTCGCTCGGTTGGGCCATGCAACGCAACGCATTCAACCCAACTCCGGATGAGTGTCAGCGCTATATCGAGACTGAAGTCGCGATAGGTGATCCAATCGTGCTTGGCGGGCGGGGGGGCGGTGCGTTCAAGTCCTTCATGCATCGAGGGAGTTCAGGACAATTGACACAGGTCGGCTTTCTTGCGAAGCAACATGTAGTCGGCGGACCGAATGCTTCGCTGAAAGTCAGCGCGGTCCTGCGGTTCCGGCCGGACTCAATCGACGAGACGCTGGCAGACTGTGTTCGTGATCGTGGCTGGGGGTACGTTGTGCTTGTTTCGGGGCGCCTCCGCTGAGGTTCGCTAGATTCCTAGCAGCGTAACCACGGCTCCTGCGTGCTCCCCGGGGCGTGTCAAGAGAAAGGGCCGGCAAGCCGGCCCTTCGTCTGGAAGCAAGATTTGAGGTCACTTTTTCAGCAACTCTCGATCAATGGCTGATGTGTCCAGGCCGCTGCTCCTGGGCGCGCCACGGCCGCTGTGACCCTTCGGCATGATTCCCTTGCGCAGGTTGCGGATCCCCTTCTTGCTCGCGGTGTCGGCGTCCTCGTCGCCTGCCAGGGACTTCGGCGGGCTGGGTTTGAGCTGCGTGGTTTCCTTGCACAGGTACTCGATCGCCAGGCGCAAGCCGCGCAGCTTGTCAGTGTCCGTCGGATGGATCAGACCCAGGCAGTTGAAACGGTACTGGTCCGTCCGGGTGTAGCAGTTGAAATAGCTCGCCTTGGCCTTCTTGCCCGTCTCGCCGACATCCACCCCATCCTCGTACTCTCCATGGCCGCAGCGGCGGACCCAGTCCTCTCCGACCATGCGGGTCAGATTGGCCGCATCACGGTGCTTGTGCCCGTCCAGGACAATGAGGACGTGAAAGTGGATGCCACGATCGATCCCGTCCTCGCGCTTGCTGATGTAACCGAGGACGTCGGGAACGATTCGATTTTCGCGCAGAGCACGCAGGAACCTCGCGTAGTGGCCATCCGCTTCGCGAGTGTAGCCCCAGCCCTTGAACGCCGGGCGGAAGTAGAGATCAACCCGTAGGATCAGCAGCTGCGAACGACGCTGGAACTGGGCTGCCAGATACTCGCAGCAGCTGGCGATGTTCTTCTCTTCGTTGCGCTTGTAATTGTCGACTTCGTCCTTGTAGGCCTGGCTCCGACATGATGCGCGGATGGAAGCAGCCGCGTTCTCGAGAATCTCACGCGTTCGTGGATCAATCAGTACCGGATCGCCGTTACGGGTGTGAGCCCAGAGCTCAGGCGAACACTGGTCGACGACCTTCAGCATAACGGTCAGGGGAGGATTAAAGCGGTGGTGCTTGTAGTACTCCGCACTGTCTTGGTTGTAGCCCTTGCATACATTGAAGAATGCCTTGCCGATCTTGGTCAGCTGATACCACGGCTGCCCCCTTCGATCGTGCGTCACTTCAATCGGCTGATCATCGCTCCGGGCGATGGCATCGACGAGTTTCTCTGCTCGGAGCAGCCAGTAGATGAAGTTGTGCTCCTGCCCAACATAGGTGTGCCCGTAGCGTTGACTGGTCTTACGTACGAAGAGGTGGTGTTCCCGCTCTGCCGAGGGCACCAGGGTAGCCTTAGACTCGGGGGCGATGGAAAGGTTGGGCACCTGCTCCTTGAGCAGGTCACAGTCGAAGGCGATTGCCGGGGTGTACGAGGTGGTCTGACTGATCTCATTCATGTGAATTCTTCTCTGCTATGTGCTGATTGATTAACTAATAGAATAAAAACCGGAATTCGCACGAGCCCGATGGGGCCCGCTTCTCCCAGCTTTTGAAAACAAAAACCCCAGGCGCGCTGGGGTTTTTGTGCGCTGACTTGCTACGTCGACTTAGTGAGCTCGTTACATGCGGCGCGCGTCCTCCATGCGGCTTTCCAGCCACTCGTCGATGACGTATTCGATCCAGCCCTTGGCGGAACTGCGCGAGCCGCCAGCCCCGAGCGCAACTGGGCGCGGAAAGGTTTCGTCGTGCCACGGACTTGACGGGTTCAGGCGGTTATCGATGGTGCTCTCGGAGCAAGAGAGCTTCTTCGCCAAATCCTTCTTGCGCAGAACTCGCATGGAGCGCGTCGACGGCAGGGTGAGTCGCCCACTTGCGGTGTCCGGCGAATAGGTCGTGAGGATTGAGTAGTTGCATTGATGGTTCATAAAGCGATCTCGGTGGATCGACAGGCCCCTTGCCTGTCCACCGCGACGATGCCTGTTTCCGCAGATGACGTATAAGGAGCGGAAAATGCGGATCTTCCGAAGAAACCGGAGCGGAAATCCGCGAAGGGCGGGAGCGGCTGGGCGACACGCGCCGCCGAGCGCGGAAGCAGGTGGTCAGGACCTTGCCGGGAACTAACGTGACCGCCCAATCAGGCCCAAATGTCGGTCCTTCCGCGCTGAGGGCATCGAAGTTGGCTGGAGCACTCGGCAGGCCCGGGGCGATCTCGAGACGCTGGGCGTTGGGAACTCGATTGCAGATCACTACTTTCCGATGTGACCACCGCCCGAATCGGTCTGCGCCCCCTCCAAAAGGGTCGTGCGATCCGTCCTGCTCCGGATTTCCGATTGATGGGCGACGCCGTGTGCAGGGATTTCAGACTGCACGCTCGTCAAAGCCGACAGCTTTCAATAGGGCATTAGTGCGCTGCCGCATCTTTGGACGGCGTGCGCTCGACCGATTCAACGATTTTTCAAACCCATAACACCCTCATGAAGCAGGGAAACCCTTACTTCACGGCCGGGCGCTACGTCCCCAGCGCTCCTAGAAGGTCAAAGCCATGCGCGATGACGCCAAGGAGGCCCTTGTCAGCTTGCTGACGCTTGCCGCGCTGATTCTTGCCGGCCTGCTCAAGAAGCGCGACCGGGATCTCACCTAGCCGATCCATCGGCACGCAAAGGCCCGCCCTCACCGGCGGGCCTTTGCTTTTTGTGCCGCTCAAACAAGGAGCCGACATGCATTTGGTACAAACGATGGCCTACGCAGGGGACAAACCCTGGCACGGCCTTGGCAACAAACTGGCGCCGCAGCAGCCCATCGAGACCTGGCGGAAGCAGGCGGGAATGGACTGGCAGATCGAGGAGTCCGAGGTCCGGTTCATCACCGGCGGGTCCAGCCTGGGCATCATCAATGCCTTCCCGGAACACAAGGTCCTCTATCGCTCCGACACCCGGGCGCCGCTGGCGGTGGTGGGCAGGCGTTTCAACGTGGTCCAGCCCGGGGAGATCCTGGAGTTCTACCGTAACCTGACCGCCTGCCATGGGTTCGAACTGGACACCGCCGGCGTGTTGCGGGAAGGGCGCAAGTTCTGGGCGCTTGCCCGAACGGGCCAGAGCACGCGCCTGAAGGGCCGGGATCGGGTGGATGGCTATTTGCTCTTGGCGACCGCCTGCGACGGCACCTTGGCCACGACGGCTCAGTTCACCTCGGTCCGTGTGGTCTGCAACAACACGCTGCGTGTCGCCCTGGATAACGGTAACGGGGCGGTCAAGGTCCCCCACCGCAGCCAGTTCGACCCCGAGTCTGTGAAACGTCAGCTGGGCATCACGGTGTCGTCCTGGGACGGGTTCGTGGCCCGAATGAAAGCCTTGGCGGACCGTCCGGTGGATCCGGACTCGGTCGACGGACTGCTGCGGCGGGTGCTGACCTACACGGGGTCCGACGGCAAGAACACCGTGGCCAACGAGCAGGCCATCGCCGCGGCGCGGGCGCTGTACGAGGGCGGAGGGCGCGGAGCCCAGCTGGCTTCCAGTCGGGGTACGGCCTGGGGATTGCTCAACAGCGTCACCGAGTACGTGGACCACCACCGCCGGGCGCGCAGCGACGACCACCGGCGTGACGCCGCCTGGTTCGGGCAGGGCGCCCAGATCAAACAGCGGGCGTGGGACGAGCTGGTGGGGCTTGTGTCGTGAGTCGGCCCGGCAGGGCTCTCCAGCGGGAGGCCGAGCCCTGGCACGTTCCCCGCGAAGACCAGGACCTTCTGGACGTCGCCTACGTCGCGCTGGGCGCATCACAGGCGCTCGAGGCATGGCCGGCCCGCAGCGAAGCGATGGACCGCTTCGAGGGGCAGCTGGGCTATATCCAGGCCTGCATCGACCAAGCGCCGCTGCTGCATCGCCTGTGGCTTGAGTGCGGGAACGAGAACGGCTTGGTGTGGTGCTACGAGGTCGCAGGGCCCTTCGGGGCGCGCTACGGCCGGCACCTGCTGGCCGGAGGGGACCCGCTTGAGGCGGAAGCGATCCTCCGGGCCATTCTCGCGCCCGGGTTGCCAACCCCGTCCGGTTAGCCCCTTCACCCAACATCGTTAACGCCATAGCGCCCGGCCACAGCCGGGCGCTTTCTTTTTGGGAGATCGACATGAAGAAGCAGAATGCCTTGCGCCTGGTCGACACGCGCACGCTCGACCGCGGGCAGTGGCTGGAAGTTCGTCGGGGCGGGATCGGCAGTTCCGATGCCGCCACGGCCGTGGGCCTGAACCCCTACAAGAGCCAGCTGGAGCTGTGGCTGGAAAAGACCGGGCGGCAGCCGGCCACCGAGGACACGCCCGGCATGGACGACCCGCGCTACTGGGGCACTTTGCTGGAGCCGTATGTGGCCGTGGCCTATCAGCAGAAGACGGGCCGCAAGGTTCGCAAGCTCAATGCCGTCCTCCAGCATCCGACCCTGCCGTTCATGCTCGCCAACATCGACCGCGAGGTCGTGGGCGATCCCGACGTCCAGATCCTGGAGTGCAAGACCGCGGGGGAATTCGGGTCGCGCTTGTGGAAGGACGGGGTGCCCGAGTACGTCCAGCTGCAGGTCCAGCACCAATTGGCGGTTACAGGCAAGCATGCCGCGGACGTGGCAGTTCTGCTCTGTGGCCAGGACCTGCAGATCCACCGGATCGTCCGGGACGAGGACATCATCGCCCGGCTGGTGGTGCTGGAGGCCCGCTTCTGGGAGTGCGTCGAGACCGACACACCGCCGGCCGCGGACGGTAGCGAGTCGGCCGCCCGGGCCCTGCGTCACCTGTATCCCGGTAATGACACAAGTCTGGATTTCACGGGCGATGTGGCGCTTTGCCAGGTCTTCGACGAGCTGGCCGGGCTGCGCTCGGAGCTCGATGCCCAGCAGCAAAGGGCCGAAACGCTCAAGCAGGCAATCCAGCAGGCCATGGGCGATGCATCCAAAGCGATCTTCGCCAATGGCTCGGTCACCTACCGGCGGGCCAAGGACGGCACGTCCTTCGACGCCAAGCGGCTGACCGCCGAGCGCCCCGAGATCGCGGCCCAGTACTCGGTTGTGCGTCCCGGCGCACGCCGGTTCGTTCTGGCCGTCCACAGCGACACCCCCAACCCACCTTAGAGGGCGACACCATGTTGAAGGGACTTGTGATTACCCCGCCCGTGGTCGGGCGGATTTCCATCGGGCGCGTGGTCGAGCGCAACGGCAAGCGCCTACCGGAGAAGGATGACCAGTTCACCCTGACCAGCCAGATCCAGAACCGGGACGGCTGGATCCTGCACCCCCAGGACGAGGTGCTGCGCCAGGCCGCCGGGGGCAAGCTGCGCTCGATTCCCGTCCGGCTGATGTTCAACGACCCTAGCCTCAACCTCCGGGCCGACTACTCGTTGTTCGATCGCGCCACGGGGCGCCCGTTGTGCGTCGGTAATGGCGAGACCTGCCGGCGGACTACCCAGGAGGGGATCGCCTCGCTGCCGTGTCCGGGGCCGACCGGCTGCCCTTACGCGGCCGGCGACTGCAAGGCCTACGCGCGTCTCAACGTCCTGGTGGGCGATGCCGACGAGGACGCGCTGGGGAGCTTCGTGCTGCGGACGACCTCCTTCAACACGATCCGGACGCTGGCGGCACGGATGCAGTACTACAGCGCGGTCTCCGGTGGGCTGTTGGCGTGCATGCCGCTGGAGCTGAAGCTGCGGGGCAAGTCAACGACGATGAGCCACCGCGCCCCGATCTACTACGTGGATCTGGTGGTGCGCTCTGGCATGACGCTGGAACAGGCCATTGCCGATGCCCGCGATTTGGACGCGCGGCGACGCGCGGCCGGGGTCGACCAGAGCGCGTTGGATGAGGCGGCCCGACGTGGATTCGCCAATGGGGCGTTCGAAGAGCTGGAGGAGGACGTGCCGGCCCTCGTGGAGGAGTTCTATCCCGATGCCGAGCAGGGCGAGCCTGGTCGGGCGCAGCCGGCCCCGCCGCCAGCCCTACGCGCGCGCCTACAGGAGAAGGTCGCCCGACTCGGGACCGGCTGACACGGCTTGGCACACCAGGTGCTGCGACCACAGGCGCCAGCCCTTGACCACCACCGAAGGGCGCGCGAGCGCCCTTTCCGCTTATTGGAGATCACGAAATGACAAACGAACCGGTGCTGGGCCTCTACGTGCGCAGCAGTACCAAACACTATGCCCCCGCGGATGCCGAGGCCGTCTTGGCTGCGGCCAAGCAGATCGTCGACGCCAAGATGCAACGGGGCACTTGCTTCAGCGACCCCAAGATCGCCGCTGAGTTCTTCCTGGCCAAGTTGGGCGGGGCAGAACGCGAAGTTTTCGCTGCAGTGATGCTGGATTCCCGGCATCGCCTGATCAGCTACACGGAGCTGTTCTACGGCTCCATAGACGGTGCCGAGGTGCATCCCCGGGAAGTCGTGAAACAGGCCCTGCGCCTAAACGCAGCCGCGGTCATCCTGGCTCACAACCATCCGTCAGGGGACCCGGAACCGTCTGCCGCAGACCGGGTCGTTACGGCGAGGCTCAAGCACGCGTTGGCGTTGGTTGATGTACGAGTTATTGACCACGTCATCGTGGGTGGACGTCAGACGGTGAGCTTGGCAGAGAGGGCGTGGCTGTAGCTGCCTTCTCCCGACAGCCGGGCGGCCAGCAATCGATGTTCGGTAGGCGTCGGAAGGTGCCCGTGCTGAGAAACCCCCAGATGGACGCCACGGTGTCCATCTGGGGGAGTTCCGCATTTTTTTTGGTTCTGCTCGGCACCCCGGGCGATGCCATCAATTTTGCCCATGCCAGTTCGCTCCCTCTCAGAATCCTGGGTACTTGCGCCAGATCCGCTGGTTCAGATCTTCGTTGTCGCTGTATTCGCCGATCTCCCAGTCCTTGAACGCGTAGAGGTCTTCCGCCAATTCGGTGATGACATCGCGTAACTCCAACGGCTCCAGCCACTCGGTGGGAATCGTCTTCACGCCGTGCATGGCGCCGAGCAGGTTGCCCGCGATCGATCCAGTCGAGTCAGAGTCGCCATCGTGGTTCACCGCCAGGATCACGCCGTGTTTGAAGTTTCGGGCGACCAGCGCGCAATAGATGGAGATCGCCAGGGCCTCCTCAGCGATCCAGCCCTGGCCCAGCCGGGCAATGGCTTCTTCATTTGGTAAACCGGAATCGGCTAACTCCTCGGCCATCTCGATTGCCCGCAGCGTCTCCTCAAAACCGGGCTCGGCTCGCAGCAGGAGTTTGGCGGCGGCCAATGCCTCGCGCAGCGACGCGCCATCGGTCAGGGCCAGGATCAGCACCGCCAGCACACCACCGGTCAGGGCTCCGGTCGGGTGCCCATGGGTCAGCGCAGCCAACTCGGTACCCAGCCGGAAGGCGTCTTGGGGAGATTCGTACTGACGCAGGCGCCAGGCGAACAGGCCGACCGGCGCAACCCGCATGACGCCGCCGCAGCCCTTGCTGTCGTTGCGGGCCGGCTCCCCCAGGGAGTTCATCGCCCGCAGGGCCGATAGGCAGGTGTTGCCCGGTGCGCGACGGCTGTGCAGCTGACGCTGCTGAAACAGCCAGCCAGGCTCATCGGTGCCGAAGTCGATGTCGCATGTCGGGCGTTCGCCTTGGGTTTGCAGCCAGCGCAAATAGGCGTGCGCCGTTACCCCGGAATAGGTCGTGATGCCTTTGAAGCAGCCGCGCACCCAGCCTCGGATCAGGCCCTCGGCGGTGAACAAGGTCATCTGCGTGTCGTCGGTGATCGTCCCAAGACCACCATAAGCCGCTGCATATTGGGTGATTCCCTTCGGGCCGAAGCGACGCAGAATCTCGGCCCGCTTCATGAACTCAACCGGTGCGCCCAGCGCATCGCCGACTGCACCACCTAGCAGGCAGCCCAGAAACCGCCCCTGGGCCGTGCGTTTTAGCTGGCGCTTGCTGCGCCAGGCCGGATGTGCCGGCGTCTCGGATCGTTCCGCCGCGCCCGCATCGGCAACAGGCTCCTCGTCCTCATTGCCGGACAATGTGTAGTAGACGCCCAACTCTGCGACTACGCGGGCGACGGGTCGGGCGACGAGGTCCAGCTGCTTGCGCCACTCGGGCACATCGGAGCCGTCCCAACTGATGCCCAGGCCTTTCTCCCAGTAGGACAGGTAGGCCTCGCCCCGGTCGGCAGCGTAGTAGTTGCCGTTGCCGGCGGAGCAGTCGAGCGCGTACTCCCAGTTGTTCTCGCGCATGCAGACACCGTGCTCAGGGTGAGGCACTTGCCCCAGCCCGATCAGGTATTCCGCGCTCTTGGCGTCCAACGGGCGAAACACCGCCACCCGCAAGCGTCCGTCGTCCCGAGCGGTGATGGCAGCGATCAGAGCATCGCCACGTTGGATGGTGACCAGTTTGCCGCCGAGGTCCACGGGCTCGACCTCGAGCCACCAGTGGTCCCCGGCCGCTGAAATGACATCGCGGGCATCGTCGGGCGCCAACAGCTCGGCAAGCCGATCCATTGCGGGTTCGACCTGCTGCCATTCGGCCTCCCCATCCCGGCTACGCTGCTGCAGACCGTGCAGCATCACAGCCAGCGGCAGGTCCCCGTTTTCGAGCAGGGCCGACTTCAGATCGGTCGCTGGGACGGGGTACGGGATGTCCGGCAACCCGTACTGCGCCAGCGTCTCTGGCTTGAGGTGAAGCTCTGCGAAATTTTGCATGGCGCCCGTACCGATCCTTTTATCGCTGCGCCGCTTGTGGTTATCACAATACGACGAACACACAAATCAAAATAGAGTCATGGACAGATTCTAGGGCAGGCCATATACTTTCCGCAATAACCCGTACAAGCATTCGCTAACCCGAACGAGCCAGCCAGGATGTCGAACGAACAGCTTGCAGATCTAACCCAGCCACAACGCGACCGGCTCGCGTTTGTGGAGTTGCGCGTGCGCTTCATCGGGGAGATACGCCGCCAGGACTTGGTCACGCGGTTTGGCATCCAGTCCGCCGCCGCATCCAGGGATCTGGCGCTGTACAAGGAGTTAGCCCCGGGCAACATCGATTACGACTCCAAGGGCAAGTCCTACGTCCTGGGGCCGGACTTCCGGCCGGTCTTCGACTTCCCCCCGGAGCGGGTGCTGTCGTGGCTGACCCAGGGCTTTGGCGACGGCGAGCCGATGCGACTCAAGGTGTGGGTGGCTAGCGAAAGCCCCTCACGGCTTACACACCCGGATCTCGATGTGCTGGCCAGCGTGACCCGGGCGATCCATCAGGGGTGTCCGCTCCGCGTCGAGTACTACTCAATATCTAGCGGCTGTACTGAGCGGGAAGTCGTCCCCTTTGCGCTGATCGACAACGGCCTGCGCTGGCATGTCCGCGCCTTTGACCGGAAGTCTCAGGAGTTCCGGGATTTCGTCATCACCCGGATCAAGAACCCTGTCGTGCTCAAGGGGCAGCCAGTTGCAGCCCATGAGATGAGCGATCAAGACATCCAGTGGACGCGGATCGTCGAACTGGAGTTGGTGCCGCACCCGGATCAGCCCCGGCCGGAGATCACCGAAATGGATTACGGCATGCGCGACGGCGTGCTGCGGATGAAGCTGCGCGCTGCCACGGCTGGATACATCCTGCGCAAATGGAGTGTGGACTGCTCCCCGGATCACAGCTTGCGCGGATACGAATTTCGGCTCTGGTTGAGGGACCACCTAGCGCTTTACGGCGTCAAGAATGCGGTGTTAGCGCCGGGCTATGCAGCACCGGGGCGAGAGTTGGATGGAGGTCAGGGTTGATCTCCGCCTACCACGCCAAGTACTACGCCCACGAGCTGACGCGGCGACACGCCGCCGATGGCGTTGATCGCCTCTCCCAATCGCTGTTCGATGCCAGCGTCGATCTGAACCCGCATCAGATCGAGGCGGCGCTGTTCGCACTTCGGAACCCGTTGCAGGAAGGCGTGCTGCTGGCCGACGAGGTTGGGTTGGGCAAAACCATTGAAGCCGCGCTGGTGGTTTGCCAGTACTGGGCTGAGCGCCGTCGTCGGCTGCTAGTCATATGCCCGGCTAGCCTGCGCAAGCAATGGGCGCAGGAGCTGCACGACAAGTTCGCCGTGCCCACTACCGTGGTGGATGCCGTTTCTCTGCGCAAGCAGTCCGCCGGCGACATGCTCGCCACCCTGCAGCGGCAGGTTGGCAAGGCGGTCGTCATCATGTCCTATCAGTTTGCCGCCAAGCTGGAAGCCGAGCTGCGTGCAGTTCCTTGGGATGTAGTGGTCATCGACGAAGCGCACAAGCTGCGCAATGCGCACCGCGCCAGCAACCGCACCGGGCAGGCGCTCAAGCGTGCGCTGCAAGGCCGCAAGAAGCTTCTGCTCACTGCCACGCCGTTGCAGAACTCGCTGATGGAGCTGTACGGCCTGTCGACGCTGATCGACGAACACATGTTCGGCGACGAAGCTGCCTTCCGCAAGCAATTCATGAACAGCGGAACGGGGCTTGACGAACTGCGTGAGCGCCTTGCCAGCTTCGCCAAACGGACACTGCGCCGTGACGTACTGGAGTACATCAAGTACACCGAGCGCAAGGCACTCACCCAGCCATTCAACCCGACTGACGACGAGCAGGCGCTATACGAGCGCATCTCGGCCTTTCTGCAAAAGGAAGACTCCTACGCCCTGCCCAAGCAGCAGCGCCACCTCACGGCACTGATCCTGCGCAAGCTGCTGGCCTCCAGTGCGCCTGCCGTCGCGGCCACGTTGGTCACCATCCGCGAGCGCCTGCAAAACCTGCTGGCGGCAGGCGCGACGGAAGACGACGGCACGGAACTGGTCGAACAGCTCATTGCCGAGGACGACTTGGAGCAGGACTCCCTGGAGGAGGAAGCCGGCGAGGCAGAAGAAAACGCCGAAGTCCCGACGCCTGCGCCAGCGGAAGACGACAAGACGGGCGCTGTAAAAGATGCGCATGCCGTCCGCGCCGCCATCAGCGCCGAGATCGCGGAGCTGACTGCGTTCATCGATGCTGCCCAAGCCCTGCAAACCGACACCAAGGCACAGGCGTTACTCAAGGCGCTCAAACTGGGCTTCGGCAAGATGGCCGAGCTGGGCGCGCCACGCAAAGCCATCATCTTCACGGAATCCCGGCGCACGCAGGAGTACCTGCACCGCTTCCTCTCGGCCAACGGTTACGCAGGCAAGCTGGTGCTGTTCAGTGGCACCAACACCCACGAGGAATCCATCGCCATTTATCAGCGCTGGCTGGAGGAGCACAAAGGCACGGACCGCGTCACCGGCTCGCCGCAGGTGGATCGCCGCACCGCGTTGATCGACCACTTCCGCAAGGACGATGGCACCGGCGCGGAAATCATGATCGCCACCGAAGCGGCTGCCGAAGGCGTCAACCTGCAGTTCTGCGCGCTGATCATCAACTACGACCTGCCGTGGAACCCGCAACGCGTCGAGCAGCGCATTGGCCGCTGCCACCGCTACGGCCAGCGTTTCGATGTGGTGGTCATCAACTTCCTCAACACCCGCAACCAGGCCGACCAGCGCGTGCTGGAACTGCTCACCGAGAAATTCAACCTGTTTTCCGGCGTGTTCGGGGCGAGCGATGAAGTGCTGGGCCGTGTCGAGGGCGGCATCGACTTCGAGAAGCGTGTGCTCCAGATCTACGACACCTGCCGTCAGCCCGAGCGGATCGAAGCCGCCTTCAACGCCCTGCAAGCCGAGCTGGAAGAAGTCATCGCCGACCGCATCAAAGACACCCAATCCCAGCTGCTGGAGAACTTCGACCAGGACGTTCACGACCGCCTCAAACTGCGCCTTCAGGACGCCGAAGCGCGGCTGGACAAGCTGGGGCGCTGGTTCTGGGGTGTCACCTGCTTTGCATTGGACGGCCGCGCGCGCTTCGACGAGCAGTCCTACGCGTTTTCTCTGAGCACGCCGCCAACTGGAATCGCCACAGGTCGCTATCAGCTCATTCGCGGTGCGGCGCAGCCCGACATGCTGGCGCACGCCTACCGCCTCAGCCACCCGCTGGGGGAATGGAGCATTGATGCCAGCCTGAACGCGGCCACGCCCGTCGCCACATTGAAGCTCGACTACGGCAAATACGGCGCACGCATTTCCGTGGTCGAGAACCTGCGCGGCAAGTCCGGCTGGCTGACGCTGGCCCGGCTGGAAGTCACCGCATTCGAGACCACCGAGGCGCTGCTGTTCTCTGGCAGCACTGACGATGGTCAGGTGCTGGATCAGGAAGCCTGCGAAAAGCTGATGGCCATTCCAGCAGCAGGCAAACCCACTCCTTTGAGCACCAATGTGCCCGAGACACTGCTGGCCAACAGCCAGCGCGCAGTCGCTGCCACCATCGCCCAGGTACTGGAAGCCAACCAGCGCCTCTTCAATGAAGAACGGGACAAACTGGAACGCTGGGCCGACGACAAGCTGCTGGCCGCCGAGGAAGCCCTGAAGAACACCAAGGCGCGCATTGCACAGTTGAAGCGTGACGCCCGCAAGGCCGCCACCTTGCAGGAGCAGGACGGCATCCAGCGCGAACTGTCTGAGCTGGAGCGCAAGCAACGCCGTCTGCGGCAGGAGATCTTCGCCGTCGAGGACGAAATCATCGCCAAGCGCGACGAATTGATTGCCTCGCTCCAGCAGCGACTGCAAGAAAAGACATCCAGCGAAACCCTGTTCAGCATCCGCTGGCAGGTATCGTGAAATCAGCATCAGAAATTGCGAGATCAGGGAACGCCATGACCCACGCACACAACCAGAAATTCCAGGAACTCGTCGCCAAGCTGCGCGAGATCTTCCAGATCGACCGCCCGGAACTCGACTTCGGCATCTACCGCATCCTCAATGCGCGCGCGGGCGAGATCAACGACTACCTGCAAAACCGACTGGCCGAGAAGGTCGAGACTGCGCTCAGCAGTGGCAACGAGGCCCAGCGCCAGCAAGTGGCACGTGAGCTGAAGGAAAAAGAAGCCCAGTATCAGGCCGATGGCATTGATCCCGGCACGGTGCCCAAGGTGAAGGAGTTGCGCGAAAAGCTGGCGCAGTACACGGCGGGAGCTTCCGAACATGAAAGCGCCGTGTTTTCGCACCTGCTCACCTTCTTCTCGCGCTATTACGAGCAAGGCGACTTCATCAGCCAGCGCCGCTACAAGGGCGATACCTACGCCATTCCCTATGCGGGCGAGGAGGTGATGCTGTACTGGGCCAACAAGGATCAGTACTACACCAAGAGCGGCGAGAACTTCAGCAATTACCGCTTCAAGCTCGATGATGGCCGCAGCGTGCATTTCCGCCTCTCCGCCGCCGACACCGCCAAGGACAACCGCAAGGACAACGACAAGGAACGCCGCTTCGTGCTGGCGCAGCACAAGACCGTCACCCGCGTGGATGAAAACGGCGACGAATACGAAGAAGACATCCTGCCTGTGGAGGAAATCGCCACGGCCGATGGCCAGACCGAACTGGTGATCCGCTTCGAGTACGCCGCCCAGCCCAAAGGCACCAAGCAGGAGGCGCTGGTCACCAAGGCCGTGGAGACTGTGTTGGCCGATGCGGCGGTGAAGGCCCGCTGGCTGGCCCTGGGCAACCGTGCGCCGACGGAAAAGAATCCGCAGCGTAGCCTGCTGGAAAAGCACCTGACGAACTACACCACCAAGAACACGGCGGATTACTTCATCCACAAGGATCTGGGTGGTTTCCTCCGGCGCGAGCTGGACTTCTATGTCAAGAACGAAGTCATGCACCTGGATGATGTGCAGAACGCCGGCGCGTTTGCGGACATCGAAAAGAACCTGCGCATGATCCAGTGCCTGCGCAGCATCGCGCTGGAGCTGATCACTTTCTTGGCCCAGTTGGAAGACTTCCAGAAGAAGCTGTGGCTGAAAAAGAAGTTCGTTGTCTCCAGTCACTACTGCATCACGCTGGATCGGGTACCGGAAGCGCTGTGGCCGGAAGTGGTAGCGAACGCGCAGCAATGGGCGCGGTGGAAACTGCTGGGCGTTTGGGATGGCGATGCGCCGGGGACGGTGGAGGACTTGAAGGCTGCGCAGTATCGGATGGTGGATACGGCACTATTCAATGACGACTTTAAGCATCGCCTTTTGGCAAATATCGACGATATCGAAACAGGCCTCGGCGGCGTCGTCATCAATGGGGATAACTTCCAGGCGCTCAATTTAGCGAAGTATCGTTACCGGGCGAGCATAGATTTCACCTATATTGATCCACCCTACAACACTGTCCATTCGAAGATCGCGTACAAGAACCAGTTCGAGCACTCAAGCTGGTTGGCTTTGATTTCCAACACGTTGCCATTCACTCGCGATCTTTTCGGAGAAGTTTATTCGTTTGGATTCGCCATTGACGATTACGAATATAACAATGCCTTTCACTGTTTGAAGGGGCATTTCACTGAATGCGATGTCTCGACCATCGTGATCAATCACCATCCACAAGGATCGGGTGGAAGGCTGTCACGGACGCACGAATACTACATCGTCGCCTCTCCAAAAGATGCTCCGCAATACCTTGGTTTTCCGAAAGAGGACGAGACCGAGGACAGGCAGTTCATGCGGAGTGGAACGGCTGACAACAACTACCGCGCGCCGCGTGGCGGGGGAGTTGGTCGTTGGCGTAGCTTCTACGCTCTTCTCGTTGATCCATCTACCAAGAAGGTTGTAGGAGCAGAGCCGCCGCCGCCACTTGGAACCGATTATCCAACCGGGCCAACGGCGGAAGGATTACAAAGAATCTATCCAATCAATACCACGGGTGAGGAGCGCGTTTGGCGGTCATCCTACGAAACCGGCAAGGTGCGTGCAGCAAACGGCGAGTTGATCGTTACTGACCGTGGCGCTGTGAAACAGCTGATCGATCATCAGGACAAGCGGGAGACACTATTCAGTAATTGGATCGGTGCAGACTTCAATGCAGGCACTAATGGCACTAACGTCTTGGATAGTCTCGGGCTCGGTGGAATTTTTGATTACCCGAAGTCAGTCAAAACCCTTGAGCAATCCTTTTGGATGCAGTCATTCGGAAAGGCAAACTTTACTGTTCTCGATTACTTCGCAGGCTCAGGAACAACTGCACATGCAACAATTTCTCTAAATCGCCAGGACAACGAATCGCGCAAGTACGTTCTAGTCGAGCAAGGTGAGTATTTCGAGACCGTTCTCAAGCCAAGAATTCAGAAAGTCGTCTTTTCAGCTGATTGGGCTGGCGGCAAACCGACTTCGTTAGAGGCAGGCATTTCGCATTGCTTCAAAGCAATCAAACTCGAAAGCTACGAAGACACCCTGAACAACCTGCAACTGCGCCGTACGTCCGCGCAGGGCGATCTGCTGAACACTCTGCCGCAGCAGGCCAAGGACGACTACCTACTTAACTATCTGCTGGACGTGGAAAGCCGTGGCTCGCTCCTGTCGGTGGATGACTTCAAAAAGCCCTTCGACTACACGCTCAACGTGGCCGTAGATTCGGCGGGCGCGTTCGAGCCGCGCAAGATCGATCTGGTCGAAACCTTCAATTTCCTGATCGGCCTGCGCGTCAAGCACATCGACGCCCAGCCGCAGCGCGGCTTTGTCACCGTTACCGGCACGCTACCCAGCGGTGAAAGCTGCCTCGTGCTGTGGCGCGATTGCGATGTGCTGGACTACGAAGGCATCAGCAAGCTCTGTGACAAGCTGGCCATCAACCCGGCGGACAACGAGTTCGACGTGGTCTACATCAATGGCGACCACAACATTCCCACCGTGCTGACGCAGACGGCCGAGGAAGGCGGCGCCACCCGCGTGCTCAAGCTGCGCCAGATCGAGCCGGAGTTTCTGGAGCGCATGTTCTCCGTGGAGGACATCTGATGGCACGGCCACGCAAGACCCCTGTCGCTGGTTCGGGCGCAAGCGGCGCAGCCGGTTCCACTCGCGGCGGCAAGAAGCGCAGCTTCCATCGGGAATTGGTGCTCAACCGCTGGGTGCTGGGCTTCTTTCAGGGCGGCACGCTGGCGGCACTCAAGATGCGCTTGGGCGATGACCGCTTTGAGGGAATCGACGAGGACGGCCAGACCAAGTTCTTCCACGAACTGATCCGAGGCTTGTTCGATCCCAACAAGGTGCCCGAGGCCGACCTGCGGCGCTACGACTTGAACGTCGTCGCCCACTGGCAGGCTATCACCGCCCAGCGCAACAAGCTGGAAGGCCACGAACTGCAGATGAAGTACTTCCAGTACCTCTCGCTGCTGTTCACCGAGCTGTATCTGGACTGGTACTTCAACCACCGTCAGGACTTGCTCGACGGCCTGAACGAGGAAATGACGCGCTACCGCGCCGAGACGGGCGCGGAACCGTTCCGCGATTTCGAAGCGGACGACCTCAACAAGATCGCCTTCTGGAATGCCACCGGCAGCGGCAAGACCCTGCTGCTGCACGTCAACATCCGCCAGTACCTGCACTACTTCCAGGCGGGGCGCAGCGATCACTTTCCCGACAAGATCATCCTGCTCACGCCCAACGAAGGCTTGAGCGGTCAGCATCTGGAGGAGCTGCACCTGTCCGGCTTCGGGTTCGCGCAGTTCTTCAACAAGGCCCAGTCACCCGCGCGCGGCACCATCGAAATCATCGACATCAACAAGCTGGGCGACGAGATGGGCGACAAGACCGTCGCCGTGGATGCCTTCGAGGGCAACAACCTGGTGCTGGTGGACGAAGGCCACCGTGGTACGGGCACGGCGGCGGGCGCGTGGATGGCGCGACGCGATGCACTGGTGCGAGGCGGTTTTGCCTTCGAGTACTCGGCCACCTTCGGACAGGCAGTGGCCAAAGGCTTTACGGTGGTGCAGGCCGAAGAAGACATCCAGAAGAAGCGCGCCAAGATGCTGTTCGAGACGACCAGCCTGAAGAAGCTGGACGAAGACCAAAAGGCGCAGTTGGCGCTGACGGAGGAGGACAAGCGCCGTGCGCGTGTTATCGCCACGCGCGAGATCTACGCCAAGTGCATCCTGTTCGATTACTCGTACAAGTTCTTCTATGAGGATGGCTACGGCAAAGAGTCGCTGATCCTCAACATGAATGGCGCCGCCTACGAGCAGGCGGACAACGCGCGCAAGTATTTCATCGCCTGCTTGCTGGCCTATTACCAGCAGCTTTGGCTGTGGAGCACTCACCGCTCGGCGCTTGCCGACTTCAACATCGATAAGCCGCTGTGGGTGTTCGTGGGCAACACCGTGTCAGGTGAGGAGTCGGACATCCTGGAAGTGATGAACTTCCTCGCCGACTTCCTGAACAGCGAAGCGCAGATCAAGCGCTGGCTGACCGACCTGATTGCGGACAAGGCGCAGATTCTGGACGCCAAGGGCAACAACATCTTCAGCGGGCGCTTCACGCCCCTGATGGACTTCGGCGGCCGCGTGGATGAGCTGTACGCCGACATCCTGCTGCGCGTGTTCAATGCCCCGGCCCGCCAGCGCTTGAAACTGGTCAACATCAAGAGCAGCAAGGGTGAGCTGGCGTTGCGGGTGGGCGATGCAGAGCCCTTCGGCCTGATCAACATCGGCGACGATGCGGGCTTTTTCGGCATGGCGGAAAACGCTGAGGCCTTCGACAGCGAGCGTGACGACTTTGGCGGCGCGCTGTTCGGCACGCTGAACAACAAGGACAGCCGCCTCAATGTGCTGATCGGCTCGCGCAAATTCACCGAAGGCTGGAGCAGTTGGCGCGTGTCCACGATGGGTCTGCTGAACATGGGCCAAGGGGAAGGCTCGCAGATCATCCAGTTGTTCGGACGCGGGGTGCGCCTCAAGGGCAAGGGCTTCTCGCTCAAGCGCACCCTGCCGCAAGACAGGCCCAAGGGCGTGCATCTGGACAAGCTGGAGGCGCTGAACATCTTCGGCGTGCGCGCCAGCTACATGGCCGCGTTCAAAGACTACCTGCGCGAGGAAGGCATCACGCCCAGCGATGAAGTGCTGGAACTGGACTTCCCAACGCGGGCCAACCTGCCCAAAGGCAAACTCAAGACCTTGGCGCTGAAGGATGGCTACAAGGACAACCAGAAACTCGGGTTCAAGCGCACGCACTTTCCGTGGCTGTACGAAATACCCGCGCAGTTCCAGGGCAAGATCAAGCCCCCCCATGTGGTACTCGACCTGTACCCGCGTGTCGAAGCGCTGTCCAGCAAGGACAAGGGCACAACCCCCACGACGGAAGCCCGCAACAGGGGCAAGCTGAATCAGACGCTGTTCCCGGCATTCAATTGGGATCGCATCTATCTGGCCTTGCAGGATTACAAGTTGCAGCGCAGCTGGAGCAACCTGCGGCTGGAACAGCAGAAGCTGATCGACTTCTGTGCGGACACGCAGGATTGGTACACGCTGTTCATCCCGGCGGCGGAACTGAACGTGACGACCTTCGCCGACATCCGCAAGCAGGAAGACATCCTGCTTCGACTGCTTACGGACTACACCGACCGCTTCTACAAGGCCCTGAAGACGGGCTACGAAGGCCAGTTCTACGACATCACCCACATCGATGAAGATCACGGGTCGATGCTCAAGCTGTACCAGTTCGAGATCGAGAACAGCGACGACGGTCTGGAGTATCAAGCGAAGCTGGAAGTGCTGAAGAAGCTGGTGGCGGACGGCAAGATCGGCGAGGCCAGCAAATGGAACGCACCACACATGGTCGCCATCAGCTTCGACCGCCACTTGTACTACCCACTGCTGGCATTGGAGGACAAGGATGCAGTGCCGCTGAAACTGCGTCCGCTGGCTTTTGACGCGCCGAGCGAATGGGAGTTTGTCCGCGATTTGGAGGCGTTCTACAACTCAAGCGAGGGCAAGGAAGCGATTGGCCCGCGCAGTCTGTACCTGCTGCGCAATGCGGATCGCGAAGAGAAGGGCCTGGGCTTCGCGTTAGCAGGCAACTTCTATCCGGACTTCCTGCTGTGGTTGGTGGACGATGCCAGCGGCAAGCAGTGGCTGACCTTTGTTGATCCGAAGGGGTTGCGCAATCTCGACCTGTCGCACCCCAAGCTGGGGCTCTACAAGGAAGTGAAGACGCTTGAAACTACGTTGGCATCGCAGGCCAAGGCGGGCGAAGCGCCGCTGGTCTTGAATGCCTTCGTACTGTCACCGACGAAATTCGCCGACCTGCTCAACGTCGGCGACCCAACAAAGAAGGCCGATCTGGAAAGCCGCAACGTGTTGTTCATGGAAGATGGTGCCAGCGCCTACCTGAAGAAGTTGTTCCGGGTGCTGGTCTGAGCGATTCGCTAGTTTCCAGCTTTGGCATTGAAGAACTTAGAGAAGACGAGATATGGCCCGCATCGAAAATCACAAATACAGCATCGAGGAAGCCTTCAGGGAGTGCTTCTACATCGTCCCGGACTACCAGCGCGAGTACGTCTGGACGGACAAGGAAGTGCATCAGCTACTGGAGGACATCGGCGAGCAGATCGATGCGGGCACCACGCGGGAATACTTCATCGGCACCGTGCTGGTGTCGCCGACCGAGCAGAAGAACCATTACGAGGTCATCGACGGCCAGCAGCGCTTGACGACGTTCTTCCTGCTACTGTGCGCGCTCAAGCATCTGTTCCAGGGCGAGCCACAGCGCCAGATGATCTCCGGGCTGATCTCGACCAGCTACGTGGACAGCGACGGCGAGGTGCGCACCACCCTGAAGCTGGAACCGCGTTACGAGAGCGCAGGCGAAGTGATGGCCAAACTGGTCGAGCTGGATGCAGAGCCACAGACCGTGCGCGCTGGCATCCAGTCTGCTGGCATCACCAGCTTCGGGTCGCTAGAGAACTTGGTCAATGCTTACAGTACGCTGTACCGCTATCTGAAGGACAACTACGACGACACGGCCAAGCTGAAGAAGTATTGGGGCTATCTGGCCAACAACGTGGTGTTCATCCAGATCTCCACCGACGTCAGCAGCGCGCTGAAGATTTTCGAGACCATCAACGAGCGCGGCGTCGGTCTGAACCCGATGGACTTGCTCAAGAACCTATTGTTCACGCAGGTCAAGCAGACCCAGTTCACCCAGCTCAAGGACGAGTGGAAGAAGATAACCAAGCCGCTGGAGAAGGAGAAGGAAAAACCGCTGCGATTCTTGCGCTACTTCCTGATGGCCAACTACGTCATCAAGAACGAGCGCGGTGATGCGGTGGTGCGCGAGGACGAGATCTACGACTGGTTCATCGCCAAGGACAACGCGGCGCTCTGCGATTACGCAGGCAAACCCTTCGAGTTCGTTCGCAAGGTGATTCGCAACGTCGAGCACTACTTGGCCTTCGCCAACGGGCTGGGGAATGACGGCAAGCCCAGTCTGGCGATGGACAGCCTCAAGCGGCTTGCCGGTGGGGCGTTCAGCTTGCACTACGTCCTGCTGCTGGCAGCTGCGAATTTCCCCAAGCCGCTGTTCGATCACTTCGTGGCGCAGCTTGAGAGCTTCCTCTTCTACTACATCTTCACCAAGACGCCGACCAAGGATCTGGAGCGGAGCTTCTCACAATGGGCCGACGAGCTGCGTGCGATTGCGGAGACAACTGATCCGGTGAAGCAGAAGGTTCAGCTCAACACCTTCGTGGCCGACCGTTTCGAGAAGAACATGGCGGGCAAGTCGCAGGAGCTCGCCGATGCCCTCAAGCGCTTCACGCTGTATTCGATGCAGCAGTACCGCACGCGCTACCTGCTGGCGCGGCTGACCCAGCACGTCGAGATGGCGTTCAGCGGCCTGAAGACTCCAGGCAGTCTGGAGCCATTCACCAAGCTGGAAATCGAGCACATCCTGCCCGACAACCCGAAGGCGGAACTGCGTGCGACGTGGGCAGCAGAGAACCCGAATGCGGTCTACGACGACTACAAGAATCGCCTCGGCAATCTGACCTTGCTGGAAAAACCGATCAACATCGTCGCGGGCAACGACTTCTACACTGCTAAGCAGGTCGAATACGGCAAGAGCGGCAACTACCTGACCCGCAGCTTGGTGGCGCTGACCGAGGTCGGACAAAATACTTCCATCTCGCGAATTAATGAGAAGCTGTCGGCGTTTCCTGTGTGGGATGCTTCATCCATCGAGAAGCGGCACGACATACTTTTGACGTTGGCTCGTGATGTTTGGAAAACTAGGCCTATCGAGATCTGACGAGCGAGCGCAATCATCAGGCAGCGCCCCCGCATCCTGTATGAAAAATGCCCGGCAAACGCCGGGCATTTTTGTTTGCTCTGTGACAATTACCGCCACGTAATGTTGCGCGATCGCGAGAACATCTTCATGCAATTGATAAACGTTGTCTTGCCGCCGCACAGCTCGATCAGGTCTCGTTGCTCCATGCGCAGAAGGGCGGCGCGCAGGCGGTTGCTGGGAATGGCAAGCAACAGGCCGATGGGCTCCGTGGGAACTTCCTTGTAGTCGGTTTCAAAGCGATAGATCTTCAAGTGCTCGATTACTGCTGCCACGTCGGCCTCCTGTTGGGGCAGGGGCGGCGGCGGGACGAACACGAGTTCGTACTGAGTGGCATGCCAAGAAACAAGCGCCCAAGCACGTTGGAGGCAGGAGTTTGAGACGTAGTGGGTCTCGCTTTCCCATACATGCAGCACCGCAGCCAGGCGGGCGGTCAGATTGAGCATCTTCGAGACGAAATCTGCGATATGCGCGAGTTGCCCGAACTTGAGATTGTTGGTGATGCGGCACAGCTCGTCCCAATAGCCCAGCGCGTCAGGTGCGAAGGCGAGTTCGATGGGGGCAATGCCACCGGCCTCCAGGTTATTCCGATGCAGGTCGTAAAGCTCCCTGAGCGCCTCGTGGAGATCGGAGATGGCCTCGTCATCCCCGCTGGTGGGAACGTACTGGTTGCCCATCGGCAACGATTGCGCAACGCAGACGAGAAAGCGCGAGAAGAAGCCGAGCTTGACGGCTTTGTGCTCGTTGTACTCGTTGCGCTTGCACTGAGGGCGGTACGGTGCAATAGCGGCGGACTGCGCCAGCAAGCCGAACGTCCCACGCGGATGGCTGGCGTAGAGATGCTTCTTCTTCTCGCGTCGGTACTCCAATGCCTTGCCGTCAATCAGATCGACCATGTCAGATACGTGACGCATCAGACTGGAGCTAAGCAGCTTGTCGCCTTCATCGGTGATGAAGTCAACGGCTTCGTACTCGCCGTCCAGCTGGTGGAGCAGGCTTTCCAGGTCAAGGTTGCTAGCCAGGCGTGGACGATGTTTTGGGTTCACCGAAGGCGTCCGGTTCAGCTCGGCCAGCGTGGCGAGGAATTCTTGCGCCGAATCGTTTTTCCGCAGGCAGCGCGCGATCTCCGCCTTCAGCAGCTTGACGTGGAATTTTGTTTCGTCCGAAGCCGCGTTCGCTTCGATCGTTGCGGCCTCGTACCGCGCGAAGCTTTCCTTGGCATGGTCCTTGAGCGGCCGGATCAGGAGCTCATGCACCGGACTCTTGCTCCCACCGACATCAGCGACGCACAGGGTGCTCACGCCAATCGGGATGGGCGTCCAGTTGGGCGGGATCACCGTGTAGAGGGGCGCCACTGCCGAGGACAGGATCGACAGCAGGTGCGTCCGCACCATGCTCGGACAGGCCTCCTGGACCTTGGCGCACACGGCGCGCGCGGCAGCTTCGGCCAGCGGCGGGAGCATGCTGAAATTGGGGTCCGGAGCTTGAAAGGTGTGGAACGGCCCGAGCATGTTCATGCTGCTGCCCCATCGCGACGACCGCTAAGCGCGGCTGCCATTGGGTGGATGTCTTGTTTCGTTACCGAGTCATCGCCCTCGTTGGCCGAAGCATCGAGTTCGGACTTGGCCAGACGCCCCCGCAACTCCTTGAGCTTCGCCGGATAGAACTTCTCTCGCAGGCCCAAGGAATTGATCAGTTCGATCAATTCCTTGTCGCTGATGCCATCCGCCTTGGCGGAAAGGATCTGCGGTTTGATGAGCGCCAGGAGACGCTCGATGTCCTTCTTGTCTTTAAGGGTCTGGTACGCCGCGATGAACTGCGCGGCCATTTCGTTAACGTTGCTGGGTGGCATGTGCTTCTCCTCCATTGGACTTGCCGGAATGGCGGTCCTGAGAAGGCATGCTGAGCAGATGCGGAGACGTTGAATAAGGAGCGGATTTCCCCGGAGTCGTCGAAAAACCGCGACGGAAATTCAGCCGAAGGCTGCGCGGCAGATCAGTGGCGGGGGAGGATTGCCAACACCCCTTTGGGTGAAGCCCCGTCTGCACGAGGTGGTGCCGTACTGCCTCCCCCCAGCTCCGCTGGCCGGTGCTGCACAACACCTCACAAGGGGCCCCAACCGTAGCCAATGCGCTGTGGCATACTGGATGGCATACTGGAGCGAGCAGAAAAGAAAAAAGCCCCTAGAAATCAGGGGCTTAGTTCAATTAACTGGCGGAGAGAGGGGGATTCGAACCCCCGAAGCGCGGTTTAGACGCTTACACACTTTCCAGGCGTGCTCCTTCAACCACTCGGACACCTCTCCGGATCCCTGCCATCGGCAAACGCCTCAGCAGGGGCGCAGATTCTAGCGGGCTGCGCGGCACTTCACAAGCACCCCGGTCAGGAACCTGCGAAGGACGTGCCGGAGGCGAGGGGGCTGGACAGGCATGGCACAATGGAACATCCGATGGAAAACGGTGGCCTGATGTCCTATCTCGTCCTTGCCCGCAAGTGGCGTCCGAAGCGTTTTGCCGAGCTGGTGGGCCAGGAACACGTGGTCCGTGCGCTCAGCAATGCGTTGGACAGCGGCCGGGTCCACCATGCGTTCCTGTTCACTGGCACCCGCGGCGTGGGCAAGACCACCATCGCGCGCATCTTCGCCAAGTCGCTCAACTGCGAGCAGGGCACCAGCGCCGACCCGTGCGGCCAGTGCGCGGCCTGCCTGGACATCGACGCCGGGCGCTACATCGACCTGCTGGAAATCGACGCCGCGTCCAACACCGGTGTGGATGACGTGCGCGAGGTGATCGAGAACGCGCAGTACATGCCCTCGCGTGGCAAGTACAAGGTCTACCTGATCGACGAAGTGCACATGCTGTCCAAGGCGGCGTTCAACGCGCTGCTGAAGACGCTGGAAGAGCCGCCGGAGCACGTCAAGTTCCTGCTGGCCACCACCGACCCGCAGAAGTTGCCGGTCACCGTGCTCAGCCGATGCCTGCAGTTCAACCTCAAGCGCCTGGATGAGGATCAGATCCAGGGCCAGATGACCCGCATCCTGGCGGCAGAAGAGATCGAGGCTGACGGCAGCGCCATCGTGCAGCTGGCCAAGGCCGCCGACGGCAGCCTGCGTGACGGCCTGTCGCTGCTGGACCAGGCGATCGCCTACGCCGGCGGTGCGCTGCGCGAGGACGTGGTGCGCACCATGCTGGGCACGGTCGACCGCACCCAGGTGGCAGCGATGCTCGATGCGCTGGCCGACGGCGATGGTCCGCGCCTGTTGCAGGTGGTGGCTGCGCTGGCCGAATTCTCGCCGGACTGGAGCGGCGTGCTGGAAGCGCTGGCCGAAGGCCTGCATCGCATCCAGGTGCAGCAGCTGGTACCGGGTGCCGCAGCGGCTGCCGAAGGCCTGGACGCGACGGTGTTCGCCGAACGCCTGCGTCCGGAAGTGGTGCAGCTCTGGTACCAGATGGCCTTGAACGGCCGCCGTGACCTGCCATTGGCGCCGAGCCCGCGCGCGGGCTTTGAAATGGCCGTGTTGCGCATGCTGGCGTTCCGTCCGGCCGCGGCGGTCCCGCCGGTACCGAAGTCGGTGGAGGGTGCAGGCAATGCGCCGGGCGGCAATGCTGCCGGTGGTGGCAGCGCTGCGGGTACCCACGAAGCGACGCCGGCGGCTGCCGCCGCTGCGGCAACCCCGGCCGTGGCGGCACAGGTGGCCGCTCCGGTGCAGGCCGCGCCGCGCGAACCTGAACCCGAACCTGAGCCGGCCCCGCAACCCGAGCCTGATCCGACGCCGGAGCCCGAGCCGGTTCCGGTGGAAGAGCCCGTGTCGCCGCCGCCGGTGAAGGCCGAGGCAGCGGCACCGCCGTCCGTTGAAGCAGAAGCGGGCGACGACCTGCCGCCATGGGCCACCGACGAAGCAGAGGCGCGAGACGAGGCGCTGGCAGTCGACATGGCTGGGCCGGACGCCGCCATGGTGGCGCCCTGGCATGAACCGCCGGCTCCCGTCGCGGCTCCCAGCGAGCCTGCGCCGTCCGAGCGCCCGTTCCGCGCCGAAGGCATTGCCATCGCGCCGGCTGAGCCCGCGCCAGTACAGGAGACCGCGCCGCTGGAAGGTGTCAGCGATCTGGCCAGCGCCGAGGCCTGGCTGGATCTGGTTGCCAACAGCGGCCTGAGCGGCCCGTCGCGGCAGCTGGCGGCCAACGCTGCCTTCATCAGTTGCCAGCACGGGACCTTGAAACTGGGCCTTTCGCCCGGATTTGAATACCTGCGCTCGGAGCGCGCGCTGGCCGCCCTGGGCGAGATGCTGCAGAAGGCCCTCGGCCAGGCGCCGAAGATCGTGGTCGAGACCGTGGAAACCGAACACGTTCCGGCCGAGACCCTGCACCAGCGTGCCGATCGCCAGCGTGGCGAGCGGCAGCAGGTGGCAGAGGCTGTTTTCATGGACGATCCGGAAGTGCAGGTGCTGATCCAACAGCACGGCGCCCGGGTTGTTTCCGATTCCATCCGTTCTTTTGACGAGTAAGACACTATGCGCGGCAACATCGCCCAACTGATGCAGCAGGCCCAGAAGATGCAGGAAAACCTGCAGAAGGCCCAGGAAGAAATCGCCAAGATCGAAGTGACCGGCAGCGCCGGTGGCGGCATGGTCAGCGTGACCCTGACCGGCGCCAAGGAATGCCGCAAGGTGCGCATCGATCCGTCGCTGACCAGCGACCCGGAGATGCTGGAAGACCTGATCGCCGCCGCCTTCAACGACGCCTCGAACAAGATCGACGCCGAGTCGAAGTCGAAGATGGGTTCGGCCACCGCCGGCATGCAGCTGCCGCCGGGCATGAAGCTGCCGTTCTGATGTTCGGCGGGGCGCCTGTTGCCGCAGGCGCCCGCTGCAACCCTCAGTCGAGCATGGCTCGACTCTACACGTAGCTGTCGAGCCTGCTCGACGCCATGAAAGCATGCCGCCGTGTCCGCACCCCTGCTTGAACAATTGATCGACGCACTGCGGGTGCTGCCTGGCGTCGGCCAGAAGACCGCACAGCGCATGGCCTACCACCTGCTCGAGCGCGGGCGCGAAGGTGGCCAGCGCCTGGCCGAGGTGCTGGCGCTGGCGGTGGAGCGTATTGGCCACTGCGCGCAGTGCCGCGATTTCAGCGAAACCGAGCTGTGCCCGACCTGCGCCAACAGCAGCCGCGAGCGCAGCCAGCTGTGCGTGGTCGAATCGCCGGCCGACCGCCTGGCCATCGAGAACGCCACCGGCTTCCGCGGCGTCTACTTCGTGCTGCAGGGCCGCCTGTCGCCGCTCGATGGCATCGGCCCGCGTGAACTGGGCCTGGAGCAGCTGGAGCAGCGCCTGGCCGAAGGTGAGGTGCAGGAGCTGATCATCGCCACCAGTGCCACTGTGGAGGGCGAGGCTACCGCGCATTACCTGGCGCAGCTGGCGCGCGCACGCAAGGTGCAGCCCAGCCGCCTGGCGCAGGGCCTGCCGCTGGGCGGCGAACTGGAGTACGTTGACCGCGGCACGCTGTCGCACGCGTTCGGGACGCGCAGCGAATTCCGCGATTGAGCGAAGGCCGGGCATGGCCTGGCGCGGGCGGCCTACAATGCGGACGACATTCCCGCCGAGGCCGACCATGAGCAACGAAACCCTCTTCAGCAAGATCATCCGTCGCGAGATCCCGGCCACCATCGTCTACGAGGATGACGAGGTGCTGGGCTTCAAGGACATCGCACCGCAGGCGCCGGTGCACGTGCTGTTCATTCCGAAGAACGAGATCATTCCGACCCTGGATGACCTGCAGCCGTCGCAGGCGCACCTGATCGGCAAGCTGGCGCTGGCTGCCGCCGAGTACGCGCGCCGCGAGGGCTTCGCTCAGGATGGCTACCGCATCGTGATGAACTGCCGCGAGCATGCCGGGCAGACCGTGTTCCATATCCACATGCACCTGCTGGCCGGTGCGCCGCTGGGACACTTCGGTACCCCGGGGCGTTGAGCGCCGGGCATCCATCCACGGTGTGGATCCATTGAACAAAAAAGGCCGCCCGAGGGCGGCCTTTTCCGTCATGCCTGTGCGGCAATGATCACCACCAGCCCCAACGGCCGTAGCCGCCCCAGTACGGGCCGTACGGACCCGGACCCCACGGACCATAGGGGTAGGGCACCACGTCGACCTGGCGCTGTTCCGGCCACAGGTAGATCACATCGGCCGACAGCTTCGGCAGGCGGTAGTCGTAATCACCGATGCGGGTGTTCTGGTAGCCGTCGATCTTGCCGATGAAGGTCACGTCGCGGCCGGCCTCGAACACGGCCGGGTCGTAGAAGCCGGCACGGCAGGCGATGAAGCGGCCGTCGCTGGCGTCGGATGAAGTGGTATTCGGGCGGCCACTGCCATTGAGCGGGCGCGAGATGATCTGGAAGCAGGTCTCGCCCTGGCCGGGCTTGGTTTCGATGATGCGACCGCCCCAACGGACCGGCGTACCGACCTGCTGGGTGGCGACCGAGTCGCGCGGGGAGACCAGGCTGAACTGTCCCTGCAGCGGCTTGGGGGCCGTGGCGCAGGCCGACAGGGCCAGCGTGGCCACAGCGGTGAGGAGGAACTTGGTGTTCATGGGGAGGCTCCGGAAGTCGGGCGATGCCTGCGCAGGTCCCGCAATAATGAAGCGAGGTCGGTGCAAGTTCCAGCGTAACGCGCATCAGCGAAACGCTGGCTGAGCGTGAGCAGGGCCGGATCGGGATGCTGGGCGTGCACCCGGTGTGCCCAGTCCCCTGCGGTTTCATGGGGATGCCGGGCCCACCCGAGGCGGGCATAACGCCGGCCCAGCCCATGCCAGGCACGCAGCAGCGGATCACGTTCGCGCTCGCCGCGGGCCAACAGCCAGGCCATCCACGCCAGCGCCAGCAACGCGGAGATCACAAAGCCGGCGACCAGCTGTCCGGGCCCGAGGTCGTCCAGCCCGAACGGCTTGAGCAGTTGTTGCTGGCGACGCGCGTCGAAGGACAGCACCAGGTCGTTCCAGCCGCGGCGCAGCCAGTCGCCCATCTGCCCCAGCTGCAGCCAGCGCTGCTGCAGGGGTGTGCCCGTGCCGGCCTGCAGGCGGTCATCCAGTGTGTCCAGGATGCGCTCCGGTGCCACGGCCGCGGTGGGGTCGACCCGTACCCAGCCGCGCTGCGGCAGCCACACCTCGGCCCAGGCGTGGGCGTCCATCCGCCGCACCACCCAGTAGTCGCCCAGGCGGTTGCGGGTGCCGCCGGCAAAGCCGGTCACCACGCGTGCCGGAATGCCGGCGTTGCGCATCAGCACCACGAAGGCCGAGCTGAAGTGTTCACAGAAGCCGGCCTTGTAGCCGAACAGGAACTCGTCAACCGGATCGCGCCCCGCCGGCGGCGTTTCCAGCGTGTAGGAGAAATCGGTGGTGATCCATTGCAGCGCGCGGCGGACGATGGCCTCGTCATCGCCGCCGGCATCCTGCCGCCATTGCTGGGCCAGGGTTGCCGTACGTGGATTGAAGCCGGCGGGCAGCTGCAGCGTGGCGCGGCGCAGGTAGGGCGACAGCGCGCTGTCGAAGCGCTGCGGTGGCGCCGAATGCAGTCGCCAACGGCTGAGCGAGGCCAGCGAGCGTTCACTGCTCAGGCTCATGTCCGCGTCCAGCGTGCTGCCTGCCGGGGCACGGCTGGGCAGGTCCAGCGCCACCAGCTGGCGGCGGTCGGTGGGCTCGTAGTCGATCTGGTAGTCCCAGCCCTGCGCACCGGCGTCGACCACTGCGGGGGGTCGTCGCGCGCTGGCCCGGTCGCGCGTCCAGCGCCGGCCATCGAAGGCGGTCAGCACGGGCCCGCGCCAGTAGCGCTGTGCCGGCTCGGGCACAGCACCGAAGAACTGCACGCGCAGCGCCGGGGTGTCATCAGCCATCAGGTCCAGCCATTGGCCGGGTTCCATGCTGTCGGACAGCCCCGGCGTGCCGACGGCGCGCTCGGGAACACCCCACAGCGGCGTTGCCAGGCGCGGGAACAGCCAGAAGCAGGCCAGCGCCAGCGGCAGGCCGATCGCCAGCAGGCGGCCGACCCCACGCAGCTGCCCGCGCATCGGCAGGCGGCCGGCGTGGCCTTCATCCTGGGCCAGGCGTTGCAGGGCGAGCAGTGCGCTGACCCCGGCCAGGGCAGCCAGCGCCGTGGTCAGCGGCCCCTGGTCAAGCAGGAATGCCGCAAACGGCGAGAACAGCGCGAAGCCGAGCAGGCTGCGCGCATCGCGCAGGCTGCGCAGCTCGCTGGACTTGATCGCCAGCATCGCCGCCAGCAGGGCGCAGCCGGTATCGCGTCCTGGGCGCACCATGCCCATCTGCCAGACGATGGCGGCAAGCATGGCCAGTACCAGCAACAGGCGCACCGGCATTGGCAACAGCGTTCGCCACGACAGGGCGGCGGTGATGATCGCCGCCAGCGCGATCACGCCCGCCAGCAGTGGCGGCAGCTGCAGCAGCAATGGCAACAGCGCCAGCGCCGCGCTGGCCAGGGTCCAGGTGCGGGTAGTGCGGTCGAGCAGGAGAGGGGACTCAGTCATGCGGCATCAACGCCAGCGCGCGCAGGCAGAGGTGATGGTGGCTGGCACCCTGGCCGGGGCCGAAGGGAGGATGCGCCGGCAGTAGCAAGGTGTAGCGGCGGCCTTCGCGCTCGGCCATGTCCACCCAGCGCGCCAACCGCGCGATGCGTGCTTCATGGCCCAATGGCGCCAGCGTGCGCCAGTCCAGGATGACTTCGATGCCGATCGGCTTTTCGTACTCGCGCACCAGCAGGCTGTCGCGGCGCGCCGAGTGCTTCCACGAAATGCTGCGGGGGGCATCACCTGCGCGGTACGGCCGCAGCTGGTGCAGTTCCTCACCGCTGGCGTGGGCGCGGGTATGCAGCGGATCGTTGCCGCTCTCCGGTAGCGCAGGGCTCAGTGTTTCGGCCGGTGGATAGACCAGCAGGGGTTGTTCCGGCCAGACCCACGACCATGCGCGCACCAGCCCCAGCGGCTGTGTAGTGGACAGGCGTATGCGTGGCAGTTCCAGCCAGCCGCGGCGCTCGCTGGGCACCTCCAGCTCTACTTCGCCACGGCCGTGTGCAGGCAACGAGGTCCAGGCCTCGCTGCCGCCCAGCTGCAGGTGCAGGCCGTGACGTGCGCGGGGATCGCGCAGAGACAGGTCCACACGCAGCCGCAGCGGTTGCCCGGCTGGAACCGGCTCGGCGGAGATGGCGTCGATCTGCACGCCGGACAGTTGCAGGTGCGCGGCGATGGCACTGGCGATCGCTGCGGCCGCCAGCAGCAGGGCCAGCAGCAGCGCCGGGTTGTTGTTGTAGTTCAACGCGCCCAGCAACATTGCTGCCAGCAGGGTGGCGACGAACAGGCCGAAGCGGGTGGGCAGTACGTAGATGCGGTGGCGGTCCAGCCGCTGCGGCAGCGCTTCGGGCCTGCGCGGGCGAGCCATCAGCTGCAGTCGTGCCCAGCGTGTGGCCACGCTCAGTCGACCGCAACGGTCTGCAGGATCGCGCGCGCCAGTGCCGGCCCCGAGCTGGATTCGGCCTCGGCCACCAGGCGATGGCCCGCCACCGCCACGAACAGGGTCTGCACATCCTCGGGCACTACATGGCCGCGCCCCAGCAGCAGCGCATGCGCCTTGGCCGCGCGCAGCAGGGCCAGACCCGCACGCGGCGACAGGCCCACGCGCACGCCGGCGTGCTGGCGGCTGCGGGTCAGCAGCGCCTGCACGTAGTCGATCAGCGCGTCGCTGGCGTGCACGTGGTTCACCGCGTCGCGCAGCGCGCGTACCTGGGTGTCATCCAGTTTCGGTACGGCACGCGCGATCAGGTCGCGGCGATCGGTGCCGCGCAGCAGCTCGCGTTCGGCCTGCGCGCTGGGGTAGCCCATCGCCAGCCGCAGCAGGAAGCGGTCCAGCTGCGAATCCGGCAGTGGGAACGTGCCGGAGAGATCCACCGGGTTCTGCGTAGCGATCACGAAGAAGGGATCGGGCAGGGGGTGGGTCTGTCCATCCAGGGTGACCTGCTGTTCGGCCATCGCCTCCAGCAGTGCGCTCTGTGTGCGCGGCGGTGCACGGTTGATCTCGTCGGCCAGCAGCACATGGGTGAACACCGGGCCCGGGTGAAACTGGAACTGGCGGCTGCCGGCGTCGTACACCGAGACACCGAGCACATCGGCGGGCAGCAGGTCGGAGGTGAACTGCACGCGCTGGAAGCTGAGGCCGAGGCTGCTGGCCAGTGCATGCGCCAGCGTGGTCTTGCCCAGGCCGGGCAGATCTTCGATCAGCAGATGGCCGCCGGAAAGCAGGGCGACAAAAGCCAGCCTGACTTCCGGCACCTTGCCCAGTACCAGTGCATTTACCTGATCCTGTGCCTCCCGCAGGGCCTGACGCAGTTGATCGGTTAGCATGCTGGGATTGGGGGACGAGGCTGTCATGATCGTCTCAGATCTGGAATCCACTCGATTATCCATAGAGCAATGCAAGGCGAACAGCGCGCACGAACGATATTTCTCTGGTTGTGGACGCTGGTCACAGCGGCCAAGCTGGTGGTGGCTGCGCGCCTGCCGCTGTTCGTCGATGAGGCGTTCTATTGGCAGGAAGGCCAGCACCTGGCGGCCGCGTATTCGGATCTGCCCGGGCTGACGGCATGGCTGGCACGGCTGGGCGTGGAGATTGGTGGCCATCATGTACTCGCCTTGCGCCTGCCGTTCCTGGCAATCGGCGCGTTGCTGCCGTTGCTGGTGGTGCGCACCGCAACGCGCTGGTTCGGCAATGTGGCGGGTTGGCAGGCGGGCAGCCTTACGCTGCTGATGCCGTTGTCGGCGACGCTGGGCCTGCTGGCAGTGCCGGATGTGCCGATGGCGCTGGCGGCGGCGATCTGTCTGCATGCAGGTGCGCGGCTGTTGCACAACGTCGACGCATCGTCGGCGATGAAGCTTGCGCTGGGCCTGGCGATCGGTGCGCTCAGCCACTATCGCTTCATCGGTGTCATCGGCGTCGGCTTCATTGCGCTGCTGGCGCTGCCGCAGGGGCGGCGCATGCTGGGTGATCCGCGCGTGTGGGTTGCACTGGCGGTGGGCGTGCTGGCATGGCTGCCGCTGCTGGCATGGAATGCAGACAACCACGATGCCGGGCTGAAATTCCAGGTGGTCGAGCGCCATCCCTGGACATTCGAGTGGGGTGGGCTGTGGTTCCTGGTGATCCAGCCGATGCTGGTCACCCCGATCCTGTGCATGGCGATGTGGAAGGTGGCGCTGGCCGGTACCCGCAGCGGCGGTGGCGCGCGCGTGCAGTGGCGCTACTTCGGGCTGGTGGGGGGCGTATCCACGCTGGGCATCTTCCTGCTGGGCTTCTTCACCGACGTCGAGCGCATCAGTTTCCACTGGCCGCTGCCGGGCTACCTGGCGCTGCTGGTGGCCGTACCGGTGGTACTCAACGGGTGGCCGCGCTGGCTGCGCCGCACCGGCTGGTGGCTGGCCGGCGCAGGCATGGTGCTCGCGTTCGGCTACTACCTGATGGCGTCCACGCCTTCGTTGCGTGAAGAGTTGGCCGGCAGCAAGTACTACCCGCGCAATTTCGCCGGCTGGCAACCGTTGGCGGTCGCGGTCCACGAAGAGCTGCGGCAGATGCCGGAAGGGACGCGCGTGCTGGCCGGCAACTTCAAGGTCGGTGCCGAACTGGGTTTCCAGCTGGGCAATGGTGATATCGAGGTGTTGCCGCATCCGCTCAACGACAAGCATGGGCGCACCGCACAGCTGGCACAGTGGGGCCTGCTGCATGAGGGTGAGCGCTCGGCACCGATGCTGCTGGTGCTGTCACCCAGTGACCAGCGCTACCGCGATCTGCTGGCGCGCTATCACGCCATCTGCGAACAGGTGGGACCGTTGCCGGCGCCGCGGGTGGTCAGCAGCGACCATGGGTTCCAGCGTTTCCTGCTGTTCCGGTTGCCGGTGCAGCGGGCAACCGGGCCGTGTGTAACCCCGGCGATGGCCTGGCTGGATGCGCCGTCCAACGGTGAAACGGTCTCCGGAACGCTCGCCATCAAGGGCTGGGCGTTCAAGGACGGTGTCGGCCTGGCACGGGTTGAAGTGCTGGTCGATGGCCGCTCGATCGGTGATGCGCGCTATGGACGCGCCTTCGATGTGCGCCAGACCTGGCCGGACAGCACCGATCCGCAGCATCCCGCCGTTGGCTTCGATGCCTCATTGGACACGACGACGCTGGTACCTGGGCGGCATTGGCTGGGCCTGCGTCTGTACGGCCGCGATGGCAGCGTGGAGGCGTGGCAGGAGCAGCCGTTCGAGGTTCGTTGACTGCTGCTTTTGTAGAGTCGAGCCATGCTCGACTGCTTTTTCCGGGTTGCCTGCCATCTACAGCAGAAGCAGTCGAGCATGGCTCGACGCTACAGTTCAGGGCACCGCGAACCCCGCCCGGCGCAGCAGTCCGCACACTGCGATCAACGGCAGGCCGATCAGTGCGGTCGGGTCGCGGTTGTTGATCGCCTCGAACAGGCTGATGCCCAGACCCTCGCACTTGAAGCTGCCGGCGCAGTCCAGCGGCTGTTCGGCGGCGACGTAACGGGCGATCTCATCCTGTTTCAATGCGCGGAACCGAACTTCGGTCAGGTCGAGGGTCGCGAACGAATCTCCATCATGGCTGAGACAGACGGCGGTATGGAAGCGCACGGTCTGCCCGGACATCGCTGCCAGCTGTGCGCAGGCGGCCTCGACCGTGCCGGGCTTGCCCAGCGGCAGGCCGTTCAGGTCCGCCACCTGATCCGAGCCGATCACCCAGGCGCCCGGATGCCGGGCAGCCACCTCGGCGGCCTTGGCGGCGGCCAGGCGCGTGGCAAGGGCCAGCGGGGCCTCGCCGTTCAACGGGGTTTCATCCACGTCCGGGCGGGCGCAGTCGAAAGGCAGGCCCAGCCGTTGCAGCAGTTCGCGCCGGTAGCGGGAGGTGGAGGCCAGGACCAGTGGCATGCGAGAATTCCGGGGCAGGGCGCGGCAGTCTGGCCCGTGCGCGGCGCCAGCAGCAAGTCCTGTATGGCGGGCATTTGACAGCTGCCGCCCCGATCCTTAGTATTCAGCGGCTTATGTCCGCGAACGTGCCCGAAACGCTGGATGCCTGGCGGATGGTTGTAGCGCGAAGGCGCTTCGACGGTCAGGTCTCCCTGGCTGAATTGACCCGCCTGCAGGGCTTGGTCGCCGATACCGAAGGTGAGTGCAATTACTCGCTTGAATTCGGTCGCGACGACGTCTTGCGGGTATCCTATGTGGAACTGACCATCGATACCGCGTTGCCGCTGACCTGTCAGCGCAGCATGCAGCGATTCCTGTTGCCGGTGAAGATGACCCAGAGGCTTGGCCTGATCCGCGACGAGGACGAGGAATCGTCCCTGCCGGAGGAGTACGAGGCGTTGCTGGTGCCGGAAGACGGCCAGCTGCGTCCACTGGACCTGGTCGAGGACGAGTTGGTGCTGGCAGTGCCGGTTGTACCGCTGTCGCCCGATGGCGAAGCAGTCGACAAGGACTGGGCGCCGAGCGAAGAAGAAACGAAGAAGGCCAACCCGTTTGCGGCGTTGGCAGCACTGAAGAAACAATAGCAGCCGGATTGTCGTCGGCGGCTGCGGCGAAAGCGAAAGTGTGCTGGGCGCTGGCGTCCTGCGCGACGATACGACGAAGCAAATCGAACCGAGTTTGGAGCAATCCCATGGCTGTGCAGAAATCCCGTGTCACCCCGTCCCGCCGCGGCATGCGTCGTGCCCACGACGCCCTGAGCGCCAAGCAGCTGTCGACCGACCCGACCACCGGCGAAGTGCACCTGCGTCACCACATCACTGCCGACGGTTTCTACCGCGGCAAGAAGGTCATCCAGACCAAGACCTCGGCCGTCGAAGAAGATTGATGTGCCGGGAAGGCCGCTGCCTCCGGGCAGCGGCCTTTGCCTTCTTTCCCGGGCGTGCCGGTGATCGGCGGCCCGCGCAACAGGAAACATGATGAGCAAGCGGATCTATTCGAGGATCGCGGGCACCGGTAGCTATTTGCCGGAAAAAGTCCTGACCAACGCCGACCTGGAAAAAATGGTCGAAACCTCGGATGAGTGGATCCAGTCGCGCACCGGAATTCGTGAACGGCACATCGCGGCCGAAGGCGAAACCACCAGCGACCTTGGCTACAACGCCGCCCTGCGCGCGCTTGAAGCCGCAGGCATCGATGCCTCGCAGCTCGACATGATCGTGGTCGGCACGACCACCCCTGATCTCATTTTCCCGTCCACCGCGTGCCTGATCCAGGCCAAGCTCGGTGTGGCCGGGTGCCCCGCCTTCGACGTCAACGCCGCCTGTTCCGGCTTCGTGTTCGCGCTGGGCGTGGCCGACAAATTCATCCGCTCCGGTGACTGCAAGCACGTGCTGGTGATCGGCACTGAAACGCTGACCCGCATGGTCGACTGGAACGATCGCACCACCTGCGTGCTGTTCGGCGATGGCGCCGGCGCTGTCGTGCTCAAGGCCGACGAAGACACCGGCATCCTCAGCACCCACCTGCATGCCGACGGCAGCAAGAAGGAGCTGCTGTGGAACCCGGTCGGCGTCTCGACCGGCTTCAAGGACGGCGCCAATGGTGGTGGCACCATCAACATGAAGGGCAACGACGTGTTCAAGTACGCCGTCAAGGCGCTGGACTCGGTCGTGGACGAGACCCTGGCTGCCAACGGCCTGGACAAGTCCGACCTGGATTGGCTGATTCCGCATCAGGCCAACCTGCGCATCATTGAAGCCACCGCCAAGCGCCTGGAGATGTCGATGGACCAGGTGGTGGTGACGGTCGACAAGCATGGCAACACCTCGTCCGGTTCGGTGCCGCTGGCGCTGGATGCCGCCGTGCGTTCCGGCAAGGTCGAGCGCGGCCAGCTGCTGCTGCTGGAGGCCTTCGGTGGCGGCTTCACGTGGGGTTCGGCCCTGTTGCGCTATTGATAGCGCAAGTTACGACAACGTGAAGCTTGTCGTTACGGCCCCTCTGGGGCCGTAACGCGTTTTAAGGAGGACCTGTCATGGTTGAGCCCATCGTCATTGAAGGGCAACGCGCCTGGCTGAAGCAGTACGGCAAGGGAAGCCGAGCACTGGCCCTGGGCCTGCTCAATTTTGTTGCCCGCCGTTTCCATCTCGATGCCCTGCGCCCGCCACCGCACCGCGGCGGTGATGCAGCGCGCGAAACCGAAGCCCGTCGTCTGGGGGAACTGCAGGCGCAGGGCGTGAACGTTCCCGACGTGCTGGGCACCGGCCATGCCGCGCTGGTGATCGGCGACAACGGCAATTCGTTCAATACCTGCCTGCGGCAGGCCGATGAGGCCGGTCGCGACCGGCTGGTGATGGCGGCGATGCAGGCCATCGCCGAGGCGCATGGACGCGGTGCCTATTTCGGCCAGCCGCTGCCGCGCAACCTCACCTGGGATGGGCACCAGGTGGGCTTCATCGACTTCGAGGAAGATCCGCTGGAAGTGATGGATCTGTCCGAAGCACAGGCCCGCGACTGGCTGATGTTCGGCTACGGCGTGGCCAAGTACTACGCCGACCGCCCGGAGCAGCTGCAGGCGATGATGGCCGAGGCGATGGGCGATGCCCAGGCGCCGGTGCGCGAGCACGTGCACGCGGTCAGTGGCCGCCTGCGCAGCCTGGCCCGGGTATGCATGAAGCTGGGCCGCTCAGCGCGCGCGCTGGCCCATTCCATCTTCATTGCCCACGGCGCCAGCACGGCGGGCGTACTGATGCTGGTGGGCCTGTGCGTGGATTTCCTCGCCGACGGCGATCTGGACGTCCTGCAGCTGTTCTGCTGATGGCTGATAGGGGCCAGATCCCTTTTCCTGCGGAAAAGGGATCTGGCCCCGTTGCGCTTGCCCGACCGCCCACCATACGCGTGCATACGCGCACGTACAGACGACACGGCATGTTCCCCCTTATCATGGCCCGCTTCGATTGCAACAAGCGGATGACCGCGTGACCGTATCCACCCTCGCTTTTGTCTTCCCCGGCCAGGGCTCGCAGTCTGTGGGCATGGTGGCCGAGCTGGCCGAACTGCACCCGCAGGTGCGTGACGCCTTCACCGAGGCATCCGATGGTGCCGGCGTCGACCTGTGGGCGCTGTCCCAGGGCGGCCCGGAGGAAATGCTCAACCGTACCGAATACACCCAGCCGGCCCTGCTGGCCGCAAGCATCGGCGTGTGGCGCGCCTGGAACGCCGTGGGCGGTCCGCGTCCGTCGGTTCTGGCCGGTCACAGTCTGGGCGAGTACACCGCGCTGGTTGCCGCTGGCGCATTGAGCCTGCATGACGGTGCGCACCTGGTGCGCCTGCGCGGTCAGCTGATGCAGGAAGCCGCTCCGGCTGGCGTCGGCGCCATGGCTGCGGTGCTTGGCGCCGAGGACCAGCTGGTGCTGGACGTCTGCGCCGAAGCTGCAGGCAGCCAGGTGGTGGTGCCTGCCAACTTCAACTCGCCCGGCCAGATCGTGATCGGTGGCGATGCCGATGCAGTCGACCGCGCGCTGGCGCTGCTGGCCGAGAAGGGCGTGCGCAAGGCGGTCAAACTGGCTGTCAGCGTGCCCTCGCATACCCCGCTGATGCGCGAAGCCGCCAACCGTCTGGCCGAAGTGATGGCCGGCCTGAACTGGCACGCGCCGCAGCTGCCGGTGATGCAGAACGTCGATGCCCAGGTCCATGACGGTATCGACGCGATCCGCACCGCACTGGTGCAGCAGTTGTACCAGCCGGTGCAGTGGACCGGTTGCGTGCAGGCGCTGGCCGCCCGTGGCATCACCCAGATCGCCGAGTGCGGCCCGGGCAAGGTGCTGACTGGCCTGGTCAAGCGCATCGACAAGGCCATCGATGGCCGTTCACTGGCCACGCCGGGCGACTTCGAAGGCGCCCGCGAGGCATGGTCGGCCTGATACCCCCTGTTCCTGCCGACCGTACCGGTGGCCGCTGCAAGCGGCACGGGTGCGGCGGCCGCCCCAGCCTGAGGAAAACATCATGAGCAAGCCCCTGCAGGGTGAAATCGCACTGGTCACCGGCGCCAGCCGTGGCATTGGTGCCGCCATCGCCGATCTGCTGGCCGCCCAGGGCGCCACCGTGATCGGCACCGCCACCACCGAATCCGGTGCCGCTGCGATCGGTGAGCGCCTGGCCGCCCACGGTGGCCACGGCCGCGCACTGAACGTCACCGACGCTGCCGCGCTGGATGCCGTGCTGGCGGACATCGCCAAGGAATTCGGTGCCATCTCGATCCTGGTCAACAACGCCGGCATCACCCGCGACAATCTGCTGATGCGCATGAAGGACGAGGACTGGGCGTCGATCATCGACACCAACCTGACCAGCGTGTTCCGCACCAGCAAGGCGGTCATGCGCGGCATGATGAAGGCGCGCAAGGGCCGCATCATCAACATCGCATCGGTGGTGGGCGTGACCGGCAATGCCGGCCAGGCCAACTACGCGGCCGCCAAGGCTGGCATCATCGGCTTCAGCAAGTCGCTGGCCAAGGAAATCGGTTCGCGCGGTGTCACCGTCAATGTGGTCGCTCCCGGCTTCATCGACACCGACATGACCAAGGCCTTGCCGGAAGAAGCGCGTACCGCGCTGATCAACGACATCGCCCTCGAACGCCTGGGTTCGCCGGAAGACATCGCCCATGCGGTGGCCTTCCTGGCCAGCCCGGCTGCCGGTTACATCACCGGCGAAACCCTCCATGTGAACGGCGGCATGTACATGCCGTAAGCAAGGGGCGCAGGGATTGCGCCGCAAGTGATTGATCTGCGGAGGTTTTTGCTGCGATGCAAGGCCGCGCCGGTTTCCACTACACTATCCCACGGCCATCGCCTTTGATGGCGACCACTTTTGAACCACAACTCCATCTGGAGCGAGATCCCATGAGCACCATCGAAGAACGCGTCAAGAAAATCGTCGTCGAACAGCTTGGCGTCAAGGAAGAAGAAGTCACCAACAGCGCATCGTTCGTCGATGACCTGGGCGCTGACTCGCTGGACACCGTCGAGCTGGTGATGGCCCTGGAAGAAGAATTCGAGTGCGAGATCCCGGACGAAGAAGCCGAGAAGATCAGCACCGTGCAGGCCGCCATCGACTACGTCAAGGCCCACGTCAAGGCCTGATGTCAGACGGCAGTGCGCGTGCGGGTTGATCCTCGCCGCGCACCGCACCCCATGGGGCCGCTGTTGCGGCCCCGTGTGTTTGGGCATCACATCGAAGCAAACCGAGTTACCCGTAGAAACCATCCGGGTCAGGAGAAACAGCAATGAAGCGTCGCGTCGTCGTAACCGGCCTGGGTATCGTCTCGCCGTTGGGCAATGATCTGGCCAGCAGCTGGGAAGGCATCACCCATGGTCGTTCGGGCATCGGTCCGCTGACCAACGTTTCTGATGCCTATCTGGATCGGTTCACCACCAAGATTGCAGGTGAGGTCAAGGGATTCGACATCACCGCCGACAATGAACTGTTCGGCAAATTCCGGGTCAGCGGCAAGGATGCCAAGAAGATGGACCCGTTCATCCATTACGGCCTCGGTGCCTCGTTCATGGCCCTGCATGATTCGGGCCTGGAGATCACCGAAGCCAATGCCGATCGCATGGGCGCCATCGTCGGCGCCGGCATCGGCGGCCTGCTCGGCATTGAAGAGCAGACCATCGAGTTCCACGAGGGCAAGAAGATCTCGCCCTTCTACGTGCCCAAGACCATCATCAACATGCTGCCGGGCCAGCTGAGCATCATCACCGGCCTGAAGGGCCCGTCGTTCTCGGCGGTGTCGGCGTGCGCGACCTCGAACCATTCGATCGGTACCGCGATGCGCATGATCCAGTACGGCGATGCTGACGTGATGGTGGTCGGTGGTGCCGAGCGCGGCTCCTCGCCGACCGCGGTGGGCGGCTTCTGCGCGATGAAGGCCATGAGCACCCGCAACGACGCCCCAGAACAGGCCTCGCGCCCGTGGGACAAGGACCGCGACGGCTTCGTGCTGGGCGACGGTGCCGGCATCCTGATCCTGGAAGAGTACGAGCACGCCAAGGCGCGTGGCGCGAAGATCTACTGCGAACTGGCCGGCTTCGGCGCCAGCTCCGACGCGTACCACATGACCGCACCGAGCGAGAACGGCGAAGGCGCCGCGCGCTGCATGGTCATGGCCATGAAGGACGCCGGCGTGACCCCGGAACAGGTGGGTTACCTCAACGCGCACGGCACCTCCACGCCGCTGGGCGATCTGGGTGAGACCATGGCGATGAAGACCGCCTTCGGCGACCACGCCTACAAGATGATGGTCAGCTCCACCAAGTCGATGACCGGCCACCTGCTGGGCGCTGCCGGCGGCGTGGAAGCGATCTTCTCGGTGATGGCGCTGCAGGACAACGTCATCCCGCCGACCATCAACCTGCAGCAGCCGGGCGAAGGCTGCGACCTGGACTACGTGCCCAACGAAGCGCGCCAGGCCAAGGTCGACGTGGTGATGTCCAATGGCTTCGGCTTCGGCGGCACCAACGGCACGCTGATCTTCAAGCGCGTCTGACCGAGTTGTAGAGTCGAGCCATGCTCGACTCCACGTTCTACGGAGCCGCCGCAAGGCGGCTTCCGTGCATCTGAACCCCCGAACTGGCTGCCATGACCCACGCACCGTTGATCCACCCGCTGCCGCACCCGGTCGATCTGCTGGCCCTGCAGCAGCACGACCCGGCGCGCTTCCCGCTGCTGATGGAATCCACCGCCTCGGGCACCGCTCAGGGCCGCTGGAGCCTGCTGCTGGCCGCGCAGGGCGATTGTCTGCGGCTGGATGCCGATGGCCGGGTGCGTGACTTGCACGACGCCGTGCAGCCCGGCACGTTCCTGCAGGTGCTGGACCGCGCCTGGCAGCGCGAACGCCTGCCGCATGACGGCAGCCACAGCCTGCCGTTCCGCGGCGGCTGGGCGTTGATGCTGGATTACGAAGTGGCCAGCCAGATCGAGCCGGTGCTGCCGGCGCGTGCGCGCGAGGACGGCCGCCCGACCGCGCTGGCCCTGCGCTGCCCGGCGGCGGTGCTGCACGATCACCACAACGACGCCAGCTTCGTCATCGCCGAAGCCGGTGAGGATGCGCTGCAGGATGTGCTGGTGGAACTGGCGTCGGCCGCGCTGCCCGAGGCCGGGCAGGGTTGGCAGCCGCCGCAGTCGGTCGGCGAGGACGTGCCGCAAGGCTTCACCGACGGTGTGCGCCGGGTGATCGACTACCTGCGCGCCGGCGATGTGTTCCAGGTGAACCTGTCGCGGCGCTGGAGCGCGCAGTTTGCCGCACCGGTCAGCCCGCAGGCGCTGTACGCACAGCTGCGCCGCGCCAACCCGGCACCGTTCGCCGGCCTGTTCAGCGCGCACGGCCGCCACGTGGTCAGTTCCTCGCCTGAGCGGCTGGTGTCGGTGCATGCCGGCCACGCGCAGACCCGGCCGATTGCCGGCACCCGCCCGCGCTTCGAAGGCGACGATGATGCCGCGCGCATCCAGGAACTGGTCGGCCATCCCAAGGAGCGTGCCGAGCACGTGATGCTGATCGACCTGGAACGCAACGACCTGGGCCGCATCTGCCTGCCCGGCACCGTGGTGGTCGATGAATTGATGACGGTGGAGAGCTATGCCCACGTGCACCACATCGTCAGCAATGTCAGCGGCCATCTGCGCCCGGAGGTCACGCCCGGCGAGGTGATCGCCGCCACGTTCCCGGGTGGCACCATCACCGGCTGCCCCAAGGTGCGCTGCATGCAGATCATCAGCGAGCTGGAGCAGGTGCCGCGCGGTGCCTATACCGGCGCGTTCGGCTGGCTGAACCGCGATGGCGACCTGGACCTGAACATCCTGATCCGCACCGCCGAAGTGGATGGCCACGAGGTGAGCTTCCGCACCGGCGCCGGCATCGTGGTCGACTCGGACCCGGGCAAGGAACTGGACGAGACTCGCGCCAAGGCCCGCGGCCTGCTGCGCGCGCTGGGCCAGCAGGGCTGACGGCCGGCCGGGCAGGAATGTTGGTGGGTGCCGACCGTTGGTCGGCACGGAGTCCTCCATGGCCGTTCATCCACGCATGGCGTGGATCTACTGATGGCCGCGCCAGGCATGGATTGTGGTGGGTGCCGACCTTGGTCGGCACGCAGGCGCCACCCCGGTCATGACCCCAATCCACCGGCACGGTATCCTGCACGACGGAATCGAGTTCAGAGGTAGTCCATGGCGGGAGCCAAGCGCGGGTGTCTGTTCGTGGTAACGCTGGTGGTGGTGCTGGCCGCCGTCGTGGCCGGCGCGGGCGCGTGGTTCTTCTACCAGCAGACCCGGTTCGCCGACGCCCCGATCACCCCGTCCGCCGAGAGCATGGTCATCGCCAGCGGCGATGGCATGAACACGGTGCTGCGCAAGCTGCGCGACGCCGGTGTGGACGAGGGCCAGGACACCCAGTGGCAGCTGTTGGCGCGCCAGCTGGATGCCGCCGGCAAGCTGAAGGTGGGTGAGTACGCGCTCAGCGGCGACCTGACCCCGCGCGAGCTGCTGCTGCGCATGCGCGCCGGCAAGGTGCTGCAGCACCGCGTCACCATCATCGAAGGCTGGAACATCCGCCAGCTGCGTGCCGCGCTCAAGCGCGCCGAGCCACTGCTGCACACCACCGACAATCTTGATGACGCCGCGCTGATGCAGCGTCTCGGTTTCGGTGGCCAGCATCCGGAAGGCCGCTTCCTGCCGGAGACCTACGTTTACCAGCGCGGCGACAGCGATCTGGACGTGCTCAAGCGTGCCCACGCCGCGATGGAAAAGGCGCTGGATGAAGCCTGGGAAAGCCGTGCGCCGGACCTGCCGATCAACACGCCGTACGAACTGCTGACGATGGCATCGATCATCGAGAAGGAAACCGCGCTGGCCAGCGAGCGTCCGCAGATTGCCGGTGTGTTCATGCGCCGCCTGAAGATCGGCATGCGCCTGCAGACCGACCCGACCGTGATCTACGGCATCGGCGCCGCGTATGACGGCAACATCCGCCGTCGCGACCTGACCACAGATACGCCCTACAACACCTATACCCGTGCCGGCCTGACCCCGACCCCGATCGCCATGCCCAGCCGCGACGCGCTGATGGCCGCCGCGCAGCCGCTGTCGGGCGACGCGCTGTACTTCGTCGCCGTGGGCGATGGCAGTGGCGCGCACGTGTTCTCGCCCAGCCTGGACCAGCACAACGCCGCAGTGGCCCGCTACCTGCAGCAGCTGCGCCAGCAACGTACCAAGGAGACCCCGGCGCAATGAGTCCCGCGCTGCTTCGCCACCCGCGTTTCGTCAGCCTGGAAGGCGGCGAGGGCGCGGGCAAGACCACCGCCATCAATGCCATCCGTGACTGCCTGCGCAGCCACGGCCACGAGGTGGTGCTGACCCGCGAGCCGGGCGGTACACCGCTGGCCGAGCGCATCCGCGGCCTGGTGCTGAAGCCCGATGCCGAGATCGCCGCCGAACCGCTCAGCGCCGAAGCCGAGCTGCTGCTGGTGTTCGCTGCACGCGCGCAGCATGTGCGCCAGGTGATCCAGCCGGCACTGCAGCGCGGCGCCTATGTGCTGAGCGATCGCTTCACCGATTCCAGCTACGCCTACCAGGGCGGTGGCCGTGGCCTCGATCCGCAGTGGATTGCCGACCTGGAACGCCGCGCGGTGGGCCTGCTGCCGGGCCTGACCCTGCTGCTGGACGTGGACGTGGCAGTAGGCCGTGCGCGTGCCAATGGCCGCGACCTGTGGCCGGACCGCATCGAGAGCGAACAGGATGATTTCTTCCAGCGCGTGCGCGAAGTGTTCCGCAGCCGCGCACAGCAGGACCCACAGCGCTTCGCGTTGATCGACGCTGGCCAGGTGCAGGAACGCGTGGCGGCCGACGTGGTCGCGCGTGTCGAGCGCTGGCTGCGGGACGGGGAGGGCGCATGAGCACGTTTTCGCCCTGGCAGCAGCGCGCCTTCGATCAGACCGTGGCCGCGCTCGATGCTGACCGGCTCGGCCATGGCCTGTTGATCTGCGGCCCGGCCGGGCTGGGCAAGCGCGAGGTGGCACTGGTGTTGGCCGACCACGTGCTGGCGCGCGGTGATGCCGCGCATGCCACGCGCACGCGCCGACTGATTGCCGCCGGTACCCATCCGGACCTGCAGCTGGTCAGCTTCATTCCGAACAAGAGCGGTGACAAGCTGCGTACCGAGATCGTCATCGAGCAGGTGCGCGAGATCACCGACAAGCTGGCGTTGACCCCACAGTACGGCGTGGCGCAAGTGGTGATCGTGGACCCGGCCGATGCGATCAACCGTTCGGCGGCCAACGCGCTGCTGAAAACCCTGGAAGAGCCGCAGCCCGGTCGCTATCTGTGGCTGATCAGCAGCGACCCGGCGCGCCTGCCACAGACCATCCGCAGCCGTTGCCAGCGCCTGGAATTCAAGCTGCCGCCGCAGCACGAAGCGCTGGCTTGGCTGCAGCAGCAGGGCCATAGCGACGCATCTGCGCGCGAAGCGCTGGAGGCTGCGCGCGGCCATCCCGGCCAGGCCGACAACTGGCTGCGCGAAGATGGCCTGAGCCTGCGCCGTGAGGTAGGTCGCGAGCTGGAACAGCTGGCGGCCGGCAAGACCGGCGCGGTAGAGCTGGCGCAGAAGTGGTGCGGTGATGACAACGCGGCGCTGCGCCTGCGCTTTGCCGCCGACCTGGCGCTGGCCCAGGCCAGCACCGATGCCTTGACCACGCCGGAGCGATTGCACAAGCTTGCAGCCTGGTTCGATGCGGCCAACCGCACCCGCGACCTGCTGCGCACCACAGTGCGTGCAGACCTTGCCGTGGTCGAGTTGCTGCTGGCCTGGAACAAGGTGAACGAGCGGCCCGCCGCAAGGGGAAATCGATGAGTGCCAGCAACGCCCGCCAGGGCATCCTGTCCCTGGCCGTGAAGGACAAAGCCGCGCTGTACAGCGCGTACATGCCGTTCGTGAAGAATGGCGGCATCTTCGTACCCACGCCCAAGCGCTACTTTCTGGGCGACGAGGTGTTCCTGCTGCTGACCCTGCCCGATTCCAGCGAGCGCCTGCCGGTGGCCGGCAAGGTGATCTGGGTGACCCCGGCCGGCGCGCAGGGCAACCGCACCGCCGGCATCGGCGTGCAGCTGGCCGATGGCGCCGAAGGCGAGGGCGTGCGCCACAAGATCGAGACCCTGCTGGCCGGCCTGACCAGTTCGGACAAGCCGACCCACACGATGTGAGGCCGCGCCGGGCGGTCCTGTAGAGCCGAGCCATGCTCGACTGCAGTCCCCGAAAACGCCCGTGAACACCTATGTGAAAAACTGTTGACGGCCTCTGAAAAGCCCCTATAATGAGCGGCTCAGCAACACACCGGGCGGTTAGCTCAGCGGTAGAGCATTGCCTTCACACGGCAAGGGTCACAGGTTCGATCCCTGTACCGCCCACCAAATAAATCCCTGATTTTTCAGGTGATATGAAGAAGCCGGCCTTGAGCCGGCTTTTTCGTAACTGCAGGGTAACAGCAGGAGACTTTATGGATCCGAAGACGCTGCACGATCTGAAACTTGCCGTCGCTGTTGCCATCTTTGTCGGCACTGCGATGCAGATGCTCGCCGACAAGTTTGGCCCTGACTATCTGACCAGCCAGCGTGATCCGAAGGTGCCTCAGTGGATCAAGGGCCTTGGCGCTTGGTTGACGCTTGCCGCATCTGCGGCGGTGGCCGTCCTTGAGTTCATGACCCCTATCGGTTGAGCGCTGCGCGGGGCGCGCTGCTGCTGGTCGTCGCAGCAGTCTTGCTGCTGGCAACCTCGTCTAGGTCCAACCGATCCATTACCTACGCGAGCAGGGCATTGCACTGCTGCACTGCTGCACTGCTGTCTTGGTCGCGGCGTGGCCCTCTTTGTCCACATCGAGTCGGACACGACCCTTCGTCTAAAGATTGACGTGACCTGTTGATCCGATATGGGTACAGTTCGCAGCATACGGGGTGGTGCTAGGCACCAAGGGAATGGAACATGCCAGTAGAACTTGCGCGTGCCGTAAAGGATATTCAGCCTGAGCGATGCGTACTTTTCTTCGGAGCCGGTGCGGCTGTCACGTCAGGTGCGCCATCCGTTGATAGGCTCATTCGCGCCATTGGGAGTCGATTCGGGATTGACCCTGAAGGACTTTCTCTGCGAGAAATATCGCAACTTGCGGAGGGCGTGCACGCCAATCGGCGCGATTTAATATCCGCCATTCGCCCTCTTTTCCGGGATCTAAAGCCCGCTGGGGGGTTGCTAAATATCCCCTTATTTCAGTGGAAGGGTATATACACTACCAATTATGATAATTTGATTGAACAGGCTTTTGCTTTAAAGTCTGCCCCTCTGAATGTCTATACATCAAACTTTGACTTCAGCCAGTCAGAGCTTCCAGGCGCGCAGAAGCTCTTTAAGTTGCATGGAACAATTGAAAAGGATGTGGTCGACGGTAGTCAGAGTCGTATCATAATCACGGATGACGATTATGATCTCACAGTGCAATACAGAGATGCGCTCTTTAGTCGTCTGCAAAACGATCTGGTTGCTGCTCAGCTTGTCATAATTGGGCACTCTTTGGCAGATGCACATATAAAAGAGATTGTTGAGCGAGCAGTCAAGCTTAATGCTGAGAGTCATAGTCATCGGCAGATCACGCTGCTGGTCTACACGAAAGATGAAAGGCGATCCACCTTGTTGGAGGCTCGCGGAATTCAAGTCGTATTTGCTGGTGTTGATGATTTCTTTTCAGCGCTTGCAAGGCAGTCTCCTGGGACTGCCTCTCTCCGAACATTCACCGGAGACCCCTTGGACGCAGCTCCTTTGCTCAATGGAATGGTGCGAAATGTTGTGCACGCTTCTTCTCAGGCGAGTAACGTCTCCTCCATGTTTAACGGTTGGCCAGGAACGTACGGCGACATTCGAGCTGGCATGACTTTCGAGCGAACGGTCTCGAAGCAAATTGTGTCAGATCTTACTGATGGTTCCATTCGTTATGCGACGATCGTCGGAGCGAGCGGAGTTGGTAAAACTACTGCTGCTCGCCAAGTGATGTCCCAGCTATCAGCTAATCGCTTTCATGCCTGGGAGCATGACCATGCTCAAGCACTGATCCCGGAAGCTTGGCGTGCCGTGGCTGCCCGCCTCGCATCGGAGAAGCAGAGCGGTGTCCTATTCGTAGACGAAGCCAGTTCCCATCTGACAGAGATAAACCGACTGATCGACAATCTTTCCAGTGATGGAAATGATAGTCTTCGAGTCTTGCTGGCCTCATCGAAGGCCAGTTGGACGCCGAGAATTAAATCAATTTATCTAAACCGGTTTGGACAAGAGTACGTACTTAGAAGAGTTGATGTTCCCGAAATGGACCGGTTGCTGAACTTGGTCGACCAAAATTCTTCTATTAAAGCACTTGTCGAAGCTTCGTTTAAGGGGTTCTCTCGCTACGAAAGGCGTAGGCGCCTAGTGGAGCGTTGTGAATCAGACTTCTTCGTCTGCATGCGCAACATATTCGCGTCCGAGAAGTTCGACGACATCGTGCTGCGTGAGTACGCGGCGTTGAATGAAGATGCGCAAAGTGTCTACAAGACAGTTGCAGCTCTGGAAAGTGCAGGTGTTCAGGTCCATCGGCAGCTAATTCTTCGCTTGCTCGGAGTAAGCGCTAACGGAGTGAATGCTCTTCTAGAATCACTTTCCGAGATCGTGATTGAACGGACGGTAGATGCTAAGGAGGGTGTATACGGCTGGATGGGGCGCCATCAAGTTATTTCTAACATCATTGCTAAGTATAAGTTTTCGGATCAAGGTGGGATATATGAGCTACTTCGCAGAGTAATTGAGGAATCTTCTCCGACTTACCACATCGAAGTTCGAAGTCTGCGTGAGCTCTGTTCTCAGGATTTTGGAATACCAAGAATTTCTGATAAGAATGATCAGAATGTACTTTACCGTATGGTCATGTCGGTCGTCCCCGGGGAGCGAGTGCCGCGGCACAAATTGATTCGTAACCTAATTCGAATGGGCGACTTTGAAGGTGCTGCGACCGAAATTCGCATATTTGAAGCAGACTTCCGGGAAGATGGTCCTGTCACTAGGTACAAGATTGATCTTATGGTGGCTCGCGCCGAAAGCTCTCCAGGGCTAATGCGGGAGGATCGAGTCGCGATCCTCCAGGATGCTACGGAGTTCGCAGAGCATGCTTTAAATAAGTTCGGTGACAATAAGTATGTGTTGAATGCTTACGCTAATGCGGGTCTAGCCTGGTATCGGTTCACCGCAGATACCGGAGTCTTCGATTCGGCTCTCGATAGTCTAAGGGCGGCGGAAGAACGGACGGCTGACCCCGAGATTTCTACGATGATCGCCCGGCTATCAAGAACTTTCTCAAGCGCGCCGCCCCAAGAAATGTCTGAGGAAGTTGGCGTGACTGATAGCGCTTCGGAGGGGGATGAGGATTCTGATGATTAATCTAGAGGGGCGTCGGCATGCCTGCCTGGCGCCTGAATTTTTCTCTCTGAAGCGAATGTCTTTCTTTTTCGACAGAACATAGCACTGGGCGAGTAAATGAGATTGTGCCTCTTGATGACGGCGGAGGGCTCTTCCTCGAATCCTCACTACTTCCAGCAACCGGAGCGCCGCAACTACCCTCGTGGCCCTTTAGGATTTCATCGAGCGAAACTCTCGTCCTTATCAGCAATGCCCTTGGATGCTTTGATTAAGTTGGTACATTGGCTTTGAGTCAAATGGGAGCGTGTCCCACAGTCCGCCGCTTCCCGAGTAGGGCCGGTCCGCCTGTGAGTCGTCCGTCATGAGCCAGGGTCGTCTACCAAGCTGCGCGGCCGCCAGCGCCTGCTGGTGGGCAGCGAACCAGACGTTCCAGCCCACGCTTGCGCGGCCTTCCAGTGCGGCCTTGAAGTACTCCAGGTGTTCGGCGTCCATTGCGTTCTCCTGCGATCCCTGCGCGATTGTAGCCACGTGGTGGCCAGTCGCTCAGGCGGTTCCGCCTTCCAGGCAATGGTTGGCTTCGCGCACCAGCTGCCGTGCGGCCACGATCAACCCGTCAGTGTGGAAGGCGCCCAGCTGTTCATCCGGGCCGGCCTCGCTACGCGCGCGGTCGGCGGCCTGCAGCAGATCGAGCACTGCGGTGAGCCCCGCCATCGAGCGGCGCAGCGACGCGTGATTGCTGGCGGCAAGGGTGAGGCTGCTGCACGGCTGCCCGTCCTCGCCCTCGGCGTTGCTGATGGCGTTGAGGCAGGAGAAAAAAGCGGGTGATTGCACGGGCAGGTTCTGCTCGTCCAATGCGCACTCGATCTCGCGTGCGATGTCGTCGGGAACCTGGATGGCGATGTCGGCAATCAATGCGTACAGGCGTGGAAACGATGCGGCTCGTTTGGTCATGGCGAAACCCTCACTGGCGTAAGGCCACCTTCGGAGTGAAGGTGGCGGACGGTGCGGGTTGGCGTACCAAGGCAGAAAAGCTCACTGGGAGAAAAGGCCCGGCGGATCTTGCGATCCCCACGCACCGCCCGCCATTGAAGGCAGTTGGTGCATTCTCTTTGCTGCGATCAAGATCGCAACATCCAGTAGCTTGTTCGTTTATTCGAGACGCCAATCCCGACCAGGGCATGCTGCCTTGGCGATGCGATCATCGATCCACGTAAAGACGGAAGTCATTGAGGATAGTTGCAACAACGCCAGCCAAGACGGGGTTCCACCATCCATGGGGTAATCCGCGCCTTGTCTGAACGAAGCAGCGCCGCTACACAGCCCAAGTAGATGGCAATCACGTCACCCGGCGCGGGCGCAGACAAACGTGCCATCCATGAAAGCAGACGTTCCATCCATGCGCTGTGCCGCCCCTCCCGACGAGCGTAGTCTCGGCTCACTGTCGTCCCATCTGGCCCTGGAGCCCCACCATGCCGCTCGCCCGCATCGATCTTCGCAAAGGTAAATCCGCCGACTACCTGCAGCGCGTGGGTGAAGCCATCTACCAGGCCATGCGCGCGGTGGGCGTGCCGGAAAATGATCGCTTCCAGATCTTCCAGGAACACGCGCCCGGCACGCTGATCTACGATCCCGGCTACCTGGGCGTGGACCGCACCGACGATTTCATCTGCATCCAGATCACCTGGAACGAAGGGCGCACATTGGAGCAGAAGAAGGCGCTGTACGCCGGCATCGCCGAGGGCCTGCACGCGGCGGTGGGCATCCGCCGCGAGGATGTGTTCATCAACCTGGTGGAAGTGAAGAAGGAAAACTGGTCGTTCGGGAACGGCCAGGCGCAGTATGTGATCTGATACCGAGCCTGGGCGCATGGGCCCGTCAAGCCAGCAGGGAGTGTCACATGGGGAACAGGATCTTCCGGACGTTGGGCATTACCTTGGCTCTGTGGGGCGTGCTGGCGCCCTGCAGAGGCTCGGCAGCCAACCCCATGCGAACTGCGCCGCCCATCGTGACGTTTCAGATGAAGGCAGAGCAGATGCTGGACAGCATTCACAGGATGCCGCCGCCGGAGGGTGCTCAGAAGCAGGACGTCAGTGGCTTTGTGAAACAGCAGCTGCCGCCCCGGATGGGCCTGTTGAACGTCAAGGCAGCCTTCGAAGATATTCCCACCGTGCGGATATCCCGACCGGCTGACGGTGTGCTGGTGGTGCGCGACGAAAGAAGACGCTGGCTGTGGTCCCGCACCAATGTCGTGGTGATGACCTATCGCTTCACCTACATGCCTGAGCAAGCCAAAGTGCACGCAGTGCGATACACGGAGTAGCGCCGGCAGGTCGTAGCAGTGTTGCAGCAACTGGATCGGGAGTACCGTATTCGCACCCCGCCTGGATCTACACCTCGCTGCCAATCTGCTCGCCTTCGGTCGCTGGCGCGCTGCTGGCCGCCTTCACTGCATCGGCACTGTTGGGTTGTTCGCACTCGATGCTGGTCACGTAGCCGTCGTGGCTGATGTTGTGCTCGGCGCGCTTGACCAGCCACTGCCCATCCACGCCATCGCGGAAGCCCTGCATCACCACCGTTGCTTCGGCCATCAGCGTCTCGCGGCCGGGCAGGGTGTAGCTGAGCGTACGCGTCTGCCGGGCTTGTTCCTGATGCTTGGCGCGCGCTGCGGCTTCGGCGGCTTCGCGGTCGGCGTAGGCCATGCGCAGGCGCACGATCGGTTCACCGCTGCCCAACTTCACCTCCTGGCGCGTGGCACCACGTACATCGCGGTAGTAGGCAATGGTGGTGCCGGTTTTCTCGCGTGAGACGATGCTCACTTTGTAGCTGCTGCCATCGGCGGGGGTGAGGGTGACGTCGGGAATGCGCTCACCGCTGGCACTGGTGGAGTCGCCCCGTTTGACGAACATCAGGCGGCCGCCGCCCGGCTTGGCGATGGCATCGTGCTGCTTGGCCATGCGCAGCAGCAGGTTCATGTCCGATTCCTGCGACTGCACCGTCAGCGGAAGCACGATGGACGCAAGCGATCCACTCACGGCGGCGCTCAGTCCGTGCTCGGCGGCCATGCGCTGCACCATGCCACCGATCGTCGTGCCCTTCTTCCAGGTGCGCGTCTTCTGTGTCTGCAGCTCATTCTTGCCACCCTTGCTGGCCTCGAACGGCGCGGCGCGCGCGCGCAGGGTCATGCTGCCCGGGTAGCCGGAAATCTCCACCTCATCGCAGATGTACAGGCCCATGCGCCGCACTTCGCCGTCATAGCCGATGAAGGCCTCCAGCTCCGCGCCTGCCGGCGGCAGCTGGATCGGATCGGATGGATCATGGTCGGCCAGCTGCAGCTCCAGCATGTCCGAGCTGTTGTCGGTCTCGTCGGTGATGCGCAGCGACTTGAAGCGGGACATGATCTTGTCGGTGATGTCCTGGCTGTTGGCCACCACGCGGAAGGCCGGTGCGATGTTCAATCCCACAGGGCCACTCCCTTGCGTTCGCCGGCGGGGCGCTGCACGTCCGGCAGGATGATCGCAATGCCCGCAGGCAGTACCGCGCCGCGCGCGGCCAGGGCCGGGTTGGCGTCGAATACCGCGCGCAGGATGGCCGGTGATTGTTCGCCATAGTGCGCATACGCGATGCGGTCAACGACGTCGCCGTCGCGGGTGTTATACATTCGTGCCATCGCTGTACTTCCGCAGGGAGAGGGTGAATTCTTGCCGCTGGATTCCCGCATCGACGGTGAATCCGGAGGCGGTGGCATCGATCTTGTCGATGACCCACAGGCCCAGGTTTCCGCCCTTGCCGGTCAGCAGCCGCTGGGGCTTGCCCTGTGCCGCCAGCTTGCGCAGCTGCGAGAGCTCATTGCCGGCACCCCGGAACTGATAGTGGATGATGCCGGGCAGCGTCATGCTGGCCTTGCCAGGGCCGGTGTACTGCAGGGCGGCCATCTGCCCGATGCGCTCCTGGGCTGCCCAGCCATATTCGTTGCTCTGCTGGATCTCCTGGAACACGGCGGTGTTGAGGCTGAACTTGAAGCCGCCCAGCATCAGCAGCACCGGGGCGTTGCCGGAGTCGTTGCTCTGGAAACTGGACAACAGCTTGTCGATGGATGCGGTTACGAACTCGCGCTTCATGCTTAGTTCCTGTCTGCCAGGCCACCACGGGCAGCAACCGCGTTGCGGCGCTGCAGTTCGTCGGCCGTGCGACGTGCCACCGATTCGCTGGATTCACCGGGTTGCTGGTGGATGGTGATGTTGTTGGTCTGTTGCTGCTGCACGGTGGTGACACCGCGCGGGGAGGGCGATGGCATGTCGGGTGCGGTACGACCCCGAGCGGCCTCGCTGATGCCTCCCCATCGCTTGCGCACCCCCGGCCCGTCCAGCGTGGCGACGTTGCCGACCAGGCCCACGGCGTCATCCAGGCCACCTCGGCCGCCGGCCCGCATGTTGGTGTACCCCACCATGCCGTTGCCGATCGCTTCTGCACCACCGGCAAGCATCTCCTTCCCGAAGTCCAGGCCCTTGCCGACCAGCGCACTGACCTTGCCGATGCCTCCTTCGACGAACCCCATCAGCTTCTCGACGTAGGGCATGAGGAAATCCAGCTTCGGAACGAGCCAGTTGAACAGGGATTCGGCACCGGACTTGATCGCGGTCCACATCATGCTCATTACGCTGCCGATCCCGCTCGCGACGGTCGTGTACACGTTGCCCATCCAGACGACGTACTGCACCAAGCCGCTGATGAGCTGGATGTTCATTCTCAGGCCTTCCATCAGAACGGTACCGAGGAAGCTGCCGATCTGGGCAACGCGTGACAGTTCGTTGCCGGTGTACTGTGCAGGTGCAAGCATCTTCGACAGCCAGTCCCACGCCTGGCCGATCAGCCCGCTCATGACTTCCCAGGCGGGGCGCAGTGGTTCAACCGCGCGCATCAGTTCACCCATCGCCGCGGTGCCTGCACCGCTCAGGCCGTCCCAGACGCCGCCCAGGAATGCCTTGATCGGTTCCCAGTACTTGCGCACCAGGATGGCGCCTGCGGTGATCGCTGCGATGGCGATCGTGATCGGCCCGCCACCGATGGCCGCCACCGCAGTGGCAACCACACGGAAGCCCGACGCCAGGCGCATGGCCATCGGCCCGAAGCGCCCCATCTGTGCCAGCAGGCTGCCACCCCGGAACAGCTGGAAGGCCTTCTGCACGCCCAGGATCGGGCCCTGCAGGAAGGTCCAGGCATAGCGTGCGCCGAGCACCGCCGTGCGCATGCCCAGCATGCCGACCACGATCTGCGTGGTGTTGGCGATCAGCTTCGGGTTTTCCTGCACGAACGAGGTGACCCCGTTCAACAGCTCGGTCAGCTTGACCGCGGCCTCGCCAACTGCAGGCAGCAGGGCCGCACCGAAGGCCTTGGACAGGTTGTCCACGGCGATCTTGGCGCCTTCGATTTTCTGCGGATCGGTCTGCATCGCATCGGCATACGCCGCATCGGTGGTACCCGCCGATCCATTCAAGGCCTTGTCGCGGACGCGGATGTAGGTATCCCAGTTCTCGATCATCGGCTGGACGAAGTTCTTCGCCTGTGCATCGCTGAACAGGGCGCCGATCTTCTTCTGGTCGCCCGCGGTCGCCTGGATGATCCCCTGCATCGCGGCATCGAAGGGATTGCCGCCGCTGGTCTGTGCATCGCCGATGATCTTGCGCAGATCCAGGTTCAGGCTCTTCTTGGCTTTCTCCTGAATGTCCGGCGAGAGCACCTCGGACATGAAGCTCTTCATGTTGCTGGCGGCCTTGTCGGCGCCACCAGCCGAGTCCAGCGTGGCCTCCAGTGCCGCACCCAGTGTTGCCGCGGCCGACGTGCCCTGCAGCTTCATTGCCTCGAACGACGAGCCGAGTGTGGGCAGCACCTCGGCCATGTCCTTCAGGCCCAGGCTGCCCTGCTGGCTGTTCACCACCAGCACGTCCAGTGCGTTCTGCATGCGTGCAGGATCGATGTCGAACGAGCGCTGCAGGCTTGCGGCCGCCTTGGCAACGTCGTCGATGCTGGCACCAGTGACAGTGGTCGTGCGCCCGACAGCACCCAGACTGGCCTGCGCGGACTGCGCATCCATGCCGGCAGCGACCATCAGCTTGATCGAGCGCTGCAGATCATCGGCCCCCTGATTGGTCGCGCGCGATTGTTCCAGGATCGCCTGGCCAAGTGCGCTGACCTGGGCGCGGCTGAGGTTGGCCGCTACGCCGATCTGCTGGTTCTGACGGGCGAAGCCGGAGGCGTTCTCGACCGGCTTGGCCAGTGCGGTGACGGCGGTGCCGAGTGTGCCGCGTGCTGCCTTGAACGAGGCGCCGAGCTTCTCGCGTTTCTCCAGGTTGGCGGTGCGCTTGGCTTCAACACGCTCCAGCGCTTCCTGTGAGGCGCGCAGCGCATCGGCCTGCGCGCGCATGCGGGTGTAGGCGGTGCCTGACTTCTGCATCGCGGCGAGCTTGAGCTCCAGCTTGCCGGCTTCATCGCCGAGGCGCTTCACGCCATCGTTGGCGAAGGACAATGCGTCCTTCAGCGACTTGGATACCGAGCCGCCGATCGTGATCGTTGTCGTTTGAACGTTATTGGCCATGTACCGGCAATCCTTGAATCCACCAGATGAACTTCGACACCCGCAGTGTCATGATCTCGCGCAGGCCCCAGCCGGTATGACCGGCCAGGGCGAGCACTCCCTGCCTGATCTGTGGCAGGGTCAGGTGGTAAAAAGCGCGACGCCTGCCTGCAGTCGGGCATAGTCGCGCAACGGCATCTTGCGCACGTCATCCGGCGAGATCTCGCACAGGTTGGCGATCATCCGTACCTCGCGCTGTGCGTCACTGCCCTTGTCGTCCTGGTAGCGCTCCATGTCTTCCACGGTCGGTTCGCGCATGCGCAGCACGGCGGTCTCCATGCCGTTGACCTGGCGTGGGCGGGTGAGGGTAACCTCGGCAAAGCCATCGCGCTCGATGACGGTGTCGGTGGGGGTCTTGGTCTTGCTGGACATGGATGCGTTCCTGGAATTCGATGCAGTGCGATGGATGCGGGGGCGCGAGGCGCCCCCGGGTTTCTCGTTGTGGTGCGGGCTCAGATGCCCAGCGCGCCGCGGATGCCGGCCAGCACGTCCACGCCACCCTGGCGGGCGATCATGTTGACCACGTCGATCTCCTGCACGACCTGGGCGCCATGGGTCAGCTTGTAGTAGCTCAACGCCAGGTTGACCTTGATCGTGCCCTTCTCGCCAACCTTGGTTTCGCCGCGGTCCAGCAGCTTCACCTTGCCGCGCATGTTGTGCACGACCTGGGTCACTTCGCCGTCATCGCCTTCCAGCGCCTCGCGGGCGGTGAAGCCGTATTCCTTGCTTTCAACGACGTGGAACTTGCTCATGATTTCCGCGTCGTCGGAGGCAAACTCCACATCGGCGGTCAGCTTTTCATGGCCGAGCACGATCTCGGTCGGGGCGAGCATGCCGCCGGCCTGGAAGTCCTCGGTCTTCAGCGACAGCTTCGGTGCGGTGAAGGACATCACGCTGCCGGCATAGCCCTTGCCGTCGACGTAGAAGTTGAAGTTTTTGCGGATCTTGCGCGCCATGCTTAGAAGATCTCCGAGACGTAGTTGTTGTTCATGTGCATGCGGAAGGTTAGCTGCTCACCCGGGTAGGTTGGGGTGAAGTCGAAGTCCCAGAAGAAGCGGCCCTGCGCCACGCTGTCCGCTGCGTTCAGTTCCGGGTCGATCCAGCAGTTGCCGCCGAGGATCGCGCCCTGGGTCTTCAGGCCGCGCAGGAAGGCGTTGACGCCCTCGCGCACGTCATCGACGTAGGTCTTGCTGATGCCGCGGTCGACGGCCCACAGATGGGCAGCCTCGAGGCTGTCAGCAATGATGTCGGCCGTGCGCACCACGCACAGGAACTGCCACTTCTGGTCGCTGCTGGCGGTACGGTTGCCCCACAGGCGGAAGCCACCTTCGCGGATGATGGTCGCCACGTTCGACTGGTTCAGCAGGTTGGCGCGGCTGGTCGCGTCGGACAGGCCGAAGTCGATCGCACGCGCGGTACCGACCACGCCGTTGAGCTCCAGGTTCGACGGCGATGCCCACCAGCCGCGTTCGTTGTCACTGCGGGCGATGGCGCCGGCCACCGCACCGGAGGCGTAGCGGGTGACGATGGCATCACCGGACTGCACCAGCAGCGCCGGGTCGACCACGTAGACGCGCTTGGAACCGGTCAGGGCGGTGGTGCTCTTGGCAGCGTCGTCGGTGCTGTTCGGACCATCCTTGATGATCACCGCACGCAGCTTGTCGGCGATGCCGAGCAGTTCGGCCACGACCGGGTTGGCCAGCAGTTCGGTGTCGCGCTTTTCGTGGGTGTGGGTGAAGCCCGGCACCGCCAGGATGCGTGGCTTGATGCCCACTACCGACTTTGCCGCCAGCAGTGCATGCACGCCGGTGTAGGCACCGGTCTGCGCGTTCACGCCGCCCAGCACGTTGGCCAGGGTGTCGTTCTCGGTGGCGCCCTTCTCGACGCGGATGACGACGACGACCGCGTTGGACTGATCGAAGATGGCGTCGAGCTGGCCCGGGAGGGTGCCCTCATCGACTTCGGTTGCGGCGTTGGCGAGCAGCTTGGCTGCCTGCGAACGCGAGGTCACCAGGACCGGAGTGTTGTACGGGAAGGCGATCTTGTCGGCGCGGGGCGCGGTGCCCACAATGCCGATGACGCTGGTCGAGGCAACAGCGATCGAGCGGGAACCACCATCGATGTTGACGACCTGCACGCCATGCAGAAATTCGGCCATGCGTTGTTTTTTCCTTGGTTGGGTGGGTGCTGCGGTCGCGATCTGCGCCGCATGGGTACATGTTCGTATCTGGCCGCGGCTGGATTAATTGCAGCCGTGGCCCGACCTCAGGGTTGCGGCTGCGCGGCCGGGTCGGGTTCGGGTGCAGTGACCATCACCCAGGCGGCACGGGTTTCATCGAAGGTGACCGGGTAGCTGCGATCCGCAGGCGGTGCCAGGTCGGTGACCGATGACGGCAGCGCGACCCCACGGGAAACGGGAGTAGCGAAGCTGGCATCGTGCTTGTTCCACAGCGGTCGCGTGCTGTAGTCCGGCAGCAATGTCCATTCGCGGCGGCTGGCATTCCACGCGTTGTATTGCGCGGTGGTGCCATCCAGCTTGAATGGCTCGGACAGGGTTACGTCCTTGGGCAACGGCTCGCCCAGCGCAAGGCGATTGGGTATCGCCATCGCGGTGCGTGTGTCCCACAGCATGTGGTTACGGAAATCGGCCACCGTTTCCCAGCGTGAGCCGTCATCGGCCAGGCGCAGTGCCTGGTATTCGCCAGCAGTTTGGCGAGGCGTGACGTCCACGGTGAAGTCGGGCAGGTTCCAGGTACCGTCCGGGGAAGGCTGCAGGCGGACCTTGCCCATGTAGGCGCGGGTATCGGGATCGTAGGAGTGCGCGAAGCGCGGTTCAGTAGGCAAGCTCATGTCCTCAGTACGCGATGCAATAGATCATCCGCAGGCCGGCAGGCAGGTTGCGGTCGCCACCGGTGTTCTCCACCACGATGGTGTGGGTGTGTGCACCGGCATCGGCGGCCGAGGCGGCATGGCCGTGGTCACCGACCTGGGCGATGGAAATGGTGTGCGAGTGGCCGCCGGCGCCGTTCATGCCGATGTTGTGGCCATGTGCGCCTGCGCCGTCGGTGCTGAAGCTATGGGCGTGACCGCCGGCGGGTGCTGTGGCGCCGTCCGGATACAGCGCATCGTTGTCGCGTTCGCGATAGACGCCGTAGCCGTTGAGGGCAGGATTGGAGGGAACAACGCCTCCATGTTGGTGGTCGCCGGCCCACGAGGTGCCACCGGTATGCGCATGGTGGCCCTGCGAGTCGGTCCATGCACCGTGCGCGTGGTCACCGACGGCACTGGCGCTGGCACCGTGGGAGTGCGCGCCGCCTGCGCCCACGGAAATGGCGTGGCTGTGGTTGCCTGCCGTTGCCGCGCTTGCACCGTGGGCATGGCGGATCACTTCACCCTGGGTGAAGCTGCCGACCGCTTCCGGGTTCAGCGTGTGCGTGACCACCGTGCCTTCCTGCATTGCCGGGAGGTTGAAGGTGGTCGCGCCATCACCGGCGCCGTAGCGGGTACCGATGGCGGCGAACAGCGCCGGATAGCTGGCACGCGGAACAGCGGCGCCATTGCACAGCAGCATGCCGTTGGGCGCAGTGGCACCGGCGAACAGAATCACCTGTCCGGGCACGTGCACGCTGGATGGCACGCCGGTCATGTTGTGCCAGTCCAGGTAATGGTTGCCGTGCCTGCCATCGAGCAGATCGGCATCCAGGCCCTTGTCGGCGCCCTCGTCCTTCAACGCTGCCGATTTCAGCCCCAGGGCGGAACGGAACGCGGCATCGGTTGCGATCGACAGCAGCGTGCGCACGAACTGGGTGGGGGCGCTGGCACCAAAGCGCTTGTCGATGAAGGCACGCAGCCCGCGCGGTGTCACCGCACGCTGGGTGTCTGCACCATCTTCGGTCTCGGTCGTAGTGGCCAACTCGACCACGCCCTGCACTTCGGTGGTGGAAGGGGGATAGATGAATTCGGCATTGCCGAATTCGATCAGCGCGGTATCGACTTCACTGAAGCGGGTATCGGTGGAGAGCAGCAGCATCGAGGCTGCGGTCTTCTCCATGATGGGATCGGTCTGGCCGAAGGTTGCAAACAACGTGCCGTCGCCCAGGTACAGGCCGAAGCCGCGCAGGCTGTAGGCGGTAGCGCTGTCGTCGCGGATCGTGACGTGCAGCGTGTCATCTCCCACGGCCTTGCCGCCGAAAGTGGTGACCCGCTTGATCTCGCCGGGCAGGGCGGTCAGCCCCGCCGTCGGCGTGAATGCCGTGGACGTCAGGCCGATCTCGGTGATCAGCACGGCATTGGTGCCGGTGTTGGGTGGATTGACCAGCTTGGCAAAGCCGGCGTCGGTGATTTTCAAGCGCATGCGGGGTTTACTCTCCGATCAGTTGGATGCGGCGGAAGGTGGTGCCCTGGGCACCGACAAGTGCACCGATACCGGCGCTGGCCTGCATGCCCTGGGTGAAGGTGAAGTGCGATCGCACCGGCTTGGTCCGGCTGATCTCGCCGATCACGTCGTCGACGAACTTGGCGGTGGCGGTCTCGCCGCCCTGGTTGGCGATGGTCATCACCGCTTCGAAGGTGTGCGGTGCACCCTGCGGCTGCATCTCCCACCATTCGCGGATCAGGATCGAGCCACCAAAAGCGGCGACCACGTCGCGCACGCTGCCCCAGGTGCCCTTGCGGCGCTGGATGGCGATCGCGGCGCGTACGCGTGCACGCTTCACCGTCTCCGGCCAATACGCTTTCCATTCGTCAACGGACAAGGCCCAGGCCAGCCAGGGCAGCAATGCGGTAGGACAGCGGTCGGCGTCCCACAGTGCGGTGATGTCTACCGGCAGCGGGCGGGCGACGATGGCCCGCGCCAGTCCACGTTCGGCATGCGTGGCATTGGGAGGCAGCAGGTTGGGAGCACGCGGAACCGCGATCTGCGCATCGCCTTCGATCAGCGTGCCGGGTGCCGGGGCGACCGACAGGATGACCGTGGCGCCGCTGATGGCAACATCGCGCAACCGCTGCCGTCCTTGCTGGTCGGTGTGGTACACCGCCTGCAGGGTTGCCAGTGCACCACCGGGGTGACGGAAGGTACGGTTCTGTCCATCGATGGCACCGCGGAGGCGCGCGCCGATCAGGCGCGTGGTGTCGTCATTCATCATTGCCGCCATGGCTCAGCGTGATGCTGGTGCAGTGCGTGGCCTGGGTACGATCAACCACGATGTCTTTGGCCGGGTTGGTGATCTCCACGCGCTGCACGCCCTCGGCATGCAGTGCGGCGAACAATCCCGAACGGGTGACGTCGCGGCCGAGCCGGTGCGATTCGCTGATGTAGCGGTCAAGGCGGGTGCGCGCTTCGGCCAGCACCACCTGCGAATCCGGGCCGGCAAAAGTGAAAAGTGCGGCGTCGACCGTGTAGTTGATGATGGCAGCGGGTTTAACCACTACGTGATCGGTCAGTGGTCGCACGTCATCCGCACTCAGCTTTGCGTCGACGATATCGAGCAGACCCTGGGAAGCGGTGCCGTCGCCTTCGCGTGAGAGCACAGAAACCACTACCTCGCCAGGGGAGGGACTGGTTGCGCTGGCGTCCAGCACACGGGCGTCGGCGCTCAGCGCGTGGAAGATGTAGGCACCCTCCGGCCCAGCCACACTGAAGCCTTCCGGCCCCAGCTGGATGCGGCGTCGGAAATCCTCGTCACTTTCGTAACGCGGTGCGATGCCTTGCTGCGGCTTGCCGGGGTCCAGCACCTGGCGGGCGATGCCGAAGATCGCAGCCAGATGGTCCAGATCGTTGCCGACGGCATAGGCCAGCATCACGCCACGCGCGGCATCGTTGACCCGCTGGCGATCGAGCAGGCGCAGGTAGGTGCAGACCTCCAGGATCTTGAAGGCCGGGTCCGACGGCAACAGCGCGTCGAAGGTGGGATCCAGGGCCTGCAGCGCGGTCAGCGATTCATCGAACATGGCTTCGAAATCGAGCACTTCGATGACCGCCGGGGCAGGCAGCTGGGACAGATTGACACTGGTGAACGAGCCGGATGCCACGGTTAGCGAACCTCGATTCCTTCGATGGTGATGGCCTCGCCGTCGGGCAGGTGGATTCCGGTCACTGCCAGGATCATCACGCCGGGGGCGGGGAGGGAGACGTCGATGTTCTCGACGTGGAGACGCGGTTCCCATCGCGCGAGCGCGTCGACGGTGGCCGCGATCAGGTCCATGCGCAGCGAGCGGTTGGTCGGCGCATCGATCAGTTCGAACACGCGCGAGCCGTATTCGCGGCGCAGTACGCGGGAGCCAAGGGGCGTGGTGAGAATGTCACGCACGGACTGGTGCAGATGGGCGAGCCCATCCAGTGATTTGCCGGTGTTGGCGTCGATTCCTCGCATGGCCTCTATCGTCGTGGAGTGCGGGTATTCAGGGCATTGCAGGCGTGGCCGATCAGGCCTGCGCCGGCGTGGTGGGAGCGGTCGGCCCCTGCGCGGTGTGCGTGTGTGCCTTCAGCCCGATGGCACCTGCCTTGATCTCGGCGGGTGTGCTGATGTCCTTGCCCGCACTGATCGTGCCGGTGACGTCCAGGTTGCCAGTCGCCTTGATCGACGGCGTATCGAGCACGATCGATTCGCTGGCGATCACCTGCGCACTTGCACAGGTGACAGTGACCTTGCCGCTGCCAACATGGACGTTGAGCGTGCCGGTTCCCTGGTCGTACTCGACGATGCTGCCGTCGGCGTACTCGGTGCGCTGCCGCAGTCGCGAGTCGGCGGGCGCCGGGAACCGGTCCTGGTACAGGCTGCCGAGCACGAGTGCCTGGCCGGGGTCGCCATAGGGACAGGCGAGTACCACCTGCTCGCCGGGTTCGGGGGCACACCAGCTGCGCACGCCGGGTCCGGCCCGGCGTTCCAGCCAGGGAATCCAGTCGGTCAGCATGCCGTCGGCATCGACGCGAACACGCCCATTCGCCTCGTCCAGCTCGCGTACCACACCGATCAACAGCAGGTTGCCGATCAAACGTGCGTGTTCGGCGCTCATGGTGCGCGTTCCGGCAGGGGCTGGTAGCGCGCCACATGGGCACGGCCGATCTCTGGCGCGAAGCTGTAGGACGCCTGTGGCACTACGCCTCCTTCATCGTCCCAGGCGTTGTCGCCCAGCGCGACCGGCAGTGACCATTCGACGACCCAGCTGCGCAGGCCGGCCTGTGCGGTTGCGGCGTCTTCGGGCAGAGCCGCGATTACGTCGATCGCACCGCTGGAGGCACCGTGGAAGCGGCCGAGCTGGTGCAGCCAGGTGGCCAATGCAATCGCGGCATTGCGCAGTTGCAGCGCGCCGGCGGTGCTACCGGCCGACACGACGATGCGTGCCTCGAAGCGCAGCACCGCCTGCAGCAGTCCGCTGCCGTCATTGCCTTCCCGGCTGCGGTCACAGCGGGTCAGTGCCAGCAGGCAGGCCGGTGTGGGCATGCCTTCGCTGCTGGCCTCGCGATAGAACTCGACGGTTGCGAAGTCCGGAAAGCGTGTGCGGATGGCGGCTTCGATGGCGCCGTGCAGTGTGTCGAGCGTCGGAGAGGGGGAGTCAGTCGCCATATCAGCTCATGTAGTGAATGGTGGAAGGGCGTGGCCGCGTGGCACGCGCGGTCTGCAGCCAGTGTTGCCATCACCGGATGGGCACGGCATTGCAGGCGTGGCCGCCCGCGGCGGGGTCAGAAGGCCGGCGCGGCGCCGTGGTTGTTGCCGGCGGCGACGCCGCAGCCTGGAGGCGCTACCGGTGCCGAGCCGTTGAGGGTGATGCCGCGCTGACTGCCGAGGCTGCACAGCAGCGCTCGCAGTTGATCGGCCAGCGCGTGGTACTGCCGCGCGACCGCAACGTGATTGCGCAGCAGTGCATCATCAGTAGCTGCCTGCAGGTCTGGCAGCTCGTCCGGCGCACGCAACTGCGCCGGTGCGATGCTGAGATCAACGAGGCAGGGCGCGGCCGGCGTTGGCTTCGCGCCAGATGCGCACGAACTCAGCATCAGCGTCGCCGCGATCACGGCCAGGCGTCTTGGCATGGGTCTCGATGTCCTGTTGCAGGGTATTGAACTGCCGGGTGCGCTGGGCCTGCGTGGCCAAGCGCTGCGATTCGGCCCGGGCACCGGCGCGGGCGTTGGCGAGGTCCCGCTGATGGGCGGCCTGCGCCGTATCAGCGCGCGATGCCTGCTGTGCGGCCTGGGCGCTGGTAACGGCAAGGTCTGCGCTGCGGTCCCGTAGCGTCCACCCCAGCCAGGCGCAGCCTGCGTGGCTTCCGGCCAGGACCAGCAGGCCGATTCGGAACCGCAGGGCGAGGGGCGTCATTGCAGGGCTCCGCCGGCGGCGCGGTAGGCCACGCGCAGTGTTTCCAGCGCATGTTCCTTCTGCCCATAGCCGGCACCGGGCAGCGACGCCCAGATCCGCCGTGCCGCGCTGACGGCGGCATCGAAACGTCCCAGCCGGATCAGCTCGTAGGCCCCGCACTGCCTAAGCAGGGCGACCGCCGCGCGATCCTGCGAGACCGGGCCGAAATCGGGCAGGCCGAGGCGCGCGCGCAGGTCGTCCCAGGTGCTGCGAAGAAACTGGTAGCGGCCGGCGGCGCTGGATTTGATGCCATAGCGTGGCAGCGACACCAGCACGCGGGGATGGTCGTGGTAGTCGTTGAACAGTTGGCCTCCGACGATCACGTCGTAGCCACGGTCACGCGAGCGCTGGCTGGGGATGTCGGTGCCTTCGGACACGGCCAGCATGTCCAGGAATGCGACCACATTGGCGCCGCCGAGGGCGCTGGCTGCGGCGGCCGTCATGCGGCGGCTCCCGGCTGCTTGCGCACCAGCGCGAGCAGCGCATCTATCTGCACGCTCTGCTGGACGATCTGTGCGCGCAGGGCGCTGACCTCGCCGCGCAGCTGGCCGATCTCCTGTGCCATTGCCTCGCGTTCGTGCATCAGGCCGTCGGCGCGGGTGCGTTCGGCGGCAAGCTGCTCCTGCAGGGTGCGCAGCGTGTTGCTGGTGGCTTCGTCGGCGGTACGGTCGACCTTGGCCGACGACAACCATTGGCGCAGCCACAGCGATACCGCGATCAGCACGCCCGAGGTTCCCCCCAGGTACTTGGCCCAGTCCGGTACACCGGCCAACAGGTCACTTTCGTTCATGCGCGTGCGTATCCCTTGAGCAGGGCCGGGTGGACGGCCGGTGGCGGCGCGGAACGCGCGCCGCGCAGGGCACGCTTGATGGTGGTCTGCGAGACACCGAACTCACGTGCAACATGTTCGCGCGGCATGCCGCTGGCCACGGCACGCGCGATCTGATCGCGGCGTTCGTGCGCGCCGGCGGCAAAGCAGGAGGCCAGGAACAGCAGCTCGCCACCGAAATGCGCGACCAGCCGCTGGGCGACGTCGTGGCCGAGGATGTCGATCAGGCGATGCTGATCAGGCAGGGTGGATGGAACGTAGACGATGACGCGGTGGCGGCCGGTGGTGCTGGAGGTGGTCGGCGGCCATGCACGCACCAGCGTGAGGGCTGCGGATTCGCCGATGACCTCGGCCAGGGTCTGGATGCTGTCGGGCAGGGCGTTCATGAAGGATGTCGTCAGTGGCATTGATCTCCACTGTTGCCATCCCGCCCCTTCAGTCAACACCTTTCATCTACTTTCGGTTGTGTGTGCTGAAGACATTCATCGGCGCCGCGAGGACGGGTGAGGAGTGCTGCAGGGCGCGGTGTGATGCCTTGCAGCCGCTGGCTGTTGCCACCGATGTTTTCCCCTCCTTTCGTACTCGTGGTCCTCACAAGGCGGAAGGAAGAGCAGATCAAGGAGATGCGGCAGGTACAGGGTGAGGACGACGCCCCGTGGGCCGTCCTCATGCAGGCGAGCGGGCCCTGAAACGAAAAAGCCCCGGACGATGCCGGGGCTTCAGGACTGCAGGTGGAGCTGGATCAAAGGTCGAACACCAGGTTGCCGCCGGTCTTGCGCGGGATGTAGCCCGCGTCGCGCAGCCAGCGGGCGGCATTGACCTGGTCCATGCGCTTGACCGGGAAGCGGTTGGCGAACATCAGGAAACGCGCCACGGTGATCGACTCGCCCTTGCCCTTCAAGGCAGCGAGGGTTTCGGTGAACCACGGCGCGGGCGGCTGCTGGCTGCCGGGGCGTGCGGCGGTCCGTGCCTGCCTGGCGCTGCCGGCGTCGCTCTGGGCGTTGGCCTGCGAGCACAGCGAGATGAAGATCGCGTCCAGGCTCACGGTGTCCTTGCCGCCCTTGGGCTGGGACTTGAACAACTCGATGGCCTTCAGGCGCGTCGACGTGAACTGTTCGACCTCCATGGCATTTCCTCTTTGCGAACGGGGTTGGGGATGCAGGGTGACGACAGGTGTCGTCGGTGATGGGGGACGACCTTACATCATTTTCGCCGACGATGGGTCGGAACCTGCGGGCGGGACAGGGTACGCGGCAGGGCAACGCGGCCTTGCTCCAGGCTCAGATCACGCCGCGCGACAGCAGCTGGTCCAGCGTCCTGCGTACCAGATCGGCCTGGCTACCGTCGTTGCTCACCTCGATGTCGATCAGTTCATCGGGCAGTGGCTGCTCTCTGGTGTGGGTCTGATGGATACCATGGCCCGGGCGGTTGACGCGGATCACGACACCGCCGCGGCGGCGGATCGCATGTGCTTCATTGGCGAAGCGGACATCAGGTACCAGGCCGCCCGCTGGCAGGCGTGCGAACAGCGAACGTACCCACAGCTCGGGATGGACGCGATCACGCCCCCATTCGATGCCGGCGGCCTGCATCAGGTGGCGTGGAGTGAATTCAGCCAGCCAGTCGATGGCGTCCTCCTTGCGGCTGTCCAGTTCACGCAGCGACAACCCGAGGAGGGAGGCGACGAACTGCCGTAGCGGGGCGGCGAAGCTGTCGCAGGGTAGTGCCAGTGCCGAGGCCAGTCCGTTGGCGAGGGTGTCCTTGCCGGCCCGCCTGCCGCCGGCGATGCCGATATAGAGCGGAGGACGCGCTTGCGGAGCCGCTCGCAGCGCGATGCTGCCCGGAGCGGGGCCGGTACGGAACGCAGCCAGCGTGTCGGCAATCATGCGATGGCCGCTGTCGAGGGAGGCGGGAATCATGCGGAATCTACTCCTGGGGGAATTCGGCAGTGCGGACGGGTCAGGAATCGCGACCGGTCGTGCTGCGCGCGCGCAGGATGCGCTGGGTGATGCGACCACCTCGGGCAGCCGCCGCGATCGGGTCGAAGCTCAGCATGGCCGAACGTGTACGGCGGCCGGCAGCAAGGTGGTCGCGGATGGTGCGTTCGGAAAGCACCGGTACCCGCTGGTGGATCTGCTGCACGGTCAGCTGCTCACCTTCGAAGGCATGCAGTCGGGGACGAGGCATGGCGGAAGCGCTCCTGGAAGGTGGCGAAGCCGATACGGGACATCTTGCCTCTGTGGGCTGCTCTAGTCAACACCTTTCATCTACTGTCATCCCAATGGGGCGAGGCGGCACTCAGCGCTGCTGCGGTCGATCTGATGGCCGTCATGGATTCATGGCATCAGAACGGACCGGCTGCGTGCCCGGCGAGGTTGAGCTTTCGCGGTGGCATCAACCAGACCTTGGCCCGTTCCTTGCCGACCACCTTCGTGCGCACATCATGGCGCTTGACCACATAGGCGGCGGCCTCGTTGACCTCGCGGCGGTTCGGCTTGTCGATGCCGACCGCGATGACAATCTCGGTGGCACGGTACTGTGCGCTCCACTGCACGGCAGGGACGGACCAATCGAAGTAGCGGTCGATCAGCTCGGTGATCGGAGAGATCGGTTCGTGCTCGCTGTTGGTGGCGTTCAGCGCATCCAGTTCCTCGCTGGACAGGTGCCAGGTCTCGCCGTCGCAGTAGAGCGCATGGGCTTCGGCCCACACCTGCTGCATGTCGATCCGTGCCGGTTCGCCCAGGCCCACGGCATGCACAGTCCACCAGCGGGTGTTGCCGGTGGCGTCGCGCAGGAAGCGCTCGTCATTCACGCTGGCGAACAGGATGGTGCGCCGCGCATAGCGGGATTCCGTGCGCGCATACGGGCGGCGGATCTCGTCGTGGCTGCGTGAGATGAACGACTTCAGCGCAGCGATATCGGTGCGACGGAACGTGGCGTCGACTTCGCCCAGTTCCACGATCCACTTGGAGATGACCTGTTTGATGCTGTCCTTGTTGGCCGGATCGAGCACCACGCCGTCGGCGATCAACTGCAGCTCGGCCGGTGCCAGTTGCCGTGCCCAGCGCGTCTTGCCCAGGTTCTGTTTCGAAACGAAGGTCAGCACACCACGCGCTACCACGCCGTCCGGCTCAAACGCCGCGGCCACGCCGGAGATCAGCCAGCGACGCATCAGCACTTCCTTCAGGATGCGGCCGTCGGCCATGCGCGTGGGTTGAGCTTCCTGCACGGTGTCGAAGAACGCCTGCAGGCGGGACTGGCCATCCCAGGGCCGTGAGGTGATCCAGCTGGCGACGGGATTGTACGGATTGGCCTCGGCGACCTGGCACAGGTTGGTCTCGAAGCTGGCGATGGCCATGCCGGCGCGGTGCATGCAGTCCATCACTTCACCGGCGGCCACCTCCTTGGCATTGTCGACCGTGCTCTGCAGCCCCGGGACCAGGATCTCCAGATCCTTGCGGATGACGTTGTAGCGCACGGTGACGCCGGTGCGCCGGCACAGCTCGGCCAGATTGCGCGCGGTCGGCAGCGGGCGTCCGCGCGCGCCGGTGTCGGGGAACGGAGTAAAGGCATCGAATGCGGACAGGTTGCCGGGTACCTGGTAGCGTGCGCTGGACGACGATGGCGCATCCTCTTCCGCAGTGTCTTCCTCGGTAATGGCAGGCGGCCGAGGGAGCAGTTGGGCGCGCACTGCCTCCAGTCCTTCGCGCAGGTGCAGATCGTTGAAGTCGGTCGGGCGGTCATCGTCGTCGTGCAGCGCGGCGAACTCGGGCCACACCACGCGCGCGTCGATCTCTGCGGCAGCGCGAGTGGCGTGGGTGACACCGGGATTGTCCAGCGGTTGCCGGGTCCATCGGTCGTTGTCGGCACAGATGACGAAGTCGGCATCGGGAACCGCGCTGCGCCAGGCACGGGCGACCGCAGCGAGATTGCCTGCGTCCCAAGCCACCACCACGCACCCGCCCGTGGCCTGGTGGATTGACGCCGCCGTGGCGTAGCCCTCGGCGATGGCGATCGGCTGTCCAGGCAGCGGCTTGCCAATGACGTGGAAGCAGCCCTGTTTGCGGCCTCCGCTGAGAAAGTCCTTGTCGCGGCCGAGTGCCGGATCCGTGCGCGGAAAGATCGCCTGCAGCGAGACGATCCGGCCCGTGGCGTTCATCACCGGCACCAGCAGGGCATTGTCGATGTAGCGGAAGACCAGGCCGTCGCTGTTGCGCACCGGCCATGCCGCCACACGCAGCGCATGCGCGTGGATACTCTTGCGCATCAGGTAGGGATGGTGCACGTCTGCGGGCAGGGCGCGGTTCCACAATACGTTGGCGGCCTTGGCTGCGGCCTCCTCTCGTTCGCGCTGCTGCCGTTCCCGTTCGGTACGGGCGACTTCCTGGCGTTGCCGGATCGCGCGCTGTTCGGCAGCACTCAGTGTGGTTTCCGGCTTCGCACACCAGGCATGGCGGCTGCCAGTGCGCCAGCTGCCGAACTCACCGGCCGGCACGTGGTCTCCGAACAACACGGCCCAGCCATTGCGGGTGCCACGGCGGTCGCCTTCCACATGGAAGCGCACCAGCGTGCCATCGGCGTTGAGTGCGTCGCGGCCACGTGCATCCGGCACGATGCCATGCGCGTGCATGGCCTGCAGGAACGCGGGAACGATGTCCTGCGCTGGGTGCGGTGTGTGCATTCGACGGGGCCCCTTGGAACGTGGATCGGTCCACCGCAGCGGGTAGTGGCCAATGCGCTGTGCAATGCCTGCCGTATGCCGGCCACGCGACGGCGGACCAGCGCGACGTGGCCAGGGCAAGGTGGAGGGAGATGACGTGATCATGGTGTCGCAAAGTGACACCATTTGCAACACCTTCCAGCACCTTGCATCCCTGATCCGGATGAAAACTGTCAGCGGGCGATGGATCTGCGATGACGTGCGCAGATCGTCGCCTGCGCGACGTTGCGTCGCAGTTGGCGAGAACCGCTTTTCCGATGATGCGATCGCCGTCAGAGACGGCCCTTCGTTTCAATCCACCGCCCCTCGGGGCACCCATGCACAAGGAGCCTGCATGCCTGAAATCCATTGCAACTGCGAACGCCGATCCGATGCCGAGCCCGCGTTTTCCACTGTCGTCGCGGCGTTCTCAATCGGTGCGACCACCCCCCGATAAAATACAGCTGGCATGACGGACACCATCGACGAAGCGCAGGAATTTGAAGCGCGCCATCTGCAACGCGCATTGGCCCGGCACGCAACGCGGGCCAGCAACGTTGCTCCTCTCTCACCCATTGGGGAATGCCACAACCCGGACTGCAGCGAAGTCTTCGACAACGATCCGGCCAGGCTGTTCTGTGGGCCTGCCTGTGCCGAGCGTTTCGAAGCCATCCATCAACACCGCAACGCATAGGAACAGGGGACATGTCTCTGAACAGCAACGACGCTGGCTTCACCGAACGCATCGCCGGATTGTCGGCCGAGCTCGCCGTGCTGGTGAGCCTGGTGGAGAACCACATCCTTCTGCAGTTGGCCGACCTGGCCGATTCGGGTGATGTGGATGCACAGGAGCGATTCGCGGTGGCCGATCCGGAACGCTGGTTGGAGAACGCCCGCAACAGCCTGCAGGCGGGCGTCATGTTCCTGGAACGTGCGGTGCAGCAGCCCGCGCGGTTCTAGCAATGCGATGCGGGGACGGAAGGGGCCGTAAGGTCGCCTTCCGTCCCCCCTGGGGCCATGGAGAGCGCCTGCGTCCGAGGCTGCGTCATAACGTCGCACCATCTTTCTGGAAACCCTGAACATCGTCCAAGGTTGGTCATCCCCCCGTAGAATGGGGGTGTGCGTCGTTCTGTCCTCCACCGCCGGTTCCAGGTCCTGGCATGGCTTGCCATGCTGCTGGTGCTGCTCGCCCCATTGGTGAGCCGCTGGCTGGCGCATGGCCACGTTGCGACCACCGCGCCGGTGGCAGCCATGAATCACGCGATGCACGCAGAGCATGCGCAGCACGCGATGGAAGGGCACCACGACCATCACGCGATGGCAATGCAGCACGGGGAATCGAAAGCGAAGCCGGCTGCCGATCCACACGCCGACCATGAGATGGGTGTGGACTGCGATTACTGCCTGATCGCTGCGCGGCTGATCACCCTGCTGGTGGCGGCATTGCTGCTGTTGGCGCCGATGGCACAGGTGTGCCGCGCGCTGCGCGGTGCGGTGGGGGCGCTGCCGCAACCAATCAGCGGCACATTGGGAGCGCGCGGGCCACCGGCCTTCATGGCCGCCTGAGCCGCACGCGCGTTGCATTGAACGTTTTTCCATGAGGTTGCCGGCCACCGCCGGCGCCCGCACGCGCGTGTTTGTCCCTTTCTGATTGCTGCCCTGCCACTGCGGGGTGGCCTTGCATGCCGTGAACAAATGAAAGCCAACCCCAACTCCGCGCGCCTGCGCAGGGCGGCGCTGCCTGTCCTGTGTGCGTTGCTCCTGCACACCGCCCCCGTACTTGCCGCCGATGCGGCCCCACCAACCACGCTGGATACCGTGCGGGTAATCGATACCCGCAGTGGTGAGCTGTCGTCCACCGCCAACGCCGGGTCTGCGCTGGGACTGAGCGTGCTGCAGACACCGGCCAGCCTCACCGTCATCTCGCGCGAACAGCTGGAACAGCGGGGCGACAGCAACCTCAACGATGCGATCAGCCGCGCTGGTGCGATCAGTGCCATGCCGCACCCGGGCAATGGTCTGAGTGCACTGTCCAGCCGCGGCTTCACCGATGGCGCCTCGGTGATGCGCCTGTACGACGGGCTGCGACAGTACGGTGGCGTGGGCATCACTTTCCCGTTCGATACCTGGTCGATCGAGCGCATCGAAGTACTGCGTGGACCGGCCTCGGTGATCCATGGCGATGGTGCGATCGGCGGCGTGATCAACATCGTGCCGAAGAAGCCCTCGCGTGGCGCCATCGAGAACGAGATCAGCGTGACCGTGGGCAGCGAGGACACTGCGCGCCTGGGCTTCGGCAGCGGCGGTGCGCTGACCCCGGACCTGGCCTATCGGTTGGATGTGAGTGGCAATTACGGCGGTGGCTGGGTTGACCGTGGCCGAAGCAGTGACGCGACCTTTTCCGGTGCCTTGCTGTGGCAGCCGCGGCAGGACCTGCAGCTGACCCTCACCCATGCGCAGGGCTACCAGAAACCGATGCGCTACTTCGGCACGCCGCTGGTGGATGGCCGCCAACTGGAAGCGCTGCGCCATCGCAACTACAACGTGGAAGACAGCGAGATCCGCTACCGTGATCGCTGGACCCAGCTCGACGCGCTGTGGACACCGAACGCGAATGTGGAATGGCGCACGCGCCTCTACCAGATCGACAGCCAGCGCGATTGGCGCAATGCCGAGGCCTATGTCTACAACCCGCGTACCGGGTTGATCGACCGTTCGGGCAATACCCAGATCACGCACAACCAGGACCAGACCGGGCTGACCTCGACGCTGCGTGTGCAAGAGAACATCGCGGGCCTGGCCAACAGCTTCGCCGTGGGGCTTGATGCCAACCGCGCACACTTCAAACACACCAACAACACCTATGCCGGCAGCTCGGGCCCGGTCGATCCGTTCGATCCGGTGCCGGGCCAGTTCGCCAGCGATGCGCCGGACCTGCCGCGCTATCGCAACCGCGCCGAGCAGTACGCGCTGTTCGTGGAAGACCGGTTGGCATTGAGCGAACGCTGGTCGGTACTGGGTGGGTTGCGCCACGACCGCGCGCGCATCGACCGCACCGATCTGATCAGCGGCCAGAACGCGTTCTCGAAGACCTACAGCAGCACCGGCTGGCGTGCGGGTACGGTGCTCGCGTTGCAGCCGACGCTGAGCCTGTACGCGCAGTACTCGCAGGCGGCGGATCCGGTCAGCGGCCTACTGATGATAAGTCCGGCCAACGGTGCCTTCGATCTGGCCAAGGGGCGGCAGATCGAAGTGGGCCTGAAGCAGGCCTTCGACGGTGGCGAGTGGACGCTGGCGGCGTATCGCATCCGCAAGACCGGGCTGCTCAGCCGCGATCCGCTGGTGCCGGATCGCCGCGTGCAGGTGGGCGCGCAGACCTCGCGCGGTATCGAGGCGTCGCTGAACTGGAACTTCGCGCCACACTGGTCGCTGGATGCCAATGCCACGGTACTGAAGGCCGAGTTCGAGGACTTCCTGGAAACCACCGGTTCGCCGGCGGTGCTGGTGTCGCGTGATGGCAGCGTGCCGCCGAACGTGGCTGAGCGGCTGGCGAACGCATGGCTGAGCTGGCAGTTCCTGCCAGACTGGAGCGCAGCCGCGGGTGTGCGTTATGTCGGCAAGCGCTACGCCGACAATGCCAATACGCTGGAATTGCCCGGCTACAGCACCACTGACCTTGCGCTGATCTGGCAGGCGGCGCCGCGCACGAGGCTGTCCGCGCGGCTGTTCAACGTGTTCGACAAGGCGTACTACGCCACCGCGTACTACACCAGCACGCAGTGGCTGCTGGGCGCGGATCGCCGCGTCGAGTTCACCGTCGACCATCGCTTCTGAGGACGCGGACCATGTCGCTGCGATCCACTGCCAAGCGTTGGACCTATCTGGTGCATCGCTGGCTGGGCATTGGTGGGTGCCTGCTGATGCTGCTGTGGTTCGTCAGCGGCATGGTGATGCTGTTCATCGGCTACCCGAAGCTGACGCCGGGTGAGCGGCTGGCGGCATTGCCGGTGCTGACTGAGGCCTGCGATCTGCGGGGGCTGTCGGTACTGCCGACGGCGGTGCAGGCCGAGCCGGAAAGCGTGGCACTGACCACGCTGCGTGGCGAGCCTGCGTATGTGGTGCGCAATGGCAGCAACGTGGGCGCCTGGTCGGCGTACACCGGCCACGCCCTGCTGCCCGTATCGGCACAGCGCGCAGAGGCATCCGCTGCACAGTTCGCCGGCGGCCAGGCATTCGTGGGTGCGACGCGCGTGGACGAGGACCGCTGGACGCATTCGCGTGCGCTGGACGCGCATCGGCCGCTGTACCGGGTGGAGGTGGGGGGTACGAAGCCCGGTGACCTGTATGTGTCTTCGCACACTGGCGAAGTGGTGCTGGACGCACCGCATGTGCAGCAGCGCTGGAACTACGTGGGTGCGTGGCTGCACTGGCTGTATTTCCTGCGCATGCAGTCGGTGGATCCGGTGTGGACGTGGGTGGTGATCGTGTTGTCCGCGCTGTGCACGGTGGCGGCGGTCAGCGGCATCGTGGTGGGGGTGTGGCGCTGGCGCTTCCATGGGCGCTACCGTTCGGGCGCGAAGACGCCCTATGTCGAACCATGGATGCGCTGGCATCATCTGATCGGGCTGGTGGCTGCGGCCTTCGTGTTCACCTGGATCTTCAGCGGGCTGATGTCGATGAATCCACTGGGGGTCTTCAGCAGCACGCGTGAAGCGATCGATGTTGAACGCTATCGTGGCGGCGCGGTGGCGGTGGATGGCGCGTTGGGTGAGCCGGCGAAGCTTCTGGCGGTGGCCGATGCTGAGCGCTTCCAACCGGTCGAGATCCAGTGGCGCCGCATCGGGGGCGAGCTGTTCGCGGTGCTGTTGGATGGGAAAGGCGATACCCGCATCGTGTCCGAGGCTAACGGGCGGCTGCAGGTCGCGCGGCGTCTGCCGGCAGCATGGCTGCAGCAGAAGGCCAAGGCGATGTCCGCTGCGCCCATGCAGCAGTTCACGATCCTTCAGGCAGCGGATGCGTACTTCTATCCGCGCGCGCCGGAGGCGATGAACGGTGCGGCGGTACGGCGCTTCCCGGTGGCGGTGGCCCGGTTCGGCGATGCCGAGGCCACGCGCGTTTACATCGACCTGGCGACGGGCGATCCATTGCTGACGATGGGGCAGCGTGAGCGGGTCGGGCGCTGGCTGTTCTACTTCCTGCACAGCTGGGACCTGCCCGCCATGCTGCGCCAGCAGTACACGCGGCTGGGCGTGCTGCTGGTGCTGAGCGTGGCGGGCACGGCGCTGTGCGCCACCGCTACGGTGATCGGCTATCGGCGTCTGCGGATGAAAGTGCGGCGTCGGCGGCCTTAGCACGCTGACGCTGGCCTGGCGCGTATGAGACCATCGGGCGTTCCTGGCCATGAAGGCTGCGGCCCGATGTCGACGGCCAGGGAAGTGCAGGGGCTCAACGCTTGCAAGAGGTGCAACGGAGTCCCTGGATAGGATTTCCACACAGCGTAAATGGAGCAAGGATGAATTACGTTTCGATGGGTGTTCTTGCAATTGGAATTGCAGCGGCGTCTTCAAGCGTTCAGGCCAAATCATTGCCGCGCCTGTATAGCTTTCCAACCACAACGACCGCGTCTGTTTCCAATGCGCTGCCGGCACCGGGGCAGGTGATCCAGCTGTCTGCGCAGGTCGATGGCCAAGCGCTCGGGCTGTATCACATTCCGGGTAATGAGCAAATCGGCGGCTTCGTCGAATTCAAGGTCAACGGCCAGCCGGTGGGCAAGGTGCAGGTCAGTACCGGCAATACGCCGATGCTCGGTCTGGTGTCCGACCTGGACAAGGACTGCTGGGGCGCGGTCCGCGATGTGCAGTTCTGTACGCACAAATACGCCTACGGTCGGCCGGCGCGGGTCGCAGTCAATTACGCCGTTCCTGCGGGCTTCACCACGGCCTCGATCACCGCCACCTTCAGCGGCGATGGCCAGTTCTCGCAGGGCTCGGTGTCGGCGCCGGTCAACCTGCGCAATATTCCCACCTTTGGTGAGATTCGCGGCGCAGGCAACAAGTGCCTCGATGCCGAGGGCGCCAACACGGGTCCGGGTACTGCCATCCAGGTGTGGGACTGCACGCCGGGTACCCCGCAGCAGTTGTGGACGGTGAAGCCCAACACGTCGACCATCACCGGCGTGCCCAGCAACCGCGTGCTCGACATCGTGGGTTACGGCACCAGCAATGGAAGCCGGGTCCAGCTGTATGACGCGCACGGTGATTGGAATCAGTCGTGGAAGTTCGCCAACACGTCCATCGTGGGTGTGGCCAACAAGGTGCTCGATGCAACGGGCGCCTCAAGTGCCAACGGCACCAAGATCCAGCTGTACAGCAATGCGCAGACCAGCAACCAGAAGTGGGAATTCAACCCGGCCAATGGTTCGATTGTCGGCGTCGGCGGCAAGTGCCTGGATGTGGAAGGCGCGAATACGGCTGATGGTACGCGCGTACAGCTGTGGGATTGCACGGGCGTGCCGCAGCAGCGCTTCGAGCTGGGTGCCGATGGTTCGATCCGCGGACTGGGCGGGAAGTGCCTGGAAGCGGCTGATGGTGCCAGCCACGACGGCAATCCGATCCGCATGTGGTCGTGCAATGGTGGTGCACACCAGTCCTGGCGCCTAGTGGGTGAGATCCGCAACCCGCAGACCAACATGTGCCTGGATGATCCGGGCCTGGGCAACACCAACGGTTCCAAGGTGCACATGTGGATGTGCCATGGCGGCGACAACCAGCGTTGGGAGTTCTCCTCCTACTGAGGAGGGTTGGACCCGATGCAATGTCGTGGAACCGCGCGCCTTCGGGCGCGCGGTTTCCTGTGGGTGTCAGACCCGCAGCCAACGCGTGGACAGGGCAACCAGCAACAAGGCCGTGGCCACGCCGATGAACGCAGCGATCAGGCCGAAGTGGTTGGCAGCAAAACCGATCAGTGCCGGGCCAGCAAGGATGCCGGCAAAGCCCAGCGTGGACACGGCAGTAATCGCCAGCGCACCCGGCATGCGGGTCTGGTGGCCGGCCAGCGAGAACAGCGCGGGCGCGATGTTGGCGCAGCCGAGGCCGACCAGCACATAGCCGAGCAGTGACGCCTGCCACGGCGTGACCAGGGTCAGTACCAGTACGCCCGCGCCGGCGAGCAGCGCGCCGAACACGATCGCGCGCTCACGGCCTACGCGCGCCACCAGTGCGTCGCCGAACAGGCGCGCGACGGTCATGGTCAGGGTGAAGGTCACATAGCCGATGCCGGCGAGGCTGGCATCGACGCGACGCACATCGCTGAGAAACACTGCGCTCCAGTCGAGCATCGCGCCTTCACCGAGGAAGGCGACGAACGCCAGCACGCCGATGAACAGCACGATGCCGTGCGGCAGGGCCAGCATCGGTGTGTCGTGCAGCATGCGTTCGCTGTGCCAGTACGCTGCGGATAACAGCATCACCAGGAGCATGGCGCCAACGCCGATCAGCACCGATGCCAAGGGGGGCAGCTGTGCGGACAGCAGCACGGTCATGGTGGCCGCGCCGAGGAAACCACCGATGCTGAAGAAGGCATGGAAGCCGGACATCATCACGCGCCGTGCTTCGCGCTCGACGATGACGGCCTGCACGTTCATCGTGCAGTCCATCGCGCCTACGGCGGCACCGAACACGAACAGCACCAGCCCCAGTAACCAGGCCGAACCGGCCAGCGCCAGGCCGGGTACGGTCAGGCAGATCAGCAGGCTGCTGGCCACCATCACCCGCCGGCAACCGAGGCGTGCGGCCAGCACGCCGGACAAGGGCATCGCCAGCAGCGAGCCGGCACCGAGGCAGAGCAGCACCAGCCCCAGCGTGGCGTCATTGATCTCGGTGCGTGCCTTTGCGAACGGCACAAGGGTGGCCCACAGCGCGGTGGCGAAGCCGGGAATGAAGAATGCGGCGCGGGTCGCGTGCTGTTCGGCACGCGCGCGGTTGGCAAGGGACATGAGCGGTACGGTCAGGGAGGCTTGGGGTGCACCGCGATACCGGCGGCGCGGAAGCGAGCTGCCAGTGCGGGCGGTGCGGTGGTGGTCAGCACCAGGTCGTCAATCTCGTCCAGGCTGGCGATCTGCCAGTTGCCGCGCGCACCGAGCTTTTCGGTGGTGGCAGCGACGATGACACGGCTGCTGCAGGCCACCATCGCGCGCTTCAGCGTGGCTTCTTCGGCATCCATCGCCCACACGCCGGTGTCACCGTCCACCGCGCATGGGCCGGGCAGGTACACGTCGGCACGCAGGCGCTGCACCTGGGCCAACGCTTCGGCACCGACCGCGCCGCCACCGCTGGCCAGGCGGCCGCCGATCAGCTGCACCGAGGTGCCTTCAAGCATGCTGGCGGCGGTGGCGATCTGCGGGGCATTGGTGATCACCGTCAGCCCGAGAGCGGCCGGCAACTGCTGGGCGATCGCCAGATTGGTCGAGCCTGCATCGAGCAGTACCACCTGGCCCGGTTGCAGCAGCGCGCAGACGCGTGCGGCCAGCTCGGCCTTGTCGCCGCGGTCGCGGGTCAGGCGCTCGCGCAGCGGCCGTTCCTTGGGCGGCGGCAGCACGGCGCCGCCGTAGACGCGCTGGCACAGGCCTTGGGCGGCCAGCTCGCGCAGGTCGCGGCGGATCGAATCTTCGGAGACGGCATAGCGGCGCGCCAGTTCGGCGGCGACCACGCGGCCCTGCTGGCGCAGTTCCTCGAGGATCTGCTGGGTCCGCTGGGCGGGGAGGGGGCTGGGATCGGAGCTCATGACGCAAGTCTGCACGTTCGTGCATTAACGTGCAACAGCGTGCATTGGGCGGGCGTGGCCACAGATCGGCTGGATTGTCGGTGAACCCAACCGCGCCAGCGTCTATGGATCGCCCTCGCGGCCCGGCATCATGGCGGGGCACCCGGCATGGAATCCACGATGTCCCCCACCGTTCACCGCAAGCTGCACATCGGCGCGGACCAGTACACCGGCCAGAAAGTGGTCGACCAGCAGTTCTACGAATGCGATTTCTCCGGCGCTGACCTCACCGCCACCGAGTTCATCAACTGCAGCTTCTATGACGCTGAAAACCGCGCCGGTTGCCGCTTCAACGGCGCCACATTGAAGGAAGCCAGCTTCCGTAGTTGCGACATCAGCATGTGCCACTTCAGTTTCATCAAGGCGCTGGGCCTGGAGATCAGTGAGTGCCGTGCGCAGGGCGCGGACTTCAGCAACGCCAGCTTCATGAACCAGATCACCACGCGCAGCTGGTTCTGCAGTGCCTTCATCAAGAAGTCGAACCTGCGCTACGCGAACTTCTCGCGGGTCACGCTGGAGAAGTGCGAGCTGTGGGAGAACCGCTGGGATGGCGCGAATGTGAGCGGTGCCAGCTTCGCAGGATCGGATCTGTCCGGGGGGCAGTTCGAGGGGATCGACTGGAACAGTGCCAACTTCACCGACTGCAACCTGACCAACTCGGAGCTGGGTGAGCTGGACCTGCGCAGCACCAATCTGCGCGGCGCCACGCTGGATGTGCAGCAGGTGGCGCTGTTGATGCAGCGCATCGGCATCACCGTGGTGCCGTAGGCATCACCCGGCGTACGCCACCCAGCCCTTGAAGCTGAAGCCGGCATAGAACAGCTCCACGTCGTTGAAGCCGGCCTCCTGCAGCAGCGCGACCTCCTGCTCGGGTGCCAGCAGCGGTAACCGCTCGGCAATGGCGTCGATCGCGCGCTGCGCATCGGCGTGGGCAACCCCCGAGGCTTCGGCGAACGCCGCGTAGCGCTGCAACCAGCGCAGCTTGCCGGCCGGGTCCTGTGGCACGCTGTGGTGCGCCACCACCAGCGGCGCGCCGGGTTGCAGGCGCCGGTGTAGCTCGCGCAGCGTATGCAGGCGCTGCGCGGGGTCCAGGAAGTGTAGGGTCAGCAGGCAGCTGGCGCCGTCGAAGCGCGCATCCGGTGCATCGTCGATGTAGCCTTCCAGCAATTCGACGCGTGTGTTCAACGGACCCAGTGTCTGCTCGGCCAAGGCCAGCATCGGCGCGGCCGGGTCGACCCCCAGCAGCTGCCAGCCCGGCTGCGCCTCGGCAAAAGCCTTCAGCTCCAGCCCGCCACCGGCGCCGAGCACCAGCACGCGGCCCCGCGCAGGAACGCGTTCGGCCAGCAGCAGGCAGCTCATCTGCTGCAACGCGAGGAAACCCGGTACCTGGCGCAGCGGCGCTTCGGCATAGCGGGCCACCGCCTGCGGATCGGAGAACGTGGACATGCGCGGATTCCTGCAGCGGGGGACATACCACTGTACCGTGGCATGCAAGTGCCTTTGCCGCAGGACACTCCCGCCTGCGCTGACCGGCTTGCATCCAGCTCAGCGCAGTTCCCGCGCCAGTACCTGCCAGATCCTCGGGTCCTGGCACTGCGAAACGTTGAAACGTACATAGTCGGCCGCGCGCTGCGACTGGCTGAACGCGTTGCCCGGTGCCAGCACGATGCCCTCGCGCAGGCATTGCCGGGCCAGTGCGGCGGCATCGCGGCCATCGGGCAGCTGGCACCACAGGAACAGCCCGGCTTCCGGCTGCAGCCACGGCGTGATGCCCAGCGTCTGCAGTTTCCGCAGTGTGTGCCGGCGCGCATCGGCCAGGCGCGAACGTATCGACTGCATGTGGCGGCGGTAGCCGCTGTCGGTCAGCGCGACGTGCATCAACTGCGCGGCCAGATGGCCACCGCCGAAGCTGGTTGCCAGCTTCAGGTCGGTCAGCGCCTCGATCCAGTCATGGCGTGCCGCGATGTAGCCGCAGCGGGAGGCTGCCGACAGCGTCTTGGAGAAACTGCCGACGTGGATCACCCGCGACAGCCCATCGAGCGCGGCCAGTCGCGGCGCTGGCTGCAGTTCGAAGTCGGCGAAGATGTCGTCCTCGACGATGATCAGTTCGCTGCGTTCGGCCAGGCCCAGCAGGCGGTGTGCGGTGCTCGCGGAAAGCACCGCGCCGGTAGGGTTGTGCAGGCCGGAGTTGGTGATGTACAGCCGCGGCGAATGCGCCTGCAGCGCCTGCGCGAACGCCTCCAGGTCCGGGCCGCTGTGCGTGTACGGCACGCCGATGGCCTGCACCTGGTGCGCCTTCAGCAACGCGTGGTAGTTGAAGTAGCTCGGGTCATCCACAAGCACGCAGTCGCCGGGCTTGAGCAGGAAACGGCAGAGCAGATCGACCGCGTGCGTACCGGATTCGGTCAGCAGGATCTGCTCCATCGGCGCATCGATGCCCAGCGCGGCAGCGCGTCGCTGCAGCAGCTGGCGTAGCGGCGGCAGGCCCAGCGGGCCGGCATAGTCGACCAGATGCGCTGCGTCGACGCGTGCCAGCCGGCGCAGGCCACGGCGCATGCCGTCCTGGTACAGCCAATCGCTGGGCATCCAGCCGCAGCCCGGCTTGAGATGGCCGGCCGGTGTTTCCAGCGATTGCCGCGACACCCACAGCGGATCCACCGCGCGGTCCAGCCGCGGCTCCATCTCGGCCAGCGCGAGCGGTGCGACCGGCCCGCTGACGTAGAAGCCCGAGCCCGCGCGCGCGCTGATCACACCCTCGGCGGCCAGGCGCTCGTAGGCCTCGACCACGGTGGAGACCGATACCCCCATTGCCGCCGCCTGCGCCCGTACCGAAGGCAGGCGCGAGCCGGGGCCATCGACCCGCGCGTTGATGCGGGTGCGTACCGCCTGGATGACGGATTCGATACGGGTCAGGGGGCGTGGCATGGCGGGCTGTAGTGGAAGTGTGGGCAGTACAGTTACTTGCGACTGTACTGGATTGTAGCTGGGGTGGCGGGGTCACAGCTGCTCTCATGGAAATCCCGCCGGGACCGCCCGGCATTGCAGGAGTACAGGCGTGGAACGGTCGGCGAGTGGTTGGATCAATGGCTTCATCGGTGTGGTGATCTTCGCCGGCTCCCTGCCGGCCACCCGCCTGGCGGTGCTGCAGCTGGATGCCGGGTTCGTCACTGCCGCACGCGCCACCATCGCCGCCGTGCTTGGCCTGGGTCTGCTGCTTCTGCTGCGCCAGCCATGGCCGCGGCGCAATGACCTGCCGGGGCTGGTGGTGGTCAGCCTCGGCGTTGTGGTCGGCTTTCCGCTGCTGACGGCACTCGCGCTGCGCCATGCGTCGTCGGCGCATACCATCGTGTTCCTCGGCCTGTTGCCATTGAGCACTGCGGTATTCGGCGTGCTGCGCGGCGGCGATCGACCGCGCCCGGCGTTCTGGTTGTTCTCGCTGCTGGGCAGTGCCTGCGTGGTCGGCTATGCGGTGCGCAACGGCATCGAGGCGTCGTTGCAGGCCGACCTGCTGATGCTGGCGGCGATCGTGGTGTGCGGGCTGGGCTATGCCGAAGGTGGCCGGCTTGCCCGCCATCTCGGCGGTTGGCAGGTGATCAGCTGGGCGTTGCTGCTGGCCTTGCCGGTGATGCTGCCGCTGACAGTGCTGATGCGTCCGGCCTCGTTCACTGCGGTCGGTGCCTCGGCGTGGTGGGCACTGGGCTACGTGGCAGTGTTCAGCATGCTGGTCGGATTCCTGTTCTGGTACCGCGGCCTGGCGCAGGGCGGCATCGCCGCCGTCGGCCAACTGCAGTTGCTGCAGCCCTTCTTCGGCCTGGCCTTGGCCGCGCTGCTGCTGCACGAAGCGGTCAGCCTCAGCATGGTGCTGGTGACCGTGGTCGCGGTGATCTGCGTGGCCGGCGCGCGCCGCTTCAGCCGCTGAACGAAAAAGGGGACGGAGGGATTAAGTCGCTATTGCCCCTTATGTGCCGGAAGCGACTTAATCCCCTCCGTCCCCTTTTTCTGGTGATAGCGCGGGCGTATCGTGTGCGGTGGTCAACGGTATTGGCCGAGTGCGGTGCGCTTGGCCGAAGCTGTGCCGATGCAGCCAATTTCTCGTATTTCCTTCGAAGGCCAGGTGGGCCTGGTGACCGGTGCCGCGGGTGGGTTGGGCCTGGCCTACAGTCGACTGCTGGCCGAGCGCGGTGCGCAGGTGCTGATGCATGACGTCGGCGCCGGTACCGACGGCCGCGGCGCCGATCCACAGCGCATCCTGCGCAGCGTCGAAGCGCTGCAGCGGCAGGGTTTGCCGGTGCAGGCCGCAAGCGGTCCCATCGACCATCGTGCCGGTTGCCATGCGCTGGTGCAGGAACTGCTGCAGGCGCACGGTCGCATTGACTTCATGATCCACAACGCCGGCTGGGTCGAGTACCAGACGCTGGAAGCGATCGAGGACGACGCGCTGGAGCAGATGCTGTGCCTGGCCGCGAAGACGCCGCTGTGGCTGGCGCAGGCGGCGTGGCCGGCAATGCGCGCGGCGGGCGGTGGGCGCATCGTCATCACCACGTCCGATCGCGCGCTGTATCCGCAGTACGCACAGCGCGGGCTGTCCGCTTACGCGATGGGCAAGTTGGCGGCGCTGGGCCTGGTCAATGTGCTGGCGCTAGAGGGCGCCGAGCATGGCATCGTGGTCAACGCGGTTTCGCCGGTGGCAAAGACGCGCATGTGGGGCATCGACGGCGAGCCCGACGAACTGCATCCGGACGCGGTCGCGCAGGGCGTGGCCTATCTGGCGTCCACGCGCTGCCCGGACGGCGGCTGGGTGCTGCGCGCAAGCAATGGCCAGTTCCACGCACTGCGCCTGCAGGAGGCCGAGCATGTGGCGTATCCGCGCGATCTGCGCGCGGTCAGTGCCGACAGCATCGAGTCGGTGGCGCTGCAATGGCCAGCCATTGCCCGCGCCAGCGTGGACGCGCGCTGCTGAGGGCGTACCCTAGGCGGGTTCCCACTGCCTGCATCGAGATGATCGACCTGCGCCTGCTTCGCCAGTTCGTGGCCGTGGCCGAAGAGCTGCACTTCCACCGCGCCGCAGCCCGCCTGCACATGTCGCAGCCGCCGCTGACCGCGGCAATACGACGGCTGGAAGACGAACTCGGAAGTGAACTGATCGTGCGCGGCAACCGCACCCTGGGTCTGACCGTGGCCGGGCAGACGCTGCTGGTGGAGGCACGGGCAACGCTGCAGCGGGCCGAGCAGGCATTGCAGCGCACGCGCGAAGCCGCCGCCGGACAGTCCGGCAGTCTGCGCGTGGGCTATGTGGGCAGTGCGCTGTATGGCCGGTTGCCGGGCCTGATCCGCCGCTTCCGCCAGCAGTACCCGCAGGTGCAGCTGCATCTGCAGGAAGCGACCTCGCGTCAGCAGCAGCTGTGGCTGCGTGAGCAGCGCATCGATGTCGGCGTGTTGATCCCACCGATTCCCGCCGCCGAGCTGGTGCTGTACGACTTCGACCACGACCGCCTGGCGATTGCGCTGCCGCGTGCACATGCGCTGGCCAACGCGCCGGAGGTCAGCGTGGCGATGCTCGCCGATGAGCCGTTCGTTTCATGGCCGGCGGGCGAGGGCATCGGCTTTCATGCGCAGGTGCTGGGCCTGTGTACCGCTGCGGGCTTCACCCCGCGCGTGGTGCAGGAAGCGCAGGGCATGCACGCGGTGCTGTCGCTGGTGGCGGTGGAGGCGGGCGTGGCGATCGTTCCGGCCAGCATGGCCAGCTTCCGCCCGCAGGAGATCGTCTATCGCGTGCTGGAGAGCGAAGCCGCCCGTTTCGCCCTGCAGTTCTGCATGAGGCCGGAACAACCGTCGCCGGTGCTGCGCAATTTCCTGCAGACGGCGGGCACCAACTGATTCTGTGGAGCTGCTATGCCTCGTCGCCGCGGAACAGGTTGGCAACGGCGTAGTCGATGAACACCCGCAGGCGTGCACTGGGATGGCGCCCACCGGGCCAGAGCAACGAGAACTGCCCCTGGTGCGTGGACAGCGCGGGCAGTACCTGTTGCAGGCGGCCATCGGCCAGCGCGTCGGCTGCGAGGAAGTCCGGCATCCAGGCCAGGCCCATGCAACCGATCGCAGCGGCCAGTACGGCCTCCATGTTGTTGCAGGTCATCGCCGTGGGAAGGCGCGCGCCGGCATCGCCTTCGATACCCGGCAGCTGCCACGGGTGCAGCTTTCCGGTGGTGGGGTAACGGAAGCGCAGCGCGGTATGCATGCGCAGATCGCTCACATCACCGGGCGTGCCGTGCGCCTGCAGATAGCCCGGCGCCGCACAGAGGATGAAACGAAACCCGCCCAGTCGCCGTGCGGTCAGGCTGGAATCGGCCAGTTCACCGCTGCGTATCACCGCGTCGAGGCCTTCGCTGACCACATCAACGATGCGATCGTTGAAGTCCAGTTCCAGCTGCACCTGCGGGTAGCGCTGCTGGAACCCCGGCAGTACCGGCAACAGGAAGCGGTAGCCGATGGTGGGCAGTCCGATGCGCAGCAGCCCACTGGGCGCGTGCTGACGCTGTGCCAGATCCGCCTGTGCTTCGGAAAGCTCGTCCAGTGCACGCCGGCAGCGCTGCAACAGCAGTTCGCCTTCGTCGGTGAGGTGCACGCGGCGGGTGGTGCGCTGGAACAGGCGGGTGCCGAGTTCCTGTTCAAGGCGGGCGATGCGCTTGCCCACGGCCGACGCGGACAGGCCGAGGACGCGAGCGGCGCCGACGATGCTGCCTGCTTCGGCGGTACGGACGAAGGCCAGCAGGGCAGAGATGGAATCCATGCTGGGCATGATTACGGAACGATGGGCCGTAATCAACGTCCATCGAGCCTGTTTTTCAGGAATAGCGTCCTGTCCATCATCAATGCCCCTGATGAATGGAGGCCCGCATGGCCCCGATTTCGATGCTTTCCGTACCTTCCCACTCGCAGCAGCGGTGGACGCTGCTTGCCGTCTGCCTGGCCGCGCTGGCGCTGCCGTTGTCCTTCTCGGCCGGTGCCGTCGCGGTGCCGGCGCTGGCCCGTTCCGCGGCGTCGTCGCCGACTGCGCTGGCGTGGGTCACCAACGCCTTCATGCTCACCTTCGGAAGCCTGTTGCTCGCTGCCGGTGGCCTGGCCGATCGTTATGGTCGGCGGCGATTGTTCCTGCTGGGTACGGCGGGCTTCAGCATCGCCACGGCCGTCGTTTGCCTGGCCCCTACGCTGCTGTGGCTGGATCTGGCGCGCGGGCTGCAGGGCGTTGCCGCTGCAGCGGCGCTGGCATCGGGCACGGCTGCGCTGGCGCATGCCTGGCAAGGGCCGGAGCGTGCCCGTGTGTTCGCCCTGCTGGGCACCACATTCGGTGCGGGGTTGGCGCTGGGGCCGTTGCTCGCCGGTCTGCTGCTGCAGGCATTGGGATGGCGTAGCGTGTTCGCGGCGGGTGGTGTGCTGACATTGGCGGCCCTTGCGCTGGGGGCGCGCGTGTTGCCCGAAAGCCATGGCGAGTGCGGGCGGCTAGATGTCGGCGGGATGCTTGGCTTCAGCCTGATGCTGGCGGCGTTGACCCTGGCCCTGCTGTGGCTGGGTGAATTCGGCCTGCATGCCGTGCGCGTGCAGCTGGCGCTATTGGCGACGCTGCTGCTGGGTGGAGTGTTCGTCTACATCGAACGACTGCACCGCTCACCGCTGCTGGACCTCTCACTGTTCTCGCAACCGGCGTTCCTGGGTGTCCAGCTGCTGCCGGTCGCAACCTGCTTCGGCTACGTGGTGCTGCTGGTGGTACTGCCGCTGCAGTTGCTGGGCGTGCATGCACAGTGCGCGACATTGGTCGGGCTGCAGATGCTGGCCTTGTCCGCGCCGATGCTGGTGCTGCCGATGCTGGCTGCGCGCTGGGCGGAGCGCGTTGGAAGTGCACGGCTGTGCACGCTGGGCCTGCTGGTCTGTGCCTCTGGCCTGTATCTGTTGTCGCACCACGCATCGCATCCGTCGCCCTCGCAGTGGGTGCCGTTGCTGATGCTGATCGGCGCTGGAACGGCCCTGCCGTGGGGCCTGATGGATGGGCTGTCGGTCGGTGTGGTGCCGGTGCAGCGTGCGGGCATGGCCGCCGGCATTTTCGGAACCGTGCGGGTGGCCGGTGAGGGCATCGCATTGGCCGCAGTCACTGCCTTGCTTGCGCTGCTGATCGGCCACCAGCTGCAGGGAGCATCGCCCGCATCGTTGGCGCGCGCCGGTGCCTATCTGGCGACGGGTGCGCATGCACAGGCACAGGCACTGCTTCCGGCGATGAGCGGCGCACAGCTGCAGCAGGCCAGTGCCGAGGCGCTGGCGATACTGCTGCGTGTCCTGGCGCTGCTGACCGCCGCATGCGCTGTGCTGTTGCACCTGCTGCTGCGGCGGCCAGCGTTGGCCGTGATCAGAACCGATAGCTGATGGTGCCGGTCACCACGCGTGGGTAGTCGGGGGGGGGCGGCGGTTGCCAGCTGATTTTCCTTTCCTGCGTGGGGCCGCGCATTGGCTCGAAGGCCATTGCTCAGGGCAGGCCGTCAGTCGCGCCGCGGATGCTCATCCAGGCACCGCCGCCGGGGGCGCTGCCGGCGCGGACACGGAAGCCGTGCAGGCCGGCAATGGCGGCCACGATCGACAGGCCCAGGCCGAATCCCGGCCCCTGGCCGGCACTGCTGCTGCCGCGGAAGAAGCGCTGGTAGATCAGCGTGCGGTCCTGCGGCGGAATGCCCGGCCCATTGTCGATCACATCGATCCTCGGGGCACCGTGATCATCGACCGCACGCAGCAGGATGCGGCCCTGCGCAGGGGTGAACTGCAGGGCGTTGGACAGCAGGTTCGCCACCGCTTCGAACAACAGTTCTCGGTCACCACGCAGCGGGCCCACCTGTGGGTCCACCTGCAGCTCCAGCAACTGCTGCTTCTCCTCGGCCAGTGGCAGGTAGAACTGGTGCAGTTCCTGCAGCAGCTCGGTAACGTCGACCGCGTCGAAGGCCGAACGTCGCTGGTGGCTCTCCAGTTCGGACACCCGCAGCAGCGCGGTGAAGCGCGCCATCAGCATGTCTGTTTCCGCCAGCGCCTTGTCCAGCGGGTCGGCATGGGGATCCTGCTCGTCCAGGCCGACGCGCATGCGGTACAGATGCGCGCGCAGTCGGGTGAGCGGGGTGCGCAGATCGTGGGCGATGCTGTCGCACACACCTTTGACCTCGGTCATCAGCTGTTCGATGCGTTCCAGCATTGCATTGACGATGCTCGACAGCCGATCGATCTCGTCGCGACGGCTGGAGACCGGCAGGCGCTGGCCGAGGTCGCCAGCAACAATTCGATTGGTGGCCGCTTCGATCTGCTGGATACGTTTCAACGGGCGCCGGCGCAGCAGATGCCAGCCCACCAGGCCGGGAATGACGGTCAGCGACACACCCCACAGCAGTGCATCGAGGATGATGCTGTTGACCGCCATGAGCTTGCCGTTCTGGCGCACGAATACCAGCGTCCGTCCATCCCGGGTCACCACGCCCAGCGCACTGCCACCGTTCTCGTGCCGGCCATCGGCCAGCGTCCAACCGTCGACCGCATGCGAGTTGCCATCCAGCGGTAGTCCCCCGGGGATCGCCGTCAACGGGCCCGCCATCGGCATGCCGGCCTTGTCGAACAATCCATAGGTATAGACCTGGTGCAGATCGAAGCGCTGGCTGTCACGCAATGCTTCATCCAGTGCCGGGCCGTCGAAGCTCATGAAAAGGTGCGCGCGCTGCTGCAGGCCCGATTCGGTCAGGTCACTCAGGTAATCCGAGATGCGCCAGTACATCACGCCCAGCAGCAGGCTCGACCACGCCACGAACAGGATGCAGTACAGGCCCAGCAGCCTGCTGCTGGAGGAACGCCAGTGGTCAGGATTGCGCGTCGAAGACATAGCCGGTTCCACGTACGGTCATGATCGGCTGCGGCCGGCCGGGTTGTTCGATGCGTTTGCGCACGCGGCCGATATGCACATCGATCAGGTTGGTGCCCGGATCGAAGTGGTAACCCCAGACTTCCTGGAACAGCATGCTGCGGGTGACCACCTGGCCGGCGTTGCGGACCAGGAATTCGAGCAGCTTGAACTCGGTGGGCAGCAGTGCAATCTCGTGGCCACCGCGTCGCGCCGAACGGGTCATCAGGTCCAGTTCCAGGTCGCCGGCGCGCAGTACGTTGTCGATGGCGCCAGTCGGGCCCTGGCGCCGGATCAGCACTTCCACGCGTGCAGCCATCTCATCGGAGGCGAAGGGCTTGGTCAGGTAGTCGTCGCCGCCGGCGCGCAGGCCACGCACGCGTTCATCCACGTCCGACAGCGCGCTGATCATCAGCACCGGCGTGGTGATGCCTTCACGGCGCAACGTAGTGACCAGGGCCAGCCCGTCGATGCCGGGCAGCATGCGGTCCAGGGTGATCACCGCGTAGTCGCCTGCACGTGCCAGCGCCAGGCCGTTGCTGCCGTCGCTGGCCACGTCCACGTCGAAGCCATGGCTGCGCAGTTCGGTGGCGATCTCCTCGGCGGTGACAAGATCGTCCTCGATGGTGAGTACGCGCGGCATGGGCCAGTGTGCAGAGTGGGACACGGGCATCCTCGCAATCGTGGGCAGCGACTGCAAATGAAAAATGTTTCATGCGCGATTTAGCAGGATCGTGCCGCCGCGTCTTCTATATTCGGCGCCGAACGCTCCCCCCGCGTGGAACCTGCAGCCGATGATCCTTCCGAACCCCCCCCGTCCGTACCGCGCCTGGCGGCTGCCACGAACCGTGGGCCTGCCGCTGCTGGCACTTGCCCTGGCCGGCCTGCTCAGCGCCTGCGGCAAGGACGCGCCCAAGCCCGGCGCGACGACGCCTGAGGTGACGGTGCTGACCCTGCGCAGCCAGCCGCTGGCACTGCAGCAGGAACTGCCCGGGCGCAGCGTCGCCTCGCAGGAATCGGACGTGCGCCCGCAGGTCGATGGCGTGCTGGTGAAGCGGCTGTTCGAGCAGGGCCAGTGGGTGAAGGCCGGGCAGCCACTGTTCCAGATCGAGCCGGCGCTGTACCAGGCGGCGCTGAACGAGGCGCAGGCCAACCTGAAGACCGCCGAGGCCGCTGCGGTGACCGCGCGCCTGCGGGCGCAGCGCATGCAGGCGCTGGGCAAGGACCAGCTGGCCGCGCGCCAGGACGTGGACGATGCGATCGCCAGCGACCAGCAGGCTGCCGCCGCCGCGCAGGCCGCACGCGCCGCACGTGACACGGCCGGCACACGGCTGGGGTTTGCCACGGTGACCTCGCCCATTGCCGGGCGCATCGGCCGCGCGCTGTTCACGCCGGGGGCGCTGGTAACCTCCGGCCAGGCCGACCCACTGGCACGGGTGCAGCAGATGGACCCGATGAACGTTGACATCACCCAGTCCAGCAATGAGTACCTGGCACTGCGCCGCGCCATCGCCGATGGAGGCGTGCAGGCCGATACTGCGCCGGTGCGGCTGCGCCTGTCCGATGGCACCGACTACCCGCTGCCCGGCACGCTGGAATTCGCCGACGTCGACGTCCAGCAGGAAACCGGCAGCATCACCCTGCGGGCGCGTTTCCCCAACCCGGATGGGCAGCTGCTGCCGGGCATGTATGTGCGCGCATTGGTGGGGCAGGGGACCCGCCAGCAGGCGCTGCTGGTGCCACAGGCGGCGGTCGATCGCAGCCCCAAGGGCGAGGCGCAGGCGTGGTTGGTGGGCAAGGACGGCAAGGTGCGGCTGCGCCTGTTCCGCACCGCGCGTGCGGTGGGCGATCAGTGGCTGGTACTCGATGGCCTGGCCGCCGGTGAGCAGGTGGTGGTAGCCGGCGCGCAGGGCCTGGCCGATGGCATGACGGTACGGGTGAAGCCTGCGCCGGCACCGGCCGGGAAGGACTGAGCAGATGCTGCCGCGCTTCTTCATCCATCGCCCGGTATTCGCCTGGGTCCTGGCGATCTGCATCATGGCCTTCGGCACCATCGCGGTGACCCAGCTGCCGGTGGAGCAGTACCCGGACATCGCACCACCACAGGTCAACATCACCGCGAACTACACCGGTGCCTCGGCGCAGACGGTGGAAGACAGCGTCACCCAGGTGATCGAACAGCAGATCAAAGGCATCGACCACCTGTTGTATTTCTCGTCCACCAGTTCGTCATCGGGGCAGGCGCGCATCACGGTCACCTTCGACCAGAGCGCCAACCCCGATATCGCCCAGGTGCAGGTGCAGAACAGCGTCAACCAGGCCATCAACCGGCTGCCGCAGGAAGTGCAGCAGCAGGGCGTGACGGTAGCCAAATCGCAGGGCGATTCGCTGATGGTGGTCTCGCTGTACGACACCAGCCGGCGCATGGAGCGGGTGGACGTCTCCGATTTCCTTGTCAGCAATGTGCAGGATCCGATCAGCCGCATTCCCGGTGTCGGCGAGATCAACGTGTTCGGCTCGGCCTATGCGATGCGCGTGTGGCTGGACCCGCACAAGCTGCGCGCCTATGACCTGATGCCGTCGGACGTGCGCGCCGCGATCCAGGCGCAGAACACCCAGGTCACGGCCGGTGAGCTGGGGGCGTTGCCCTCCAGCGCGACGCAGAGCCTGAATGCCACGGTCAGTGCCCAGTCGCGCCTGCAGACCCCCGAGCAGTTCCGCGCGATCATCCTGCGCACGCTGCCCAATGGTGCTGCGGTGTTGCTGGGCGACGTCGCACGGGTCGAGATCGGCGCTGAGAACTATCAGACCAGCAGCTATCTCAACGGCTATCCGGCGGCCGGCTTCTCGGTGACCCTGGCCTCGGGTGCCAACGCATTGGCCACCGCCGACGCGGTGCGCGCGGAGATCGAACGGCTGCGGCCGACTTTCCCGCCCGGCCTGCAGGTGGCCTACCCACGTGACAGCACACCGTTCGTGCGGGTCTCGATCGAGGGGGTCATCCATACCCTCATCGAAGCCATCGTGCTGGTGGTGGTGGTGATGTTCCTGTTCCTGCAGAACCTGCGCGCCACGCTGATTCCGGCGATCACGGTGCCGGTGGTGCTGCTGGGCACGTTCGGCGTGCTGGCCGTTGCCGGATTCACCATCAACACACTGACCCTGTTCGCGATGGTGCTGGCGATCGGCCTGCTGGTCGACGATGCGATCGTGGTGGTGGAGAACGTGGAGCGCATCATCCACGACGAGCGTCTGCCACCGCGCGAAGCGACCGAAAAATCGATGGGCGAGATCACCGGCGCATTGGTTGGCATTACCGTGGTGCTGGGCGCGGTGTTCCTGCCGATGGCGCTGTTCGGTGGTTCCACCGGCATCATCTACCGGCAGTTCTCGATCACGATTGCGTCTGCCATGGCATTGTCGGCGCTGGTGGCGCTGACGCTGACCCCGGCGCTGTGCGCGACCCTGCTCAAGCCTTCTTCGGCGCAGAAACCACAGGGTCGTTTCTTCCGGGCGTTCAACCGGGGCGTCGAGCGCAGCCAGTTGGCCTACCAGGGCAGACTCGGCGGCGTCGTCTCCCGGCCGCGGCGTTGGATGGCGTTCTACCTGCTGCTGGTGGTCGCCATGGTCGCGCTGTATGCGCGGATGCCCACCGGCTTCCTGCCGGTGGAGGACCAGGGCCAGGTGACCTTCCAGTTCTCCACGCCGGAAGGCACACCGATGGCGCGTACCGAGGCGCTGGGCGAGCAGATCAGCCGCTACTTCATGGAGCACGAGAAGCAGAACCTGGACGTGGTGTTCGTGGTGGTCGGCCGCAACAATGCCGGCACCGGCCAGAACGCCGGGCAGGGCTTCCTCGCACTCAAGCCGTGGGATGAGCGCACGGGTGACAACACCGCTGCGGCGATCATCACGCGAGCCAATGCCTACTTCCGCCGCTTGCCGGATGCCAGGGTCAATGTACTGGCACCGCCGGCGGTGCGTGGGCTGGGCCAGTCCAGTGGTTTCGAACTGTGGCTGCAGGACACCAGTGCGGCCGGGCGCGTGGCGCTGCAGGCAGCGCAGGAAAAGGTGGTGCGTGCGGCCGGCGAAGACGATGGGCTCACTTCGGTGCGCCTGAACGGCCTGGGTGACAAGGCCGAGCTGCGGCTGGACATCGACCATGCCCAGGCCAGTGCACTGGGCCTTGCCCAGGCCGACATCAATTCCACGCTGTCGGCGGCCTGGGGCGGCAGTTACATCAACGATTTCCTCGATCGTGGCCGGGTCAAGCGGGTCTACATGCAGGGCGACCAGCCCTACCGCAGCGTGCCCGACGACATCGGCCAGTGGTATGTGCGCGGTGGCAACGGCCAGATGGCGTCGTTCGCCAGCTTCGCTAGCAGCCACTGGGCGCGCGGGCCGCAGCTGCAGCAGCGCTTCAACGGCCTGCCGGCGATGCAGATCCAGGGCAGCGCCGCTGAAGGGCGCAGCTCGGGCGAGGCGATGCAGCGCATGCAGGCGCTGGTTGCCGATCAACCCGGGTTCGACCTGCAGTGGAGTGGCCTGTCCTACCAGGAACAGCTGGCCAGCAACCAGACGTTGTGGCTGTACACCGCCTCCATTGCTTTCATTTTCCTGTGCCTGGCAGCGCTCTATGAGAGCTGGACGGTGCCGGTGGCGGTGGTGCTGGTGATCCCGCTGGGCGTGATCGGTACGGTGCTGGCGACCACCGCGGCCGGGTTCGTCAACGACATCTACTTCCAGGTCGGTCTGCTGACCACCATCGGCCTTTCGGCCAAGAACGCGATCCTGATCGTGGAGTTTGCCCAGGCACGCTATCGCGCCGGCAGTTCGGCGGTGGAGGCTGCGCTGCAGGGCGCACGCCTGCGCCTGCGTCCGATCGTGATGACGTCGTTGGCCTTTGTGGCCGGTGTGATTCCGTTGGCGTTGGCCACCGGTGCGGGTGCGGTCAGCCGTCGTGAAATCGGCATGAGCGTGATCGGTGGCATGGTCTCCGGCACTTTGCTGGCGGTGCTGCTGGTGCCGCTGTTCTTCGTGCTGGTGCGCCGCCTGGGACGTTCACGGCCGCAGGACTGAGGCGGTGCGCGGTTGTCATCTGGCTGCCGCAGCACCCTCACCCGTTCTTTGCCCAGGTGTCGCTAACGTAGGTCGTCCCCGTCCCCCACGGAGACCCGCCATGTGGCTGCTTGACCATCTCTGGCCCAGCCGTAGACCGCTTCCTCCCCCGGTTGCGGACGCACCGCAGGGGCCGCCACGCCGTCCCTGGCTGAAGCGTCCGGCGCGGGCCGGGCGCAGCGGCATGGCGCCCTGGCAGAAGGTCGCCACGCCGCTACGGCGCACGCGCCACTAGCCGGTGCGGTCGGCGGGGTGGTTGACCCCGTCGTTGACCGGGATCACACCCAGCGCGAACGGGTCGATGCCCTCCAGGCAGGCCACGTTGTAACCGTACTGTTCCGGGTTGGAGCGGCGCCGGTGATGGGTGTAGATGCCGCACACGCCGCAGAAGTAGTGCTCGGCCACATGGGTGTTGAACTGGTACAGCTGCAGGTGGTTCTGTCCGCGCACCACCTTGAGGCCCGCGCGGGCAACGCTGGCGGCAATGGCCCCCCGGCGGCGGCACATCGAGCAGTCGCAGCGGCGCGGGTCGACGATGCCGTCCGGCAGGTCCAGCAGCAGTTCGACCGTGCCGCAATGACAGGTGGCGCGGTGCTGGGGTTGGACCGGAACGCCGGCCACGGAAGTAATGCCCATCGTTGCTCCTGTGAGGTGAATCCGGCCGCATGGGCCGCCGCCGACGGTGCGCCGACGTGCCTGAACGGGCCGTAGATGCCACCGTGAACCGGCTTGTGGCTAACTATGCGGCTTCGGGACCGCAACAGGATGCCAGTGAAAGCCGCAGGACGTTGGATGACAGGAAGTGCCATGGCGCTGGCAGCGCTGTGGGTGACCGGGCTGTTGGCCTATCAGATGCCGGGGCCGGGTTGGCTGGCCAACGGCGTCGCCGGGCTGTGGCTGCTGGTTGCGCTGTGGGCGTCATGGCGGGTCGCGCGGGGCCGCGCCTCGTGCCGCCTGGGCCTGGCGTTCGGTGCATCGCTGGCACTGGCCGGCCTGTGGTGGCTGCTGCTGACCCCTCGCCAGGACCGCGTATGGGCCGATGACGTGGCCCAGCGCCTGCATGTGGTGTCCTTCGATGGCCGCCATGTGGTGCTGGACAACGTGCGCGACTTCAGCTGGCGCAGCGAAACCGACTACGACGCGCGCTGGGTACGCCGCGAGTACGATCTGGACCAGCTGCGCTCGGCCGACCTGGTGCTGTCGTACTGGATGGGGCCGGCGATTGCCCACACCCTCATCTCATTCGGTTTCGAGGATGGCCGCCACGTGGTGTTCTCGCTGGAGATCCGCAAGGAGCGTGGCGAATCGTTCTCGGCGCTGGGTGGCTTCTTCCGCAAGTTCGAGATGACCCTGGTGGCCTCGGAAGAGACTGACATCATCCGCACCCGTACCAACGCGCGCGGCGAGGATGTGTACCTGTACCGCCTGCATGGCATGGACCGCGCGCAGCTGAAGGAACTGTTCACCGCCTACATCGCGCAGGCGCGTGAGCTGGATGCGAAGCCGGGCTTCTACAACACGCTCACCAGCAACTGCACCACCATCGTCTTCGACCTGGCCCGGCACATTGCGCCGCGCCTGCCGCTGGACTACCGCCTGCTGCTGTCCGGCTACCTGGCCGAGTACGCGCAGGAGGTCGGTGCGCTCGCTCCGGGTGTGCCGTACGCCGAGCTGCATGACAAGGGCCGCATCACCCAACGTGCGCTGGACCAGGGTAGCGGCGACCAATTCTCCACCGTGATCCGCCAGGGCGTGCCTGGTACCGAGCAGGACCCGCAGTAATGACCCGACTCTTCCTGATCCGCTGGCAGCGCGCGCTGCCGGTGTTGTTCGCCGCCTTCCTGCTGCTGGGCAGCAGCGGCTGCGCGATGGTGACCGTCAAGCAGGTCAAATCCAGCGATTCGCTGGTCAACAAGCGCGCCGACGTGCTCAACACCGGCAAGCTCAGCCCGGCCGCGCGCGAGACGCTCAGCGCCGCGGGCCTGGACGAATCGCAGTGCGAGAAGGACTTCCTGGTCTGCCGCAGCACGCTGCTGATGACTGATGACCTCAATGTCGAGCAGCGGCTGTCGGCGCTGTCCGAGCTGTGGGTGAAGGCTGCATTGGCGCTGACGCCAAAGAAGACCGCCGCCGGCGATCCGCCGATGAGCGATGCAGCGCTGGACGCCTGGCTGGAAGCCGCGCGCTATGCCTATGCCTACCTGTTCTACAGCGGGCGTTCGCCGTCCGACCGCGCCTTCGAAGACCGGCAGACGCAGGTGCGCGACTACTACAACTACGCGGCCGAGAAGGCGGCAGTGGTGCTGTTCGTGCGCGCACGCGCCGCTGCGCTGGCCGGCGAGGACTATACGAAACCGCTCACGGTCGGCAGCTGGTCGCTGGCGTCCAACTACCAGCAGCTGGGCCTGAAGAGCATTCCTGCGCAGCTGGTGCCGGCCGGCACGGTCAGCTTCGTCGGCCTGCGCAGCACCTATCGCCGCGATGGCTTGGGCGCCGAGCTGGTGATGGTGATGGATCCGCCCAAGCTGGTGGCGCCGGTGATCGCACCGGATGGCCCGAAGGCCGAAACCACGCAGGACGACGAGGGCGACGAGGGCGACGAGCGCGACGAGCGCCGTGGCCGCCGCCATCGCCATGATGATTCGGTGCCCGAGTTCAGTGAGATGTCCTCGATCAACGTCACAGCGCTGTTGCGGTTCGAGGGCAGCAGCCTGGACGATGTGATGCGCACGCGCCGGGTCGAGCTCGATGCCTATTCGCCGGAAGCCACCGAGCGCATCACCCTGCATGGCGAACAGGTGCCGCTGGCCGGCAACTTCACCGCGGCTTACGGCCTGTGGCTGGCGCAGAGTGGCTTCGCCCGGCAGTCACTGCGCACGCTGTTCGGCATGAGCGAAGGCATCGGCGAACCCCACATCTACCTGATGCAGCCGTGGGACCCGAACCGCCGCATCATCTTCATGCTGCATGGCCTGGCCAGCAGCCCGGAAGCGTGGGTGAACCTGGCCAACGAGATCATGGGCGATCCCGAGCTGCGCCAGCAGTTCCAGGTGTGGCAGGTCTACTACCCCACCAATGCCCCGATCGCGTTGAACCGCTACGAAATCGCCAACGCGTTCAACGACACGCTCAAGCATTTCGACCCCAACGGCAGCACGCGTGCGTCGAAGGACATGGTCTACATCGGCCACAGCATGGGCGGTGTGCTGGCCCGGCTGCTGGTGAGCAACTCCGGTGATGTACTGTGGAACGACCTGCTGGCCAATTACGATCTGAAGGGCGAGCGCCTGAAGCGCGTGCAGACCAAGCTGGGGCCGCTGCTGCACTTCAAGGCACAGCCCAACGTGGAGCGCGCGATCTTCATCGCCGCGCCGCACCAGGGCACCGATATCGCCGGTAACAAGGTCGGTCGCCTGATCGGTCGCCTGGTGCGGCTGCCACTGACCATCCTTGGCAAGTTCGAGGATGTGTTCATGGCGCTGGCGCAGGCCGAGCAACAGGTCGACGGTACCGCCAAGCCGAAGATCCCCAACAGCATCGACAACCTCAAGGCCAGCGATCCGTTCGTGAAGGCCACCGCGCAGCTGCCGATCGAAGCAGGCCTGAAGTACCACTCGATCATCGCCCAGCGCAAGCCGGAGCTGCCAGTGGAGAAGTCCGATGATGGGCTGGTGCCGTACTGGAGCGCGCACCTGCAGGGCGCGCTGTCGGAGAAGGTGATCATTTCCGGCCACAGCGTGCAGGAAACCCCGCAGGCGGTGCTGGAAGTGCGGCGCATCCTGCACCGGGACATCGATGACATGGGGGCCGCTGCAAATCCCTGACCGCTACGCTCGCCGGGCCGTGCCCGGCGGAAGCGCACTGCTGGGCCCCTACACCCGCCGTGCGATCACCGTAGCCAGCACGGCCAGCCCGCAGGTGATCGCCAGGCACAGCAGGTAGCCCGTGTGCGGCGCGCTTTCCACAAACATGGCGAACAGCGCGCCGGAAACCGCCAGCGCGGTGGTCACCGACAACGCCTCGCTCAGCTGCAGGGCAGAGGTATTGGCACCCTGCTCATGCGGCGCTGACAGCGACAGGGTCAGCACCGACAGGCTGGCGTAGATCATGCCCATGCCGAAACCGGTCACGGCCCAGCCAACCAGCGCGACCGGCAATGGCATCTGCTTGAACAGCACTGCCAGCGTTGCGGCGATGCCGACCGTCATCATCGCCGTGCCAACGCGCAGCAGCTGCTGTCGTGACCAGCCGCGCTGCTGGTGGCCCTGCAGCCAGGAGCCCGCGAACCAGCCCAGCGCACCGAGGCTGAGCACCGCGCCGGCCCAGCTGGGCGAGAGTCCACGTTCGCGCTGCAGCAGCAGGGGCAGATAGGCCTCGCAGGCGAAGAAGGCCGCTGCAGCGATGCCGCGCAGCGCGATCACGCTGGGCAGGCCGCGGCGCAGGACCAGTGTTCCGGCCGGCAGCAGCCGGTGCACGCAGAACAGCAGCGCCAGCATCGCCACACCGATGCAGGGCAGGGCGGCCATGCCCGGTTGCTGGCCGCCGACGTAGAGCAGCAGCGCGGCCAGCGAGGCACCACTGGCCCAGCGCACCACGTTGCTGCGCTCGCCATCGTTGCCGGCCGCGACGGGGGACTGCATGCGCGCCAGCGCCGGGCGCAGCAGCAGTGCGGCCGGGACGGCCAGCAGCGGCACCGCCAGGAACACCCAGCGCCAACCGAGGTGCTGCACGATCAGGCCGCTCAGTGCCGGGCCGACCATCGAGGGCACCACCCAGCCAGCAGAGAACGCCGCGAACACCTTCGGTCGCAGGTGCTCGGGATAGCTGCGGCCAACCATCACGTACAGCGAGACCGAAATCGCGCCCGCACCCAGGCCTTGCAGCAGTCGCCCCGCTACCAGCGTGCCCATGCGCATTGCGAAGCCAGCCAGCAACAGGCCCAGCACGAAGCAGGCCAGGCCATACCACAGTGGCCGTGCCGGGCCCTGGTGGTCGGCCCAGCGACCGGCCAGGGTCATGCCGATCACGCTGGTGGCCAGGGTGCCGCCGAACGCCAGTGCATACAGGCGCAGGCCGTCCAGCGCCTCGGCCACGGTGGGCATGGCGGCAGCCACCGCCAGTGCCTCGAAGGCGTGCAGCGCGACCAGCGCCACCATGCCGGCGGTGGTGGTGCGGTAGCGCGGGGACAGGATCGAAGTATCGGCCGGCGCGATGGTGCCGGCGGGAGGTACGCTCGGGGTCATACGGGTCAGGTGCGGGCCGCGCTTGTCAACAAGCGGCGAAGATAGCAGCATGACACCTCAACAACGGTTGAGGTCAAGCAATGGTGTCCCAAGAGCTGAGCGTGGGCGAAGTCGCCGAGCGCAGTGGCGTGGCGGTTTCCGCGCTGCATTTCTACGAGCGCAAGGGGCTGATCAGCAGCCTGCGCACCTCGGGCAACCAGCGCCGTTACAGTCGCGATGTGCTGCGCCGGCTGGCGGTGATTCGTGTGGCACAGCGGGTCGGCATGCCGCTGGAAGCGGTCGGCCGTGCCTTCGAGAGCCTGCCCGAAGGCCGCGCGCCAACCAAGGCCGACTGGGCCAAGCTTTCCGCGCGCTGGCGCACCGAGCTGGAGGAGCGCATCCACATGCTGCAGCTGCTGCGCGATGAACTGACCGGCTGCATTGGCTGTGGCTGCCTTTCGCTGCAGCGCTGCCGCCTGGCCAACCCGGGCGACGTCCTCGGCGAACGCGGCGACGGCCCGATGCGCTGGGAGTGAAAAAGGGGACGGAGGGGATTAAGTCGCAAGTGCACAAACGACTTAATCCCCTCCGTCCCCTTTTTCTTACCAGACCGTGATCGTCTCGCCGCTCTGGATGCCTTCCACCGCGCGCTGGAAGGCCAGTGCCGCGCGCTGTGCGCTCACCGCTTCAAAGCCGGGGAAGTAGGGCGCGTAGGCGGCCATCGATTCGATCAGCACGTTGGGGCTGACCACGTTGATGCGCAGGCCGCGTGGCAGCAGTTCCAAGGCGGCTGCACGCACGAAGCCTTCCAGCGCGGCATTCACCGAGGTGGCGTTGGCGCCATCGCGGATGGGCTGTGCGCTGACGATGCCGCTGGTCAGGGTGATCGAACCGCCGGCACTGAGATGGTGTTGCGCGGCCAGTGCCAGCCGCACCTGGCCCAGCAGTTTGTCCTGTAGTCCAAGGTTGAACTGCTCGGGCGTCATCTCCTGCAGCGGGCCAAAGTGCAGCTTGCCGGCGGTGGAGACCACGGCATCGACCGGGCCGGTACGCGCGAACAGCTCGGCGACACTGGCGTCATCGGTCAGGTCCACGCGCAGCTCGCCGCTGCGGCGGCCGGCGGCGAGGATCTGATGCTGCTGGCCGAGCTGGCGGGCGACTGCCTGGCCGAGGGTGCCGCTGGCACCGACGAGGAGGATCTTCATGGCCGTTCCTTGCGAGAGGGGGATGCGCACAGTCTGCGTCCTCACAGCTGGGTTAGGTAAGCCGCGTAAGCTTCGCAGATTCCTAACTCTGGATTAGTAATGGATACCCTTCGATGCATGCGGGCCTTCGTTGCCGTGGCCGAGCGTGGCAGCTTCGCCGGCGCCGCCGAACAGCTGCAGGTTTCGGCGGTGATGGTGGGCAAGTACATCCAGCAGCTGGAGTCCCACCTGGGGACCGCGTTGCTGCAACGGAACACCCGCCGCCAGCGCCTGACCGAGGCCGGCAGCGCCTACCTGGCCGGCTGTCGGCAGGTGCTGGAGCAGGTGCAGCAGGCCGAGGCCGATGTCGCCGGCCTGCAGGTGCAGCCACGTGGCCTGCTGCGGGTCAGCGCGCCGACCACCTGGGGCAGCTGCGTGCTGGCGCCGGTACTGTCCGGGCTATTGCGTGAGCAGCCGTTGCTGGACATCGAACTGGACCTGAGCAACCGTCGCGTGGACCTGATCGAGGATGGCTTCGACGTGGCGATCCGGGTCGGGCCGCTGCCGTCACAGGAAGTGGTGGCGCGGCCGTTGCCGCCCTACGCGATGAGCCTGTGCGCGGCGCCTTCCTACCTGCGTCGGCGCGGCATGCCGCGCACGCCGGCGGATCTGGCGGGACATGACTGCCTCAGCCATCTGGCCTGGCGTGGTGGCCATGGCTGGCAGCTGGCCAACGGGGAACGGGTAGATTGGGAGGCGCGGCTGGCCTGCAACGACGGCCTTGCGCTGCGCGAGGCTGCCGTGGCCGGAGCAGGGCTGGTGCTGCAGCCGACAGCCCTGCTGGCTGGCGAGATCGCGGCCGGGCGGTTGAAGCCGTTGCTGCGCGACTACCTGCCCGAACCGCGGCCGATGCACCTGATCTATCTGCCGGATCGACGGCCGCGCCCGCGGCTGCAGTGCTTCGTCGATTTCGTCATGGCCACGTTGGGACGGTGATCATCGGGGTGGATGGGGTCAGATCCCTTTGCTTCGGCAAAGGGATCTGACCCCAGGAGATCAATCATTCGCTGCAGACAGTTCCTGCCCGCGCACCTGCGCGGCGCGCAGCGCGGTATCCACCAGCGCCTCGAAACCACCGGCCTGGAAGCGCTCGATCGCGGCCTGGGTGGTGCCGTTCGGCGAGGTCACGCGTCGGCGCAGCTCGGCGGGGCTTTCACCGGCCTCATCCAGCATGCGCGAGGCTCCCAGCAGGGTCTGCACCACCAGTGTGCGCGCGGCGTCGGCCGGCAGGCCCTGGGCAATGCCCGCCGCCTCCATCGCTTGGGCCAGCAGGAACACGTAGGCCGGCCCGCTGCCGGACACGGCAGTGACCGAATCCATCAGCGCCTCGCGCTCGATCCACACGGTACGGCCGGCACTGGCCAATACCTGTTCGGCCTGCGCGTGCTGCTGTGCATCCACCGACGGCGTGGCATACAGGCCGGTCACGCCGGCGCCGAGCAGGGCCGGCGTGTTGGGCATTGCACGCACCACCGGCAGGTTGCCGCCCAGCCAGCGTTCCAGCTGCGTGCTGGTGATGCCGGCGGCAATGGACACCACCAGCGGCCGGTTCGCCTGGGCCAGTGCCTGCAGCGACTGGCAGACCTCGCGCAGCACCTGCGGCTTTACTGCCAGCAGCCAGGTGCGGCCCTGTGCGGCGGCATCGGCGGCGTTGTCGTGTACCTGCACGCCGAAATCGGTGGCCAGCGACTCGCGCAGTGCGGCCACCGGTTCGGCCACGTGGATGTGCGCGGCGGGCACGCCCTGGCGGATCAGGCCGGCGATCAGGCTGCGCGCCATGTTGCCGCCGCCGATGAAGGTGATGGAATCAGCTGCCATGGAAGTCTCCTTGGAAAATCAGGCCGGGCGCGGGCGCGCGCCGAACAGGGCGGTGCCGATGCGCACCAGGGTGGCGCCCTCGGCGATGGCTTCGGCGTAGTCGCTGCTCATGCCCATCGACAGGGTGTCGACCTGCGCGTGCTGGGCGGCCAGCGACTGGAAAAGGGTGCGCATGCGCACGAACGCATCCCGACGGCGCTCGGCCTCGGGCCATGGCGCGGGAATCGCCATCAGACCTCGCAGGCGCAGCTGGGGCTCGGCGGCAATCGCGGCGGCCAATGCGTCCACGGCCTCCGGCGCACAGCCGTGCTTGCTGGACTCATCGTCGATGTTGACCTGGATCAGCACGTTCAGCGGGCCGCGCGCGGCCGGGCGATGGCGCGCCAGCGCCGTCACCAGCTTGGGCCGGTCCACGCTCTGCACCCAGTCGAAATGGGTGGCCACGGCGTCGGCCTTGTTCGACTGCAGGTGGCCGATCAGGTGCCACTCCAGCGCCAGGTGCTGCAGCGCCTGCATCTTGGCCAGCGCTTCCTGCACATAGTTCTCGCCGAAGGCATGCTGGCCCTGTGCGGCCAGCGCGGCCACGGCCTCGGCCGGTTGGGTCTTGGAAACGGCCAGCAGGCGCGGATCGGGCCGGCCGGCCGCCTCGGCGGCAGCATGCAGGTTGCTCAGGATCTGGGGCAGGGGAGTGGCCACGTAACGCGTTCCGTTGAATCAGGAGGCTATACTGCCGCCCGGGGAAAGATCCTTCCAGTCGAAGCCGTTATTGGGGAGTAGCCGCTCATGGATATCGCCGAACTGCTGGCGTTTTCCGTAAAGAACAAAGCGTCCGACCTGCATCTGTCCGCAGGCCTGCCGCCGATGATCCGCGTGGACGGCGACGTTCGCCGGATCAACATTCCAGCCCTGGACCACAAGCAGGTCCACGCGCTGGTGTACGACATCATGTCCGACAAGCAGCGCCGCGATTACGAGGAATTCCTCGAAGTGGACTTCTCCTTCGAGATTCCGTCGCTGGCGCGCTTCCGTGTGAATGCGTTCAACCAGAACCGCGGCGCCGGTGCGGTGTTCCGTACCATTCCGTCCGAGGTGCTCACCCTCGAGGACCTGGCCTGCCCGCCGCTGTTCCGCGAGGTGATCCAGCAGCCGCAGGGCCTGATCCTGGTGACCGGCCCGACCGGTTCGGGCAAGTCGACCACGCTGGCGGCGATGATCGACTACATCAACAAGAACGAATACGGCCACATCCTCACCGTCGAGGATCCGATCGAATTCGTGCACACCTCGCAGAAGTGCCTGATCAACCAGCGCGAGGTGCACCGCGACACGCATGGCTTCAATGAAGCACTGCGCTCGGCACTGCGTGAGGACCCGGACATCATCCTGGTCGGCGAGTTGCGCGACCTGGAAACCATCCGCCTGGCGCTGACCGCCGCGGAAACGGGCCACCTGGTGTTCGGCACCCTGCACACCAGCTCGGCGGCCAAGACCATCGACCGCATCATCGACGTGTTCCCGGCCGGCGAAAAGCCGATGGTGCGTTCGATGTTGTCCGAATCGCTGCGTGCGGTGATCTCGCAGGCGCTGCTGAAGAAGGTGGGCGGCGGCCGTACCGCGGCATGGGAAATCATGGTCGGCACCCCGGCCATCCGCAACCTGATCCGCGAGGACAAGGTGGCGCAGATGTACTCGGCCATCCAGACCGGCCAGCAGTACGGCATGATGACCCTGGACCAGCACCTGCAGGACCTGGTCAAGCGCAGCCTGATCACCCGCAACCAGGCCCGCGAGTACGCCAAGGACAAGCGCCTGTTCGAGTAAGGCGGGGCCGCAACGGGGCGGCGTGCGCCAGTGCGCCGCCGTACCCGTGCCGTTTCCTCCACCGACCGTTTCCTGGTACATGCCCCATTGGGAGCCCGCCGTGAACACCACCGCGACCACCATCGATTTCACTTCGTTCCTCAAGCTGATGGCGCACCAGCGCGCCTCGGACCTGTTCATCACGGCCGGCATGCCGCCGGCGATGAAGGTCAACGGCAAGATCTCGCCGATCACGCAGACCCCGCTCACGCCGCAGCAGAGCCGCGACCTGGTCCTCAACGTGATGACCCCGGCGCAGCGCGAGGAATTCGAGAAGACCCACGAATGCAACTTCGCCATCGGCCTGTCCGGCGTCGGTCGCTTCCGTGTCAGCTGCTTCTACCAGCGCAACCAGGTCGGCATGGTGCTTCGTCGCATCGAGACGCGCATTCCGACCGTGGAAGAACTGAGCCTGCCGCCGATCATCAAGACGCTGGCGATGACCAAGCGCGGCATCATCCTGTTCGTCGGTGCCACCGGTACCGGTAAATCGACCTCGCTGGCGGCGATGATCGGTTACCGCAACCAGAACTCGACCGGCCACATCATCACCATCGAAGACCCGATCGAATTCGTGCACAAGCACGAAGGCTGCATCATCACCCAGCGCGAGGTCGGCATCGATACCGACAGCTGGGAAGCCGCGCTGAAAAACACCCTGCGCCAGGCGCCGGACGTGATCATGATCGGCGAGGTGCGTACCCGCGAAGGCATGGACCACGCCATCGCGTTCGCCGAAACCGGCCACCTGGTGCTGTGCACCCTGCATGCGAACAACGCCAACCAGGCGATGGACCGCATCGTCAACTTCTTCCCGGAAGACCGCCGCAACCAGCTGCTGATGGACCTGTCGCTGAACCTCAAGGGCGTGGTCGCGCAGCAGCTGGTGCCGTCGCCCGATGGCCGCTCGCGCAAGGTGGCGATGGAGATCCTGCTGGGCACGCCGCTGGTGCAGGACTACATCCGCGACGGCGAGATCCACAAGCTGAAGGAAGTGATGAAGGACTCGGTCCAGCTGGGCATGAAGACCTTCGACCAGAGCCTGTTCGAGCTGTACCAGGCCGGCGAGATCAGCTACGAGGATGCGCTGCGCTACGCCGATTCGCAGAACGAAGTACGCCTGCGCATCAAGCTCAGCCAGGGCGGCGACGCGCGCACCTTGTCGCAGGGGTTGGATGGCGTGGAGATCTCCGAGATACGGTGATGTGCGTGTTCCGTAGAGTCGAGCTTGCTCGACTGTTCTTGTCGAGTCGAGCAAGCTCGACTCTACGAGCGAGCGGCCCCGCGTATTGATGAATTCCAGTCATGACCGACTGCCATGCAGCCGGTTCAATCCACCGCCAATGCAGGCGTATCGTCAACGCTCCCCCTCTGGAGCACGACGATGCAGACACGTGAACTCGGCCGCAGTGGCCTGAAGGTCTCCGCCCTGGGCCTGGGTTGCATGGGCCTGAGCCATGGCTATGGCCAGCCGGTGGAGCGCAGCCAGGGTATCGCCCTGCTGCAGGCCGCCGTCGAGCGTGGCGTGACCTTCTTCGACACCGCCGAGGTGTACGGCCCGTACACCAACGAAGACCTGCTCGGCGAAGCGTTGGCGCCGTATCGCGACAAGCTGGTGATCGCCACCAAGTTCGGCTTCAAGGATGCGCGCGTCGATACCGGGCTGGACAGCCGTCCCGAGAACATCCGTGCGGTGGCCGAAGCCAGCCTCAAGCGCCTGCGCACCGACCATATCGACCTGTTCTACCAGCACCGCGTGGACCCGAACGTGCCGATCGAAGATGTGGCCGGCACCGTGCGCGACCTGATCGCCGAGGGCAAGGTCGGCCACTTCGGGCTGTCCGAGGCCAGTGCCGCCACCGTGCGTCGCGCGCATGCGGTGCAGCCGGTCACCGCCGTGCAGAGCGAGTATTCGCTATGGTGGCGCGAGCCGGAGCGCGAACTGCTGCCGACCCTGCAGGAACTGGGCATCGGCTTCGTGCCGTTCAGCCCGCTCGGCCGCGGCTTCCTGACCGGCGCGATCAACGCCGACACCACCTTCGACGCCAACGACTTCCGCAACACCGTGCCGCGTTTCGAAGTGGAAGCGCGTCGTGCCAACCAGGCGCTGGTCGACCGTATCAGCACAATCGCCGCTGCCCGTGGTGCCACCCCGGCGCAGGTGGCGCTGGCCTGGCTGCTGGCGCAGGCGCCGTGGATCGTGCCGATTCCGGGCACCACGAAGATCCATCGCCTGGAAGAAAACCTGGGCGCGGCCGACCTGCAGCTGGCACAGGAGGACCTGCAGCGCATCGCGCAGGCACTGGACGAAGTGTCGATCGTCGGCGAGCGCTACAACGCGCAGCGTGCGGCGCAGGCCAAGGGCTGACCACCCGGCGGGTGCGGACCGTTGGTCCGCACTCCTTGACCCTCACCCCATCGGCCCACGCAGCGCATCAAGCACCGTGCGCATCGCCACGGTGACGTGGCGGCGCGACGGGTAGTACGCGTAGTAGCCATCGAAGTGGGGGCACCAGTCGTCCAGCACCGACCGCAGCCGCCCATCGTCCAGCATCGGCTGCACCTGGTCTTCCGGCAGCCAGGCCAATCCACTGCCGGCCAGCGCAGCGGCGCGGGTCATGCCCATGGTGTTGAAGGTCCACTGGCCGGTGACGCGCACGCTCAGTTCGTTGCCATCCTGGCCGAAATCCCACGGCATCAGCCCGCCATGCGTGGGCAGGCGCAGGGTCACGCAGTTGTGGTCTGCCAGCTCGTGCGGATGCTGCGGCACCACGTGCTGGCGGAAGTAGCTGGGCGCACCGACCACACGCATGCGCAGCGGCGGGCTGACCGGCACGGCGACCATGTCGCGCGCCAGCCGTTCGCCGAGGCGGATGCCGATGTCGTAGCGCTCGGCGACGATGTCGGCCAACCCGTAGTCGGCAGCCAGTTCCACCTTCAGGTCCGGATACTGCTGCAGCAATGGCGCCAGCCGCGGCCAGGCGATGTATTCGGCGGCATGGCCGGTGGCATTGATGCGGATGGTGCCGGCCGGGCGTTCGCGGTACTCGGCCAGTGCGGCCAGTTCGTCCTCGATCTCGGCCAGGCGCGGGGCGAGGGTATCGAGCAGGCGGGCGCCAGCCTCGGTGGTGGACACGCTGCGGGTGGTGCGGGTCAGCAGGCGCACGCCGAGTCGCTCTTCCAGCCCGCGCATGGCATGGCTGAGCGCCGACTGGGAAACGCCCAGCTGGGCGGCGGCCCTGGTGAAACTGCCCTCGCGGGCAACGTGGACGAAGGCCTGCAGGTCGTTGAGATTTTCACGGGGCATGAGGGGATGATACGGCCGGGCTGCGCCCGGCACCTGCTTCAAGCCAAGGCAACGTCAACGTCAAATGCGTGCATTCCGTGGGATGGCGGGGTGGGTCCGGTTGAGGGGAACGCCGTAAATACGTCCATGTAGGCTCGGTCGCGCTTGCTCGTGTGCGCTGTCCTGCGCACACGGCAAGACCGGGGTTGGGCGTCCTGCCCAACCCGCCCGAGGCATGCCTCGGGCCCATGGCGCTCACGCCCCCGCAACCGGACCCACCCCGCCTTCGACAGTTTCCCGCGAGCTGTTGGAACGGCATTCTGCTTTGGTGGGTGCAGACCGTTGGTCGGCACTGGGTCGGACGGACGTGTGGGGTTGTCGATTTCTGCGTCTGTGATTCGTCGAATGAGTGACTTCAACGGGAGCTGCACATGAGCACTGACACCAAGCCCAAGGGCCCGGCCTCGTACTTTCCCTCCATCGAGAAGACCTATGGTCAGCCGGTGGCGCACTGGTTCGGCCTGCTGGCCGGCAAGAAGGGCCTGAAACACATGGAGCTGGTCAGTTTCCTGAAAGGCGAGCATGGGCTGGGCCATGGCCACGCCAACGCCCTGGTGGCGCACCATCTGGCCGGGAAGGGATGAGGCAGGCAACGCTGCGCTGAACGGTCGTGTGGGGTCAGACCACACGGGATCCAGAGTCGGGCAGACTGGGCATCCTTCCCGAGGCAGGACGCCCCCATGCAGGTCACGCTGGACGCGATCACCGTCGACAACTACGACGCCGTGTGCGACCTCGACGTCAGCGAGGCGCAGCAGGACTTCGTTGCTGGCAATACGTGGTCGCTGGTGCAGGCAGCATTCCATCCCGGCTACCAGACCCGCGCCATCCTGGCCGATGGCGAGCTGGTCGGGTTCTTCATGTGGGTGCCGGAGACGCCGCAGCGGACGTCGATCTGGCGGTTCATGGTCGATCAGCGCTGGCAGGGGCGTGGCATCGGGCGCCGCGCGCTGGAACTGGCGCTGGCGCAGATCCGGGATACGCCCGGCCTGGCCGAGATCGAGATCTGCTACAACCCGCACAATCCGGTGGCGGGCGCCTTCTATGGCAGCTTCGGTTTTGTCGAGACCGGCATGGACGATGATGGCGAGGATATGCTGGCCGTGCTGCCGGTGACGCCTCCGAAATAACCTGAATGGGCGAGCGCAGCTGAACGATTTCATCTGCAACTGTCATGCGGATCGTGTCTAATACCGCTCCCCACCTGCTGTTCCCCACCCGCATGTCCCTTCCCGCCCATGGCCCCGCGCCGTGCGACGACGCTGACGGCCACCTGGTCACCGCCGGTCCGCTGACCCCACCGCCCGACAGTGCCGGCACCACCGCCGACGAAAAAGCGCTGCGTCACTCGATTGCCGAGGACGTGCAGGGAATGGTGCTGGCCACGATGGTGGCCTCGCTGGGCCTGGCCATCTTCGCCAAGGGCGGGCTGATGATCGGCGGCATGGCCGGCATGGCGTTCCTGCTGCACTACGCGATGGGCTGGAACTTCGGCCTGGTGTTCGTGCTGGTCAACCTGCCGTTCTACTGGGTGGCGCTGCGGCGCATGGGCTGGGAATTTACCCTGAAGACCTTCGCTGCGGTCACCGCCTGTGGCGTGCTGACCGACCTGCTGCCGCGCTGGATCGATTTCTCGCACATCAACCCGCTGTATTCGGCGATCGTCGGTGGCGCATTGTCCGGCCTGGGCATCCTGTTCTTCATCCGTCACCGTGCCAGCCTCGGCGGTATCGGCATACTGGCGGTGTACCTGCAGCGCACCCGTGGCTGGAGCGCCGGCAAGGTGCAGATGTCCTACGACGCCTGCCTGATGGTGGCTGCGTTCTTCGTGCTGTCGCCGTCGAAGGTGTTGTACTCGGCCATCGGCGCGGTGGTGCTCAGCCTGGTGCTGATGTTCAACCACCGCCCGGGCCGTTACATGGGCGTGTGACGATTCGACGGTAGTGCCGGCCGCTGGCCGGCAACACCTGCAGCATTCCGAGGCTGCCGGCCAGCGGCCGGCACTACCGGGAGGCCTGCAACCACGGCGGCGACAGCGTCAGCAGCCGCGCATGCACCGGGCAGTCCTCGGCGTGCGCACCGGGCAGGTAGCCCAGGCTCATCAGGAATTCGCCGGTGATCTCGCCGCCGGTGAAGCGGAACGTCTTCTTGAACAGCTTCACCCAGTCGGCCTTGCTGCGCGGATGGTGCGCGTCCAGCCAGCCCGCGAAGCTGCCGTGGCTGGCCCGCAGCTGCTGGATCACCTGTGCGTTGTGGATCGCCGCCAGCACCTTCAGCCGGTTGCGGATGATGCCCGCGTCCGACAGCAGGCGTTCGATGTCCTGCTCGGTGTAGGCCGCCACGCGGTCGACATCGAAACCGTCATAGGCCGTGCGGAAGCCCTCGCGCTTCTTCAGGATCGTTTCCCAGCTCAGGCCAGCCTGGTTGATCTCCAGCACCAGCCGCTCGAACAGCTCGCGCTCGTCACGCTGCGGGAAGCCGTATTCGTTGGCGTGGTAGTAGTCGTGCACCGGATGACCCGGGGCGATGAGGCAGTAACCGCTCATGGAGAAGACTCGTTGGATTCGGGTTCGGGATCGATGGTCACCGCGGGGCGTCCGCCGATGGACAGCATCGGCCAACGCGGCGGTTCGAGAGTGAGTTCGCCATCACGCAGGGCCTGGTTGATCGCCTCGGCCTGGCCGCTGGCGGTGCCGAACAGCGAACCGGCCCGGCGCCACTGGGCATCCCTGCCACGTGCGTACAGCACGCAGTCCGGCCCACGGTGGGTGTACAGCTCGCACAGCAGCACCTCGGTGCTGCCGTCGCCATCCAGGTCGCGATGCACGATCAGGCAGTCGCGCTCGCTCTGGGCGCACGATTCGCCATTGATCGCGCGGGTGGCCAGCGCCTGCCACCAATCGTCCGGTGGCGAGCTGGATCCCTTGGCCAGCTTCAGCGCGCGCTGCAGGGCGGCGACATCCTGCGGGCCCTTGTCCAGGCGGGTGCCGCCGTCCCAGCGTGAGGTGCGTGCCAGCGCATCGGCGATCACCTGCGGCGCGTTGGCATCGGCGCGGATCGCCGGATCGTTCTGCAGTCCGCGCAGCGCCTGCACGCCGCGGCGGCCGAGGTCGAAGCGCAGCACGTTGACGTCGCTGCTGGTGATCGCCGGCGGGTCTGCACGCAGCCGTGCCAACTGGCTGGACAGGGTCAGCCGCACCGGGTCCAGCAGCGGCGAGTTGCCCAGCAATGCCAGTGCCAGCACGGCCCAGCACATCCAACGGTTGACCGGCTCCAGCGTCTGCAGCCAGCGGCTCTGCCGGCGCAGCACCGCCAGCGCGTAGCCCACGGCATAGCCGGCCACGGCCAGCGCGATCAGCACCGCCCAGAACCGGTCCAGGGTCCAGCCGTACTGCACCACGCGCAGGCCCAGTGCGTACAGTGCCAGCACCGCATAGATCGGCAGTGCCAGCAGGCTGGCTTCAACCAGCCGGCGCAGCAGCAGGGGGTAGGGAGGGCTGTCTTCCCCCTGTTGGTAGACCGCATTGGTGAACGTCACCAGCAGCAGCGACAGCACCAGCAGCAGGCTGGCGGCCGAGCGGGTCTTCCACAGCGGTTCCAGCCCGGTCAGCGGCAGGCTCAGCACGAACAGCACGGCGATGAACGACAGCAGCGGCAGCAGTCCGCGGCAGATCGCGAACAACACCTGGCGGGTGATCTGGATCGCGCGATGCTGGGTGCGCCCGATCAGCACGCCGAACCCGGCCAGGCTGCCGGTGGCCAGCGCGATGAACGCGTCCTGCCGGAACAGGTCGCGGAAGGCGTTCACGTCCAGCAGCTGGAACAGCGCCGCCCACAGCCACAGCAGCAGCCAGGTCAGCCCGGTGAACAGCGCCGCCAGGGCCAGGGTCAGGCCGTTCTGCCAGGCGCGCTCGAACAGCTCCGGATAGCTGGCGCGCCAATGCCCGTGCTGCAGCTGGAACTGCCACCAGGGCAGGGCCACGAACACCGCCACGGCCATGCCCAGGGTCAGCGGGAACTGCAGCGCGCCCGAATCCAGCGCGGTCTCGCCGTTGAGGTTCCAGCCAACCCAGGCGGCCAGCGCCAATACCACCGCTGAGCCGAACACGGCCTGCATCCACAGGCGGCGCTGGCCCAGCTCGACCAGGCTCAGCGCCACCGCGCTGGGAATGGCCAGCACCCAGGCGTACCAGCAGTAGCGCCAGCCGATATCGCGGAACGGCCACGCATCGGAAAGTTCCTGCGCGGCATACAGCATCAGGCCCTGCAGCAGCGCGATCAGGACGATGGCGCTGCGTGCCGGCAGGGTCAGGGGCGATGAAGACTGCATCGATGACCTTCCATGGCAAAGCATCATCCTAGCCCATCGCGGTTCGGCGCCATCGCGCGACCATCCCGCCCCCAGCAGGTAGAATGGGCCCATGCCTGTAACGCCGACCTCCCTTGCCGATCACCTGCTCGTCGCGCTGCCGTCGCTGCTCGACGCGACCTTTGCCCGCAGCGTCGCGCTGATCTGCCAGCACGACGAGAACGGGGCGATGGGTGTGCTGGTCAACCAGCCTTCCGAGTACACGCTGGGTGAAGTGCTTGCACAGATGGACATCACCACCGGCGATGGCGACCTGCAGGCGCGCATGGTGCTCAATGGCGGCCCGGTGCATCCCGAACGCGGCTTCGTCATCCATGACGACGCGCGGGCGTGGGATTCCAGCCTGACCGTGGGCGACGGCCTGTACCTGACCACCTCGCGCGACATCCTTGAAGCGATGGCGCGCGGCGAAGGCCCGGCCAATGCCGTGGTCACCCTCGGCTGTGCCGGTTGGGGCGCAGGGCAGCTGGAAAGCGAGCTGTCCGAGAACAGCTGGCTGACCGTGCCGGCCGATGCCGAGCTGGTGTTCCAGCTGCCGCTGGAGCAGCGTTGGCAGGGCGCGGCTTCGCGTATCGGCGTGGACCTGTTCCGCCTGACCGACTACAGCGGCCATGTCTGAGCCGGCGGCGCCCGCACCGGTTTCTCCTGCCCCGGCCATCCGCCGTGACGGCACCGTTCTGGGTTTCGATGTCGGCTCGCGGCGTATCGGCGTGGCCATCGGCAGTGCCTTCGCTGCGCATGCGCGTGCGGTGGCGGTGGTCGATGTGCACGGCAACGGCCCGGACTGGACCGCGATCGAACGCCTGCTCAAGGAATGGAAGCCCGACGGCCTGGTGGTCGGCGACCCGCTGACCCTGGACGGCCAGGACCAGCCCAACCGCAAGCGTGCGCAGGGCTTCGCCCGCCAGCTGCGGGAACGTTTCAAACTGCCGGTGGTGATGATCGACGAGCGTTCCAGCTCGGTCGAGGCCGCCCGCCGCTTCGCCGTCGAGCGCGCCGAAGGGCGCAAGCGCCGCCGTGATGCGGCCGCCCTCGATGCCGTCGCCGCAGCGGTGATCATCGACCGTTGGCTGTCGTGCCCCGACGACGCCACCCCCATTCCCTGACTGCCCGACACCGCCATGACCGCCCAGCAAATCGATGCCTCCGGACGCCTGCGCCACCTGCTGACCCTGGAGGGCCTGCCGCGCGAAACGCTGCTGCAGCTGCTCGACCGCGCAGGGCAGATCCGCGATGCCGCAGTCGGCCGCGTCGGCAACAAGCGCCACGTGCTGGCCGGTTCGGCGGTGTGCACGCTGTTCTTTGAGCCGTCCACGCGCACCCGCAGCTCGTTCCAGCTGGCCGCGCAGCGCCTGGGCGCCGACGTGCTGAACTTCGATGCCTCGACCTCGTCCACGCGCAAGGGCGAAACCGCCTGCGACACGCTGCGCAACCTGGAAGCGATGGGCGTGCGCGGCTTCGTGGTGCGCCACCCGGATGATGGCGCCGTGGCCGCACTGGCCGAAGCGGCGGGCGAGGGCACTGCACTGATCAACGCCGGTGACGGCCGCAGCGCGCACCCGACCCAGGGCCTGCTGGACATGCTGACCCTGCGCCAGGCCAAGGGCCCGGATTTCTCGAAGATGAAGGTGGTGATCGTCGGCGACGTGAAGCACTCGCGCGTAGCCCGCACCGACCTGCATGCGCTGCGTACGCTGGGCGTAGGCGAGATCCGCGTGTGCGGCCCGCAGTCGCTGCTGCCGGACGACGAGACCCTGAAGGGCTGCGTGGTCGGCGATGATTTCGACGCGATGCTGGAAGGCGTCGACGCGCTGATGATGCTGCGCCTGCAGCGCGAGCGCATGGAAGAAGGCCTGGTGCCGTCGCTGGAGCAGTACCACGCCCAGTACGGCCTGACCAACGAGCGCCTGGCCCGCGCCGGCAAGGATGCCGCGGTGCTGCATCCGGGCCCGATCAACCGTGGTGTGGAAGTGACCGACGAGGTGGCCGACGGCCCGCAGTCGTGGGTGCTGCGCCAGGTCGCCAACGGCGTCGCCGTGCGCATGGCCGTGCTGGAAACCCTGCTGGGCTGATTGCCGCTCTGGTAGGTGTCAACCCTGACGGCTTGGGTAGGTGCCGTCCGTTGGTCGGCACAATAGGAATTCACCTTGAACTGCCTGGGTGGGTGCCGACCGTTGGTCGGCACAGGACCATCAGTCCCGTGAAGTGCCGGGCTCAGACATTGAATAGCTACGGGCCTACCTGGACTGATGGGGTTGCCCGATAGAAGAAGGCGGTCGGCAGGCACACGCTTGTGCCCATGAACCGCGCACGCCTGAGACTTGGCCGCCATTCCCGGATCGGGCAATCCTACATCCTGACGACCGTCACCCAGGGGCGTCGACGCTACTTCGACGATGCCACAGCGGCGCAATTGGTGATGGACGTGGTCCGTCGCCTTGATACTGAAGGCCTGACGTACTCACTTGCCTATGTAGTCATGCCGGACCACATCCATTGGCTTGTGGAGCTCCGCGCGTTCTCGCTGGATTACGTCATGCAACGCTTCAAATCGAGCAGTGCATTGCTGATAAACCGCATGCTCGGCAGATCAGGACGATTCTGGCAATCGAGCTATCACGATCACGCAATCCGCTCTGATGAGTCACTGCTCAGTCATGCGATGTACGTGTTGGGGAATCCGATCAGGGCAGGGCTGACCGCGCAGCTTGGTGAGTATCCCCATGCGTGGTGTCGATGGGGGATGGAAGCGGGGCAGGCAATGGAGCACTTTGGATCGGAGAGATAGTGCCGACCAACGGTCGGCACCCACCAGCACCCATGCCGACGGACAGATAGTGCCAACCAAGGTTGGCACCCACCGAAGCCGGGCCCCAACCTTGGTGGGCCTCTACCGGAAGCCGCGACTCACCGCTTCTGCGCGAACAGCCATTCCCACATTGCCGGGTCCGCATAGGTGGCGTCCCAGGCATTGTGGTTGCCTTCCGGGAACTCGGTGTAGCGCACGTCACGTGCAGCGGCGCTCTGGAATGCGGCATGCAGCCTGCGGTCGTCGTCCGGCGGCACCACGTCGTCCAGCGCGCCGTGGAAGATCCAGATCGGCGTGTGCCGCAGACGCTGCGCGATCACGGCATACGGATCGGTTTCCTGGGCGACCTGCTCGACGAACAGGGTCGGGCGCTTCGCGCGTGGTGCAAGTACCGCGCCGCAGACGGGGACGATCGCGGCAAAACGGCGCGGGTCGTCCAACGCGATGTTCCAGCTGCCGTAGCCGCCCATCGACATGCCGGTCAGGTACTGCCGTGCCGGGTCGGCGCCGAATTCGGCGATCGTGGCGTCCAGTGCGGCCACCGCCGCACGGTTGTTGCGGCCGCTCCACTCCTCATGGCCCGGTACCTGTGGGAACACCACCAGGGCGGGGAAGTCGGGATGCTCGCGCAGGTAAGGCCCCAGCCCGGCGTAGGTCTGCTTGACGCCATCGGCACCGCGCTCGCCGGAGCCGTGCAGGAACAGGATGACCGGGAGGTGGGTGGGAGCGGCGGCCTGCACGCCGGCCGGAATGAACACCTGGTAGTAGGCGGTCTCCCCCTCCACCTTCACCGCGCGGGCTTCGAAGCGCCCGCGCGCGCTGTCTGGAAGCGATGTGCAGGCGGTCATCATCAGAACGGCCAGCAGTGGCAGCCAGCGCGACAGCGAACGGACCATGGGCTTTCCTGTAGCTGCAGGATCGTCTGCATCGTAGTCCGCCGCGATCAGCCTGGCATCATGCGCTGCGTCACTGCGGACGCGGGAAGCTGGCGATGATGTCCAACTGCTCCTGTGCTTCGGTATTGCCTTCGGCGGCAGCCGCCTGCACCTGCACCATGTCCGGATGCAGCACCACCAGCAGCGGGTTCTCGCAGACCGGGCAGTCGTACTCGGTGGCGTCTTCGTCCAGTTCCATCACCATGGCGCGCGAGCAGCCCTTCCATTCGCAGGCCGGGCAGGTGTGCTGCTGGTCGCGCCAGCCGGGCTGGAAGTAGTTTTCGATCGTTGTTGCCATGGGTGTTCCAGTTGGGATCGGGTCAGAGCCCCGCGTGGCGGGCATCCGACCCTGCAGGGTTCAGTGCAGCAGCACCAGCGTGGCCAGGCCGAGGAAAGTGAAGAAGCCCATCGAGTCGGTCACGGCGGTGAGGAAGATGCCACTGGCCAATGCCGGGTCGAAGCCGAAGCGTTTCAGTGTGAGCGGCACCAGTACGCCAGCCAGCGCAGCGAACAGCAGATTACAGGTCAGCGCGATGGCGATCACCGCCGACAGCCCGGGCGAGTGGAACCAGGCCAGCACGATCAGCCCCAGCACCGAGCCCAGCATCACGCCGTTCAACAAGGCGACCCGGACTTCCTTCCACAGCAGCGTGCGGGCGTTGGACGCGCCCACCTGGCCCAGCGCCAGGCCGCGCACCATCAGCGCCAGCACCTGGGTACCGGCGTTGCCACCGAGGCCGGCAACGATCGGCATCAGCACCGCCAGCGCCACCAGCTTGTCGATGGTGCCCTCGAAGTGGCCGACCACGCTGGAGGCCAGGAACGCCGTGCACAGGTTGACCGACAGCCACATCAAGCGGCGGCGCATGGCGCGCCAGACCGGGCTGAACAGATCTTCGTCCTCGTCCAGGCCGGCGGCGCCCAGCGCCTGGTGCTCGGCCTGGCCACGGATGATGTCGACCACGTCATCGATGGTGATGCGGCCGATCAGGATGTTGTTGTCGTCCACCACCGGCGCGGAGATCCAGTCATGGTCGGAGAACTGGCGGGCGACCTCCTGGTCGCTCTCGCCGACGTCGATGGCCGGCTGCTCGTCGTCGATCAGGCGGTTGATCGGGGTGGTGTCCTCGTGGGTCACCAGTGCCGCCAGCGACACCCGGCCGAGGTACTGGTGGCGCCGACTGACCACGAACAGGTGGTCGGTGTGGTCCGGCAGTTCGCCGCGCAGGCGCAGGTAACGCAGCACCACGTCGACGTTGACGTCGGCGCGCACGGTTACCACGTCCGGGTTCATCAGGCGGCCGGCGCTGTCCTCGGGATAGGACAGCACCTGTTCCAGGCGCTCGCGGTTCTCGCGGTCCATCGACTTGAGGACCTCGTCGATGACCGTATCCGGCAGGTCTTCGACCAGGTCGGCCAGATCGTCGATGTCCAGGTCTTCGACCGCGGCGATGATCTCGTCCGGGTCCATGTCGGCCAGCAGGCTTTCGCGCACTTCCTCGCCGACGTGGACCAGCACTTCGCCGTCGTCTTCCGGGTCGACCAGGCCCCACACGATGGCACGCTTGCCCGGCGGCAGCGATTCAAGCAGGTTGCCGATCTCGGCCGGGGCCAGGGTGTTGACCAGGCGACGCACCGGGCCCAGCCGACCGCTGTCCAGTGCATCGGACAACATCCGCAGTTGGCGCGCAGTCTTGTCGTGGCGTACAGCTTCAGCCATCGCAGCTCCCGCGGGATAAGAAAAGCCGCGATCCCGGCAAGGATGCGGCAACAGGGGTGTTCAGCGCGTCATTATCGCAAGGGGATGTTTCACCGGATACCCCGGCGGCGACGAGACGGGGTCAGATCCCTTCTCCCGTGGAAAGGGGATCTGACGCCCAGGCGTGCATGCCCGGCGAACGGGTGGTGTCAGAGCGTATCGGCCACCAGCGCCAGCCAGCGCTCGATGGCGCGGCGGTCGCGCGCGGCCAGCAGCTTCGGGGCACGTGCGCGCAGCACCGACAGGTCGGCCTCGCGGATTGCGCGTCGCACCTCCAGCAGAGTGCCAGGGTGCAGGCTGAACTCGGCCAGGCCCAGCGCCAGCAGCAGCGGGGTCATCCGCGCATCACCGGCCATCTCGCCGCAGACCGCCACCGGGATGCGGTGGCGTGCGCCGGTCTCGATCACCATCTGCAACAGCCGCAGCACCGCCGGGTGCAACGGTGAGTACAACTCACCCAGCGCCTCGTTGTTGCGGTCGGCAGCCAGCAGGTACTGCACCAGGTCATTGGTGCCGATCGACAGGAAGTCGACCAGGTCGATGAAGCTTTCCAGTGCCAACGCCGCAGCGGGCACCTCGATCATCGCACCCAGCGGCACATGATCGGACACCATGTGACCTTCGCTGCGCAGCTGTTCGGTCAGCTTGAGCATGCGCCGGCGCACCGCCAGCAGTTCCTCGCGGGTGCTGACCATCGGCACCAGCACGCGCAGCTTGCCGTAGGCCGAGGCCCGCAGGATCGCGCGCAGCTGGGTGTCGGCCACCTTCGGCCGCGCCAGCGACAGGCGCACCCCGCGCAGTCCCAGGGCCGGGTTCTCTTCATTGCTCAGGGTCAGGCCGGTGCGGTCGGCCTTGTCCGCGCCCAGGTCGAGCGTGCGGATGGTGACCGGTCGCCCGCTCATGCCCAACGCGGCATCGCGGTAGGTCTGGAACTGTTCTTCTTCGTCCGGCAGCTCGTTGCGCTGCAGGAACAGGAATTCGGTGCGGTACAGGCCCAGTCCCTGCGCGCCCAGCGCATGCGCCTGGGTGACGTCTTCCAGCGATTCGGCATTGGCCAGCAGGGCGATGTCGACCTGGTCGCGGGTACGGCTGGGTTTGCTGCGCAGGCGGCCGAGTTCGCGCTGCTCGCGCGCGTGCTCTTTCAGTCGGACGCGGTAGTCACGCAGGTTGTCGGCCTGCGGGTTGGCGGTGATGCTGCCGTCGGCGCCGTCGATGATCAGCACGTCACCATCGGCGATGCGGCTGAGCAGCTGCGGCACGTTGACGATCAGTGGCAGGTGCAGGCTGCGGGCCAGGATCGCGCTGTGCGACAGCGCGCTGCCGGCGGCGGTGACGATGCCGACCACCCCCTGTGCCTGCAGCTGCGCCAGTTCGGACGGAGCGATGTTGTCGCAGACCAGGATTTCACCGGCCAGACCCTTCACCACCGGCGGGCGTTCGGGCTGCAGGAAGGCGTGGATACGGCCGATCACATGGTCGAGGTCGTCCATGCGGCTCTTCAGGTAGGCATCGTCCATGCCATCGAAGACCTTGGCCAGGCGGTCACGCTGCAGGCGCAGCGCATAGCCGGCGCTGTAGGGACCGCTGCGGATCAGTTCGTCCAGCCCGAACAGCAGTTCGGGGTCATCCAGCAGCAGGGCATGCAGGTCGAGGAACTCGCCCACTTCCTGGTTCAGGGCCCCCTGCAGGCGCTGGCGCAGCTCATGCATTTCCGTGCGCGCGGCATCCACCGCGCGGTGCAGGCGGGCCAGCTCGGCCTCGACCTGGTTGGTGGCGACACGCTGTTCGGCGACTTCCAGCGCATGCGGCAGGCGCACCCGCGCCCGGCCCATTGCAGTACCACGGGCCGCTCCATGACCGGCCAGCAGCTGTACCGGCCGCTGGCCGGAACCGAGCTGCCCGGCGCGTGCGCGTGGCACGCTCAGTTGTCCTCGTCGAAGCGGCGTTCGAACAGGCCGACCACCGCCTCCATCGCGGCAGCTTCGTCCTCGCCGTTGATGCGCACCGTGACCGGAGTGCCCTGGCCGGCGGCCAGCAGCATCACGCCCATGATGCTCTTGGCGTTGATCTCACGGCCCTTGGCGGCCATGGTCACGTTGCAGCGGAACGGCGCCAGGGTCTGCACCAGCTTGGCGGTGGCCCGGGCATGCAGGCCCAGGCGGTTGCTGACGGTGAGTTCTCGTTCAAGCATCGTCGACTATCGCTCCATTACGGGTACCCGCCGCGGCTGTGGCGGGCAGTTGATCCAGTCCCTGTTCCGGATAATTCATCACCCGCAGCAACATCGGCAGGCTCAGCGCCGACACCCGGCGAACCGGGGTCCCCAGACGGGCCAGCTGCCCGGCAAGGTTGGCGGGGCTGGCGCCGTACAGGTCGGTCAGGATCAGCACGCCATCCCCCCCATCGACCCGCCGCAGGGCGGCCGAGGCGAGCGGGAGCAGGGCGTCCAGGTCTGCGTCGAACGGTACTTCGAAAGCTTCGGTTTTCAGCGGCAACTGCCGCAGGAGCCGGGTCGCCACGTCAAGCAGGGCGGTCCCGACCCCGGGATGTGTTACGAGGAGAATGGCACAGGTCATTACTGCACGTTAACAGGTCGAGGTGAATTGGCGATAGCAGCAGGAGAGGGGCACTGTGTCCCGTATTCAGCGTTGCTCGGGTCGGAGCCCTTTTCCGTTGGAAAAGGATCCGACCCCATCCGTTTTTCGATGCCTGACAGCGATTCATCCACGCATGGCGTGGATCTACCGTGTCGACCAAGGTCGACACCCACCAACAGCAGCACACAATGGCGTCCCGACAGATCGCAGTAATCTGTCGAAGGCGGGGTGGGTCAGCAAGCGGGGGCGTGAGCCGCATGGATGCGGCGACCGAGCTTACAGGGACGTACTTGCAGCGTCCCCCGCTTGTTGGCCCACCCCGTCTACCCACAGGAAACCCGCTTTTGCTTCGGACGTTGCCGTTGATTCGGCATCGGCGGGTGCCGGGCGCAGCCCGGCCGGCCCCCTCAATCCTGTTCGCGGTGGTACGTCGCCACGTCTTCCCAGCCCATCTCGCGGGCATGCCGGGCCATGCGCTCGGCCAGGAACACCGAGCGATGCTTGCCGCCGGTGCAGCCGAATGCCACGGTCACGTAGCTGCGGGTGCCGTCGCCCAGTTTCGGCAGCCAGGTATCGAGGAAATCCATCAGCTGGGTCAGGTAGCGCTGCACGTCCGGTTGCGCTTCCAGGTAATCACGCACGCCCGGTTCGCGGCCACTCAGCGCGCGCAGGTCCGGGTCCCAGTGCGGATTGGGCAGCACGCGGGCGTCGAACACGAAGTCCGCCTCGGCCGGCACACCGCGCTTGTAGGCGAAGGATTCGAACAGCAGCGACAGGCCGGTGGCATGGTCCATCGCGAACTCGGTGATGATCCGCCGCCGCAGTTGATGCACGTTGAGGTTGCTGGTATCGATGACCGCATCGGCCTCTCGGCGCAGCGGCGCGGTCAGCTCGCGCTCGCGGGCGATCGCTTCGGGCAGTGACAGCCCCAGTTGGCTCAGTGGATGGCGACGACGGGTGTCGGCGTAGCGCTTGAGCACCGTTTCGTCGCTGGCCTCGAAGAACAGCACCTTCACTTCCACGCCGGCATCGGTGGCCAGCTGCCGCCAGTTGCCCAGCTGGCTCAGGTCGGACTGGCCACGCACGTCGATGCCTACCGCCAGCCGGCGCGGTGCGCTGCCGTCGTGGTTGGCCAGCAGGCTGCGCACGAAGTCGGGCAGCAGGTGGATCGGCAGGTTGTCCGAGCAGTAGTAGTCCTGATCCTCGAAGGTCTTCAGGGCGACGGATTTACCCGAGCCGGACAGGCCGCTGACGATGATCAGGGTCGGGGCGGAGGGGGTTGCGGTGCTCATGGACAGGCTCTTCGAAGGGCAGGGAAGTCAGGGCGTTCGCCGTTCCAGCAGATTGCTGTGGCGGGCGATGAACATCGCCGCCGGGTCGATCCCCTTGGTGCGCAGGATATGCAGGCGCGTGGCGGCTTCGGTCAGCACGGCCAGGTTGCGGCCAGGCATCACCGGCAGGGTGATCAGCGGAACATCCAGGTCCAGCACATGGCGGGTGCCCGAGTCGCCGGTCAGGCGCTCGTAGCCATGCGGGGTGGGTTCGGTCATCGGCTTGGTCAGGTGGACGATCAGCCGAAGGTACTTGTTCTTCTTTACAGCCGTGTCGCCAAACATCTCGCGCACGTTCAGCACGCCCAGGCCGCGCACTTCCAGCAGGTCCTGCAACAGTTCGGGGCAGGTGCCGTCGAGCACGTCGGGGGCGATCTGGGTGAATTCGGGGGCATCGTCGGCCACCAGGCGGTGGCCGCGGCTGAGCAGTTCCAGCGCCAGCTCGCTCTTGCCCGACCCGGCCTCACCGGTGATCAGCACGCCGATGGAGTAGATCTCCATGAACACGCCATGCAGGATCACCCGCGGCGCCAGCGTGCGCGCCAGGTGGTAGGACAGGTGGTTGAGCAGTTCGTGGCCGCGCTTGGGCGACAGCCACAGCGGCGTGCCGGATTCGTCAGCCGCCGCGCGCAGGTCTTCCGGGCAGGCCTGGTTGCGGGTCAGCACCAGCGCCAGCGGGTGCGACTGCATGATCTTTTCGATGGTTTCCCAGCGCTGGCGCGGTTCCAGGGCATCCAGCCAAGACAGTTCCTCGGTGCCCAGGATCTGCACCTTGTTGGGATAGATGGCGTTGAGGTAGCCGGCCAGCGAGGGGCGCCGCGAGACCGTGTTGCCGGCCTCCAGCTCGCGCTTCTCGCCGGACTTGCCGGCAGCCCAGCGCAGCCCCAGCCGCTCGCGCTGCTGTTCGAACAGTTCACGGGCGGTGATGCTGGTATTCATGCGGCACTCGCAGGTGGGGTCATGTCCAGCGCCTCGCGCAGCGCCCGGGCATCGCCCGCTTCGCGCAGGGCCTGGCGGATGTCCGGCGCCGAGAACAGCTCGGCCAGCTCGGACAGCAGCATCAGGTGCTGGTGGGTGTAGTGGGCGGGGACGGCCATGGCGAACACCAGGTCCACCGGCTCGTCGCCACCGAAATCGACCGGGGTGGCCAACCGCAGCAGGGCGCCGCGGGGGCGGTCCAGGGTTGGCGCGCGGCCGTGGGGAATGGCGATGCCGTGACCAATCGCGGTGCTGCCCAGCGCTTCGCGCTGGCACAGGTTCAGATAGATCTGTTCGGCGTTGGCCTGGCGGCAGGCCAGCAACCCGGCGGCGGCCTGCAGGACGCTGTCGCGGTCGGTAGCCGTGCAGAGCTGGGTCTGCACGGCCGCCAGGAGGTCAGTCAGGGGCATGTCTGCGGGGAACGGTGGCGATCAGCCACCATTGTCGCCCACCGGCAGCGGTGCGTGCTGCTGTTTTTTCTCCTTGTGCTTGATCACCAGACGGTCAAGCTTGTCCGCAAGCAGGTCGATCGCGGCATACATGGTCTGGGCATTGGCCTCGGCGTGCAGGGTCTGGCCGGGAATGTTGAGGCTGGCGTCGACGTGGTGTTCGGTCTTCTGCAGCTTGAGGGTCACCCGCGCTTCGCAGTGCTGGTCGAAGTGTTTTCCGATCCGGGCCAGCTTCTCCTCTACATAGGACTGCAGGGCCGGGGTGACTTCGACATCTTTGCCAAACGTTTCGATGCGCATCGGGTTTCTCCTGTGTTCGGATGTGCCAATGAACCTCTCCGCCGGGCGCGGCGGCGCGTCAAGCGATTCTGACCCTTTCGTGCGAGGCGGAAATGTTCATGGCTTCACGATACTTCGCCACGGTGCGTCGCGCTACTGGAATTCCCGACGATTTGAGCAGGCCAGCCAGCTTGGCGTCAGAAAGCGGCTTGCGCGGGTTCTCGTCGTCGATCAAGCGCCGGATCATCGCCTGGATGGCAGTGCTGGACGCCTCGCCACCGCCCTCGGTATCGATGCCCGAGGCGAAGAAGGCGCGCAGCGGCAGGGTGCCTCGCGGGGTGCGCACGTGCTTGCGGGCGATCGCGCGCGAGACCGTGGATTCGTGCAGGCCGAGCTCGGCGGCGACCTCGCGCAGGGTCAGTGGACGCAGCGCCTGCTCGCCGAATTCGAGGAAGCCGGCCTGCTGCAGGATCAGGCTGCGCACGACGCGCAGCAGCGTTTCGCCACGCTGCTGCAGCCCTTTCAGCAGCCAGCGTGCTTCCTGCAGCTGGGCACGCAGGTAGCCGGCATCGGCGTCGCCACAGCGTCGGATCAGCTGTTCGTAGCCGCGGTGGATCACCACCTTCGGCCCGGCATGCGCGGCCAGCGCAGCGCGCCACACGCCGTTCTGCCGCCACACCACCACGTCCGGCACCACATAGGTGTCCTGCGACAGCGGCGCGATCTGCGTGCCCGGGCGCGGGTCCAGCGAGCGCAGCAGCGCGACAGCAGTCTCGACCTCGTCCAGCGGCTGTTTCAACTCATGGGCAAGCCCGGCGACGCCGCTGCGCGGCAACCGTTCCAAGGGGCCTGCGGCAATCTGTCGCGCCAGGATCAGGCCGGGCGTGTCGCTGGCCAGCACATCCAGCTGCAGCAGCAGGCATTCGCCCAGCGTGCGTGCAGCCACACCCACCGGATCGAAACGCTGGATGCGATGCAGCACGGCGAGGATCTCGTCCTGGTCGGCATGGATGGCCGGCAGCAGGGTTTCGGCGATGGCGGCCAGCGGCTCGCGCAGGTAACCGTCGTCGTCCAGTGCATCGATCAGTGCGGCACCGATGCTGCGATCACGCGAGGACAGATGCGACAGATGCAGCTGCCACAGCAGATGGTCGGCCAGTGTTTCGGTTTCGGCTACGCGCTCGGCAGCGCTGCCGTTGTCGTCGTCATCGTCGAAGCTGCCGCCGCTGCCGGCCGCGCTCCAGTCGAGTTCGGCCGGTGCCCAGTCGTCACCGGCATCGGTGCGTTCTGCGGGGGCGTCGCTGTCGTTGCCATCGCCGGTTTCGTTGGCGGCGCTGCTGCTGTCACTGCTGTCGGCCCAGTCCAGCAGTGGATTGCTTTCCACCGCCTGGGCGATTTCCAGCTCCAGCTCGGTGGTGGACATCTGCAGCAGCTTGATCGCCTGCTGCAACTGGGGCGTGAGCACCAGCTGCTGTCCCAACGATGTCTGCAGCCGAGTCTTCATGCCTGTGCCGAAAGGAAGGAAAGGGACCCGGCGACTGCTTCACAGCTTGAAGGAATCCCCGAGGTAGACGCGACGTACATCGGCGTTGTCCAGGATCGCTTCCGGCGAACCCTGGGCCAGCACGCTGCCCTCGGCGAGGATATACGCGCGGTCGCAGATACCCAAGGTCTCACGCACGTTGTGGTCGGTGATCAGCACGCCGATGCCACGCTGCTTGAGATGGGTGACGATGCGCTGGATCTCGCCGACCGAAATCGGGTCGACACCGGCGAACGGTTCGTCGAGCAGGATCAGGCGCGGCTGCGCGGCCAGGGCACGGGCGATCTCGCAGCGGCGACGTTCGCCACCGGACAGGCTGGCGCCGAGCTGGTCGGCGACGTGGCCCAGCTGCAGTTCGTCGAGCAGGCTGTTCAATTCGTGCTCGCGGCCCTTCGAATCAAGGTCCTCGCGCAGTTCCAGCACCAGGCGGATGTTGTCGGCCACGGTCAGCTTGCGGAACACCGACGGTTCCTGCGGCAGGTAACCCACGCCCTGTTTGGCGCGGGTATACATCGGGTCGCCGGTGATGTCCTTGCCGTCGAGCACGATGCTGCCGGCGTCAGCCGCAACCAGGCCGACGATCATGTAGAAGCAGGTGGTCTTGCCGGCGCCGTTGGGGCCAAGCAGGCCGACCACTTCACCGGCGTCGAGGGTCAGCCCGAAGTCCTTGACGACTTCGCGTTGCTTGTACTTCTTGCGCAGGCCTTTGGCGACGAGCATTACTTCCTGCTCCCTGCCGGCTGTGCCGGCGTAGCGGCCTTGGGCTGTGCCGCCGGCGCGGCCGGGGTCTTGTTCTTCGGCGGGATGACGGTGCGCACGCGGCTGCCGTCGCCACCGGAGTTCATTTCGCCGGTGCGGGTGTTGTAGACCATGCGCTGGCCGGCATTGGTGCCGCGCGCGCTGGTGACCTTGTAGTTGCCGGTCAGGGTGATGATCTCGGTCTTGATGTCGTAGTCGATGCGGTCGGCCAGGGCATCCATCCAGGTGCCGTCATCGAGCTGCTGCTTCATCTTGGCCTGCTTGCCGGTGAACACCACACGCACCGCTTCGCCGTCCTTGAGGTAGATCTCGGCCTCGGACGAGCGCAGGTCCAGCGTGCCCTGGGTGATGATCACGCCCTGCGACAGCACGGTCTTGCCGTCGCCGGTGAGCATGCCCGACTGGGCGCCGGAATCGATGTGCATGTCTTCGTTGCGGTCGGTGGACTTGGCGAAGGCGGCGCTGGGGACAAGAAGACCAAGCGCGAGTACGGCGGCAAAGGGAATCTTCATCGGGGTCCGTTCTACCGGTGGGGGCCTCCCGGGTGGACCGGGGGCGGGCGGGTGGGCTGCCGGCCTTGCGCCTGTCCGGAGACGTCGCAGGCTGGCGGCGGAATCAGCGTTTGGGCGTGTAGCGGCCCTTGGACTGGCTGAGGAAATGATACGTGTTGTTCTTCGAATCCACTTCGAAGCCGACGCCGGACTGTTCCATGCCTGGGCGGGTCATGGTTACCAGGGCGTCGGTGCGGGCGCGGTTTTCCTTCGGGAACACGTCCAGATTGTCGGTGCGGAAGGTGGTCGGCACCGTGCCGGGGCCGACCGGGCTGTCGCCGGCGACATTGCCGCGCAGCTTCATCTCGTCGCCCTTGGCGCTGAGCCAGCCGGTCTCGGCACGCAAGGTCCAGTGTTTGCCATCCTTGTCCGGCATCTCGAACAGCGGCGTGGCGATGTTGATGGTCTGGTCACCGCGCTGGCGCTCCAGCAGCGGCGCACGCAGGGTGGTCGATTCCTTGCCATGCTCATCCAGGGCGACGATCTGGAAGTCATGCAGGATGTAATCCACGCCGACTTCCTGGCCGCCACTGGCCGGACCCTTGTCACGGTTGCGCAGCGCCGCCCAGCTGCTTAGCAGGGCGGCCAGCAGCAGACCGATGCCGAGCACTGTGCGCCAGTTGAGGGTGGGCAGGTTCATGCGCCGAACCTGGCCAGTACGGCGTCCACATGCCCCTGCGCGGCCAGCAGGATGTCGCACAGCTCGCGCGCGGCGCCACGCCCACCATCGGTGCGGGTCTGCCAATGCACGCGTTCTGCGATCCACGGATGGGCGTTGGCCGGGGCCACCGCCAGGCCGACCGCGCCCAGTGGCGCCAGGTCGGGCAGGTCATCGCCCATGAACGTCACCTGTTCCAGGCCGATGCCATGCTGCGCGCACAGCGCCTGCACGCTGGCCAGCTTGTCGCCCACGGCGATCTGGGTGTCGATGCCGAGGTCGGCGCCGCGCTTGAGCGCGGACTGGCTGTTGCGCGCGGTGATCAGCACGGGGTGGATACCGTGCTGCTGCAGCAGTTTCAGGCCCAGGCCATCCTGCACGAAGTACGCCTTGCTCTCGTTGCCGTCCTTGTCGTAGTACAGCCGACCGTCGGTGAGGGTGCCGTCCACGTCGAAGCAGGCCAGGCGGATACGGGCCGCGGCGGCATGCAGGTGGGCGGGGAAGGCGGGCAGGGGGGACCAGGGCATCAGGGCGGCAGGCTCGTTGGGGGCAGGTGCGGCGTTACAGACTGAATGGGATCTACGGACTGTCGGTTAAACCACCCGGGCCCGCAACAGGTCATGAATGTTCAGGGCGCCGACCGCACGGCCCTGGCCATCGACCACGATCAGGCCGGTGATCTTGTGGGTCTCCATCAGCCGGGCCGCCTCGACCGCCAGCTGGTCGGCACCGATGGTGCGCGGGTTGCGCGTCATCACATCGGCGATCTTGGCGGTGCGCACGTCCAGCGCGCTGTCCAGCGCACGGCGCAGGTCACCGTCGGTGAACAGGCCGATCAGCACGCCGTCGGCATCGACCACGGCGGTCATGCCCAGGCGTTTGCGGCTCATTTCCATCAGCGCTTCGCTGAGGCTGGCGTCGGCTTGCACGCTGGGCAGGTCGTCGCCGGTATGCATCACGTCGGTGATGTGCAGCAGCAGGCGGCGGCCGAGGCTGCCGGCAGGGTGTGAACGGGCGAAATCGTCGGCGGTGAAGCCGCGTGCGTCGAGCAGGGCCACGGCCAGCGCATCGCCCATCGCCAGCGATGCAGTGGTGCTGGAGGTCGGTGCCAGCGCCAGCGGGCAGGCCTCGGCCGGCACGCTCACGTCCAGATGGATGTCGGCGGCGGTGGCCAGGCTGGACTGTGGGCGGCCGGTCATGGAAATCAGCACGTTGCCCTGGCGCTTGAGCACCGGCAGCAGCATCAGCACCTCGTCCGACTCGCCCGAATAGGACAGCGCCAGTACCACGTCGTCCTCGGTGATCATGCCCAGGTCACCATGGCCGGCTTCACCCGGGTGCACGTAGAACGCCGGCGTACCCGTGGAGGCCAGGGTGGCGGCGATCTTGCGGGCGATGTGGCCGGACTTGCCCATGCCGGTGGCGACCACGCGCCCGCGGCTGGCCAGGATCGCCTGGCAGGCCTGCTGGAAGGCCTCGCCGAGGCGGTCGGCCACGGCATCCAGCGCCTGCCGTTCGATCTCGAACACGCGGCGGCCACTGGCGACCAGGCCGGCAGGGTCGACGGAACGGGGGGGCAACAGGGATTCGGCCATGCGGACGCCACGCAGCGGAAGTAGAATGGACGTACATTTTATTAGGAAAGCCCGTTGGACGCCGACACCATCCGCAATCTGATCGAAACCGGCCTGCCCGGCGCCCGCGCCGACGTGCAGGGCGACGATGGCGTGCATTTCGAAGCGACCGTGGTCTGCGAGGCCTTTGCCGGCAAGATGCCGCTGGCCCGCCACCGCATGGTGTATGCCACGCTGGGCGACCTGATGGGCGGCGCGATCCACGCGCTGGCACTGAAAACCGTGACCCCGGCCGAAGCCGGCTGAACCGCAGAAGATCCCGAATACATGGCCAAGATCGTTGTGACCGGCGGCGCTGCGCTGCACGGTGAAGTGAGCATCTCCGGCGCCAAGAACGCCGTCCTCCCCATTCTCTGCGCGACCCTGCTGGCCGATGCGCCGGTGGAGATCACCAACGTGCCGCACCTGCACGACGTGGTCACTACGGTGAAGCTGCTGGGCGAGCTGGGCGCCAAGGTCACCATCGACCAGGGCACGCTGTCGCGCGGCAGCGCGATCGTGGTCGACCCGCGTTCGGTCAACCAGCACGTGGCACCGTATGAGCTGGTCAAGACCATGCGCGCCTCGATCCTGGTGCTGGGCCCGCTGCTGGCCCGCTTCGGTGCGGCGGAAGTATCGCTGCCGGGCGGCTGCGCGATCGGTTCGCGTCCGGTCGACCAGCACATCAAGGGCCTGCAGGCGCTGGGGGCCGAGATCGTGGTCGAGAACGGCTTCATCAAGGCCACCGCCAAGCGCCTGAAGGGGGGGCACTTCACCTTCGACATGGTCAGCGTCACCGGCACCGAGAACGTGCTGATGGGCGCGGTGCTGGCCGAAGGCACCACCATCCTCGACAACTGCGCGATGGAACCGGAAGTGACCGATCTGGCGCACTGCCTGATCGCGCTGGGCGCGAAGATCGAAGGCCTGGGCACCGCCCGCCTGGTGATCGAAGGCGTCGAGCGCCTGTCCGGTGGCCGCCACGAAGTGCTGCCCGACCGCATCGAGACCGGCACCTTCCTGGTGGCCGCGGCGATGACCGGTGGCAAGGTCACGGTCAATCGTGCGCGCCCGAACACCATGGACGCGGTGCTGTCCAAGCTGGTCGAGGCCGGTGCGACGATCGAGACCACCGATGACACCATCACCCTGGACATGCAGGGCAAGCGGCCGAAGGCGGTCAACCTGACCACCGCGCCGTACCCGGCGTTCCCGACCGACATGCAGGCGCAGTTCATGGCGCTCAACTGCGTGGCCGACGGCGTGGGCGTGATCAACGAAACGATCTTCGAGAACCGTTTCATGCACGTCAACGAACTGCTGCGTCTGGGCGCGGACATCCAGGTCGAAGGGCATACGGCCATCGTGCGTGGCAGCGAACACCTGAGCGGTGCACCGGTGATGGCCACCGACCTGCGCGCCTCGGCCTCGCTGATCCTGGCCGGCCTGATGGCCAGCGGCGAGACCACCATCGACCGCATCTACCACCTTGATCGTGGCTACGAGAACATCGAAGAGAAGCTGTCTTCGCTCGGCGCCACCATCCGGCGCGTGCCATGATCCTGCGCGGCAAGTTCAGCCCGCGTCGCAAGGCGCTGCTGGCCCTGGTGCTGATCGTGCTGGCGTGGCTGGGCTATGCCTGGTACGCCAACATCGCCATCACCCAGGGCATCGAGCAGAAGGACATGGACTGGAACGGCGATGGCACGGTTTCGCGCGATGAAATCATCGAGTCGTTCTATGCGGTTGCAGTGAACGACAGCCAGGACGGCAACCGTCATTGCCGCACCTTCGTCTGGCGCAGCACCGGTGAACAGATCCGTGTGGATTGCCGGACCGAGTTCAAGCCGGCGGCGGCCGAGGAAAAGAAGTAAGAAAAACGCCCGCGAAAGCGGGCGTTTTCTTTTCGCGGGGCCCGGGGTCGGATCCCTTTCAATCGGAAAGGGCTCCGACCCCAGCCACACAACCGGGGTCAGAGCCCATCCCCGAGGGGATGGGATCCGACCCCGGCACTCAGTTCATCGCCTTGATGGTCAGGTCCAGCGCATCGCGGCCGCTCTCACGCTGCAGCATGCGCGCCGGCACCGGGAACTCCGGCACGATCCAGGCGATCAGCTCCTTGTTGCCGTCGGCGCGCGAGACCTTGGTGGCCTCGTAGCTCTTGCCGCCCACGGTGATCGATTCCTTGCCGATCACACGGTACGTCATGTTCTTGATGCGGCCTTCGTCGACCATGCGATAGGTCAGCGGCTTGCCGGCGGCCAGGTCACGGGCGATCGCCAGATTGATCAGCAGCGCGTCCATGTCACCGGCTTTCAGCGCAATCGGGCCAGCGCGATCCGGCTTGATGTCACCGGTCCAGGTGGCCTGGTTGCTGGTCCAGTTGTAGTTGGCCTGCACGTTGCGCTTCTTCACCAGCAGCGCCGAACGGTCCTGGCTGCTGAGCGGGCGCAGCTGGCCACGCACTTCCTCGAACACGGTGCTCTGGCTGAGGTCGGCCAGCTGGTTCTTCACCTGCAGGCTGTAGCGCCATTTGTTGCTGCCTTCGCTGGCCAGGGTCATGGTGCCGTTGGCCTGCATGCCCATGTAGCTGGCCAGGTAATCCGCCTTGAACGGTTCCAGCGCCATGGCCGGCAGGCTGGCCACGGTCAGGGCAGCGGCTGCGATCCAGGTGAGGGGGCGGGTCAGGGTATTCATGCTCAGACTCCTTGGTATTCGATCAGGCGCAGATCGACGCGATCTTCGCCGTCTTCGCGTTGCAGGATGCGCACCGGGGTGGGGACACCGTTGGCGATCCAGAGAATGGTTTCGTTTCTGCCACCGTTGGTCCGGTAAACCCGCAGCGCGTTGTAGGACAGGTCGCCGACCTCGACGTTCTCGGTCTGCGGCGCGGCCTGGTAGTCGTGTTCACGGACCTTGCCCATGTCCACGTAGCGGTAATGCATGGTGGCGCCCGGACGGGCATCGCGCATGATCGCCAGATTGATCAGCAGCGCGCTCTGGTCGCCCGCCTGCAGCGGGATCGGCTGTGCGCGTTCCTTCTTGACGTCACCGGTCCATTGCGCGGTGCCGGCCTGCCAGTTGTAGGTGCCGACCGCCTTCTTGCCCAGGAACAGGCCCTTGCGCACCGTACTCTGGCTGAGCGGCGCATACACGCCGCTGCGCTCCTCGAACACCGTGCTCTGTTCGATGTTCAGGCCCAGCACGCTGGCAAAGCCGCGGCGGCCGACCACCTGCATGTCCACCCGCCACTGGCTGCCGCCGGTGTGGGTGACCTGCATGCTGGCATCGCCGGCTTCCTTGCCCTTGTAGAAGGCCTGGTAGGTGGCGCTGAACGGTTGCAGCGGCGGCGGCTCCCAGGCCAGTGCCGGTGGCATCGGTACGGCCGGTGCATCGGCTGGCGGCTGCGCTGCGGGCACGGGTGCCGGCGGGGGGGCGGGCGCCTGTGCCTGGCCCCAGCCCACGCCGGGGAACACGGCAAGCGACAACAGCAATGGAGTGGACAGCAGGGTCGTGGTCTTCATGGAGGACAGGGACCGCAGGAGGGGGCAGGATGCCAGCCCCGCAGTCAGCGGGGCGTGTGCATGGGGACTACCGGTTCAGGTTCCCGGCGGAATCTAGGGCCAACGGGCTAAACAGGGGGTGACCGTCCAGTTGCGGCTGGCCCTCCCGTTCAGCCAGGCGGCCGGCGCACAACAGCTGCAGGGTGGCGATCAGCAGCGGATGCTCCACCGCCAGCACGCGCGCGGCCAGGCTGTCGGCGTCATCGCCGGGCAGCACCGGCACCCGCACCTGCGCCAGCACGGCGCCCGCATCCAGCTCGGGCACGACCAGATGCACGCTGGCACCGTGCTCGGCGTCGCCCGCCTGCAGCGCCCGTGCGTGGGTGTCCAGGCCCTTGTGCAGCGGCAGCAGCGACGGATGGATGTTGACCAGGCGGCCATCGAAGCGCTGCACGAAGGCCGCGCCGAGGATGCGCATGTAGCCGGCGCAGATGATCCAGTCCGGCTGCACTGCAGCCAGCGCATCGCCGAGCGCCTGCTCGTAGCTGGCGCGGTCGCTGAAGGACTTCGGTGCGTGCGCCCAGCGCAGGTTCGGAGCGACGCGCTGCAGGGCCTCTGCGGCGGGGCGGTCGGAAAACACGCCGACCACCTCGGCGGGCAGGCGGCCGTCGGCAATGGCATCGAGGATGGCCTGCAGGTTGCTGCCGCGGCCGGAGGCGAGCACGGCAATGCGGGTGGGTGCGGTCACTGCTGGGCGCTCCGGCGGATCAGTAGCCAGACCAGCAGGCTGCCGAGGGTGGCCATCAGCATGTCGGCATGCGCGTCCCACATGTCGCCCTGCTGCCCGTTGTAGGCCTCGGCAGCATCCGGGGACAGCGCCAGCGCGATGGCCCACTCGAACCACTCGTAGACCAGGCTGGCACACATCACCGTCATCACCGCCAGGGTGAAGGCCTGTCCCAGGCGCAACGCCGGCCACGCGTGACGGGCCAGCTGCAGCAGCGCGGGGGTGAAGCAGACACCGAACAGGAAGTGGATGAGGCGGTCGAAATGGTTGCGCTGCCAGCCGAAGGCCGCATTCGGCGACCAGCCGGTCAGCGTCTGCGCCCAGGCGTCGTAGGGCACGTTGGAATACAGCCAGCGCGCGGCCACGCAGTGCAGGGCGATGAAGCCGCAGATCGCGATGAAGGCACCGTTGCCCAGCCAGCCGCCGCGACGGTCGACCCACAGCAGCGCGGCCAGCCCGATCACGGTCAGGGTGCTGTGCAGGGCCTGTTCGGTAGGCCACAGCGGGTGGACCCAGCTGATTGCGAACACCGCCAGCACGGCGGCAAAGGCCAGCTTCTTGGGGCCCGAGAAACGGTGGGTGGTGGGCGAAGCGGACGTCGGGAGGGCAGGCGCGGACATGGGAAATCGATCAGGAAAGGACGGGGCGTCTGCCGGCAGGTTCAGACACTGAGGTGGTCGCCGCGGTCGAACAGCGCGGCCATGTCAGGTTTGGACAGGAACACCCAGGCATAGGCGGCCAAGGCCATGCCCAGCGGGCCGGCCAGTACGCCCAGCCACGCCGCGTGCCGGCACCAGGCCAGCCCGGTGCGATGTGACAGCTGGCGCGCGGTATACAACTGCACGAACCCCAGCACGGCCGCCAGCACGGCGATGGACGCATAGACCGTGGTCAGCATCCAGGCATCGTCCAGTCCGCGCGAGTGGGCCACCCATCCGCTGAGGCCAAGGAACGCCACTGTGGCGAACCAATGGAAGCCGGCCAACGCGTAGAACAGCACTTTCAGCGTCTGCAGATGGCTGGTCAGCTGCAGCTGCGCCAGGGTCTGATGCGGCAGCGGCGGCGGATTGCCGGAGGCGGTCATGCGGTCGCGGCGGGAAGGTCGAAGGCGGCCTTGACCTGCGGGCGCAGCAGGGTGATCAGGCTGAACACCCCCAGCGCAGTGCCGATCGGCGCGAACAGGCAGGCCAGGCCGGCCACGATCAGGCACAGCAGGTAGCGGCGGCGACGGCTCAGGCAGCGGCCGGCGTAGGCCACGAACGCGCCCAGGGTCACGCCACCGAACACGATGACGCAGCCGACGATGGTGAACATCCAGCCGAACAGGCGCTGCTCGGCCGGCGACGACGGCTGGCCGCCGGAATTCATCGGCAGGTTGCCGGTGAGCGCGGTTATGCCCAGCACGATGTGGATGATGAAGATCAGCGAGAACAGCGCGATCAGGGCGCCGACCACGTAGTGCGCAATGGCCAGCATGCGCAGGTGGTCGGCATCCTGCGCGCTGAACACCGGTACCGTCGCCAGCGGTGGCGGCACGGGGGCGGGCGACAAGGGGGGCGTTGCATCCATGCGGGGCTCCTGGGTTGCCGGGATCAGCCGATGTGGACGCGCTCGGCGCCTTCGGCGGTGACCACCTGGCCGATGGTCCAGTGCTCCAGGCCCTGCGCCTTGACCGCATCGGATACCGCGGCCACCTGGTCCGGCGCCACGATCAGCACGAAGCCGATGCCGCAGTTGAAGGTGCGCCACATCTCGCTGTCGGCTACCGCGCCTTCCTTCTGCAGCCACTGGAACACCGGCGGCAGGGTCCAGGACGAGGCCTGGATGTCCAGGCCGAGGCCTTCGGGCACCACGCGGATGATGTTCTCGGTCAGGCCGCCACCGGTGATGTGGGCCATGCCGTGGATGGCCTCGCCGTGCGACTTCAGCAGCGACAGGATCGGCTTGACGTACAGGCGGGTCGGCGCCATCAGCGCATCGACCAGCTTCACGCCGCCTTCCAGCTCCAGCTCGGCCGGGCGGCCGGCGCGGTCGTAGATCCGACGCACCAGCGAGTAGCCGTTGGAGTGCGGGCCGGACGAGGCGATGCCGATCAGCACGTCGCCGGCAGCCACGCTGGCGCCGTCCTTCAGCTCGCTCTTCTCGACCGCGGCGACGGTGAAGCCGGCCAGGTCGTACTCGCCCGGGGCATACATGTCGGGCATTTCAGCGGTTTCGCCGCCGATCAGCGCGCAGCCGGCCTCGGTGCAGCCGTTGGCGATGCCGCCCACGACCGCCGCAGCGGTGTCGATGTCCAGCTTGCCGGTGGCGAAGTAGTCCAGGAAGAACAGCGGTTCGGCGCCCTGCACCAGCACGTCATTCACGCACATCGCGACCAGATCGATGCCGATCGTATCGTGGCGGTTCAGCTGGTGGGCCAGCTTCAGCTTGGTGCCCACGCCGTCGGTACCCGACACCAGCACCGGCTCGCGGTACTTGTTGGACAGGTCGAACAGGGCGCCGAAGCCACCCAGGCCGCCCATCACTTCCGGGCGGAAGCTGCGCTTGACCAGGGGCTTGATCCGCTCGACCAGCGCGTTGCCGGCGTCGATGTCGACACCCGCGTCACGGTAGGTGAGGGGGGAGGGGGCGGAAGACGGGGTGTTGGTCACGGGCGTCGGCGCTGGCAGGGGTTGAACGGGCGATTTTAACAGGCCGCATTGGCGCAAAGTCCGTATTCGGGCAACAATTCCCCCGGATACGTCGAGCCAATGGATGTCCTGATGCGCCGCAGCCTGATTCTGACCCTGCTCCTTGCGCTGAGCCTGCCGGTGGCCACGATGGCCCAGAGCGGCCTGCGCACCGAGGGTGATGTTGCCACCGCCAGTGGTGCGTACGAGGCCGAAGTGCCCGTCAACAGCCAAGCCGAAGCCGACCGCAACGGCGCCCTGGCCCGCGCCTTGAGCGTCGTACTGGGCAAGTTGTCCGGCGATCGCAGCGTGATGTCGCGCCCTGGTGTGGCACAGGCGTTGCGCAATGCCAAGGATTACGTGGCCAGCTACGACTACAAGCAGGACCAGAGCGTGGGCGCTGGCGGCGCCCCAAGCTTCCGGACGCTGCTGGTCGCCCGCTTCCGCGAGGATGACGTTGATTCGCTGGTGTCCGCGCTGGGCCTGCCCTTGTGGCCGCAGCCGCGACCGAAGCCGGTGCTGTGGCTGGCCGTCGACGACGGCAGCGGTCCGCGCCTGGTCAGCGTGCAGCAGGCCAACGCCGCCCGCCCGTTGCTGAACCGCGCCATCGAGCGTGGCTACAAGCTGGGCCTGCCCAGCGGTGGTGCCGCCGAACAGGCACTGGCCGGTGCCATCTGGCGCCAGGACAGCGCCGCCGTGGCCCGCGCCTCTTCGCGCTACTCGCCGCCGATGCAGCTGATCGGCAAGCTTTACCGCGCCAACGGCGGCTGGCAGGCGGACTGGGTGTTCGTCGACAACGGCCGTGAGCTGAACAAGTGGACCAGCAAGGACGCCAACGCGATGCGCGCGATGGCGGCCGGTGCCGATGGCGCCGCCGATGCGCTGGTCAAGCGCTATGCCAAGGCCGGCGCGGCCGTGGGCCAGGCCGGCACCTACCGGGTGGTGATCACCGGCATCAACAGTGCCGACGACTACCTGCGCCTGGCCGCCGGCCTGCGCGAGGTGCCGGTGGTGCGCAACGTCACCCCGCTGCATGCCTCGGCCGGCCAGCTGGAGCTGAGCCTGGAGATGACCACCGGCCTGGCCGGCTTCAACCGCATGCTGGGTGACAACGGCGTGCTGGTGCCGAGTGCGCCGCTGCCGGCGCTGCCGACGCCGATCGATGACACCACCGGTGCCCCGGTGGCCCCCCCGGTCAGCAACGAGTACCGCCTGCGATGACTCTGACCCCGGAAGCGGAAATCGCGCAGTTCCTGCGCCGCCTGAAGTACATCCTGTTCGCCGGCATGATCGGCTGGGTGGTGTGGCTGCTGGCGCCGATCCTGACCCCGTTCGTGCTGGCGCTGGCCCTCGCCTGGCTGGGCGATCCGCTGGTGGACCGCATCGAGGCCACCGGCCGCTCGCGCATGACCGGCGTCGTGCTGGTGTTCGCGGCGATGGTGCTGGTGATCGTGGCGCTGCTGCTGGTGCTGGTGCCGATGATCGAGCGCCAGATCACCACCCTGATTGCGGTCGCGCCGCAGGCACAGGCGTGGCTGATGGAAAAGGGCATTCCCTGGTTCGAGCAGAAGACCGGCCTGGAAGTGATGCAGTGGCTGGACCCGGACCGCCTGATCGAATGGGTGCGCAGCCACTGGCAGCAGGCCGGCGGCTTTGCCACCACGTTCATGGGCTACGTTTCGCGTTCGGGCTTTGCGATGGTGACCTGGGTGGTCAACATCCTGCTGCTGCCGATCCTGGCGTTCTACTTCCTGCGTGACTGGGACAAGCTGGTCGAGCGCGTGGCGTCGGTGATTCCGCGCAACCAGATCGGCACCATCAGCGCATTGGCGCGTGAGTCCAACGAGGTGCTGGGCGCCTTCATCCGCGGTCAGTTCCTGGTGATGCTGGCGCTGGGTGTGATCTATGCCGGCGGCCTGTCGCTGGTCGGCCTCAAGCTGGGTCTGCTGATCGGCCTGATTGCCGGCCTGATCAGCTTCATTCCCTATCTGGGCGCGACCACCGGCATCCTGATGGCGGTGGTCGCCGCACTGGTGCAGGCACAGGGCTTCGACCTGAAGCTGCTGATCCTGGTCGGCGTGGTGTTCACCGTGGGCCAGCTGCTGGAAAGCTACGTGCTGACCCCGCGGATTGTCGGCGACAAGATCGGCCTGCACCCGGTGGCAGTGATCTTCGCGGTGATGGCCGGCGGCCAGCTGTTCGGCTTCCTCGGCATGCTGCTGGCGCTGCCGGTGGCAGCGGTGACCAACGTGCTGCTGCGCTACGCGCACCAGCGTTATCGCCAGAGCGAGCTGTACGTGGGTGAGAAGCCGGCGATCGTGCTTGATGGCGTGGTCGATGCCCCCCATATCATCATTCCGAACGACAAGGGCCCCGACCTGAAGTGATGGGTGTGCCGCAACTGCCGCTGGCCCTGCATTACCCGCGGGACCAGCGCCTGGAGACCTTCATCGGCGCGCCGGATGGCGCGCTGGCGCAGCTGCGCGCGATCGCGGTGGGCGCCAGCCACGATTGGGTCTACCTGGAAGGTGCGGCGGGCACGGGCAAGACCCACCAGGCGCTGGCGATGTGCTCCAGCGCCGAGCAGGCCGGGCGCCTGCCGACCTACGTACCGCTGGCCAGCGCCGCCGGCCGCGTACGTGCGGCGTTGGATGGGCTTGAGGCGCGCGAGCTGGTGGCGCTGGACGGCCTGGACGAGGTCGCCGGCAACCGCGAGGACGAGATCGCGCTGTTCGATTTCCACAACCGCGCGCGCGCTGCGGGCGTGACCGTGCTGTACACCGCGCAGAAGGCGCCGGAAGAACTGGGCCTGGTGCTGCCCGATCTGCGTTCGCGGCTGGGCCAGTGCGTGCGCGTGCTGCTGCAGCCGCTGGACGAGGAAGGCCGCGCTGCGGTGCTGCGTGAGCGCGCGCTGCGCCGTGGCCTGGCGATCGACGAGGCGTCCATCGAGTGGCTGCTGTCGCATACCGGGCGCGAGCTGGGTGGGTTGATCACGCTGCTGGACTGGCTGGACCGCGAGTCGCTGGCGGCGAAGCGGCGGATCACCGTGCCGTTCCTGCGCCAGGTGCTGGAAGAAGGCCGGCCGCGTTACTGAGGGTGGGGTTTGCTTTGCAGGGCTGCGCCCTGCACCCGCCGAAGCAACGTCAACGTCAACGTCAACGTCATAAAGCTGGCTTCCTGAGGGGAGGCGGGGTGGCTCAGGTTGCGGGGGACGGCGCAAGTACGTCCATGTAGCCTCGGTCGCGCCATCCATGGCGCTCACGCCCCCGCAACCTGAGCCACCCCGCCTTCGACAGGTTCCCGCGATCTGCCGGGACTACGTACTGCACTGCTGTTGGTGGGTGTCGGCCTTGGTCGACACGCGTCTTGCTTGTGGTGGGGGACGACCGTTGGTCGTCACCAGAGCAAGCGCAGCGACGCGACCCGCTTTGCTTTTCTTTCTTTCTTCCGTGGCTGGACGCCCACGGAAACTGTCAGAGGCCGGGCGGGGTGGGGTGCGCAGGGGCGTGAGCCGCATGGATGCGGCGACCGAGCTTACATGGACGTACTTGCAGCGTCCCCTGCGCAGCCCACCCCGCTCGGCCAAGCACGGCTTTGCAGTCGAGCAAGCTCGACTCTACTGATTAGGCATCCAGCCACGAGGGGCTCAGCCGTTCGCCGCCAACTCCACATCCAGCGCGCGCAGGCGGTCCACGGTCCCGACATCGGTCCAGCGTCCGCGATGGTGCTGCCCGGTCATCAGCCCTTGCGCCATGAAATGCTTCTGCAGCGGCACCACCGAGAACTTCGGCGGCAGCCGCTCGCTGCCCGGCGCATCACCGATCACCGTGCGCCAGTCGGCCACGATGGAAGGGCGATACACGCCGATGCCGGCATAGGTCAGGCAGGGTCCTGCGCGGTCGTGGTGCAGCAGGCCCTGTGCGTCCAGCCGGTAGTCACCGTCAGGGTGTTGCGCCGGATTGTCGACCAGCACCAGATGCGCCTGGCCCTGCGGCTCGCGCGGCAGCGTGGCGAAATCGAAATCGGTCCAGATGTCGCCGTTCACGACCAGGAACGGCGCGTCGCCCAGCAGAGGCAATGCGTTGAGGATGCCGCCGCCGGTTTCCAGCGGGGTCTGTCCTTCGTACATGAAATGCAGATGCAGGCCCCATTGGCTGCCATCGCCCAGCGTCGCCGGAAACTGCTCGGCCAGCCATGCGGTGTTGACCACCACCTCGCGTATGCCCAGCGCCGCGAGGCGTTCCAGGTGCCAGATGATCAGCGGTTTGCCGGCCACTTCGAGCAGCGGCTTGGGCGTGTGCAGGGTCAGCGGGCGCATGCGCTCGCCGAGGCCGGCAGCAAAGATCAGTGCCTTCATCGGGCCACGCGCATCGGTGCGGCCAGTTCGGCCAGCACCGGCTTGATGCGGTGTTCCAGCAGTTGCTGCAGCGGTGCCAGCTCGCGGTAGCGCGGCAGCACTTCATCCAGATAGGTGATGAAGCGCGGCGCGTCGTCGAGGTAATGGCCCTTGTTGTCGCGATAGCGCAGGCGGCAGAACAGGCCGAGGATCTTCACGTGGCGCTGGATGCCCATCCAGTCGGCATCGCGCAGGAAGGTGGCACGGTCGGGCACCGGCAGGCCGGCGTTGCGGGCGCGCTCGTGATACTGCGCCAGCCACTCGTCCACACGCTGCAGCGGCCAGCTCAGGAACGCGTCCTTGAACAGGCTCATCGCATCGTAGGCGATCGGGCCGCGCACCAGGTCCTGGAAATCCAGCACTGCGGGACCATTCTCGACCGGCATCAGATTGCGCGGCATGTAGTCGCGGTGGGTCATCAGCTGGGCCTGGCCCAGCGCGTTGTCCATCAACCGGCGGTGTACGAGTTGCAGCCCTTCAATCTCGCCGCAGTCCAGCTCCAGGTTCAGGTGGCGCTGCAGGAACCATTCGTCGAACAGGCCGGCATCGCGCTGCAGCAGCGCCTCGCCGAACTGGCCGAAGTCGGCCGGCACCGGGATCGCCTGCAGGCGCAGCAGCTGTTCAATTGAACGGCCAAACCATTCATCGGCATTGCGCTCGTCGAGGATCTTCGCCAACGTCGGGCCACCGAGATCTTCCAGCAGCAGGAAGCCAGCATCGAGGTCCTGCGCCAGCAGCACGGGCACGCGCAGGCCGTGGTCGTGCAGCAGGCCGCGCATGCGCAGCCACGGCCGCGGATCTTCCAGCCCCGGCGGGGCGTCCATCACGATGTGGCTGCCACGGGTGCTGGTGGTGCGCCAGTAGCTGCGCATGCCGGCATCGACCGAGGCGCGTTCGACCACGGCGTTGGCATCATCGAGCTGGGTACGGGCCCACTGCAGGCGCTGCGCGCCGCGCTGGGGATCGGAGGCGGGTTCGGTCATGCAGGCATATCCGGGCGCGCCGGGCGCGCCAACGTCGGCAACAGGAAAGGAAGGAGGGGCAGGCTCAGCGGCGACCGCTGAACAGGCGCAGGATCGCCAGCACGACGACAGCGCCCACTACCGCACCGAAGAAACCGGCCGGCTCACCGGCGGCGTACCAGCCCATGTACTGGCCGAACCAGCCGGCCAGCAGCGCGCCAAGGATGCCCAGCACGATGGTCAGCAGGCAGCCCATGCGGTTGTTGCCGGGCATGAAGAAACGCCCAAGCAGGCCAACGAAGAAGCCGACCAGGATGATGTAGAGCCAGCTGCTGCTGCCGAACAGACCATTCATGCGCGCGATTTCCACCAAGGGTGGACGCAGCCTAGCAAGGCCAGGCTGCGTCCGTCACGATGTGCCGTAATCAGCAGCAGCCGTGATCGCCGTGGCGGGTGCCACTGTCGGCAGCCACCGGCGAACCGCTGGTCTCGCCGCGCAGGCTGGCGGCGTAGTGCTCGCTGATCACCTTGGACACGCAGGCGGTGACCTTCTTGCCCATCGGGATGTGCAGGAACTCGTTCGGACCGTGCGCATTGGAGTGCGGGCCGAGCACGCCGGTGATCATGAACTGGGCGCCCGGGAACTTCTCACCCAGCATGCCCATGAACGGGATCGAGCCGCCTTCGCCCATGTACATCGCCGGCTTGCCGAAGAAGGCCTGGCTGGCGTCGTCGATGGCCTGGGTCAACCACGGCGCCATGGCCGGGGCGTTCCAGCCGGTGGAAGCCTTTTCCAGGTCCAGAGTGACGTGGGCGCCGTTCGGCGGATCGCGCAACAGCGCTTCCTTCAGCAGCTCACCGCAGGTCTTGCCATCGGCGGTCGGCGGCAGGCGCAGCGACAGCTTCACCGAGGTCTGCGGACGCAGCACGTTGCCGGCCGATTCCAGCGCCGGCATGCCACCGACGCCGGTGACCGACAGCGCAGGGCGCCAGGTGCGGTTGAGCACCAGCTCGGTCAGGTCCTCGTTCATCGGACGCAGGCCGTCGACCATCGGGAATTTCTCGAAGATCTCGGTATCGACCACTTCGGCGGCACGCTTGGCCTGTTCCTGGCGCTCGGCCGGAATTTCAACGTTCATGCCGTCGATCAGGATGCGGCCGGTGTCCTGGTCCTCGATGCGCGACAGCAGCTGGCGCAGCAGGCGGAAGCTGGACGGCACCACGCCGGAGGCATCGCCGGAGTGCACGCCTTCGTTGAGCACCTTCACGGTGAAGTTGCCGCCGGTCAGGCCGCGCAGCGAGGTGGTGCACCACAGCTGGTCGTAGTTGGCGCAGCCCGAATCCAGGCACACCACCAGCGACGGCTTGCCGATGCGGTCGGCGAGGTGGTCGACATAGGCCGGCAGGTCGTAGCTGCCCGACTCTTCACAGGCTTCGATCAGCACCACGCAGCGGGCATGCGGCAGGCCCTGGGCCTGCAGCGCCAGCACCGCGGCCAGCGAGCCGAAGATGGCGTAGCCGTCGTCCGCACCGCCGCGGCCATACAGCTTGTCGCCGCGCAGGACCGGGGTCCACGGGCCGAGATCGTCGTCCCAGCCGGTCATTTCCGGCTGCTTGTCCAGGTGGCCGTAGAGCAGGATGGTGTCGTCGCCGGTCTCGGCGCCGGTAGCCGGAATTTCCAGGAAGATCAGCGGGGTACGGCCTTCCAGGCGCACCACTTCAACCTTCAGACCGGGCAGCTGCTGGGCCTTGGCCCAGTTCTCCATCAGCGTGACCGCCTGTTCCATGTAGCCGTTCTGCACCCAATTGGCGTCGAACATCGGCGACTTGTTGGGAATGCGGATGTAGTCGACCAACTGCGGGACGATTTCGCTGTCCCACTTGTCATTGACGAATTGGCCGAGCTTGGCGCTGTCCATCTGAAACTCCGGTTGCATGGGCTGATCCGGCCATTCTACGCCTGTGCCACGGGTAGGGTTTTTCCTACATCACGTCGGGTATTTGGCTGGCTTTTAGAAATCCAGGAAACCGATAGGCTGTGTGCATGTGGTGACGGACACTGTTCCTACCGACGGGATTGCCGGTCGGGACGGCCAGAATCACAAGGAGATACACGTCGTGCCTTGGAGTGTCGTGTTGAGGGCACTGGTGCTGGTCGTGTGGATCGCTGGGGCGCATGCCGCCGAACCGATCGACATCAACCGCGCCAATGCCCAGGCGCTGCAGCAGGGATTGACGATGGTCGGAGCCGCCAAGGCCGAGGCGATCGTCGAGCACCGGCGCAGACACGGCCCGTTTCATCGCGTCGAGGACCTGACGCAGGTGAAGGGGATAGGGAAAGCAATCGTCGAACGGAATCGACAGCGGATCACCGTAGACAACAGGTTGTTGCCGGCGGATCCGGTACCTGGATCGGTACCGGTGCGAACCGTACCGAGGCGCTGACAGCAGGAATCGTCGGAACCGGCAGGAGGCTGGTTCACCGGTCACGGACAGGAAGGCCGTGACCACCGACCGCCGCAGGACGCGGCACCAATCACCAGGATGGTGGCATCACAGACCTGTGGAAGGGGCTGAGATACAAACAGGACAGACGCGGCCGCGTGCAGGATGCAACGCTACCCCCACAGCGCAGGATGCGAGGGGGCGGCAGCAGGCCGACAGGGACGTAACGATTGCCCGGTACGACACATGGCTGTGTCGCCGGGCAGTTTCATTTCCGGCGCCTGGTTTTGCCGCGGCCACCACGGGCCGATGGTGTACGGTGGCCGCACCGCATGGAAAGGACACCCGCTGGATGCTCCCGCACCGCCCCACGACCCTGATGCTCGCCCTTGCACTGGCCCTGCCGCTGCTGGCCCATGCCGCTGCGCCGGCGCCGGCTGCCAAACCTGCAGCTGCCGCAGCCAGCGCCACCGAAGTGCGCGGACCGACCGACCTGAAGCCGGGCGAATACCTGTGGCATCCGGAAATCTCGCCGACCGGCCCGATCGTGCTGGTGGTCAGCCTCGATGAGCAGCGTGCCTACGTGTACCGCAACGGCATTGCCATCGGCCTGACCACGATCAGCTCGGGCAAGGCCGGGCACGAGACGCCGACCGGTGTGTTCACCATCCTGCAGAAGGACAAGGACCACAAGTCCAACCTCTACAACAGCGCGCCGATGCCCTACATGCAGCGGCTGACCTGGGACGGCATCGCCCTGCATGGCGGCAGCCTGCCCGGGCATCCGGCTTCGCATGGCTGCGTGCGCCTGCCGCAGGCCTTCGCGCAGAAGCTGTTCAGTGAAACCCAGCGCGGCGACACCGTGGTCGTGGCCGATGCCAAGAGCTCGCCGATGACCCTGGCCTATCCGTCGGTGCTGGCGCCGGTCAACGCGCGCGGCCAGGCCCTGCCGGAGACCGAGGGCGGCGCGCCGGCGCAGGCCTGGTGGGATGACAGCGCGGCCCCGGCCGGGCAGGTCGGCATCCTGGTCAGCCTGCACGACCAGCGCCTGTACGTGCTGCGCGATGGCGTGATGATCGGCGAGTCGCCGTTGAAGGCCGACGCGCTGCCGGCGTTCCAGGGCACCACGCTGTTCGTGATGGGGCAGGGGTACAGCGACACCCCCAGCCCGCTGGACGTGAACCAGCGCCTGCACCAGTGGACGGCCTATCCGTTGCTGGGCCAGGACCGCGCCCAGGCCACGCCGGACCTGCTGGCCACACCCTCGCTGCCGATGGCGCTGCCGGCCGATTTCGCCCGCCAGCTGTACCAGGTGCTGGTGCCGGGCACGACCCTGCTGGTGACCTCGCTGCCGGCGGTCCGCCCAAGCCCGGCTGAATCCGGAATGCAGCCAGTCTTGGAATCCGAGCCGCCAGGGTCCACCCTCAAGGGCAACTGAGTCCCCCTGTTGTGCCCATGACTGCATCCCGCCTGTGCCGGCTGGCCGCGTTCGGCCTGCTGGCGACCTCGGCCAGCGCCCCGGCGCTGGCACAGACGCCCGCCCTTGCCACCAGTGCTGATGATCTGGCTGCCCTGCTGTCGCGCAGTGCGCCCAAGGCCGACCGCCACGTGTTGCAGCTGGCGGCGCATGCCATGCGCTGTGCGTTGCAGCGGCCGGAGCTGGGCGTCAACGGTGATCGCCTCAGCGTGATCGACTATTCGCGCCCGTCCACCGAGCCGCGCCTGTGGGTGTTCGACCTGGCCCACCAGCGCCTGCTGTTCGAGGAATGGGTGGCGCATGGCCGCAACAGCGGCGAGAACCGCACCGAGCACTTCTCCAACCGCGATGGCAGTTTCATGTCCAGTCTCGGCGCGTTCACCGCGCAGGAGACCTACATGGGTGGCAACGGCTATTCGCTGCGCCTGGCCGGGCTGGAACCGGGCTTCAACGACCGCGCGCGCGATCGAGCGATCGTCATCCATGGTGCGCCGTACGTGAACCCGGCGACTGCGCAGCTGCAGGGGCGGCTCGGTCGCAGCCTGGGCTGTCCGGCGGTGCGCCTGTCGGTGGCCAAGCCGCTGATCGACGCGTTGCGCGGCGGCACGATGGTGTTTGCCTACTACCCCGACCAGGATTGGCTGAAGCACTCGCAGCTGCTGGCCGGCGAGTGCGGTGGCCAGGGCACGCTCGCCACGCGGTGATGCACGACGGCGCGCGCCATGATGCAATGCGCGGATGAACATCGACTCCCTGCTGCACACTCCGAGCCAGGTGATCTCCAGCCTGGATTACCGCCGCGAACGCTGGCGGAATGGACTTGGCTGGACCCGCGAGATCCTGCGCCTGCCTGCGCAGGGGGATGACTGGGCGCTGCGCCTGTCGATGGCCGAGATCGAGCAGGACGCCGCGTTCTCCGCTTTCCCCGGCGTGGAGCGCGAACTGGTGCTGCTGCAGGGCAATGGTGTGCGCCTGCGCTTCGACGATGGCCGTGTGGCCGAGGTGCTGCCGCCACACGGACGGGTGCGGTTTGCGGGTGAGGAAACACTGCACGGTGAACTGGTCGATGGCACCACCCACGACTTCAACCTGATGTGGAAGCGCGAGCTGCTGCAGGCCGAACTGCTGCATCGGCCGCTGGTGGGCGCCATGTTCTTCTTCAGCGAACCGGGCGTGGCCTGGGCACTGCATCTGCTGGCCGGTCAGGCGGAGTTCGGTGCAGATAGCGGCTTGCCGGCGCTGCAGGCGGGCGACACTGCGTGGCTGTCGGCAGGTGAGCGTCAGCGTCATGCGGTGCAGGGCGGTGGCGAATTGCTGGCGATCCGGATCAGTGCGGCGGCGGGATGATTCCTGGGCGCCGGTTGGCACCATCCACGCATGGCGTGGATCTACTGGGGTGCGGTTGCCACCACGCCTGGACACGCCGTTCAGTAGATCCACGCCATGCGTGGATGCGGCCACCGACACCGCGTCATGGTGCGAACCAAGGTTCGCACCCACCAGAAAGCGGTTCGCACCCGCCGAATCCGTTCAGTAGATCCACGCCATGCGTGGATGCGGCCACCGACACCGTGTCATGGTGCGAACCAAGGTTCGCACCCACCAGGATGCGGGTCGCACCCACCAGGATGCGGTGGCCTCAATACACATCGCGCCGGTAACGACCGGCCAGCAACAGCGCTTCCTTGCCCGCGGTACCCAGCACCTGCTCGATCACTGCATCCACCGCCGGGGCCATGCCCTGCAGGCTGCCGCAGACCAGGATCGTCGCACCTTCATCGACCCACTGGCGCAACGTTGACGCTTCGGCCAGCAGCCGGTCCTGCACATAGCGGTGCGCACCGCCATCGCGGCTGAACACTGCATCCAACCGCGCCAGCGTGCCGTCGGCCAGCATCGCCTGCAGTTCTTCACCGAAGTGGAAGTCATGCGCGGAGGTGCGCTCACCGAACAGCAGCCAGGTGCGCCGTGCGCCACTGCGTACGCGTTCGTGCAGATGCGCGCGCAGGCCGGCGATGCCGGTGCCATTGCCGATCAGCAGCAGCGGCACGTCGGCGGCCACGCCGTGGAAATTGTCGTTGCGGCGCAGACGCAGCTGCACCGCTTCTCCGATGGCTGCGTAGTCGCACAGCCAGCCGCTGCCGATGCCGGGTGTGCCATCGGCGCGCAGCTGGCGGCGCAGCAGCAGCTCCACCGCGCCGTCGGCCATCACCGAGGCGATCGAGTACTCGCGATGCGGCAGCGGTTGCAGGGTCGCCAGCAGCGCTGGAAGATCACCCGGGGGAACCAATGAGGGCAGGTGCGAGCGCGCGACGCGTGCCAGCAACGTCTGCCCGTCATCCAGCACGGTGTCCGCGTCGAAGCGTTGTGCGTCCAGCCAGGCACGCACGGTGTGCGATGCGTGCTGCGGGCCGATCTCGGCGATGTCACCGGCCTGCCACTGCGCAACTGCATCGGCCGGGGGCTGCAGGCGCAACCAATACACGGGGCCGCCGGGGCTGCCCGGGTTCAGATGCTCGCGTTGCAGCAGCGTCCACGGCTGGTACTCGGCCGGACTCCAGTCGGGCAGTTCGCTGGCGTTACCGCCGAGTTGACCCAGCAACTGCTGCCAATGACGCAGCGCCGCCGGATCGGCGTTGTCGACTTCGATCGCATCGAACAGCGGGTGCGCGCCGTGCTGGCGCAGCCATTGGTCGAGCTGATGGCCGAATCCGCAGAAATGGCCATAGCTGCGGTCGCCCAGTGCGAGCACGCCGTATTTCAGGTGCTGCAGCGAGGGCGGCGTGGCCATCACCCCACGCAGGAAGGGCAGGGCGTGGTCGGGCGGATCACCTTCGCCTGTGGTGCTGGCGATGAACAGCGCGCGCTGGCTGTCGGCCAGCAACGCGGCGTCGACCTCATGCAGTCCGCGTACGCGCACTGGCACGCCAGCACCGCGCAGGGCCTCGGCGCTGCGTTCGGCCAGCTCACGCGCGAAGCCTGTCTGGCTGGACCAGACCAGCAGGATCGGGGACGTGTCACCGGTTGCTGCATCGTCGCGCGGGCGCCCGCGCCACCACAGGGCCACGCAGGCCAGCGCATACAACGCCGTGGCGACCACTGCGATCTGCGATTGCCGCGCCCGAGGTGCGCCCTGCCACCAGGCTTCGCCCAGATGCAGGCGCAGCAGCGCCCAGCCGATCACTGCCAGCAGGAACAGCACCAGCGCGTTGCCGAGCCACGCGCGCGACGGACGGGCGCTCATGCGCCCTGCTCATCGAGCAGGCGCTGGAAGGCGCTGCTGAGGAATTCCTGCGGGCCTTCTGCGGTGCGTTGCAGGTAGCGCGCGGCCAGTCCTTCGCGTTCGGCCAGCACCATGCCCTTTTCGCGACCCAGCACGGTCAGTGCGGTGGCCCAGGCATCGGCGTGCATGGCGTCGTCGGCGACCACGGTTACCGCCGCGGCGACCTGCCGCACCGGCCTGCCCGTACGCGGGTCCAGGCTGTGGCTGTAGGCTTCGCCATCGGCCTGGTACTGGTGCCAGCGATCACCGGAAGTAGCCACGGCCTTGCCATCCAGTGCCAGCACCCGTGGCGGGGTATCGGTGTGCGCATCCTCTTCTGGTGCGGATTCCACCAGCACGCGCCACGGTTGGCCGTCCGGTTTCCGGCCGTAGCCGGCCAGTTCGCCGCCGACTTCGATCAGCGCTGCAGCAATGCCTTGCCCACGTAACCAGGTGGCCACGTGATCGACGCCGAAGCCCTTGGCGATCGCAGAGAGATCCAGTTCCAGTCCGCCTGGTTGCAGCAGCGCATCGTCCTGCCACTGCAGGCGCTGCCAACCGCAGCGCTCACGCGTGGCCTGCAGGGTAGCGTCGTCGGGCTGGCGGCGTTCACCGGCATGTGCACCGAAGCCCCACAGCGCAACCAGTGGACCGATGGTGGGATCGAAGGCGCCGCCACTGGCGGCAGCGATGGACTGTGCGCAGGCCAGAACGTGACGGGTCTCGGCCGGCAGCACGCACCACCGGCCGGCGTCGGCGCGGTTGTAGCGGCTCAGATCCGAACCGCGCTCCCAGGTGCTCATCTGCGCGACCACCTCGTCCAGCCGCGCCTGGATGCCAGCATGCAGCGGGTGCAGGTCGCGCTGGCGCGACGCAACCAGCGACACGCTCCAGGTGGTGCCCATGGTGGTGCCGCCGAGGCGGGCGATGTCGAGCAGGGGATCGGTCATGGTGGTGTGCTGCAGGCGCGATGCCGGGGCGTGCCCGGCATCGCGGTCCACGTCATTACTGTGGCAGCACTTCCAGCGTGGCCACGTAGCTCAGGCGGCGCTTGGCGGCCTGCTTCACCGAGGTCTTGTTGTCCTCGGTGCCGGTTTCCAGCCAGTACATGCCGGCTTCCGGCCAGGTCACCTTGATCTCACCCTTGGCATCGCTGGTGACCTTCAGCTCGTCCTGCGCGTTGCGGTAGCGGGTGGCGCCACGCACGATCTCGAACTCCAGGCCGGCAGTGGGCTTGCCGTCGACCAGCACGCGGAAGGTGGCTTCCTCGCCGGCGAACAGATCGTTCGGGTGGCCGACGGCGACCAGCTCGATGCCACGGTTGGACGGCTTCAGCGCGGTGTCGTTCGGGGCGCCGTTGGTGACGAAGGTCTCCACGCGGCCGACCGACTGGCTCACTTCCAGCTTCTTCGCGTCCTTGGGCAGTTCGCCGAAGGTAGCCACGCTGCCGCGCCAGCGCTTGCGCTCGCCGTTCTGCTCGTAGGTGGCGAACAGGCCGTCATTGACCGACGCGATGCGGTAGGTGCCCTGTTGCTTCAGCTCGACATCGAACACGCTGCGGTACTTGCCGGTGGCGGCGTTCTGCGGCTGCACGGTGCTGCCGTCCGGCGCGGTGATCACCACCGACTCCAGGCGCAGCGGCACGTGGTTGAAATAGAACAGGTCGTTGGAGACCGCACCGTCGACGGTGATCCACGGCGCGTTGCCGGCGATCACGGTCTGCGAGGGCAGCAGCCAGGCCTTGTGGGCCAGGGCGGAGAAGGGAAGGGCAGCGGCCAGAGCGGCGGCGAGGACGAGCGTGCGCTTCATGCGGAAGACTCCAGTTGGAAGGGGTCGGATCCCTTTCCATCGGAAAGGGCTATGACCCCGGGGGATAGGGCGATGGGGTCAGAGCCCTTCCTGCGGAAGGGATCCGACCCCGGGTCAGGCGGTTAAGGTTTGACGGCGAGGGTGACCTGGCCCAGTTCGGTGGCGCCCTGTGCCTTGCCGTTCTGTGCGGCGGTGGCCGGCCAGGTGAAGGGGATCTTCAGCAGTTCGCGGCCGCCGACTTCGCGCACCGCTTCCACCACCAGGGTGTAGTTGCCCGGGGCCAGCTGCTTCAGTGCCGGCTGCTTGTCGTTGAACGACAGCGCGTGCTTGCCGGCCGGGCGGGTCGGGCCGGTCACGCCGTCCACCGGCACCTGCAGGGTGCGGCCGCTCTTGCGCCACCACTGGCGCAGGTCCGGCAGCCACTTGGTGCCGTGGCCTTCGCTGTTGCTGGTCTGCTGGTACCAGACCGACAGGTTGGCCGCGACCTTCTGGTCGGCGCCTTCCAGCCACACCGCCACGTACGGGCGGTGGTACTCGGCCACGTTGAGCTTGGGCACTTCGACGTTGATGTCGAGGGTGGTGGCATAGGCCGGCGAGGTGGCCAGCAGGCCGCTGAGGGCGATGGTCAGGGTGACGCGCATGGGGCGGCTCCGGAAACGAAGGAAAGTCAGTGGATCAGCAGCAGGGCGATCAGCAGCGGGATCATCAGGCCGAGGCCGACCAGCGGCCAGGTCATGCGCCGCTGACGTGCATGCAGGTGAAGCAGGAACAGGCCGGTGATGCAGAACACCAGGCAGGCCACGGCGAACAGGTCCAGGAACCAGCCCCACGCTGGGCCCGCGTTGCGGCCCTTGTGCAGGTCGTTGAGGTAGGACACCGCGCCGCGCGAGGTTGATTCGTACTCCACCGCGCCGGTCGCGCGATCGATGCTCAGCCAGGCGTCGCCACCCGGGCGTGGCAGTGACAGGTAGATCTCTTCAGCCGACCACTCGGCCGGGCGCCCGCCGATGGCGATGCCCAGCTGCGTGTCCAGCCATTGCCGGGCCGGGCGCGGAATCGGCGCGTTGCCGTCCTCGCGCGTGCCCAGCTGGCCCAGCAGCGCGGCCGGCAGTTCCAGATGCTGGTTCTGCACCTCGGGCTTGGCCTCGATCTTCGCGGCATGGTTGAGGGTCAGGCCGGTCACCGCAAACAGCAGCATGCCGATCAGGCAGACCGCCGAGCTGATCCAGTGCCACTGGTGCAGCGTACGCAGCCAGAAGCCACGGTTCTGTTGCTGCTGCACGGTGGAAGAGGCAGGACGGCTCACGGCACGGTTCGAGGCGGACGGGGACTGCCCATTACATCATTGATGAGAATAGCTCGCAATTGCGTGTCGTTCTGTATCCCACCGCCGGATCGACGGCGGGATACGGCAGATTCACGCCATGCGTGGAAGGAGCGGTGCGTGGATGGAGCGGTGCCGACCAAGGTCGGCACCCACCAGGGCAGGGCGCAGAGATCAGAACTTCGCGTTCAACGAAATCCAGTAGCTGCGGCGCTGGTCCTTGGTCGCGTAGTCGTCCACGCAGCTGAACTCGCTGGGATTGAGCAGCAGGCACGACTGCGAAACGAAGTCCTTGTCGAACAGGTTGTTGACCCGCGCGTTGACCGTCAGCCACGGCGTGGCCTTCCAGCTGCCACCGAGATGGAAGATCGTGTAGTCCTCGTAGTAGCGCACGTGGCGGGCGCCGGCACTGTCGATGAGGGTGTCGCGATAGCGGTCGTAGCGGCCTTCGCCGATCAGCGACAGGCTGATCGCTTCGTTGATCTGCCAGTTGAGGCTGGCGTTGGCCATGTGCTTTGCCGGCGTGGTGCCCGAGATCGGGCGTCCCTTGTCGGGGCCGCTGGTCTGCTCGCTCTTGGTCCAGGTGTAGTTGCCGCGCAGCTGCAGGGTGTCGAGCAGGTCGACATGCGCGGCCAGTTCGGCACCGCGGGTTTCGGCCTTGTCGATGTTCACGCTCTGGGTGAAGGTGCTGTAGCCCAGCGCCGCCCAGCCAGGGCCGATGTCCACGCAGTAACCGCTGCCGGCCGGCGCCACTTCGCAGTTGGGGAAGGTGCCGCCGCTGGCGATCTTGTCCTCGAATTTGTTGAAGAAGCCGGTCACGTTGAAGCCCCAGCGCTGGCCCTCGTAGTAGGCGGCCAACTCGTAGTTGGTGCTGGTTTCAGGCTTCAGGTTCGGCGAACCCACCAGCGGCAGCACGCCCTGGCCACCGAAGCCGGTGATGCCCGGGAACAGCTGGTCCGGACGCGGGGTCTTGTAGCCGGTGCTGACGCCGCCCTTGAAGGTCCACGCGTCGCTGGCGTTCCACACCAGGTAGCCGCGCGGGCTGACGTGGCTGCCGAACACGTTGTGGTCGTCGTAGCGCAGGCCGAAGGTGGCGGTGAGGCTATCGGTCAACGCCCAGTTGTCCTCGGCGAACAGCGCCCACATGCGGTGCTTCTGCTTGGTGTTGCTGCGATAACCGGCGCCATCCATGCCGAACACGCCATCGATCATGTCGGTGTCGTTGTACTGGCCGCCGACGGTCAGCTTGTGCGCGCCGAAGTCGAGGTCGAGCATCGTGTCGAGCACGTAGCCTTCCAATTCCATGGTGCGCAGCGGGCGCGGCAGGAACGCCTGCAGGCGCGCCATCTCGCTGGGATTGAGTGCGGTCAGCGCATTGCCGCGGCCGGCCGCACAGTTGTTGGCGGCACCGGTGCGACGGCAGACGTCATTCCACAGCGTCTGCAGGTTGGCGCGCTCGTCCAGGGTCAGCGGCAGCGAGCGGCCGAGGTTGCTGCTCTTGCTGTGGGTCAGCGAGGTCTGCCAGGTGCCGAAGCTGTAGCGGCCCTGGTGAGTCAGCGACAACTGGTCGCGCTCGTAGCGCTGGTAGGCGGTGTAGCCCACGCGCGGCTGCACCACGCGGCGGGTGACGGTGCCGCTGCCGTTCGGGTTGGGGATGACCGCGTTGCCGACGCGCCAGAGACTGGCCAGGCTGTCCAGCGTGCCGGTCTGGCCTTCGCTGTTGTCGTACTTCTGCCGCGACACGTCGTAGTCCAGCCACAGTTCGTGATCGTCGTTGACGCGGAAATCCAGGCGTACGCCGGTGTTCCAGTTGGTGTTGGCCACCGACTTGCCGCCACCACCGAAGCCGATGCTGCGCTCCCACAGGCTGCCGTCCGGCAGGGTCAGCGCATCCCACTCCGGATTGGAGGCCTTGGCGTCGTAGTAGCTGCCGCGTACTGCCAGGCTGAGGCGGTCCTTCAGCAGCGGGCCGCTGAGGTAGACGTCGGTGGTGCGTGCATCGCCGAACTGATCGTCCTGCTGCACGGTGAAGCCCTGGGTGAGCGCGCCGTGCCAGCTGTCCTGGTTGCGACGGGTGATGATGTTGATCACGCCGCCCATTGCATCCGAGCCGTACAACGTGGACATCGGGCCGCGCACCACTTCAATGCGCTCGATGGCATCCAACGGCGGCAGGTAGGCGAACTGGCCACCGCCGAAGTTGTTCGGATACAGCTGGCCGACATTGCTCTGGCGGCGGCCGTCGATCAGCACCAGGGTGTACTCGGAGGGCAGGCCGCGCATCGAGATGGTGGCACGGCCGTTCTTGTCGCTGGCCTCCAGACCGACGTCGATGCCTTCAACGTCGCGCAGCGCGTCGACCAGATTGGTGTACGGGCGCTTGCTGAGTTCTTCGCGGCTGACCACGCTGATGCTGGCGGGTGCATCGACCACCTTCTGCTCAAAGCCGGAGGCGGTGACCACCACCTTGTCCAGCGTCTGTGGTGCGCCGGAAGCGTCACCGTGGGCGAGGGCAGGGGCGGTCATGGCCGCCAGCACGGCGCTGGTCAGCAGGGTACGGGACAGGGACGAACGGACACGATGGCGCTGGGCCATGGCAGTTACCTCGAAGGATGCAGGGTGGTGCGATGCCTGGCGCAAACGGCGCGGCATGCACGGGGAGGCCCGGTCAGGGGCGGCAGGGATGAAGCAGGCAGCGGCGTACAGGCGCGACCGCGCAGGCGGTCACGTCGGGCCGTGGATCAGGCGAGCGGCGGCGCCTGGCCGCGTTGCTGGCGACGCCCGGGCGCATTGGCCCAGGGCGTGTCCGGAGCGGCCAGCGGCCAGTCCGGGCGCACGCCGGGCATGGCCGGCGTGGCGGGTACGAGTTCCAGCTCAGTGCGCAGCCATTGGCTCGCCAGCAGCAGTGACGGACGTGCCTTCTCGGCCGACTTCACCGGAGCGGACGCGCAGCGGCGCAGCTTGGCCGGTGCCTCTTCCTGCAGGGGGCCTTCGCCACCGCGTTCTTCCAGCGGCATCTGCACGGCCATTCCGGCCTGGGCGTGCGGCAGCAACGGCAGGGTGCCCAGCAGCAAGGCCAGCATCGCCACCCACGCCAGCAGGCTGGCCAGCGCAGGACGCTGGCCGCGCATGGCGGTGCCCATCTTGCGATGGATGAGTGGACGAGGGCGAAGCGGGCGCAGCAAGCGGGGTCCCCAAAGGTCTGCCGGCAGCGGCCGGCATCAACGGGGCGTGATTGTAATGAGAGCTGTTAACCGTTGCAAATGAGAATGATTGCCAAAATGTCGCAGGCCGGCCAGGTGGGGCTCAGACTTCGCTCCAGCGCCGCAGCAGGTTGTGGTACACGCCGGTCAGCTGCAGCACCGCCTCGGCGTCGCCGCCGGTCTGCCGCAGGCGCTCGATCGAGCCATCCATTTCCCACAGCAGGCGCCGCTGCACGTCGTCGCGGATCATGCTCTGCACCCAGAAGAACGAGGCAACGCGCGCGCCGCGGGTGACCGGCCGCACCTGGTGCAGGCTGCTGGACGGATACACGATCAGGTCGCCGGCCGGCAGCTTTACCTCGTGCTCGCCGTAGGTATCGCTGATGATCAGCTCGCCGCCCTCGTACTCCTCGGGCGCGGACAGGAACAGGGTGCAGGAGATATCCGAGCGCAGTTGCTCGCCGTTGGCCAGGTTCATCACCGCGCCATCGACATGGAAGCCATAGGTGCCCCCACCGCTGTAGCGGTTGAAACGCGGCGGCAGGTATTTCAGTGGCAGCGCCGCGCTGAAGAACAGCGGGTGCCGGGCCAGCGCGACGAGGATGATCTCGCCCAGTTCGCGGCGCAGCGGCGAGGCCTCGGGCAGCTGCTGGTTGTGCTTGGCCTGTGCGCCCAGGTGGCCCACGGTTTCGCGGCCATCGGTCCAGTCGGCGGCGTCGAGGCGGCGACGGAAATCGGCCACCTGGTCGGCGCTGAGAATGTCGGGGATGTGCAGCAGCATGCGGGACTCCTCAGAGGGACGGCGGTGCGACCAGGGCGCGCACCTGTGGATGCGGCGACGCGGCCAGCTCCGGCACGATGTGCGCCATGAACGCCGGGCTGCCGTGCGCCAGAGCGAGCCGCAGCCAATGCACGGCTTGCTCGACCTGGCCGGCCTGCAGCAGGATCGAGGCGTAGTTGGCCTGGCCGCGGAAATCACCGGCTTCGGCGGCGCGCTGGTACCAGGCGAGCGCCGCCTGCGGATCGGGTGCAGTATCCAGCCCGTCTTCGAGGTGGCGGGCCAGCAGGTTCATCGATTTGGCGTGGCCCAGGTGCGCGGCACGGGTGTACAGGGCCAGTGCCTGCGCGCGGTCCTGGGTCACGCCGCGGCCGGTGGCCAGCAGGTTGGCCAGGTTGTAGAGGCCCCAGTCCAGCCCCGTGTCGGCCGCGCGCCGGTACCACACTGCCGCTAGCGTCGGGTTGGCCGCGGTGCCGTGGCCCAGCTCATGGCAGCGGCCAAGCATGTTCATCGCCATCGGTGCGCCGTTGTTGGCGGCGGTTTCGTACCAGAGCAGTGCCGCCGAGGCGTCCTGTGCGGTGCCTTTGCCTTCCATGTGCATCTGCGCGAGCAGCAGTTGTGCCTCGACCTGTCCAGCCTGCGCGGCGTCGCGCACGCGTGCGAACGCGGCCTGCGGATCATGCTGCAGCAGCTCGGCCAGGGCGTCGCTGTCGATGGGAGTGCGGGTAACCATGGGGTGAGTATCGCCGGAAACAAAAACGGCGGCAGGAGACCCTGCCGCCGTGGTGGAGCGGAGTTACATCAGAACTTCACGTTCAGTGCCAGGGTGGCCGAGCGACCCGGGGCGATGCTCGCGTAGTGCGAGGCATAGGCCTTGGTGAAGTAGGTCTTGTCGGTCAGGTTCTGCACGTTGAGCTGCAGGCTGATGTTGTCCTGGATCGCGTAGCTGGCCATCGCGTCGAAGCGGGTGTAGCTCGGGATCCACTTGGTGTTGGCCACATCACCGTACTGCTTGTCCGAGTAGAACGCACCGGCGCCGATGGTCAGGCCGATCGGGAAGCGGTAGGTGGTCCACAGGTTGGCGCTGTGCTTGGCGGTGTTCGGGAACACGTTGCCGTTGTTCGGCGACGGCACGTAGACGTTGGACGGGCAGGTGCGGCCGGACACGGCGCAGACGAAGCCGTTGTCCTTCAGTTCCGAGTCCAGGTAGGTGTAGCCGCCGTACAGGCTCCAGGCATCGGTCAACTGGCCATTGAAGCCCAGTTCGAAGCCGTTGATTTCCTTCTTGCCAGCATTCTGGCTGGTGCCGTTGTCGATGGTCACACGTGCATTGTTCATCACGGTGTGGAAGATCGCTGCGGTCAGGTTCAGGCGGTTGTCCAGCAGGTCCCACTTGGTGCCGAGTTCGAGGTTCTTCGTATCCTGCGGCTTGAGGTCGGCCACCAGCCCGGTCAGGCCGTCGGAGCCATCGCCACCATCCATGCCCGGCGGGGTCGAGGAGGTGCCCCACGACAGGTAAATGCTGCCGTTGGCCGCCGGCTTGAACACGACGCCGGCCTGGTAGTTCACGAAGTCGTTATCGTTGCGCAGGCGGGTCGGCGCTGCGTTGAGCACCGGCGTGGTCAGCGTAGTGCTGTAATCGTCATAACGCAGGCCGACGTTGAAGCTCCACTGTGCATTGAGCTCGATGGTGTCGAACAGATAGGCGGACTTGGTCTTGGTGCGCTGTTCAACGTCCAGCGCCTTGTTGCTGCGATAGACGATCTGACCGGCAGCCCACGGATCGTTCGGATTCGGATTGTTGAAGTCGGTGCAGTTGTAGTTGGTGGCGGCGCCGGACACGCGGCACACGGAGCTGTTGGCGGCAGTTTCCAGCGGATTGGCGGTGCCCGGCGTCATCAGGTAGCTGCCGCGGGTCATCTTCTCGTCGCTGTATTCCACGCCGGCGCTGTAGCTGTGCTTCAGTGCGCCGGTCTGGAAGGCGCCGGTCAGGCCGAGCTGATCAGCGAAGCTCTTGACGTCGACGGCGCGGCTGTTGGTGCGGCGCCACAAGGTGCCGTAATTGTTCGGGTTGCCCTTGCTGTCGTCGGGCTGGGTCCACAGGTAGTCGTTGCTGGTGTTGCCCAGGCGCGCGATGTTGCGCAGCTTGTGGCCGCCGAAATCGTAGCTGGCGTCCAGGGTGCTGATGTCGGCGCGGGTACGCTGGAAGTCACGGTCGACCAGGCCGTAGTAGTTGTTGCGGTCCGGCACCATCGGGCGGCCATCGCCATTCTTGGCCACGTTAGGGCCGCTGGTGAACGGGTTGTTGTACGGGAAGCCACCCGCGTCCGGCAGATCATCGCTCTGCATGTGGTAGTGGCTGGCGATCAGCTGCGCCGGGCCGTTCAGGCCGAACGCGATCGACGGCGCGATGCCCCAACGGCTGACATTGGCAGCGTCACGGCCGGCGATGTCCGACTCGTGCTTCATCAGGTTCAGGCGGGCAGCGATGCCATCGCCCAGCACGTAGTTGGCGTCCACGGTGCCGCGTGCGTAGCTGTCGGTGCCGATGCCCATGCTGGCGCTGGTTTCGTTCTTCAGCTTCGGCGTCTTGCTCACCAGGTTCAGGCTGCCACCACCGGAGTCACGGCCGCCGTAGGCCGAGCTCGGGCCCTTGACCACTTCCACCTGCTCCAGGTCGAAGATCTCGCGGGTCTGCGAGCCGACATCGCGCAGGCCGTCGACGAAGATGTTGCTCTGCGAATCGAAGCCGCGGATGAAGGGGCGGTCGCCGGTCGGGTTGCCGCCTTCGCCGGCGCCGAAGGTGATGCCCGGCACCATGCGCAGCGCATCCTGCAGGTTGGTCGCACCGGTCTCGGCGATCAGCTTCTCCGACACGATCGACACCGACTTCGGGGTGTCCAGCAGCTCGGCGGTGAACTTCGGCGAGGACGGATTGAACCAGCTGCCGCGCACCTGCACCTTGTCCAGGTCGGTGGCCTTGCGGGAGCTGGCATCGGCGCTGTCGGCGGCCTGTGCGACCAGCGGTGCGAAGCCGGCGGCCAAGGTGGCGGTAGCGAGCAGGGAAACGCGCGGGGCGTGCTTGCGGGACGTGATGTGGGTCATGGTCTGGGTGGCGGTGGCTTGGATCAGGAAAGGGCGAGGGCCGAAGCGCGGACAGCGCGACGGCACGTAGAAAGCTTCTTCTGTAGAGCCGAGCCGATGCTCGGCTGGCAGGAAACGCAATCAGGCGCACGGCAACGGCCGCAGGGCGCCTCAGCTGGCGTGCGGTGCGGGCGGAGCGTGGCCGGGGTTCAACCGCAGTGCGGGATCACGCAGCTGCCAGCGCAGAGCGTCGGAACGCCACAGCGGAACATGCGCGACCAGGGCGGCGCGCGGGGGGGGCAGTCCGGTACAGGGCGTGGCACCCTCGCCATCCAGCGGCGGCTCGGGTGCTGGCGCGGCATGGTGCGGGCACTCGTCCGCCGGCGGGGCCGGCATCGGCATGACCTGCAGATCTTCAGCGTGTGCCTGCCAGCCGTGGGTGGCCGGGTTGCTGCCGCGTCCTTCGTGCAGTGCCGACCAGCCCAGCAGCAGCGTCAGCAGTGCGGCCACGAGCAGCGGCCACCCTTGACGGGCAAGCTGGCACAGCGTGGCGGCGGGCGCGGGCGAAGCCAAGGCGCGGAGGCGGAGTCGTTACGAAGATGTTACGTAGAATAACATCAACGATAATGATTCGCATATGCGGGGCGTGGCGCGTCGCCGGGGCGGCCCTGAAGTGGCCTGGGAAGGCCCTCACGGCCTTCTGGTAGAGCCACCCCATGGGTGGATGCTCTCTCGCGGGACGGCCCGTGGCTGATTCCTCCGGGCCGAACACCGCCTCAATCCCGGTCGTCGCGGGTCCAGATCGCGTCGTGCTCCCGCTTCACCGGAAACTTGGGCACAGGACTGTAGGCCGGGGCGCACAGGGCGCGGCCGTCTCGCACGTCGAAGCGCGCCCCGTGCAGCACGCACTCCACGCTGCCTTCGCCGGTATTGAACTCACCCGAGGACAGCTCGAACTCCTCATGCGTGCACTGGTCTTCCAGGGCGTACAGCTCGCCGTCGAGGTTGAACACCACGATCGGCGTGCCGGTCACCTCGTCGAACACACTCTTCATTTCACCCGGCAACAGCTCGGTGCCGGCACAGACAAAGGTCCAGGCCTCGCTCACGCGGCGGCTCCGGCCAGCGGCTTTTCCAGGATCTCGAAGCGCAGGTCGTCGCGCTTGGGAATACCGAAGCGTTCGTCGCCATACGGGAACGGCTTCTTGATGCCGGTGCGCTGGTAGCCGCGGCGTTCATAGAAGGCGATCAGCTCGTCGCGCACGTCGATCACCGTCATCTGCATCACCGGCACGCTCCATTCGCGCGCGGCATGCGCTTCGGCAGCCTCCATCATCTGCTTGCCGACACCGCCGCCCTGTTGGGCCGGGTCGACCGAGAACATGCCGAAGTAGCCCTTGCCATCGACATCGGCAACGTGGGCGCAGGCCACCAGCTGGTCCCCGCGCTCGGCCAGCAGGATGGTGGAGCGCGGGCGGTCCAGGTCGGCCTGGATGCCTTCGGCATCGATGCGGGCGCCGTCCAGCAGGTCGGCTTCAGTGGTCCAGCCAACGCGGCTGGCGTCACCACGGTAAGCCGAGGTGACCAGGGCGATCAAGGCGGGGATGTCGGCCGGCGTGGCGGCCCGGTAGGTCAGGGTGGTCATGGACACATTCTAGGTGGGGTGGGGGCGGGCGCAAATGGGGGAGGGGTCTGGGGGAGGGGTCAGATCCCTTTCGCAAAGCGATAGGGATCTGACCCCGACGTCTACTGACCCAACGGCAGGCCATGGACCGACTGGCACAGGTGCGGAATTGGCAGATGCTCGGGGTCAGATCCCTTTGTGCAGCAAAGGGCTCTGACTCCTCAGCCCCAGGAAACGCTCATGCCACGCCCCCGAAGGATCGATGCGCCCGGATACCCGCAACATGCCGTTCAACGTGGCAACAATCGCCAGCCCGTGTTCTTCATGGATGACGACCGCGTGGCCTACCTGCGTCTGCTGTGTCATCACGCAGACCAGCAGCACTGCCGGGTTCACGCTTATGTGCTTATGGACAATCACGTCCATCTTCTGGCAACACCTGATGTCTGCGGCGGGCTGTCACGGATGATGCAGGCGGTGAGCCGGACCTACATACGTCGGGTGAATGATCGGCAGGGCCGCACCGGCACGTTATGGGAAGGCCGCTTCCACTCCACGCTGGTGGATACGGATCGCTATCTGCTGGCCTGCCAGCGCTACATCGAGCTCAACCCGGTCCGGGCGGGGAAGATGGCGCATCCAGGTGACTATCGCTGGTCGAGCTATCGCGCGAATGCGCAGGGCAGGGTGAATGCATTGCTCGTGCCGCATCCGGCCTTTGAGTTGATTGCCACCGATGTCGATGAGCGGCGCAGGTGCTACGCCGAGTTCATCGAGCAGGGCATCCCTGCGCAGGATCTCTCTTCGATACGGAAGGCGGTGCAATCGCAGCGACGGATGGCGGCAACGTTGATGGGGTCAGAGCCCTTTCGCGGGGCGAAAGGGATCTGACCCCGGTCTGCGGGCTCACCCCAGCAGCTTGCGTACCTTGGTCAGCGCGGCCATGAACCGCTCGATCTCGGCGTGCGTGTTGTAGAACGCCAGCGAGGCACGGCAGGTGGCGGCGACGCCGAAGTACTGCAGCAGCGGGTGCGCGCAGTGCTGGCCTGAGCGCACGGCCACGCCTTCCAGGTCGAGCAGGGTGGCCAGGTCATGGGCATGTGCGCCGTCGATCAGGAACGAGACCACGGCGGCCTTCTCCGGCGCTTCACCGATGATGCGCAGGCCGTCGACGCGGCGCAGCTCTTCGGTGAAGTGCGCCAGCAGTTCGGCTTCGCGTGCTTCCACGTTCTCCTGGCCGAGCTGCTGCAGGTAGTCGGCAGCCACGCCCAGGCCGATGAAACCGGCGATGTTCGGGGTGCCGGCTTCGAACTTGTGCGGGGCATCGTTGAACACGGTGCCGTCGAAGCTGACTTCCTTGATCATCTCGCCGCCGCCCAGGAACGGCGGCATCGCGTCCAGGTGCTCGCGACGGGCCCACAGTGCGCCGGTACCGGTCGGTCCGCACATCTTGTGGCCGGTGATGGCGTAGAAGTCGCAGCCGATCGCAGCGACGTCGACCTTGCGGTGCGGCACCGCCTGCGAGCCGTCGACCACTGTGATGATGCCGCGCTTGCGCGCTTCACGGCAGATCTCGCGCACCGGATTGACCGTGCCCAGCACGTTGGACACGTGGGTGACGGCGAGCAGCTTGACCTCGGGGGTCATCGCCGCGCGCAGCGCGTCCAGGTCCAGCGCACCATCGGGGGTGATCTCGGCCACGCGGATGGTCGCGCCGGTGCGCTGCGCAACCAGCTGCCACGGCACGATGTTGGCGTGATGCTCCATGCGCGTGATCAGGATCACGTCACCGGCCTTCAGCCGTGGCAGTGCCCACGAGTACGCCACCAGGTTGATGGCGAAGGTTGTGCCACTGCACAGCACCAGGTCACTGGGGCGCACGTTGAGGAAGCGCGCCAGCTTGTTGCGTGCGCCTTCGTAGGCATCGGTGGCTTCGCTGCCCAGTGCATGCACCGCGCGGCTGACGTTGGCGTTGTAGCGGCGGTAGAACTCGTCCACCGCGCCGATCACCTGCACCGGCTTCTGGCCGGTATTGGCATTGTCGAAATAGACCAGCGGCTTGCCGTGCACTTCACGCATCAACAGCGGGAAGTCGAGGCGGACGCGGTCCCAGTCGGGAGCGCCGGTGCGTTCTTCGATCGGGCGCGGCGTGGACAGGTTCATGCCACACCCGCCTCGGCCAGCGCCTTGTCCAGACGGCGTGCCAGCTGCGCACGCAGCGCGTCCGGCAGGATCTTCAGCGGCTCGTGGCAGAACGCGGCGCTGAGCAGCGCCTGCGCCTGTGCCTGCGGCAGGCCGCGCGAGCGCAGGTAGAACAGCGCGTTGGCATCGAGCTGGCCGACGGTCGCACCGTGCGCGGCCTTCACTTCATCGGCGTCGATCACCAGCGTGGGCTGGGTGTCGATCTCGGCATCGGCCGACAGCAGCAGGTTCTTGTTGGACAGGTTCGCGTCGGTGCCATCGGCGCCTTCGCGGATCTGGATGCCACCATGGAACACCACGCGGCTGCGGTTGGCGGCGACGCCACGCCACAGCAGTTCGCAGCTGGTATCGCGCGCGATGTGGTCGATGCCCAGGCGGGTTTCGATGTGGCGGCGGCCATTGCCAAGCAGCACGCCGTTGGCGGTCAGTTGCGCATTGTCGCCTTCCAGGCGCACGTTCAGTTCATGGCGGCTGAGCGCTGCGCCCAGTTCCAGGTCGACGCGGTGGTACTGCGCGCCGCGGGCCAGCACGGCGTCGGTGCGCAGGAAGCTGGTCTGGCGCGCGCTGCCGGCCTGCACGCGGGCATGCTTGAGCACGCCATCACGGGCGACGTGGGCATGCAGTACGGTGTTGTCCAAGTGGGCGGAGTCACCCACGCTGAAGCGGTGCTCGACCACGCCGAGGCTGGCGCCGGCACGCAGTTCGATCAGGTGGCGGTGATGCCAGGCCAGGTCGGTATCGCCGGCCACGCTGGCGAACACCAGCTGCAGCGGCACTTCGACCTGTACGCCTTCATCTACGCGCAGCACCACGCCTTCATCGGCCAGCGCGGCATTCAGGCGGGCGAAGATCTCCTCGCTGCGCTCGTAGCGGCGGCCAAGGAAACGCACGGCGTCTTCGCCGGAGGCCAGTGCGGCCGACAGCGGCTGCAGTTGCACGCCGTCCGGCAGCGCCTGCACGTCGCTCAGCGCGGCATCCAGGCGACCGTTGACGAACACCAGGCGCGGCGCCGGGATGTCGTCCAGCAGCGTGGCGTCCAGCGCCGGGCCCTGCAGCGGTGCCGCAGCGAACGCACGGCGTTCAAGCTGGCGCAGCGAGGTGTACTTCCAGGCTTCGTTGCGGGCGGCCGGCAGACCGTCGCGCAGGGCCGCATCCAGCACTTCGCGGCGCGCGTCGCTGCCGCAGAAGGCTTGGGCCATCGAATCAAGCAGGGCGCTCATCAGACCGCCGCCTCGGGCACGACCCGGTCCTTCAGGAAATCATAGCCGTGCGCTTCCAGTTCCAGCGCCAGCTCCGGGCCGCCACTCTTGACGATGCGGCCATCGGCCAGCACGTGCACCACGTCCGGCTTGATGTAGTCCAGCAGGCGCTGGTAGTGGGTGATGACCAGGAACGAGCGGTCGGCGGCGCGCAGTGCGTTGACGCCGTCGGCCACGCTCTTCAGCGCGTCGATGTCCAGGCCCGAGTCGGTCTCGTCCAGGATCGCCAGCTTCGGTTCCAGCACGGCCAGCTGGAAGATCTCGTTGCGCTTCTTCTCGCCGCCGGAGAAGCCTTCGTTGACGCCACGGTGCAGCAGTTCGTCCTTCAGGTGCAGCACGGCCAGCTTCTGGCGCACCAGCTTGAGGAACTGCATGGAATCGAGTTCTTCCTCGCCGCGTGCCTTGCGCTGGGCGTTCAGTGCCGCGCGCAGGAAGTAGGTGTTGTTCACGCCCGGGATTTCCACCGGGTACTGGAACGCCAGGAACAGGCCGGCGGCGGCACGCGCTTCCGGGTCCTGCTCCAGCAGGTCGACGCCGTCGAATTGCACGCTGCCTTCAGTCACGTCATAGCCGTCGCGGCCGGCCAGGACATTGCCCAGGGTGGACTTGCCGGCGCCGTTCGGGCCCATGATGGCGTGCACCTGGCCCGGCTGGACGTCCAGCGACAGGCCCTTGAGGATTTCCTTGTCGCCGATGCGGGCGTGGAGGTTTTCGATCTTCAGCATGGTGGGGGTTTCCGTGGGGCGGGCCGCGGCCCGCCGGTAAAGAGAATGCGTTTGCGAGGGGCAGGGGCGGGCGGTCAGCCCACCGAACCTTCCAGCGAGACTTCCAGCAGCTTCTTGGCTTCCACCGCGAACTCCATCGGCAGTTCGCGGAACACCTGCTTGCAGAAGCCGTCGACGATCATCGACACCGCGTCTTCCTGGCTGATGCCACGGGCGCGGCAGTAGAACAGCTGGTCGTCGGAGATCTTGGAGGTGGTGGCCTCGTGCTCGACGGTGGCGCCCGGGTTCTTCACTTCGATGTAGGGGAAGGTGTGCGCGCCGCACTGCTTGCCGATCAGCAGCGAATCGCACTGGGTGTAGTTGCGCGCGCCGTCGGCGTTGCGGTCCACACGCACCAGGCCGCGGTAGGTGTTCTGGCCACGGCCGGCACTGATGCCCTTGCTGACGATCTTGCTCTTGGTGCGCTTGCCGACGTGGATCATCTTGGTGCCGGTGTCGGCCTGCTGGCGGTGATGGGTCAGGGCCACGGAGTGGAACTCACCCACCGAGTCGTCGCCCAGCAGCACGCAGGACGGGTACTTCCAGGTGATCGCCGAGCCGGTCTCGACCTGGGTCCAGGTGACCTTGCTGCGCGCGCCACGGCACTCGGCACGCTTGGTGACGAAGTTGTAGATGCCGCCGACGCCGTTCTCGTCGCCCGGGTACCAGTTCTGCACGGTGGAGTACTTGATCTCCGCATCTTCCAGCGCGACCAGCTCGACCACTGCGGCGTGCAGCTGGTTCTCGTCGCGCATCGGCGCGGTGCAGCCTTCCAGGTAGGACACGTAGGCCTTGTCCTCACACACGATCAGGGTGCGCTCGAACTGGCCGGTGTGACCGGCGTTGATGCGGAAGTAGGTGCTCAGTTCCATCGGGCAGCGCACGCCCTTGGGAATGAACACGAAGCTGCCATCGGAAAACACCGCCGAATTGAGCGCGGCGAAGTAGTTGTCACCCACCGGCACCACGGTGCCCAGGTACTGGCGCACCAGCTCCGGGTGCTCCTTGATGGCCTCGGACATCGAGCAGAAGATGATGCCCTTCTCGGCCAGTTCCTTGCGGAAGGTGGTGCCGACGGACACCGAGTCGAACACCGCGTCCACCGCCACGCCGGCCAGCTTGGCGCGCTCGTGCAGCGGCACGCCCAGCTTGTCGTAGGTATCCAGCAGTTCCTTCGGCACGTCATCCAGCGAGGCGTACTTCGGGCCCTTCGGCGCGGAGTAGTAGCTGAGCGCCTGCAGGTCGATCGGGGCGATCTCCAGCTTGGCCCAGTCCGGCATCGGCATGGTCAGGAAATGACGGTAGGCGTCCAGGCGCCACTGTGTCATCCACTCCGGCTCTTCCTTCTTGGCCGACAGGGCACGGATGGTGTCCTCGTCCAGGCCCGGCGGCAGGGAGTCCGATTCGATCTCGGTGATGAAGCCGGCCGAATACTTGCGGCCGAGCTGCTCGTGGATCTCGCGGTTGGGGGTGTCGTCGTGGGCGACGTTTTCGATGGTTTCGGTGGCCATGGGGGGCTGCCTACGGATCAGGAGACGACGTCGACAGCGATGGTGCGGCGCTGTTCGTCATCGGCAAGGGGGAGAGGGGGCAGGATCTGGGCGAGGGTGACATCGCGCAGGGCCTCGGAAACCACGTCGTTGATCAGCCGCCAGCTGCTGCGCGCGCCACACTTGGGCGCCATGCCGCACTGGTGGTGGTCGTGGCTGCATTCGGTCAGGGCCAGCGGCCCTTCCATCGCTTCGACCACTTCGAACAGCGAGATCTCGATGGCCGGGCGGGTCAGACGGTAGCCGCCACGGACGCCGCGCAGGCCTTCAACCAGGCCGGCCTGGGCCAGCGGCTTGAGCACCTTGCTGACGGTGGGCGGCTCCAGACCGGTGAATTCGGCCAGCTCGGTGGCACTGAGCACCTCGCCCGGACGGGCGGCGAGCACAGTCAGTACGACGGTGGCGTAATCGGTGAGTTTGGTGACGCGCAACATGGGGATGCGAGTGGTTCTTAAAGCGGACTGAAATTGTACGCTTTTATTCGCCGCCATCCAACCCGGGCATTCAGCCGGCGCTGGGGCCGGGCCGGGAGGACACACCGGGGCCGTTGCCAGGGCGCAATGCTGCGCCAACGGGGTGATTTTCGCAATCACCCGGAATGGGCGAGAATCAACGTTCCTTTCGCTGCAGACCTCCCTTGCCGATGCCCAAGAAGATCCAAGCCCGCAAGTCCGCCATCCACGGCAACGGTGTTTTTTCCGTGGCCCCGATCAAGCAGGGCGAGCGCGTGATCCAGTACAAGGGCCTGCTGCGCAGCCACGGCGACGTTGATGCCGATGACAGCGGCGACGTCGAAAGTGGCCATACCTTCCTGTTCACCCTCAACGACGACTGGGTGATCGATGCCAACTACAAGGGCAATGACGCGCGCTGGATCAACCACAGCTGCGATCCGAACTGCGAGGCAGTGATCGAGGAAGACGAGGACGGCGACAGCCGTGGCGACAAGGTGTTCATCGAGGCACTGCGTGACATCAAGGCCGGCGAAGAGCTGACCTACAACTACGGCATCACCCTGGCCGAGCGCCACACCGCCAAGCTGAAGAAGATCTGGGAGTGCCGCTGCGGCTCGCCCAAGTGCACCGGCACCATGCTGCAGCCCAAGCGCTGATCCGCAGCGCGTAGTGCCGGCCGCTGGCCGGCACTACGTGGAGGCTCTCCACCTTCCGTGCACGACAGGGTCACCGCCGCGCAAGGGCCGTTCTTCCACTCTGTGGGCTCCCCCCAACCGGAGTGCATCCATGGCAGAGCGATTGAAGGGCAAGCAGATTGCCATCCTTGCCACCCACGGCTTCGAACAGTCCGAGCTGACCGAACCCAAGCGGTTGCTGGAAGCGGAAGGGGCGCGCGTCAGCGTGGTCTCGCCCGCAAAGGAAGCGACGATCAAGGGTTGGAAGGAGAAGAACTGGGGCGACGCCGTCGCAGTGGATATTCCGTTGGATGAGGCTGATCCTGCACGCTTCGATGCCGTGGTTCTACCCGGAGGGGTCATCAATCCGGACACGCTGCGCACCGATGATGCCGTACTGGCCTTCATCCGTTCAGTGAATGCAGCCGGCAAGCCTGTGGCGGCGATCTGTCATGGCCCGTGGCTGCTGATCAACAGCGGCCTGGCTGAGGGACGCGAGGTCACGTCCTGGCCGTCCCTGCAGCAGGATCTGTCCAACGCAGGTGGCAAATGGCGCGACACCGAGGTCGTGGTCGATGGCAACCTGATCACCAGCCGCAAGCCGGACGACATCCCAGCCTTCAGTGAGGCGGTGGTCAAAGCACTGGCCGCGTGATGTTCTGCCGATAGTGCCGGCCAGCGGCCGGCACTACCTTCATTTGCCCAGCACGCCTGCCGGCACCAGGTTGCCCAGGTTCTGGTTGAAGGTGACCACCAGCTTGCCGTTCTTCACCTGTGCCGACTGTACCTGCAGGGCGCCGAGCAGGCCGGCCACGGCCGGGTCCAGCTTGTAGATCGGTTCGCGCTGGGCGTAGTCGCTCAGCCAGGCATTGAGCAGGCCGCGGGTGCGCGAATCGAGGCGACCGCCCTGGTTGGCCGGGGTGAAGTCATCCACGCTGGGCTGCTGCAGGTGGAAGCCCTGGGTCTGCGCGTCATAGCGCAGGCCGCTGCTGAGCTTCACCGTTCCCAGTTTGGCGGGGTTGCCGCCGGCGGTGGCCAAAGCAACATCCATGCCCAGGTTCAGCCGCTCGCCGGCCGGAAGGCTCAGCTGCGGATGGCTCATGGTCAGGGCGATCAGGCCGCCGAGGGCATCCTGGGTGCGAGGGAAACTGCCATCGAGGTACTGCTGCACGTCGCTGGCCCCCACCGACAGTTCGCGGCCGGAGATGGAAGGGGCGGCCTGGGCGCCGATCGCAGCAGCGATCAGCACGGTGGAGGCGGCGAGGCGGGTCATCAGGGAACGCAGGCGCATGGCGGTGACCGGTGGGTATGAATGGACGAATCAAAGAGTAGCCATGCCGGCTGAATCGTGCGTGCATGCCGCTGCAACGGTTCAGTCCAGCGTTGGCCGCAGTTGCGCCGACTGGATCTGCCAGGCGCGACCATCACTACTGGGTTGCACGCGGTACCAGCCACCGAAGCGGAATGTGCCCTCAGCGGTCACCGCGCGGATCTGCACCGGAACCTCCAGCAGCTGCGGCGGCTGGTGACCGTCGCGCGCGATCGGCAGTTCACTGGTCAGGCGCAGGCTGCGCACGTCCGTGAGCTGGCGCAATGCGGCATCGTCGGCGCGTCGTGCATCGCTGGGCGGGAAGGTCCACGCGGCGTCGACGGCCTTGTGATCGCGATTGAGCAGGGCCATGACATAGGCATTGAGCATTCCCGCCGGCAGCTCGGCCTCGGCCGCGACGGCGGCAAACAGGGGGTCGACATCGATGGCCTGCACGGCCGGTGCATCGCCTTCTGCGGCGGTCCGCGCCTTGGTGTGGGCAGCCACCTCGGCCGTTGCTGACGGTGCGGCATCCGCTGGATCGGATTGCGATGGCGGCCGGGAACAGGCCAGCAGCACCAGTGGTGCGATCAGTATCAGGAACCTGCGCATGTCTGCCTCCTCCCCGAGGCGAACGGAAGGAGGCAGTGTATCGGCTGTGCCGCGATCAGCGGGAGGAGGGCAGCTGTTCCAGTGCATCCAGCGCCGGCAGCACCTGCGCGGCGATGGCGGCCAGGGCATGGCCTTCGGTTTCGGCGTGGCGCTGCACGATGTCGCGCAGCAGCTGGGTGGCGATCACCAGGGTGGCGCGCTCGTCGCCGCTGATGCCAGCGGTGCGCGGCGCCGCTTCCAGCAGGCGCATCAGGTCGCGGCTGGCGCGATGTTCCAGTTCGATGGTGCAGCGCCCGGTGCACTGCAGCCCGTCCTTTTCGATGGGGGTCACCGAGATCCGGTAGCGGGTGGAGGGGCTGGCCATGAGGGTGTGCTCGCCGTAGCTGTGGAGGATGTGCCCACCTTAGGCAAGGCGGTGCCCGGCGGCGATGGCCGGGGCTGCACGCAGTGTTCCACCCGGTACGTTCCGGTACCGCAGCAGATCGGGCGCAGCCAATGCTGACGGGCCTGTACGGGCATTCCCGGAATTCCGGCAACGCTGTGTTGCGGACCGTGGTTGGGACAAAAAAAACGGGACGGCCAGAGCCGTCCCGTCGGAATCCGCGTTGGGGCGCGCGCTTACAGCGCGGCGTCCTTCAGCTTCTTCAGCGGACGCACCTTCAGCTTGGTGGTGGCCGGCTTGGCAGCGAACCACTGCTCTTCCTTGGTGAACGGGTTGATGCCCTTGCGCTTCGGCTTGGCCGGCACATTGACGGTGGTGATCTTCAGCAGGCCCGGCAGGGTGAACGAGCCAGCGCCCTTCTTGTGCACCGAGGAGGCGACGGCGCTTTCCAGCGAGGCCAGCACAGCGCGGACGTCCTTGGCGATGACGCCGGAGGCTTCAGCGATGTGTGCAACCAGGCCGGACTTGGTCAGCACTTCCTTGATCGGCTTCGGAGCGGCCGGCTTGGCGGCTGCCTTCGTCGCGACTTTCTTCACTGCCTTCTTCGGGGCAGCCTTCTTAGCGGTCTTTGCCATGGTTTCCTGTTCCGTGAACGGTTGGTTGTTTGGTCGGCGCCGAACCCCGTCGGCAAGCGCAATGTAGGGCAACTCTCGGGCGCCGCCAATAGCCCGAAGCGTGGAAAGTGCATGTTTTTTCATATCCAGGCCGATTCAGTACATGGCCGGTGGTGGGGGATGGGGGCGCGGAAGCCTGCGCGATGGCCGGCGCCGGCCCATCGGTGGAATGCGCGAAACCACTGAAAACAAGGGGGAAATGCGCGCCGGTCTGGCGAAGAAGTGACCAGTTGTCCGGTTTCCGGCGGACCTGCGGCGTGCGGCGGAGCGACGCAGGGCTAACGCCTCCCGTGCGAAGGTGACCGTTCATCACCGCCACGCAGGAGCAGCACAATGGGAATCTCGCGACACGCCACCGCGCACTGGGAAGGCGATCTGAAGTCGGGCAAGGGGCAGTTGAGCACGCCGCAGAGTGGGCTGCTGGACAAGACCCGCTACGGCTTCAACAGCCGTTTCGGCGACGAAAAGGGCACCAATCCGGAAGAGCTGATCGCTGCGGCGCACGCCGGTTGTTTCACCATGGCGCTGTCGGCCAAGCTCGGCGAAGCCGGCTTTACCCCGACCTCGCTGGATACCGAAGCCAAGGTTGATCTGTCGCTGGAAGGCGGCCCACAGCTCTCGCAGATCAGGCTGAAGGTAAAGGCGGTGGTGCCGGGCATCGACGCGACGCAGTTCCGTGCGATTGCCGATGACGCCAAGCAGAACTGCCCGGTGTCCAAGGCGTTGAGCGCCGTGCCGATCAGCCTGGAGGCCGAACTGGGCTGAGAAATCGCGGGCCGGGAGGGTCACGGTAGTGCCGGCCGCTGGCCGGCAACCGCATGATGCCGAGGTCCAGGTGGTAGCCGGCCAGCGTTGTGGCGGCCTTCCTGGCCGCCACCCTCCGGGCCGTCGCGCGCGACGTTGGCAGCGGCTCCTGCCGCTGCCTCCGGCGCTACCCTCCAGCAGCAATCACCAATCGATGGTGCCGGCAATCACGGTCTGCACCTGGCCGCCGGACCAGACCTCACCTTCTTCATCGACCCGCAGGGTCAGGCGCGCGTCATGGCCGACTTCGCGGCCCTGGCTGACTTCGAACGGTGCGCGGCCACGGGGCAGCGCATCGCGCAGGTCCAGCCATGCCGCCAGCACCGCGTTGGCGGCGCCGGAGGCGGCGTCCTCGAAGCGCCGGCCGTTGCCGACGAAGGCGCGCACGGCCAGATCGAATCCCTCGTTGCCGTCGCTGAACGCATAGGCGAACACGCCCATGCTGTCGGTGGACTCGGCCAGTGCGGCCACCGCATCCCAGTCCGGCTGCAGCGCGCGCAATGCGGCTTCATCGGCTACCTGCACCACCCACCAGCTGCGCCCGCCCTGCATGCGTGCCGGCGGCAGCGTGCCCAGCGGCCAGCCCTTCAGCGCGGCCCGCAGGCGAGGATCGCTGGCCTCTGTGGTCTCGGCCAGCTGCGCGCGCGGCGTGCGGATGGCGATGCGCTGCTGCGCACCCTCACCGCTGACGCGCAGCGGCAGGGCACCGGCAATGCCGTCCTGCACCAGCACACCATCGACCGCTGCGGCCAGGCCGGCCCGCAGCACCGCATGCGCGGTGCCGACGCTGGGATGGCCTGCAAATGGAACCTCCTTCTGTGGGCTGAACATGCGCAGCCGGTAGCTGGCGCCTGCGACCTGCGGCGGGAACACGAAGGTGGTCTCGGGCAGGCGCGTCCAGCGCGCAATGGCCTGCATGCTGGCATCGTCCAGCCCCTCGGCATCGAGCACCACGGCCAGCGGATTGCCAGCGCCGGCGCGCGGGGAGAACACATCCAGCTGCAGGAAACGGCGTGCGGGCATCGGGGAAACTCCAGAATCAGGTAGCGCGCAGCTTAGCGCGCCGTTGTAGAGCCGAGCCGATGCTCGGCTGTGTTGGGGTGTGAGAAGAAGCAGCCGAGCGTGGGCTCGGCTCTACATCCAGCTGATCTGGCCGTCGATCACCGGCTGCACCTGGCCGCCGATCCAGACCGTGCCCTGCGCATCGACCTCGACCTGCACGTGGCCATCGCGACCGACTTCGCGGCCCTGGCTGGCCACGTAGCGGCCCTCGCGGCCCGGCAGGGCATCGCGCTGCCGCAGCCAGGCGCCGATCAACGCATTGGCGCTGCCGGTCACCGGATCCTCGGGCACGGCGGGCGCATCAGCGGGGCAGAAGGCGCGCACCACGCGGGCGTGGTCGTTGCTGGCTTCGTCGGCGAACACGGCCAGACCGGTAGCATCGGTGGCCAGGCTCCAGTCGCGCAGGGCCGCCATGTCTGGTGCCAGCCCGCGTACGGCGGCGGCGTCGCGCAGCGGCAGCAGCCACCAGCGCGCACCGTTGCTCCACAGTTCGGGCACGTGCCCGCTGGCAGCCAGCGCCAGCAGCTCCTTCGGCGCGGCGTCCGCGCAGGTGTCCAGTTGCCGCGCCGCTGGGCTGGCCAGCTGGATCTGCAGTGCCTCGACCGGGCCGCTCACCCGTACCGGCAGCAACCCCGCCGCGCATTGCTGCAGCAGGGCACCGTCGCGCGGTTGCGCCAGGCCGCAGGTCACCGCCGCCCAGGCGGCGCCGACACTGGGGTGGCCGGCAAACGCCAGCTCGCGGGTCGGGGTGAAGATGCGGATGTGGTAGTCGGCGCCGGGCGCGCTGGGGCGCAGGAAGAACACCGTCTCGGACAGGTTCAGCCAGGCGGCCAGGGCCTGCATCTGGCGGCTGGAGAGCCCGTCGGCGTCCAGGATGACGCCCAGTGGGTTGCCGGTGCCGGGGCGGGGGGCGAAGACATCGAGCTGCAGGTAACGGAGGACGGCCATCTACGGGGATATTGCGCTTAGAATCAAAGGTTCCGCCCCCGAGGGCGGCTTCCCCACATTCTACATAGCCAATCCATGTCAGCTTCCCCCCTTGTCGATCGTTGGATCGTACTGAAGTTCGGCGGCACCTCGGTGTCGCGTCGTCATCGCTGGGACACGATCGGGAAGCTGGCGAAAAAACGTGCGGAAGAGACCGGCTCGCGCGTGCTGGTGGTGGTGTCGGCGCTGTCCGGGGTCACCAACGAACTGACGGCGATTGCCGATGGCGCGCCGGACAGCCGTGATCGCGTTGCGGCGCTGGTCGAGCGCCACGAGGCCTTCCTGGTTGAACTCGGCCTGGGCCGAGAGGTGCTGGTCGAACGCCTGGCGGCGCTGCAGGGCCTGCTCGACGACCCGCGTGCGGCCACCCGTCCGCTGCAGTGGCAGGCCGAAGTGCTGGGCCAGGGCGAACTGTTGTCGTCCACGCTGGGCGCGGCCTACCTGCACGCCTCGGGCCTGGACATGGGCTGGATGGATGCCCGCCAGTGGCTGGATGCGATGCCGCCGCAGCCGAACCAGAGCGACTGGTCGCAGCGCCTGTCGGTGAACTGCCAGTGGCGTGCCGATGCCGAGTGGATGCAGCGCTTCCGCGCGCAGCCGACCCGCCTGCTGATCACCCAGGGTTTCATCTCGCGGCATGCCGATGGCGGCACCGCCATCCTCGGCCGCGGTGGCTCGGATACTTCGGCGGCGTACTTCGGTGCGCTGCTCGGCGCCAGCCGCGTGGAGATCTGGACCGACGTGCCGGGCATGTTCAGCGCCAACCCGAAGGACGTGCCGGACGCGCGCCTGCTGACCCGCCTGGACTATTACGAGGCGCAGGAAATCGCCACCACCGGCGCCAAGGTGCTGCACCCGCGCTCGATCAAGCCGTGCCGCGATGCCGGCGTGCCGATGGCCATCCTCGATACCGAACGCCCTGAACTGCCGGGCACCAGCATCGATGGCAGCGCTGCGCCGGTGCCGGGCGTAAAGGCGATCAGCCGCCGCAACGGCATCGTGCTGGTGTCGATGGAAGGCATCGGCATGTGGCAGCAGGTCGGCTTCCTGGCCGATGTGTTCAACCTGTTCAAGAAGCATGGCCTGTCGGTGGACCTGATCGGTTCGGCCGAAACCAACGTCACCGTGTCGCTGGACCCGTCCGAGAACCTGGTCAACACCGATGTGCTGGCCGCGCTGTCGGCCGACCTGTCGCAGATCTGCAAGGTGAAGGTGATCGTGCCGTGCGCGGCGATCACCCTGGTTGGCCGCGGCATGCGTTCGCTGCTGCACAAGCTGTCGGACGTGTGGGCCACCTTCGGCCGCGAGCGCGTGCACATGATCTCGCAGTCGTCCAACGACCTGAACCTGACCTTCGTCATCGACGAAGCCGATGCCGATGGCCTGCTGCCGATCCTGCATGCCGAGCTGATCGACAGCGGCGCGATGCCGGTGGAAGAGACCGAAGTGTTCGGCCCGCGCTGGCGCGAGATCGCCGGCACCGTGCGCCCGCGTGGCACGCCGTGGTGGCGGGGCCAGCGTGCGCACCTGTTGCAGCTGGCCGATGCCGGTACGCCGCGCTACGTCTACCACCTGCCGACGGTGCGCGCCCGCGCCCGTGCGCTGGCCGCGATCAAGCCGATCGACCAGCGCTACTACGCGATCAAGGCCAACAGCCACCCGGCCATCCTGCAGCTGCTGGAAGCCGAGGGCTTCGGCCTGGAGTGCGTCTCGCACGGCGAGCTGAAGCACGTGTTCCAGCACCTGCCGGAACTGTCGCCCAAGCGCGTGCTGTTCACCCCCAGCTTCTGCCCGCGCAGCGAGTACGAAGCCGCTTTCGCGCTCGGCGTGACCGTTACCGTCGACAACGTCGAAGCACTGCAGCGCTGGCCGGACCTGTTCCGCAACCGCGAGCTGTGGCTGCGCGTGGATCTGGGCCGTGGCGAAGGCCACCATGCCAAGGTCCGTACCGGTGGCAAGGACTCCAAGTTCGGCCTGCCAATCGCCCGCGTCGACGAGTTCGTGCGCGCGGCCACCGACCTGGGCAGCCGCGTGGTCGGCCTGCATGCGCACCTGGGCAGCGGCGTGGAGACCGCGCAGCACTGGCGCCTGATGTGCGATGAGCTGGCAGGTTTCGCCCGCCGCATCGGCAGCGTGCACACCATCGACATCGGCGGTGGCCTGCCGATTCCGTACAGCGACGAAGACGAGCCGTTCGATCTCGACGCCTGGGCCGAGGGCCTGGCCGAGGTCAAGGCACTGCATCCGGCATTCCGCCTGGCGATCGAGCCGGGTCGTTACCTGGTGGCCGAGTCCGGCGTGTTGCTGACCCATGTCACCCAGGTGGTGGAGAAGGATGGCGTGCGCCGCGTCGGCCTGGATGCCGGCATGAATGCGCTGATGCGCCCGGCCCTGTACGACGCCTGGCACGACATCGAGAATCTCAGCCGCCAGGGCGGCTATGCCGAAGCCGCGTTCGATGTGGTCGGCCCGATCTGCGAATCCAGCGATGTGTTCGGCAAGCGCCGCAAGTTGCCGGTGTCGACCGCGCCGGACGATGTGATGCTGATCGCCGACGCCGGCGCCTACGGCTATTCGATGGCCAATACCTACAACCAGCGGATGCTGCCGCGCGAAGACGTGATCGAATGACCACCGCGCGCGCCCTGCACCCGCCCACCGACACGCCCCGCGCCATCGCGCGGGCCCGTGCCTGACCGGATACACCATGACTGCTTTCGACAAACACCAGGTTTCCCGCTTCCGCTTCGTCCGCTGCGAATTCGCCGCGGAGACCGGCGTGGCCAAGCTGGTCTACGCCTTCGATGACGGCCCGGAGATGGTGGAAACCATCACCGTGCCGGGCGCCCCGTTCGTGCTGGACGAAGCGCGTACCGCCGCCGTGCAGCGCGCGCTGCAGCTGCTGCACCTGATCGCCGGTGTCAGCTACTACAAGGCGGGCGTGCCGGAGACGGTCAGCATCGACAGCTACACCATCGATGCCGATACCGCTGCGCTGGTGGAGACGGTCTACCTCAACGGCCTGGGTGAGTTTGCGTACCGCAACGGCCTGAACCTGCGCGGGCGCTTCCGCCTGCCGGTGCAGGGCGACGCGGTGCAGGCGCCGGTGCTGGGCCTGCAGCCGCACGCGCTGGTGGCCATCGGTGGCGGCAAGGATTCGCTGGTCAGCATCGAAGCGCTGCGCCGTGCCGGCGTGGACGAGACGGTGACCTGGATCGGTGGCTCGCAGCTGATCCGTGCCTGCGCCGAACGCACCGGCCTGCCGACGCTGAACCTGGGCCGCGCGCTGGCGCCGGAGCTGTTCGAGCTCAACCGCCAGGGCGCCTGGAACGGCCATATCCCGGTCACCGCGGTGAACTCGGCGATCATGGTGCTGGCCGCGCTGCTGCAGGGCGTGGACCAGGTGGTGTTCTCCAATGAGCGTTCGGCCAGCTACGGCAGCCAGATTCCGGGCACCGGCGAAGTGAACCACCAGTGGTCCAAGGGCTGGGCGTTCGAGCAGGCGTTCGGAAGCCATGTGCAGAAGCACGTCGCTGCGGACCTGCAGTACTACTCGCTGCTGCGCCCGATGTCGGAGCTGGCGGTGGCCCGCCAGTTCGCCAAGACCGACTTCTACGACGCGCATTTCTCCAGCTGCAACCGCAACTTCCACATCCTCGGCGAGCGCCCGGTGAACCGCTGGTGCGGCGTCTGCCCGAAGTGCCATTTCGTGTTCCTGGCGCTGGCCCCGTTCATGCCCAAGACGCGCCTGGTGCGCATCTTCGGCCGCAATCTGCTGGACGATGCCGAGCAGGCCGGTGGCTTCGATGCGCTGCTGGAGTTCCAGGACCACAAGCCGTTCGAGTGCGTGGGCGAAGGCCGCGAATCGCGCGCGGCGATGGCGACCCTGGCGCAGCGCCCGGAGTGGAAGGAAGACGTGCTGGTGAAGCGCTTCTGCAATGAGATCCAGCCGCAGCTGGATGCCGCCGAACTGGAACTGGCACCGCTGCTGCAACTGCAGGGCGAGCACCGCGTTCCGGCTGCGCTGTGGGAACGGGTGCGTGAAGATTTCGAAGCTTGAAGGAAAGCGCGTTGCGCTGTGGGGCTGGGGCCGTGAAGGCCGCGCCGCGTTTGCGGTGCTGCGCGAGCGCCTGCCCACGCTGCCGCTGAGCCTGTTCTGCCCGGCGGCCGAAGTGGAGGCCGCGCGTGCGGAAACACAGGGTGTGCTGGACGTGCGTGGCGAGCCTTCCGCTGAAGCACTGGCCGCGTTCGATGTGGTGATCAAGTCGCCCGGCATCAGCCCGTACCAGCCGATCGCGCTGGCCGCGGCGGCGCAGGGCACCACTTTCATCGGTGGCACTGCGCTGTGGTTCGCCGAGCATGCGGGTGCCGATGGCATCGTGCACGACAGCGTGTGCGTGACCGGTACCAAGGGCAAGAGCACCACCACCGCGCTGGTCGCGCACCTGCTGCGCGCGGCCGGCCACCGCACCGGCCTGGTCGGCAACATCGGCCTGCCGCTGCTGGAAGTGCTGGATCCGCAGCCCACGCCCGAGTACTGGGCGGTGGAACTGTCCAGCTATCAGACCGGCGAAGTGGCGCGTAGTGGCGCCCATCCGCAGGTGGCGGTGGTGCTGAACCTGTTCCCCGAACACCTGGACTGGCACGGCAGCGAGCAGCGTTACATCGAGGACAAGCTGCGGCTGGTGACTGAAGCCGCGCCGCGCATTGCCGTGCTCAATGCCGCCGATCCGCACCTGGCCGCGCTGTCACTGCCCGATAGCGAGGTGGTCTGGTTCAACCAGCCGCAGGGTTGGCACATGCGCGGCGACATCGTGCACCGTGGCGAACAGCCGGTGTTCGATACCCGCAACACGCCGCTGCCGGGCCGCCACAACCGCGGCAACCTGTGCGCGGTGCTGGCCGCGCTGGAAGCGCTGGGCCTGGATGCCGTGGCCTTGGCACCGGCGGTGCAGGATTTCCGCCCGCTGCCCAACCGCCTGCAGCGCATCGGCGCGGCCGATGGCCTGACCTATGTCAACGATTCGATCAGCACTACGCCGCACGCCAGCCTGGCCGCGCTGGAATGTTTCGCCGGCCAGCGCATCGCGCTGCTGGTGGGCGGGCATGACCGTGGCCTGGACTGGACCGATTTCATGCAGCACATGGCCCACGACGTGCCGCCGGTGGAGATCGTGACCATGGGCAGCAACGGCCCGCGCATCCACGCCATGCTGCAGCCGCTGGCCGATGCCGGTCGCTTTGGCCTGCACGCCGCCGGTGATCTGCCGGAGGCGATGGCCTTGGCGCGTTCTGCGCTGGGGGCGCAGGGTGGGGTGGTGCTGCTGTCGCCGGGTGCGCCGAGCTTTGGGGCCTACCGCGATTACGTAGCGCGTGGTCGTCATTTCGCGGAACTGGCCGGGTTTGATCCGGACAGCATCAGCGCGATTCCGGGGTTGGGCATCGCCTGATCTGCCTGATCGGGGTCGGATCCCTTTCCGCAGGAAAGGGCTCTGACCCCAGCGGATCCTGTGCATCCATCCACGCATGGCGTGGATCTACAGAACCGGGCCCACGCTCGGCTGGATTTCAATCGTCGTCCTGGATGAACGCGTAATCGCGATCAATCAGCTGCTGCAGATACGCATCGAAGCTGGGCGCGATGACTACGTAGCTGTCCGGGTCGTGCAGATAGCGCACCACCTGGCCGATGGTGCCGCCCGGTGCCGGGTTGAAATCCAGGTACAGCTTCGAGGTGCCGCCATTGTTCGCGCATTGCGAGAAGCACAGGCGACGATCCATCGGCAGATCGGCGTCGATGCCATCGCCAAGAATTTCCGGCTCGTCGTCCAACCAATCTTCATAGATGGATCGGATGCTGTCGTCCCATTCGTCCTGTTCCTCGAAGATGTCCGAGGCCGAGCTCAGGTAGTACGGATAGCCGCCGTCCCCAACATCCGAACCAAGCATCAGCACGTACACCTGTCCACCGGGATACTCGCGGAAGTGCGTGCCATCCACCCGCGACAGCAATTCCAGCAGGCTGTCCGGCACCTTAGGCCACTGTGCGCGCAAGCCCTGCAGATCATCGGCGCTGGCGCCCTGGACATGCACCCACTGCGCAGCGTCTTTGGCGGGCAGGCGCGGAATCAGGCCGGAGAGGAAGCGATCAACAAGGCTCATGCAGAATTGGGGTCGAAAAGAGTTGAGTCGTATCCCACCACACCTGCGTCACGTCGCCAAGGCAGAATGCGACACGGGAGGGTGTTCTGCGACTTAATCCCCTCTGTCCCCTTTTCACCTTTTCAGCGGAGCAGGCGCATGAATCGTTGGCGATGCGGTGTGACAGTGATGCTGGGGCTGGCGGCGATGCCGGCGTGGGCGGCAATGAAGGCGCAGCCGGTGGAGTGGAAGCACCAGGGTACGACCTTCAGTGGCGTGCTGGTCTATGACGACGGCGACAACGATAAGCGCCCCGGGCTGGTGATGGTGCCGAACTGGAAGGGTGTGAACGAATCGGCCATCGAGAAGGCCAGGCAGCTGGCCGGCGATGACTACGTGGTGCTGGTGGCCGATGTGTACGGCAAGGGCGTGCGGCCGAAGACCGATGCCGAGGCAGGGCCGGTGGCGACCAAGCTGCGCAACGACCGGCCGTTGCTGCGCGCCCGCGCGCTGGAGGCGGTGAACGTGCTCAAGGCACAGGCTGGCAAGGTGCCGCTGGATGCGAGCCGGATCGGTGCGGTGGGCTTCTGCTTCGGCGGCACCACAGTGCTGGAGCTGGCTCGTGCCGGTGCGCCGCTGGCAGGGGTGGTCAGCCTGCACGGTGGGCTGGCTTCGCCGCTGCCGGCGCAGGCCGGTGGCACTCACCCGTCGGTGCTGGTGCTCAATGGTGCCGACGACAAGAGCGTGACTGCCGAGGACATCGGCAGCTTCCAGAAAGAAATGAATGCTGCCAAGGTCGACTGGGAATTCACCAACTACAGCGGGGCGGTGCACTGCTTCGCCGAGCGCGACGCCAACAGCCCGCCGGGCTGCCAGTACAACGAACGGGCGGCCAAGCGCGCGTGGAAGGCGCTGGATGAGTTCTTCGAGGAACGTTTCATGTAGTGCCGACCAACGGTCGGCACCCACCGTTGTTTCCGTGCCGGCCAACGGTCGGCACCTACGGAAGATGGTAGGTGCCGACCGTTGGTCGGCACGCATCCATCAATGCGAACGCTGCACCGCGTAGCGGGCCAGGCCGCGCAGGGCGGCGACGGCATCGTTGTCGCCCAGGCCATCAAGCGCGCGTTCGGCGGCCTCGGCATATTCCTCGGCACGCGCGCGGCTGTACTCCAGACCGCCCGTGGCGCGGATCGCAGCCAGCACTTCCGGCATCGCCGAGGCATCGCCGTCCTGCACGATGGTGCGCAGGCGCTCGCGGGTGGCGTCGTCGGAGTGGGCCATCGCGTGGATCAGTGGCAGCGTGGCCTTGCCTTCGGCGAGGTCGTCGCCCAGGTTCTTGCCCAGTTCCTCGGCGTTGGCCGAGTAGTCCAGCACGTCGTCGGCGATCTGGAACGCGTAGCCCAGGTGCATGCCGTAGTCGAACAGGGCCTGCTGGGTGGCCTCGTCCACGCCGCTGGCCAGTGCGCCCAGGCGGGTGCCGGCCGCGAACAGCACGGCGGTCTTGCGCTCGATCACGCGCAGGTAGGCGGCTTCGTCGGTGTCCGGGTTGTGCACGTGCAGCAGCTGCAGCACCTCACCCTCGGCGATGCGGTTGGTGGCATCGGCCAAGATCTGCATCACCGACATGCGCTCCAGCTCGACCATCAGCTGGAAGCTGCGCGAGTACAGGAAGTCGCCGACCAGCACGCTGGGCGCGTTGCCCCACAGCGCGTTGGCGGTGCTGCGGCCACGGCGCAGGCTGGATTCGTCCACCACGTCGTCGTGCAGCAGGGTGGAGGTGTGGATGAACTCGATGATCGCCGCCAGCTGGTGGTGGTCCGGGCCGGCCTGGCCGACCGCATGGCCGGCCAGCATCACCAGCATCGGGCGCAGGCGCTTGCCGCCGGCGGAAATGATGTGGTCGGCGATCTGGTTGATCAGCACGACGTCCGAGGACAGGCGGCGCCGGATCAGGGCGTCGACGGCGGCCATGTCGGCCGCGGCAAGCGACTGGATCTGGGGCAGGCCCAGGGCGGGACGGGTGTCTTCGGTGATGGTCATGCGATCAGGCTTTCAGGCTCATCGCTGATTATAGGCGTTGCCTGTGAATTCGGGCGCAAACCGGGCGGGCCGACGTCCGCAGCCCGGCCAACGTTGGCGCCTGCGTGAATACGTATGCAGGTTGCGCCATGCCCAGGGGGGCGCCGCTAAGCTTGCCGGAACAGGATTTCGGCCCGTTTCCGGCGGGCCCTGCATGCCCGGAGGGGGGCTGTCGATGTCGCACTATCCATGGTGGCGCGGAGCCGTCATCTACCAGATCTACCCGCGCAGCTACCTCGATGCCAGCGGCGATGGCGTGGGCGACCTGCCGGGCATCATCCAGCGCCTGGACCACATCGCCGCGCTGGGCGTGGACGCGATCTGGATCTCGCCGTTCTTCAAGTCGCCGATGGCCGACTTCGGTTATGACATTGCCGACTACCGCGATGTCGACCCGCTGTTCGGCAGCCTGGATGACTTCGACCGCTTGCTGGCCAAGGCCCACGGGCTGGGCCTGAAGGTGATGATCGACCAGGTGCTGAGCCACACCTCGATCGAGCATGTCTGGTTCCGCGAGAGCCGCCAGGACCGCAGCAATCCAAAGGCGGACTGGTACGTCTGGGCCGACCCGCGCGAGGACGGCACGCCGCCCAACAACTGGCTGTCGCTGTTCGGCGGCTGCGCCTGGCAGTGGGAGCCGCGCCGCGAGCAGTACTACCTGCACAATTTCCTGGTCGACCAGCCGGACCTGAACTTCCATCACCCGGACGTGCAGCAGGCGACCCTGGACAATGTGCGCTTCTGGCTGGACCGCGGCGTGGATGGCTTCCGCCTGGATGCGATCAACTTCTGCTTCCATGACGCGCAGCTGCGCGACAACCCGGCCAAACCGGCGGAGAAGCGCTTCGGCCGCGGCTTCAGCCCGGACAATCCGTACGCCTACCAGTACCACTACTACAACAACACCCAGCCGGAGAACCTGCCGTTCCTGGAGCGCCTGCGCGCGCTGCTGGATGAGTATCCGGGGGCGGTCAGCCTGGGCGAGATCTCCTCGGAGGACTCGCTGGCGACCACCGCCGAGTACACCCGCGATGGCCGCCTGCACATGGGCTACAGCTTCGAACTGCTGGTGGACGATTACAGCGCGGCCTACATCCGCGACACGGTTTCGCGGCTGGAAGCGGCGATGACCGAAGGCTGGCCGTGCTGGGCGGTTTCGAATCACGACGTGGAGCGCGCGGTCAGCCGCTGGGGCGGCCTCCCCGCCGACCCGCGCCTGGCGAGGATGCTGGTGGCGATGCTGTGCTCGCTGCGCGGTTCGGTCTGCCTGTACCAGGGTGAGGAGCTGGGCCTGGCCGAGGCCGAGGTGCCGTTCGAGGCCCTGCAGGACCCGTACGGCATCACCTTCTGGCCGAACTTCAAGGGCCGTGATGGCTGCCGCACCCCGCTGCCGTGGACCGATGCGCCGCTGGCAGGTTTCACCACGGGCCAGCCGTGGCTGCCGATCCCGGCCGAGCACCGGGCCGCGGCCGTGGCGGTGCAGGAGCGCGACCCGGACTCGGTCCTGGCCGCGTTCCGCAGGTTCCTGGCCTGGCGACATAGCCAGCCGGCGCTCCTGCATGGCAGCATCCGATTCATCGAAAGTGCCGAGCCAGTGCTGCTGTTCGAGCGTATGCTTGCAGATGAAACCCTCCTGCTGGCCTTCAACCTGTCGGCCGAGGCGGTGAGCCATCCGTTGCCGCCGGGCAACTGGCAGCAGGTGGCGGTGCCGGGCCCGGATGCGGGCACGGTGCAGGGCAATGAACTCCAGCTGCCGCCGCGCGCGGTGTATTGCGCCCGACGCAGCTGACCGTTTTCTCCGGTGGCAGTACTTGCGGGGACGGGGCCGAAGCGCCCCGTCCCTTTTTTGTGGGTGGGGTTCCGGTGAAGGGCATCCACGCATGGCGTGGATCTACCCAGCGACACCCCAACCAGTAGATCCACGCCATGCGTGGATGGGCCTTGCTGACCGACGGCCGGCATTCGCGCAAAAGGAAACCCGCTGCCTGCGCAGCGGGTTTCCGGTCCTGCTCCCCTTGTGTTGCCGGCCAGCGGCCGGCACTACCCGGTCATGGTCAGAACTTGTAGTTCACGCCCAGCATGTAGGTGCGGCCCCACTCGATGTATTCCAGCGGGCGGTCCTTGCTGCCGGCGTAGGTGCGGTACGGCTCGTTGGTCAGGTTGCTGCCCTGCAGCAGCAGGGTCAGCCCGCGCAGGCTGCTGCTGTCGCTGAAGGTGTAGCTGACCTGTGCATCGGTCACGTTCTCGCCCACCACGTAACGCAGGGTGCGATTGCCGTTGAAGTTGCCGATCTCACCGATGAAGTCCGAACGGCGGCGCTGGCTCACACGTGCTTCAAAGCCGCTGCGTTCGTAGTAGGCGGTGAAGTTGTACACGCGCTTGGACAGTCCCGGCAGGCTGATCGGGTCGGTGCCCACACTGGAGGCACTCTCCGGATCCAGGATGGTGATGTCGCTCTTGTTGAAGGTCGCGCTGGCCTGCACGCCGAAGCCGCGCAGGCTGTCGGTCAGCATCTCCAGCGGGAACGACCCGGTCAGCTCCAGCCCCTTCAACGTGCCGCCCTTGCCGTTCTGCGGCGTGGAGAAGGTGCCGGTGGTCAGCACCGGTGCGGTCATGCCCGGCGGTGGCACGTAGTTGCCGAGCAGGCCGCTGAAGTCGTAGTTGTCCACCGATTGCGTGTAGACGTAGCTCTTCAGGTCCTTGTAGAAGATCGCCGCAGCCACGTAGGCCTTCTCGCCGAAGTATTTCTCATAGGACAGGTCCAGCGCGGTGGCGCGCCACGGATCCAGCAGCGGATTGCCACCGCTGCCACCGGGGCGGCCATTGTTGGTATCCACGCCGAATTCCAGGCCGGCACGCATCTGGTCTACGCGCGGGCGTGCCACCTGCTTGGCGGCGGCAAAGCGCAGCGTCTGCTGGTGCGGGAACATGAACACCAGGTTCAAGCTCGGCAGCCAGTCCTTGTAGGTCTTGCCGGCAGAGAAGGGCTGGATGTTGCTGCCCGCCGGCTGCGAGCTGTCCCAGTAGCGCGAGTCCGAGCTCTGGTCGGTGTGCTGCATCTGCACGCCGATGTTGCCGCGCACGCCGACCACGCCGATGTCGGTGTTGATGTTCAGGCGTGCCCACGCCGTGGTGATCTTCTCCTCGACCGTCCACGACTTGGGAATCAGATAGTCCAGGTTATCGACCGGGTTGAAGGTCATGTAACGACCGACGGCTGCCGGTACATTCCACGATGGGATGTAGCCGATGCCGGCGAAACCGAGGTTGACCGGGCGGTACTGCAGGTCCGGTGCGATGGTGGATTCGCCTTGGGCGCCGAGCAGGATGTTGCCTTCGGCCTGGGCCTTCTGCTTGCGACGGTCGGCATAGTTCACGCCCACGTCCACATCCGAGAACCAGCTGGACATGGCCTCGGGAACCGGCAGCGTCGCCGCCAGCTTGGCGCCCTTCAAGCGATCTTCCACCTCCGGCACCTTGCCGTAGCCGGAACCATAGATCGTGTTGGTCAGGAACAGGCTGTCCGGATTGGAGTAGTCACGACCCGGCGTGATCTGCGAGAAGCTGCTGTTGTTCACCACCAGGCCGATCGTGTCGAACTGCGGGCGCGGCACCAGCTGCAGGTTGTTTTCCAGGTTGATCTCGCGGCGGGTCGCCTTGGAGTAGTTCAGGTCGGCGACCAGCCTCACGCCACCGACGTTGAACTCGTTGTTCCAGCCGAACGCATCGATCTTGTCCTTGCGCTTGTTGTACATGCCGCGCACCAGCGGGTACGCATTGCTGATCGTGCCGCCGGTGAAGCTGCCATCAGCATTGCGGCCGACATTGCTGAACACCGGCAGGATCGCGTTGGGATCGTTGCCGTCTTCGCCGTTGCCGCTGAGGCTCAGCTCGAACTGGTTGGCAGTGTCGATCTGTTCGGCTTCGGTGTGGAACGCATCGAAGGTGCTGGTCCAGCTGTTGCTGGGCCGGAACTGGATGGTTGCCATCACACCGTCGCGCTTGTTGTTGCCGGTACGGCGCAGCGCCTTGATGCCATCGGTGAAGTAGGTGCCCGGCGCGATTCCGCGACGCTCGCCCTTGTCGGTGTGCTCGGTGGTCCAGGGCTCGTACAGGCCGACCTGGTTCTCCTGGATCGGCATGTCGCTGTGCGCATAACCGATGGCGATGCCCAGGGTGTTGTCGAAGAACTGGTCGATGTAGCTGGCGCTGAAACGGTTGCCATACGGGTCGATGTTGGCGGCGCGGCCCAGGGAGCTCTTCTGGTAGCGGCCGCTGACCGCGATCACGCGCTCGCCGAAGCTGAGCGGGCGTGCGGTCTGCATGTCGATGGTGCCCGACAGGCCCTGGCCGACCAGTGCGGCATCCGGGGTCTTGTAGACGGTTACGCCATTGACCAGCTCGGACGGGTACTGGTCGAACTCGACGCCGCGGTTGTCGCCGGTGCTGACCACTTCACGGCCATTGAGCAGGGTGGTGGCGAAGTCGGGCGACAGGCCACGCACGCTGATCACCTGCGCACGGCCGGCCACGCGCTGGGCAGCCAGGCCGGGCAGGCGCGAGATGGATTCGGCGATGCTGACGTCGGGCAGTTTGCCGATGTCTTCGGCGGAGATCGCCTCGACCACCGAGGTAGCGTCCTGCTTGATCGCGATTGCGTTCTCGATGCCGCGGCGGATGCCGGTGACCTGCACCGTATCCAGGTTGGTGGCGGCGGTGGCGGCCGGCGTGGTGGTGCTCTGCGTGGACTGTGCCGACGCCAGCGTCGGCGCCAGGACAACGGCCAGCGCGATGCTCAGCGCGCTGCGCTTGTGGTTCAACATTTTCCCCTCCCAGGCAATGTTGCAGATCGATTCGTGAACGTCCCGGCGTGACCGTGGACGTGCGACGCGGTGGCCGCTGTCGTCGCCGCTATGGTAGGCAGCGCGTTCTTCGCGGGAATCACCCTGCATACGTATTCAATGGCGTCTGCAGGGGTGTAATCGCTTTCAGGTGCCTCGTGCGGTAGTGCCGGCCGCTGGCCGGCAATCACGATCACCGGCTTGCCGGCCAGCGGCCGGCACTACCGGTGCATTCAAAGCGGTGTGAAACGAATGGCCTGCCCACCGCCCGGGGCCAGCACCAGCGTCAGCACGTCGGCGCTGGTCACCTCGCGCGTCTCGCGCTTGAACGCGAACGGGTTGCTGCGGAAATCCGCGCCCTCGCCATCGCGGTAGATCTCGGCGCGGTAGCGCACGCCCGGCTCCAGGAAGCCCAGTGATACCGGCAGCACGCGGCCATGCTCGTCGGTGATGCTGCCGAGGAACCAGTCACGGCTGTTGCGGTCGCGGCGCACGATCGTCACGTAGTCGCCCACTTCGCCATCGAGCACGCGGCTCTGTTCCCAGTCCACCGCCACGTCCTCGATGAAGCGGAACGCCTCGCGATGCTGCAGGTAGTGCTCGGGCAGGTCGGCGGCCATCTGGATCGGGCTGTACAGCACCACGTACAGCGCCAGCTGGCGTGCCAGCGTGCTGGGAATGGCCTGGCCGTGGCGGCCCTTCAGGCTGAGGATGCCGGGGGTGTAATCCATCGGCCCGGCCAGCATGCGGGTGAACACCAGGTTGACCTCATGTTCCGGCGGGTTCGGCGGCTGGCCCCAGGCGTTGTACTCCATGCCGCGTGCGCCTTCGCGCGAGATCCAGTTGGGGTAGGTGCGGCGCAGGCCGGTGTCCTTGATCGGCTCATGCGGGTTCACCGACAGGTGCCGGCGCGCGGCCTCCTGCACCACCTTCAGGTGGTGGCGGGCCATGAACTGGCCGTCGTGCCACTCGCGCCACAGCGGGCCACCGGCCGGATTGCGGCGGTCGACCTGGCCGTCGTCGCAGACGTAGCCGGTCTTGAACTGGTCCACGCCCAGCCGCGCATACAGGTCCAGTGCGGCACCCAGCTGGTCCTCGTAATGCTCGATGGCACAGCCGGTCTCGTGGTGGCCGATCAGATGCACGCCCTTCTTCAGGCCATACGCTGACAGCGCTTCGATATCGAAGTCCGGCGTGGCGCGGGTGAAATCGAAGTCGTAGCCATTGCCCACCCACATGCCGTCCCAGCCCGGATTCCAGCCTTCTACCAGCACGCCACGGAAGCCGTGTGCGGCGGCGAAGTCGATCACCTTCCTCGTCTTGGCGGTGGTCGCCGCATGCTTCGGCCCGGTCGCCCAGCTCTCGTTGTCCAGGTGCATCGACCACCACACGCCCAGGTACTTGGCTGGTTTCACCCAGCTCACATCGCCCAGTGCATTGGGCTCGTTGAGGTTGAGGATGAGGTCTGATTCGACCAGGCCACCTGCACGGTCGGCAATCTGCAGCGTGCGCCACGGCGTGGCGAAGGGCAGGGCACGGCGCACCTTCCAGCCTTCGGCCGAGGGCGACAGCTGCGCGCGCAGGCGCTGGCCCTCGGTTCGCCGCAGCCACATGCCGGCATAGTCCACCAGCGCCGCCTCGTGGATCGCCACATGCAGGCCATCGCGGCTGCGCAGGGTCATCGGCGTGTGCACTAGCGGCACTTCACGCAGCGGCGTGCGCTGGTACAGGTATTCGTAGTGGATCGGTTCGCCGGCAGGGATCCACCACGCGGTGGAATCCTGCGCGATGGCGAACTCGGTCAGTTCATCATCGATGATCGCCTCGTGCAGATTCGGCTGTTCGGGGAACACATAGCGGAAGCCCAGGCCGTCGTCGTAGACGCGGAACACCACATCCAGCCGGCGCTTGCTGCCGGTGGTCTCGGCCAGCTGCACGGTCAGCTCGTTGTAGTGGTTACGGGTGAGCCGGCGTTCGCCCCAAGGCTGTTCCCAGCGGTCATCGACGCTGCGTTGCTGCTGCCCGAGCAGGGCGAAATCGCGGTCCAGACGGCCGTCGCGCAGGGCGAAGCCCAGCTTCGAATCCTCCACCACGACCTCGCCGAAGCGCTCTACGCGATAGCGCGCGGTGCCACCGTCCAACACCAGACTGACCTTGAGCACCTTTCCCGGTGATTCGACGCTGGCGATCTGTGGCGCGGCGTGTGCCAGCGCGGCCAGGCCCAGCAGGGCCAGTCCAAGCATGTGCGCGAACACCGCGTGTACAGCAGTGGGTGACATCGGCATTTCCCCTCCCAAGGCGCCGTTGGCAGACCCGGACCATAAGCCAGCGCGGCAGGCGCGCTACCGCGTGGCGCCATGAATACGTATGCAGCTGGACGCAGCCGACAGCCCCGCGTCTACCATGGGGCCAAGGCACCTTGAGGGAGGAGCCGTGCCCGCCCGCCGGCAACGACGGTGCGGACCTACAACGCGTGCAGAGAGGGAGGGAGGCCGACGGGCGCAAGCCGGTCCGCCGCTTCGATGCTGAAGATCATTTGCCTGACCGCTGCCCTGGGGGCAGCGCTGGGATCGACCGCGCAGGCGGCCGACCTGCAATTCGACGGCCGCCATGCGCGCGCCGAAGCCGCTGCCAAGGGCAGCTTCGTGCTGCATGCGCCGAAGGGTGAGGTGCGCATTGCGCCGATGCCGATGCGCAGCCAGACCGGCAGCGTGTTGTTCGACGCGCTGTTCGCGCTGGCTCAGCAGGAGATGGACCAGGACCGTGTGGACGCGATTCGCGATCCGGCGTTCGACGAAGGCCGGCCGGTGCCGTGCGAGTGCTTCCAGACCGGCGCGCGCTGGCCCTATGTGTGGACCCGCGATGTCAGCTTCGCCGCCGATCTGGCGCTGGCGCGGCTGGACCCGCGACGCACCCGGCAGTCGCTGCAGTTCAAGCTGTCGGTGGCGCGCGACGGGCACACGCCCGGCCTGTTCGTGGCGCAGGACACCGGTTCCGGTGGCAGCTGGCCGATCAGCAGCGATCGCGTGGTGTGGTTCCTTGCGGCACGTCATCTGCTGGAGGATCGCGCGTTTGCCGACCAGGTCTGGCAGGCGCTGCAGGGCACGCTGGCGCAGGACCGCGCGATGGTGTTCGACGCGCAGGTGGGCCTGTACCGTGGCGAGACCTCCTTCCTGGACTGGCGCGAGCAGACCTATCCGGACTGGACCCGCGAGGACGTGCGCTTCATCGGTGATTCCTACGCACTGTCCACCAACGTGCTGCACTACCAGGCACTGCGCCTGGCCGAACGCCTGGCCGGCCAGCACGGCGACGCCCGCGCGGCCGACTACAAGGCGTGGGCCGATGCGTTGGCGCAGCAGATCGATGCGCGCTTCTGGCGCGAGGATATCGGCCAGTACATGAGCTACATCGGCGAAGCCGCGCACCCGGTGCCGTACGCCAAGGTCGATCTGCTTGGCCTGTCGCTGGGCATCCTCGCCGGGGTGCTGCCGCCCGAGCGCGCGCGCCGTGCACTGGCTGCTTACCCGATGGGGCCAGCCGGCAGCCCCGTGGTCTGGCCGCAGGAAGCGCAGCAGCCGATCTACCACAACCGTGCGCTCTGGCCGTTTGTCAGCGCCTACTCGCTGCGTGCGGCGCGGCAGCTGGACGATGCGCCGCGCATCGCCGCCGAGATCCGTTCGCTGATGCGGGGCGCCGCGCTGGCCGGTTCCAACATGGAGAACTACGAGCTGGTCAGCCAGGCCGTGCATGTCGAGGAAGGCGCGCTGAGCGGCCCGGTGGTCAACTCCGAACGCCAGCTGTGGTCGGTGGCCGGGTATCTGTCGATGGTGGTCGAAGGCGTGTTCGGCGTGCAGGACGATGGCCGCGTGCAGCCCAAGCTGCCGGCGGTGCTGGTGCCAGAACTGTTCGGCACGCGCCCCCGCATCACGCTGGAAGCCAACGGCAAGCACTATGTGCTGGTGCGCCCGCAGAACGTGGGCGATGGCCTGCTGGTGGCCGGCAGCACCACCACGCGTGGCACGACCACCACTGTGGAGCTGGTCGCCGCCCCGGCAGTAGCCGTTTTTTCTGCCACGACTGCGGATGCCAACGCGCGTGCGCCAGCCACACCGACTGCGCCGCAGGCCACTCGCAAAGGCACTGGCTGGAGCGTGCCGGTTGCGGCTGACCAGACGCTATGGAAGGACGGCAGGGCCGTCGTCGCCAGCAATGGCCAGGTGCAGATCAGCGACGATGGGCTGCAGCATTGCCTCAGCCTGACCCGACGCGAAGGCGCGTTGGAATCGCTGCACAGCCCAATGGTCTGCGTCGGTCCGCAGCAGGTGCTGAAGGGTGCGCAGCGCTGGCCGTTCACCTCGGCCAAGGCCGGGCAGGTTCGCCTGCGCCTGCAATATCGAAACCCGAACGGGCCGATCAACACCGGCGTCACGGCTGCGGTCAAGCAGCTGGTGCTGCAGTGCCCGGGGCAGCCGTTGCAGCGGCACACGGTCACGCTGCCGCACAGCGTGGCCGTGCAGGACTCGACCTCGGCAACATTCACGGTGCCAAAGGGGCAGTGCACGGTCGCGCTTGAAGAGGGCTTCAACATGAGCGCGCTTGAACATTTCGCGCACTACACCGGGGGCAAGGGCGGCCGCGAAGGCGTGCTCAACCAGGCCCAGGTGCAGGCGCTGACGGTGGCGCCGGTGGCGATGGAAGAGGGTGCACGATGAATCGTCCCGCCAAACCGCAGCTGTCGTTCTGGCAGATCTGGAACATGTGTTTTGGCTTCCTCGGCATCCAGTTCGGGTTCGCCCTGCAGAACGCCAACGCCAGCCGCATCTTCGAGACGCTGGGTGCGGACATCGACGCGGTACCAGGGCTGTGGATTGCCGCGCCGCTGACCGGCCTGCTGGTGCAACCGGTGATCGGCTACCTGTCCGACCGCACCTGGACCCGCTGGGGTCGTCGTCGTCCGTACTTCTTGATCGGTGCGGTGTTGACCACGCTGGCGCTGCTGGTGATGCCGAACTCGCCGACGCTGTGGATCGCGGCCGGCACGCTGTGGGTGCTGGATGCCTCGATCAACGTATCGATGGAGCCGTTCCGTGCCTTTGTCGGCGACCAGCTGGCGCCACGCCAGCGTCCGGCCGGCTACGCGATGCAGAGCTTCTTCATCGGCGTGGGCGCCATCGTCGCCAGCTTCCTGCCATTCATCCTGGCCCACTTCGGCGTTGCCAACACCGCGGCCGCCGGGGAAGTGCCCGACACTGTGCGCTATGCGTTCTACTTCGGCGCGGTGGTGCTGCTGGCGGCGATCACTTGGACGGTGGTCAGCACCCGCGAATATTCACCGGCGGAGCTGGCCGGGTTCGATGATGCCGAGCCACCGGAACATCACGCGGCGGCCGCGATCAACGGACCGGCTTCATGGACGCGGGTGACCCTGTGGCTTGGGTTGGGTGTGTTGTTGGCGCTGCTGATCACCTGGCGGCAAGGCGACAGGATGCTGTACGTGCTGGCAGGCCTGTGCGCCGGCTACGGCCTGCTGCTGGCGGCCGCGCGCGCGCTGCCGGCCACGCATATGCTGGCCGCCATCGTCGGCGACCTGCGCGCAATGCCGGTCACCATGCGCCGCCTGGCGTGGGTGCAGTTCTTCTCGTGGTTCGCGCTGTTCGCCATGTGGATCTACACCACCGCTGCGGTGGCCGGTACCCACTTCGGTTCGACCGATCCACAGTCGGCCGCCTACAACGAAGGTGCCAACTGGGTGGGCGTGCTGTTTGGCGCCTACAACGGCTTCGCTGCGCTGGCGGCGGTGCTGATTCCGCCGATGGTGCGTGCGATCGGGCTGCGCTGGAGCCACCTGGTCAACCTGTGGCTGGGCTGCGCCGGCCTGGTCTCGCTGATGTTCATCCGCGACCCACACTGGCTGCTGCTGTCGATGGTGGGTGTGGGTTTTGCCTGGGCATCCATTCTTTCGCTGCCGTACGCACTGCTGTCCGACAGCGTGCCCGCATCGAAGATGGGCGTGTACATGGGCATCTTCAATTTCTTCATCGTGATCCCGCAGCTGGTCGCGGCCAGTGCGCTCGGCTTCGCCCTGCGCGCCTGGCTGGGCGGCCAGCCGATGCATGTGCTGGTGCTGGGCGGCTGCAGCCTGTTCGTCGCCGGCCTGTGCGTGCTGCGGGTTCCGTCCCGTCCGGAGGTGGTGTGATGCGTGGTGCGCTGTCTGTTGCTGTTTCTCTGGTACTGCTGGCCGGCCATGCGACGGCCGCGCCACGCCCGGACTATGTGGGCACCACCGAGCCGTTCGCCAGCGATGCGGTGTACTTCGTGGTCACCGACCGCTTCGTCAACGGCGACCCGTCCAACGATCATCGCGACCAGGGCGGCAAGCACCGCACCTTCGATATCCCGGTGCCGTGCCCGGACAAGGTGGACGGCAACATCGGCTATCTCGGCGGTGATTTCCGCGGCGTGCTCGACAATGCGCAGTACATCCGCAACCTCGGCTTCGGCGCGGTATGGATCACGCCGATCATCGACAACCCGGACGAAGCCTTCACCGGCAGCAAGCCGATCAGCTGCACCAGCACGCTGACCGATCGTGGCAAGACCGGTTACCACGGCTACTGGGGCATTAATTTCTACAAACTCGATGAGCACCTGCCCAGCCGCGACCTGGACTTCGCCGGGCTGACCAAGGGCCTGCATGGCGCAGGCCTGAAGGTGGTGCTGGACATCGTCGGCAACCACGGCTCGCCGGCCTGGACCATGCCGACGCGGCAGCCGCAGTTCGGCCAGATCTTCGACAAGGACGGCAGACTGATCGCCGACCACCAGAACCTGCCGCCGCAGGAGCTGGATCCGAAGCACAACCCGCTGCACGCGTTCTACAACAACATCGGTCCGGTCGACAGCAAGGACGGTTCGATCTTCGACGGCAACCTCGCCGAGCTGTCCGACTTCAACCAGGACAATCCGGCGGTGATGGATTACCTGGTGGGTGCCTACCTGCAGTGGACCGCGCAGGGCGTGGACGCGTTGCGCATCGACACCATCGGCTGGTTGCCGCACCCATGGTGGCATGCCTTCGTGAAGCGCATCCGCGCCGAGCACCCGGGCATGTTCATGTTCGGCGAAGCGTTCGACTACGATGCCGCGCGCATCGCCGAGCACACCTGGCCCGCCAACGCGAACGTGAGCGTGCTGGATTTCCCGTTGCGCGGCGCACTGGAGCAGACCTTCGGCACCGCCAACAAGGGCTTCGAGACCCTGGCCGAGCCGCTGCACCTGAGCGGCGGACCGTACGCCAACCCGTACGAGCTGATGAGCTTCTACGACAACCACGACATGCCGCGCCTGCAGGCCAGCGACGATGGTTTCATCGATGCGCACAACTGGCTGTTCACCGCGCGCGGCATTCCGGTGGTCTATTACGGTTCGGAGACGGGCTTCATGCGTGGCCGTGCCGAGCATGCCGGCAATCGTGCGTACTTCGGCCAGCCGCGTGTGGATGCGGCGCCGAAGAGCCCGATCTTCGCGCCGCTGCAGCGTATCGCCAGGCTGCGCGAAGCCACCCCGGCGCTGCAGCGCGGCCTGCAGGTGAACGAGCGCCTGCAGGGCGATGAGGCAGTGTTCTTCCGCGTGCTGCAGCATGGCGAGGTGGCGCAGACCGCGCTGGTGGCGCTGAACAAGGGCGACCAGGCCAGGACCCTCACCGTGGCGCGTTTCGTCCAGTCCGGCCGCTGGCGCGATGCGCTGGACGGCGGTTCGTTGCAGGTGAACGGTCCGCTGAAGGCCGACGTGCCCGCGCACGGCGTGAAGGTGTACGTGCTTGACGCCGCCGTGCAGCAACCGGCATTGCAGGCTGAGCTGGACAAGGCGATGGCCGACCAGAAGGCGCGGGATCAGCGGCTGGGGCGCTGAGGGCGCCGCCGGGCATGGCCCGGCGCTACCGCTCTGGTGGGTGCCAACCTCGGTTGGCACGCTTTTCGAGCAGTCGAGCAAGCTCGACTTTACAATAGGCACCCCTCACGCCCCGCCGTATTGCCATGACCGACCTCGCCCCGCAGACCCCGATCGAAACCCTGCTGAAGGCGGCGATGGACGGGGCGGTGCCGATCCGCGCCTTCATGGAGGCTTTCGTCGCTTCCGAGGTAGTGCTGCTGACCGGCAGCCTGGTCACCCCGGACGGCAGCGGCTTCGACCCGCTGCTGTTCGACAAGCAGGGCACCCTGCATGTGGCGGTGTTCACCGATCCGTCGCGGGTGGGTGTCTATAGCCAGCAGGCCGAACACCAGATCCGCTGGCTGATGCTGGACGTACTGCGCCGCGTGCCGGGTGGCTATGGCGTGGTGATCAACCCGGGTACTTCGCTGGGCTTTGAGATCTCGCCCAGCGGCATCGGCGAGATCCTGAAGGACTTCGCCCAACGCTGAGCGGCCACCGCGCTATATTTGTAGTGTCGAGCCACGCTCGACTGCCTTTCGCGCAGTGCCAGATCAGTCGAGCATGGCTCGACTCTACAGAACGCTTCCCCATCGAGGCATTGCCATGGAATTCAGGGTACTACCCGCCGATGCACCGGAACGGCAGCAGTTGGCCCGGTGGTACCACGCCGAATGGGGCCGCGACGCTGGCCTGTCGCTGGAACAGGAACTGCAGCGGCTGAACCCGCCACAGGATGCCGAAGGCTTTCCGCATCTGATTGCCGCCTTCGATGACGGTCAGGTGGTCGGTGCGGTGCAGCTCAAGCGCCGGGAGATGCACGCATTCCCGCAGTACGAGCACTGGCTGGGCAGCGTGTTCGTGGCCGATAGTCATCGCGGGCGTGGGCTGGCTGGCGGCCTGGTCGAGCAGGCCGCGGCACAGGCGGTGCGGATGGGTGTGACCGACCTGTACCTGCAGACCGAGGCCCTGGATGGTGGACTGTATGCACGGCTCGGCTGGAAGCCGCTGCAGGAAGCCGACAACCGCAGCTATCGCGTGCTTGTGATGGTGCGCAGGTTGGCCGCATGAACGCACCGGCATCCCCGCGTCATTCCCGCTCCGCGCTGATCTTCCTGATCGCGGCCATCGTCGCCGCGCTGGTGTCCATGCCCGTGCTGCGTGCGGTAGGCATGGTGCTGTGGCCGGTGTTCGTCATTGCCTGGCTGATCAACCTGGGCGCGGCCTGGCATCTGGCGCAGTGGGCACGCCAGCAGGGCCGTTCGGCGTGGGCGTTCGGGTTGCCGGCGGTGCTCGGTACCGTCGCCTCTATCGTGGTCTATGTGCTGCTTGCGTTGCTGGGGCCGAAGGCCGCGGTGCGCTGAAAGCGCTGTGCCGAGCATGGCTCGGCACTACATGCAGCGTGCGGAGCGCCGACGCAACCGCCGGCGCTCCATCACCTCACATCGTCACCTTGCGCCGGTTGTCATCACTCACCCGGTCGATCAGCTTGTTGTACGGATCGAAGCCCGCCTCATCCGGCTTCTCGTCCACGGTCACGGTGATTTTCGGCGCGGCGCTGGTGATGTGATGGCGCTGCAGGTACAGCACCTTCTGGTCGCGCTCCCTGCCCGACGGCCCATTGGCGAACACGCCGACCTCGACCCAGTCATCCATCTTTCCGTCGCTCTCCTTGCCCTTGCCGTCGGCGTACTGCTTGGCGGCGTGCAGGTCCAGGGTCACGTCGTAGCGGCCGTCATCGCGCTTGCGGGCGCTGGCGGCCATCACGCGGTTGTCGTAGAAGCTGATCTTCTCGAACAGGTCGGTGACCAGCTGCTGGCGGTCGGCCGGCGTCTCGGCGCGGATGTAGTCCAGCAGCTCGCGTGAGGTGGTGTACGGCGGTTGCTGGTACCCCTTGTCCTGCAGGAAGCGCTTCAATGCGCGGTTAAGCGCCTGCTCGCCGATCTCCTCGCGCAGCCGGTAGAACACCAGCGAACCCTTCTGGTAGTGGATGTACTGCTGGTTCTCCACACGTTCCAGCGGCTGTTCCTCGATGGCCTCGCCGCCGCGGCCGGACAGGTAGCCGTCCAGTTCGCGCTTGAGGAACTGGCGCATGTGCTGGCGGCCGTACTCCTGCTCCATCACCATCAGCGCAGAGTACTGCGACAACGATTCGGACAGCACCGTCGCGCCCTGCACGTTGGCACCGATCACCTGGTGCGCCCACCACTGGTGTGCGATCTCGTGCGCGGTTACGTAGAACACGTAGTCCACCTTGTCCGGGTCACGCAGGTCGGCGATGAAACCGATGGCCTCGGAGTAGGGGATGGTGTTGGCGAACGACTGCGCGAAGCGCGCATAGCCCGGGAACTCGATGATGCGTACCTGGCGGTGCTGGTACGGGGTGAAGTTCGCTTCGTAGTAGGCCAGCGACTTCTGCACCGCTTCGATCATCCGGTCCACGTTGTAGCCGTGCGCCGGGTCGAAGTAGACCTCGATCGGGATGTCCTTGTACTTCGCCTTGCGCACTTCCCAGCGTGCCGACAGGTAGGCGTAGAAGTTCAGCATCGGCCGGTCCATGGCGTAGCTGAAGCAGCGCCGGCCATTCACCGTGGTCTCCTTCTGCAGGTAGCCCGGCGCCAACGCCACCTGGTCCGGCGCGGTGCAGACCGTGGTGCGGAAATCGAGCCAGTCGGCGTCGTTGGAAATGTAGGTGTTGGCGCGCGCGGCTTCGTCTTCCAGCTTGGGCATGCGCCGCGGCTCGCCGAGGCCGCGTTTGCGGCGTTCGTTGCGGTCGCTGATCTCGGCACCCTCGTTGTAGCCGAACGACGGCAGTACGCGGCTGTTGAAGAAGGTGCCGTTGTCGACGATGTTGCTTGGTGCTTGGCCGGCGGTGATGCCGTTGGGTTTCTGCACCACCCGGAAGTGGACGTTGCGGCTTTCACCCGGTTGCAGTGGCGTGGCCAGGCGGTAGATGCGGTAGCCAAGGTCGGCGTCATGCATCGACAGGGTCTGCCCACCCAGGTCAACCGTGACCAGCTGCTTGTCGTCGCCCATCGAGACATGCACGTCCTGGATCGGCACGGCATGCGTGTTGCGCACCGTCCAGTTCGCATCGATCACCATCGACTGCGATTCCGGGAACAGGTCCACGCGGTTGTCCACCGCCACGATGCGAGGCTGCGGCAGAGTGCGGTACTTCGACAGTTCACGCTCGTAGCGCGCCTGCAGATCCAGCTGCTGGTCGGGCGAGATGAACTCGTTGCGGACGTTGGTGCTCCAGTACAGCCAGCCGCCCACGCCGATGAAGGCCAAGGCCGCTACTCCAGCGAAAACGCCGGTCGGGCCGCGCAGGCGGCGGCCGGCCAGGGCCAGGCGCTGGCGCAGCCCTTGGCTGACACCGCGCACCCAGAAGGCCGATGCCAGGCACATCAACGTCAGCAGGAACAACGCCCAGTAGCCCTGGAACGCCAGCTGCCCGGTCAGGAAGTGGCCGTAGCCGTTCATGTCCGAATAGGGCGCGTTGGGCCAGCTGCCGAAGTTGTACAGGTTCTGCGTGTAGTCGAGCAGGCCGAGCACACCCTGGCCGATCATCACCACGATCAGCAATGCGTAGCCGACGAACTTGTTGTTGGTGAGCACCTGCAGCACCAGCGCCAGGCCCCCCATCAGGATGTAGACCACCGAATCCAGGGCCAGGCTGCGCAGGTACAGCAGCGGCTCAAGATGCGTGTAGCCCTTGGCCAGCTGCACGCCCATCGCCGCCATCGCACCGGCGGTCTGGAAGCAGACGATCACCGCCAGCAGCGCGGTGAACTTGGCCAGCAGCGGCACCCAGTTCGGCACCGGCATGGCATCGGTCACTTCATTGATGCGCGCACTGCGTTCCTTCCAGACCAGCTCACCGGCGAAGAACAGCACGATGATCACCAGCAGCCAGCTGAAGGCCCCCTGCAGGCCCATGATCATCTGCGAGGTGACCGGCCAGATCGAGGTGCCGTACAGGGTCTGCCGGAACAGCGCGCTGGGCAGGAAGTTGGCCAGGCCCAGTACCAGCAGCACGATGAACGGCACGCTGCGCAGGACGCCGCGTGTATCGAAGCGGACCTGGCGCAGGAACTGCTGCCACGCCGTGCTGGCAGTGAACGTCGGTATCACGCGCGGCAGTGTCGCGCGGGTGGGGCGGACCACGCTGGCATCGGCAGCCGGTTGCGCCTGCCTGCGGCCCCAGCGCGGACGGCCACTGCCGCTGCGTTCGGTGCGGAACAGCGCGAAGGTGGCGGCGAACAGCACTGCCGCTACGCCGAGCCACAGGGCGCGGTTGGCCAGCAGATAGCCGGTCAGTGCGGGAATTCCACTGTTGCGCTCAGCGGTGGACCAGTAGCGGATGGTGCGGCTGAGTGCGCGCATGCCCAGCGGCTCGCTCAGCACTGCGATCCACGTGTTGTCGATGTCGCGCAGCAGGGCTGCACTGACGCCATACAGCACGAGGTAGGCCACCAGGCCGATGTAGACCCACAGGATCGAACGGGTCAGCGCCGCCAGCAGCGACAGCAGCGCGGTGGTGAACAACAGGTTGGGAATGACGATGACCGCGAACGTCCAGGCGTAGCCCTGCCAGCTGATCGGGCCCATGCGTTCGGGGTCGACCCATGGCATGAATGGCGCCAGCCACAGGCCGAACGCAATCACGACGTAGACCAGCACGCCGGCGGCCAGAGCGGCAGCGATGCGCCCAGCCAGGTAGTCGCGGCGCTTCACCGGGCTGGCGAAGATCAGTTCGGCGGTGCCGAGTTCGAAGTCACGCAGCAGCGCATTGCTGACAAACAGCGCAGTGACCAGCATGCCGAGCAGGGTGAAGATACCCAGCATCTGCGCGATCACGGTGGGCGCGTTGCCGTGCACGTTGCCGCTGCCGCCACCGATCTGTACGGCGTCGCTGGAGGCGGCGGCGAAGGCGAGCAGGGCGAACAGCCCGGCCAGCAGCCACAGCAGCGGGGAACGCAGCTGTTCGCGCAGCTCGAATCGGAAGAAGTTGAGGGTCATGGCGTGCTCCGCTCAGGCTGCCGCGCGGGCACGGGCCTGCAGGCGCAGGCGCTGGAAGTACACGTCCTCGAGGTCGGGAGCCACAGCCGCGAAGCCGTCGCCGGGGTCGTTGGCGCTGTGCACGTGGATCACCGGGCGGCCACCGACCAGGCGGGTGGACAGCACCACGTAGCGCGCTTCGTGGTCGGCCAGTTCCGAAGGATCGACCTGCTTGCGCCAGACCTGGTGCTGCAGGGCGTCGATAGCGTCGGCAGGGCGGCCGGTCAGCAGTACCTGGCCCTTGTTCATGATCGCCATCGTCGGGCACAGGTCGGTCACGTCCTCGACGATGTGGGTGGACAGGATCACTGCCACGTTCTCGCCGATCGCCGCCAGCAGGTTGAGGAAGCGGTTGCGTTCTTCCGGGTCGAGGCCGGCGGTGGGTTCATCGACGATCACCAGCCGCGGGTCACCCAGCAACGCCTGGGCAATGCCGAAGCGCTGGCGCATGCCGCCGGAGTACGTACCGAGCTTGCGCTTGCGCGCGTCCCACAGGTTTACCTGCTGCAGCAGCCCATCGACCACCTCGCGGCGCTGGGCGCGCTGGGTCAGGCCCTTGAGCACCGCGAAATGTTCCAGCAGGTCCAGCGCGCTGACTTTCGGGTACACGCCGAAATCCTGCGGCAGGTAGCCCAGCCGGCGGCGCACCGCGTCCTTGTCGCGCAGTACGTCGATCGGCGCTTCGCCCGGAATGCTGAGCGTCGCCGTGCCGCTGTCGGCTTCCTGCAGGGTGGACAGCGTGCGCATCAGCGAGGATTTTCCGGCGCCGTTCGGGCCGAGCAGGCCGAACATGCCGCGCGGGATGTCCAGGGTGACGTTGTTGAGGGCATGGACGCCGTTGGCGTACGTCTTGGACAGCGAATCGATCTTCAGCATGCGACGTACACCTTTCCATGGGCGATGTCTGCGCGTTATCCGCGCATCAGCCTCCGTGCGCATCCGCCGTTGGTCATGGGGGGAGGATCCGGCCGTCGTGCGTTGGCAGGGGCGCCGGCCCTGCGGTGCCTACCCGTGCAGCGATGATTCCCGCACTACCAGCTTCACCGGGATGCTCTGGCTGTCCACCGGCTGCCGGCCGATCAGTGCCAGCAGGCGCTCTACCAGCAGCTGGCCAGCCTGCTTGGTGTCCTGCTGCACGGTGGTCAGCGCCGGGGATACCGAGGCCGCCAGTGGGATGTCGTCGAAGCCGGTCACCGCCACGTCCTGTGGCACCCGCAGGCCAGCCTCGCGGAGCGCGCGCATCGCACCGATGGCGATCAGGTCGCTGGCGGCGCAGATCGCATCGATCGGTTCACCGCGCGCCAGCAGCGCCTGGCAGGCCTCCTGGCCGGAGGCTTCGGTGGTGATCGCATCGTGCTGCAGCGCCGGTTCCGAAGCCAAGCCGTGGTCCTGCAGGGCCGCGACATGGCCGCGGTAGCGTTCCTGGAATTCGGGGTAATGGCTGGAGGCATGGCCGAGGAAGGCGATGCGGCGGCAGCCCTGCTGCAGCAGGTGGGTGGTGATGTCGTGCCCGCCCTGGAAGTTGTCGCTGCCGATCGACACGCCCGGCTGGCCGGGCAGGGCAGCGCCCCAGCGCACGAAATGCGTGCCCTGTTCAACCAGCCGCTGCAGGCGGTCGCGCGATTCGTGGTAGTCGCCGTAGCCGAGCAGGATGATGCCGTCGGCCTTGTTGCTGTCCTCGTAATCGGCCTGCCAGTCGGTGGACAACTGCTGGAACGAGACCAGCAGGTCCTGCCCGTGCAGCGCGCAGGCGCGGGTGATCGAGCCCAGCATCGAGTGGAAGAACGGGTTGATCAGCGAGTCGTCGTTGGTCGGGTCCTCGAAGAACAGCAGGGCCAGCGTGCCGGCGTTGCGCAGGCGCAGGCTGGAGGCGTTCTTGTCGACCTTGTAGTTCAGCTCGCGGGCGATGCGCAGGATGCGCTCACGGGTCTCGGCATTGACCATCGGGCTGCCCCGCAGGGCCCGCGACACGGTCGGCTGGGAGACCCCGGCCAGGTGGGCGATGTCCAGGGAGGTGGCTTTGCCTTTGATGGTCATGGGCACGCGGAGGGGGCAGGGGAAAGGTGCCCGGGCATGATGCCATGGGTAGACGCGAATGCCCCTCCGGATGTCCACCGAAGCGAGGGTAAGTCATTGCCGGACAAGGAAATCAGTTCAATCCTCCTGCGCGGCCGGGGTCTTCTGACCGGGCGGATGGCGGCGGCAATGCTAAGATGCATCGTTCTCGCATTCCCCCAAATTTCAACAGGGGCGGCCCCGCCTACTGCACCCCCGCCCGGGGCTGTGCTATCACTGGCGGTCTGCCCTTGGACAACGGACGAAGGTACCTATGGCGCGCGGCATCAACAAAGTCATCCTGGTCGGCAATCTCGGCAACGACCCGGACGTGAAGTACACCCAGGGCGGCATGGCGATCACCCGCATCAGCCTGGCCACTACCAGCGTCCGCAAGGACAAGGATGGCAACCAGCAGGAACGTACCGAATGGCACCGTGTGGTGTTCTTCGGCAAGCTCGGTGAGATCGCCGGCGAGTACCTGCGCAAGGGCAGCTCGGTCTACGTCGAAGGCAGCCTGCGCTACGACAAGTACACCGGCCAGGACGGCGTGGAGAAGTACTCCACCGACATCATCGCCGATGAAATGCAGATGCTGGGCGGCCGCGGTGAAGGTGGCGGCGGTGGCAACTACGGCGGCGATCGTCCGCAGCGCCAGCAGGCTCCGCGCCAGGAGTACGGCGGCGGTGGCGGCGGTCAGCGTGGTGGCCAGGGTGGCGGCTATGGCAACCAGGGCGGCAACCAGGGCGGCGGTTACGGCAACCAGGGTGGCAACCAGCGCCCGCAGCCGCAGCAGGCTCCGCCGATGGACGACTTCGCTGACGACGATATTCCGTTCTGATCGGATGCTCGCCTGCAGCAGAAAAGAAAGCCCCGCCATGCGGGGCTTTTCTTTTTCCGCGATTGCGTCGGAGTTGTGCCTCGCAGCATTGATTTTCGTGCACCGCGACTTGCAAACAGGCAATTTACTCCCCTATGGTGCAATCGATTGCATTGCTGTGAATCGTTGCGTTTGATACCGGTTGGGAGGCCGGCAGGTGGATGTCCATCCATTCGATCAGACCGGCCCCGGCGGCGGGCCTCACGCGGCGCGATGCGTTGCGCATGGCGGTTGCTGGAGGCGTAGCTCTGGGTACTGCGGGAGCGTTGCCTGCATTCGCCGCCACCGCACCGCTGAAGGGCAACCTGAAGCATTCCGTCGCCCGCTGGACCTTCCCGCAGCTGTCGGTCGCCCAGCTCTGCACGACAGTGAAGGACATCGGTTTTGCCGCGATCGACCTTGTCGGTCCGGAGGACTGGCCCACGCTGAAGGCCCATGGCGTGTACAGCTCGATGTGCAACGGCGCAGAACTGGGCCTGACCAAGGGCTTTGCCGGCCGTGAGTTCCACGACCAGCTGGTGGAACGCTACACGCGGCACATCGATCTGGTCGCCGATGCCGGCTATCGAAACCTGATCTGCTTTTCCGGCAACCGCAACGGTATGGACCCGCAGGACGGCATGGCCAATGCCGAGGCCGGGCTCAAGCGCATCCTCGGGCACGCCGAGAAGCGCGGTGTGGTACTGGTGATGGAGCTGTTGAACTCCAAGGTCGATCATCGCGACTACCTGTGCGACCACTCCGCATGGGGTGTGGAGCTGTGTCAGCGGCTCGGCTCGGACAACTTCGGCCTGCTCTACGACATCTACCACATGCAGATCATGGAGGGCGACATCATCGCCACCATCGGCAAGCATCACGCCTGCTTCAAGCATTACCACACCGCGGGCGTGCCCGGCCGGAATGAGATCGGAGACCAGCAGGAGCTCCACTATCCGGCCATCTGCCGCGCGATCCGCGACACCGGTTTCAAGGGGTATCTGGCGCAGGAGTTCACGCCTGCAGCGCCCGATCCCGTTGCCTCATTGCGCGAGGCGATCCGCCTCTGCGACGTCTGAAACGATATCCACCCAGGTGAGAAACCCATGGCAGATAATCACTACGACGCCATTGTTGTTGGCTCGGGAATCAGTGGCGGTTGGGCGGCGAAGGAGCTGACCGAAAAGGGCCTGAAGGTCCTGATGCTGGAACGCGGACGCAACATCGAGCACGTCAAGGACTACGTTAACGCGATGAAGGAAGCGTGGGACTTCCCCCACCGCAACCGGCCAACGCAGGCGATGAAGGCCGACTTCCCGGTGCTGATGCGTGACTACGGGCTGGCCGAGAACCTGGAAGGAATGTGGGCCAACGAACAGGACTCGCCCTACATCGAAACCAAGCGCTTCGACTGGTTCCGCGGCTACCACGTCGGTGGCCGCTCATTGTTGTGGGGCCGGCAGAGCTATCGCTTCTCCGACCTGGACTTCGAGGCGAACCTCAAGGACGGCATCGCCACCGACTGGCCGATCCGCTATGCCGACATCGCGCCGTGGTACGACCATGTCGAGAAGTTCGCTGGCATCGCCGGTACGCGCGAAGGACTGGACGTGTTGCCGGACGGCGAGTTCCTACCGCCGATTCCCTTGAACATCGTCGAGAAGGATGTGGCCGCGCGTATCAAGAAGGCCTTCGGCGGAACGCGGCACATGATCCACTCGCGCACTGCCAACATCACCAAGCCAATGCCCGAGCAGGGGCGCGTCAACTGCCAGTACCGAAACAAGTGCATCCTGGGCTGTCCCTTTGGTGCCTACTTCTCGACCCAGGCGGCGACACTGCCAGCGGCGATGAAGACCGGCAACCTGACCTTGCGGCCGTTCTCGATCGTCAAGGAAGTGCTCTACGACAAGGACCGCAAGCGTGCCCGTGGCGTGGAGGTCATCGACGCGGAGACAGGGCAGACCTACCAGTACACCGCCAAGGTCATCTTCCTCAACGCATCGTCGTTCAACTCGACCTGGCTGCTGATGAACTCGGCCACCGATGTGTGGGAGGGCGGGCTGGGCTCCTCGTCGGGCGAGCTCGGGCACAACGTGATGGACCATCACTTCGGTGCGGGCGCCTCCGGCCGGGTTGAGGGTTACGAAGACAAGTACTACTTCGGGCGTCGTCCCTGCGGCTTCTACATTCCGCGTTTCCGCAACGTTGCGGCCGACAAGCGCGGCTATCTGCGCGGGTTCGGCTACCAGGGCGGTGCCAGCCGCACGGGCTGGTCGCGCGAGATCGCCGAGCTGAACATCGGTGCCGATCTGAAGGAGGCGCTGACCGTGCCCGGTGACTGGCGCATCGGCATGACCGGGTTCGGTGAAATGCTGCCGCACCACGACAACACGATCCGCTTGGATCGCGACCGGAAGGACAAGTGGGGGCTGCCGGTGCTGGCGATGGACGTTGCCATGCGTGCCAATGAACTGGCGATGCGCAAGGACATGGCCGCCGATGCCGCCGAGATGCTGGAAGCGGCCGGCGTCAAGGACGTGAAGATGCACGACAACGACTATGCCCCGGGCAAGGGCATCCACGAGATGGGGACCGCGCGCATGGGACGTGATCGGAAAAGCTCGGTATTGAATGCGCACAACCAGGTCTGGGATGCGCCCAACGTCTATGTAACCGACGGAGCCTGCATGACCTCCAGCGCCTGCGTGAATCCCTCGCTGACCTACATGGCGCTGACCGCGCGTGCGGCGGACCACGCTGTGCGCGAACTGAAAGCGGGGAACCTCTGATGGATCGCCGCGAGCTGTTGAAGATGATCGTCGCCGCCACCGGTGCGGCCATGGTTGGGTTGCCTGCCCTTGTGCAGGGTCAGGCACCGGCGGGCGCCCCCAAGATTCATTTCTCCGATACCGACGTCGCTACGCTGGACGAGATCGCCGAGACCATCCTGCCTCGGACCCGGACACCAGGGGCGAAGGATGCCTGCGCCGGCCTGTTCATGGCGACCTTCGTCAGCGACTGCTACACCGCCCGGCAGCAGGCGACCTTCCGCGCAGGGCTGACCGATATCGATAAACGCGCCGGCGGCCGCTTTGTGTCGCTCACACCGGAAGCCCGCACCGAATTGCTGCGCATGCTCGATGCAGAAGCCAAGGCACGCTCTGCCGATGTGACCGAGACTGGTACGCCTGAAGAGGGCGAGGCGATGCCGCACTACTTCACGATGCTCAAGCAGTTGGCCATCTTTGGCTTCTTCACCTCGAAGGTCGGCGCGACCGGGGTGCTGCAGTACGTTGCGGTGCCGGGGCGCTACGATGGCGATCTCGCCTATGTTCCCGGCACGCCCGCCTGGGGGACCAGCTGATGGAGCGCAACAGGATGATCAAGCCGCTGCTGATTGCGGCCACCGTGCTGGCCGCCGCACCCGTGTTCGCGCAGAACGCTGCCGACGCCGCGCGCGATCCGAAGAAGACCGAGGTATGGACGCCGGTGCCTGCGACCGTAGCCACGCCGCCAGGCAGGGCCCCGTCCGACGCAATCGTGCTGTTCGATGGCAAGGATGTCTCCGCGTGGGAGTCGGAGCAGGGCGGACGAGTGCCCTGGAAGGTTGCCGATGGCGCCATGACCGTCGTGCCCGGCAGCAAGGGCATTCGCACCAGGCAACGCTTCTGCGACGTCCAGCTGCATGTCGAGTGGCGCACGCCTGCCGACACGAAGGGCTTCGACGGACAGAGCCGCGGCAACAGCGGCATCTTCCTGCAGGAGCTGTACGAGCTGCAGGTGCTCGACAGCTACAACAACCCGACCTATGCCAATGGCCAGGCGGGCTCGATCTACAAGCAGGCCATGCCACGGGTGAACGCCTCGCGCGCACCGGGCCAGTGGCAGGTCTACGACATCATCTGGAAGGCCCCGCGCTTCTCGGCGGGCGGTGGGCTTGTGTCGCCTGCACGCATCACGGTGCTGCACAACGGCGTGCTGGTACAGGATGACACGGTGCTGGCGGGCAAAACCGAGTACATCGGCGCGCCTTCGTACGCGCCGCATGCGTGTGCGCCGCTCTATCTGCAGGAACATGACTCCAAGGTCAGCTACCGCAACATCTGGGTGCGCGAGCTGTAGGGGCACGCAGCCGGCGCGGTCGCCGGCCGCTTACTTCGCCAGGTAACTGGTGATGTCATTGATCTCCTGCTGCGACAGCTGGGAGAAGGGCGGCATCAGCCCACCGCCCTTGCTGATCTTTTCCTTGATCTGTGCGGGTGCCATGCGCTTGCCGATGTCGGTGAGCGCCGGGAACGCACCCGGCATGCCCGCACGATCGGCGCCGTGGCAGGCCACGCAGTTCGCGGTATAGAGCTTTGCACCCGCTGCCGGGTCGTCCTTGCACCAGGCGGCTGTCGCAACACTCATGCCGCCCAGGGTCACCGCCATTGCCAGGATCATTTTCATGTGGGGCTCCTTGATGCGTCAGCGCTGCGCACGGGCGGGCTCGCTGGTGGTCAGGTGTTCACGCAGATAGTCCGCGCCGGTCTGGATGACTTTGGCGGGATCGCGTGGCTGGTCGTGCTCGATGATGTACCAGTGCACGCCGGCGGCTGCGGCAGCAGGCAGGATTGCGTTCCAGTCCAGCACGCCCTGGCCCACCGCAGCGAAACCGCCTTCGTCTTCGGCCTGTCCCTTGGGCGCATTGTCCTTGGCGTGCACCGCGAATACGTGGCCGCGGAACTTTGCCAGCACTACCGCCGGATCCAGGCCCGCACGCGCGACCCAGGCCAGGTCCAGCTCGGTCTGCAGGTCTGGACCGGCGGCGGCGAACAGCAGCTCCAGTCCGGTCCTGCCATCGAAGTCGACCAGCTCGAAATCGTGGTTGTGATAGGCCAGGCGCATGCCCTTGCCGCGCACCTGCTTCGCGATACTGCCCAGTTCCTGGCCCAGCGCAGTCCAGCCCGCGGCATCGCTCGGACGATCCTTCTTGTCCAGGTACGGCACCACCAGCGTCGTGTTGCCGATCGACCGGTTGAAGGTCACCACCCCATCCAGATTGCTGCGCAGCTCGGCCAGGGGCACATGCGATGAAATCGCCTTGATCGAATACCGGTCCAGCAGCTGCTTGAGTTCGGCCGCGCTGGTGTTCTGCGTGCCGACCGTCTCCACCGCATGGACGCCTGCGTCGTGGACGATCTTCAACTGCTGCTCGAGCGAGCCGGCATCGCGCAGGGTGTACATCTGCACCGCGATCGGCTTCTGCGTGCTGGCGGCTTCGACTGCGAAGGTGGGCAGGGCAGCGAACAGCAGGATGAGGCTTGCACTTCTACGGAAAAGAGCTTTCATCAACAGATCCTCCCGGGATTCAACCGATGGCAGTCCAGGCGCGTGACCTGGCTGATGCAATGACACGATCGACGATCTGCGCCGAGCGCAGTCCGTCCTCGAAGGTGGGCAGGCTCTGCGGTCGCTCGCCCTCGATGGCGCGATAGGTGTCGGCGACGAATGCTTCGAAGCACTGGGCGTAGCCCTGCGCGTGGCCGGCCGGCAACACCGACAGCCGGCGTTGTTCGGCACTGCCGGCGCCCGGCCCGCGCACGAAGATCTCCTCGCGCTGGTCGGGCCGGCCGATCCACAGCCGCTCGACGTCCTCCTGGTTGAAGGCCACGCTGGCCTTGGCACCATCGATCTCGAACCAGAGGCGATTGTGGCGTCCGGCCGAGACCTGGCTGACCGTCAGAGATGCCAGCGTGCCGGCATCGGTCCTGAACATCGCCGCAGCCACGTCCTCGCTCGTGACCGCCTGCGTTGCGCCGCCTGCCGCCGGCGTGCTGAAGCTCTGCCCGCTGACGGCGCCGCGCTCGGCGATGACGGTAGAGAACGCCGCGCTGACCTCGACGAAGCGTTCGCCGCTGATCCACTCCACCAGGTCGCACCAGTGCGAGCCGATGTCGGCGAACACGCGCGATGCGCCACCCAGCGTCGGGTCCACGCGCCAGTTGTTGCTGGCCGGGTCCAGCAGCCAGTCCTGCAGGTAGCTGCCGTGGATGAGGTGCAGCGGCCCCAGTTCACCTTGGGCGATGCGTGCGCGCGCCTCGCGCACCACCGGGTGGTAGCGGTAGACGAAGGGTACCGTGGCGACGAGCCCGCTCGACGTGGCCAAGGCGGCCAGCGCCTGCGCATCGTCCAGCGTGGTGGCCAGCGGCTTCTCGCAGATCACGTGCTTGCCGGCCTCCAGCGCGGCCTGCGCCATCGCGCGGTGCAGATGGTTGGGCGTGCACACCTGCACCACCTGGACCTGCGGATCGGCGATCACCTCCTCGAAATCCCGATAGGCGCGTGGGACATTCCAGGACTGCGCTGACTCAAGCGCGCGCTGCGGTGACGAGGCGGCCACGCCGCGTACCTGGGCACCGGCGAGCAAGGCCGCGCGGCGGTGCACGGCACCGATCATGCCGGTGCCCACGATGGCGATTCCAAGCGTTGGCATCGACTCGAATCCTCAGGGTGTGGAAGATGCGGCGGCCACGGCGGGCCGGTCGCGGAACAGCAGCAGGAAGGCGATCAGCACGACCAGCGCGACAGCGGCCGGGAACAGCCAGATCTGCTGCCAGTCGCGTCCGGCGGCCGTGGTGAAGTGCTCCACCACCGCGCCGGACAGGAAGGTGCCGATCAGCATGCCCACGCCGTACGTGGCCAGGGTGATGAATCCCTGCGCGCTGCTGCGCACGGCGGGGCCGGCATGGGCATCGGTGTAGATCTGGCCGGTGACGAAGAAGAAGTCGTAGCAGATGCCGTGCAGCACGATGCCGATCACCAGCAGCGAGAAGCCGCTGCCGGCATCGCCGAAGGCGAACAGGACGTAGCGCACCACCCAGGCCGCCATGCCGACCGCCAGCATGGTCTTCACCCCCAGCCGCACGAACAGGAACGGCATGGCCAGCATCAGCAGCACTTCGGAGACCTGGCCCAGCGACTGCAGGCCCGCAGCGCCGCGCACGCCCAGGTCGTTGAGATACGGATTGGTGAAGTTGTAGTAGAACGACAGCGGGATGCAGATGGCGATGGAAGCCAAGAAGAACACCAGGTAGGCACGCGACTTCAGCAGCCGCAATGAATCCAGCCCGAGGATCTGCCCCAGCCCGGCATCGCGCTGCTGTGCCAGTGGCGGCGTGTGCGGCAGGGTGAACGCATACAGGCCCAGTACCAGCGATGCCAGCGCGGCCATCCGGAAGGTGAGTTCAAGCCGGTGCGCCTGCTCCCAGCCCAGCCAGCCGATCAGCACACCGGCCACGATCCAGCCGACGCTGCCGGCCACGCGCACCAGCGGGAACTGCTTCTCCGGCGACTGCATGTGCCGCATCGCCACGCTGTTGGCCAGCGCCAGCGTCGGCATGAACAGCAGCATGTAGCCCATCACGCAGGCGGAGAACGTGCTGAAGCTGTCTGCTGTGGAGGCCAGCCACAGCAGCACCGCACCGGCCAGGTGCAGCACCGCCAGGATGCGCTGCGCGGCGAAGTAACGATCTGCGATCAGGCCGACCAGGAACGGCGCCACGATGGCGCCGATGGATTGGCTGAGGAAGGCCGTCGCTACCTGGCTCGCGCTGGCCTGCAGCGGGCCCTGCACCAGATAGGTGCCCAGGGTGACGAACCACGCCCCCCAGATGAAGAACTGCAGAAACATCATCGCGCCCAAGCGCGACATGGCGTGCGTCATGGCTTGCCCTCCCGGGGCGGTATCGGCTCAGATTCCCAGCATGCGGTGCAGTGATGCGGCGTCGGTGCCGCTGTCGGCGAAGTCGTCGAAGGCGCGCTCGGTCACACGGATGATGTGGTCGCGGATGAAGGCGGCACCCTCGCGTGCGCCGTCTTCCGGGTGCTTCAGGCAGCACTCCCATTCCAGTACCGCCCATCCGGGGAAGTCGTACTGGGCGAACTTGGAGAAGATCGCCTTGAAGTCGATCTGGCCGTCGCCGAGTGAACGGAACCGGCCCGGGCGATCGATCCAGTCCTGGTAGCCGCCGTAAACGCCGCTGCTGGCACTGGCGTGGTACTCCGCATCCTTCACGTGGAAGGCGCCGATGCGCGCGTGGTAGCGGTCGATGAAACCCAGGTAGTCCATCTGCTGCAGCAGCAGATGGCTGGGGTCGTACAGGATCTTCGCGCGCGGGTGATGGTCCACCACATCGAGGAAGCGCTCGAAGGTCGCGCCATCGTGCAGGTCCTCGCCGGGGTGGATCTCGAAGCACAGGTCCACGCCGCAGGCGTCGAACGCATCGAGGATGGGGCGCCAGCGGCGGCCGAGTTCGGCGAAGGCTTCCTCCACCAGTCCCGGTGGGCGCTGCGGCCAGGGATAGAAATAGGGCCAGGCCAATGCGCCGGAGAACGTGGCATGCGCGGTCAGCCCCAGGCGCTGGCTGGCTTTGGCAGCCAACACTAGCTGCTCCACTGCCCAGGCCTGGCGGGCGGCGGGATCGCCGCGTTTGTCCGCGGGTGCGAATCCGTCGAACAGGCTGTCGTAGGCAGGATGGACGGCAACCAGCTGCCCCTGCAGGTGGGTGGACAGCTCGGTGATCTGCACGCCGTGCCCGGCCAGCATGCCGGCAATATCGTCGCAGTACGCCTGGCTGCGCGCGGCCTCGGCCAGATCGAACAGGTGGGGCGCGCCGGTGGGGACTTGTACGCCAGAATAGCCTAGACCCGCGGCCCATCCGGCCAGCGTGTCCAGCCGATCAAAAGGAGCTGCGTCGCCGATGAACTGCGCCAGGAACAGCGCTGGACCCTTGAGCGTCTTCAACGTGATTCGCCCTCGATGCAATCGATTGCATTATCCTAGCAGGGGCTCACGCAGGGCCTGTTGTGCACTGCACAGCGGACAGGAGGACTAACGCCATGGCCACCATCTACGACATCGCAAAGCACGTCGGCGTCTCCGCAGGCACGGTGTCGCGGGCGCTTTCCCGGCCGGACAAAGTGCTGCCTGCCACCCGCGCGCGCATCGAGCAGGCCGCTGCCGCGCTGGGGTATGTGCCCAACACGGTGGCCCGCACGCTGAAGACCCAGCGCAGCGGCAAGATCCTGGTCACCGTCCCGGACATCGCCAATCCGTTCTTCGCGCAGATCCTGCAGGGTGCGGAGGAGGCCGCGCAGGCGGTCGGCTACGCGGTCCTGCTGGGCGATACCCAGCATCAACCCGACCGTGAGGAGCGCTACGCGCAGATGCTCCGGCGCAACGAGGCCGACGGCATGATCGTGCTGGGGCATCGCCTGCCACCCACCGCGCGCGAGATCGTCGAACAGCGCGGTGCCGCTGCGCCTGTGGTCAACGGCTGCGAGTTCGATCCCGCGCTGGGCATTCCCAGCGTCCACATCGACAATGCGGCCGCCGCGCGCGCGGTGATGGAGCATCTGTACGGGCTGGGACACGAACGGATTGCCGTGGTCGGTGGGCCACCTGACAACCCGCTGCACCAGCAGCGCATGGAAGGCGTGCGCAGTGCCGCCAAGGCGCGTGGTCGCCTGCGCCAGCTGAACATCGTGCCGGGTGACTTTTCGGTCGAGTCGGGCCATGCCGCCGCGATGTCGATGTTGGCCGCCGCGCCGGTACCGACTGCGGTGTTCTGTTTCAGCGACCAGATGGCGCTGGGCACTCTGGCGGCCTGCCGGGAGCTGGGCATCCGCGTGCCGGAGGACCTGTCCATCGTCGGCTTTGACGACCTGGCCTCCTCGCGCTACCTCACGCCGCCGCTGACGACGATCAGGCAGCCGATGCGGGAGATTGGTGAGCGCGCGGTCAACCTGCTGCTTGCCATCATCGAACACGTGGATGTGCCCCTGCAGCAGACGCTGGAGTTCAGCCTGATGCTGCGGGGCTCGACGGCTGTACCCAGGGCCGGGTAAGGGCAGGGCCGCTGCCGAGTTCTTGATCCCGAATTGACGCTGAGCTGTCAGACTCGGCATGGGCAGCCCGGCAAGGGCCGGGGTGGAACGTGCGATCGCGCAAGGGGGTCGGCAATGCCGTTCTTGACTGACTCGACGGAAGTCGCAGTCGAAGGCATCGGCGCGGCACGTCGCATCGGCTGGATGCGCTTCGTGGGCAATGGGCTGGGCGCGATTCCCATCGCCTCGATCATTCTTGAACGTCAGGACGGCCCGTGGGCCTGGGTGTTGCTGCTGCTCAACGCGCTGGCCTGGCCGGCGCTCGCGCTGGTGCTGACCCAGCGCTCACGGCAGCCTGCGGTGGTCCAGTTCCGTTGCATGGTGGTTGATTCCTTCTTTGGCGGTGGCTGGATCGCCTTCATGGGACTCAGCGTGGTACCCAGTGCGTTGTTCGCCGCGCTGCTGGTCGCCGACAAGATCGCCGCCGGTGGGGTGAAGCTGGCGGTACGGGCCACACTGGCACTGGTAGCGGGATTCGCGCTCACCTGGTGGGGGCTCGGGTTTCCTTACCAGCCGGTGTCATCGCAGCGCACGATCGTGCTCAGCGTGCCGTTTCTGTTCGTCTACGGCATCGGGCTGAGCATCCTCAGCTGGCAGCTGGCACGCCGGGTCAAATCGCAGAACCGGCAGCTGCAGCGGCTGAGCCGGATGGACCCGCTGGTGGAGCTGGCCAACCGCGGCTTCCTGATCGTGCGTGCGCAGCAGGCACTGGACAAGGCGCAGGGGCAGGGTGGCTTTGCCTGCCTGCTGATGCTTGATGTGGATGACTTCAAGCGCATCAATGACTCGCACGGTCATCGCGCCGGGGACGAAGTGCTGCGCCATATCGCCTCCACCTTGCGCGCCTTCGCCCGGCCCGGCGATACCCCTGCGCGGCTGGGAGGCGACGAGTTCGTCGTGCTGCTGCAGGACTGTGCGCCCGTCGATGCGATGCATGTGGCAGAGCGGGTTCGGCTGCAACTTCTGGAGGCAGCACGGCAGGCAACCCCGGGCATCAAGTTCAGCGTCAGCATCGGAATCGCGGCGACGCCGCGCGGTGGCAGCGTCGAGGACTGGCTGGCACTGGCCGACCGCGCGCTCTACCACGCCAAGCGCCAGGGCAAGAACAACGCCAGCTATGGCGAATGAGGTGTTGCCACGTCTCTGGCACAGGCCAGCAGCTGGGCGGCCGTTGCCGGAGGCTCGCAGCGCACCGCCAACTGCAGCCTGGTGGTCGGCATGCCCAGTTCCAGCGCAACAAAAGCCAGGCCGCTGCGGTGCATGCTCTGCATTGACGCCGGCACGATGGCGATACCCAGGCCGGCGGCGGCAAGGTTGATCGCTGAAGCCACCTGCGGCGCTTCCTGCTGGATGGCCGGGGTGAACCCCTGGCTGCGGCAGGCGGCGACCACGTCTGCACTCAGGCCCTGGCCCGATTTCCGCGAGAACAGGATGAAACGCTCATCGCGCAGCTCGACCAGCGCGATGCTCGTCCGGCACGCCAACGCGTGATCGGTCGGCAGCACCGCCACCAGCGGCTCGGCACTGAGTTGCTGTGTCACCCGTTCACCGCTACCGGAAAACGGCGGGCGCACGATCACTGCATCGAGCTCACCGTCATCCAGGCGCCGGACCAGGGATTCACTGCCATCTTCGACCAGCTGCACCTGCACTGCCGGATGTGCCCGCTGGAAGCTGCGCATCAGCGCGGTGACCACCTCGTTGTAGGTTGCCGATTCGGTCAACCCCAATGTCAACGTGCCGACCTCGCCGCGGGCGGCGCGCAATGCCTCTTCCTTGGCCTGGTCGACGCGCGCGAGGATGTCCTCCGCCGCTTTCCAGAACACCCGCCCGGCATCGCTGAGCACGATGCCGCGTCCCTGGCGATGAAACAACGGCGTTCCGATCTCTTCCTCCAGTGCACGGATCTGCTGCCCCAGCGGCGGCTGGGCAATGTGCAGGGCTTCGGCGGCCCTGGTGAAGCTCTGCAGCTGGGCGGTCATGACGAAGTAGCGCAGGTGGCGCAGTTCCATTGGAACCTCAGACGTTCTGATGCTGTACGAACACGGTATTGGACGGTCGCCGGTGGCGACAACATCATCGGTATCCCACGCCAAATGTCCATCTGCAAGGGAGACCACATGAAGAAGACACGCCAGCTGCGTAACCTGCTTGGGCACGGCCGCAGCGTGATCGCACCGGGGGTCTTCGACGGCCTGTCGGCCCGCCTGGTGGAGCTGGCCGGGTTCGAGGCGGTGTATGCCAGTGGCGGCGCCATCGCGCGTTCGGCCGGCATGCCCGACATCGGGCTGCTCGGATTCACCGAAGTACTGGCGCAGATCGAGCGGATCGTGGATGCCTGCGACCTGCCGGTGGTCGCCGACGCCGACACCGGCTTCGGCAGCACCGCCAACGTGGAGCGTACGGTGCGCGCATTCGAGCGGGCAGGCGTCGCCGCGCTACACATCGAGGACCAGACGTTTCCCAAACGCTGCGGGCACCTGGATGACAAGACACTGGTCGACACAGGCGAGATGTGCACGAAGATCAGAGTCGCCTGCCAGGCGCGGCGCGATCCGGAGCTGATGATCATTGCGCGTACCGATGCCATCGCCTGCGAGGGACTGGACGCAGCCATCGGACGGGCGCAGGCCTATGTGGACGCGGGCGCGGACATGATCTTCGTCGAGGCACCGGAAACCCTGGAACAGATCGAGGCGATCTCGCAGCGGGTGCCCGGGCCGAAGCTGATCAACATGTTCCACAGTGGCAAGACGCCGCTGGTGCCAGTGGAACGGCTGGCCGAACTCGACTACCGGTTGGTGATCATCCCCTCGGACCTGCAACGGGCCGCGATCCGGGCCATGCAGCGCACGCTGCAGGAGATCGCCGCAAGCGGGGACAGCAGACGTATTGCCGGCGAGCTGGTCAGCTTCGGCGAACGCGAGACGATCGTGCGCACGGCGCGGTATCTGGCCCTGGACCGGGTGTGATTCCGGCGTGATCCCGGAGGTGTCGACGGGCGGGTCAGGGGGGCGCAATCCTCGTGTAGATGCCCGTTCATCCTGAACCCGGAATCGTCGCCGCCAATCCTCTACCATGAGCCACCCCGCCCGGACGCGCTCCCATGCAAGACGCTCTCATTGCCCAGCCCAAGCCCCCCGTCCCGAGGATCGCGGCCTGGCTGATGATGCTGCTGGGCATGTGGCTGGCGTTGAAACTGGGCCTGGTGGTGACCCTGTTGTCGGGCCTGCTGGTGTTCCAGCTGACCCACCTGCTGGCCTCCACAGTGGAGGGCAAGCTGCCGCCAGGTCGGGCGCGGGCCATCGCGGTGATCGTGCTGTCAGCGGTGATCATCAGCGCGCTGGTGCTGGCCGGCATCGGCGTGGCGTCGTTCTTCCGCAACGAGACCGGCGGGCCGGACGCGCTGCTGGCGCGGCTGATGGACATCCTCAATTCGTCGCGCCACCAGGTACCGGCGCTGCTGCAGCCGTATATCCCCGAGGACATGCCGGCGCTGCGCGCGGCGCTGAATGACTGGGCCGCCGAGCACCAGCGCCAGCTGGGCGTCGCCGGCACGTCCGTGGTGCAGGTGGGCGTACGCGTGCTGATCGGCATGGTGCTGGGCGCGATGATCGCGCTGTATGACGAATTGCCGCTGCCGAAGATGGGGCCGCTGGCGCAGGAGCTGATCGGGCGCACCAGCCGGCTGGCCACCGCGTTCCGCCAGGTGGTGTTCGCGCAGGTGAAGATCTCGCTGCTCAACACCGTGTTCACCGCCATCTTCCTGCTGGGCGTGCTGCCGCTGTTCGGCGTGCACCTGCCACTGTCCAAGACACTGGTGCTGATCACCTTCATCGCCGGCCTGCTGCCGGTGGTGGGCAATATCATTTCCAACACGATCATCACCATCGTCGCGCTGTCGGTCTCGTTCTACGTGGCCGTGGCCGCGCTGCTGTACCTGATCGTGATCCACAAACTGGAGTACTTCCTCAACGCGCGCATCGTCGGGGGCGAGATCCAGGCGCGTGCCTGGGAGCTGCTGCTGGCCATGCTGGTGATGGAGGCAGCCTTCGGCCTGCCGGGCTTGGTCGCCGCGCCGGTGTTCTACGCCTACGTGAAGCGCGAACTGGTCGACCAGCGCTGGATCTAGTACGGCGGGATGTGACGCATTCGCCCCAGCCAAGCGCTTGGTGAGACCTTGCCGGCGCATTCGCGGTGACTGCGGTATACCCGTGGTCACGGTTCGCGCGGCACTGGCTTGGCGCTGCCGGGACTGGCGGCTACAGTGATCCGCACTTCAGGGGAAATTTGCATGGCCGGCAAGGCATCGCCCATCGGATTGCGGACCTGGGTCTGGATCCTGGGCGGGTTGTTCGTGGTCTGTACGCTGCCGTTGATGGCCATCGCGCTGGTCCAGGGCACGCTGCGCTACAGCGCTGCCGAGGACAATCTGGTCAGCCTGCGCCAGCTGCGCCAGACCTTCGACCTGGCCAACCTGGTCTCGGCTGAACGCGGCCCGGCCAACAGCCTGCTCGGTGCCGACCCGGCCGATGCCAGGGAGCATGCGCGGCTTGTGCTACAGCTGGCCGTGGTGCGCAGGCGTGTAGACACCGCGCTGCAGCAACTGGATGCCGTTTTCACGGCTGATCCGGGCGTGGTGGATGAGCATGGGATGCTGGCGGACGCGCAACGTCGCCTGCAGTCGGCACGCGCGGGTATTGACCGGGTGGCAGCGCAGCCGCGCGACGCACGACGTGTCGAAGACGTGGAGCGCGCGATCAGCGGCATGTTTGCAGTGGTCGACCGCCTGCACCTGCTGACCTCGGCGCAGATCAACGTACTGGTCCGCGCCGACCGCGAGGCGGCGATTCCAGCCATGCAGGGCCAGGTGCTGATCGACCTGCGCGAGCACGGTGGGCGCCTGGCCTCCAACGTGATGGCGCCGGTGGCGGTACCGGGTGCCTGGCGCAACGAACAGGTGCGCGCGGCGCTGCAGACCGAGGGCCGCCTGCTGGAGCTGTGGCGGCTGGCCGGCAGCCACGAGTCGGTCTTCCGCAGTGATCCAACGCTGTCCTGGCATTGGGACATGGCGCGACGGCAGTTCTTCGGTGAGTCGCTGCCGATGATCGAACAACTGATCGAAGACGGACGACGTGGCCTGCCGCCGCCGTGGACCGCAGCCGAGTTCACCACGCGCTACGTGCCGACCCTGCAGTCGCTTGAGGCGCTGCGTGATGGTTACCTGAGTGTGTCCATCGCCAGGTTCGAACACACCCGCAACCGCGAGGCGACGCGGCTGGCGGTGCTGGCGGCGACGGCGTTGGGGACCCTGGTGGTGCTGGGCGTGGCGCTGCGCATTGCGCATCTGCAGATCCTGCGGCCGCTGCTGCAGGCGCAGAAGCAGGTCATCCAGATCGCCTCGGAAGCGCCTGGCCCGGAGCAGCATGTGACCCACCCGCTGGCCGAGATGCAACGCCTGTTCGATGCCATCGAAGTGCTGCGCGAGAAGTCGCGTGAGCGTTCGGCGCTGACCAGCGAGCTGCGCCAGCTGGCCGGTACCGACGAGCTGACGGGTCTTCTGAACCGGCGTGCGCTGGACGAGGTGGTACAGCAGCGGCATGCCGAGGGCGGCGCCAGTGCGGTGGTGATCCTGCTGGATGTTGACCGTTTCAAATCGATCAACGATGGCCATGGCCACGATGCTGGCGACGAAGTGCTGGTGCAGGTGGCGCAGCTGCTGCAGCGCCATCTCCGTCGCAGCGACAGCATTGCCCGCTACGGCGGGGAGGAATTCCTGGTGCTGCTGGCCGACGGCGACCTGGCCGGTGGTCGCCAACTGGCCGAATCGCTGCGGCTTGCGCTGCAGCAGTTGGATATCCTGGTGGCCGGCGGCACCGCGCTGCGGGTGACCGCCAGCTTCGGCGTGGCCGAGGGTGGCACCGATGCGTTGGGTTGGCGGACCCTGCTGCGTGCCGCCGATGCGGCCATGTACCAGGCCAAGGCGCAAGGGCGTGATCGGGTACGGGTGGCGGGTGGCGGTCGCATCACGCGTTGAGGGTACGTGTCAGCCGATGCGTGCATGCACCCGCCGTAGTGTCCGCGCGATCATCCGGCGCGCGATGGGACGTGCATCTGCTGCTAACGCGGGTGTGAGGATGTGGACCGCGTCACGCATCCGCCAAGCGCTCTATCTCGTCTTCTGTGAAGAGGCCGCAACTGCCTATCCACGCTTCGGTCACCGCTCTGCGCAGACGCTGGAAATCCATCCGATGAACCAATGAAGGACGACGTCATGACCCAGCTCACCCTGCCCGAACTGGCCAAGAAAATGGCTGGCATTGATTTCACCATGCTGCAGACCCACGCCGGTGGAGAGATTGCGGGTCGTCCGATGAGCAACAACGGTGACGTGGACTATGACGGTGACAGCTGGTTCTTCACCACGGAAGACACCGACATGGTGCGCGAGATTGAAGCCGACTCCGCCGTCGCGCTGGGTTTTTCCGGCAGCAAGTCGCTGCTGGGCAGGCCGCCGTTGTTCGTGCACGTCCAAGGCAAGGCTGCATTGATCCGGGACAAGGGCGTAATGGCACAGCATTGGGTGAAGGATCTTGAGCGGTGGTTCGAACAGGGAGTAGATACCCCGGGGCTGGTACTGATCCACGTACGGGCCATCCGCGTGCACTACTGGGATGGCGAGGACCAGGGCGAAATAGCAGTCTGACCCGGCAGAGGGGAGGCCGGCGGCCATCGCGGCCGTTGCGCTGCACGCCTGGGCTTTGCCATCCTGCCTGCTGTTTTCCGTAGCGTGGAATCCCGATGCGTCCTGTGTTCTGGCTGGCTTTGGCCCTGCTGCCCACCCTGGCGGTGGCGCAGCCCGCGCGTACTCCCAAGGCCAAGGCCCCGGCGCAGGATCCCTTCAGCGAGCTGTTCGATACCGCCTGCATGCAGCACATCGGTGCACCGGCGCGCCTGCAGTCGTTGATGGAATCCAACGGGCTGGCACCGCTGCAGCCAGCCGAGGCTGCAACGTTGCTGCAGGGGCAGGCAGGCATGGCCTGGATGGTGCCTCTGGCCAGTGGCCGCTATGCGGTGAGCTGGGCTGACGATGGCACGTGTACGGTCTACGCCGAAAAGGCCGACGCGGCGGTCGTGCAGAAGGGATTCGCCCGGTTGGTGCAGGCCGCACCGAAGCCGTTGCAGGTGCGATCGCTGCCAGGGCATGGGCCACTGTCGGCCGATCAGGTGGCGATCCAGTACGGCTGGGCGACGCCGGGGCAGGGCAAGCTGCAGGTGCGCTTCCGCCTGGTCACGCGGCAGGCGGCCGATGCCGGCGTGCAGGCGATGGCCTCGGCGGCCCCGGGCGAAGCGATGTTGGAACAGCCCGCGCCCGGGCCCTGACAGAGGACACGCTTGCGATTCAGTCTTTCACGCAGGATGTGGTATATCGTTTATCGATAAATCCACCCTGGGGCGGCGATGCTGCCCCAACGCCGGAGGCAGCTTGACCGCTCGTCCCGCCCGCGCCAGACCTGCGCGAGGCTTGTTCACCCTGGCCCAGGCCGCCGTACAGGCGGTGCGGGCGATGTGCTGGCTGGGCATCCTGGCCGCACTGCTGGCGGTGCCACTGGTCGCCCACGACCGCAGCTGGCTGCTCGACAGCATCCACGACGCTGATGCCGCTGCCGTGCATGGCAGCGACCTGTTCCTGCATTTCTACCTGGGCCTGGGTGCCATCGTCGCGCTGCTGGTGCTGTGCCTGGTGTTCCTGCGCCATTTGCTGCGGCTGCTGAAGTCGGCGGCGCGCGAGCGGCCGTTCACCCATGCCAATGCACAGCGCCTGCAGCGCATGGCGTGGCTGATGCTGTCGATGGAGGTGCTGTCGATCCTGATCGGCGCCTACGCCGCCTGGATGGGGCCGGACTTCACCTGGATGGAGGTGGGCGGCGGCATGTCGATCACCGGCCTGGTCGCGGTGCTGATGCTGTTCGTGCTTGCACGCGTGTTTGCCGTGGGTGCGGCGATGCGCGATGACCTCGATGGTCTGATCTGATGGGCACGCGCTGATGGCGATCGTCATCACCCTGGACCGCATGCTGCAGGAACGGGGCATGACCCTGTCCGAGCTGGCCGGGCGCATCGACATCACCCTGGCCAACCTGTCGATTCTGAAAACCGGCAAGGCACGCGCCATCCGGTTTTCCACACTTGATGCGATCTGCCGTGAGCTGCAGTGCACGCCCGGCGACCTGCTCGGGCATGACCCGGCGAAGGCGCAGGACGCTGACTGAGTGCTTTCCCTTTTCCCTTACCTACTGACGAAACGGACCTGAAATGGAATGGTTGGCTGACCCCTCGATATGGATGGGCCTTGCAACCCTGGTCGTGCTGGAGATCGTTCTCGGCATCGACAACCTGGTGTTCATCGCGATCCTTGCCGACAAACTGCCGCCGCACCAGCGTGACCGTGCGCGGGTGATCGGCCTGGCGCTGGCCCTGCTGATGCGGCTGGTGCTGCTGGCCGCGCTGGCCTGGATCATGAAACTGACCGAGCCGCTGCTGACGCTGTTCGACCGCAGCTTCTCCGGGCGTGACCTGATCCTGCTGGGCGGTGGCCTGTTCCTGCTGTTCAAGGGCACCATGGAGCTGCACGAACGGCTGGAAGGCCGCGAGCACCACGAGGATGGCAAGAAGGTCTATGCCAGCTTCGCGATGGTGGTGGCACAGATCGTGGTGCTCGATGCGGTGTTCTCGCTGGACTCGGTGATCACCGCAGTTGGTATGGTCGACAACCTGGGCGTGATGTACGCCGCGGTGACCATCGCGATGGCGCTGATGCTGGTGGCCAGCAAGCCGCTGACCCGCTTCGTCAACAAGCATCCCACGGTGGTGGTGCTGTGCCTGGGCTTCCTGCTGATGATCGGTTTCAGCCTGGTGGCCGAAGGCCTGGGCTACAAGATTCCGAAGGGCTACCTGTACGCGGCCATTGCCTTCTCGATCCTGGTCGAGGCGTTCAACCAGTGGGTTCGCTTCAATCGCGAGCGCAACGAGCGTCGCCAGCCGTTCCGCCAGCGCACGGCCGATGCCGTGTTGCGCATGCTGGGCGCGCGCCCGGCCAACGGCCATGCCGACGAAAGTGTGGACGAGCAGGTGGACGCCGAAGAGCGCCTGCAGCCGGCCGAACACGAGATGATCCGCAGCGTGCTGGGCCTGGCCGATCGGCCGGTGTCGAGCGTGATGACCGTGCGTGCCGACGTGCAGTGGATCGACCTGGCACGTGGGCAGGAGGACGTGGTGGCGCGCCTGGTGGCATCGCCGCACACCCGCCTGCTGGTGGGTGATGGCGACCTGGACAGCCTGCGCGGCGTGGTGCAGAGCCGCGACCTTCTGGCCGATCTGCTGCAGGGCAAGCCGCTACAGCTGGAAGGCAATCTGCGTGAGCCGCAGTACGTGCTGTCCAGTGCCAGCGCATTGCAGGCGCTGGAACTGATCCGCCAGCACCCGGTGCCGCTGGCGGTGGCGGTGGACGAGTACGGCAGTGTGGAAGGCCTGGTGACCGCCAACGACCTGCTGGCGGCCATTGCCGGTGACCTGGTCGACACCCAGGACGAACGCTATGGCGTGGTCGCGCAGGGCGAAGATTGCTGGGAGGCCGATGGCGCGCTGACCCTGGACGACCTGCAGCGCCTGGCCGGCGTGTCGCTGCCGCGCAGTGCCGACTACATGACCATCTCCGGTCTGGTGCTGGAGCGCCTGGGGCGCCTGCCAGACATTGGTGACGCGGTGGAGATTGCGGATGTGCGCATCACCGTACTGGCGATGGAGAAACGTCGCATCGCCCGCCTGCGGGTTGAACGCATCGACGGAATGGCTTGACCTACCTGTTGTTGTAGAGCCGAGCCCATGCTCGGCTGCATTTTGAGAAGGCGAGCGCAGGCTCGGCTCTACACAACACCTCTCGCAACCGTCACCATGGCCGGCCCGTTTTCTTTCCAGGATGGTTGCAGTGCTGAGTACGATCGGTTTGTTGATGGGCCTGTATGTGGCCTGGCGCCTGTTCTGGCCACTGCGCATGCGCATCTGGATGAAGGTCGTGCTGTCGCTGTTGCTGGTGGGCGTTGCCGTGCAGTTGCGCATCGTCGCCACCTTCTGGGGCACGATGGCGTCGCCGGAGATACCGAAGCTGGCCATCGCCACGCTGGCCACCGGCTCCACCGCCGTGTTGGTGCTGGCGCTGGTGATGCTGGTGCTGGACGCCGGCCTGCTGCTGTCGCACCTGCTGCGCTGGCCACGCGCGGTAGCCGCATTGCGCACGCGGCGTCTGCGACCGGTGGCCGGCCTGCTGGCCCTGTTGGTCAGTGGCTACGGCGTCAGCCAGGGCATGGCGGTACCCAAGCCTCGGCAGATCAAGGTGAGCATCGTCGGATTGCCGGCCGCGTTCGACGGCTATCGCGTGCTGCAGTTGACCGACATCCATGCCAGCCGCCTGCTGACCGGCGACTGGGTGCGCAGGGTAGTGGATGAGAGCAACGCACTGACGCCGGACCTGATCGTGATCACCGGCGATCTGATCGACGGCAGTGTCGAGGCCCGCCGTGACGACGCGCGTCCACTCGCGGACCTGCGGTCACCGGACGGTGTCATCGCCATCACCGGCAACCACGAGTATTACGCGCAGTACCAGGCGTGGATGCAGGCGTTCCGCGCGCTGCACATGCAGGTGCTGGAGAACAGCCACCTGCAGGTGCGGCGCGGTGATGCGGCGCTGACCATCGCCGGCGTCACCGATCCGGTGGCCGCACGCTACGGCCTGCCGCTGCCGGATCTGGAGACCGCGCTGGCTGGCGCCGATCCCACCGCACCGGTGATCCTGCTCGACCATCGCCCGCGTAATGCACGCGAGGCGGCCGCGCGTGGCGTGAAGCTGCAATTGTCCGGGCATACCCATGGCGGGCAGATCATCGGCATGGACCAGCTGGTGAAGCGTGCCAACGGTGGCTATGTCTCCGGTCGCTACGACGTGGATGGCATGACCCTGTACGTGAGCAATGGTGCAGGCCTGTGGGCGGGTTTTCCGGCGCGCATCGGCGTACCGTCGGAGATCACCCTGGTGACGCTGCGCCGCGCGCCGTGACCGGAAGTGGGTCAGATTCCTGTCCCCCGGGGGGAAGTGATCTGACCCCGGCCCGTCAGGCCGCCCGCAGCGGCGGCCGCGCATGCGCACTTCGACGCAGCGCTTGTGCCCGCTTGGCGATCCAGCGCACCACGAAGGCGGTAAACATCAGCGCCGACGGCACCGCATACCAGAAGTTGCCCGGCACGCGCTTGAAGTATGAGTACGTAAACACCGCCGCGATGATCCACATGCCGGCGACGTGCAGGCGACGCCAGGCGGTGGGTCCCATGCGCCGGGCGAGCCCCCGGTGCGAGGTGATGGCCAGCGCCAGGATGGCGATGTAGCCCACCGTGCCCGGGAGGTTGGCCAGCGCTGAGCGTGCGGGCCAGAACGCCGGGTTGAGAATGCCGAAACTGGTGATGGCGACTGCGTGCAGCAGGTGCGAGAACGCGAAGGACAGGCCGATGATGCGCCGCTCGCGCAGCAGGAAATGAGTGAACGGGCCGGGCAGCAGGGTGGCGAAGGAGGATGCCGTGAATGCCGCCAGGAACAGCAGGAACGATGTGCGGGCGGTGAGCCGGATCGCCGCGCGGCTGCCTTCGGCTGCATCGGGATACAGGGCGAAGGCGGTCAGTGCGAACGCGATCAGGACCACGCCGATGGCTACGAACAGGCGCCAGCCGTGCAGGAAGGACGTGTTGGAAATGGTCATGGTCAGGCCTCGAAAAATGGAGAGGGGGCAGTGCCGGCCGTTGGCCGGCATGCCCGGGGATCAGTCGACGCAACCAGAACGGCTGCTGTGCAGAGGTCACGCAGCACTGGAATGCTGGCCGCACGCAGTTCATCCGGCGCGACACCATGGGCTTCAGCCACGGTCTGCAATACGTCATCCACACGTGTGCCGTCATCGCCGAAGGCCGACAGCACTGCATAGGCCAGCGGGCTCAGTTCCTCGACCTGCAGTCTGAATTCAGGCATGCGGCGCATCAGCAGCAGCGTGGGAGCTGCATCCAGCACCGGCTCCAGCATCTCGTCCACATGTACCGGCCACTGGTAGCCAAGCACCCGCACCAGCGGCGAGACCGCCAGCACATCACTGTCCACCGGAACGCGGTGCAGCGAACGCCCGGCGGCGCGCGCTTCAATGTGCAGCGACTGCTGCGTGCTCTCGTAGTGCGCCAGTTCCGCTGCCCAGGCCGGCAGTGCCAGCGCGTCCTGCATCGCCAGCCAGGCCGCGAATTCGCCAGCGATCTGTGGGAACAACGGGGTGCGGCAGGTATGGCTGGCGTAGTAGTGCTCCACGGTGTCGCGCCAGCGCGGCGTGCCCAACTGGTGTTGCAGGCGTGGCAGGGTGCCAGCCAGCAGGGTGTCCAGGCTGTCGATGCACAGGCGGCGGTACACTGCCAGCCGGCGCGCCTCGACGCCATCGGGCGCGGCCATTGATGGGTCGCGCACATGGTCGGCCCAACGCCGTTGCAGGGTGGCCAGCGACTCAGCCATGGGCCACCTCGGGCCAATGTGCCCCGGCCTGTGCCTGGCGGATCTGCGCGACCTCGGCCAGCAACTCGGGCAGTGGCGGGAAGTTGAAGTCGCGTTCGAGCAGGGTGGGGCGCACGCCTACCCGCGCATAGGCCTCGCGCAACAGCGCCCAGACCACGCCTTTCACCGGCGCACCGTGGGTGTCGATCTTGAAGCCATCGTCTTCATCGAAGTGGCCCGCCACATGCAGCGAGGCGACCCGCTGGGCCGGCACGCGGGCCAGGAATTCGAACGCGTCGTAGCCGTTGTTGCAGGCATTGACGAAGACGTTGTTGACGTCCAGCAGCAGGTCGCAGTCCGCCTCGGCGAGCACGGCATTGATGAAGTCGATCTCGCTCATTTCCGCGCCGGCAACGGCGTAGTAGGAAATGTTCTCCACGGCGATGCGTCGGCCCAGCATGTCCTGCACCTGGGCGATGCGCCCGGCGACGTGATGCACGGCCTCGGCGGTGAACGGCAGCGGCAGCAGGTCGTAGACGTGGCCACCGGCGACGCAGTAGCTCAGGTGTTCGCTGTAGAGCTGCACCTGGTGCAGGTCGAGGAAGGCACGCGTCTGGGCCAGCAGGGTGCGGTCCAGCGGATCAGGGCCGCCCAGCGACAGCGACAGGCCGTGGCAGGTCAGGCGGTGGCGTTCGCTCAACCTGCGCAGCGCTGTACCGTGTGCACCGCCGACGCCGATCCAGTTGTCGGGCGAGACTTCGAGGAAGTCGATGGCACCGGCCGGCATGGCCAGCAGTTCGTCGATCAGGCCACGGCGCAGGCCAAGACCGGCGGCATTGGAAGGCAGGGGCAGGGTCATGACGGATGCTCCAGGGAGAGGGCGCCGCCTCGGAGGCGGCGCCGGTTGAACGTCGATCAATCGGCGACGCGGGAGAACAGGCCCTTCGGCATCGGCTTGCCGTTGGCGGTGTAGACGCTGCGCAGGTAGTCGTGTGCCTCCTGCTCGCTGATGTAGCCGTCGTGGTCGGTGTCGATGCGGTCGAACTCGGCGGCACGCTTGGCGGCCACGGCGTTGAACTCGGCACGCGAGACCCGGCCATCGTGGTCGCGGTCGGTGCGGGCAAACGAGGCGTCGCCGCATTTGCCTTCGCCACACTGGCCCTCGGCCACCTTGGCCTTGCCGGCGGGCTTGCCGGTGGCGGTCTTGTTGGCTCCGCACTTGCCTTCACCGCACTTGCCTTCGGCAGCAGCGCTCATGGCCATGGCACTGACCGCCAGCGGCTGGATCGCCGCGGCCTGGCCGGCCAGCAGCAGGCCACCGGCCAGGGCGATGCCGATGGCACCGACGCGCGGCAGGCGGGAGGAGGGGGTGGTCTTGGTCGAGACGGACATGGTGGTGACTCCTTGGGAATGCACGCGGGGCGTGCGGGATGGACGCCGCTTGACGGCGACGGAAACGAAGGGAAGAAGCGCGGTGAAGGGACGAAGCGGATCAGGCGTTGCGGCGACGGCGCAGTACGTAACCCACCAGCAGCACACCGCCGAGCAGGGCGCCGCCGAAGCCGATGCCGGGCAGCAGCGCGGCAACCGGCAGCAGCAGGGCGATGAGGCTGACGCCCCAACCCAAGCCGTCATTGCCAACGGGGGCGTGCTGCGAGCCGGCCAGCAGACGGTCGACGCTGAGTGCGCCACCGCCGTTGAGGATCAGTGGCAGCAGCATGGCCAGGAACAGCAGCGGCAGCTTGAAGTTGCCGTAGCCCTGGTCGGTGATCGCATAGCCCTGCCAGAGTTCGCCCAGGCCGTTCCATTGGTCGGGCCAGTGCACGGCGGCGATGGCGACCACGGTCAGTACCCAGAACACATAAGCCACCGAGCGCGTGGCCAGGCCGAGCAGCAGCATCACTGCACCCACCAGTTCCAGCCAGGTGGCCAGCTGCCAGTTCAGTGATGCGGGCAGGGCGGAGAACGGGAACGGGAAGCGACCTTCCAGGTCGGCGAACCAGTTCTGGCCGCCCAGCTTTTCGCGGCCGGATTCAAAGAACTCCCAGGCCAGCAGGGTGCGCAGCGCCAATGGCGAGAGCCAGCGGCCGACGGCGTCCAGGCGGGGGGTATACACGGAAGAGGCGGTGCTGATCATGGTGGTGTCCTGCGGGCCAGTGGTCGATGGAGGCCATTTCAGGCGGCGCAGGTATCGGCAACGTGTGCCGTTGCCCGGGGATTTGTCAGCGACTGTGGCCGCGGCCGGGGTTTCGTACAGTCAGATACAAAGACGATGCGTTGGTGCACATCGGGGCGTTGCGCGCCCGCGTGCGGGGAGCGATATCCACCCGTTAGCGCCCAGCCAGGACCGGCGCCCGAATGTATCCCACTGTAGAAACCCGCCTGCGCCCTACAGTCCGGTACAACTCCGCGCCGCAGAGAAACAGCGCCGATACACCGGCAGGCGGAAATGGCCGCTCCCAACACCGGAGTGCCACCCATGATCCGTACCACGTTGCTTGCCGCCGCTCTCGCCCTTGCCGGCGCCGCCGCCCCGGCCTTCGCTGCCCAGGTCGACGCCGGCGCGCCGCCCACCATCATCCTGGTGCACGGCGCCTTCGCCGATGGCTCCAGCTGGAGCAAGGTCATCAGCACCCTGCATGACTGGAAGCTGCCTGCGGTGGCCGTGCAGAATCCGCTCACCTCGCTGGCCGACGATGTTGCCGCCACCCGTCGTGCGATTGCCGCTGCGCCTGGCAAGGTGGTGCTGGTCGGCCACAGCTGGGGTGGCACGGTCATCACCGAAGCGGGCAATGACCCGAAGGTACAGGCGCTGGTGTACGTGGCGGCCTTCGCACCGGATGCAGGGCAGTCTTCGGCGCAACAAGGCGAAGGTTTTCCGGTCGGCCCGGGCCTGACCCGCCTGCAGCAGAGGGATGGCTACCTGACCTTGCCGGCCGATGCGATTGCTCAGGACTTCGCGCCGGACGTGATGAAGACGTCGGCTGCGCTGCTGTACAGCACCCAGGTCCCGCTGAAGGCCAGCGCGCTGGGCGAGGTGGTGAACGTTGCGGCGTGGCGCAGCAAGCCGAGCTGGTACGTGCTCAGCCGTGACGATCGCATGCTGTCGCCGCAGCTGCAGGCCGCCACCGCAAAGCGCATTGGCGCGCAGCTGCAATCGATCGGCAGCAGCCATGTGTCGCTGCTTTCGCATCCTGCGCAGGTGGCCGACAGCATCCTGGAAGCGGCAGGCGTGAAGCCCGCCGAACTGCCGTTGGCCGAGCAGGGGGGCTGAGCGATGGCCACACTGCGAGGGTATGCACTGCCCCTGCTGCTGGGCCTGCTGGGTGGAGCGGCGTTGTTGCTGGCATGGCCCGGCGCCGATGCCGGCGCGCAGCCGCTCGACGCAGCACCGATGGCGGGGTTCGACGGTGGCGGGCCATGGCACAACAGCTCCCCGCTCACACTGAAGCAGGTGCGGGGGCAGGTGGTGCTGGTCGAGTTCTGGACCTACACCTGCAGCAACTGCCTCAACGTGGCGCCGCATGTCCACCAGTGGCACGTACGGTACGCGTCGCAGGGCCTGAAGGTGATCGGCGTGCATACGCCGGAGTTCGCCTATGAAGGGCTGCCCGGCAACGTGCGCAGGGCCATCGCACGGTTGGATATCACCTGGCCGGTGGTGCAGGACAACCAGTACCGGATCTGGAACGCTTGGGGCAACCGCTTCTGGCCCGCGCTGTACCTGCTCGACCGGCAGGGGCGGGTGGTCTACCGCCATTACGGCGAGGGCGACTACGCGCATACCGAAAGCCAGATCCAGCGCCTGCTGGCCAGCCCCTGAGCCGCGCTACCATGGCCGCGCCGCGCGGCGCTGTCCCCCTGCCTTCATCGAGAACGCAATGAACCCTGTACCGCACATCCTTGTCGTCGACGATGACAGTGAGATCCGCCAGATGCTGGCTGACTACCTGCAACGCAACGGCCTGCGCGTGAGCCAGGCCGACGGTGGCCGGGCCATGCGCGCACTGATGGATACCCATGCAGTGGACCTGGTGGTGCTGGACGTGATGATGCCGGGCGAGGACGGCCTGAGCCTGTGCCGCAACCTGCGTGCCGGCAAGCATCGTGCGGTGCCGGTGGTGCTGCTGACCGCACGCGACGACGAGACCGACCGCATCATCGGCCTGGAAATGGGCGCCGACGACTACGTGACCAAGCCCTTTTCCTCGCGCGAACTGCTGGCACGCATCAACGCGGTGATTCGCCGCACCCGGATGCTGCCGCCGAACCTGCAGGTGAGCGAAGCCGGTCGCCAGCTGGCCTTTGGTGCCTGGCGCCTGGATACCACCGCGCGCCATCTGCTGGATGCGCAGGACACTGCGTATCCGCTCAGTGGCGCCGAATTCCGCCTGTTGCGCGTGTTCCTCGATCACGCCAATCGGGTGCTCAGCCGCGACCAGCTGCTCAGCCTCACCCAGGGCCGCGATGCCGAACTGTTCGACCGCTCGATCGACCTGCTGGTCAGCCGCGTGCGCCAGCGCCTGGGTGACGACGCACGCGAGCCGACCTACATCAAGACCGTGCGCAGCGAGGGCTATGTGTTCAGCGTGCCGGTGCAGTTGCTGGGGCCGGACGAATGAACACCGGCGCACGTCGTCCACGCTGGCCGCGCACGCTGTCGGCGCGGCTGCTGCTGGTGCTGCTGGGTGGACTGGCCCTGGCCCACGCACTGTCTTTCGGCCTGCTGTTCTTCGAACGCTACCAGTCCACCCGCAGCATGATGCTGCGCAACCTCGACGAGGACGTGGCGGTGAGTGTCGCGCTGCTGGAGCACCTGCCCGCAGACCAGCGCGATGCCTGGGTGCCGCGGCTGGAGCGGCGTACCTACCGCTACCTGCTGCGCCCGGCTGTGGCCGGGCCGGGGCTGCAGACCGATCGTGCACGCCAGGTCACCGCGATCATCGACGACAGCCTGCAGCATCGCTATCCGTTGCAGGCGCGCCAGGTGGCTCGCCTGCCGGAGCGGTTCGAGGTGGAACTGCACCTGCACGACGGCACGCCGTTGACCATTGAAGTCACCCCTTCGGGCCTGCCGCTGGCGCGCTGGCTGCCCGCCGTGCTGCTGGTGCAGCTGGCGCTGTTGCTGGTGTGCGCATGGCTGGCGGTGCGCCTGGCCATGCGCCCGCTGCAGCAGCTGTCCCACGCGGTGGAACAGCTGCAGCCGGGCAAGGACGGGCCGGTACTGCCTGAAGATGGCCCTGCGGAAGTAGGCGGTGCGGCGGCCGCACTCAACGCGCTGCAGGCACGCATTCGTGGCCATGTCAGCGAGCGCCTGCAGATCCTCGCAGCGATCTCGCACGATCTGCAGACCCCCATCACGCGCATGAAGCTTCGGGTGGAGACCCTGCCTGAAGACAGCACCCAGCAGCGACTGCTGTCCGACCTCGACCACTTGGGTCAACTGGTGCGTGAGGGCGTGGCCTATGCGCGCAGCAGCCACGTCGCCAGTGGCGCGCCGGTGTCGATGGACCTGGGCGCGTTCCTGGCCAGTGTGGTCGGCGATTACGAGGACATGGGCAAGCCGGTCAGTGGCGGTGCGCCCGCTGGACTGGTCGTGCAGACATGGCCGCAGCCGCTGCGCCGGGTGGTCGGCAATCTGGTCGACAACGCGTTGCGCTACGCCGGTGCCGCCGAGATCGAGGCGGGCCGCGATGAGGCCGGAAGGGTGTGGATCGGAATTTCCGACCGTGGCCCCGGCATTCCCGAGGGCCAGCTGCAGGCAGTGCTGGCGCCGTTCCATCGGCTGGAAAGCTCGCGCAACCGCGATACCGGCGGCACCGGCCTGGGCCTGGCCATCGCGGTGCAGCTGGCGCAGTCGCTGGGCGGCTCGCTGCGGTTGCACAACCGCGAGGGCGGCGGATTGCGAGCGGAGCTGCAGCTGCCGGGGTAATTGGCGGGGTCGGATCCCTTTGCGGGAGCAAAGGGCTCTGACCCCGATGTGGGATCTGCGACGTTCCTGCATGGCACCGGGATCGGCGATCATCTCCAGCGAGTGTTGAAACCAGGGAGCACCACGCAATGCAGGGACGCCGTTCTTCAATCTGGCACGCACGCCGTGTCGCGCTGCTGATCAGCGCAGGGTTGCTGGTGGCCTGCCAGCGCTCGCCGGATGTATCGGCCGAACACGCGCCTGCAGACCCACCGGCGGTGATACCGACCGCCGGCGCCGATCTCTCCCCGCTGCTGGATGCCCTGCCGACCTGCGCGCTGGACGGCTGGTACATCGATCAGCAAACCGACCGCCCGGCCCACCCTTGGTTGGCTGCGAACGCACCGAAGCCCTGCAAGGAGGACGAGGAGAACGAGATCGCCACGTTCTGCGTGCAGGGGCAGTGGAAGGGGTTGCCGGTGGAAGAGGTGATCCTGCCGACGATGACGTTCGTCTCGTTCCGTGGCGTGAAGATCGGCCTGCCGCTGGAGAAGGCACGTCCCATCGTCCGCCAGCGCTTCGGGCAGGAATTTCCGGGTGGCGCGTCTTACGAGCAGGGCCGCAAACCGAAGCTGATGGCCGATCCCGAAGATGCGCAGCGTTCGTGGCTGCTGTGCAGCACCCCGGAACTGGGCCACGACGTGGACAGCGAGGGGAGCATCAGCTATTCCGGCATGAACCTGCCCTACGACCACGACGGTTGCAGCTACCGCTACAGCCCGGTCGACTTCTGCGATGCGCAGCACCGCGCAGCCATCGAAGAAGCTCTCCAGCATCAGAAGCCCAATTTCAACCAGCACTATCTGCTGGTACAGGTCGATGATCGTCCCGAGTACTTCCAGCGCACGCTGGTGCTGGTCGACACCCGTACCGGACGCGCCACGCCATTGCCGATCGATGCCTTCACCGGCCCGGCGGGGAAGGGCGGAGACGCCGCCGGCTACGGGACCCTGGAAACGGGTGCGGACCAGCAGCAGTTCTGCCTTGATGGTGCGTTGCTGGTCTACCGCGTTTTCGAGGAAGGACGCTTCTGCTTCGGCTTTGACGGCGAGCGCTTCACCGGCCATGAAACCCAGTACATGCAGGCGACGGACACCCGATGACCGGTATTTCACCCCAGCCATGACATCCTCCCCGAACCTGCACATCCGGGATCGAGGCTGTTGAAGGCGAATACGCAATGACCGCGGCGCGACAGCGCTCGATGTGGGTGGCGGGCCTGTCCACGGTGGTGGAGTGGTACGACTTCACCCTGTACCTGTACTTCGCCACGGTCTTGTCGCGCGTGTTCTTCGGCGGTGGCGAGCAGGCGCTGCTGGTCACCCTGGCCGGCTTCGCGGTGTCCTACCTGATGCGTCCGCTGGGTGCGCTGTGCTTCGGCCACCTGGGTGACCGGCTGGGCCGGCGCTGGATGCTGCTGGCGTCGATGGCCTTGATGGCTGCGGCGATGCTGGCCACTGCACTGCTGCCGACAGCGGCCACCGCAGGTGCCACGGCGGGCGTGCTGCTGTTGGTACTGCGCTGCGTGATGGCGTTTTCGGTGGGCGGCGAGTACACCGGGGTGGTGGCGTATCTGCTGGAAAGCGCGCCGGTGCGGCGACGTGGCCTGGTGACCTCGCTCGCTTCGGCGGCCAGTGAAGTGGGCGCGCTGCTGGCGGTAGCGATCTCCGCGCTGACCGTGGCGCTGCTGCCCACCGCGCAGCTGGACAGCTGGGGCTGGCGTATTCCGTTCTTCGTTGGTGCTGCGCTGGCACTGGTGATCCTGGTCGCGCGCTCGGGCATGCACGAGTCGCCGGAGTTCGAGCGGCAGCGCCGCGAGGGCAGCATTCCGGCTACACCGCTTCGCCATGTACTGCGCAACCATCCGCTGGCGGTGGCACGCACCTTCGCGATCTCGGCGCTGGGCTCGATCACTTATTACGTCGGCATCACCTATGTGCCGGCATTCCTGCATGCGCAGGGGCATGACGAAGGTGATGCACTGTGGCTGTCGACGATTGCGGCAGTGGCGGTCATCGCGATCACGCCGCTGTGTGGTGCCCTGTCCGACCGCGTCGGGCGGCGGCCGATGCTGCTGGGCCTGACGGTGCTGGCAGCGCTGCTGCCGCTGTCCCTGTTCGCGTGGATGGCGCAGGCAACGGCATGGGGCATCGCGCTGGCCGCGGTGCTGCTGGCCTGCGTGGCCGGTGGGGTAAGTGCCGTTGCTGCGCCGGCCACGGCCGAACAATTCCCGGGCGAGGGCCGGGTCAGCGGCCTGGCACTAGGGGTGACCATGGCCACCGCCTTCTTCGGAGGGGCAACGCCATGGCTGGCGCAATGGTGGGTGGAGCGCAGCGGCTGGGCAGCGGCGCCGGGCGCGATGATCGCGCTGGTGGCGGTGCTGGTGCTGCCGGTGCTGTGGACCCTGCCCGAGACGGTCCCGGGCAGGGCCAAGCGCTAGACGGTCAGACCTTCAGGGTCTGCTCGATGTCGGCCAGTACCGCGGCCGCGTCCACGCCGATGGCAATCGACTGCACCACGTGGCCATCCCACACGCTGGGGCCGAATGCCAGACCTTCCGGCTTGGGAATGGTCATGCCGCGGGCGACGCCGTCGGTGGCCACGCGCACGCTGGCGCGCTCGAACTGGAACAGTTCCGGGCGGGTCAGCGCGATGCACGCGCAGCAGTCATGCACGACCATGCCCTTGTGGCCGGCCTGCAGGTAGAAGTCCACGTAGTCCTGCGACAGCGCACGCACCAGCTCGGCATCGGCACCGCCGATCGCAGCCAGCTTGTCCAGGCCGTCACGGTCCATTTCCACGCGGGTGGTCACGTCCAGGCCGATCGCGGTGACCGGCCAGTTGGCGGTGAACACCACGTCGGCGGCTTCGGCATCGCCCCAGATGTTGGCCTCGGCGGCCGGGGTGATGTTGCCGTTGACGTGGAAGGCGCCGCCCATGATCACAACGCCGCGCACCAGGCCGGCGATGTCCGGGGCCTGCTGCAGGGCCAGGGCCAGGTTGGTCATGCGGCCGACCGCGACCAGCGTCACTTCGCCCGGATGGGCGCGGACCAGGTCGATGATCAGCTGGTGGGCGGGGCGCGCGTCGGCGGCCACGTCCAGTTCGGCCGGCACCGGGTGATTGCCCAGCCCGTTGTGGCCGTGAATGTGCACCGGCCAGGCTTCCGGGGTGGCTTCCGGCTGCAGCGGGCCAGCGGCACCGCGCGCGACCGGGGCGGCAAAGTTCCAGGCCTGCTTCAGGTACAGCGCGTTGTGGGTGGTCGACTCCACCGAGGCATTGCCGAAGGTGGTGGTGACGCCGACCAGGTCGATCTGGGCGTGCTTGTGCAGGTACAGCAGGGCCAGGGCGTCGTCGACGCCCGGGTCGGTATCGAAAATGACTTTCAGCATGTTGTTGTTCTTCTTCTTCCGTGTGGTGCGGGGGGCGCCGGCGGCCACGGGGCAGGCCGGCGCGCCCTACATTGTCCCATCTTCATGACAGGCAGGGCCATTGCCGGGATGGCAGGCCATAATGCCTCCAGTCCAAGCACGGAGCCGCCGAATGCTGATCGTTGCCCTTCTGCTGGTCCTGCTGGTGCTGGGCCTGAACGTGGTGGCCACCGTGGTGATCGTCAGGCGCGATGGCCTGTCGTCCGGGGGCCGGGCGGTGCAGCTGCTGCTGGTCTGGCTGCTGCCGCTGGTCGGCGCGATCCTGTGCATGGCGGTGGCCACGGCCGATGGCTCACCCGCGCGGAGCGATGGCAGTTGCGGTGGGCCCGCCGATTTCTCCGGCGGCTATTCCGGGGACAGCCACAGTCATCACAGCCACAGCAGCTCCGACTGCAGCAGCGATGGCGGTGGGGGTGACGGCGGCAGCTGCGGTGGCGGCGATTGATGAGACGTTCCTGGGTGCCGGCCAGCGGCCGGCACTACCCAGCCGAGGTCACACCTTGGTAGTGCCGGCCGCTGGCCGGCAACCTCAACAGCTCAGCCGCCGCCTTCGGTCGGCAACGGTGCCGGCACGTTCAGCAGGCCGCCCGCCGCCACATAGGCGGCCAGTGCCTGGCCCTGGCTGAGCAGATGGCGTTCCATGGTGCGTTCGGCAGCCTGCGCGTCGCGGCGGCGGAAGCATTCCATCAGCTCGCGGTGTTCGGCCAGCGACTGCGCGGTGCGGCCCGGCGTCAACAGCTGGCGGCCACGATGCATCTTCAGGATGCGATGCAGGTCGTGGGTGATACGGATCAGCCACGGATTGCCCGCGTAGTGCTGCACGGTTTCGTGGATCAGGTAGTTGTTGCGGTAGTACTCGGCGATGTTGCCTTCGGCCGCTGCCGTCTCCATTGCTGCATGCAGCTCTTCCAGCTGCTGCACGCCGGTATCGTCGATGTGCTTCACCGCCTCGTGTGCACAGCGGCCTTCCAGCATCGCCATCACCGGGAACAGCTGGTTGAGGTCTTCCAGCGTCAACCGGGTGACCCGGCTGCCACGACCGGCATCGATCTGCACCAGGCCTTCAGCGGCCAGCAGCTTCAGCGCCTCGCGCAGCGGTGTGCGGCTGATGCCCAGTTCTTCGCAGAGCGCGGGCTCGTCGATCCACTCACCCGGCGGCAGCCGGTAGTCGTAGATGCGCTCGCGCACGTGTTCGGCCACCTCTTCGTACAGAGGTGCGCGCTTCTTCGGTGACCGCGGGGCAGGGGCAATAGCCATGCGCAGAGTGTAACGCCAGGTCGTGCCGACCAGTGGCCGGCACGACCGCTCGGCGGTTACATCCAGCCCGGCACCACGAATACCAGCCAGGCCAACAACGGCCCCAGGGCCACCACCAGGCCGCTGTACACCAGGAAACGACGGAACAGCGTCTCGCGCTCTTCCTTCGCGGCCGAAGCCACCACCAGCGCGCCATTGGTGGAGAACGGGCTGACATCGACGATGGTGGACGACACCGCCAGCGCGCAGATCACGCCGGCGGCGCTGAGGTGACCCTGCATCAGGAATGGCACGGCCAGTGGAATCGTGGCGCCCAGCACCGCTGCCGACGAGGCGAATGCGGAGACGATGCCGCCGACGTAGCAGACCAGCAGCGCACCGAGCAGCGGGATGCCGATGTCGGACACACCATTGCCGATGAAGTCCACCGCACCGGCATGTTCCAGCACGCCGATGTAGGTCACCACGCCGCAGATCAGCAGCACGGTGGACCAGCTGATGCCATCGACCGCACCCTTCTGGCTTTGCGGCGACAGCAGCGCCAGTGCCACCGCCACGGTGATCGAGACCAGGCCGACGTTGAGGTTGTAGATCAACGCCGCCACGCCCAGGCCCAGCAGGCCGACCAGGGTGAACAACCGCTCGCGGGTCAGGTTCACCGCATCCAGTGCCACCGGATCATTGGACAGGGTGCCACCGCCCGCGGCAACCAGCGCGCCGTGCCCTTCGATCGCGAACTGGCGCGACGACGCCTGCGGACCACCGGCCATCGCCAGTTCGGCATTGCCGATCGTTCCTGCTGCGGTGATCGAGCCGCGACGCAGCAGGGCGATGCCACCGAAGGCGAAGAAGCAGATCGTCGCCATCATGAAGTTGAAGCCCAGACTGGTCAGGAACACCGCCATCTCGGTCACTTCCAGCCCGGCCTTCTGCACCACGCCGTTGGTGATGCTGCCGTACACGCTGATCGGCGAGAAGCCGCCCGCCTGTGCGCCATGGATGACCAGCAGGCCCATCATCAGCGGGTTGATGTTGTACTGCTTGGCAAAGCGCAGCGCGACCGGGCCGATGATGGCCACCGCTGCCGGGCCGAGCGCTCCGAAGGCGGTCAGCGCCGCGGTAATCACGAACATCACCCACGGAATGGCCACGATATGGCCGCGCACCGCTTTCACTGCCCAGTGCACCAGCAGGTCGATGGTGCCGTTCTTCTGCGCGATGGCGAACAGGTAGGTGATGCCGACCAGGGTCAGGAACAGATCGCCGGGGAAGCCGGCCAGCACCTCTTTGCCGCCCATGTCGACCCACAGCCCGCCGATGATGAAGGCCAGCGCGAAGGCGACGGCGCCCATGTTGATCGGCATCGCAGTGGCAACGATGAACATGATCACCAGACCGATGATCGTTGCGATTTGTGGACTCATGCGCCCTCCCAGACACGTGACTCACGTACAGCGCGGATGGAGACCCGCCATCCCGGGGTAAGGCGACGTACTGCGTGTTGCGTGATACGTACTGCTCGAACCCGTTACTGCAGCCGCTCCAGCGCACTGCGGACCCATGCCGCGGCGCCTTCAAGGCTCTGGAACTCTTCCACCGCGCGCACTTCGCAGCACGGATAGGCCGGCGCGACCATGCGCGCCAGCGCGTTGCCCGGGCCCAGCTGCAGGAACACCCGCGCGCCACGCTCGAAGGCCTGGCGCATCACCGGTGCCCATTCGATGGTCTGTGCCAGCTGTGCCGACAGGGTGTGCACCACCTCGGCGCGATCCCGCACCGGGCGCGCATCGATGCCGGCCAGCAAGGGCAGCCGCGGTGCCTGCACCAGCGCTGCTTCCAGTGCGGCGGCAAACGGTGCCACTGCGCTGGCCAGTAGCGGCGTGTGCGCGGGGACATGGACCGGCAACGGGCGGATTTCCGCGCCACACGCCTGCGCGTCTGCCGCCAACGCGTGCAGCGACCGCCATGCACCACCCACGATGAAGTGGTCGTGGCCATTGGCGATCGCGATGAAGACACCATGCGTATCGCACAAGCGCTGCGTGGCAATGCAGTCAAGTCCCAGGACTGCCTGGAGCCCGGCATCTTCCGGGGTTGCGGCATCCATCAGGCGCGCGCGCTGCGCGGACAGTGCCAGGCAGGTGGTGGCATCGAAGCTGCCGGCGATGGCATGGGCGGCGAGCTCGCCGATGCTGTAGCCAGCGATCATCGTCGGCGTTGGCAAGACGTCGCGCAGGCCCTGCCAGTGCGCCAGGCTGGCCGCGCACAGCAAGGGCTGGGCCTGCACATTGTCGAAGCGGTCGTTGGCCGCCGCGGCGGCGAATACATCGCGGCCCAGCAGTTCGCTCGTGGCATCGAGCACCGGCCGCGCGGCAGCAAGGTCGCGCACGCGATCGAACATCGCCGGATGCTGTGCGCCTTGTCCGGGGCAGAGCAGGGCAAGGCTCATGCGCCCTCCTGCTGCAACAGGAACAGACTGCAGGCGAGCAGGTCGGCGCTGCCACCCGGGCTCAGACGACGCCCAACGAAGGCATCGGCGATGTGTTGCAGGCGTGGCCGCCAATCGTGTGTGAAGGCACCACCCTCGGCCAGGAAACGACGGGCCTGCTGCTGGGCCCAGCGCAAGCCATTGGCACCGCCACGATGCAGCAGGTTTAGGTCATCCACGCACGCGATCAGCTGCATCAGGGTCTGGCACATCGCGGCCTCGTGTGGCAGTCCGCTGGCCAGTGCATCGCGCAGGCTGGGCAGCGCCACCTCGCGCAACAGCGGGTAACCGGCGGCGGCCTGTTCGCGCACGCCTGGCACCTTGTGCAGGGCGCGCGCGCGCTGGCCGGGGCTGCCTGCATCCAGTGGCGCGTGCGCGAAATCCGCAGCCCAACGACGTACCTCCAGGCAGACCTGCTCACCCGTGGCGGCATGGCCCAGGCGGGAGCGGCAGGCCGCGGCGGCCGCTACCAGCAGGCCGAGGCTGAAGATCGCGCCACGATGGGTATTGATCCCGGCGGTCGCGCGCAGCATCGCCGCTTCGGCGGTGATGCCACGCCGACGCAAGGCGTCGAAGTCCGCCCCGGCCGCACCGAGGCAGGCCACGGCGGTGAAATAGTGGCGCAGCGCGAACAGGCTGCGCAGGAACGTGCCGGCGTCCATGTCGTGATGGCTGCCGGTGTCGAATGGTGTGACCAGTCCGGGCTTGGGCGCCAGTGCCAGTTCCGCATGCAGGCTGGCGACGGCGAGGCGGCCCAGGCGCGCGCTGTCCGCGGCCGAATGGGGGTGGACAGCGCTGCACACGACAGCGTTCATGCGGTTGCCCCGGCGGCGTTGAACAATGCATCGCGCAGTTCCAGTGCAGCGCCGTCGGCGCGCTTGACCAGCACCTCGCGACTGCGCCCGGCATACTCGCGCCAGTTCACGGCGCCGCCGTCGGCCAGGCACAGTTCGCCATCGACGCGACGGCCGTACTCGGTTTCCCATGCCTGCAGGCTCGCGACCAGCCTGTCGGCCTGCGCTGCGCTGTCGGCCTGCCACAGCAGGTCGATGTCCGAACGCGCATGCACGTAGGGCCGATGGCTGAGCAGCTGCCAGGCAAACGCACCGAATACACGTGCCGGGGCGATGGCCTGCAGTGCCTGCAGCGGGTGTCGCCATTCCTCCGGCAGGTTGCCTTCAAGCGCCGCCTGCAGTGGTGGCGGCGCCTCGGTCCGCACTACATCCTGCAGCGGCACGCGCAGGGCCAGGCGCAGTTTGCCCTCGGCGGGTGGCAGCGGCACGCCGAGGCGCAGGCGGGGATCGGCATCGTCAGCGGCACGACGCGCAACGATGGCCGGCAGACCCTGCGCAAACCAGTTGGCCAGGCGCGGCTCATGCGCAGCGATGTCCGCCTGCCAGCCGGCGCGCGCCGACAACCAGACCAGCGTATGGCGGGGCAGCCGCTCAGGCATCGCCCTGGCTCACGGCTGCAGCCACACGTGCGGCCAGCATGCGACCGCCACGTTCGGCTCCGCGCACGGCGCGGCGGTCGCCTTCGGCGGGCGTGCGCAGCGCCTGCAGGAGGTGGGCGGCCAGGTTGCCGTTCCAGATCGAGTTCACCGCACCCATCGCTACGTAGTTCTCCACGCCCGGCGCGAACACCGGTGAGGTCAGACTCAGTGCCTGCAGTTTCTCCAGCGGCTGCTTGGTCACCCGTGCCATCGCACGCAGGTCCATCACCCTTACCTGCGCATCCGGCAGAGCATGGATGTGGTCGGCCATCAACCCGAACGAGAGGAAGCCACCACTGACGGATTCACCGTAGACCAGCGTGACCAGTCGCGCGCCACGTCGACGCGCCAGATCCAGCGTCTGCGCAAGGTGCGCGAAGTAGCCGTTGATGCCAAGCAGTTCGTCGCGGCGTGCCAGACGCTGGCCCGCGGTGTCGACCAGCATCACGATTGGTTGCTGTGGAAGCGCGGCGGTGCTGGCAAGCACGGTTTCGGCCAGTGCCAATGCGTGGTCCACGCCGACTTCGAGTTTGTCGGCGGTACCGATCACGGTCACCTCGCCATCCTCGGTGGTGGCGCTGCCGGTCAGCACCGAATCGTTCACCGCAATGGCATGCCCATGCGGAAACAGGGCATCGAGCAGTGTCTGCAACGGCATGCTCATGGCAGACTCCGGTCGGCGGTGGCGATGAGGAAATCATCGGTGTCGAGCAGTGGCAGTCGTTCGGGGTGCGGTATGCCCAGCCGCGCCCAGATCTCCAGGCCATCGCGGCAATCGCTCCAGGCCTGCGCGCGTGCCTTCAATGCCACATGGCGTTCCTGCAGCGCGGCCAGTGCGGTATCTGGATCGGTGCTGTTGGTATCGGGCTGCAGCGCATTGAATGCCGCATGCGCGAACGCCTCGATGGCATCGGGTACCAGCACCTGTGCCTGATCGATCAGGTAGCGGTGCTTGCCTCCCGTTACGCGCCAGACCAGCGCACGATCACGGGAATCGAACTCTTCCACGCCGCGTACGGTTTCGATCACCTCTGGTCCGGACAGCGACAGCCGGCCTTCCTCGGACATGATCACCGTGCTGCAGCAACGAGCAACGATACCCATGCCGCCGAATGCGCCGTTGCCGCTGCCGATCAGCGCGATCACCGGCACGCCCGCTGCACGCGCGTCAAGGGTGGCGCGCATGATCTCGGAAATGGCAATCAATCCCGCGTTGGCCTCGTGCAGGCGTACGCCGCCGGTATCGAGCAGCAGCAGCACGCCGTCGGGCCGGGTCGCCGCCGCACGACGCAGCAGGCCGGTCAGCTTCGCACCGTGCACTTCGCCGACGCCGCCACCCATGAATTCACCCTGCTGCGCGGCCAGCAGCACGCGCTTGCCGCGCAGCGTGGCTTCGCCGACGACGATGCCGTCGTCGAATGCCGCAGGAAGGTCGAGCTGGGCTAGGTGCGGGCTCATCATGCGTTGCGCCGGGCCGAGGAACTCGCGGAACGAACCGGCGTCGACCAGGCCGGCGATACGCTCGCGCGCGTCGGCTTCGTAGTAGCTGTGGCGCTGTACGTGGCTCATGGCGTGCCTCCGGCCAGCAGGGTTTCCACCGCCTGGTCCAGGCGCAGGCTGACCACCGCCGGGGTCGCACCGGCGTCGTTGATCGAGATGCGTACATCGCGCAGTGGATGGCGCTGTGCGAAATCGCCGATCACCGCCTCCCAGACGCGACCAAAGCCCTGCGCAGCGGTGATGATGCGCACCGTCATCGCACCGTCCAACGCAGCGGGCTCCAGCAGGATTTCCAGGTTGCCCGAGGCGAGCACGCCCACCAGCACCGCATCGCGCGGGAACTGCACCGGGGTGCGTCCTTCGAATCGATAGTCGAGGGTTTCCATGCTCAGCCCCTTACCAGTTGCGGAAGCGCTTGGGCGGGTCGTACAGGCCGCCGGACCAGCGCACCAGATCCTTCACCGAACGTGCCGCCAGCAGGTCACGGCTGGCATCGCGCACGGAGATGCCCAGGTCATCCGGACGGCGGATCACGCCGCGGTCGCGCAGGTTCTCCACCATCGCGCGGTCGCGCCCCATGCCCACGGCGGTATAGCCGGCCACGCCGCGGATCGCCTGTTCGCGCTCCTCAGGGGTGCGGCACAAAAGCAGGTTGGCGATGCCTTCCTCGGTCAGCACATGGCTGACGTCGTCGCCGTAGATCATCACCGGCGGCAGCGGCATGTCCGCGCGTTCGGCCAGTTCCCAGGCATCCAGGCGTTCGACGAAGGCCGGTGCCATGTGCTCGCGGAAGGTTTCCACCATCTGCACCACCAGCTTGCGGCCACGCGGCATCTCACCGGGGCGCGCGGCCTGCTGGCCGGCCTTGATCCAGGCCTCGCTGGCGTGACGGCGGCCACGTGCATCGGAGCCCATGTTCGGTGCGCCACCGAAGCCGGCGATGCGGTCGCGGGTGGCGGTGGAGCTGTTGCCCTGCAGGTCGATCTGCAGGGTGGAACCGATGAACATGTCACATGCGTACAGGCCGGCGGTCTGCGAGAACGCGCGGTTGGAGCGCATCGAGCCATCGGCGCCGGTGAAGAACACATCGCCTCGCGCGGCGATGTACTTCTCCATGCCCAGTTCCGAACCGAACGAATGCACCGATTTGACGAAGCCCGATTCGATTGCCGGAATCAGTGCCGGGTGTGGGTTCAACGCCCAGTGTTGGCAGATCTTTCCCTTCAAGCCGAGCGATTCGGCGTAGGTCGGCAGCAGCAGCTCGATGGCGGCGGTGTCGAAGCCGATGCCATGATTGAGGCGGTTCACGCCGTACTCGGCGTAGATGCCCTTGATCGCCATCATCGCCATCAGCACCTGGATCTCGGAGATCTGTGCCGGGTCTCGGGTGAACAGCGGTTCGATGTGGTTCGGCTTCGGCGCCTGCACCACGAAGTTGACCCAGTCAGCCGGAATGTCGACGCGGGGGAGGGTGTCGACGATCTCGTTGACCTGGGCGATGACGATGCCGCCACCGAAGGCGGTTGCTTCGACGATTACCGGCGTGTCTTCGGTGTTGGGGCCGGTGTAGAGGTTGCCGTGGCGGTCGGCAGCCTGTGCGGCGACCAGCGCTACGCGGGGCGTGAGGTCGATGAAGTAGCGGCCGAACAGTTCCAGGTAGGTGTGGATGGCACCGATCTGGATGCGCCCTTCGGCCACCAGGTTGGCCAGCCGCACCGATTGCGGGCCGGAGAACGAGAAGTCCAGCTTCGAGGCGATGCCGCGTTCGAACACATCCAGGTGCGAGGGCAGCGACAGCACCGACTGCACCATGTGCAGGTCATGCACCCGCGCGGGATCGAGGTCAGCCAGGCACTGGGCGAGGAAGTCGGCCTGCTTCTGGTTGTTGCCTTCCAGGCAGACCTTGTCGCCCGGCTCCAGCAGTGCGTGCAGCAGCTCGCCCACGTCGGTGGCGGCGACCTCACGTCCCCGGGCCCACGGCGCGGCACGTTCCAGGCGGGCCTGGCGGCTGCGTTCCAACGTATCCCAGCTCGGGTTCATCGACCGGCTTCCGATTGGTGTCGATGTAATTACGGCATAATTATGATGGGCGTGCAACCCGCGGTGCAGCAAATGAAAGGGCCCGCACAGATGCGGGCCCATTCAGGTAGGCCACGACCGTGGGTCGTGGCGGAGGGCGTGCCGACCAACAGTCGGCACCCACCAGGCACTACCGTTTCTGGTGGCTCAGAACTTCCAGCGCAGGCTGGCCGACACGAAGCGCGGTTCGCCGTAGTTGTTGTAGTCCAGATTCGCCCAGTAGGTCTTGTCCAGTGCGTTGCGCACGCTCAGGGTTGCCGTCCAGTTGTCGCTGATGCGGTAGTTGGCGTTGAACTGGACCAGCATGTAGGCCGGCTGGTTCACCGTCACCGTGCCGCCCAGCGGGTAGGCGATGTTGTAGCCCTGCACCTTGCTCTGCCACTGCACGCCACCGCCAACGCTCAGGCGTTCCAGCGCACCGCGCAGCTGCAGCTGGGTGTTGAGCTGCAACAGATCCTCCGGCGGGTTGGCGTACAGCAGATCGGTGGCGGCGCGGGTGACCTTGACGTGGGTATAGCTGGCATTGACCGTCCAGCCCGGCAGGATCTCGCCATTGACGTCCATCTCCCAACCGCGCGCCTTGGTGCCGTTGACGCCGACGTAGGCGGAGGTGCCATCGCTCAGCGAACCCTCCGGCACGCCCATGTCACGCACCGCGTAGTTGTCCTGCTTGGCTTCGAACACGGCGGCATTGGCGGTGAGGCGGCCGTCCAGCCACTGCGTCTTGATGCCCGCTTCCAGGTTCGAGCCCTGTACTGGCGCCAGCAGGTTCTCGTTGCGGTCCTTGAAGTTCTGCGGGTTGAAGATCTCGGTGTAGCTGGCGTACGCCGAGACGTTCGGCGTGATGTCGTAGACCAGGCCCACGTACGGGGTGACTTCATCACTCACCTTGTATGCACCGCTGGTGCCGGTGTAGGCGCCTGCGGCGTTGTAGGAGCGGCTGAGGGTTTCCCAGCGGCTCAGGCGTGCGCCGGCAATCAGCGACAGCGGATCGGCCAGGCGCAGGCGGGTGGCCAGGTAGATGCCACTCTGCGTGGTCTTGGCCACGCGGCGCGCGCCGGTACGGCGGTAGGTGACCTCGGAGATATCGCCGTTCCAGCTGTACACGTTGGGAATGTAGTAGCAGCGCTCGCCGCCGCAGCGTGCCCAGTCGTTCGGGAAGTTCAGTGCCAGGGTGTTGGTGGTGCCTTCAAGATCCGACCACTGCGCACCGAGGGTGACATCGTGGTCGCGGCCCAACAGATCGAAACTGCCGGTCAGGTAGGCATCGACATTGCGGCGGGTGTCTTTTGAATCACCGGCGGCGGCACGCAGGTAGATGCCCGAACCGGTCACCGGGTCCGGGTTGCCGGTGCCGTACAGGCGCACGTTCTGCACGTTGCCACGGGTGTAGGCGGTGTTGATCTTCAGCAGCCAGTTGTCACCGAAGCGCTGTTCCAGGTTGGCGAACGCGGTGTTGCTTTCGCGCTTCCAGTAGCTCCACTTCGGCGACAGGTTGGTCGAACGCGGCAGGTGCGCGAAGTTGCCCTGGTTGTCGAAGAACGGCACGGTGCCCCAGGTAGAGCCGGTGGGGTTGTTGTCCTGGCTCTGGTAACCGAGGGTGATCGTGGTGCTGTCGGTGACGTCGCCTTCCAGCACGGCCATGCCGGCCATCTTGTTCTCGTCGTAACGGTCGTAGTACAGGCCACGATCGGTGTAGGCGGCGATCACACGGCTGCGGAAGCGGCCGTCGGCGGTCAGCGGTGCGGTCACGTCGGCCTCCATGCGACGGTAATCCCAGCTGCCGGCGCTGACTGCGAACGACGCATCGAATTCCTTGCCCGGGCGCTTGCGCAGCAGGTTGACCGTGGCCGAGGGCACGCCGGCGCCGCTGAGCAGGCCGTTGGCACCGCGGATCACTTCGATGCGGTCGTAGAAGGCGGTGTCGTACTCCTGGTTGGTGGAGCCGCTGTAGGTGGGAATGCCATCGACCTGGAAGTCGGTGATGGCAAAGCCACGCGCGTAGTACAGCGGGCGCTGCGTGTCATAGAAGGACACGCTGACGCCGGTGACGTTGCGCATCACATCGTTGATGCTGAACAGCGACTCGTCCTGCAGGCGCTTCAGGCTGATCGCAGTGGCCGACTGCGGGGTTTCCTGCAGCGTGATCGGCAGGCGGGTGGTGCTGGATGGCGGAGCGGACTGCTCGGCACGCACACTGACACGGTCCAGGGTCTTGGCATCGGTTGAGCCGTCGGCGGAAGCAAACGCGCTGGGCGCCGCCAGCAGGGACAGCGACGAAAGCAGGGCAGCCGGCAGCAGCGCGCGGCGGGGCAGGCGGTTACGGAGGGGCAGGGACATGGTGGGCTCGAGGCTTGGAAGCGGGGAAGGGCGGCAACAGTCGTCCAGCACCCGGGGCGGCGGCTTCGGGCACAGCAGGTCCATCTGGGAAGGGCGCGGTCACTGCGCAGGACGCAAATGTAAATAATTCTTAACAACATTACAATTCGCGTCATCGTGCATAGGCTTTCCGGCGCAGAGCAGTGGCGGGCCGGGGGCGGATCCCGTTGCCGTAGGCAATGGGCTCTGACCCCATCATCGGTGCCCAAGCGCGGATCAGAGCCGTCCCGTGCGGGAGGGATCCGGCCCGCAGCCCTGCAAACGCGAACGGCCACCCGAAGGTGGCCGTCCGTGTCTGCTGCAGGGAATCTGCCGGGCTTACAGCGCCTGCAGTTCCTCGTTGGCGTTGCGCTTTTCCTTGGCCGGCGCCGGCACTACCGCCGGGGCAGGAGCCGCCGCATTGGCGTCCACCGGCACCTCCAGGTACGGCAGGTGCAGGGTCTGGCTGGTCAGCGTACGGATCTCGTTCACCAGCGCGGCGCTGTCGTTGAGCTTGCGCCCGTACGACGGGACGATCTCGCGCAGGCGGGTTTCCCAGCCCGCCTTCATCTGGTCCGGGAAGGCCTTGGCCATCAGGTCCAGCATGATCGGCGGCGAGGTCGACGCACCCGGCGAGGCGCCAAGCAGGGCGGCGATGGTGTGGTCCTTGTCGGTCACGATCTCGGTACCGAACTGCAGCACCGGGCCCTTCAGCGGATCACGCTTGATGATCTGCACGCGCTGGCCGGCGGTGACCAGCTTCCAGTCACCCGGCTTGGCATTGGGGAAGTACTTGACCAGCTCGGCCTGGCGGTCGGCATCGTTCAGGCGCGCCTGGCCCATCAGGTACTGCACCAGGTCCAGGTTGTCCTTGCCCACTTCCAGCATCGGGCCGACGTTGTTGTGGTTCACCGACGAGTACAGGTCCCACCACGAGCCGTGCTTGAGGAACTTGGTGCTGTACAGCGCGAATGGCCCGAACAGGACCACCGGCTTGCCATCCAGCTTGCGCGCATCCAGGTGCGGCACCGACATCGGCGGCGAACCGGTTTCGGCCATGCCGTAGGCCTTCACGCTGTGGCGCGAGGTCACGTCCTGGCCCTGGAAGGCGAGGAACTGGCCGCCGACCGGGAAGCCGGCGTAGTCCTTCGATTCCGGAATGCCGGACATCTGCAGCAGCTTCAGCGCGGCGCCACCGGCACCGATGAACACGAAGCGGGTGTGGGTGGTGGTCTCGGTGCCGGCCTTGAGGTCCTTCACCGTCACGTTCCAGCTCTTGTCGGCGTTCTGCCGCAGCGCGCTCACTTCGTGGTTGAGGTGCAGGCTGAAGTTCGGGCTGCGCTGCAGGCCAGTGGTCAGCTGGCGGGTGATCACACCGAAGTTGACGTCGGTGCCCAGCGGCATCCAGGTCGCGGCGACCTTCTGCTTCGGGTCACGGCCTTCCATCAGCAGCGGCGCCCACTGCTTGATCTGTGCCGGATCCTCGGAGTACTGCATGCCGTAGAACAGCGGATTCTTCACCAGGGCCTGCTGGCGCTTGTGCAGGTAGGCGATGTTGTCATCACCCCAGACGAAGCTCATGTGCGGGGTCGGGTTGATGAAGTCGCTGGGCTGGCTCAGCCGGCCTTCCTTCACCTGGTGCGACCAGAACTGGCGCGAGACCTCGAACGATTCGGCAATGCCGACCGCGCGCTTGGTCTCGATGCTGCCGTCGGGCAGTTCCGGGGTGTAGTTCAGTTCGGCGAACGCCGAATGGCCGGTGCCGGCGTTGTTCCAGCCGTCGGAGCTTTCACCGGCGACGCCGTCGAGGCGTTCGTAGACCTGGATGTTCCAGTCCGGCTGCAGTTCCTGCAGGTAGGTGGCCAGGGTGATGCTCATGATGCCGGCGCCGACCAGCACAACATCGACGGGCTTGTCGTTGCTGGCGGCGGGCACCGAGCGCTGGGTCAGCGGCCAGTACAGGAACAGCGCGGCGGCCAGCAACAGCAGCACGAGCAGGGCGAGCAGGGCCTTGCCAAATTTCTTCATGGGGGCGGGATCGTTGGCGGAGGGGAGGAGTTCAGGATGCGCATGGGGCAGGGAAAGGGCGTGAAGAAACAACGCCTTGCAGCATCCATCCGCGATTCTAACCGGATCCGGTCCGTTTTTGATGCAACGCAGCATCCGACGTTTCGCGGCCCTGTCACGTGAGCGGCGGGCCCGGCCTGGCGATCGTAGCCCCAGTAGCGCCAGGCCATGCCTGGCGACGCCTTCAATCAGACCAGCTCCAGAATCTCGTCGCCGGCCTCATCAATCTCGCCGGTCGGGCGCCAGCCCAGGCGCCGGTAGAAGCCATGCGAGCGCGAACGCGGGTCGGCCGAGCAGGCCAGGAACAGCCGGGCATGGCCGGCATCGCGGGTCAGGCTCACCACCTCCTGCAGCAGCTGGCGGCCGATGCCGCGGCCCTCGTACTCCGGCAGCAGCGCCAGCACCAGCACCTCGCCGCTGTCGCGGTCGGCGAAGCAGTAACCGGCCATGCGCTCGCCCTCCCAGGCGACGCGGCCGATCGAATCGCCCTGGGCGATGCCGGCCGCCCAGCTTTCCGGCGTGATGCCCAGCTCCGCCAGCTGGGCGGCACTGAAGGCGTTCTGGCGGGTGCGTCCGCGCAGGTCGATGCAGGCGGCGGCATCTTCGGGGCGCGCGTCGCGCAGGTACACGGGCATGCCGGACATCCTTGTAATGGTCGGCCCGCCAGTATCCGCATCGCGCATGGACTCGGTGTGTAGGCTTGATGGAGGTCCGATGGAGCCCCGAAAAAGGGGACGGAGGGGATTAAGTCGCTATCGGCCCAGCTACTCCATGGCCGGGGCTCGACAACTCCCGACTTCCAGGCGCTGCATTCCCAACGCTTGGCTGCCCTGGTGGTATCAAGGCGAAGTGAGGCCCTGTTGCCGCAGCAAGGCAAGATACTTCGCACGATCATCGTCAGCGTCGAATATGTCCTCGCCATCCAATGCATACGCCCTGAGCAGGTACTCAAGGGCCCGATCCCGCTGCCCCAGAAGTTCGTTGCATTGGCCAACGCGATACAGAATGAAGGGATTGGCATGCCCGTCCGGACCATTCAACGCATCCATGAAGTACTTCAGGGCCGCCGGCGCGTCACCGGAAAGAAAGCTCGCGTCTCCAAGTGAGGCGCAGAGCCACGTGTAGGCCTCCCAATCCTTGGCAGGAGCTGGCAACGCGTCTAAAGCCTCCAGCCAGCACCGAGTCGCGCCAGCATGGTCACCGGCATCCATGCGGACGTTTCCCTGCTCCGAGAGATCAGTGACCCGCTCATAGATTTCGTCAGGAAGCTCCATTCGGTTTGACTCACAGTTGACAAGCCTTCCAGCCTACGTAAAACAAGTGCATCTGTCGGCTGGCAATGGCGCGATCTGGTGTCGCGATCGCCTCGGATTTTGACTGCGCGAGCCGAAAATCCATGCCGACCAACGTCTACATCCGCCCGGATAGGCCAGCTCAGCGCTTGCGCCGGATCAGCGCGGAGGAGGCATCCAGCACCGCGCGGGTCAGCAGCGCCATGGTCTGCACGTCGCCCTTCCAGTGCTGCCAGTACAGCGGCACGTCTTCCCACGCGCGCTGGCGTACGTAGACCAGGCGGCCGGCGTCCAGGTGCCGTTTGACCAGCGGCAATGGGTTCATGGTCCAGCCCATGCCGCCCAGGTTGGCCTGCACGAACGCGCGGGTGGAGGGAATCCACCAGGTCGGTGCGGTGCTCGCCAGGTCATCGCCGGCCATGCGCCGGGCAAAGCGCGACTGCATTTCGTCCTTGCGGTTGAACACCAGCACCGGGGCCTGCGCCAGTGCCTGTGCAGTCACGCCCTTGGCGAAGTGGCGTTCGCGGAATTCGGGGGTACAGGTGGCGGCGTAGCGGATGCTGCCCAGCGCGTGGATCTGGCAGCCCTGCACCGGCTCGTCCAGCGTGGTCACCGCACCCAGTACGGTGCCCTGGCGCAGCAGTTCGACGGTGTGGTCCTGGTCCTCCACGCGCAGGTCCAGGGTGGTGCCGGTGTTCTGTGCGAACTGCGAGGCGGCCTGCGGGAACCAGGTTTCCAGGCTGTCGTGGTTCACCGCCACCGGGATGCTGGCCTGGGGTAGGTCTTCGTCGGCCAGGCCCATCCGGTGCAGCGCGTCGTGCTCGAGCAGGGCAGTCTGCTCGGCCAGCTGCACCAGCACCTGGCCCTCGGCGGTGGCGGTGGCCGGGGTGCCGCGCTTGACCAGCAGGCGACCGACCCGGTCTTCCAGTGCCTTGACCCGCTGCGAGATGGCCGAGGGCGTGACATTCAGCGACTGCGCGGCGCGGTCGAAGCTGCCTTCGCGGATTACCGCGGCCAAGGCGCGCAGCTGGGCATGGTCGATACGCATCGAATTAAGTTCCGCTAATGTTGGTTTAGGAAGTTTAGCTCGTCTTTTTCATGTTGCAGCGCGACAATGGCGCTCGTTCCGGTGCTGTCCGCCTTCGCGAGGCACCGTCCCCCAAGCAAGTAAAGGCAGTGAATCCCATGTTCTCGGTCATCTCCGCCAGCACCGGCCTCGGTGCCTGGTTCTCTGGTGCAGCTACTGGCATCGGCCTGTTCGCCGTGGTCGGGGCCCAGAGCGCCTTCATTCTGCGTCAGGGCATCCTGCGCAAGCACATCGTGCCGGTGGTTGCCACCTGTGCGGCCATCGATGCGATCTTCATCTTCGCCAGCGTGGCCGGCCTGCGCACGCTCACCTCGGCGCTGCCGTGGCTGACCACCGCCGTGTTGTGGACCGGCGTGGCGTTCCTGGCCTGGTACGCGATGAAGTCGGCACGCCGTGCGATTGCCGGTGGCGGCGGCATGGGCGAGGCTGACAGCGACGACGGCAGCCGCCGCGCGGTGCTGATGGCTGCGGTCGGCTTCTCGCTGATCAACCCGCACTTCTGGCTGGACATGATGGTGATCGGCTCGATCGCGGAGAACTTCGGCAACGCCCGCATGGCCTTCGCCGCGGGTGTGGTGACTGCCAGCTGCCTGTGGCTGACCGCGCAGGGCCTGGGTGCGCGCCTGCTGGCGCCGCTGTTCACCAAGCCCAGTACCTGGCGCGTGCTCGACGGCACCATCGCGGTGATCCTCAGCATCCTGGCCCTTACGTTGGCGGTGCGCGGGGTTCACTGACCCGGCGCACGCCCCCGAACCCACGTCCTGACTCTCTCTCCAAGGTAGTGGTAACGACGGCACCGGCAACGGTGCCGTCGTTTTTTGTGCGCCACTGGCGGGGCGGGCGGTGGCGTGCCTAGAATCGGCCAGCCGGGACAAGGGGTCCAGGCAGGGGGGAGAAGGATGCACAAGCGCTGGCTGGCCGCCCTCATCGTGGCGGGACTATGGTGTGGAACCGCTGCTGCGATCGATCTGGGCGCCTACGTGCGGGCGGACAAGTTCGGCGATGTCCTGCTGTCTCCCGGGGGCGACTACCTGGCGGCAACCGTGCCCGGCGACGGCTTCACCGCCGTTATCATCCTGCGTACGGATGACAATACGCCGGTGGGCAACCTGCGGCCGCCACTCAATTCGCATGTATTCGACATGCACTGGGTCAACAACGATCAGGTGATGTTCGGATTGGCGCAGAAGTTCGGCACCCGTGATGCGCCCTGGGCCACCGGCGAGCTGCTGACTCTGGATGCGCGCACCGGACGCCCGGAGCTGCTGGTGGGCTACCGCGATCTTGGCCTGCGCGTGCGGCCCAAGTACCGGACGTCGGCTGCAGCGTTTCTCAGTGACGCCATGCCGGGCGACGATGCCCACGTGGTCATCGCAGTGGGTGGATCGCGGCTGGATGCCAATGGCTATGCGGCCCAGCTTGAGCTGGCAAGCGGGAAGCAGCGATTGCTGGCCCGTGCGCCGATGCCCGGTGCGTCCTATGTGGTGGATGCCCGAGGCGACGTACGTTTCGTACAAGGCGCTGGTACCGACAATTTCCGTCGGCTCTACCATCGCAACGGTGGCGACTGGGTGCTGATCAATGATGAGAAACGCAGTGGTCGCAGCGAAGCGGCACTGGGTTTTTCCGCCGACGGCCAGTTGGCCTACCTGCTCAGCGAGCAGGCCAGTGGCCCCGATGCCATCGTCAGCTGGAACCCGGCGACGCAGGAGCGCAAGGTCGTGCTGCGCGACGATGTCGTCGATCCGGCGCGACTGATCCACCGCCCGGGCAGCACCGTGCCGGTCGGCGCGCTGTTCCTGGGAAACACTCCGCATACCCGGTTCTTCGACGAGAGCTCCGAGGAGGCGCGGTTGTACCGCAGTCTGGAAGCGGCCTTCCCTGGCCGTGCAGTGTTCATTACCTCCAGCACCCGCGACGGCCGCCGCCTGCTGGTGGAAACCGGATCCGGTTCCAATCCGGGCGAGTTCTACCTTTACGACCGCGACCGCAACCAGGCGCGCTTCCTGATGGCACGCAGCGAGTGGTTCGACCCGGATACCACCGCTTCGGTGCGGCCGGTCCTGCTGAAGGCGCGCGACGGGTTGGACCTCCATGGATTCCTTACGTTGCCGCATGGCAGTACCGGCCGTGACCTGCCGATGGTGGTGGTGCCGCATGGTGGGCCGATCGGAGTATTCGACAACGGTAGTTTCGATCACGAGAACCAGCTGTTGGCCGCTGCCGGCTACGCGGTGCTGCAGATCAATTTTCGTGGCTCGGGAAACTACGGCCGTGCCCACAGCCGGGCCGCACTGAAACAATGGGGTGGCACGATGCAGGACGACGTGACTGACGCCACGCGTTGGGCGATCAGCGAAGGCATCGCCGATGCCCGGCGCATCTGCATCTATGGCGCCAGCTACGGTGCTTATTCGGCGCTGATGGGCGCCGCGCGCGAGCCGGGCCTGTACCAGTGCGCGGCCGGCTATGTCGGGGTGTATGACTTGCCGTTGATGTTCAACCGCGGTGACATCCAGGACCGCGCGGCGGGCATGACTTACCTGCGCGAGTGGCTGGGTGATCCGGCCAAGCTGGCTGCGGTCTCGCCGGTCAACCTGGCCGATCAGATCAAGGTGCCGGTGTTCCTGGCAGCCGGTGGCGAAGACAAGCGCGCCCCGATCCTGCATACCGAGCGCATGGAAGCGGCACTCAAGCGCGCCGGCACGCCGGTGGAAAGCCTGTACTACAAGACCGAAGGCCACGGCTTCTACACCGAGGCCCATCGCCGCGAGTACTACGACAAGCTGCTGGCGTTCCTGGCGCGCAGCCTCGGCGGCAAGACCGCGACGACCGCGCCGGCGGCGGGCAAGGACAAGGCGCCCTGAGCTGACAGGGCGGCGGATGATCGTTCCGCCGCCCTGGTTTTCCGTACGTGCGGGGTTTATTTCACCCCGTGCATCATCTTCTTCAGCAGCGGCGCGGCGATGAAAGCGGCCAGCGCACAGCCCAGGCCGATCCACATCAGCAGCCAGAACAGGTGCGCATAGGCACCGGCCGCGGCCACCATGTCCAGCGATTCGCCTTCCGGCACCTCGATCGCGGCCAACTTGCCGAACAGCGCGGCCAGCGTTTCCGAGAATGCGGTGGCCAGGAACCAGGTGCCCATCATCAGGCTCATCACCCGTGGCACGGCCAGCTGGGTCACCGCCGACAGGCCGACCGGCGACAGGCACATCTCGCCGCTGGCCAGCAGGAAGTAGGCCAGCACCAGCCACCACACGCTGGCCATCTCGCCGGTGGCGCCCACCTGCTGTGCGGCCAGTGCCAGCGGCACGAACGACAGCGCGCCGATCACCAGGCCCCAGGCCGATTTCACCGGCTTGCCCGGCTCCCAGCCGCGGCGGTCCATCCACGTCCACAGTGCGGCGAAGGCCGGCGCCAGCAGCACCAGGAACAGGCCGCCGAGGTAGGTCAGCGATCCGGCGGTCTGCGGAATCACCAGACAGTCGCGCACCAGCAGCACCAGCATCAGCGCAACGATGCCGATGAAGAACGCACGCGGTGCGGTCGAGCCGGGGCGCCGTTCGGACAGGCGCGCGCTGACCACGAAGCCCAGCGGCGCCAGCAGCAGCGAAATGATCGACCACGGCAGCGGCGTACCGCCGGTGATCACCAGCGAGGGCACGATGTCCTTGGTCAGCAGGCGGTCGGTAAAGGTCACCCACGAGCCGTACGACTGCTCGTACATGGTGAAGAACTCCAGCGCCATGAAGATCAGCACCATCAGCGCGATCATCTGCTGGCGCTGTACCGGCGTGCACTTGCTGCCGGTGAACCAGGCGAACCAGACCAGCACGCCGCCCAGCACCACCAGCATCAGCATCAGCGCCAGGCTGATTTCACCGCCCAGCGCGAACGCGCCGTTGCCGGCCGCCCACATCAGCCACGCGACCGGCAGCACACCGAGCACCGCGCACAGATAGATGAGCCATTCGCGGGGCAGGCCCAGCACCTTCTGCTTCAGCGCAGCCGGCTGCGGTGGTTCGGCATGGCCCTGCAGGTATTTCTGGCCCCACAGGAACATCGCCAGGCCGGCCAGCATGCCGATACCGGCTGCACCGAAACCGTACTTCCAGCCATAGGCCTCGCCGAGGAAGCCGCACACCAGCGAGGAGAACAGCGCACCGAGGTTGATGCCGGCGTAGAACAGCGAGAAGCCCGAATCACGGCGCGGGTCGTCCTTGGCGTACAGCTTGCCGACGATGGTGGAGATGTTCGGCTTCAGGAAGCCCACGCCCATGATGATCAGTGCCAGCGACAGGTAGGTCACCGCCAGTGCCGAGGTGTCGCGCACCACTTCGCCGTTTACCCGATAGGCGGCGTGGCCCTCGAAGGCCATGCCCAGATGGCCGAGTACCAGCAGGATGCCGCCGAACAGCACTGCCCGGCGCATGCCCAGCCAGCGGTCGGCCAGCATGCCGCCGAACACCGGGATGCAGTACACCAGGCCGCCATAGGCGCCGAGCAGGTCCAGGCCGGCCTTGTCGCCGAACAGGTGGTACTTGGTCAGGTACAGCAGCAGCAGCGCCTTCATGCCGTAGAAGGAGAAGCGCTCCCACATTTCGGTGAAGAAGCAGACGTAGACGCCCTTGGGATGGCCCAGGAAGTCGTCGGAGGCGGTAGCGGCAACGGTCATCGACGGCGGGGACAGCGGAAAGGGCGCGATTATAGAAGGGGAAGGGCCGGATCACGGCGCTTATGACAAATGCGACTTAATCCCCTCCGTCCCCTTTTTGCGGCAGGTGTTGCCTGGCCTTGCCGGATCGGCCGGTTGGCGTTGCCGAGCGGGTCGGGGAGGGCGTTGGGCCATGTCCGGCGGTGACCATGCGCACTGGACTTGCCGCCCCCTGAACGCTAGCGTGATCGGGATTTTTTGCCAGCAGGGGCTTCCATGAACCACGACGCTGCGCCCAAGCAGCTCACCTTCCGCGCAGTGGCCCTGGCCATCGTGCTGGCGGTGGTGCTGTCGGCCGCAAACGCCTACCTCGGTCTGTTCGCAGGCCTGACCATCGCCACCGCCATTCCCGCCGCGGTGATTTCCATGGGCGTGCTGCGCCTGCTGGGCGGTGGCTCCATCCTCGAAAACAACATCGTGCAGACCGGCGCCTCGGCCGGTTCGTCGATCGCCGCCGGTGTGATCTTCACCATCCCGGCGCTGGTGATCATGGGCTACTGGCCGGACTTCAAGTACTGGTGGGTGCTGGGCATCGCCGGTCTCGGCGGCCTGCTGGGCGTGCTGTTCTCGGTGCCGCTGCGCCGTTCGATGATCGTTGAAGACCCGCTTCCGTTCCCGGAAGGCAAGGCTGCGGCCGAAGTGCTCAAGGCCGGTGAAAACCCGGGCCCGGGCCTGAAGATCCTCGGCCTGTCGGCGGTGATCGGTGCCTTCGTCAAGCTGGCCGCGGAAAGCGGCATGCGCCTGATCCCGGATGCTTGGGCCACCTCGGCCTATGTCGGCAGTTCCAAGGTCACCGCCTTCATCGGCACCAACCTGTCGCCGGCGCTGCTGGGCGTGGGCTACATCGTCGGCCTCAATGTCGGCATCGTGGTGGTGTCCGGCTCGATCCTGACCTGGCACATCGCCATCCCGATCTACCAGGCGTTCTTCATGAACACCGATCCGGCTCTGGCCGCGTCGGTCGCCACGGCTTCCTCCACCGAAGCGGCGTTCGCCATCTGGGGCGCGAAGATGCGTTACCTGGGTGTCGGCGCGATGCTGATCGGCGGCATCTGGACCCTGATCTCGCTGCGCAAGTCGCTGCTCAACGGCGTCAAGAGCGGCTTTGCCGCCGCCCGCAAGAGCGGTGGTCCGGTGCTGGCGCACACCGAACGCGACCTGCCGATGAAGTGGATGCTGGTGGCCCTGGTGGTCTTCGTGCTGCCGCTGCTGGCCCTGTATCAGGCCATCGTCGGCCAGTGGCACGTTTCGATCCCGATGACCATCATCATGATCGTCGCTGGCTTCCTGTTCGTGTCGGTCTCGGCCTACCTGGCTGGCCTGATCGGTTCGTCCAACAACCCGGTCTCGGGCATCACCATCTCCACCATCCTGTTCGCCTCGGCCGTGCTGGTGGTGCTGCTGGGCGCGGATGGCCTCAAGCCGGTCGGTGCTGGCGGTGCGCCGCTGGGTGCGGTGGCCGCAATCATGATCGGTGCGGTGGTGTGCTGCGCCGCAGCGGTGGGCGGTGACAACCTGCAGGACCTCAAGGCCGGCTACATCGTCGGCGCCACCCCGTGGAAGCAGCAGCTGATGCTGGGCATCGGTGCGTTCTCGTGCGCGCTGATCATGGCCCCGGTGCTGAACCTGCTGGCCACCGCCTACGGCATCGGCGTGAAGTCCGAGCTGCACCCGAACGCGCTGGCTGCACCGCAGGCCAACCTGATGGCCTCGGTGGCCAAGGGCCTGTTCGGTGGTGAGCTGCCGTGGACCTTCATCGGCATCGGTGCCGTGGTCGGCGCCGCCATCATCGCCTTCGACAGCTGGTTGAAGTCGCGCAACGCCCGCTTCCGCGTGCCGGTCCTGGCCGCCGCCATCGGTATCTACCTGCCGCTGGAACTGATGGTGCCGATCTTCCTCGGTGGCCTGATCGCTCACCTGGTCGAGCGCTTCCACAAGGTGCGCGCCGATGACGAAGAAGGCCGCGACCGCGTGCACAAGCCGGGCGTGCTGTTCGCAGCCGGTCTGATCACCGGCGAGGCGCTGATGGGCATCGCCATCGCGATTCCGATCGTGGTCAGCAGCCGCGCCGACGTGCTGGCCGTGCCGTTCCACCTGCCGGGCGCACAGTGGATCGGCCTGGCCGTGCTGTTCCTGGTCGGCTGGCTGATCTACCGCACCGGCAAGCGCGCCGTGGCGTAAGCAATGGGGTCGGATCCCTTCCCAACGGGAAGGGCTCTGACCCCACGCAGGCGGCGCCTGGGGTCAGAGCCGATTCGGCCGGAATCGGATCCGACCCCGGCGCCCCCCACAAACCCCGCTTCGGCGGGGTTTGCCTTTTCTGGCGGCTGCTCGATCACGGCCATGACCGATGGCCTTGGCAGCCTCGCCCGCACGGGCCTACCATCGGTTTTTTGCCGTCCTGCGGAGATCCCGATGAAACTGCGTCATGCCCTGCTGCCATTGAGCCTGCTGGCCGCCCTGCCCAGCGTTGCTGCTGCCCGTGGCCTGGAAGTCCGCGACATGGTGGCCATGGACCGCGTCTCCGCACCGGTACTGACCGCTGACGGCAGCACCGTGGTGTTCGCCAAGCGCAGCGTGGACGCCAACCTGAAGGCCTCCACCGCGCTGTTCGCGCGCAACCTGCGTACCCGCGATGCGGCACCGCCGAAGCAGATCACCCCGGCCGGCTGGAACGTCAATTCTGCTTCGCTGTCGGCCGATGGCCAGACCGTGTACTTCCTCAGCGCCAAGAACGGCAGCCAGCAGTTGTACGCGCAGCCGGTCAGCGGCGGCGCCCCGCGTCAGCTGACCGACTTCCCGGTGGACGTGGACAGCTACCACGTGTCGCCGCAGGACGACCGTGTGCTGTTCAGCGCCGGCGTGTTCCAGGCCTGTGCCTCGGACCTGACCTGCACCGAGAAGAAGCTCAAGGACGTCGCCGGCGCCAAGGCCAGTGGCAAGGTCTTCGATTCGCTGTTCGTGCGCCACTGGGATACCTGGAACGACGGCCGCCGCAACACCCTGTTCGTGGCACCGCTGCCGACCGGCAAGGCCGGCGCGGTCAAGGGCGCCTCGGCGCTGAGCGCGACCATCGACGGCGATGCACCGTCCAAGCCGTTCGGTGGTAATGACGATTTCGCGTGGTCGCCGGATGGCGCCAGCGTGGTGGCCAGCATCCGCGTGGCCGGCAAGCAGGAGCCGTGGTCGACCAACTTCGACCTGTACCGCTTCGACGCCGCCGGCAAGCAGGCGCCGGTCAACCTGACAGCCTCCAATCCGGCCTGGGATGCCGGCCCGGTGTTCAGTGCCGACGGCAAGACCCTGTTCTACCGTGCGATGAAGCGCCCGGGCTTCGAAGCCGACCGCTTCGGCCTGATGGCGATGGACCTGGCCAGCGGCAAGAGCCGTGAGATCGCGCCGCAGTGGGATCGCTCGGCTGGCGGCATCACCCTGTCCGCCGACGGCGCCAGCATCTACACCACCGCCGATGACCTCGGCGAACACCCGCTGTTCCAGATCGACGTGGCCAGCGGCAAGGCCACCAAGCTGATCGGCGACGGCAGCGTGACCTCGGTGGACGTGGCCGGCAACAGCGTGGCGATCACCCGCAACAGCCTGAAGAGCAACGACCAGGTGCTGGTCGGCCTGCTGCCGGCCGCGGGCGAAGCCATCGGCGAGCTGCGCGCACTGACGCCGGCCGCCGGCGACGTGCTCAAGGACGTCAGCTTCGGCGACTACGAACAGTTCGAGTTCAAGGGCTGGAACAACGACACTGTGCACGGCTATGTGGTCAAGCCGCACAACTACCAGGAAGGCAAGTCGTACCCGGTCGCGTTCCTGATCCACGGCGGCCCGCAGGGCAGCTTCGGCAATGGCTGGAGCTACCGCTGGAATCCGCAGACCTATGCGGGCCAGGGCTACGCCGTGGTGATGATCGACTTCCACGGCTCCACCGGCTATGGCCAGGCCTTCACCGATGCGATCAGCCAGCACTGGGGCGACCGCCCGCTGGAAGACCTGCAGAAGGGCTGGGACGCGGCGCTGAAGAAGTATTCCTTCCTCAACGGTGACAAGGCCTGTGCGCTGGGCGCCAGCTACGGTGGCTTCATGGTCAACTGGATCGCCGGCAACTGGAACGGCCCGTTCAAGTGCCTGGTCAACCACGACGGCGTGTTCGACCAGCGCATGATGGGTTACGCCACCGAAGAACTGTGGTTCACCGAGTGGGAGCAGGGCGGTACCCCGTACGAGAAGGCCGCGAACTACGAGAAGTTCAACCCGGTCAACCACGTGGCGGACTGGAAGAAGCCGATCCTGGTCATCCATGGCCAGCAGGACTTCCGCATCCCGGTCGAGCAGGGCCTGGCCGCGTTCACCGCTGCCCAGCGCCAGGGCATCGAATCGAAGTTCCTGTACTTCCCGGATGAAAACCACTGGGTGCTGAAGCCGAACAACAGCATCCTGTGGCATGACACCGTCAACGCCTGGCTGAAGCAGCACATCGGCCAATAAGCGCTACCGGCGCCGCCCTTCGAGGCGGCGCTTTTGCTTCTGCGGTCTGCTTCACCTGTGGGTGCCGACCGTTGGTCGGCACACCGTCTGCCAACAGCAGCCGAGCATGGCTCGGCTCTACAAGAGCGCCTGCATGATCCAGAACGACATCGTCGTCTTCGGTTTGATCGCCGCCACGCTTGGCGCCGTGTTCTGGACCGCCTCGCGCGAGCAGGGCCTGTGGAAGCGCTTCTACACGTTCGTGCCGGCACTGCTGCTGTGCTACCTGATTCCCGGCATCTACAACACCGTCGGCCTCATCGACGGGCAGAACACCAAACTCTACAACCCGATCGCGCGCGACATCCTGCTGCCGGCGGCGCTGATCCTGCTGACCCTGGCAGTGGACATCAAGGGCATCCTGCGGCTCGGCCCAAAGCTGGTGCTGATGTATCTGGGCGCTTCGGCCAGCATCATGCTCGGCGCGGTGGTGGCGTTCCTGCTGATGCGCGCCGTGCATCCGGAAACCGTGGCCGGTGACACCTGGGCCGGCATGGCCGCACTGGCAGGCAGCTGGATCGGCGGCGGTGCCAACATGCTGGCGATGCGCGAAGTATTCGACGTCAACGCCACCACCTTCGGTCAGTTCGCGGTGGTCGATGTTGGTGTGGGTTATGTGTGGATGGCGGCACTGATCTTCCTGGCCGGGCGCGCAGCGAAGATCGATGCACGCAGCGGCGCCGACACTTCGGCCATCGATGAGCTGAAGGAGCGCATCGCGCGATTCCAGGCCGAGCACGAGCGCATTCCCAGCCTCACCGACCTGATGCTGATCGTGGCGGTGGCCTTCGGCGGCGTGGGTCTGTCGCACGCGATCGGTGCGCCGCTGGCGGCATGGTTCAAGGCCAATGTCAGCTGGGCCTCGCAGTTCAGCCTGGATGCGCCGTTCGTGTGGGTGGTGGTGCTGTCGACCACGCTGGGCCTGAGCCTGAGCTTCACCCGTGCACGCACGCTGGAAGGGGCGGGTGCGTCGCGGCTGGGTTCGCTGCTGCTGTACTTCCTGATTGCCTGCATCGGCATGCAGATGGATCTGCTGGCGCTGCTGGACCGCCCGTGGCTGTTCCTGCTTGGCATCATCTGGATCAGCGTGCACATCGTGCTGCTGTGGTGCCTGGGCAAGCTGCTGAAGGTGCCGTTCTTCTATTTCGCCATCGGTTCGCAGTCGAACATCGGTGGCCCGGCCTCGGCACCCGTGGTGGCGGCCGCGTTCCATCCGGCCCTGGCGCCGGTGGGCGTGCTGCTGGGCACGATGGGCTATGCCACCGGCACCTACCTGGCCTACATCGTTGGCATCACCCTGCGCGCGCTGGCCGGGCAGGGCTGATGGGTATTGGGGTCAGATCCCTTTTGCGCAGCAAAAGGGATCTGACCCCGGTTCACGGTGGATCACGCCACCGGCAATCCGCGTTCGATCAACCACGCCTTCGCGTCTTCGGCGTCCTGTTCGAACCGCGCCGAGTGAAAAGAGGGGCGCCGCAAGGTCCGACGCGTCGCCACGCGCCCGTGGCCAACCGCGCCCGCGGCTTTACGCAACCGGCAAGCCGCGTTCGACCAGCCACGCCTTCGCGTCTTCGGCGTCCTGCTCAAACCACGCCTGTGTCGACCCCAGCCGATACGTATACCCCCAGGCATCCATGTCGGCCATCAACCGCGCGCTGCCAACACCAGGCAGCTGCCCGGCCAGCACGATCTGCAGGTAGCAGGTGGCATCTTCCTCGGCCACCGAGTCGGTGGCGTCGGTATGCACCTGCGCACGCCGCTCCGGCGGCAGCACGATCAGATGGCAGGCTTCGTGCAGCATCGAGTGCACAGGCGTGTCATCGCGCACGTACACGTTGCTGGCGATGATGCCGGCCTCGGGTTCGCCCCAGTAGCTGCCGGGAATCGGTTCGCCGGCGGCTACGTGGTGCAGCTGCAGGCCATGTGCGGCGAGCAGGCACTGCGCATCGGCGAAGGCGATGTCGCCCACGCAGGTGATGTCCACGGCGGTTGTCGTATCGGTCATGCGGGTCACGCTGCCCCGCCCATGCAGGCACGGGCGGGGCGGGGGATCAGGGTTTGTCCGGGCCTTCAGGCAGCGCCACGGAGATGTCCAGCACATCGTGCTGGCCATCCTTCACCAGGTCGACCTTCACTGCATCGACGTCGATGTTCACGTACTTCTTGATCACTTCCAGCAGTTCGCGCTGCAACAGCGGCAGGTAATCGGGGCCGCCGCGGTTGCTGCGTTCCTGCGCGATAATGATCTGCAGGCGGTTCTTGGCGGTTTCGGCGGTGGTCTTCTTCGCTTTGAGGAAATCAAACAGGCCCATGCTTACCCTCCGAACAGCTTGCTGAAGAAGCCCTTCTTCTCGACGTTGGTGAAGCGCATCGGGCGTTCTTCGCCGAGGATGCGCGCGACGGCGTCGTCGTAGGCCTGGCCGGCAGCGGACTCGACATCCAGGATGACCGGCTCGCCCTTGTTGGAGGCGTTGAGCACGTCACCCGACTCGGGGATCACGCCGATCGCCTTCAGGCCGAGCACTTCCTCGACGTCGGCGATGCTGAGCATCTCGCCGCTTTCCACGCGCAGCGGGGTGTAGCGGGTCAGCAGCAGGAAGGCCGGCACGTCCTGGCCGGACTCGGCCTTGTGGGTCTTCGAATCGAGCAGGCCGATGATGCGGTCCGAGTCGCGCACCGACGACACTTCCGGGTTCACCACCACCACGGCGCGGTCGGCGAAGTACATCGCCAGGAAGGCACCCTTCTCGATGCCGGCCGGGGAGTCGCAGATGATGTAATCGAAGCCGTCGGCGGCCAGGTCCTTCAGGACCTTGCCCACGCCTTCCTGGGTCAGTGCGTCCTTGTCGCGGGTCTGCGAGGCGGCCAGCACGTACAGGTTCTCGAAGCGCTTGTCCTTGATCAGGGCCTGCTTGAGGGTCGCTTCGCCGTGCACGACGTTGACGAAGTCGTACACCACGCGGCGTTCGCAGCCCATGATCAGATCGAGGTTGCGCAGGCCGACGTCGAAGTCGATCACCGCCACCTTCTTGCCGCGCCGTGCCAGGCCGCAGGCCAGGCTCGCGCTGGAAGTGGTCTTGCCGACGCCGCCCTTGCCGGAGGTGACTACGATGATTTCAGCCAAAGGACTTCTCCTGATGATTCTGTTTGGGTGCTGCGTCAGTCCAGCGCAGCGATCTTGATCTGGTCCTGTTCCAGCCATACCTGCACGGCCTTGCCGCGCAGGTTGTCCGGGACATCGTCCAGTACCTTGTAGTGGCCTGCAATGGCGACCAGTTCCGCATGGAAATCACGGCAGAAAATACGTGCCGCGGTGTTGCCCTGGGCCCCTGCCAGCGCGCGGCCGCGCAGGGTGCCGTAGATATGGATGCTGCCATCGGCGATGACCTCGGCACCGGCGCCGACAGTAGCCATCACGGTCAGGTCGCAGTTCTCAGCGTACAGCTGCTGGCCCGAACGCACGTTGCCCAGCTGCATGCGGCCCGGCTGCGGTGCGGCGGCGTCGGCCACCTTGGCCACCGGCGCGGCGGGCGCTGGCTTCGGCTCGGCACGCACCGCGCGGCGTGGCTCCGGTGCGGGCGGCGGCGGGGCCGGCTCAGCCTCGGCACGCTCGTACTGCGCACGGAACTTGGCCAGCAGCGGCAGGCCAAGCTGCTGCGAGAGCAGGTCGACCGCGCTGGTGCCGTAGGCCAGTGCCACCGGCAGCACGCCGGCGCTGCGCAGGCCATCAACCAGCGCCTGCGCGGTGGCCACGTCCGGCACCTGGCTCAGGCCGCCGAAGTCGAGGATCACCGCAGCGCGGCCGAACAGCTTCGGAGCGCGGGTCACGCGCTCGCGCATTTCCTGCACGAGGCGTTCGACATCAAGGGTACGGATGCGCAGGTTGGCGATGCCCACCTGGCCGATCTTCAGTTCACCGGCCTGTTCGTAATCGAAATTCACCGCCACGCTCAGGTCCCCGTCGGCCGCTGTGCCTGCGCCGGCAGCTGCCGGGCGCGTGTCCATGCCACATCCGGCAGCTTGTCGCCGTAGGTCTCATGGACCCACGGGTAGCTGCACAGTTCCTTGGCCAGCATGCTGGCGCGCACATCGACCTGCGGCATGGTGTTCTGGCCCAGCTCGCGGAAGCCGAAGCTGCCGTGGAAGAGCAGGGCAGCATCGGCGCCATGGTCGAGGAAGACCTCGCAGGTCATCTGCGGGTAGCGCAGCTCGGCAAAGCTCTGCGCGTCGGCATAGAACGCACGGCCGACGCCACCGCCACGACGGCGACTGGCGACCACGATGCGGTCGATATAGAAGAACGGGGTGTCCAGCTGCTGCTTGAACCAGGCGAAATTGCTGCTGTCGTGCTGGCTGTCGCTGCCGAAGCCGATCAGGAATCCGGCCAGGTTGCCGTCGCGCTCGGCGACGCGGAAATACTCAGCGGTTTCGTAGAACAGGCGCAGGCGGGCCGCATCCAGGGGAAGGATGGCCAGGCCAGCGTTGTTGTTCAAAGCCAGGACGGAATCGAGCTCGTGCTCGCGCACGTCGCGGATGACAATCGACATTGTGACTCCGTGGGGTAACGCGGTTGGTCCATCAAGGGACCCTGCGCACGATTATTGCATGCCCGGGGTGGGCTGCGGCATGAACAGGCGACCGGGCAGGCATGACTTCCGTGGGGTGCGGCACGCAGGCGCGGCCCGTAGAGTGCTGGCATGTTGGGAGTCCTCAGCCATACCCGCGTCCTCCGCCTGGCCGGCCTGTTCACCTGGGTCATGGTTGGCCTGCCGTTGGCATACTCGCAGTTCGAGAACCTGCACAGCCGCAACGACATGGGCGGCTGGGCGATCCTGCTGTTCGTCGCCTACCTGTCCTTCGGCACCGCCTATTACTGGCTGACCCGCATCCTGCGCAGCGACAGCCACACCAGCTGGCTGGACCGTGGCCTGTTGCTGCTGCTGACGATTTCGGCGCTGGGGGTCAGTTTCCTGAGCGGCTCGGGCCTGGGCAGCATCCTGATGATGGTGGCCGCCGGGGTCATCCCGTGGATGCTGTCGGTACGGCTGGGCGTGCTGTGGCTGCTGGTCAGCCAGCTGGCGGTGGCGCCGGTCTATTACATGCTGCTGCGCTTCCCGCTGTTCGAAGCGGTGATGCAGTCGCTGCTGTATGGCGGCTTCTCCATGTTCATCTTCGTGACCAGCCTGGTCGCCCGCCAGCAGACCGAGGCGCGCGATGAGCAGCGCCGGCTCAATTCGGAACTGCGCGCCACCCGCGCCCTGCTGGCCGAGAGCGCCCGGGTCAACGAGCGCACCCGCATCTCGCGTGAGCTGCATGATCTGCTGGGCCATCAGCTGACCGCGCTGACCCTGAACCTGGAAGTGGCCGGGCACCTGGCCGGGGGCCAGGCGCTGGAGCATGTGAAGCGATCCCATGCGTTGGCCAAGCTGCTGCTGGGCAATGTGCGCGAGGTGGTCAGCCAGCTGCGCGAGACTGGCGCCATCGATCTGGCCGCGGCCCTGCGCCCGCTGACCGAGAACGTGCCCTCGCTGGACATCCAGCTGGATATCGAGGACCCGCTGAACGTGGAGGATCCGCAGCGGGCCCACGTGCTGCTGCGCTGCACCCAGGAAATCATCACCAATGCGGTACGCCACGCCGGTGCGCGCCACCTGTGGATCAAGGTGTACCGTGAAGCCCCCGACCGGGTGGTGGTCGAGGCCCGCGACGACGGCGTCGGCGCGGATATGGTCAATGTGGGCAATGGCTTGCGCGGCATGCGCGAGCGCCTGCAACAATGTGGTGGCCAGCTGCAGATCGAGACCCGTCCCGGCGAAGGCTTCCGGCTGCGGGCGACGGTGCCGGCAACGGTGCTGGTGGCCGCCCTTACCAAGGTTCCTGAAGGAGTGCGTTGATGATTCGCGTCTGCCTGGTCGACGACCAAACCCTGGTGCGGCAGGGAATCCGCTCCCTGCTGGCGCTCGACGACGGTATCGAGGTGGTGGCCGAGGCCGGCGATGGCCGGCAGGCGGTCGAGCTGATACCGCAGGTGCGTCCCGACGTGGTCCTGATGGACATGCGCATGCCGGTGATGTCCGGCCTGGAGGCGCTGCAGATGCTGTCGCGCCAGGAGCAGCTGCCGCCGACCATCATCCTCACCACCTTCGATGACGACCAGCTTGTGCTGGCCGGGCTCAAGGCCGGTGCCAAGGGCTATCTGCTCAAGGACGTCACCCTGGCGCAGCTGGTCGGTGCCATCCGCACCGTGGCCGACGGCGGCTCACTGGTGCAGCCGGCCGTGACCCAGCGCCTGCTGTCCGGCCTGGAGCACATGCGCAACGAGTTCGTCAGCCTGGACCGTCCGGACCCGCTGACCGACCGTGAGACCGAGATCCTGCGGCTGATGGCCAGTGGCTTCTCCAACAAGGAGATCGCCAATTCGCTGGGTGTCGCCGAAGGGACCATCAAGAACCACGTGTCCAACATCCTCTCCAAGCTGGGCGTGCGCGACCGTACGCGCGCCGTACTGAAGGCGTTCGAACTCCAGCTGGTCTGAGGAAAATCGTTCTGGTACAAAGACTTGAGTGAGGGTCAGGGGTTGCGGCCAAGGTTGCCCCCTACTGGCCGGTAGCCGTATGCGTTACCCTTCGAATTCTTTGTCCATACAAATACGCAGCCGGCAGGGAAACCGGTGCGCCAATCCCGATAAACAATGCCCGCGAAGCCTGCTAGGATTGGCGCTTCGCTTCAATCAACCCGGCCGTGGGATCGGCCCCGGAGACTCTCTGAATGACCCGTATTATCGAGTTCCTGATCGCCTTGGGGATCGTGGCTGGCCTGTTCGTCATCATTGGCGTATGTCTGCCGGGCGAGCGTCACATCACCGAAAGCATCGAGACCAACCGCAAGATGACGATCGTGTACGACACGGTCAGCAGCCTGCGCCGCTTCAAGGACTGGAACCCGCTGGTACTGCGCGATCCCGCCGTTGAACTGAAGCTGTCCGGCCCGGCCTCCGGCGTCGGTGCCACTCTCGACTTCACCTCCAAGGACCTGGGCACCGGTTCCTGGAAGATCACCGAAGCCGAAGAGAACAAGCGTGTTGCGATCGCCATCGATGACGCCACCAAGGGTCACGACAAGATCACCACCTTCACGCTGGAGCCGACCGGCAAGGGTGGCCGCAACGTCAAGATCACCCAGGACTACTCGGTGAAGTACGGCTTTGACCTGTTCGGCCGTTATGCAGGCCTGTATGTCAGCCGCCAGATCGGCGACGACATCAAGATGGGTCTGTCGCGCATGGCCAACATGCTGGCCACCGTCCCGAACGTGGACTACCGCACCCCGGAAGCCCCGCTGACCGACCTGGCCATCGTCGACGTGCCGGCTGAAGACCTGCTGGTCGTCAACGCCGGTAACGTGGACCGCGGTCAGGACACGATCACCAAGTCGATCAAGGACAACCAGGAGTGGATCAAGCGCGTGATGGAGGCCAATGGCCTTGAAGCCGCCGGTCCGTTCCGCATCATCACCACCGACTTCGGTCAGGAAAAGTACGCCTTCGACATCGCCCAGCCGGTGAAGAAGAAGGGTGCTGAAGGTGCCACCGCTGAAGAGCTGACCGTCAAGATCGACGGTGGCGCTCCGGTCAAGTACGTGCATGTGGCTCCGCACCGTTCGGCGCATGCCGCCTACACCGGCCACATGGCGGGTTTGGACGTGGCCCGCAACGGTCTGCGTGCCTGGGCCGTGACTTCCGGCAACGAAGTGATCGACCGTCCGTACGAAACTTGGAAGGACGGCATCGACAAGTCGTTCACCCCGGAAGGTACCTACGACATCTACTGGGCCGTCAAGTAAGCCTCGGCTGACCCATGTAGTGCTGGACACGAAAACGCGCCGCTCATTGCGGCGCGTTTTTTTTCATCTGGCGCCCGGCAAGGGCGCTGCGCAAGGAGCCCACATGTTCAATCTCGAACGTCGCGCACGTAAGCCTTCGCTGCTGGCCTGCCTGGGGGCGCTGCTGGCTGCTGCCTCGATCGGCCTGTCTGCCTATGCGTCGCACGGTGTGGCCGACCCGCTTGCGCAGCAGCATCTGAACATGGCGGCGCTGTACGCGTTCGCACACGGTGCGGTGCTGGTGGCGCTTGGCCCGCGCGCGCAGGGCGCGATCGCGCATCTGGCGCTGTATGTGCTGCTGCTGGGCGTGTTGCTGTTCTCCGGCAGCCTGGTGGGCGGCGCGTTGTGGCAGTGGCCCACGCGGATGGCGCCGATCGGTGGCACCAGCATGATGGCCGGATGGGTGTTGCTGGCGATCAATGCGTTGAGGCGGTGAGGGTCGCAGGGCTGTCGCTCCGATCCATACCGATGCGATCGTGATGGTTCATGGGCGTTACTTTTTCTTTTCGCGCGAAAAGAAAAGTAACCAAAAGAAACGCGCCGCCGACCGCGAGCCGGTGCTGCGCACCGGTCCCCTGCGCTCCTCGGCCCGTCGAGGGACGGTGCGGGAACTCGCTGCGCTCAGACACCCGCACCTCTTCGCCCTCGCCGGACCTGCGGTGCTCGGCTCGCTTGAAGGCGGACCCAACAGCTGCACGCTGATCCGTTGTAGAGGCTTCGAGCGAAGCGACCCGCTTTTGTCTTTGCTCTCTTGTTCCATTCCGTGGCGGACGCACACGGAAACTGTCAGAGGCCGGACGGGTGGGCTGGGCAGGGGTATCCGCGCCATGGATGGCGCGGCTAAGCCTCCAGGGAGGGATTCACGGCGTCCCCTGCCCAGCCTGCCCGCCCGGACAGCTCGATGAATTTCGCCGTGCAGCCGCCGCGCGGGGCTCAGCCGTTGGCCGGTCTCCAGCACCAGTGCCAGGGTTCGTAGACGATGCCGTGCGGGTTGTTGCGCGGGTAGCTCAGCTGGAAGCCGTGCCCACCCGCATGTGCCTGCAGCCACGCGAACGCGTCGGTGGCTTCGAAGGTCTCTTCGGCGGGAGCATCGCCGGGCGTACCAATGTCCAGCGCGTGGCCGCTGTGGTGTTCGCTGAAACCCGGGGCGGCATTGACCTTCAGGATCTCCGCCACGCCCAAGCCGCGCGCCAGCTTCCGTTCAAAGATGCCCAGCTGGTAGGCATGGCTGCGGAAGCCGGAGATTGCATCCAGTGCAATGCCATCCTGTGCCGCGTGCAGTCGCATCCGTCGCCAGCCCTGCGCGGCGCCACGGCGCAGCCATAACGGGCGGGCGAAGCGGTCGCGGCCGGCAAAATGCAGCAGGCAGGGTTCGGGTTCCAGCGGCAGGCCGCTGTCGTCGGCATAGTGCTGCGGGTTCAGCCCAAGCTGCTGCAGACGCTGCTGCAGCCCGGCCAGCGGAAGCCATTGTTCTTCCAGCGCAGCGCCAAACGGGCGCGCCGCCGTGGTATCGAGCAGTGCCAGTGCGTCCTCGACCCCGGGCTCGCGCGGCAGGCGTGGCACCATCGAATGCACGCCGTGCGCCAGTACGGCCGCCAGATAGCGGCCATCGCGCTTGCGTCGCAGTACCCATCGCGCCTGTGACAGCAGGCGTGCGTCCAGGTTGCTGCGTGCGCGCAGCAGGTCGGCAGGCCACAGTTCGATGGCCTCGGTGTTGATCAGCAGGGGCGGGCGTCGTTGCATCGGCGCAGCTTACTGCCGTGGCGCCGAAGCGGCCACCTTGCGTAGTGCATCGAGCAGCGACTGCGGCCGGTCCAGGCTGAGCAGCAGCGTGCTGCCATCGCTGACCGGCAGGGCGAGAACACGCGCACGGTCGGTGACCAGCGCGAAACCCTTGCCACCGCCCTGCAGGCGGAAGTGGCCGGAATAGAAGCCCGGCATCGCATAGCCGTTGGTCTTGAAGCGGATGCCATAGCGGGGGTCATGCTGCAGGTCGACCACCTCGGCCTGGTCCAGCCGCAGCTGTACAACCGGTATGCGCCGTCGGTACATCGTCGAGCGCACGTCCAGCACATCGCCGGCCAGTTCCACCCGGCGGCGGAAGAAGGCTGTGCCCAGCCCGATGCCCAGCAGGGCGATCACCAGCAGGCTCCATGCTGCACTGCCGCCCATCCGGAACCAGGGCGGCGACAGCGTTATTTCGATCCAGGGTGCCGTGACAGGTGCTTTGTACAGTTGTGCATACAGGCAAGCGACGAAGGCTGCCAGCAATGGCAGCACGAGCCACAGCACGCGTAACGGCGAACTCTCGGCCACGTCGAACGGTTTCGGGTCACTGCCGCCCACGGCTCAGGCCTCCTTCTTGAACACCAGCATCGCCGGGCGCATCGGCGCCGGGATGATGATGTTGACCAGCTCCCAGCCCAGTTGGCCCTGGCGGCTGAGTTCGGCCTGGACATCCTCAGGCTTCAGCACGCCCATCATGGATGTCTTGACCTCGATCGTCTGGTAGCTCCAGCGCTTGCTCATTCCTGATCCTCCGGCGATGGCCTGGGTTTTGGCAGGCGTCCTGCCTTGCGCAATGCGTCGCGCAGTACGTATTCGATCTGTGCGTTGAGGCTGCGCAGCTCGTCGTCAGCCCAGCGCTGTGCCGCGGCCAGGACCTCGGCATTGATGCGCAGCGGATAGGCTTTCTTCTCACTCATGAAAACTCCTGGCGGGGCGGTGGGGCGCCCCGTTGCGAGGGTGGTTCAGTACAGCGAACCGGCATTGACGATCGGCTGGGTGCCGCGGTCCGAGCACAGCACGGTCAGCAGGTTGCTGACCATGTGCGCCTTGCGTTCCTCGTCCAGCTGCACCACGCCGTTCTTCTGCAGTTCGGCCAGGGCCATCTCGACCATGCCCACCGCACCGGCAACGATGCGCGTGCGCGCGGCGATCACCGCATTGGCCTGCTGCCGCTGCAGCATCGCCTGGGCGATCTCGGCGGCGTAGGCGAGGTGGCTGATGCGCGCGTCGATCACCTGCACGCCGGCATCGGCCAGGCGCTCGGCCAGTTCGTTCTTCAGGTGCTGGGAGATCTCGCTGGCGTGGCTGCGCAGGGCCAGTTGGCCATCCTCGTGCTGGTCGTAGGGGTAGCTGGTGGCCATCGCACGCAGCGCCGATTCGGACTGGATGTGCACGAAGCTCTCGTAGTCGTCCACGTTGTAGACCGCCTCGGAGGCATCGACCACCTGCCAGACGATCACCGCGGCGATCTCGATCGGGCTGCCGTCCAGCTCGTTGACCTTCAGCTTGCCGCTCTCGAAGTTGCGCACGCGCTGGCTGACCCGGCGCTTGGCATAGAAGGGGTTGTTCCAGCGCAGGCCGTTGTCCTTCACCGTGCCCACGTATTTGCCGAACAGGCTCAGCACCGCCGCTTGGTTGGGCTGGATGGTGTACAGGCCGGCCAGCACGAAGATGCCTGCGGCCACCAGCAGCACGCCCAGCAGCATCAGCAGCAGATTGGGCGAGCCGGTGCTGGCCTTGGCTGCCACACCCAGTACGAACAGGGCGGCGCCGGCGAGGGCGACGAGCAGGGCGCCGGCCAGCGTGCCGAGGCCGTTGAGGGAAGACAGCGACTTCTCTTTCATGGCGGTACGTCCTTGAGGGTTCGAAATGAAGATATCAAAGTGATATCACATCCGGGCGACCGTTCGTCGGATGCCATGGCCAGGGCGCGCGGCCAGCTAGAATGCCCACCCGCCTTCACCCGCTGCTGGAACCGCCATGGCCAAGCTTGGAACTCCGTTGTCCCCCTCCGCCACCCGCGTGCTGCTGCTGGGCTCGGGTGAACTCGGCAAGGAGGTGGCCATCGAGCTGCAGCGGCTGGGCGTGGAAGTGATCGCCGCTGACCGCTATGCCGATGCCCCGGCCATGCAGGTCGCGCACCGCTCGCATGTGATCGACATGCTGGATGCGATGGCCCTGCGCGCGCTGATCGCCCAGGAGCAGCCGCACCTGGTGGTGCCGGAGATCGAGGCCATCCATACCGAGACCCTGGTTCAGCTGGAGCAGGAGCAGGGCCTGCGGGTGATCCCGACCGCGCGCGCCGCCCGCCTGACCATGGACCGCGAGGGTATCCGCCGCCTGGCCGCCGAAACCCTGGGCCTGCCGACCTCGCCGTATCGCTTCGTCGATACCGAAGCCGAGTACCGCGCCGCCGTGGCCGCCATCGGCCTGCCGTGCGTGGTCAAGCCGGTGATGTCGTCCTCGGGCAAGGGTCAGAGCACGCTGCGCAGCGAGGCGGACATCGCCCCGGCCTGGGAGTACGCGCAGACCGGTGGCCGCGCCGGAGCCGGTCGCTGCATCGTCGAAGGCTTCATCGATTTCGATTACGAGATCACCCTGCTGACCGTGCGCCATGCCGGTGGCACCTCGTTCTGCGCGCCGATCGGCCATCTGCAGAAGGACGGCGACTACCGCGAGAGCTGGCAGCCGCAGCCGATGTCGAGCGCGGCACTGGCGCGTGCCGAAGAGATCTCGCGTGCGATCACCGATGACCTCGGTGGCTGGGGCCTGTTCGGTGTCGAGCTGTTCGTGAGGGGCGACGAAGTGTGGTTCAGCGAAGTGTCGCCGCGCCCGCACGATACCGGCCTGGTGACCTTGGTTTCGCAGGAACTGAGCGAGTTCGCGCTGCACGCGCGCGCCATCCTCGGCCTGCCGATTCCGGTGATCCGCCAGAGCGGGCCGTCTGCCTCGTGTGCGCTGCTGGCACACGGTGAGGGCGTGCCGTACTTCAACAACGTCGCCGCCGCACTTCAGGTGCCGGACACCGCCGTGCGCCTGTTCGGCAAGCCGAGCGTGCATGGTCACCGCCGCGTCGGCGTGACCCTGGCGCGCGCCGAGACCATCGACGAAGCCCGCGCCATCGCGCGCGATGCCGCCGAAGTCATTGGCGTGGAACTGCGCCCCTGAAAAAGCAGCGACGACCAACGGTCGTCGCCTACCGCATTCCGGTGGGTACCGACCGTTGGTCGGTACGTTTTTCCATGCAGTCGACTAACAGTCGACTCTACCGCACATCCACCCACACCAGATGGTGGTCGCTGCCGTCGGCGATCTTCGCTTCCGGGCTTTCATTGGCCGGCCAGAAGATGCCGCTGCCGACGTACTCGAAACCGGTCGAGGGCAGCACGTAGTCCAGGCGCATGGTGCCGGACTTCGGGCCGAAATCGCCGGTGGCGTGGAACGGTGCGCCCTTGCGTTCGATGCCCTTGGCCGCATAGGCCAGGCTGGTCTGCTCGCCACCGATGCTGCGCGGGGTGGGGTAGCGCAGCACACGGGCGTTCTCGATCAGTTCGACGATCGCCTCATGGCGGCCATCGCCGTCGACCGGGTCGTTGTTGAGGTCGCCGAGGATCACGAAGCGCGCGTCCTGCGCCAGGCCGCCGCACTGGCCCTTGTCGTCGCACAGCCACGGCTTGTCACCCTTGGACAGGTATTCCTGCCACAGGCGCAGTTCGTCATGGTTGCGCGCGGCGTTGCGCTTTTCCGGGCCGTCGAACACCGGCGGAGTCGGGTGCGAGACCAGCGCGTGGACCACGCCGGCCGGGGTCTTCACCGGCACGTCCCAATGCGACTTCGACGACAGCCGCAGCTGCGACCACACGTGGTCGTTGTAGAAGCTCTTGCCGGTGCGCGGATCGACCGGACGGATCGCGCCCGGCATCGCGCTCCACTTCAGCAGCTGGAAGCTGCGCACCTTGGCCTCATCGATCGGGTAGCGCGACAGCACCAGCATGCCGTACTGGCCCGGGTGCAGGCCGTAGCCCCAGGCATCGTTGCCGCGGCTGCGGCCTTCGCCGCCGACCACGCCGTTGTTGTCCAGGTCCAGGCCGCTGGGCACGCCGGTGTTGACCGGGGCCAGGTAGCGGTAGGCAAAGTGCAGCGCCTTGCCGCCGCCGGGCTGGGCCACTTCCAGGTAGCGCTTCTGGAACAGGTCGGCGGCGCGATGGGCGTCGTCGAAATCGAATTCGTTCAGCAGCACCAGATCCGGGCGTACCTGCTGCAGCACCGCGGCGATCTTGCGTGCGTGCTCGCTGTCGCCTTCCAGTTCCTTGATCAGGCCACCGGCATCGTCGGAGTACAGCGAGGTGTTGTAGGTGGCCAGGCGCAGCGCAGCGGACGGCGTTTCGGTCATCGCAGGGGACGTGGCGAAGGCGGGGGCCGTGGCGCCGCAGAGCAGGGCCAGGGCGAAGATCAGGGGATGGCGGCGGGTCATGTTCATGGGCCGTATTGTGCACCCGGCCCGGTGTCAGCGGTTTGTCAGCGTCCGTCCAGATCGTTGTCGAAATCGTGCCAGCGGCGGCCATCGTAGGCCTCCAGCGGATGGAAGCGGCGCTTGTAGTCCATCTTCTGGTGGCCGCGGATCCAGTAGCCCAGATAGACGTGCGGCAGGCCCTCGCGGCGCGCCCATTCGATCTGCTGCAGGATCGCGAAGGTGCCCAGCCCGCGCGCGGCGTGGTCCGGGTCGAAGAAGGTGTAGACCGCCGACAGGCCGTGCTCGGTCACGTCGGTCACCGCCACCCCCAGCAGCTGGCTGGGCTGGCCGTCGTGGCCGGGCAGGCGCATTTCCATGAAACGGGTATGCGACCAGCTGCCGATCAGGAACTGCTCGAACTCGTGCGGGCCGTGGTCGTCCATGCCGCCATTGGCGTGGCGGTGGGTGAGGTAGCGGTGGTACAGCGCGAACAGGTCATCGCGGGCGGTGGCGGCGGTGATCCGCACCTCCAGGTCGTCATTGCGGGTGGCACAGCGGCGCTGGCTGCGGTCTGGGGCGAAGCGGGCCACCGGGATGCGCACCGCCACGCAGGCCTGGCAGTGCGCGCAGTGCGGCCGGTAGACCAGGTCGCCACTGCGCCGGAAGCCCCAGCTCAGTGCCAGCGGGTACAGGCCACCGAGGCGGCGATCGTGCGGATCCAGCACCAGGTCGCGCGCCACCCGGTCCGACCAGTACCCGCAGGGGTGCTCGCCGGTCTGGAAAAGTCGCAGTTCGTCGTCTCTGTCGCCGTGTATCGCCATAGGCACAGCATAGCCCCAGGCTGTCGCAGTGGCGGCGACTGTCCGCCGGATGAATGGAGCCGGCAGCGGCGTCAACCGATGTCGCGCCCGGGCGTTGTTGTCTCCCGAGGGTGAAGTGATCGCCCCGACGCAATTCCCATCCCCAGGAGTGACCCCATGATCCGTACCCCCCTGCTGCTGGCCCTGCTGCTCGGCACCTCCGCTTCCGGTATCGCGCTGGCGGCCGACACCCCGACCACCCCGGCGCAGCGCCCGGCCAAGCTGGACACCAACGGCGACGGCGTGATCGACCGCAGCGAGGCCGCTGCTAACCCGCGCCTGGCCGCGAAGTTCGACGAGCTGGACAAGAACAAGGACGGCAAGCTCTCGCGCGATGAGCTGCCGCGCTGGCAGCATGGCCGCCGTGGCCACGGCGGTGAGCGCTGGGCCAAGCTCGACGTCAACAAGGACGGCCGCATCAGCCGCGAGGAAGCCAAGGCCGATCCGCGCCTGGCCGCACGCTTCGACCAGCTTGATCTCAACAAGGACGGCTACCTGGACAAGGCCGACCGCGAGCTGCGCATGAAGCAGCGTCGTGATGCCTGGTTCGCTGCCGCCGACACCAACAAGGACGGCCAGCTGAGCAAGGCCGAGTTCGATGCGGCCAAGGGCCCGATGCACGGCGGCCCGCGCCACGGCGGTCCGCGCGATGGCGCCGCGCCGAAGCCGCAGCGCTGAGGTTCAACGCAGTGAATGATGACAACGCCGGCGCACTGCCGGCGTTGTCCGTTACACGTTTCCGCTGCGCATCAGCGTATACACCACCAGACCGATAACGAACACGTTCGCCCCGATGATGCCTGTGCGCCCATACATGGATTCGTATTTCCAGTTGGTTCCACTGCGACCGCGCCGCGCCGAATCGCGCGCGATCATTGGGGCCATCACGCGGTGCAGCGACACCAGACACTGGTAGTTGACCACCCCCAGGCCCAGTGCCAACAGCAGCAACTGGCTCCACATCGGGACCTGAAGCAGCGCCGCCAGCAGCATCACCAGGCACCAGGCCAGGCCTGTGCCGGTGTTGAGGCGGACGAAGCGTCGTACCTGCATGCGTTCGCCTTCGGTCTCGGTGTATGACAGCAGGACGCGGGCACCGAGATAGCTCCCGATTGCACCACCGATGACACCGCCGGCAATCGCGCCCCAGCTTTCAGTCGGTAGCACGTGCAGCTGGCCCAGCGTGGCGGTCAACGAGCCCATTGCGGTACCTCCGGCAACACTAGCGCCGCCAAGGCCCAACTTGCTGCCGCCCACGCCAACACCGGTGCCGAGCAGGATCGCGGCACTGGCGGTGCCGGGTGCCGCCACCAGTACCATCGAAATCACCCCCGTAGCGAACGCGGCACTGGGTGCGCTGCTGCGCGCGAACTCACCGAAGCGCTGCAGCAGGCCATCGCGCACCAGCGCGCGGGCGCGCGACAGGCGCTTGCGCACGGCGGCGTCACTGAGCCCCAGCAGGTCGGCCACCTGCTGCGAACGCTGGCCTTCGCGGTAGTACAGCAACAGCACTTCGCGGCTGTCGGCCGGCAACGCGGAAATGATGTCCTCGGCAGCGATCTCTTCTTCCACCCGCTGCAGGCGGTCGGCCGCGCCTGGGGCCGGGTCGGCCGCCATGCCCATCGCAACCTCGGCGGCCTCGCCGGTCAGCGGTCTGCCGCGCTGCGCGCGCAGCCAGTCGCGGGCCAGGTTGCGGGTGATCTGCCGCAGCCAGGGCAGGAAGCTGGTCGAGCTGCGCAGCTGGTGCAGCTGCTGCCAGCCCTTCACGAAGGCTTCCTGGGCGATGTCCTCGCTGGCCTGACGATCGCGGGTGATGGCCAGGGCGATGGCGGTGACCGTGTTCTGGCAGGCCAGCACGATGCGGCCGTAGGCATGCTGGCAACCGCTGGCGGCGGCAGGCAGTTCGCGTTCCAGGGTCTGGTCGATCGATGCGGCGAACGTCGTCATGGCGGCGGCTCTCCTGCTGGGATTGTGTCCCATGACGGAGCTGCGCAGCCAATGTGACCGGCTTTGTGTGCGGTAGTGCCGGCCGCTGGCCGGCAACCGCAGCCCGCCGGACGGGCCTCATGAGGATGCCGGCCAGCGGCCGGCACTACCCGTGTGTCATTTCGCGGGCTGGATGCGGACCCGCACTTCTTCCTCTTCCGGTGCGGCCTGCGGAGCCGGTTGCGCCTGCTGCGGCTGCGGCTGGGCCTGCGGGGCAGGGGCCGGTGCGACCGGCGCCGGGGTGCCGCGATGGCGCAGGCCGATCACCAGCGCCACGCCGGCGATCACCACCAGCAGGGCGATGCGGATGCGCCAGGCCCAGCTGCGGCCACCGCTGCCCTGTTCCGGCGCGTCGCGGAAGGCGAATTCGGCGGTCGGATGGTCGCGGCGGGTGGTGTCGAGCAGGCGCGCCTCACGCAGGATTTCGCGCGCGCGCGGCTGGTCGTCGGCGCGCACGATCCACACCGCTGGGTAGGCGTTGGCGTTGCCCAGGTCGGTATAGCTGAACTGGCCACGGCGACGGGTCTTGTACGAGCGCCCATTGGTCACCTTGACGTCGATGCCATGCTCGCGCAGGAGCTCGGCCACGCCTTCGACGGTTTCCACGCGCTGGCTGCTGAAGATCTGGCGCATTGGATCAATCCTTGGCCGGCACAGCGGCGGCCGCTGCCTGGTCGGGAACCACGCGGATCAGGCCTTCCTGCGCGGTACTGGCCACCAGTACGCCGTTGCGGGTGAAGAACTGGCCGCGAGCCAGGCCGCGCGAATCCTGCGCGCTGGGGCTGTCCAGCGAGTACAGCAGCCAGTCGTCGGCGCGGAACGGGCGGTGGAACCAGATCGCGTGGTCGAGCGAGGCCATCTGCACGTGCGGGTGGTAGTAGCTGATCCCATGGGGGAACGTGGCGGTGCCCAGCAGGTGGAAGTCGGAGGCGTAGGCCAGCAGCGCCTGGTGCAGCTCCGGGGCATCGCCGACCGGCTCGCTCAGGCGCAGCCACACCTGGTGGTAGGGCGGGCGCTTGGGCGGGTTCAGTTCGTCACGCGGGTAGACGTGGCGGAACTCGAACGGGCCGCCGCGCGACAGCCAGCGCTGCACCTTGATCGGCAGCCGCTCCAGCACTTCGGCCGGCAGAGGACGGTTCGGTTCGATGTCTTCCGGCTGCGGCACTTCGGGCATCTTGTGCTGGTGCTCGGCGCCGGTCTCGGCCTGCTGGAACGAGGCCGCGCAGAAGAAGATCACCTTGCCGTGCTGGATCGCAGTGACCCGGCGCACCGAGAAGCTGCCGCCATCGCGGGTGCGGTCCACGTCGTAGACGATGGGGTGGTCGATGTTGCCGGCGCGCAGGAAGTAAGCATGCAGCGAGTGCACGTGGCGGCCGTTGTCGACCGTGGCCTGGGCTGCGGCCAGCGCTTGGCCCAGCACCTGCCCGCCAAACACGTACTTGGTGCCGATGTCGCGGCTCTGCCCGCGGAACAGGTTGTCCTCCAGCCGCTCCAGGGTGAGCAGGTCGATCAGCTCGGAGACGACGGGTTCGGGCGTGTCGTTCAAGGGGGCGGCCACAGCAGTGAAAGTGGGCCTGATTATACCGGTGCAGCCGGGCCCATCATCGGTAGTGCCGGCCGCTGGCCGGCAACCTCATGATCCTTCTGGGGTGCCTGCGGATGCCGGCCAGCGGCCGGCACTACCGTTTACTTGCCGAGGCGCGCCACCAGCGCCTGCAGGGCGTTCTGCGCATCCGGCGCGAACCAGGCTTCGACGAAGCGGTCCAGCTGGATCAGATCCGGCTGCAGCGCCACGTGCAGGTCCGCGCGGGCAATCGCGCGGGTCAGCAGCATCGGCTGACGTGGCTGCTTGAGCAGGTTCTGCAGCCAGGCCACCGCACGTGCCACCACCAGGTCGCCCTCGGCCAGTTCATCGACCAGGCCGATCTGTACGGCCTGTTCGGCCGGCACCAGCGAGCCGGTGGTCAGCAGGACCCCGGCGCGGTGCACGCCCACCGCGCGGCGCAGCAGGCGCTGGATGCCCTCCGGTGCGATCAGGCCCACCTGCACTTCGTTCAGGCCGATGGCATACGGGCGCGACGGCTCGGTGCTGCGCGCCATCACCCGGTAGTCGCAGCACAGGGCCAGCACGCAGCCGCCCGCCGGTGCGTGGCCGGTGATCGCCGCGACCACCGGGATGCGGCTCTCGGCCAGCGTGCGCACGGCGCCAAAGAAGGCGTTCCAGGTGTCCAACAACTTGTGCTTGTCATCACCATGCGAGAGCAGGTGCGGCACGTCCATGCCACCGGTGAAGATGCGTTCGCTGCCCGACAGCACGATGCCGTGCGCATCTTCGGCCATGGCCAGCTCGATGGCGTGGATCAACTGCCGGCACAGTTCGGTGTCCAGTGCGTTGACCGGCGGCCGCGCCAGGCGCAGTTCGCGGATGGGGCCATGGTTGATCACCTCGATGAGCGTCGTCATGCTGCGGTCTCGTTGCGAAGAAGGAACCTGGGCGATGATAACCAAACCATTCGTTGGCGTACTGTGGGTTCTGTGTGCGGCCGCAGCATCGGCCTCGGCGGCGGAACCGGCCTGCGTCACGGTGGAGCAGGGGTGGGCGAGGCTGCCACCGAATCCGGCGATGCCGATGACCGCCGGCTACGGCGTGATCCACAACGGCTGCAGCAAGGCGGTGGCGATCACCGGCGCTACCAGCAGCAGTTTCGACGATGTGTCGCTGCACGAGACCACGATCACGGATGGGGTCAGCCGCATGCGCGCGATCGAGCGACTGCCGCTGGCGCCGGGTGCACGTGCCGAGCTCAAACCCGGCGGCCTGCATCTGATGTTGATGCAGGGCAAGGGTGCGCTGAAGGAAGGGCAGGTGGTGCCACTGCGGCTGCAGCTGGAAGGCGGTGGCGAAGCGAGTGCGACGCTGACCGTACGCAAGGCTGCGAAATGACGATCGGGTAGTGCCGGCCGCTGGCCGGCAGCACAGGGAATGCCGGCCAGCGGCCGGCACGACCACGGGTCTTACGACCAGTCGTACGAGAACAGCACCGTGCGGCTTTCCGGCTCGTACAGCATCACGATCGCATCGGCGCCGGTGGCGCACCAGTTGTAGCCGGCTACGTCGGCCACGGCGAAGAACTTGTTGCCATTGCGGGTGATGATCACCGTTTCGGCATCGTCCGCAGCATTGGGGTCATCGGCCGCCTCAGTAAAGCCCAGTTCGAAGGCCGCGGGAATTTCTGCGGTTTCGGTCCAGTTGCCGAAACCTATCGGGCCGCCCAGCGTATCCAGGTAATCGCGCTCGCTGGCCTCACCCTTGCCGTAGCGTGAGTAGCAGGCGAGACGGCCGTGCGCGGCATGGTAGTCGCGGGCCTTGGCGTAGCTCTCGCGCATCTGCGCGATGTGTTCCTGCGCGTCCTTGTCCTGCACCGCGTCGCCGATGAAATAGCCCTCGTTGCCGAGGAAACGCATCTCGTTGCCGGCGGTCAGTTCGAAGGCGATCCAGTTGGTGCCGGTGAAATCGTTGTGGTGTTCTTCGGTGCTTTCGCCGATGCAGCCGTCGTACGGCTCGATCGGACACAACATCGTTGCCAGCTGGCCGGCCAGTTCCGGGCGCAGCACACCCAGGTCGATCTTCAGCAGCGGCAGCAGGTGCTGGCCGAGCCAGGCCTGGTCGGCGGGGAAGACGTCGGTGGGGAAGGGGACCATGCCGGGCAACAGGTCGCTCAGTTCGGTCCGGTGGATCATGTCAGTCCTTTGAACAGGGCGGGTAGAGTCGAGCTTGCTCGACTGATCCGGCAAACAGCAGTCGAGCAAGCTCGACTCTACGAATCGCAGGCTCGGGCATGCCGGCCAGCGGCCGGCACTACCTTCAGCTTGAAGCGTTGCGGATCGCCTCCGGCAGCGGCGCGCTCCTGCCGGTCTGCGTATCCATCCAGACTACGACCACGTTGCCGTCCGAATACAGCTTCGACTCGTCCTGCTGGTCGACGATGCGGTGGCCGATGGTCACGCTGCTGTTGCCGAGGCGCTCGACGAACAGTTCGACCAGGATGTCGTTGGGCCATACGATCGGCAGCCGGTAGTTGACGTTGGTCGCGGCCACCACGGGTGCGATGCGGTCGGTCATCGACACACCCTCCACGCCCAGCATCCAGCGCACGCGCGCTTCTTCCAGGTAGGAGATGTACTTGGCGTTGTTCACATGGCCCATGCTGTCCATGTCACGCCAGCGCACGCTGATCGGGATGCGGGCCAGGATCTTGTGTTCGCTGCTCATCAGGCGTCCTTTTTCTTCTTGCTGGCAGTTGCGGTCTTGCTGGTCTTGCCGGTGCTCTTGGCAGCCACGGCCTTCTTCGCCGGCTTCTCGGCCTTTTCAGGCTTCACCTTGCGCGGCGGGCGGGCGTCGGGCTTGTTCGCCACGGCGGCCGGCTGCTCCGGGCGCGCGTGGGTGGACGGCAGCATGCGCGCAAGGAACTGGCCGGTGTACGACTGCGGGCAGGCCGCCACGTCTTCCGGCGTGCCGGTGACCAGGATGGTGCCGCCGCGATGGCCGCCTTCCGGACCCAGATCAACGATCCAGTCGGCGGTCTTGATCACGTCCAGGTTGTGTTCGATCACCACCACCGTGTTGCCCTCGTCGCGCAGCTTGTGCAGCACGCCCAGCAACGCTTCGATGTCGTGGAAGTGCAGGCCGGTGGTCGGCTCGTCGAGGATGTACAGGGTGCGGCCGGTATCGCGGCGCGACAGTTCCTTGGACAGCTTCACGCGCTGCGCTTCACCACCGGACAGCGTGGTCGCGCTCTGGCCCAGCTTGATGTAGCTCAGGCCGACGTCGACCAGCGTTTCCAGCTTGCGCGCAATCGACGGCACCGGCTCGAACAGCTTCAGTGCATCCTCGACGGTCATTTCCAGCACGTCGTTGATGTTGAAGCCCTTGTACAGGATCTCCAGCGTCTCGCGGTTGTAGCGCTTGCCATGGCAGACGTCGCAGGGCACGTATACGTCCGGCAGGAAGTGCATCTCGACCTTGATCAGGCCGTCACCCTGGCAGGCTTCGCAGCGGCCGCCGCGCACGTTGAAGCTGAAACGGCCCGGCGAATAGCCGCGCGCACGCGCTTCGGGCACCTGTGCGAACAGTTCGCGCAGCGGAGTGAACAGGCCGGTGTAGGTGGCCGGGTTCGAGCGTGGGGTGCGGCCGATCGGCGACTGATCGATGTCCACCACCTTGTCGAACAGGTCCAGGCCATCGATCTCCTTGTACGGAGCGACCGGGTGCGAGGCGCCGTTGATCTCGTTGGCGGCCAGCGAGAACAGGGTGTCGTTGATCAGGGTCGACTTGCCCGAGCCGGACACGCCGGTCACGCAGGTCAGCAGGCCCGACGGAATCGCCAGGTCCACGCCCTTCAGGTTGTTGCCGGTCGCCCCGCGCAGGTGCAGGGTCATCTTCGGGTTCGGCGTGTGCCGGCGCGCCGGAATCTCGATCGCGCGCTTGCCCGACAGGTACTGGCCGGTCAGCGAGCGCGGTGCCTCCAGGATGTCCTGCAGGGTGCCCTGGCCGACGATCTCGCCGCCGTGCACGCCCGCGCCCGGGCCGATGTCCAGCACGTAGTCGGCCAGCCGGATCGCATCCTCGTCATGTTCGACCACGATCACCGTATTGCCCAGGTCACGCAGGCGGGTGAGCGTACCGAGCAGGCGTTCGTTGTCGCGTTGGTGCAGGCCGATCGACGGCTCGTCGAGCACGTACATCACACCGACCAGGCCGGCGCCGATCTGGCTGGCCAGGCGGATGCGCTGCGCCTCGCCACCGGACAGGGTGTCGGCCTTGCGTTCCAGGGTCAGGTAATCCAGGCCGACATCGACCAGGAAGCCGAGGCGTTCGCCGATCTCCTTGACGATCTTCGCGGCGATCTCGCCACGCCAGCCCGGCAGGCTCAGTTCACTGAAGAACTTCAGTGCCTCGTCGATCGGCAGCACCACCAGCTCCGGCAGCGGGCGATCGGCCACGAACACGTTGCGTGCCGCCTTGTTCAGGCGCGCACCATGGCATTCCGGGCACGGCTGTTCGCTGATGTACTTGGACAGCTCCTCGCGCACCGCTGGCGACTCGGTTTCCTTGTAGCGGCGTTCGAGGTTGGGAATGATGCCCTCGAAGCGATGCTTGCGCTGGGTGCGGCCACCGGCTTCGGTGAAGTAGGTGAAGGTGATCGCTTCATCGCCGCTGCCGTACAGCACGGCCTGCTGCACCTTGGCCGGCAGCGAGTTCCATGCGGCGTCCACGTCGAACTTGTAGTGCTTGGCCAGCGAGGCGATCAGCTGGAAATAGTAGGCGTTGCGGCGGTCCCAGCCGCGCACCGCGCCGGCGGCCAGCGACAGCTCCGGATGCACCACCACGCGCGAGGGATCGAAGAACTCGGCGATGCCCAGGCCATCGCAGCCGGGGCAGGCGCCCATCGGTGCGTTGAACGAGAACAGGCGCGGTTCCAGTTCCGGCAGCGAGTAGTCGCACACCGGGCAGGAGTACTTGGAGGAGAACAGCGCCGGCGTGGCGTCGGCGGTGTCCAGGCTCTGCACCGAGGCCATGCCATCGCCCAGCTTCAGTGCGGTCTCGAAGCTCTCGGCCAGGCGTTGCTTGATGTCCTCGCGCGGGCGGAAGCGGTCGATCACCGCCTCGATGGTGTGCTTCTGGCGCAGTGCCAGCGGCGGCACCGCATCGATTTCATACAGCTCGCCGTCCACGCGCACACGCACGAAGCCCTGCGCGCGCAGCTGGTCGAACACCTGTGCGTGTTCGCCCTTGCGGTCGCGGATGACCGGCGCCAGCAGCATGTAGCGCTGTTCCGGGTCCAGCGTCAGCACCTGATCGACCATCTGGCTGACCGTCTGCGCTTCCAGCGGATAGCCGTGGTCCGGGCAGCGCGGGGTGCCGACGCGGGCGTACAGCAGGCGCAGGTAGTCGTAGATCTCGGTGATGGTGCCGACCGTCGAACGCGGGTTGTGCGAGGTCGACTTCTGCTCGATCGAGATGGCCGGGGACAGGCCTTCGATGTGGTCCAGGTCCGGCTTTTCCATCACGCTCAGGAACTGGCGCGCATAGGCCGACAGCGACTCGACGTAGCGGCGCTGGCCTTCTGCATAGATGGTGTCGAACGCCAGCGAGGACTTGCCCGAACCGGACAGGCCGGTGATCACGATCAGCTTGTCGCGGGGCAGGTCGAGGTCGAGGTTCTTCAGGTTGTGCGTCCGCGCGCCGCGGATGCGGATGAAATCCATCGCCATGGGGGATCCGGTTGTGGGGGCGTTGGCTGGGTGCCGGGCCAGCAGGGAACGGCAATCGGTCAGCCTACCGAGGTGACCAGATGGGGGCAATGGGCGACAATGCCAGCCCGGTGTCTCACCTTGTGAGACAGGCCGTCAGCCAGGGGGCAGATCCCTTTTCACGGCGTGAAAATGCTTCTGACCCCTTTCCGGTGCCTTCTCCTTCGACGTTCAGGGGTTGACTTGACCTGCGCCCGCTGATCTGCGTACAATTCCGCTCCTGTCCGCCCTCGATGGCGGCAGCTCAGACCACAATAACTACAGAGGAAGGCCTGGTCATGTACGCAGTACTGGTCACCGGCGGTAAGCAATACCGCGTGGCGCAGGGCGAAAAGCTCCGCATTGAAAAGCTCGAAGTCGAAGTCGGCAGCGAGATCAAGTTTGACAACATCCTGATGCTGGGTGACAGCGACGGCGTGAAGCTGGGCGATGCGCTGAAGGGCGCTGCCGTCACCGCCAAGGTCCTGTCCCAGGGTCGTGCTGACAAGGTCCGGATCATCAAGTTCCGTCGCCGCAAGCACCACATGAAGCGTCAGGGTCACCGTCAGTACTACACCGAAATCGAGATCACCGGCATCGCCGGCTAAGCATCAGGAGAAGCAGTCATGGCACATAAAAAGGGCGTAGGCTCCTCGCGCAACGGTCGCGACTCCAACCCGAAGTACCTGGGCGTCAAGATCTTCGGCGGCCAGGCCATCGAAGCCGGCAACATCATCGTGCGTCAGCGCGGCACCCAGTTCCACCCGGGTTCGGGCGTTGGCCTGGGCCGTGACCACACCCTGTTCGCCCTCGTGGACGGCAAGGTGGAGTTCTCGGTCAAGGGCGCCAAGAAGCGTCGCACCGTCAGCATCGTCTCGGCCGACGCCTGATCCAGGCATCGCCGGCACCCGTGCCTCGGCATGGGGGTGCTGCATGAAGAGCCCCGCTTCGGCGGGGCTTTTCGTTAGAGTGAAAGCAAGACCGGCCAGGCCGGGTTGCCGGCCAGCGGCTGGCATAACATTCAAGGCGACGGCTGGCAGGCCGCGCCCATCGCAGGCATCGAAACAATGAAACTGGTAGACGAAGCAGAAATCGAAGTGTTCGCCGGCAACGGCGGCAACGGCTGCATTGGCTTCCGTCGCGAGAAGTTCATTCCGCTCGGCGGCCCGGACGGCGGCGACGGCGGTGCGGGCGGCAGCGTGTACATCCGCGCCGACGAAAACCTGAACACCCTGGTCGACTTCCGTCATGACCGCATCTTCAAGGCGCAGCGTGGCGAGAACGGCATGGGCCGCCAGGCCTATGGCAAGGGCGGCGAAGACCTGACCATCACCGTGCCGGTCGGCACCGTGGTGATCAACGTTGCCACCGATGAAGTCATCGGCGACCTGACCCAGCACGGCGACCGCCTGCTGGTGGCCAAGGGCGGTCGCGGTGGCCTGGGCAACATGCACTTCAAGAGCTCGACCAACCGCTCGCCGCGCCAGGCGCTGCCGGGCGAGCCGGGCGAAGAGCGCACCCTGAAGCTGGAGCTGAAGCTGCTGGCCGATGTCGGCCTGCTGGGCTTCCCCAACGCCGGCAAGAGCACGCTGATCCGTGCCGTTTCGGCGGCAACGCCGAAGGTGGCCGATTACCCGTTCACCACGCTGTACCCGAACCTGGGTGTGGTGAAGGTGGAGAATTACCGCAGCTTCGTGATTGCCGACATTCCCGGCCTGATCGAGGGTGCCGCGGATGGCGCCGGCCTGGGTGCGCAGTTCCTGCGCCACCTGCAGCGCACCCGTCTGCTGCTGCACCTGGTGGACATCTCGCCGATGGAAGGCGGTGTGGAAGGCATTTCCCCGGTCGAGCAGGTGCGTGCGATCGAGCGCGAACTGGAAAAGCACGATCCGGAACTGCTGCAGAAGCCGCGCTGGCTGGTGCTGAACAAGGCTGACCTGATGTTCGAAGACGAAGCGAAGGCTGCGGCCGAGCAGATCGTCGCCGAGCTGGGCTGGAAGGAGCCGTGGTTCCTGGTTTCCGCGCTGGGTCGTGAAGGCACCTTCCCGATCATGAGCCGGATCATGGCGTTCTTCGATCGCCAGAAGGAAGACGAGCTGGAAGCCCGCAACGCGCAGTGATGCCGTTGTGGTTCCGTGCAGAAACCCGGCTTCGGCCGGGTTTTTTGTTGTTGGGGGTCGGATCCCTTTTCCGTTGGAAAAGGGATCTGACCCCGGGCGTGCAGGCAACAAAAAACCCGGCCGGGGCCGGGTTCTTGTCTGCTGCCCGACCCCCGAAGGGGCAGGGCGGCAACGCCGGATCAGGCGGCCTTGAGGGCCTTGATGCGGTCGTTCAGGCGGCTCTTGTGGCGAGCAGCCTTGTTCTTGTGGATCAGGCCACGCGCGCTGAAGCGATCCAGGATCGGCTGGGCAACGGCGAAGGCGGCTTCGGCGCCGGCGGCATCGTTGGCGTCCAGCGCCTTGATCACTTTCTTGACAGCGGTGCGCAGCATCGAGCGCTGAGCCACGTTGCGCGCGTTGCGCACGACGGTCTGCTTGGCGCGCTTCTTGGCGGACTTGATATTGGCCACGGTGGTGGTTTCCTGAAAAAATCGGTGTTATGGGAACAGCAAGCTAGCTAGTATGATGGCCCGAGAAATGCACGTCAAGTCGATTGTCAAGAGGGACGCTGAGTGAGTTCACCGAAGATGTTGCGAGGCCTGCTGTCGTTCAGCAGCATGACCATGGTCTCGCGGGTGCTCGGACTTGTCCGTGACCAGGTGATCACCACCACGTTCGGCACCAATGCGGTTACCGATGCGTTCTGGGTTGCCTTCAGGGTACCCAATTTCCTGCGCCGGTTGTTCGCCGAAGGCTCTTTCGCCACCGCTTTCGTGCCGGTGTTCACGGAAGTGAAGGAAACCCGCAGCCATGCCGAGCTGCGTGAACTGATGGCCCGCACCGCCGGCACCCTGGGAGGCGTGCTGATGCTGGTCACCGCGCTGGCGCTGATCTTCGCGCCGCAGCTGGCGGTCGCATTCTCGAGTGGTGCTGATACCGACCCGGTCAAGCAGACCCTGCTGGTCGACCTGTTCCGCCTGACCTTCCCGTTCCTGTTGTTCGTCTCGTTGACCGCGCTGGCCGGTGGCGCGCTGAACAGCTTCCAGCGTTTCGCAATGCCGGCGCTGACCCCGGTCATCCTCAACCTGTGCATGATCGCCGGTGCGCTATGGCTGGCGCCGCGGCTGGGCGGCACCCCGGAAAAACAGATCCTGGCGCTGGGCTGGGCGGTACTCGCCGCCGGCATCCTGCAGCTGCTGTTCCAGCTGCCCTCGCTGAAGGGCATCAACCTGTTGACCCTGCCACGCTGGGGCTGGCGCCATCCGGGCGTGCGCAAGGTGATGACGCTGATGGTGCCGACCCTGTTCGGTTCGTCGGTGGCGCAGATCAACCTGCTGCTGGACACCGTCATCGCCGCCAAGCTGACCGACGGCTCGCAGTCCTGGCTGTCGCTGGCAGACCGCTTCCTGGAGCTGCCGCTGGGCGTGTTCGGCGTGGCGCTGGGTACGGTGATCCTGCCGGCGCTGGCCCGTCATCATGTGAGCACCGACCGCGAGGGCTTCTCGCGCTCGCTGGACTGGGGCCTGCGCATGACCCTGCTGATCTCGGTCCCGGCCATGCTGGGCCTGCTGCTGCTGGCCGAACCGCTGATCGCGACCATCTTCCAGCACGGCCAGTTCAGTGCCTTCGATACCCGCATGACCGCGCTGTCGGTGTACGGCCTGAGCTTCGGCCTGCCGGCGTTCGCCCTGCTGAAGGTGGTGCTGCCGGCGTTCTATGCGCGCCAGGACACCAAGACCCCGGTGCGCGCCGGCGTGGCCGCACTGGTGGCCAACATGGTGTTCAACTTCGCTCTGCTGGCGGTGCTGTACCAGGTGATGGTGCCGGACGAACTGAAGGCGCAGGGCGTGATGGCCGCCATCGGCAAGCAGCCGGGCCTGCACCTGGCGTTGGGCATCGCCAGCGCGCTGTCCAGTTACCTGAACCTGGGCCTGCTCTGGTACTGGCTGGGCAAGACCGATGTCTACCAGCGCCGGCCGGGTTGGGGCGGCTATCTGGTACGCCTGCTGCTGGCCTGCGCGGCCATGGTCGGCGTACTGCTGGCCCTGCTGTACTGGCTGCCGGGCTTCTCGGCGATGGGTGCATGGGAGCGGATCGGCGCACTGGCACTGCTGGTCGGCGGCGGTGGCGCGACCTATGCGGTGGCCATGGTGGCCATGGGCTTCCGCCCGCGCGACCTGCGCGGGCATTGATCGCGGCCCGTGGCGGCTATACTTCAGGGTTACACCATTGAAGCAGCGGCCCCGGTCGGGCCGGAACGAGAGTTGATGAGCAGGCTGTTCAGAAGCGTCGAGGGCGGGGAGCTGTTCCCCAACGGAAGCGTGGTCTGTATCGGTGCATTCGACGGCCTCCACCTGGGCCATCGTGCGCTGGTCCGCCACGCGGTTGCCCGCGCGCGCGCCTTGGGCGTGGCCGCGGTGGCCGTGGCGTTCGAGCCGCTGCCGCGTGAATTCTTCGCCCAGGGCACGCCGCCGCCGCGGCTGACCCTGGCGCGCAGCAAGGTCGAGATCCTGCGCGAGCTGGGTGTGGATGCGATCGGCCTGCTGCGTTTCGACGCGGCGATGGCGGCGATGCCGGCCGAGACCTTCGTGCGCCAGTTGCTGGTCAATCGCCTGAGTGCGCGTGAGGTCTGGATCGGGCCGGAGTTCTGCTTCGGCAATCGCCGCCGCGGCGACCTGGCCCTGTTGCAGCAGCTCGGTGCCGAGCTCGGCTTCAGCGCCGGCGAGATCGAAGCGGTCGACCTGCATGGCGAGCGCATTTCCAGTACCCGCATCCGCCAGCTGCTGCAGGACGGCGACTTCGCCCGTGCCGGCGACCTGCTCGGGCGTCCGTACGCGATCAGCGGGCTGGTGGTGCGCGGCCGCCAGCTTGGTCGTACGCTGGGCTTCCCCACTGCCAACCTGCGGTTCCCGAAGACCCCGGCGTTGTCGGGCATCTACGCAACCTGGGTGCACGGCGTGTTCGACCAGCCCTGGCCCTCGGTCTCCAGTTTCGGCACGCGGCCGACCGTGGACGGCGTGGAGCCGCTGCTGGAAGCCCACCTGTTCGATTTTCAGGGCGACCTGTACGGGCGCCACATCGACGTGGAGTTCGTCGCCAAGCTGCGCGACGAAGAGAAATTCAATGATCTGGCGGCCCTGACCGACCAGATGCACCGCGACGCCGAACAGGCGCGCGCCATCCTTTCCGAACATAGATTGCGAGCCACTGCGTGAGCCAGGACTACAAGACCACCCTGAACCTGCCAGCCACCGAATTCCCGATGCGCGGCGATCTGCCCAAGCGCGAGCCGGGCATTCTGGCGCGGTGGGAAGAGCAGGGGCTCTACCAGCAGCTGCGCGACAACGCCTCCGGCCGCCCGCTGTTCGTGCTGCACGACGGCCCGCCGTACGCCAACGGCCGCATCCACCTGGGCCACGCGGTCAACAAGATCCTGAAGGACATCATCGTCAAGTCGCGCTACCTGGCCGGCTTCGATGCGCCCTACGTGCCGGGTTGGGACTGCCATGGCCTGCCGATCGAGATCGCGGTCGAGAAGAAGTGGGGCAAGGTCGGCACCAAGCTCGACGCCGTCGAGTTCCGCCAGAAGTGCCGTGAGTTCGCCGAAGAGCAGATCAACATCCAGCGCGTGGACTTCAAGCGCCTGGGCGTGACCGGCGACTGGGACAACCCGTACAAGACCCTGAGCTTCGATTTCGAAGCCAACGAAATCCGTGCGCTGGCCAAGGTCGTGGCCAACGGCCATCTGGTGCGTGGCGCCAAGCCGGTGTACTGGTGCTTCGACTGCGGCTCGGCGCTGGCCGAGGCCGAGATCGAATACCAGGAAAAGGAATCGCCGGCGATCGACGTGGCCTACGCCGCGCGTGACGCGCAGGCCATCGGCCAGGCGTTCGGCGTGAGCGTGCCGGCCGACGTGGAAGTGGCCGTGCCGATCTGGACCACCACGCCGTGGACGCTGCCGGCCTCGCTGGCGGTGTCGCTGGGTGCGGAAATCAACTACGTCCTGGCCGAGGGCCCGGCGCACAACGGCAAGCGCCGTTGGCTGGTGCTGGCCGCCGCGCTGGCCGAGCGCGCACTGCAGCGCTACGGCGTGGATGAAGTGGTGCTGCACGGTGAAACCACCGGCGCGGCGCTGGAGAACCAGCTGCTGGCGCACCCGTTCTACCCGGAGCGCGAGATCCTGGTGCTCAACGGCGACCATGTGTCCGACGAGGACGGTACCGGTGCGGTGCACACCGCCCCCGGCCACGGCCAGGAAGACTTCGTGGTCAGCCAGAAGTACGGCCTGCTGGACAAGTACAACGCCGGCCAGGTGACCCCGATCGACGGCCGTGGCGTGTACCTGGAATCGACCCCGCCGGCCGGTGACGTGGTGCTGGCTGGCCAGCACCTGTGGAAGGCGCAGGAGGCCATCGTCGGCGTGCTGCGCGACAACGGTTCGCTGCTGGCCTTCCACCCGATCCGCCACAGCTACCCGCACTGCTGGCGCCACAAGACGCCGGTGGTGTTCCGCGCCACCCCGCAGTGGTTCATCTCGATGGACAAGGCCAACCTGCGCAACGATGCGCTGGCCGCCATCGACACCGTCGGCTGGTTCCCGACCTGGGGCAAGGCGCGCATCCAGAGCATGGTCGACGGTCGCCCGGACTGGACCATCTCGCGCCAGCGCACCTGGGGCGTGCCGATCGCACTGTTCACCCACCGCCAGACCGGCGAGATCCATCCGCGCTCGGTGGAGCTGATGCAGCAGGTGGCCGACCGCGTCGAAGCCGAGGGCATCGACGTGTGGTATTCGCTGGATGCCGCCGAACTGCTGGGTGCCGAAGCGGCCGACTACGAGAAGGTCCCCGACATCCTCGACGTCTGGTTCGACTCGGGCGTGACCCATGAAGGCGTGCTCGCCGCACGTGGCTTCGGCAAGCCGGCCGACCTGTACCTGGAAGGTTCCGACCAGCACCGCGGCTGGTTCCAGTCCTCGCTGCTGACCGGCGTGGCGATCGACAAGCGCGCCCCGTACAAGCAGTGCCTGACCCACGGCTTCACCGTGGACGAGCACGGCCGCAAGATGTCCAAGTCGCTGGGCAACGGCATCGAGCCGCAGGACATCATGAACAAGCTGGGCGCGGACATCCTGCGCCTGTGGATCGCCTCGGCCGACTACAGCAACGAGATGTCGCTGTCGCAGGAGATCCTCAAGCGCAATGCCGACGCCTACCGTCGCCTGCGCAACACCGCACGCTTCCTGCTCGGCAACCTGGACGGTTTCGATCCGGCCCAGCACCTGCAGCCGCTCGACCAGATGGTCGCGCTGGACCGCTGGATCGTGCACCGTGCGTGGGAGCTGCAGGAGAAGATCAAGGCGGCCTACGACGGCTACAACATGGCCGAGATCGTGCAGCTGCTGCTGAACTTCTGCAGCGTGGACCTGGGCTCGCTGTACCTGGACGTGACCAAGGACCGCCTGTACACGATGCCGACCGATTCACACGGTCGCCGTTCGGCACAGAGCGCGATGTACCACATCGCCGAAGCGTTCACCCGCTGGGTCGCGCCGATCCTGACCTTCACCGCCGATGAGCTGTGGGGCTACCTGCCGGGCGAACGCGCCGAGCACGTGCTGTTCACCACCTGGTACGACGGTCTGGCGCCGCTGCCGGCGGATGCCCAGCTCAACGCCGCCGACTTCGACCAGTTGCTGGCCGTGCGCGAGCAGGTGGCCAAGGTGCTCGAGCCGATGCGTGCCAACGGCGCCATCGGTGCTGCACTGGAGGCGGAGATCACCATCGCCACCAGCGAAGAGCAGGCCGCGCGCTGGCAGCCGCTGGCCGATGAACTGCGTTTCCTGTTCATCAGTGGCGACGTGCAGGTGCGCCCGGCGACCACCGACGAGGTGTTCGTCAGCGCCCAGCCGACCACCAAGGCCAAGTGCGTGCGCTGCTGGCATCACCGCGCCGACGTCGGCAGCAACGCCGATCATCCGGAGCTGTGCGGCCGCTGCGTGAGCAACATCACCGGTGCAGGTGAAGTGCGGAGCTGGTTCTGATGGCCGCGCCCCGTCCGCATCCGAACGCCCTGGTCTGGCTGCTGCTGTCGGTGGCCATCATCGGGCTGGACCAGTGGTCCAAGGCCTGGGTCCTGTCGAGCCTGCCGGAGTTCCAACCGGTGGTGGTCATCGACGGCTTCTGGAACTGGTACCGCACCTACAACACCGGTGCGGCGTTCAGTTTCCTGAGCGACGCCGGTGGCTGGCAGAAGCACTTCTTCACCGTGCTGGCGATCGTCATCAGCGGCCTGATGGCCTGGTGGCTGCGCGGCACCGCCCGTGGCAACTGGAAGGCGGCCGTGCCGTATGCGCTGATCATCGGCGGTGCGATCGGCAACGTGATCGACCGCCAGGTGCATGGTCATGTGGTCGATTTCATCCAGTGGTACGTGGGCAGCTACACCTGGCCCTCGTTCAACATCGCCGATTCGGCCATCGTGGTGGGTGCCATCGGCATCGCCCTGTTTGGCCTGTTCGACGGCAAGTCCGCCAAAAAGGCGGATAATGCCAATCCGAAACCGTAAGCCGGCCGCTGCCGGGAGATTGAACTGATGGATGTGCTGCTCGCCAACCCGCGTGGTTTCTGTGCCGGTGTCGATCGTGCGATCGAGATCGTCAAGCGCGCGATCGAAACACTGGGCGCGCCCATCTATGTCCGCCATGAAGTGGTGCACAACCGCTTCGTGGTCGATGACCTGAAGCAGCGCGGCGCGATCTTCGTCGAGGAACTCGATGAAGTACCGGACAACAACACGGTCATTTTCAGCGCGCATGGCGTGTCCCAGGCCGTGCGCCAGGAAGCCGAGCGCCGTGGCCTGAAGGTGTTCGACGCCACCTGTCCGCTGGTGACCAAGGTCCACTTCGAAGTGGCCCGCCACTGCCGTGCCGGCCGTGACGTGGTGCTGATCGGCCACGCCGGTCACCCGGAAGTGGAAGGCACCATGGGCCAGTGGAACCGCGAAGCCGGTACCGGCCAGATCTACCTGGTCGAGGATGTGGAGCAGGTTGCGACGCTGCACATCAACCAGCCGGAAAACTTTGCATACACCACCCAGACTACGCTGTCGGTGGACGACACGCGCGGCATCATCGATGCGCTGCGCGAGCGCTTCCCGGCGATGCAGGGCCCGAAGAACGACGACATCTGCTACGCCACGCAGAACCGCCAGGACGCCGTGCGCGACCTGGCCAAGCGCTGTGACCTGGTGCTGGTGGTCGGTTCGCCGAACAGCTCCAACTCCAACCGTTTGAGCGAGCTGGCCCGCCGAGAAGGCGTGGAGTCGTACCTGATCGACGGTGCGCACGAGATCGACCCGGCGTGGGTGGTGGGCAAGCAGCACATCGGCGTCACTGCCGGTGCCTCGGCACCGCAGGTACTGGTCGATGGCGTGCTGGCACGCCTGGCCGAGCTGGGCGCCAGCGGCGTGGGCGAGCTGGATGGCGAGCCGGAATCGATGGTGTTCGCGCTGCCGAAGGAACTGCGCCTGCGCCTGGTCGACTGACCGGGCCTGACTCTGGTGGGTGCGGACCTTGGTCCGCACTGTCGGATGGCGTTTTGCCACATCAGGCCGGAGCGCCACCGACCATGACCTTTGGCCATGGGGCCGGGCACTGCACAGGCCTAGCATCGGAAAATTCTCCGTTGTTGGAACCTGCCCGATGAAGACCCGTGCCCTGGTGATGTCCGTGCTGTTCGCGCTGGCGGCCACGCCTGCACTGGCGCAGACCTCGCCACCGGCGAACGCGGCGGCTCCCGGCCTGCTGCGCATCGATGTCGACGCGCGCGATCTGGCCCGGCGCATCTTCAAGGTGACCGCTACGGTGCCGGCCAAGCCCGGCCCGATGACCCTGCTGTACCCGCAGTGGATTCCCGGCAACCATTCGCCCACCGGCCCGATCGACAAGCTGGCCGGCCTGCGCGTGACCGCCAACGGCAAGCCGCTGGCCTGGCAGCGCGACCAGTTCAATGTCTATGCGTTCAAGGTGGACGTGCCCGAGGGCGTGAGCGAGATCGTCGCCCACTTCGATTTCCTTTCCTCGCAGGGCGGCAGCCAGGGCCGGGTGGTGATGACTCCGGAAATGCTCAACCTGCAGTGGAACGCCAAATCGCTGTATCCGGCCGGTGTCGATGCGCGGCAGCTGCAGGCGCAGGCCAGCGTGACGCTGCCCAAGGGCTGGTCATTCGCCACCGCGTTGGAGACCGCGCGCCGCGACGGTGACACCGTGGTGTTCAAGCCGATTTCGTATGACCATCTGGTTGATTCGCCCTTGTTCGCCGGCGAGCACTACCAGCGCATCGATCTCGACCCGGGCGCGAAGGTGCCAGTGCACCTCAACGTGTTTGCCGACGAGGCCAAGTCGCTGAAGCCGAGCGAGGGACAGATCACGATGCACCGCGCGCTGGTGCAGCAGGCCGACAAGCTCTACGGTGCGCGCCACTACAACCACTATGAGTTCCTGCTGGCGTTGACCGACCGTCTCGGCGGCATCGGCCTGGAGCATCACCGCTCCAGCGAGAACAGCGCCGATCCGGGCTACTTCACCGAATGGGACAGCAACGCGTGGATGCGCGACCTGCTGCCGCACGAGTACACCCACTCCTGGAACGGCAAGTACCGCCGCGGCGCGGACCTGGCCACTGCCAACTTCAACGTGCCGATGGGCGACAGCCTGCTGTGGGTGTACGAGGGCCAGACCCAGTTCTGGGGCCAGGTGCTGGCCGCGCGCTCGGGGTTGTGGTCGACCGCGCAGGCGCGCGACATGCTGGCGAATGTGGCCGCGACCTATGACCGTGGCCGTCCGGGCCTGGCCTGGCGCCCGTTGCAGGACACCACCAACGACCCCACCATCGCCCAGCGCCGCACGTTGCCCTACCGCAACTACCAGATGAGCGAGGACTACTACTCCGGCGGCCAGATGCTGTGGCTGGAAGTGGAGGGCAAGCTGCGCGAACTAAGCGGCAATCGCCGCAGCCTGGACGACTTCGCACGTGCGTTCTTCGGCGTCGGCAATGGCAATTGGGACGTCAATCCGTACACCTTCGATGATGTGGTCGCGACCTTGAACGGCATCGCGCCGTACGACTGGGCGAGGTTCCTGCGCGGGCGCCTGGATGGCCATGGTTCGTTGACCGGTGGCCTGGAACTGGCGGGCTGGAAGCTGGTCTATCGCGATACCCCGAACGACGCCTACAAGGCACAGGAAAAACGTGCCAAGGCAGCGCTGCTGGCGTATTCGCTGGGCGCGACCGTGCTCGACAGCGGCACGGTCGGTGACGTGATCTGGGACAGTCCGGCCTTCAACGCCGGTCTTGCACCGGGCATGAAGGTGATCGCGGTTGGCGGCCGTGAATACAGCAGCCAGCGCTTGAAGGATGCAGTCGCCGCCGCAGCAAAGGACAAGGCGCCGATCGTGTTGCTGGTGAAGCAGTTCGATCGCATCGAAACGATGAGCATCGCCTACCACGGTGGCCTGCAGTACCCGGTGCTGGAGCGCATCGCCGGCAAGCCTGACCGCCTGGCGGACCTGTGGAAGGCGCGATGAAGCCGCGCGCCCGCGATGGCGTGATCCTGTTGATGGCGATCCTCGCCATCATCGGCGCGTTCCTGCACGGCGATGGGCGCTGGCTGCACTGGCTGGCCAAGCCGACGACTACGCTGCTGATCGCTGCCATCGTCTGGCGCGTGCACGATCCCGCGCAGCCGTTCTATCGGCGTGCGGTGCTGGCCGGCATGCTGCTCTCGTGCATGGGCGACATCGCACTGATGCTGCCGGTGGACGCGTTCGTGTCGGGGTTGGTCGCGTTCCTGTTGGCGCACCTCTGCTACATCGTCGCCTTCCGCGATGGCCTGCGTGCCGGACGCGGCCTGCTTTCCGCCAGCATCCTGCTCGGCGCGTTCGCTGTACTCAATGTATTTGGCCTGTGGCCACACCTGCCCGCACCGATGCGCATTCCGGTGCTGGCCTACGTGGTGGTGCTGGCCTCGATGGCGGTGCTGGCCCTGGCACGCCAGTGGCGCCGGCCACAGCCTGATGCCGCGGAAGCCCGAAGCGTCCGCTGGGCCGCGGCAGGTGCATTGCTGTTCGTCGCCAGCGATTCCCTGCTGGCCTGGGACCGCTTCGCCGGTGGCCTGCCGTTCGCCAGCCTGCTGGTGTTGTCCAACTACTACGGCGCGCAGTACGCCATCGCGCGCTCGGTGAGGTAGCAGAAGAGGGGACGGAGGGAACTAAGTCGTATACGCCTTGATGCTGCATACGACTTAATTCCCTCCGTCCCCTTTTTGAGGCCTACTGGCGACTTACGCTGCGGGCGCTGCCCTGTGCGTCGAACTGCAGTCGCACCGATTCGCGATCACCGGCCACTTCGTCCGGCAGCCATACCAGTTTGCCGGCTTTGCGCACGATCACGTAGACATGGCTGACTTCGGATGCGGGGTTCAGCAGCACATTGCGCTGTTCCTGCAGCGCTCTGGCCACGCGTGGCACGGCATCGAAATCGATGCTGGCCAGAAGCGTGCTGCTGCGCTGCAGGCTGATGGTGGGAGCGAACTGTTGTGGGTTCACTGGATTGCCCTTGCGCCATTGGCCACGTTCAAAGTGATAGCTGTCGACGTGGCCCGGCTGTTGCGGATCGACCAGATCGAGGTTGATGCGGCCATCGTCGTAGAAGTGGATGCTGTGGAAGACCGTCAGTCGCTGGCCGGCCAGCGCTGGCATCTGCTCCAGTGCCTGACGGGCAGCCAGCAGGTAGTCCGCATCGAACAGGCGGTTGTTGCGCTCGGGCGCTCCAGCGGTGCTCGCGGCGGGGAAGGGCGCCGGGGACGGCACAAGCGATGCGGATTGTTCGCGCGGCGACTGGGACGAGACGGACGCGGGCAACCGGTCCGGCTGTACCGAATGCCCCAGCGTTTCGCTGATGGTCTGCAGGGCGCCGCCGGCAACGGCCACGCCCGCCAGAACCAGCAGCAGTACCAGGAACACGGTGCGGGTTGAGGGCGGCTGTTTCATACTCCCTCCAGGCGCACGTTGCTGCGGTCATCCGGGTCGTACAGCAGCGTCACATGCTCGCGCGGGATGTTGGCCAGTTCAATCAGCGGGATGAAGCGGCGCACGCGGGCCTGCTGCACGTTGCCTTCGCGGTCGATGTATTCCAGCTGAAACTCCACCTGCGGTTGTTCGTTGAGGTAGGTGCCGGTCTGACGCACCTTCACCACCCTGGCCTCCACGCCGATGCCGCGATACTTCAGCGCATCGCCGCGGGCATCGGCGTGCAGCAGGCGGCCGAGCAGGCGCAGGCCCAGCGCATAGCCACACAGCACCAGCGGGCACACCAGCAGCGGGTGACCGAACGACAGGAAGGTCCAGCCCAGCCCCTCGCTCTGCAGCCGGTAGGCCCCCACATAGGCAGCAGCAACGGTGGCGATGCCGAGTGCTGCACCGATGCCGCGCCGCCACAGGCTGGCGACATCCAGTTCAGGCTGGGCACCGTCCAGCACGATATTGGGGAATGCCCCGGGCGTCCGGCCCAGGCGCGCATCGATGTGCCTGCCCACCTCGAAGCGATGCAGCTGGGGTTTGCTGTCGACCACCAGCATCTGTTCGCGGATCGGCGTGCCGGACAGGTTCTTGAAGGACAACTGCAGTTTCCATTGCGCGAAGCCGCGCACCTGCACGCCGGTCTGTTCGGCCTGCTCGATCATCGCACTGCGCGGTTCACCGTCGACCAGGATCGACTGCACTCGGTGCAGTGCACGCGGCGGCGCCAGCAACAGGTAGTGCAGGAAGGCGAACAGCAGCGTCAGCCACAGCGCCAGCGACAGCGCGAGCAGCAACAGTGCCTGCCACGGTGCACTGCGGTCGACCAGCGCCACCGGCCACGAGGTGCCGAGATAGAGGATGCAGGGGAAGGGCAACGCGAAGAACAGCAGGAACGCGCCCCAGAACCAGAGATAGGCTTTCATGGGGGGGGAGGGGACCGCGGTGGAACAGGGCGCGTAGATTACTACGCTTCAGCGGAACTGCAGGGTAAGCAGGTAGTAGCGACCGAGCGGATCGTCCAGCCCGGGCATCTGCCCGCCGTTGCCGACCAGGAAGTTCACCGGTTGTGCATCGAGCACATTGTGCACGTCCAGCGCCGCGACGATGCGTGGGCCGAGGCGGCGTGCCAGGTGCAGGTTCCAGCGCAGCTGGCGTGGATTCATGCAGTGGTTCTGTTCGACCTGATCCTGCGGGCACTCGGCCCCGGGCAACCAGGCACGGGTGCGACCGACCTGATTACCGCGCAGGGCGATGTCCCAGTTGCTGTTCTGCCATTGCACGTTCAACACCGCAGCCAGCTCGGGTGTCACATGCCCGCGCAGGTCCACGGCGGCCTCGTGGTCACGGCGGCGACGCAGCTCCTGCTGTTTCAGTGCATCGAGCGACAACAACCACTGGCCGTTGCTGCCGCTGTCGATGCGGTACTCGCCACGCAGCACCCAGTTGCGGGACGTGGTGCGACCGATGTTGTCGAACGACAGGCGCAGGCTGCTCAGGTGGCCGTCTTCATCCAGTTCCCAGGTGCTGCGATTCCACACCGCGTCGCTCGGCTGCAGGGCGAGGATCTCGTTGCGCAGTTCCACGATGTTGTGGGTCAGCGACAGCGAGAACGTGTCGTTGGGCGTCCACGTGGCTGCCAGCGAGTGGCTGCGCGATCGCTCGGCCTTCAGTGCATCGTTCTCAACCACGTTGGCCGTGACGCTGCAGCCGCCACCGCGTGTAGCGATTGCACATTCCGGAAGCGCACTGGACACCGGAAGCGTGATCGAGCCGAAGTAGCCAGGAGGCCGCCGTTGCTCGAACAGGCTCGGCGCACGGTAGCCGCGCCCGCTGGCCAGCAGGAACGACCAGTGGGGCGTCGGGCTCCAGCGCAGCCCGGCACGTGGCGAGAATGCCATGAAGCCGCCATCGCGGTCCCAGCGTGCAGCCAGGTCCGCGCGCAGCGTGGGTGCCAGCGGCAGGCCCAGCTCGGTGTAGACGCCACCGCTTTGTCGTGACAGTTGGCGTTGCTGCTGCGGCAGGCCCAGCGCAAGGTCGCCCTGGCTCAGCAGCGCGTCCGGACGCGAGACCCAGCGTTCATGGCGCAGGTCGATGCCGGTGGCCAGCTGCGCATTGCCCCCGGGCATCGCCATCAGCTCACGCTGCACGCCCCACCAGCCCTGCCATTGTGCGGTGCTGCCGCGGTTGCGGATGGATGGAAACAGCGTGTCCACATCGGCTGCCGGTGGTGCGTCGAAACCGGGAGTGAACCTGCGCGCCTGCGTTGCTTCAAGCAGGCGTGCCGTGCGCACGGTACCCGCAGTGGACAAGGTGACTTCGCTGCGCTGCGCGCTGATGCCCGCCTCCCAGCTGCGCCGGCCCTGGTCACGGCCGATGCCGAAGGTGACGTCCGCATCGGTGGCGCGGACGCTGGGGCGCACGTTGCCGGCCTCGCGCAGCACAGTGTTGAAGGTGATTCCCCGCGAGACCACCGCAACGGCTGTCGGGCCCAGGTCGAAGCGCTGGCGGTTGTGACTGGCCCGTGCCTCGACATAGGCATAGCGTCCCTCACCACGTTCATGCCGGTAGCGCAGGTAGGCCGATGCAGTATCCGAGGCGGGCTGCAACGAGCGCGGCCGCGCGCTGTCAAACCAGCAGCCATCCTCGCGCCGCTTCAGGGGCGGCTCGCAGCGCCGCGCGGGCACGTACCAGTTGCCGAAGATCGCACCGATCGGATACAGCGAGGTTTCCGCATGCCAGTCACGCTGGTCTCCGGCGACGTGCTCGACACGGTGCAGATCGAGGCCGGCGAACCAGCGGTCCCCGTTGCCGCGCGCGCCGCCGGTGGCGGCCTGCAGGCGGTACTGGCCGGCATCACCGCGGCTGCTCAGGCCGGTCTGCAGCATGGCTTCGGGCCCATCGGCCTGGTCGCGCAGGATGATGTTGACCACGCCGGACATGGCATCGGCCCCATAGATGGCCGAGGCGCCGCCGCGTACCAGTTCGATGCGGTCGACGAAGCTCAGCGGAATGCCGCCGAGGTCGGTGAGCCCGCCTTGCTCCAGCGACACCATCGGATAGCGTGGCAGGCGCCGGCCATTGACCAGGAACAGGGTGGCACGCGGTCCCATGCCGTCGAAGCTGGTGGTGGCCGCAGCACCGACCGGCAGGTACTGCGAATCACCGCTGCGTGCGCTGCTCATTGCGGGCAGGCCATTCATGCCGGGCAGGTGCCGCAGCAGGTCGAACAGACTGCCGTAGCCACTGCGCAGGATGTCGGCGCGGTCGATCGTGGTGACCGGCAGCGTGGTCTGTACCGAGGTGCGCGGCAGGCGGCTGCCGGTGACGTGGATCGGTGCCAGTTCCACCTGGCGCGGCGATTCGGGGAGGCTGTGCAGAGGTGCCGGCGCCGCCACCGGGGCGGGTGCTGCAGCGATGGGCGCGGTGCGGACACGGCGAACCACGAAACCACCAGACGGCGTGCGCAGGATGGTTACCGGCATGCCGGCAACCAGCTGTTTCAGGGCGCTGGCCGGATCGGTCTGGCCATGCGCGCCGTCGGTGTGAAGCCCTGACAGCTCACGGCCATCAAACATCAGGGCGATACCGCTCTGCCGCGCCCATTGCTGCAATGCCGATGGCAAGGGGCCGGCGCCGATGCGGTAATCGTGGGCGGCAGCGGACTCACCGGCCATGGCCGCAGGCACTGCCGCCAGCAGCAGCGCCACGCACAGCAGCGGCCGGAGCAGCCTCCACTGCAGCGCGCCCGGTCCTGCCATCACCGCAGACCTCCTCAGTACGTGCGGCGCAGTTCCAGCGCGCCATCCGGGCGCGTCTGGCCAGCGACGGACCAGCCCAGTTCCAGCGCGGACAGCAACTCCTGTGCATCGCCTGCGCGGAACGTGCCACTGACCGCCAGATCGGTGATCTCCGGATCAGCGATCACCAGCGGTGTACGGCCATAGCGGTTCATGCGTTCGACCACGATCGACAGCGGCGTGGCATCGAATACCAGTTGCCCATGCAGCCAGCCCTCGGCCGACGCCGTGGACGACAGCGCCGGGCCGGGCTGGATGCGCCCGGACGGCAGTACCTGCAGTTGCTGGCCGGGTGCCAGCGTGTGCTGGGCCACACCGCTGCTGACCTCCACCGCACCTTCCAGCAGCGCGACTTCGACCAGACCATCCTGCAGGCGTTCGACCTGGAAGGTTGTGCCGATATCGCGGATCGTGCTGCTGCCGGCACGCAGCTGCAGCGCCTTGCGCGACGGCGCGACCTGCAGCTGCAGGCGGCCGCGTTCGAGGTCCAGCTCGCGATGGCGCCAGCCGAAGCGGGCATGCAGCGCGGTGCCGGCATCGAGCGTGACCACGCTGCCATCGGCCAGCGTCAGCTGTTGCGGCAGATGGCCGTCATTGGCATAGCGCTGGGGGGCGGGATTGCCATCCACGGCCACCATCCAGCCCATGCCGATGGCGAGGCAGACGCCGGCGGCGGTGGCGAGCGCAGGCAGCCAGCGGCGTCGGGGCGGTCGCGCCGCGCGTGCCGCTGCGGTGCGCAGCCAGGGATCAGCGGCCAGGCCCTTGCCCTGCTGGAACAGGTTCTCGGCCTGCACCCAGGCTTTGACATGGGCAGGATCTTCAGCCAACCAGTCTTCGAACGACTCGCGCTCGGCCGGCGTGCAGTCCGGGGCTTCCAGCCGCGCCACCCAGGTGCTGGCACGCTCGAACAGCGAGGCGTCTTCCCTGTGCCGGTGGCTGTTCATTCCGCATCCCTGTCGTTGTGCAGTGGGTCCGGTCCCAACTCCTGGCGCAGGCCCTGCAGGGCACGGGCGATGTGTTTTTCCACGGTCTTGGCTGTAATTCCACAGTGCCGCGCGATCTGTGTATAGCTCATGCCGGTGATCCGGTTGAGCAGGTACACCTCGCGCGCGCGCTCGGGCAGTTTGAAAAGGGCCTGCCGCAGCAGGGAGAGCATCTGCCCGGACTCGGCCTGGCGCAACGGATCCGGTGACGAGCTGGTGGGCTCGTCACTGCCATCGTGCTCGGCCAGTGACAGATGCGGTCGCGATTGCGGCGAGCGGCCGCGATCCGCCAGGCGATTGCGGGCGATACGATACAGCAGCAGGCGCAGTTCGTCGGTGCCGTGCGCGCGATAGCGGATCAGCCGCTCCATGCAGTCCTGCGCGATGTCCTCTGCATCCTCCGGCCCGACGCCCCGTGTGCGCAGGAACGCGCACAGTGGCGCGCGTTCCTCGCGTACGAACGCGATGAAGGCGTCCGCAGGCGCGGGTGGCTCCGGCGCGTGGTGGATCAGGGGGGACGGAACGGACAGGGCTGGCCTCGGCTGACGTTGGCGGGTGCGCCTTCGAGTTTTACGCGACGATGACCGGATGGGGAAGAGTGTGTGGTGCCCCGCTCTCATTGTGAATGCATTCATTTTTTCCGGCCGACCGGGCTGGGGGAGATTCCGGCGCTTTGCCGTTTGACTCCTTACCCGCGTGTTGCGGGTGGAGAGAGAGAACGTATGAAGCATTCGAAGTTGAGCCTGGCCCTGGCCGGGCTGATCGGCGTTGGCGCCATCGCGGCAGCTGATGACGTCATGGCAATGAGTTATCACGTGCAGGACGATCGCGTTTTCCTCAGCGGCGGTGTCACCGTCGCCGATGTGGTGGCGCTGCCCGCACTGCTGGCCAAGGCGCAGGCTGAAGGCCGTCCGATCCGCGAAGTCGTGCTGCGAACGTCCAACGGTGGCGCGCTGATCGCCGGCGAGTGGCTGCAGGCGGTGATCCGTACCCAAGGCCTGGACACCATCGTGTCAGGCCACTGCATTTCGTCCTGCTCGATCATGCAGTCCGGTGGCGTCAACCGTTACCTCGGCGGCGATCTGCCGCTGGTCGACTCGGTGCAGATCCATGCCGCCAGCAGTGGCGGCAAGATCACCTATGCGCCGTCGGCGCGCATGACCCAGATCTACACAGGCAACTACGGTGGCGGCATGGATGCGGGCCTGTTGCACAAGGCCATGTACGAAGTGGTGCAGCCCAATGGCCTGCTGGTATTCCGCGACCCGGCGCGCACCACGGGTACCTCGGTCACCTTCGATCCGGATGGCAGTGGCAGCAAGCTGGAGTCATTCCCGGGCCAGGACATCCGCAGCAACAAGATCATCACCGCGAACGGTTACCGCGATCCGGGTGACACCCTCAACGTCACGGCCAACGTGAGCGGCGACATCAACCCCGGTTACCTGCGCACCGGTCGCCAGCTGCAGACCTTCGTCGACGACGATTTCGCGCGCTGGAACACCGACTGGGCCAGCACCTACATCAACTATGCGGTGAGCCTGTACAACTTCTCCACGCGGGGGGCGAACGGTATCGGCGCACAGTCGTTGCAGCAGCTGCTCGCGGACGCCGACCTCCAGGATGAACTACGCGGCCAGCTGCGGCTGGCCGATCTGGATGCTTCGACCCTGGCCAACTCCGCCGGCGTGATCCGTGTCAGCAATGGCGCCACCTGGCGCACCGCCGAAACCACCGGTGCCGATTTCATTCTGGTGGACAACGGCACCATCGCACTGGAGGGGGGGGCGCTGCGCGCCCCCGAGCTGCGGGTGATGCCGGGCAGCATCGTGGTCGGCCACGGTGATATCGCATCGGTCGGCACCGACAGCGATGCGCTGCTGAATGGCACCGGCCCGTCCTACCGCGAAGATGGCTTCAACCGCCTGCGCGTGTTCGGCACGCTGATGCCGCGCGGCGGTGATCTGGTCACCCACGGCTACGTCAACATCATGCCGGGCGGCCAGGTGCTGTTCGATGTTACCGAAGCCGGTGGTACCGGCAGTGGTCGCCTGCGCGTCGGCAGCTTCTACGATGGCGGCACCGAGGAGGGTGCGCTGGTGATCGCGCAGGGCGCACATCTTGCGTTGAATGTGGCCCAGGGCTTCTATGCCGGTGCCTACCGCCGCGATCTGGTGGAAGGGCCGATCTACCAGGAGGGCTTCCAGGATGTCGTGCGGCTGGGCGATGCCGGCTACAGTGCCAGCATCACTGCCGGTGAAGTGTTCCGTCCGCGCCACAATTCGCTGCTCAGCTTCAACGTCAACCAGACGGCCGACGGCCTGTGGCTGACCGCCAACCCGGGCTTCGACCAGCTGGGGCTGTTTGCCAACGATACCTCCGGCGACGGGCTGGGGCGCGCGCTGGCAGCAGCTTCGGACCGCCAGGACAGCGGCCTGAAGTCGCTGCTCGGCGCGCTACAGTTCGCCGACCGTGATGTGATCGCGCAGCAGGCCGGTGTCCTGCGTGGTGACGCGCACGCCAGCCTGCGACTGGCCGACAATGCACTGATCGGCAGCATCGGCAACGTCGTGCAACAGCATCAGGCGGCGATGCGCAGTGGCGGTGATGCAGACGGGCTGGCTTCGCAGGCTGCGCAGTCGGTCTCGTCGCAGCCGGGCATGCGCCATGGCAGCCTGTTCAACCAGCTGGCCATGCATCTGGTCGAGCCGGCCGGCGGCAGTGCTGGCGGCAACGAGGCCGGGCACAGCCGTGGGCTGTGGGCGCGCGGTTTTGCCAGCCATGGCCGCATCGATGCTGACGGCGGCGTGGCCGGCCTGAGCCACAATGTCGGTGGCATCGTGATCGGTGCCGACACCCGCGTGGCCGATGACCGCGTCACCCTGGGCGTCAGCGTGGCGGCGGCCGATATGTCGACCAAGGGCAGCGACGGCTCCGATTTCAGCGGAGACGTGCGCGCGCTGGACGTGGGCGGCTATCTGGACGCGACCTATTCGCGAGGCTACCTGTCGGCAGCAGTGCGCTATACCGATCTGCGGCATGACACCCGCCGCAGTGTCAGCGGCATCGATGGCCTGCAGCAGCCATTGCGTGCGAAGTACAGCAACGATGCGATCTCCGCGCGTGTGGAGCATGCGTTCTCCTTCACGACTGGAAAGGGTCTGGTGATCCAGCCGTTGCTGCCGGTGGTGGACTACGCGCGTACCTCGGCCACCCGCTTCAACGAAGGGCAGGGCGCGGGTGCGCTGGTGGGGCGTGGCGGCAGCCTGGAGAGCATCCGCGTGGGTGCCGGCCTGCAGTTGTTCAAGACCTTCGAGGGTAACAACGGCGAGCGCATCACCCCGCGTGCCCGCGTGGTCTGGCAGAAGGAGCTGGGCGATTCGCAGGCGCGCTACAGCACTGGTTTCGCTGCGGCCCCGGACCTGGTGTTTGGTGCCAGCAGCCAGGCCGTGGGCGAGCAGGTGCTGGCCTGGAACCTGGGCGTGACCAGCCGTGCCAGCGAGCGGCTGTCGATCATGGCCGACTACGTGGGCGAGCGCCGCGACGGGCAGATCCAGAACGGCGTGATGCTGGGCCTGGGCTACAGGTTCTGAGTGGCACCCGGCACCGGCGATGACGGCATCGCCGGTGCCATCCCAACGCGGGCGCTGCTGCGGTATGGTCGCTATGGCATTCCACCCAGGCCCATCCATGCAGATCGCCGTCTTCAGTGCCCGTCCCTACGACCGTCGCTTCCTTGATGAGGCGAACCAGCGTGATGCGTCTGGGAACGGCTTTGCGTTCGTGTACTTCGATGTGGCGCTGGACGTGCATACGGCGGCGCTGGCACAGGACTGCGCCGCGGTCTGCGTGTTTGTCAACGACCGGCTGGATGCACCGGTGCTGCAGGCGCTGCATGCATTGGGCGTGCGGGCCGTGCTGCTGCGCTGTGCGGGTTTCAACAACGTGGATCTGGCGGTTGCGAAAGCGCTGGGCTTGTTCGTCGCGCGGGTGCCGGCGTATTCCCCCGAAGCCGTGGCCGAGCATGCGCTGGCGCTGGTGATGACGCTCAACCGGCAGACCCATCGCGCCTACAACCGCGTGCGCGAGGGTAACTTCATGCTCGATGGCCTGCTCGGGCGCACCCTGCATGGGCGCACGGTCGGCATCGTCGGGACCGGCAAGATCGGCCTGGCCACCGCGCGCATCTTCAACGGCATGGGCTGCACCGTGCTGGGGCACGACCCGTACCCGTCGCCGGCCTTCAGCGGTATCGGCGACATGGTGGCGTTGGATGAGCTGCTGGCGCGCGCTGACATCGTCTCGCTGCATTGCCCGCTGACGCCTGAGACCCACCACTTGATCAATGATGCGTCACTGGCCCGGATGAAGCCGGGCGCGATGCTGGTCAACACCTCGCGCGGCGCACTGGTCGATACCCACGCGGTGATCCGCGCGCTGAAGTCGCGCCGGCTTGGCCATCTGGCCATCGACGTCTACGAACAGGAAAGCGCGCTGTTCTTCCAGGACCTGTCCGGCGAGATCATCGACGACGAGGCCTTCCAGCGCCTGATGACCTTCCCCAACGTGCTGGTGACCGGCCACCAGGGCTTCTTCACCGTGGAGGCGCTGCAGGAGATCTCGGCGATCACGCTGGGGAACCTGCAGGATTTCGCGGCGGGACGGGCGTGCACCAATGCGGTGGGGACTGGCTGATCCGGCGACGTCGTGACTGCGACGCCTGCGTCGTCGCGTGCTGTATCCCCGGATCCGCACGAACGCGAAGCGTCGCCGGAGGGGCGCTGGGCACGACGCTGGTGCTGGTGGCGGGCGGCGATGCCAGCTTCAATGATGGCTTCAATGGCTTCCGGATCGAATGCGATGGCGTCGAGCGGCCGTGCTGTGACCCAACGCGACAGGTTGGGATGTGATGCGTACCATCAAGGCAGCCAAGGGGGCCGCCAGCGATTCCTGTACCTATGAGTAGAACGACGTTCCGAGCCACCATGAAGTGGGTCAACCTCGTGGTGGTGCTGCTGATCATCATTCTGGCGGTCCGTTACCTGTGGAGCCGGACCATGAGCGGGCAGCTGGGCGGCATGCACGACATTGCCCTGGCTGGATTCGTGTTTTTCTGCCTGTTCTTGGTTTTTTTGACCGTTCAGTCGATCCGCCGTGGCAGGGCGGGGCAGCGCTAGACCCTGGGGGGCGGCTTCAATTGACCTGCTGACCGGCACCCTCTAGAATTGCCTGCTAAGCCGGAATAGCTCAGTTGGTAGAGCGGCGCATTCGTAATGCGTAGGTCGCAGGTTCGACTCCTGTTTCCGGCACCAGTTGCATGAAAAGCCCCGGCCTTGGCCGGGGCTTTTTGTTTGGGCTGTACTGGCGCGGCCCAAGGCCGGCGGAAGTGTCCGATGGAGCTGCAGGCATGTACCTGCTCGGTCGGGGTCATTACCATGCCGAGGTGGATTGCTTGCCGCGCTGGACTGGGCAAGTCAGTTTCAATCAACAGGGGATGTCATGAAGAAGATCGTGGTGAGCCTGATTGCCTGCGTCGTTCTCGCCGGCTGTGCGACCCGTCAGATCAGCTCCGAACAGGCACAGCCGGTGCCTGCTGAGCGGATTTTCGCCTTCAATGGGATGGGGGACAGTGCTTCCGGACAGGTCATCGTGACGCGCGACATCGGCGCGGTTGGTGGGGCGTGCCCGCTTGCACTGTATATCGACGGCACCCTGGCAGCCCATCTGCAGCGAGGAGAGTCTGTCTCGCTGTCTGTTCCCGCCGGGAATCGCATTGTCAGCGCAAGTTTCGCAGGCAAAGGGCTCTGTTCGTGGGGGGATGAATCGGCGCACAGGCGCGAAATTTCCCACGTGGTCACGGCGGGGGGCAGAACCAAGATCCGTCTCGCATTGACCCATGATGGTGTGATTCAAATCGGTCCGACCGCGTTCTAGACGCACTCCACGCAAGACGAGCAGTTACATCAACAGGAAGCCCTGGCCGTTGCCGGGGCTTTCTGTTTCTGCCCGAAGGGAAAGGTCGGTCGGCAACGTCACCGATGCAAACACAGCTTCATTCACGTCCATCGATCACTGCACCCCGTGCCAGCCACCACGCGAGCTGCCGGAGATAGCCACCTGCTGCTCCCGCCGATGCGCCGATCAGCAGGCGTGCAAGCACTTTGGTCCCGCGCGCGGCCCGCTCCCGCACCCAAGGCAGTAGCGCCACCACCTGCGCACCCAGCAACAGCACCAGCACGTCCAGCCCGAGCGCGTCCACCACCGGCAGCAACGGCGACAGCGCCGGATTGCAGGCCAGCACGATCACCAGCGCAGCCCCCAGCACGGCCATCAGGCGGCGCCCGGCGGGCAGGGTGGTCCAGTGCAGCAGCTGGCTGATCAGGCGCATGGCATTCCTTGTGTCACGTGTGGGAGTCCTCATCAGGCTCAATTGGCCGCACCGGCTGCCGCAGTACGGTTTTCAATCGCGCCGCGTCGGTCCTGCGCGGGTCGCTCAGGTAGATCTCATGATGGGGGCCGGCAAAGGTGTAACCCAATGCGGGCATCAGTTCGTCATGCAGATGCGCCAGGGTGGGGCCTTCGTCGTCGTAGGCGCCCACGTGCAAGGTCTGCAGGCTGGGGCCCTCGGCGAGGATTTCATGGCGAAGGCTGGGCGGAGCTTCTCCCAGCTTCGCGCGCGCCTTGCCGATCGCGGCCTGCCACTGCGCAGGGCCGATGCCCTCAGGTGTGCGGATCATCACCGTCCACCTCCACTCATCCTTGCGGCGAGCCACAAAGTGCGACGGATCCTCGGCGGTCCAAAGCGCTTCCAGCGGTGGCACCACGTAGTCCTGGCCCCCGGCCTTCAGCGCGAACTTCAGTGCATAGCTAACCGAATACAGCCACTGCACGGCCTGCAGGTAGGCGGGGGCCGTGTTCGGATCGCCGCGACCATCGATCATCACGTAGGGCAGGGGCGGTACATCGATCCGTACGAACCGGCCGGTCGGCGGTTGATAGAGCGCCCGGTCGCGCTTCCTGAAGTCGATCTTGTCCAAGGGCCTTCCTCCTGAGCCGAGCGTCCCATGCCGGCCACCCGCCGGCACGCCTGAACATGTTCAGATGACTTTGCCGAACGAGGGCGGACCGCCGGCCAGCACCAGATGCTAGGATGCCGCCCCCGGGCGTCCTGCACGCCGCGCCTGCGCGGTGCGACAACGTGTCGCAGCCAGAATCGGGCCTTTCCTGCGCTCGATCATTGTCAATGCCTTTCTTAAATGGTGGGTGACGGCCTAAAATTGAAAGGCTGACTCGACCCCACCTCCCTACCTGTCTTCTGGACCGGTGGGACCGGCTTTGGCCGGAACAGGCAGGACGGGGAACGGCATTCCCTCGCAATTGGATCGACCGATGATTCCGTTGAAAACCCTTGGGCGCTGGTTGCGCCCGGGCCTGCTGCTGTCGTTGCTGGTGATGCTCACCGGCTGCGATGCCGTGGCCATCCTCAGTCCGAAGGGCCAGATCGGCCAGGATGAGAAGACCCTGCTGATCACGGCCACCGTGCTCATGCTGCTGGTCGTCATCCCGGTCATCATCATGACCCTGACCTTCGCGTGGAAGTATCGCGCCTCCAACACCAAGGCCCGTTACGAGCCGAAGTGGTCCCACTCGACGGCGATCGAGGTGGTGGTGTGGTCCATTCCCTGCATGATCGTGCTGGTACTGGCGGTCCTGACCTGGCGCTCGTCGCACGCACTGGACCCGTACAAGCCGCTGGATTCGGACGTCAAGCCGGTCACCATCGAGGCGATCTCGCTGGACTGGAAGTGGCTGTTCATCTATCCGGAAGAGAAGGTGGCGGTCGTCAACGAAATCAAGTTCCCGGTCAACACGCCGCTGAACTTCAAGATCACGTCCGATTCGGTGATGAATGCGTTCTTCATCCCGCACCTGGGCAGCATGATCTACTCGATGGCTGCGATGGAGACCAAGCTCCATCTGATCGCCAACGAGACCGGTGAATTCCCGGGCATGTCCTCGCACTACAGCGGCGCGGGCTTCGCCAAGATGCACTTCACCGCCTACTCGGTCACCGATGCCGAATACCGCCAGTGGCTGGACCAGGTTCGCGCCGGCGAGCAGACCCTGGACAAGGCCTCGTTCAAGGCCCTGGGTGAAGCACGCAACGCCGAGTGGTATCCGGTCACCTACTTCGGCAAGACCGAAGAAGGCCTGTTCGACTGGGTCATCGCCAAGCACATGGGCGACAACAAGCATTACGGCATGAAGCACGAACACGCCGGTGCCGCCGCTGCCGATGCCGCCAGCCATGAAGCGCACGAGGGCCACGCCCCCAGTGACGCGCATGATTCCAAGGAATCGGGTGAAAACCTGGATGCCAACGAACACGAACACGCAGGCCATGCCGGCCACGCGGGTTCGGGAGAATGAACATGTTGGGAAAACTCTCTCTTGAGTCGATCCCCCACGATCCGATCGTGCTGACCACCCTGGTCGGCGCGGTGCTGGGTGGCCTGGGCGTCATGGCCCTGATCACCAAGTTCAAGCTGTGGGGCTATCTGTGGAAGGAGTGGTTCACCTCGGTGGACCACAAGAAGATCGGCGTGATGTACCTCATCGTCGCCTTCGTCATGCTGCTGCGCGGTTTCTCCGACGCCATCATGATGCGTACCCAGCAGGCGCTTGCCGTCGGCGGGTCCGAGGGTTACCTTCCGCCGCACCACTACGACCAGATCTTCACCGCCCACGGCGTGATCATGATCTTCTTCGTGGCGATGCCGCTGATCACCGGCTTGATGAACCTGGCCGTGCCGCTGCAGATCGGTGCGCGCGACGTCGCGTTCCCGTTCGTCAACTCGCTCAGCTTCTGGCTGTTCGTGTCCGGCGCGGTGCTGATCATGCTGTCGCTGTGGATCGGTGAGTTCGCTGCCACCGGCTGGCTGGCGTTCCCGCCACTGTCGGGCATCGAATACAGTCCAAGCGTAGGCATGGACTACTACATCTGGGGTCTACAGGTCGCAGGCCTGGGTACCACGCTGAGCGGTATCAACTTCTTCATCACCATCTTGAAGATGCGTACCCCCAGCATGAAGCTGATGCAGATGCCGGTGTTCACCTGGACCGCCCTGGTGACCAACGTGCTGATCGTCGCTGCCTTCCCGGTGCTGACCATCACCCTGGTGCTGCTGACCTTGGACCGTTACCTGGGTACGCACTTCTTCACCAATGACGGTGGCGGCAACGCCATGCTGTACATCAACCTGATCTGGATCTGGGGTCACCCGGAGGTGTACATCCTGGTCCTGCCGGCGTTCGGTGTGTTCTCTGAAGTCATCGCGACCTTCTCGCGCAAGGCGCTGTTCGGCTACAAGGGCATGGTCTACGCCACCGCCTGCATCGGCGTGCTGTCGTTCATCGTGTGGCTGCACCACTTCTTCACCATGGGTTCGGGTGCCAACGTCAATGCCTTCTTCGGCATCACGACGATGATCATCTCGATCCCGACCGGCGTGAAGATCTTCAACTGGCTGTTCACCATGTTCCGCGGCCGCGTGCACTTCACCACCCCGGTGCTGTGGACCATCGGCTTCATGGTCACCTTCGTCATCGGCGGCATGACCGGCGTGATGCTGGCGATCCCGGCCATTGACTTCGTGCTGCACAACAGCCTGTTCCTGATTGCCCACTTCCACAACGTCATCATCGGTGGCGTGGTGTTCGGCATGTTCGCCGGCATCACCTACTGGTGGCCGAAGATGTTCGGCTTCCGCCTCAATGAGTTCTGGGGCAAGTGCGCGTTCTGGTGCTGGTTCATCGGCTTCTACGTGACCTTCATGCCGATGTACGTGCTGGGCTTCATGGGCATGACCCGTCGTCTGCAGAGCACCGTCAACCCGGCCTACGAGCCGCTGCTGCTGGTGGCTGCCGCAGGTGCCTTCATCGTGGGTGCCGGCATCCTGTGCCAGATCATCCAGGTGGCCGTGTCGATCCGCGACCGCAAGAAGACCGTCGACCTGACCGGCGACCCGTGGGATGCCCGTACGCTGGAGTGGGAAACCTCTTCGCCGCCGGCCTTCTACAACTTCGGCACCCTGCCGGAAGTCACCGAACTGGACGATTTCTGGGAGCGCAAGCAGCGTGGTGAAGCCTGGCCGAAGCCGGCCAAGTACACCGACATCCACATGCCGCGCAACACCGGCACGGGCGTTGTCATCGGTGCCTTCAGCCTGGTGTTCGGCTTCGCGATGATCTGGCACATCTGGTGGCTGGCCATCGTCGGCTTCGTCGGCATGATCGCCACGTTCATCTACCGCACCTTCGACCAGGACGTGGACTACTGGGTCCCGGCCGCCGAGGTGGAACGCATCGAGAACGAACACCGCAAGCACCTGGAAGCCCAGGGCCTGGTGAAGTCGGAGCTGAAGGCATGAGCACCAATACCTCGACCCTGAGCCACGGGCACGCCGCGCACGCGGCAGCCCATGGCCATGACGACCATGACCACCACGATACCGGCGGCAACACCGTCTTCGGTTTCTGGGTGTACCTGATGAGCGACTGCCTCATCTTCGCCTCGCTGTTCGCCACCTACGTGGTGCTGGCCGGCGGTACCGATGGTGGCCCCACCGCGAAGGACCTGTTTGAACTGCCGTTCGTGGCGTGGGAAACCGCGCTGCTGCTGACCTCCTCGCTGACCTTCGGCCTGGGCATGATCGCCATGCACCGCAAGCAGATGGGCCAGATGTACCTGTGGCTGGGCATCACCTGGCTGCTGGGCTTCGGCTTCATGTGCATGGAAGTGTGGGAGTTCCAGCACCTGATCCATCAGGGCTACGGCCCGGACCGCAGTGCCTTCCTGTCGGCGTTCTTCGCCCTGGTCGGCACCCACGGCCTGCACGTCAGCGCCGGCCTGCTGTGGCTGCTGGTGATGTTCGTGCAGCTGAAGAAGTACGGCCTGACCCCGACCAACAAGACCCGCATGGCGTGCCTGAGCCTGTTCTGGCACTTCCTGGACCTGATCTGGATCGGCGTGTTCTCCGTCGTCTACCTCAATGGAGCGCTGTAATGGCACATGACAACCATGCACACGATCACGGCACCGGCGGCGAAAGCCACGGCAGCGTGAAGTCGTACCTGATCGGCTTCGTGCTGGCGGTGGTGCTGACCGTCATCCCGTTCTGGATGGTGATGTCGGGTGACTTCTCGCGCACCGTCAACGGTGTGGTGATCGCGGTCACCGCGGTGCTGCAGATGCTGGTCCACCTGGTGTTCTTCCTGCACCTGGACCGCTCTTCGGAAAGCCGCTGGAACGTCAACGCTGCGGCCTTCACCGTTGTGGTGATCGGCATCATCGTGATCGGCACCCTGTGGGTCATGCACAACATGAACGTGCACATGATGCACTGACGTCTTCGCGACGTTGCCACGCAGAAAGGCCGCCCTCGGGCGGCCTTTTTGTTGGCGGCTGGGTGGGGTCGGATCCCTGGCCGCAGGCCAGGGCTCTGACCTCGGCGCCCGGTAGATTCAGGCCACGCGTGGATGGGGTTGCGTGGATGGGGTCAGAGCCCTGGCCTGCGGCAAGGGATCCGACCCCGAAACCGGGGCCTCACCCCACCCGGCGCAGGAACTCTTCGGCCTCCATCGGCCGGCCCAGGTGATACCCCTGCAACTGGTCACAGCCCAGCTCGCTCAGGTATTCGCGCTGTGCCTGGGTCTCGACGCCCTCGGCCACCACCTGCAGCTGCAGGGTGCGGCCCAGCGCGATGATCGACGAGACGATGGCGGCGTCCTCTTCATTGCATTCCAGATCGTGCACGAACGCGCGGTCGATCTTCAGTTCGGTGGCCGGCATGCGCTTCAGGTACAGCAGGCTGGAATAGCCGGTGCCAAAATCATCGATGGCGATGTGCACGCCCATCGCGGTCAGGTCGTTGAGGATCGCCAGGCTGGCGTCGACGTCCTTCATTGCCGTGGTCTCGGTGATCTCCAGGGTCAGCCGCGCGGGTTCGATCCGGTGCCGCTGCAGCACCTCGCGCACACTGTCCAGCAGCGCCGGCGAGGCGAACTGCAGCGGCGACAGGTTCACCGCCATCGACCACTCTGTGTGCCCGGCATCGTGCCACGCACGCAACTGCGCACAGGCGCGGTCCAGTACCCAGTCACCGATCGGCAGGATCAGGCCGCTGCGTTCGGCGCTGGGAATGAACACATCCGGCGCCAGCAGGCCCAGCTCCGGGTGCTGCCAGCGCAGCAGCGCTTCGGCGCCGGTGGCCGGTGCGCCGGCGGCCGGGAACTTGGGCTGGTAATGCAGGACCAGTTCATTGCGCGTCACCGCCTTGCGCAGGTCCTGCAGCAGGCGCAGCTGGCGGTTGGCGCTGAGCTGCATCGACGGGGTGAAGAACGTATAGCCGTTCCGGCCCGTTTCCTTGGTGTGGTACATCGCCGCGTCGGCGTGTGCCATCAGCTCGCGCTCGTTGCCGGCGTCATCTGGATACAGCGCGATGCCCAGGCTGGCGCTGACCTGCAGCTCGGCTGCATCCAGCAGGAACGGTTCGCCAGCTGCCGCGATGATCCGCTCGGCGACCACCACCGCATCGTCGGGAATGTCGATGGCCAGCACGATCACGAACTCGTCGCCGCCGAGGCGGGCGAAGGTGTCCTGCGGCCGCAGCAGGCCGCCGATACGCTGCGCCACTGCCACCAGCAGGCGATCACCCAGCTGGTGCCCGTAGGCATCGTTGACCGCCTTGAAGCCGTCCAGGTCGCAGAACATCACCGCCACCGCATGGTGGCGCCGCCGCGCCTTCTCGATGGCCTGCTCGATACGGTCCTGCAGCAGCATGCGGTTGGGCAGCTGGGTCAGCGGGTCGTGCAGGGCGGCCTGGATCAGCTTGTTGTTGGCGTGTGCCAGTGAATCGGCCAGCAGCCCGGTGCGCACGCGCATCTGCCGGTCGAACAGCGAGGCCACCAGCGCGATGCCCAGGGTGGCCACGGTGGTGACGATCACCAGCACCGCCAGCCAGCGCGTGTCGATGCCACCGCTGCCGACGGCGCCGCAGATGCTGCCCTCCGGGAAGCGCGCCGCGGCCATGCCGGTGTAGTGCATGCCGACGATGGCCAGGCCCATCACCAGCGAGGCCAGTGCGCGCAGGCGCATGGTGTTGCGCTGCTCGGCACGCAGGCGGAATGCGATCCACAGCGCAGCACCGGCGGCGCCGATGGCCACCGCAATGGAGGCGGCGAACCAGCCCGGGTGATAGTCGATGCCGGGCTGCATGCGCATCGCGGCCATGCCGAGGTAGTGCATCGTGGCAATGCCCAGGCCCATCAGCACGGCGCCGGCCAGCAGTCGTCGCCAGGGCAGGCTGGGCCGCGACACCAGCCACAGCGCATAGGCCGAGGCGCCGATCGACACTGCCAGCGAGTACAGGGTGATGCCAAGGTCGTAACCCACCGGGATCGGCAGGTCGAAGGCCAGCATGCCGATGAAGTGCATCGACCAGATGCCCAGGCCCATTGCCGCTGCCCCCCCGGCCAGCCACCAGCGGGCCACGCGGCCCTCGGCCGTGGCCAGGCGCCCGGCCATGTCCAGCGCCGTGTACGAAGCAAGAATGGCCACCAGCAGGGAGATGGTGACCAGGCTCTGACTGTAACTGCCAGTCATGTTGAATCCAGTGGGAGAGGGAGGGGCGCCCGCAAGGCGCACGCCCGCGACCCCTATCGGCGCGGGTGGGCAGGACTTGAGCGGTCGCAGCACCTGCGACCCGGCTCGGCTATCCTGCCACGCCTGTTCCCGTTGCTGGAAATCATCCGATGGCAAAAGCCCGCACCGCCTACGTCTGCAATGAATGCGGCGCCGAATTCAGCAAGTGGCAGGGCCAGTGCACCGAGTGCAATGCCTGGAACGCGCTGTCGGAAATCGTGCTGGAGAGCGCGGCGGCGGCCAAGGCGCCGGCCTCGCGCCGGGCCGGCTGGGCCGGCAAGATCGACCCGCCGAAGATCACCGCGCTGAAGGACGTGGAGCAGACCGAGCATCGCCGTGTCTCGACCGGCATCGGCGAGTTCGATCGCGTGCTGGGCGGTGGCCTGGTCGAGGGCGCGGTGGTGCTGGTCGGTGGTGACCCGGGCATCGGCAAGTCGACGCTGCTGCTGCAGGCGGTGGCGAAGATGGCGGCCGAGCTGCCGGTGCTGTACGTCACCGGCGAAGAGTCGCTGGCGCAGGTCGCAGGCCGCGCGCACCGGCTGGAGCTGCCGCTGGACGGTGTCAACGCGCTGGCCGAGACCGGCGTCGAGTCGATCCTGCAGCATGCGTCCAGGGCCGGCCCGCGGCTGATCGTGGCCGACTCCGTGCAGACCCTGTGGACCGAGAGCCTGACCGCCGCGCCCGGCTCGGTCAGCCAGGTGCGCGAGAGCGCGGCGCGGCTGGTGCGTTTCGCCAAGGAGACCGGCACCGCCGTGTTCCTGGTCGGTCACGTGACCAAGGAGGGCGGCATTGCCGGCCCACGCGTGCTTGAGCACATGGTCGATGCGGTGTTGTACTTCGAGGGCGAGAGCGGCAGCCGCTTCCGCCTGCTGCGTGCGTTCAAGAACCGCTTCGGCGCGGTCAACGAACTGGGCGTGTTCGCGATGGGCGACAAGGGCCTGAAGGAGGTCTCCAACCCATCGGCGATCTTCCTTTCCGGTGGCAGCACCCATCAACCGGGCAGCTGCGTGATGGTCACCCGCGAGGGCACGCGGCCGCTGCTGGTGGAAGTACAGGCGCTGGTCGATGCCTCGCCGCTGTCGAACCCGCGCCGTGTCGCGGTCGGCCTGGAGCAGAACCGGCTGGCCATGCTGCTGGCGGTGCTGCATCGCCACGGCGGCGTGCTGGTCGGCGATCAGGACGTGTTCGTCAACGTGGTCGGTGGCATCCGCGTGCAGGAGACCGCTGCCGACCTGCCGGTGCTGCTGGCGGTGCTGTCCTCGCTGCAGGACCGGCCGCTGGCGGAAAAGACGATTGCCTTCGGCGAAGTCGGCCTGTCCGGCGAGATCCGTCCGGTGCCCAATGGCGAAGACCGCCTGCGCGAGGCCGCCACCCATGGCTTCAAGCGCGCCATCGTGCCCAAGGCCAACGCCCCCAAGGGCGGTTCGGTGAAAGGCATGGAAGTGATCGCGGTGGAGCGGCTGTCCGAGGCCATCGACGCCGCGTGATCGCGTCGGGCATGGCCCGGCGTTACCACCGCACGCGTGGAATACGGCGCCCGACACGGCAACGGTCAGCCTGCCTGTGCTAGTTTTTCCCGCTCGACGAAAGCGCCCTCTGGCGTCTTTCCGTGCCCAGGAGTAAACGATTACATGCAGGACACCGCGCTCACCGCCCCCAACGCCGAAATCCGTCGCGCCGGGGTCGATCTCAATGGACTGATGACGGTGCTGGGCAAGCACCTGTATTCCACCCCGGTGGTGGCGCTGCGTGAGCTGGTGCAGAACGCGCACGACTCGATCATCCGCCGCCGCATCGAACAGCCCGGCATCGAAGTGCCTTCGCGCATCTCGGTGCAGGTCGATGCCGGCGCCGGCGTACTGCGCATCACCGATACCGGTGCTGGCCTGACCCGCCAGGAGATCCACGATTACCTCGCTACCGTCGGCGTCGGCTATACCCGTGGCCTGCGCCAGGGCGGCGAGGACGATGAGGGCCTGATCGGCATGTTCGGCCTCGGCTTCCTGTCGGCCTTCGTGCTGGCGCGCCGGGTCAGCGTGCGCACCACCTCGTACCAGACGCCGGATCTGGGCCATCTGTATGTGTCCAGCAACGCCGAGCAGTACACCGTCAGCGAAGTGCCAGCGCGCGCGGTCGGCACCGAGGTGGAGCTGGAGCTGCATCCGGACTTCCTGCCGCTGGCCAACGAAGCGCGCCTGCACGAGGTACTGGGCCGTTACTGCGCGCTGCTGTCCGAGCCGATCTTCATCGGAGCCGCGGCCGAAGCGCTCAACCCCGAGCCGCCGCCGTGGCGTGGGCAGGGGGAGGTCGCCGTGCATCCGGTGCAGGCACGTCGCCAGGCGCTGCAGTTCGCCGCGCGTTTCGAACATGATTTCGAGCCGATCGTCACCGTGCCGTTGCGTGCCGATGGCAACAGCGACGCCACCGGCCTGCTGTGGGTGCAGGACGGCGCCACCTACGGCACCAGCGACAACCGCAACCTGTCGGTGTTCGTGCGCGGCATGCTGCTGGACGACGACGCGCGCGACCTGCTGCCGCCGTGGGCGGGTTTCATCGGCGGGGTGATCGAATCCTCCAGGCTCACGCCTACTGCCAGCCGCGAAGACCTGCAGCGCGATGACCAGTACCGCGCCGTGCAGCATGCGTTGCTGGAGGCGCTGATTGATGGCCTGGCCGACGTCGCGCGGCAGCAGCCGGAAGCCTGGCGGCGGGTACTGACCCGCCACAACGAGGCGTTGCTGGGCGCGGCGCTGTGCGATGACCGCCTGTTCGACCTGTTGCTGGAACACGTGCGCGTGCCGACCTCGCAGGGCGACCTGCCTGCCAGTGCACTGCCCGCACGCGGTGCAGTGCACGTGATCCTCGACAACGGCGGCGGCTTCGAGGAAATGCTGTTCCGCGCGATGGGCGTGCCGGTCGCGCATGGCCATCGCTATGCGGTGGTGCCGTTCCTGCGCCGCTGGGCCCAGGCCAAGGGGCTGCGTCTGGTTGAACTGGGCACCGAGCAGGGCAACCGTGCGCTGTTCCGCAGCGACGACAGCCTCGACGAGGCGCAGCTGGCATGGCTGCGCGAGCAGCTGGGCGATGGCGAGCAGTTGCTGCCGGCGCGCTTCAGCCCCGAGTCGCTGCCGGTGGTGGTGGTACCCGACCGCGAGGCTGAGCTGAAGCAGCGCCTGGAAGACGATGAGAACGACAAGCGCGTTTCGATGGCCGCGCTGCGCCTGGCGCGTCAGTTCACCGCACGCATCGAATCGCGCGCACCGTCGCGGCTGTATCTCAATCTCGACAACCCGGCAGTGCAGGCGCTGTTGCGCGCCCAGCGTGAGGGGCATCCGCAGGCCGAAGCCGCAGCACGCCTGCTGCGCTCACTGAAGATCATCGTCGCTGCGCAGGGCCGTCCGCTGTCCCGCGCAACGGCCACACCGGGCCCGGATCTCAACGGCGCCTTTACCGATATCGCCGGTGCCCTGCAGCAGATGCTGCGCTGAGCACCGCATCCTCTCATCCAGCCTTCGCTAGACAGGAGCACTTACCCCATGGACATCTGGAACTGGGTCGAAAAGCTGCAGGGTGACCTGCGCCAGGCCGGCCAGGCGCAGAACGCGCATCTGCTGAACCGCCTCGCTGACGAGGTGAGCGAATTGCGTGTCGACCGCGTCGACGCGCTGCTGCCCGAAGCGCGTGCGCTGGGCAAGGCGCTGGATAACCCGTGGGTCGACGTCTACGTCGGCCACTGGGCGCTGCGCAACCGCGTCGGCAACCGCGTCGAAGGCGAGAGCGCGCTGGGTGAAGCCGTGGCGCTGTTCGAGCGTGCGCATCGTGAGGACACGCTGGAGTGCCCGCAGTCGATCTGCGTGACCCAGGATCTGGCGGCCTGCTACGGCAACATCGATGGCCCGGGCTGGGTGCCCGAACGCATCGAGGTCTGCGACGAAACGCTGGGTCGCATCGATCCGAGCTGGGCCTGCTTCCAGTGCCTGAGCTGCGAGAGGGCCGATGCCCTGCTTGACGATGGCCGCGGCCAGGACGCGCTGGACTACCTGCAGGTGCAGTCGGATGCGATCGAGGCCTGCGGCAAGGAAGTGTTCGACAGCTTCCCGGAGATGCAGATCAAGATCCTGCTGGGCATGGGCCGCGCCGAAGAAGCGCTGGTACTGATCGAGAAGCGCGAGGCCGAAGTGGCCGCGTCGGGCGAGTACGAGCCGGCCAACTGTACGGTGCCGCGCCGCCTGTCCAAGGCGTGGGCGCTGGCTCAGCTGGGTCGCGACGAAGAGGCCGTGCAGCAGCTGGTGCCGTGGAGCGAACTGACGCCTACCTACTGGCGGCTGTGGGCGAACACCGCCGCAGCGCTGTGCCGGCGCGATCCAACGCGCAATACCTGGGATCTGGGCACGCGCTTCAACACCATCATCGAACACTTTGCCGAGGTTGGTTCGCACCGCCTGCTGATTGAAGTCGCTGCGCTGAGCCTGGAGCTGGCCCTCCAGCGTGGCGCACGCTGGGTGGCGCTGCGCCAGCTGGAACTGGCGCGTACCCATCTGGCGCAGCTGCGCCAGGACCGTGGTGCGGCAGCGCTGGTGGCCGGCCTGGCCGCGCGCATCGATGCCTTGCCGGATGTCGCACCGCTGCCGGTGCCGGCGTCGGAACTGCTGGCCTGGCTGGACGCGCAGGGCGAGCAGAACCAGTCGCGCGATCCGGAGCGTGAGGCGCAGTGGCTGCTGCAGGCGCACGAACAGCAACCCGATGACGAGGCGCTGGCCGAGATGGCTGCCTCCGCCTTGAGCGCCTGTGGTGCGCAGGCCGAAGCGCGCGCATTGCTGTGGCGCTTCGTGCGCGCACACACGCAGGAAGACGGTCCTGCGGCCTACACGCTGATGCGCTGGCTGACCGAGCAGGGCGACGACGAGGGCCTGCGCCAGCTGGCCGACCTCTATCGCGGCAGCGTGCCGGTGTTCGCGCACTGGTGCGAGGTGCAGCGCGCCCGCCGCGTGTCGGACTGGCCAGCGCTGGAGCAGGCCGCGCAGGCGCTGCTGGCGGCATCGCCCGGTTCGCACGGTGCGCGCGGCACGCTGGCGCGGATGTACATGGAAACCGGCCGCTTCAGCGAGGCCCAGGCCTGCTATGCGCAGTTGGTGGAGCTGCTGGAAGAACCGAGTGCCGCGCACTGGGACCACATGAGCGCGGCCAGCGCGGCACGCGACTGGGATGCGGTGCGTCGCTCGGCGGCCGCGATCGGCATGGAGCTGTCCAGCCAGGACGGCGTGGTCGAGGAGCCGTGGGGCTGGGTGATCATCCGCAGCGAAGAGAACGGCGAGCCGATGGAGTACTACGCGCGCCGCAGTGGCCCGGTCACCGCACGTATCGTCGAGAACGCACCGGCCAACCGCGCGCAGCAGGTGGGCGACTGGGTGGTGTTCGATGCTGCGCTGGTGCACCCGGCGCCGGAGGAAGAAGAGGCACGCGAGCATTTCATCCCGACCTATGCGCAGGTGCATGTGCTGGAGCGCGGCGGCTTCGCCCGCAGCTGGCTGATCGACGGTGCGCATCCCGGCGAGGAGGCGTGGAATGCCTTTGTCGCAGCGGCCGAGGCGCAGGGCTGGCAGGTGTGGTCGCACAGCCGTGCGGACTACACCGTGACCGATCCCGATGCGGAGGAGGGCACGCTGCCGGGCCTGCTGTTCACCGTCGCCCAGCCGCAGGACCATGCACCGCTGGCACTGCACCGCTTCCTGCAGCAGCAGACCGCAGCGTGGCCGCATCCGCATTGCTGGCTGCGCCTGGCCGAGGCCTGCGACCAGGATCGCCAGCCGCATCTGGATGTGATCGAGCGTTACGGGTTGTAAGCTCACCGCGCTGCGCGCTCGCCGGGCATGGCCCGGCGCTACCCCACCCATTCCGGTAGCGCCGGGCCATGCCCGGCGTCCCCCCATACAAGGAATGGAATACATGCGAAAGACAGGGATGTTCATGATCGCCGGGCTGCTGCTGGCCCCCACCGTGCAGGCGTCACCCGTTTGCCAGGAACCAGCGGCTGTGGCCCGCGCCTTCTACGAAGCGACGACTGGCAACGGTGATCTGCTGGCGCCGCCGGCCGCACTGGTCAGCCCGGCCTTCGGCAAGGCGCTGCACGGCGAGCGCGCCTGCCAGCAGCGCGAAGAGGGCATCTGCACGATCGATTCCGATCCGTGGCTGGATGCGCAGGACGGTGACATCGACAGTCCGGTGCGTTACAGCTGGAAAGAGGCGTCGGCCACTGCCGGCCAGGTCGAGATGCGCTATTCGGTATGGAAGAAGGCCTACGTGACCCGGTTGCCGATGGTGCGCCAGGGCCAAGGCTGCTGGCAGGTGGATGACATCATCACCAACAGCGGCCGCTCGGTACGGAAGATCCTGGCCCAGCCGGTGCCCTGAACCGCCTACGGCATCCACGCATGGCGTGGCCCTGTTGCCGGCCAGCGGCCGGCACTACCGGGGTGGGGGCCGACCGTTGGTCGGCACGCCTTTATCGCGAATGCCCGAACACCAGTTCGATCACGAACTGGCTGCCGAAGAACGCCAGCAGCAGCAACAGCATCGCCGCCAGCGTCCAGTGCACCGCCTTCATGCCGCGCCAGCCATAGCGCCGGCGGCCGATCAGCAGCACGCCGAACACGATCCACGACAGCACGCTCAGCACGGTCTTGTGAACCAGCTTCTGTGCCAGCAGATCGTCGACGAACAGCACGCCGGTGACCAGGGTCAGGGTCAGCAGCGCGAAGCCGACCGTGATTACCCGGAACAGCAGTGATTCCAGGTCGGCCAGCGGCGGCAGTGCACGCAGCCACGGCCGGAACTCGCGGCGGCGCAGGGCGCGTTCCTGCAGCCACAGCATGATCGCCAGCAGCGCGGCGATGCTCAGCGTGGCGTAGGCCAGCAGCGCCAGCCAGGCGTGGCTGGCCAGGCGCCAGCCCAGCACCTTGCTCGGTTCGTGGCCGTAGCCGTGGTAGGCCAGCAGCAGTACCGCGGCCAGCGGGAACACCACCACGCCCAGTGCCGACATCCGCCCGCGTGCGCCGACCAGCGAGGTCAGCCAGGCCATGCCCAAGCCGACCAGCGACAGCGCGGCGAAGAAGTGCATGTCCGGCCCGCCGTTGGTGCGCATCGCCACCATCACGTGGTAGCCGCCGTGCAGCAGCATCGCCGGCAGGGCCGGCCACAGCCAGGCGGGGGAGCCGGTGCTTTCATCGCGGCCAAGCGCACGTACCAGCAGGGCGCTGGCGGCCAGGTAGAGCAGGGCGGCGATGAGAACGATTAACATCGTTGCAGTTTCGCATACCCCTGCGGTGGTGGCGACGGCCCCGTGGTCGCAGCCCGGGGAGACAGCCGGACCCGTTATACTGTCTGCCTTATTGTCCCCCGCTTTCAGACAGGTTGCGCCGCATGTTCGAGTCACTGACCCAGCGCCTTTCCGGCACCATCGAGCGCCTGCGTGGCCGCGGCCGCCTGACCGAGGAGAACATCCGCGAGGCCACCCGCGAAGTGCGCATCGCGCTGCTCGAAGCCGACGTCGCGCTGCCGGTGGTGCAGGCCCTGATCGAGCGCATCAAGGTGCGTGCGGTCGGCCAGGAAGTGCTGAAGTCGCTGACCCCGGGCCAGGCCCTGATCAAGGTCGTGCGCGACGAGCTGACCGCGGTGATGGGCGCCGAAGCCAGCGACCTGAACCTCAACGTTCCGGCCCCGGCCATTATCCTGATGGCCGGCCTGCAGGGCGCCGGCAAGACCACCACGGTGGGCAAGCTGGCCAAGCACCTGAAGGAAAAGCGCAAGAAGAAGGTGATGGTGGTCTCGGCCGACGTCTACCGTCCGGCCGCGATCGAACAGCTGAAGACCCTGGCCGAGCAGGTCGGCGTGCTGTTCTTCCCGTCCAGCGCCGACCAGAAGCCGGAAGCCATCGTCCGCGCCGCCATCGACGATGCGCGCAAGTCGTTCGTCGACGTGCTGCTGGTCGATACCGCCGGCCGCCTGGCGATCGACGAAGCGATGATGGCCGAGATCAAGGCCCTGCACGCTGCCGTGAACCCGGCCGAAACCCTGTTCGTGGTCGATGCCATGACCGGCCAGGACGCGGCCAACACCGCCAAGGCCTTCGGTGACGCGCTGCCGCTGACCGGCGTGGTGCTGACCAAGACCGACGGTGACGCCCGTGGCGGTGCCGCGTTGAGCGTGCGCTACATCACCGGCAAGCCGATCAAGTTCGTCGGCGTCAGCGAAAAGCCGGAAGGCCTGGATGTGTTCCACCCGGACCGCATCGCCAGCCGCATCCTCGACATGGGCGACGTGCTGTCGCTGGTCGAGCAGGTCGAGCAGCAGGTCGACAAGGACAAGGCCGCCAAGCTGGCCGAGAAGGTCGCCAAGGGCAAGAAGTTCGACCTGAACGACATGCGTGACCAGCTTGAGCAGATGCAGAACATGGGCGGCATCGGCGGCCTGATGGACAAGCTGCCGGGCCTGGGCAACATCCCCGACCATCTGAAGCAGCAGGTCAGCCAGGGCAAGGAAGTGCCGCGCATGATCGCCATCATCAGCTCGATGACCAAGAAGGAACGGCGCAACCCGAACCTGCTCAACGGCTCGCGCCGCGCGCGCATTGCCAAGGGCTCGGGCGTGACCCCGGCCGACGTCAACAAGCTCATGAAGCAGTACATGCAGATGGAAAAGATGATGAGCAAGATGGCCGGCGGCGGCATGAAGGGCATGTTGCGCAGCATGAAGGGCATGATGGGCGCCATGGGCGGCCGCGGCATGCCGTTCCGTTGATGCAGCGACGGGGCCGGCGCGCATTGCGATCCGGCCTCGGTCACAATGACTGGCGTATGCTGGGCGGCGACTTCTCCAACAGGTATGTCGCGTGAACGCATCGCCGATTCTTGAGCGCGCCGACACCTTCTGTCGGCGTTTTTCATTGCAGCTTCCGATCCTGCTGGCACCGATGGCCGGTGCCTGCCCGGTGCCGTTGTCGGCCGTGCTGGCCAATGCCGGCAGCATGGGCGCAATGGGCGCGGTGTTGTCGTCATCGGCCGATATCGGTCGCTGGATGGACGACTTCCGTGCGACCTCCACTGGCCCGGCGCAGGTGAACCTGTGGGTGCCGGACCCCGCACCGACCCGTGATGTCGCTGCCGAGGCCGCCAGCCGCGCCTTCCTCGCACAGTGGGGCCCGGACGTGCCGGCCAGCGCTGCCGACGCCACGCCCGCCGATTTCGAGGAACAGTTCGCCGCGCTGCTGGCGGCGCGCCCGGCGGTGGCCTCGACCATCATGGGCGTGCTGCTGCCGCGCCACGTGCAGCAGTTGAAGGACGCCGGCATTGCCTGGATCGCCTGTGCGACGACCTTGTCCGAAGCGCGCGCGGCACAGGATGCCGGTGCCGACGCCGTGGTTGCGCAGGGCGTGGAAGCCGGTGGTCATCGCGGTTCCTTTGATCCGGCAATGGCCGAACGCCAGCTGGTCGGCTTGTTCGCGCTGCTGCCGCGCCTGGCCGATCACCTGCAGATTCCGGTGATCGCAGCCGGTGGCATCGCCGATGGCCGTGGCATTGCTGCCGCACTCACACTGGGGGCCAGCGCCGTGCAGATCGGCACTGCCTTCCTGCGCACGCCCGAAGCGGCGATTGCTTCGGCGTGGGCTGATGGATTGGCGGCCAGCGAACCCGAAGATACCTGGCCGACCCGTGCCTTCAGCGGCCGCCTGGGTCGTGGTCTGGCGACACCCTATGTGCGCGCCGCCGCTGCAGAGGGCGCACCGGCGCCACGCCCGTACCCGGTGCAGCGCGGCCTGACCGCGCCGATGCGCAGGCAGGCCGTGCAGGAAAATCGCCTGGCGGCGATGCAGGCCTGGGCTGGGCAGTCGGCGTGGATGGCCCCGGCACAGCCGGCCGCCGACGTGCTGCGCGGCATGTGGGAACAGGCGCAGGCGCTGCTGCGATGACCGTGACCTGCAACGGCCAACCGGTGCAGGTGGAGGATCTGCTGCCTGCGCTGGTCAACTATGGCCACTTCACCTCGCTGCAGGTGCGCGGTCACGCCGTGCAGGGACTGGGCCTGCATCTGGCGCGGCTGTCGCAGGCCACGCACGAACTGTTCGGCAGCGAACTGGATACGACGCAGGTGCGGCGTTGGATGGTGCAGGCCCTGCAGCAGTCCGGGCTGGCCGATGCCTCGCTGCGGGTGACTGTGTTCTCGCGTCGTTTCGATTTCCGCAATCCGCTGGTTGCGGTGCCAGTGGACGTGCTGGTAGCGGTGTCCGCGCCAGTGGCGCTGGTCGCACCGAAGCGGGTGCGCAGCGTGGTGTGGCAGCGCGAGCTGCCGCAGATCAAGCACGTCGGTACGTTTGGACTGTTTGCAGAGCGTCGCGCGGCGATGGCGGAAGGATTCGACGATGTGCTGTTCGTGACCGCCGATGGCGACGTGAGCGAAGGCAGCACCTGGAATCTGGCCGTTCATGATGGTGAGCGGCTGCTCTGGCCGCAGGCACCGGCCCTGCGCGGTACCGCCGAGACGTTGTTGAAGCAGCATTGGCCGGGGGTACAGCTGACGCGGCCGTTGGCACTGGCTGAACTGGATAGCGTGAAGGCCGCTTTTGCCTGCAACGCCAGCGGCTTGTGGGCGTTGGAAGCCATCGACGGGCATATCCTGCCCGGCTCGCAGGTACTGGCTGAACAGGGCAGGGCGGTGCTGGCGGGCGTGCCGTGGCAGCCGCTTTTCTGAACGAGGCGCGCGGGCTGCCGGTCCATGGGCATGACGCGGCGCTACCTTGAAGCGTTGTAGCGGGTAGCGCCGGGCCATGCCCGGCGGATGCTTCCGCAGCGAACAACACTCAGGAGTTCCAATCAGATATGGGCACGGTCAGCGAGCAGCATCGCGCGGTAGCGATGCACGCAATCAAGATCATGGGCGGTGAGGGGCGGCCCATGGTCCAGGCCTTTCACGATGATCATCGCCAGCGTTCGGTCGATATCCTCACGACGTTCAGCTCTCCGGAAACAGGGCTGAAGTCCATCTCGTCCATCGGCCTGTCGGATTTTGTTTTACGTCATGCGGAGGGTCACGAACTGGAAACCCGCGTCGAGCTGTGCGCGTGTGCAGAACTGGACGCGCTGCATTGGGACAACGTCGTCGCCTCGACGGCTTTCGCGATCATGCGTGATCGTACGGCGGTGCGGCCTGGTAGCGTGATTCCGGACATCCTGCAGGACTACTTCCCATCGACCCGGATGCCGCACGTCTATCTGGTGCCACCCTTCTTCTGGAATGACGCCAGGTTCCCGGGACTGCAGTTCCCGCCGGTGGCAATCAACTGGCTGCAGTGCATCGCCATCCACGAATCCGAGCGACAACTTGTCGAGCGGATTGGCGGTGATGCATTTGATGACCTGCTGCAGCGGCACGAGGTGGATGTGCTGGACATGCATCGGGCGCCTGTCACTGGAGCACTCTGACGTTATTGCCTTGGGGACGTCGGCGGGGGCAGCTGGAGATTCATCACGTTGCTGAACGAAGGCCGCCGGGCATGGCCCGGCGCTACCGTGAAGGCAGGCCACCCTTGGGGTTGGCTCGGCCGGGCTCTGCCGCTATAATCGCCCGCTTACCTCGCCATCCTGGCGACTGGGCAATAGGAAAAACACCATGGTCAAGATTCGACTGACCCGCGGCGGCGCCAAGAAGCGTCCGTTCTACCACATCATCGTGACCGACGTGCGCAGCGCGCGCGACGGCCGCAACATCGAGCGCGTTGGCTTCTACAACCCGGTCGCCCAGGGCGCCGAGAAGCGCATCGAGCTGGACCTGGCGCGCGTTGACCATTGGGTCAAGAACGGCGCCCAGCCGACCGACAAGGTCCGCAACCTGATCAAGGAAGCGACCAAGTCCCAGGCCGCTGCGGCCTGATCCTGACGGGCCACGCTTCGGCGTGGCCCTCTTGGTTGAAGCAGATGAAAGATATCGAGCGCCGCATCCTGCTGGGCAGGGTTGTCGGCGCTTTTGGTGTGCGCGGCGAGATCAAGCTCGAGTCCTGGACCGAGCCACGTTCCGCCATTTTCCGTTACCAGCCGTGGATCGTGCGCAGCCCGTCCGGCGTGGAAACCACGATTGAAGGTGTACGCGGCCGCGACAGCGGCAAGCACCTGGTCGCCCGTTTCCCCGGCGTCGAGGACCGCGATACCGTTGAAGCGATGCACGGCACCGAGATCTACGTGGCGCGCAGTGCGTTGCCGCCGCCGAAGCCCGATGAGTATTACTGGGTGGACCTGGAAGGCCTGGATGTGAAGACCACCGAGGGGGTTGCCCTGGGCCAGGTCTCGCACCTGTTCAGCACCGGCGCCAACGACGTGGTGGTGGTCCGTGGTGACCGCGAGCGGATGATTCCGTTCGTGCAGCCGGACTTCGTCAAGTCGGTCGACTTCGAGGCCAACCTGGTCGTGGTCGACTGGGATCCCGAGTTCTGAGTGTGAGCATGCGTTTCGACGTCATCACCCTGTTCCCCGAGTTCCTCGCCCAGTCCGCTGGACTGGGCGTGGTCGGGCGCGCGCAGGAGAAGGGACTGTTCAGCCTGCATGGCTGGAACCCCCGTGATTACGCCGAAGGCAACTACCGCCGGGTGGACGACCGTCCGTTCGGTGGTGGCCCGGGCATGGTGATGCTGATCGAGCCGCTGCAGGCCTGCCTGCAGGCGATCCGTGATGCCGATCCGACCCCGGCGCGGGTGATCTACCTCAGCCCGCAGGGTGCGCCGTTGACCCAGGCCAAGGTGCGGGAACTGGCGGCACTGCCGCGCATGGTCCTGCTCTGCGGCCGCTACGAGGGCATCGACGAGCGTTTCCTGGAGGCCAACGTCGACGAGGAAATCTCCCTCGGCGACTACGTACTATCCGGTGGCGAGCTGGGAGCGGCGGTGATCATCGACGCCGTGGCCCGCCTGCAGGACGGTGCCCTGAACGACGCGGAATCGGCGGCGCAGGACAGCTTCGAGGGCGACCTCGGCCTGCTCGACTGCCCGCATTACAGCCAGCCGGCTCAGCATCCGCTGGGTGACGTGCCGGATGTGCTGCGCTCGGGCAACCACGCGGCCATCGCGGCCTGGCGCCGTCAGCAGTCGCTGGTCCGTACCGCGCAGCGGCGCCCGGACCTGCTGGATGAACAGGCGCTGGGCAAGGCCGACCGCAAGCTGCTGGAGCAGGGCCGCCAGGCCCAGAAACACAAGGCCAGCCCCTAGCGCAGGGCTGGCGTTATCGGCTATCATGGCCAATTCCCGTCGGCCCCGGCCGGCGCGCGCAGTACCCAAAACAAACGTGCAGCACAGTCCGGTGACTGCATGAGCCTACGTTGTCGATACGACACGCCCACCCGAACAAGAATCGGTGTAACCCATGAGCAAGCTGAACAAGTCCATCGTCGCGGAATTCGAATCCGCCCAGATCACCCGTGAACTGCCGAAGTTCAGCCAGGGCGACACCGTTGTCGTCAACGTGAAGGTGAAGGAAGGCAGCCGCGAGCGCGTGCAGGCCTACGAAGGCGTTGTCATCGCCACCAAGAACGCCGGCCTGAACTCCTCGTTCACCGTCCGCAAGATCTCGCACGGCTACGGCGTCGAGCGCGTGTTCCAGACCCACAGCGCCATCATCGACTCGGTCGAAGTGAAGCGTCGTGGTAAGGTCCGCGCCGGCAAGCTGTACTACCTGCGTGGCCTGGAAGGCAAGGCTGCCCGCATCAAGGAAGACCTGGCTGCCGCTGCTGCCGCCAAGGCTGCCCGTCTGGCCGAAAAGGCCTGATAAACAACTTCGGTTGTTGCCGCGACGGCCACCTTCGGGTGGCCGTTTGCGTTTCCGGCACCGCATCGGCCACGATCGGGTGATGAACGACATCAACCGGCACTATCCCGCTGTCATCCAGTCGGCGCTGCGCTTCCTGGACGGCAAGGGGCTGGCGCGCGTGCAGTCGGCGCCGCTGCTGCATCGTGTGCTGTGGCGCATGGGCATCGCGCTGCCACCGCCCATCCTGGCCGGCTTCGGCACCAATGCGCTGGTACAGGGCCTGCTGTTCGGGCTGTTCTGGACCGCGCTGATGTGGCTGATGCTGTGGCAGGGCAGCGAGCGCCCGCTGGCCCTGCTGCTGGCGGCCGGACTGTTGGCCGGTGCCCTGTTCGGTGTGGTGATGGCGGCGCTGATGCGCTCGCTGCGCCGCCACCGCAAGCTGCCGGACTGGCGGCAGTTCCGGGCGCGGCAGGCGGACTGATCCGATGGCGCACCGCGCCGTGACCGGCAGCGATGGGCCGCGCTAGGCTGCGGTTTCATCCTGATGGACGTGCCGTGCGATGCCTGCCAAGCGAACCGCACCTTCCGCCGCGCCCACGCTGCTGTCCGGCGGCAATCCGCAGATTGCCAAGGGCGAGGGCGATGCCCCAGTGCAGGCGTATATCGCGGCGATGCCGGACTGGAAGCGGCCGATCGGAATGCAGCTGGATGCGCTGATCGCGCAGGCGGTGCCTGGCGTGCACAAGGCCGTGAAGTGGAATTCGCCGATGTATGCGGTGGCGCCGGGGGCAGGCTGGTTTCTCAGCTTCCATTGCTTCACCCGCTACATCAAGGTGGCGTTCTTCCGCGGTGCTGCACTGACACCGGTGCCGCCCGAGCCTTCCCGGAGCGCCGATACGCGCTACCTGCACATTGCACAGGATGGGGTGCTGGATGAAGCACAGTTCCTCGACTGGGTGCGCCAGGCCGCGGCATTACCCGGCGAGCGCATGTAAGCGCACCGTTCCGATCCCCTTGCCAACGAGAGCCGCTGATGGCCACGCATGCACCGAACCCTGCCGATGCCGGAACCCCGGCCGCTGAACTGATCGATGCACGCATCGCCGAGCTGGGCGACTGGCGTGGCGAAGTGCTGGCACGCGTGCGTGCGTTGATCCATGAAGCGCTGCCGGACGTGCAGGAAACCTGGAAGTGGCGCGGTACACCGGTGTGGGAGCACAACGGCATCCTGTGCACCGGCGAAACCTACAAGCAGGCGGTGAAACTGACCTTCGCCAACGGTGCGGCGCTGGCGGACCCGAAGGGTCTGTTCAACGCCAGCCTGGAGGGCAACATGCGGCGCGCGATCGACATCCATGAGGGCGCGATGCCCAATGCCGCTGCATTGAAGGCGCTGCTGCGCGCGGCGGCGGCGTTCAACGCTGCGAAAAAGAAGAAGCGCTGACCGTCTTCTGTAGAGCCGAGCCCATGCTCGGCTGACAGGCCTGTGCGGACCAACGGTCCGCACCCACCTCAACGTGGCGGGGCTGACTCCAGCGCGGCATCCGGGTCGGCCACCGGCGAGGGCGGGCAGGCGGGAATCTCCGAAGGCGTAGCCAGCTCTTCGGCGTGCGAGGGCTTGCCGATCATCTTCGCCTTGCGCCAGCCGCCCCAGCGGTAATACGCCAGCGACAGCAGCATCGACACCAGCGAGCTGACCGGGAAGCTCCACCAGATCGCGTCGGCGCCCCAGTACGGCTGCAGCAGTTCGGCGAATGGTACGCGCACGCCCCACAGTGAGCCGGCCAGGATCAGCAGCGGCGGAATCACCGCGCCGGTGGAGCGCACCACGCCGGAGATCACGAAGCTGACGCCGAAGAACAGGAACGAGCCGATCACCACGTGGTTGAGGTGGCGGGCGATGTCCAGCGCCTGGCTGGCCGGTGGCAGGAACAGCGCCAGCAGCTGGCGATCGAACACCACCAGCGGCAGGATCAGCGCGCCGGTCAGCAGGAAGTTGAACAGCACGCCCTGGCGCGCGGTGCCGCGCACGCGATCCCAGCGCTGCGCCCCGACGTTCTGCGCGGCCATCGAAGAGCATGCCGCGCCAATCGCCATCGCCGGCATCTGCAGGTAGTTCCACAGCTGCAGGGCAGCGCCGTAACCGGCGCCGGTGTCGGTGCCGTACTGGTTGACCATGGTCATCAGCAGGATCACCGACAGCGAGATCAGCACCATCTGCAGGCCCATCGGCACGCCTTTGACCACCAGCGCCTTGAGGATGGTCATGTCGAGCTTGAACAGGCGCATGTCGGCGCGGCCCAGCCACAGTGTATGGCGCTTGTGCCGCATGTACAGCAGCAGGCCGGCCAGCGACAGCGTCTGCGCGACCAGCGTGGCCCAGGCCGAGCCGGCGATACCCAGCGCGGGGAACGGCCCCATGCCGAAAATCAGCACCGGGTTCAGCACGATGTCCAGCGCCACCGACACCATCAGGAAGCGGAACGGCGTGCGCGAGTCACCGGCACCGCGCAGTGCGGCGGTAAGGAAGGCGAACGCGTACAGCGTGGGCATCGCCAGGAAGATGATCTGCAGGTAGGCCTCGGCCAATGGCAGCGAGGCGGCCGGCGTGCCCATCGCCGCCAGCAGCGGATGGGCCATGAACCAGCCGGCGATGGCGATGATCACCGACAGGCCGATGAAGAAGGTGGCACTGGTGCCGACCACGCGCCGTGCCTGCGCGATGTCGCGCGCGCCGATCGCCTGGCCGATCAGGATGGTCGAGGCCATGCCGAAGCCGAACACCGAGCCGATCAGGAAGAACATGATGTTGTTGGCGTTCGCGGTGGCGGTCAGTGCCGCCTCGCCGAGGAAGCGCCCGACCCAGACCGCATTCACCGAACCGTTCAGCGACTGCGCGATGTTGCCTGCCAGGATCGGCAGTGAAAACAGCAGAAGATTGCGGCCGATCGGGCCGGAGGTCAGGTCAAGCGGCGCTTTGGCCATGGAGTGGTGATCGAATCCCGGGAGGCGCACACTAGCACCAAGCCGGTTTGCAGGATGTGGCAATGCATCAACGACTGCAGGTGAAATGGAGCTTGGCGTTGGCCTTGATCGGCGCCGCACTGGCCGCATGTTCGACAGGTGACCGGCTGGGCGATACCCAGATGCGGCCGACCGACCGCCCCGAGTGCCTGGTTGGCAGCCAGCGCCAGGACCTGTCCGCTGGTGTACCTACGTTGATCGGGGGCAGCGGCTGCCGCACCGATCCCGACAACCCGCGTCCCCTGAACAAGCGAACGGAGTAGTCCCTGCCGATGACCGAGCTTTCCCCGCTGTCGCCCAGTGTCCGCCTGGACATCTGGTTGTGGGCGGCCCGCTTCTTCAAGACCCGCAGCCTGGCCAAGCAGGCCATCGAAACCGGCAAGGTCAGCGTCGCGGGCCAGCGTCCGAAATCCTCGCGCGCGGTGCGTGTGGGTGAGCAGCTGCAGGTGGATCGCGGCGAGGAGCATTTCGAGATCCGGGTGCTCGGCCTGAGCGACCAGCGCGGGCCCGCACCGGCGGCGCAGCAGCTGTATGCCGAGAGCGAGGCCTCCAAGGCCCGTCGTGCCGAACAGCGTGCGCTGCGCATCGCCGCACGCGATGGGTTCCAGCCGCCGGAGCACAAACCGGACAAGCGCGCACGGCGGTTGATCCGCGCGCTGGGCGATATCGACGCGTTGTAAGCAACAGGGCGCTGGACCGGGTCCGGCGCCCGCAAACCTCAGCGCTTGCCGCCCAGCAGGCTGCCGCCGATCTTCAGCAGATCGCCCACACCGAGCTGGCCGTCACCGTCCTGGTCCAGCAGGCTGCCGAGCAGGCCGCCGGCAAGACCGCCCTGTTGCTGCACCTGCTGCTTTTCCTGGCCCAGGGCCTGGCTGAGCGAGCCGGCATCGGCCTGGCCGCCACCGAGGCGCTGGGCAAGGAAGGCCATCACGATCGGCGCGAGGATCTGCAGCAGCTGGCTGGCGCGGCCGCTGTCGAGCTGGGTGGCCTGGGCCAGGCCGGTTTCCACCTTCTGCTGGCTGCCGCCGAAGATGTGGCCGAGGATGCCGGCGCCATCGCTGGCGGCACCGCCGCCGCCGCCACCCAGCACCGAGCCGAGCACGCTGCCCAGGTCCAGGCCACTGTGGTTGTTCTGCAAGGCGCCGAGCAGTGCCTGCGCGCCCTGCGGCTGCGAGGCGTTGTTGCCCAGCGCGCCCATCAGCACCGGCAGCGCGGCACTGATCGCGCCGGAAGCCTGGGTATCGCTGATGCCGAGCTGCTGCGACACCTGCTGCAGCGGGGCGCCCTGCAACTTGGCGAGAAGTTCATCGGTCAGGCTCATCTGCGGAATCCTTGATTGGGGTTGGGCGTGCAGAAGGTACGACGCGGACCGTTAAAACGGCGACGCCGCCTCACGGGGAGGCGGCGTGCCGTTCACGGGGGAGGGCGATCAGAGCTCGATGTCTTCGGCGCCCGGGGTGGCGGTGGGGAAGTCCGCTTCCGGCTGGGCCGGCTTGAACGGATCCGACGGCTGGCCGGCCAGGGCCTTCAGTGCGGCCGCGACGCCGGCACCATAGGCCGGGTCGGCCTTGCTGCAGTTGTCGATGTGGCGCTGCTTGATGAAGTCCGGCGCATCGCCCAGGGCACGGGCGGTGTTGGCGAACAGGCGGTCCTTCTGTGCCTGGTTGTAGCTACGGAACAGCGCACCGGGCTGGCTGAAGTAGTCGGCGTCGTCCTCACGGAAGTTCCAGAAGTCGGCGTCGCCGCGGATCTTCATCGGCGGCTCGCGGTACTCCGGCTGCTCCTGCCACTGGCCGTAGCTGTTCGGCTCGTAGTGCGGCAGGCCGCCGTAGTTGCCGTCCACGCGCATCGCACCGTCGCGGTGGTTGCTGTGCACCGGGCAGCGCGCTGCGTTCACCGGAATCTGGTGGTGGTTCACGCCCAGGCGGTAGCGCTGCGCATCGGAGTAGGCGAACAGACGCGCCTGCAGCATCTTGTCCGGCGACGGGCCGATGCCCGGCACCAGGTTGCTCGGTGCGAATGCCGACTGCTCCACGTCCTGGTACCAGTTGACCGGGTTGCGGTTCAGTTCGAACTGGCCCACTTCGATCAGCGGGTAGTCGCTCTTCGGCCACACCTTGGTCAGGTCGAACGGATGCACGTGGTAGGTTTCCGCGTCCAGCTCCGGCATGACCTGGATGAACAGCTTCCACTTCGGGAAGTCGCCCTTCTCGATCGCAGCGAACAGGTCGCGGCCGTGGCTTTCGCGGTCATGGCCGACCAGGATCTGCGCCTGCGCGTCGGTCAGCGATTCGATGCCCTGCTGGCTGACGAAGTGGAACTTCACCCAGAAGCGTTCGCTGTCGGCGTTGGTGAAGCTGTAGGTGTGCGAGCCGAAACCGTGCATGTGGCGGAAGCTGCGCGGAATGCCGCGGTCGCTCATCACCACGGTCACCTGCAGCAGGGCTTCGGGCAGCAGGGTCCAGAAGTCCCAGTTGTTGCGCGCGCTGCGCAGGTTGGTATGCGGGTCGCGCTTGACCGCCTTGTTGAGGTCGGCGAACTTGCGTGGGTCGCGCAGGAAGAACACCGGGGTGTTGTTGCCGACCAGGTCCCAGTTGCCTTCTTCGGTGTAGAACTTCAGCGCGAAGCCGCGGATGTCACGCTCGGCGTCGGCGGCGCCACGCTCGCCGGCCACCGTGGTGAAGCGGGCGAACATCTCGGTCTGCTTGCCGACCTTCTCGAATAGCTTGGCGCGGGTGTACCTGCTGATGTCGTGGGTGACGGTGAAGGTACCGAACGCGCCCGAGCCCTTGGCGTGCATGCGGCGCTCGGGAATGATCTCGCGGTTGAGGTTGGCCAGCTTTTCCAGGAGCCAGACGTCTTCCATCAGCAGCGGGCCACGCGGGCCGGCGGTCTTGCTGTTCTGGTTGTCCACCACCGGAGCGCCGAAGGCCGTGGTCATCGGCGTGACCGGGTCATCCCCGTGCTTCTGCTTGGGCGTGGTGCTCAGCTCACGCTGCTGCTGGGCGCCTTCCGCAGGCGACGGCGCGACGTGATAGGGGCATTTCGGGCTGTTGTTATCGGACTGGCTCATGGCTGGCTCCTGCGGGTGAAGACGGGGTGGAACATCTTCACTCGACTTTAGCTAGGGCCAGATGAAATGAATAATCGAATGATCCATTCAGGTTGATAGATTCTGTCAATTGAAACGCAGAATCGGATTTGCACAATCTTTCAACAGGCCTCCCGCAAGGCGAGCGGGAGGCCATGGCATGCGCTGCGGCTACAGAAGTGCCTTCAACCGGTACAGGGCTTCCAGTGCCTGCTTCGGCGTCAGTTCGTCCGGGTCGATCGCCGCCAGCGCGTCCTGCGCCTTGCTCGACGATGCCGCGAACAGGCCGAACTGCTGCGGTGCGTCCAACGCCTGCGGCGCCAACTCGGCGGCATGGCTTTCACCACCGCGCTGTTCCAGCTCGGCCAGGCGACGCCGTGCCTGTGCCACGGTGGCGCGCGGCAGGCCGGCCAGTGCCGCCACCTGCAGGCCGAAGCTGCGGTTGGCGGGGCCGTCCTTCACCGCGTGCATGAACACCAGCGCTTCACCGTGCTCGACGGCATCCAGGTGCACGTTGGCGATGCCGCTGCGGCCGCCCTCGTGCTGCTCGTCGGCCAGCGCTGTCAGCTCGAAGTAGTGGGTGGCGAACAGCGTGTAGCAGCGGTTCTGGTAGGCCAGGTGGCGGGCCACTGCGTCGGCCAGGGCCAGGCCATCGTAGGTGGAGGTGCCGCGGCCGATCTCGTCCATCAGCACCAGCGAATGGGCGGTGGCGTGATGCAGGATGTAGCTGGTCTCGGCCATCTCGACCATGAAGGTCGATTGCCCGCGGGCGAGGTCGTCGCCGGCGCCGATGCGGGTGAGGATGCGGTCGATCGGGCCGATCAGCGCACGACTGGCCGGCACGAAGCTGCCGATGTGGGCCAGCAACACGATCAGCGCGTTCTGCCGCATGTAGGTCGACTTGCCGCCCATGTTCGGGCCGGTGATGACCAGCATGCGCCGGTCCGGATGCAGGTCCAGATCATTGGGTTCGAACGGCTGCTCGCGTACCGCCTCGACCACCGGATGGCGGCCGCGCTCGATCTTCAGGCAGGGCTCGGCCTGCAGCTCCGGGCGCGCCCAGTCCAGCGCCTGCGCGCGTTCGGCGAAGGCCGCCAGCACATCCAGTTCGCTCAGTGCAGCGGCACACTGCTTCAGCGGCTCCAGCTGCCCGCCAAGGGTATCCAGCAGCTGCTCGTACAGGTACTTCTCGCGTGACAGTGAACGGTCGCGCGCGGACAGCACCTTGTCCTCGAACGCCTTCAGTTCTTCGGTGATGTAGCGCTCGGCATTGGTCAGCGTCTGGCGGCGGGTGTAGTGCACCGGCGCGCGGTCGGACTGGCCCTTGCTGATCTCGATGTAGTAACCGTGCACGCGGTTGTAGCCCACCTTCAGGGTGGGAATGCCGCTGCTCTCGCGCTCGCGCTGCTCCAGGTCGACCAGGAACTGGTCGGCGTGGGTGGACAGGCGGCGCAGCTCGTCCAGCTCTTCATCGAAGCCATCGGCCAGCACGCCGCCATCGCTCAGCTTCAGCGGCGGCATTTCGGCGATGGCGCTGGCCAGCAGCTGCGCGCACTCGTCGTGTTCGCCCAGCGCGGCATGCAGGGCCTGCAGGCGCGGCGAATCCAGCGGCGCCAGCACCTCGCGCACGGCCGGCAGCAGGCCCAGGCCATCGCGCAGGGTGGAAAAATCGCGCGGGCGCGCCGAGCGCAGCGCCACGCGGGTGAGGATGCGTTCGAGGTCGCCGAGGCGACGGAACTGCTCGCGGATGTCGGCGTCGCTGCCGCGGTCGATCAGCGTTTCCACTGCATGGTGGCGCTGTACCAGCACCTCGCGCAGGCGCAGCGGGCGGTGCAGCCAGCGGCGCAGCAGGCGGCCGCCCATCGGCGTCACCGTGCTGTCGAGCACGCCCAGCAGCGTGTTGCGGGTATCGCCGTCGACGCGCGTATCCAGTTCCAGATGGCGGCGGGTGGCGGCGTTCATCGCGATCGCCTCGCCAGCGGTTTCCATCGCGATCGAGGTCAGGTGCGGCAGCCGCTGCTTCTGGGTTTCCTCCACATAGCCGAGCAGGGCGCCGGCGGCAGCGGTGGCGCGCGGCTTGTCATCGATGCCGAACCCGCTGAGGTCGTGCAGCTTGAAGAAGGCCAGCAGCTGGCGGCGGCCGCTGTCGGCGTCGAACAGCCACGGCGCACGGCGGCGCACGCCGGTGCGCTGGCGCAGGAAGTCGGGCCAGTTCTCTTCGTCGGGCACCAGCAGCTCGGCCGGCTCCAGACGGGCCAGTTCGGCTTCCAGCGCGTCGTCGGTTTCAACTTCATTGACCAGGAAGCGGCCACCGGCCAGGTCGGCCCAGGCCAGGCCGTAGCCCTGCTTGCTGCGCGAGAGCGCCATCAGCAGGGTGTCGCGGCGCTCGTCCAGCAGCGCTTCGTCGGTGACCGTGCCGGGCGTGACGATGCGCACCACCTTGCGCTCGACCAGGCCCTTGGCCAGCGCCGGGTCGCCGATCTGCTCGCAGATCGCCACCGATTCGCCCAGCGCCACCAGCCGTGCCAGGTAGCCTTCGTAGGCATGCACCGGCACGCCGGCCATCGGAATCGGTGCGCCGCCGGAGCTGCCACGCTGGGTCAGGGTGATGTCGAGCAGGCGCGCGGCCTTGCGCGCGTCGTCGTAGAACAGCTCGTAGAAGTCGCCCATGCGGAAGAACAGCAGCAGGTCCGGATAGTCGGACTTGGCTGCGAAGAACTGCTTCATGAGCGGGGTGTGCTCAGCAGTGGCCTTGCTCGACGAGGCTTTCGTTTTGGAATCAGTGGTTTGCAAGAAGCGTCCTTACGAAATCTGGCGGTCAATCTAGGTCACTGGCGGCAAGTAACGGTGTTCTTCGTTTCGCCGCGGTTGCGGCGGTCACTCAAACGGGATCAAATCGATGTTGCGACGGACACACAGCGGATCGACCATGGATAAGGTTGTTGCGACGGAGGCGGCTGCCCCGCGTCGCCGAGGCACTAAGTTTAAGCTGACCTACCGGCAAATCTGCGAACTGAGCGTGGTCAAAGGGCCCGCTGAGGGACCGCGGGGCCGGACCATCATTGCTCCGCGCTCAGTCGCGGATGCTGGGAAGTCCTATCGGGTTCTGGATGGCAACCAGGGAGCGCCCACCGGTTTTGGCTTCTACGTAGGCACGACCCGGACGACGTATGAGGTCGTGGTTCGAGGACCGTCAGGGGTTCGGCGGTTCTCACTGGGAAATGTGGCCGATATGGGGCCCGAGCAGGCCTATGAACTGGCCCGGCAGAAACTCGCCGTGGTTCGGGAGACTGGGGAGCACCCGTCTCGGCAGGAGGCCCGTAGCGAGCACCTGCTCGAGCTCAAAGGGGTCACCCTGGCCGATTGCTTCGCCGCCTATATCGAAGACCTCGAAAAGAAGGTTCGCAACAAGAAGGCCAAGCCGGCGAGCGTCCGAGCGGTTCAGGACAGCCTGGCGCGGTTCGCGCGCGCTGAGGTGGGACTGGCAGACAAAGCCATCCTGCGGTTAACGGATCGGGATATCCACCAAGCCTTCGAGAATCTGCGGCGCTCGTCCATGGTCCGGTCCAATCGCATCCCGACGGCGATGCGAACCGCACTGGCCGACTATCCCGACTGGGCGGAGCTCTCCACGCAGCAACTGGAGGCCCTGGGGATCAGCGGCCGTTATCTTCAGCGGGTCAAGGCGGCTGGGCGGGCATCCACCGAGCATTCGTTCACCGATGCCAAGCGGGCCGTTGACTTGGTGCTCAAGCGGGAGCGGAAGGCTGCAGCACGGGACCAGCGCGAGCCGGTGCTGCGCTACAACCCTTTTCAGGTCATCCACGACGACGACCTGCTGCGCGACGCCCAGGAGCTTCGCCGGCACTACGAGCGGGCCGAGGTTAGAAACCCGTTGGGCGACGACACGCTGCCCCGGGTCCTGAAGGTGATCTTGGCTAGGCGGGACGAGCAGGGCGGGCTGAACGCCACGGGTGCGGACTACCTGCTGTTGACCCTGCTGTGGGGGACGCGTCGCAGTGAGGCGGCCCAACTGCGGTGGTTCGACCGCTGTTCGCCCGGCGAGCTGCGGCAATCGGAGGTGTCTTGGGTCTGGCTGGCTGGGCCGGACGAGGTAAACCCTTACACCCGCCGTGCAGGATCTCAGGTCTACCTCTTCGACACGAAGAGTGGGGAGGAGCGCTACCTTCCCGTGACTTACTTCGCTCAAAAAGTCTTGGAGCGTCGATTCGACGAGCGTCTAGGAGAAGCTGTCGCACAGAAGGCCTTGGCGGGCGCGGAGGTAGTGCTGAAGGCAGCCAAGACCAAGGGATCTCGCATTGAGTTGGTCGAGAGGCTGGAGAAAGAAGTGGAGCAGGCGAGTCGCGCGCTGGCTCGGTCGGTGTTCGTCTTCCCGGCCAGGTCCCATCGCAGTAAGACGGGGCACTATTCGGACAGCAAGTCCATCGTCGCAAATGTTCGCCGGGATGCAGGGCTCATGGATGTGCGAGCTGAAGTGGACATCGGGCTGACGACGCACGATTTTCGGCGAACCTTGGGCCGCTACGCAGCTCTGCTGTTTGGGGAAAGCCGGATCGTCTCGCAGCTGCTTCACCATCACACGCCGGGGCCCGGGACGGATCGCATGGCTGCGGTCTCCGAACGCTACACCGAGCAGGAGTGGTCCAAGCTCCGGGAGGCCATGGGGCGGGTAGAGGAGCGCATGATTGCCATGAGCCCAAGGGTATGGAATCGCCTGAAGGGGACGGATCGACCGCGCTTGGACGAGGTGAACGATGCCCCCGTTTCTATCTTCGCGACCAGGAACCAAAGGATCGCACTGGATGATTGAGGTCGTTCGCAGCGAGGAGGAATACCGCGCGCTGGCTGATGCTGCATTGGACAGGGAGTTGGAACGGGCCAAGGCCGGCCAGACCCCATCGTTGAGCAGCAAGGCAGCGGCCCGATTTCTGGGCGTTCATGTGGATACGCTTGGACAATGGCGTCGGCGGACGCCGCCATTGGGTCCTCCTTTTCAAAAGGGGGCAGGGGACAGCGGGGGCGGAGCCAACCAACACGTCCGCTATATGTTCGTCGACCCGGAAGAGTGGCAGTCGGCTCGAACGGGGAGGACGGTCAAAGAACGGCGGCTCGTGGATGAGCTGGAGTGCGTAAAGCAACGAGCACGGGAGCTGGAAATGGAGCTTGAGCTTCAGTCCCTGCGGGATCAGGTCGCTCGGATGACGAAGAAGGTAGGACGACTTCTGGCTCTCGAAACTTTGCAAGAATGCGTAGAAGTTTGTCACGAGTGGGTGACTATAGGCGACCAAGTGGTCGGTCACGTCCTGACGGTTCCCGAACCCGCTCTGGAGCAAGCATTGGGGGAAGGAACGGTGTGGGGGGCGTCCCTTGCTGAGGTGCTCTCTTGGCCTTGGGTGGATAGTGATGCGCGTGATCCGTTCTCAACTCTGATGGACGCAGCTTTGCTCCAATCCACGAAAAAACTAGCTCAGGAGCGGTCGGCGCAACGAGCTATAGATCTGGATCATCTGCTCCCCAAACCTTGCGAATAAGGTTTGGGATGGCCGGGAGGTTGCTCTGTAACTCGGGGTGCAAAAGTGTGGCGCAATGGGGGATTGTCGAAGTCTTATGACGAAGAAAGGAGAGTCGCAGATGACTAAGCCAAAGGTTGCCTTGTTCGCGTTCGAACGAGATGGGCATCTTCTAGATGCTTTTGCAGTTTCGAGCACTAACCAGCTGACAATAATTCCGACAAAGCTTGATATCGCGACTGCGGCATCCAAGCTGGAAAGCGATGGATTTGAGATCGCTGAAGAGGGCGATTATGCGGTTGCGGAAGCGCTGGATCATGCTGAAGTCGTCACCTTAGGTCCGCTCTCGGTGTATTTCGATGGTGTGACCGGTGAGGGCGTGTGGCCGGTTTTGAAATACGTCAAGGGGAAAGCAGTCCCGGTTTCAGATGGATTCGTTGCGTATAGCCATGGCACGTGCATGGGTTTTGCGCTTCTCGAAAACGACGCAATAGCAAAGCTCAGTGGGCCAAGCGCCACACCTGAAAAGATGCCGAGTCTCGGGGGGCTTACAAGTGAGGGTCCCGCCCCGCCCGCATTGGCTGAAGGGCCAGGGAGCCAGAGCCAACAGGGGGTGAAGAGGAGAGGGGTTAAGTAGTAGGTTTGCGTCCAGCCTTTTGCCTTGTCGCGTTGCCCAAGGGCTTGGGAACGCTTGAAATGTCTTGGTCCTTCCACCGGGTGAGATATTGCGGTGCCCAGTTGTGATATTGATCCTGCCAGTGAGCAATGCAGAGGTCCGTCGCGGAGTCCGCCTCCTTCTTGGCCTGTTTAGCAGGAAGGCGGCTTAGTGCTGCCAAGAAGGCGGAGTTCCAAAAATCTTCAATGTTCATGTGAGTCCCTCAGTTAGAGGGACTCTTTCTAGCGCCTGTCTTGCTTCTGTCAAGACGTCCCGATTCGAGCTTTAGGTTGGAGCGCTCCCGGACACATCTCCGTTGGCATCAATCTTCCTAGTGATGCAAGGGCCGAGGCAAAAGTAGCGGCGGACCCTAGTCGCGATATTTGGAGTAGCTCGTTCAGACCCGTATCGCTGCGCAGGGCGACTTCCTCATACTGGCACACCGGTAGCTCTCGGTTGTCTTTGAAGCGACGGTCAGGGCCGCCCTTCTTATTTACGTATCGCCATGTGCGGTCAACGACCGTCGCGTCACGCGGAACGCCGCCATCCTCGATAAAGCGGGTCGATGATACGAGGACCTGAAGTCCTTGGTAGCTCACAGCCCCCACGCCATTTGCGTCGTAGATCAGGACGCGGTCCGGAAAAAAGTGAAGTGTTTGCGTTCCGACGTTGACCGCGATGGTCTGGATATTGGTTTGAACAAATGGCGGGGGAGTAGACAGAAATCGCGTTAGCTTGCGCTCCACGACAGTTCCAGCACCTGCGTGATACTTCCGATCAAAGACGCGCGCATGGGAGGAGACGTGCCATGTTGCGTTGGCTGACGCCAATCCGTTCGCACCTGCATGGAGGGCCTCCAATGCTTTCTCCATCGGCTCGTCCAGCTCATACATGAGGACCACGGTCTTTCGGAGCTGGTCCTTCAGATAGGCTGCAACGATGCCCGCCGCACCCAGCACTGCCAACACCACCAGTGCCCAGCCCGGGGCCCTGTTGGCCGCGGCTACTAAAAAGAGCACCGTTGAAAGAACAGCTATGCCAGGCCAAATGCGCCACTTCTGCTTCTTCGCGTTGAGCTCGTCCAGCAGTGCTCGGGACGACGAGTCGACAATAGTGGTCGCCTCTGCCGAATCGATGTCCACCATTGGGCCGTGCGTTTGAGAAATGCTTGGCGGCTGATGCGGTATCGGAAGGACCGGCGGGGTGCCGAACACTGGACGGCCTGGGGCATTGGATGATGTTGGACGGGGGCGAGGGGACCCTGAGGGAATGGTGGCCCGGTAATAGATTCCGCCGGCACCCATATGGACATAGTTGCCTCGCGGACCGGCTCCGACCCGAAAGCCCTTGATTCCGGCTGATACGCCGACGCCACCCTTCGATAGGTTGAATCGCAGCGGCCCAACTCTCACGCTCTTTCGAAGATAAAGTCCCACGCTCAGGCCCTCCTAGGCCTCCTTGCCAGACGTCTATATAGCACGGGGTTCGGTCGAAAATCGGCCCAAAGCAGTCGAGGGATGCTGCTAAACCTCGGTGTTTGGCGGCAGCAGTCGCTGGATGCACTCAGCGCGGGCCTTGGGCTCCATCCTGGAAAGCGACACCAACACTTCCGCCAGCTGGTCCTGCTGACGCGGAGGCTGCTGCCCCAGCGCCAAAACAGCATCGGCCATGCTCGTGCTGCTGGCCAGCAAGTAGGCCGGAGGGACTTCAAGGGCCTTGGCCATCTCAAACAGGGCCTCCAGGCTGATAGACATAGCTCCCGACTCGTATCGGGAGATGCGTGCTGAGGCTGTGTCTTTGTCCAAGCCCATTCGCACTCCTACCTCGCGCTGACTCAAGCCCCGAAGTTCGCGGGCTTGGCACAGGCGTGCTGCCACAACGTCCCGGGGAGCGGGAGTGGCGGGCGTCACAGGCTGAACGGATGCAATGCAGGCATGCCGACAGGATGACTGAACCCTTACGCCACGGGTAGACTCTACGTGACACGTAAGTTTGTCGCAACCCAGCGCAAGGAGCAGGGCATGAAGAGGCAGTGGGCGGCAGTCATGGGCGTGTTTGCCCTGACCGCAAGCGTGGCAGTGCAGGCGCAAGACGGAGGGGGGCTTCTTCGACAGATCGGGCGTGCCATTACGGGAACCCCGCAGGCATCCGTGGAGAGGGCCAAAAGCCCCTATCTGGACCCGCCGGGGACCTATTGGGACTTGGATGCGGACGAACTGGCAGGCGCACAGCACATTCGCGCCGGCTTGGCGTCCACGGCCTCGGGTGGCTATCACACCTGCGACGCGCGGTTGATCGCGTCCACCCGCTCCAGCTATCGCCTGAGCAAGGCCGAGCGGGAGCAGTGCCTCTACGGCGAGTGGTTGATGGATACCAAGCGCCATGGTTCCAATGGCATCACCGCCCATGAGCCCGAGGCGATCGAGCGCAAGTATGGCGGAGCCTTTGACGCACGGGCAGAGCGCTTCCGGGGCATCAACCGGTTCGCCGTTCGTCCCCATTTGGTCGACCAGCCGGCATACGACCATAAGCGTGGCGTCTTGGACATTTATGTCCCGATTCCTTGGCTCACCGGCTTCCAACTTGAAGGCATCACCGGCGAGGGGTTTGTCCCCACAAGCGCTCGGAGTGAACGATCCGTTTGGACGCCTCAGCACGGCGGCCACTTCCATCTCCCGCTCCGCATGAGCGAGAGCGAAGCCGCGGGGCTGTTCCGGCAAGGCAGGGACGCCAAGGACGATTTGGTGGTCTTCACGGTGAAGCGGGTCTGGATCGAAAACGGCGGGCCGCGCGCAGAGGTTGACGTCGAGCGCGTCCACATTGGCTATCGAAACGAGGTCATCGGTGTTGACCTGACCAAGCGGAAGAAGGGGGAGTCGTGATGGAAACGAACAAATGGAAGTGGTTCTCGGCACGTGTCCTGATGCTGACCTTGTCGGCCTGCGGCTCAGAGCCTGCGCCGAGCGAAGAAGATGCGGTCAAAGCAGTCGAGCGTTTCTTCACCGAGCAAGGTCGCCAGGCCACCTTGCAGCGGTCGTGGAGACTGGAAGTGACGGATGCCAACGGCCTGAAGCTGGAGTGCGAGAAGCAGCCGAACGGGGGCCGGGAGTGCCAGGCCACGGGGAAAGTCGAAGCGATTGGCTACATCGGTGGCCAGCCGACCACACCTGAGGCCAAGGAGATGCGCTTGAAGATGCGAATGACGTTCCGTCCTGCAGGAGACGGATGGGAGCTGGTCAACATGGTTGATGAGGGAACAGGCGCGGGCTGACGCGGCATCTACCTCTTGCCACCCGCCTGCTCAGCGGTCGGGTGGTTGCTACTCTCGGAAAAGGACAAGAAATGAACCGTCATGCTTCGAACCCGGTGCTTTACGCGCCGACAGGGCCGGCCGCCCTGATTCTGCCGGCTACCATCTTGGGTCCCATCGGGCTGTTGTTTTTGGGGGCTGGGCTCGACGGCCTAAAAAGCGGCCACTTGATGGGTGTGGTTTACTGCGGCGGCGGAGCGGCCATGTTTGGCTTCTTGGTCTTCTGCTTGATGCTGCACTTGCGAGCCCAGCGACTGTGGGCGTGGCACGTCAGGACCGGGAGAATCCCGTATCCCCGCAAAGGAGGGTTCTTCAAAGGCGCACTTGTGGGGGCTGGGGTAGGGCTAGCGATCGTCGTTGCCTGTGCCGTGCTTGGTTTGAAATTTGCGGAGCACCCTGCCTACGGAGAGGTCGCCACCGCAGCCTTCTACGTCGCCTTCCTGTGGAGCCTGCCCGTCATCGTGGTGCCCGCAATCGTCCTTGGGTGGGCAAAGCGGGCATGGGACAGGACTGCCACGCCCTCTAGCTAGTTACATCATGGTTGTTATCTGACCGACTACACCTGTCAATCCAGGGCCATATCTCAGTGGCTGTGGGAAGTCTGGTGGCTGGGCTAAAGACTTCAAAATCCAAGCCGATAATGCTTCCTCAAGACCGTCAGCGGTTTGCCAGAGGAGCAATGGATGCGGAAGACTCTGATTTTCGGGAATGGTCTAGGAATGGCGCTTGACCCTGGGCTGTTTAGCTTGGATGACGCCATCGGTCGTGCTTGGGACGGAGAGGGGATCTTCGACCAAGAAACGCGCGCGCTTGTCAGGTGCTGCCTGGTTGATGATGGAGACACCGAGCGTCCTCACGGCGAGGATGACTTGGACGCTCTTCAGTTGGTGGTCTCGTCCTGTGACTTCCTGGATCGTATGAGCCAAGGTGGCGCTCACTGGCTCAGTCAACATGGGCAGCGCTTCCCTGCGGCCGTGCGCAAGTTCCTTTACCAGACGGCGCTCCAGTTTCATCAGCGAGAGGTCGTCCTGCCAATCGAGTTCGTTGGGCCATTGGCCGCCTTTCTTCACGAGACTCAATCACACGTTGCGACGCTCAACTACGACAACCTGCTGTATCAGCGAATGATTGAAGCGCACGTCTTGAACGGCTACGGCGGCGCGCTCGTAGACGGCATGCTTTCGAGCGGCTTCGCTCCCGAGAACCTCGAGCGCAAGTGGGGCCGGACGTTCGGCTACTACCTTCATCTACATGGCTCGCCGCTGTTCGTCGATCAAGATGAAACTGTGCGAAAGCTGACGCAAGGCGAGCTTGGTGGCGACGACGATGTAGTGGGGTCCCACATTGTGCTGACGCACGTTAAGCATAAGCCAACGGTCATCGCAGCGTCGCCCCTGTTGCAAAGCTACTGGGAACACCTCGAGCTGGCCTTGGCCGAGTCCGGAGAGGTCATCTTGTTCGGCTACTCAGGACTGGACACCCACCTCAACGAGCTACTGGAGCGGCGTTCGCCGGAGAGCATTCGGGTGGTCGAGTGGATAGGCGCTGGCGAGCATGATGAGCGCGAGAAGTTCTGGAGAAAGGCGCTCGGCAAGGAGCCAATCCTTAGACAAATGGATAGCATCTTGGCGTTTACGGAATGGGCTTGAGGCCTGCGTGTAAGTCTCAAGGGGGGGCGTAGAGGCACCACTAATCGCCAGGCGCAAGGCATCATTGGCGCAGCCTCGGCTATGTTATGCCAATACTCACTCGTCCACGGGCGGCTGATCCGCGCTGTCCTCAAAGAGCTTGAAGGTCCACGTCATGCCACTGGCCCATCTCTCTTTCCAAGTTGTCCCAGATGGCTTGAAGCGGAGCGAGGTCGCCGGTGTAGAACGCCTGATTGATGTGGGCGAACTGATCAAACTGAGGGTGGGGGAGGATGCTTCCGACCCCGCTGTAACAGAACCAGTCTCCAGCCAGCTGCGCGATCTGGGCAAGCTCTTTTAGAGAGCCCCGCGCATCCGTTAGGTTCCACTGCTGAAGCTGTCTCCCAGTCCTGCTGAACTCGGTTCCGGCATGCGCGATTTGAACGTGGACATGGTGAACCACACCGTCTAATCGGGCGAGTCTCTGGTGAAGCCCGTCAAAAACTTCCGGTTTAATCAGATCGTCCGGAGTTCGGTTCTCGGGCAGCACGCCGCTCAACTGGTCGAACAGGACATGCCGTTGCCGGGAGGGTTCGCTGTCGAGCTCGCGAGGGATGTTCATGTAGCCTGGCTCCCGTTGCGCAAGAACGTGTGCCCAGTGGCGTTCTTCGATGGCTTCGAAATCGTAGTCCAAGCCAGCGATGTCCTCCACAAACACCCTGCGGGTGATTCCAGGGCGGGCGGCCCTGGCGTCCTGAAGAAGTCCACCGAGTGAGCAAACGGCTTTCGGCCCCCGGATTGGGCCGGGTTCGGCCAGCCGTCTGACCCCTTGCATCATGTTGTTCCAGAAACCGGTTACCAGCATTTCCAGGACCATGCCATTGAGCCGCTTGCCTTCGCCTTCATCCGGGGCCTGGCGGACCATCTCGACGATGCATGTGAAGGCGGCCAGGTCCCATGCCAGCTTGGAAAGGGCCTTGGTGATTGCATTGTCGTCCGTGTCGTAGATCGACTTCCATTCTTCGATTCGCTGGCGCATAGAGACAAAGTAGCAGCAGGGATCAGATCGGAAGAGTAGCAATGCGTCTGCCACGCCGTATCCGTCAAGGATAAAACTTCGCATCCTTGCCCAACTGCTTCTTGAACTGGCCCCGCTGATACTTCGGCATGGTCACCGGTGGTTGGAAGAGTGCGAGCGCCTCTAGTTGGCGTGGTCGCTCCAGCGGGTTAGCGGTCTGCGTGTATTTTTCCAGCACCGGGAACTCCTGCCGTGCCGTGTGGCCTGTAATGGAGGCGATGTCCTCCAACGGAACTCGGGCGTGTCGGAGGTTGGTAGCCAAAGTGTGGCGGAAGCCGTGGAACCCGACACCTTTTGGGAACCCTCGCTGCTTCATGTAAACGCTGAACTGGTTGAGCAGCCCTTGGGAGTAGCGGGCGTTGGTCTCGCCGGTCGTCTGGTTCACGCCGGCGGAAAGGTTAGGGAAGAGGCGCGGGTGTTTGGTCGCCTTGAGGTCTTCGAGGTAGTCCAAGAACCCTGCGTCCAAAATGGCCTGATGGATTGGGATGCGGCGGATGGCAGACTTGCCCTTGACCGTCTGACGGGTCCGGATGCCGTCGTTGCGGGCCAGGTCTTCGTCCACGGTTGGTTGGATGGCGATGCACCAGACGCCGCCCTCTTGGACAATGTCGCTGCGTTTGAGCTGGGCAAGTTCATTGACCCGAGCGCCACTGTAGAGCCCTAGGATCGGTCCCCACCATCGATGCGGCCATTTACTGGCCCAAGCGGCGAAGTGCTCGGGGTCGAAGATGCGTTGCAGGTCTTCGGAGTCGAAGAATCGCTCGGCCTTCTTGACCTTGGGATCAATGGTTAGGTCCTTCTTGACCTTTCCCATGGCGGCGAGCGGCGTGCTGGGGATGGCGCGAGTGGCGACCAAGCGGTTGAAGAACGAAGTCAGGAAACGGGTGTGCTTTTCCAGTGTGGCTCGGGACACGCCTGGAACGTTCATGGCTTGCCCTCTGGCGATGACCTCCTCGTAGCTCAGCTTGCTAAGTTCCGGGTTTTTGAAGATCGCAGAAGGAGCCCAACGCAGTAGATCCCACACGCGATCAATATGCGTATGGTCAATGTGGGACACCGGTATGTCGCCGCACGTCAGAAGCAGCAATCGCAATGTCCGCGTTGAGTCCTCAATTGTGCCAGTTTTCAGGAAGCGTCGACGCTGATGCTTGGCGTAGTCCTCCATCTCTATCGACAGCAGGCGCGCCGGGCTTCCCAGCGGAAGCGGTTCGCTGTAGCGCGTGCCATGCTTGCCGCTGCGGGCACGAGCAGTCTTGTTGCACGCCGTGTTGATGAGGTCCTGAGCGTTGAATGCGGCCTCCCTGCTAGGGATGACGATCCTCCCGAAACGGACACGGCCGATTCGGAGGTCTTCTAGGATGAGAGTGCCAGACGGAGAGTCGATGTAGTCGGCGAGGAGTTTCGTGGCGGGGTGAGTCACTGCGCTGCTTCCATTGTTTACAATGGAAGTAGTCATACGACGCCGTTCAGATCCGTCAATCGAAAATCAACAGTTATTTTTCTCCTTAGGCAAACTTCAGGGCTGCCTAACAACTCAAAGATCTCGGTGATTTATTCTGGCGCAATATTTCGCGCGGATCGTAGGCCCAGCAAGGGCTTCACTGCTCCTCTTGGCGTCATTCGTGGAGTCATTACCATACTGTTTAAAAAATCTAGCCTAACAAAACGCCCCCAAACGGCACTTCGTGGCTGAACGCGCGATAAATGGCGCATTTGGATTGTTAGGTAAATATACCGATTGCCATCGATTTGCCTAAGAGCTTGTTGCAGTCTTTCCGACATTCGGGGCTGGATTGGTTATGGAGGCCGCGTTCGTTGGCGGCTGGGGAGTGTCGCCAGGCTTGCGAAGGGGCTTTATCTGTCTTTGATAGGCGCACGGCTATGAGCTTGAGGATAGCTGCAGCGCCGCAAGCATTGCCCTGGACCGCGTGAGGTCTGTGCACGTCGGAGAGGATTTCTCAACGGCGGTGTCGAAATCAAGGCGGATGCCCATCTTTAGTGCCTGCAACATCGATGGCTCTAAGTTCAAGAAGGTTGATCGGGGAGATGTCTGGAAGTTTGATCCGCGGATCCCTTTGGAATATCAGATACTGAAAGAGGTCTATGGAAATGAGCGCGATGGCTTCTTTAGTCGCGGTCATATGACCCGGCGAATGGACCCCGATTGGGGAACCCAGAAAGTGGCCAACCAGGCGGACGCCGACACGTTCCACGCGACAAATGCGGTGCCCCAGGTCCGGAACTTCAATGCGGGACTGTGGGGTGGCATTGAAGACTAAATCCTTGACCATACGAAGGGCGACAAGATGCGGGTGTGCGTTTTCACGGGGCCAGTCTTCGCGAGCAACGACCCGGTGGTGAAGGGGGTGAAGATACCGGTTCGGTTCTGGAAGGTCATTGCGTTTCTGCACGATGAGACCGGCCAGCTTACCGCGACGGGATATGTGGCTTCTCAGGCAAAGGCGGTGGCAGAGCTCAAGCCTGCGTTCGTGTTTGGTGACTTTGAGAACCAGCAGCGCCCATTGGCTGCCATTGAGAAGATGACAGGTCTTTCATTTGGAAAGCTCTCAAAGCGCGATGTGCTCGTAGACGCCGGCGCGTCCTTCGCGGCCTCGCTCCGAGACGTGCACGACATCATGCTGGCCTGACTTTAGCCCGGCGTTGAAGGCGTTGTCTCTTGGCGCGGAAGCACGTCCTTCCCGTTCTTGGATAACCAAGGAGCGCGATAGCGGTCGCGCTCCCGGTCTTGCTTCAGCACCGGTCGTGGCAGGGTATCAGGGGATATCCCCGCGTGCGACCTTCTTGTTCCATTCGTCGTCAAAGGCCTTCCAGTTTTCCTCGAGCCACCTGCGGACCTTCTTGTGGCTGCGGACATCGGACGGAAGCTTTTCGTGGATGAGCCACTCTGTCTTTAGACCGGACCGCTTCTGCTTGAGGTTGTGCTTGGCAGCAAACCGGTTGATGAAGGGCAGAATCTCGTAGCCCTCGCGTCGGTTCAAAAGAACGTCGTCGGGGAAGTCGACCAGGTGGGGGTTGTCGCCCTCCGAAGCTTTCCAGGAATAATCGTGCTGAAGGTCCTTTCGCGTCAGCAGGGGGCCGGTGGAGCTCTTGTCATTTTGATTCATATTCTCACTTCCAAGGGATAGTATGGCGGCCAAGGCGTGACGGATGACCGTGCCGAGTGTCTATCGATTTGTTCACGCGAGTTCCATCCAACGTAGGACAAGGCTTGGACGGTGGTATGTAAAACGGATGGAGCGCGTCGAATACGACAGAGTCTTGGTTCAGGACTCGCTCTCCCAACGGCTTGGCGGTCCACTTCTTGTAGGCTGCTTGATTAAATGCCGAGAGGGCGGGGCATGGCATCACGCCCCGAGCCATCTCTTGAGTCGGGATACCCATCCTGTCTCCGTATGAGGTGGGCTTGACTCCACTGGGGCTGGCTTGGTCGGCCGGGCTGGAGCTGCAGGAGGGGAGTAGTAGCGATCCTTTGCCCTGAGGTCGCGCCGCCGTCCTCGTTGGATCTCTTCCTCCGTCATGTCATACGACCACTCCACTGCGCCGCCCTTTATCCAATAGTGGGAGCGGCAAGGAAAGCGCCAATTGCCTATCGATGGGTGGAGCGAGACGCCCACGCCATCGAAGCTTAGCTTCCAGTCCGTCGGCGAGAGGTTGGTGACTACCTCCCGCTTGCAACCACACGCACATGAATGCGCCACGCACGGGAATCGGGTCGATATGTATACAACACCCTCTTCCAATGGCCGGGGGAAGCTCTCAACGAACCGGTGGGCGTATCGAGAGGTCTTCATCGCCCACCTGACGACAGCCCCATGGCTCCTGAATGAGTGGTGTAGGTGGTCAGGTAGCTCCGGGCGCGAGAAGAGTAGTATCCAAGGTGCTTCTTCCATGCTTCGACAGCCATGACCGCGTTGAGAGAATTGAGCGCGCCGACCTGGGCGTTGCTCTTGTAAAGATCGTCAGCGCCTCCCTCGTTCAATGGCAACGTCGCCTTAGCCTCGTTCCAGTTGTCCTCGTCCAGTAAGGTCGTTCTCACGATCGCGAAGACTTCGTTGCCGTCGTTCATGCGAACCCCCATGCCGGTATCGATAACGACGGTTCCAGACGTCGCTAGCCTGTCCGAGATGAGGGCTCGAACTGCTCCGTTATCAACGCAGAGAAACACGGTGTCATAGCTTGCCAGTGCCTCGACATTGGCGTCCGTAATCATGGTCGCGTGCGGCTTGATGCGCGTGTGGATCTCGCCATAGACGCTGGCGAGGTAGTTCACCTTGAATGGGGCGTCACGGAGGACCGAGAGAGGGATCGCGCCAGGGAATCGGAACGCATTGTGCTGCTCCAATCGATCGCCATCGAAGAGGTCGATGGCGGCGACGGGAGCTTTGGACACGAGATCAAGAACGTGAGCGCCCGTCCCGCCCAGGCCGACGATGGCAATACGTTGGCCACAGAGCCGTGCCGTTGGCACGGAAAGGCCCGCGCGGGGAGAGGCACTGTCCTCATAGACGAAGACTGATTCCTCCGGTTCTGGGGAGGGTGGGGCGAACGGGGTGGCGGTCACCAGCGGATCAATGGCCTGGGCGTGGGACGACAACAGCTTTGCGTAGGTGGTCACCTGTTCGTAGTAGCCCAAGTAGTGCCCACGGCGCGGTTTGGACGAAAACATGTGATCGACCCAGATCTCCGGAGCGATTTGCCTGCGATCCGTGTTATTGACCACCTTCGTCAGTGGGTTGCCAAAGGAGTCGCAGGGCATCGCCCCGATGAATGAGCTGGTGTGGTCTGGTGCCGACTGAGCGACATCGGCCACCAGGTTGAGCGCCATGACCAGGGTTCCAAGCTCCACCGTCATTTTTTCGGTGACGTATGGAACGCCCTTGACCATCAAGTGGTTCTCGCGGATCTCAAGATCAAACCCCTCGTCTCGGAGGCGTTGAAGCTCGGGACTACGACTTATCAGTGGGGACGACATAAAATTCCATCTCCTGCTTGATATTGACGGTTTGATGCTCGAGCAAGTTGCCGGAGGGGTTGGAAGGCGGGCCCTCCGCATAGGACACGGTGTAGGCCGTGTTGGCATCGTGGGGGCCAGCTTCCGGGTGTTCGAGGCGAACCACTTCCCAATAGGAGAGGCGGCGCTTGCTCACCAACGTCGAGCGGGTGTTGACGAAGATCTCGATCTTTACGGGCGCAGTTACGAACCGTTCGACGCCAGGTGCCGCCAGGTCAAACAGCTGGTCGTCCTCAATTCGCTCATTCCCATCAACGGAAAGAAGGAAGACGTCATGCGAGCCGGGCGCTACCTGGGCAAGCTTCTTCAGCACCTGCCCGCTGATGAACTGAGCGCCCCAATCCTTGGCCTCATCGTCGACCAGGAAGCGGAATGCGCGGTCGCTCTTGAAGACCACGAAGCGCTCCACTTCCGGGTTGCGCAGGTCGACAGTCTCGGTCGGGCGGATCTCTTCCATGCCGCCGTCAGGGAGCCATTGGAACAACAGATGCTCGGCTGCCGGACGCTTGCCGGCGATGGTCAGAACCTGAGCGCCGGTCAGGATCGGGTCAGGGGTGGAAAAGTGTTGGAACCGCAGCGACTGATCGGCTACGTCGAAGGCATACACGTGCGAGGAGCTAAAGGGTTCGGGTGCGTTGTTCACTTCTGTTCTCCACTTCGCAGGAAGCTGCTTGGTGGCCACAGGATAGCTAAAAAATAGCCAAAAGATAGCCTTGACATGGCTAATTTGTTTGGATAGGCTAGCCACAGGGCGGCAACTACCGTGTGTGAAAATGAAGAAAACCATGACTCTGAATCTGACCGATGCTGAGATGGCGGTCTTAGAAGAGCTCTGCGAGAAGAAGGATCTGAGCAAGACATCCGTTCTTAGGCAGGCACTCAAGCTTTATCAAGTCGTTGAGTTGCGGCTGGATAAAGGCGACAAGCTGTTCTTCGAAGATGAGAAGACGAAGGACAAAGCGGAAGTGGTCATGCTATGAGCCCCCCTGCATCGCAACTGCAGCGTGCTGATGGTTCTGGGGTTGACGTTGAGGTGGTTGAGGGGATCTGTGAGGCGGACTTGGACGACTGGCAGAACGCTTGGCGTCCCTATGTTGCGCAGCTGCGCCGAACTCAGCGAGGGGCCTTGCAGCTCCCCCCTAAGGAGCATGAGCATTGGAACTGGCGCCAAATGATGGAGCGGCGATCAGGTTTGTTGAGCAGCCAGGGGTTTGCCATTCGCTGCGACGGGCACACTCAGGGACTGATGCTTCTTGATACGGTTGAGCACCGTTGCCAAATCAGCGAGCAGGCGAGGATGGACCTTGTCTATATTGAATACTTGGAGGTAGCGCCGTGGAATCTGCGAGCCTTCGGTGCTCCTAGGTTCCTCGCCGTAGGCTCGATGCTCCTTGCCTTGGCGGTTAGGTATAGCCGGGCCTTGGGCTTCAAAGGGCGCATCGGTTTGCACGCGCTGCCGCAATCACGCGGGTTTTACACCAGTCGGGGCATGACTAATCTTGGTAGCGGCCTGCCGCATGCCACGATGGATTATTTCGAAGCTACAGTCGCCCAAGCTGACATCATTGCCGGAGACTAGACATGGCGAGCAAGCAAAAAATGAACTTGAATTTTTCGTCAGACTGGTTGTCACGAATGGCAGATCTGGAACGTGATATCGACTTGGACTTCGGTGCAGGGCTTCACCAGCTCTCGTCTATTGCCGATTCGGTCGACTCTCGTCAATCCGCTGGCGCAAAGCCATCGCCAACGTTGTCTGCGCCAAGTGCCAACGCTTCCGCTCCGCTAAATGTTGCTTTTAGTCGTTTTGTTCAGTTGATGCGTCGAGAGCGTGGTTTGACCGTGGAGGAATTGGCTGATAGCTCGGGCATTGAGATAGGCGAGCTTGTTGAGATTGAGGATGATCTACATCATCAGCCAGAGCCACGCAGCGTCCATCTGCTGGCGCAGTTCTTTAATCTTCCCGCGCAAAATCTCTATGCTATTGCTGGCCTCACAGGCGGCATGAAAGATCAGCTGAGAGAGGAGAGCGTTAGATTCGCGGCTAGGTCTAACCCGGCTCAGACCTTGTCGCCTAGCGAGCGAACCGCTCTAGAGGCCTTTGTGGCCGTTCTTTCTGAGAAGAAGTAAGCTGCGGAACTGTCGTTTTGTTAAGGGAGTGACGTGGCGACGAATACCGAGATCGGCAAAGGGACCATTGCGGATATTGATCGGCGGGTTGCTCGAGTCCTGAAAGAGCTAGGGAATCCTGAGCCTCCACTTCGTCTGGAGGATGTTCGGGAGGCTCTAAGGCTTGATTTGGGCTATTACGCTGCCAATGATCCTGGCTTGGCCGCTGAGGTCATCCATAGGATTCGTGTTGCAGGTATACAAGTATTTGAAAGGCCTACGATCCTTCTTGACGCTATCAAGAAAATGTCGCTTCAGGCGCTTTACTTGCCGGATACAAAGAAGATTCTACTGGACGGTTCCCTTCCTCCGTTGAAGCACCGCTGGAATGAGGCGCACGAGGTGGGGCACAGCCTGTTGCCCTGGCATCAGGATCTGATGCATGGCGACAACAAGCACACCATCAGTCAGGGCTGCCACGAGAAGATTGAAGCGGAGGCCAACTATGCCGCAGGTCGCTTGCTTTTCCTCAGGGATCGGTTTGATCAAGAGGCACTATCAGTAGCGCCAACTATTGGCAGTATTAAGAGCCTAAAGGATCGCTACGGAAATACGATATCGACCACGCTCTACAGGTTTGTAGAGTCTCTGGGCGATAGTCGGGCTGTTCTGGGTGTCATATGCGGCCACCCGCACCCGCGCAAACGAGCGCCCGATTTCGATAGCAAAGCCCCCTGCAAGCACGTCATTTGCTCGCCGCTGTTCAAGGCTAGATTTGGAAAAATCGACGAAGTGGTCGTTTTTGAGAAGATTGTGAGCTATTGCGGGCCGCAGCGGGGCGGGTTGCTGGGTTCGGCTGAAATCGACCTGCTGGACCTCAACGGTCAAGCTCAGCGGTTCATTTTCGAAACATTCTTTAATAGCTACGATGCCTTGACGCTTGGCGTGCACCAGGGACCGACTCCCATCATCGTGCCCGTGAACTTCTAAGTCGAAGCGCGGCCCACGCCATGCAGGGCATGTTGGAATTGGAAGGGTAGAGGAGGGGCGAATGGCGATCTATCGGGTGGGAAGCATTGAGTGGGAGGCGGACGGGGAGCACCTGAACCTGCCGCATGAATGCACAGTGGAATGTGAGGACGAGGGGCGGATCGCCGATGCACTGAGTAGCCGCTACGGTTGGCTTGTAGCTAACTTCCTGATTCTGGAGAGGTCCTATTGATCGATGGCCTGCAATCAGCCCGCCGTGCTAGTGAGGGTTTCGACGAGTCTTGATGTCATCTTCAAGGAAGAGCGTGCCACACTCGACGGCGAACTGACGCACTGATGGGGCGGCTCGGGCGGCCATATGATTCGAAAGTACCCCGAGTAGCTCATCGTCATCGATCTTGTCCGCGCCAGCTAGAGTCGCGAGGTCCGCGATACGTTTGCGCCGCTTGGCTTGCTCGCGCCTTTCTTGGTCCTTTGCTTTGCTGTCTCGCTTCTGCCGTGCCAGCAAGTCTTTTGCTTGTAGCTGCGCGAGTCGTTCGGTGGCGCGGGCAATGCGGTCTTGGTAATGGTCAATGGCGCTCATATGGATCTCCTGCGGATACACGCTCAGTCAAGCAGAGAAATGAGTGTCGTCAAGGATGCTGGCGGATTCGTTCCATGACGTAGCCGTATAGCTGCTGGCGGTTGAAAATCAGCGGCTCAAAGCGAAATGCAAGAGCGCACTTAGGCAATGTCTTCGACATTGCGTGCGCAAAGGGCTTCGCCCCTTGGACCCCGAGCGCGATGCGCTTGCCAAAGCAAAAAGCCGAGGCATAAAGAGCAGAGTCCACATCGGAGCCTGCATGGCCATTTACCACGCTCGTGTCAAGACGTTCAGCCGCTCGCGCGGCGACTCATCGGTTGCCGCCGCTGCGTATCGCGCCGGTCTTCTACTAGTTGACCACCTCACCGGCCGCCGCCACGACTACCGCCATCGCGGGGGCGTGGTGGAGACTATCTGCCTCGCACCGGATGGTGCCCCAGAGTGGGCGTTTGTGCCTAGCGAGCTCTGGCCGGCGGCGGAGGTCGCGGAGAATCGCAAAAATAGCACCGTCGCCCGAGAGTTCGAAGTGGCGCTGCCACACGAACTGGACGAGACCCAGCGGTCCGAGCTAACCGCAGCCATATCCGAGGCCCTAGTGGGTCGCTACGGCTTTGCATTGCAGGCAAGCGTCCATTCGCCAGGCACTCGCGATGGATTGAACCACCACGCCCACATCCTCGCCACAACCAGGCGCATGACTCCCGAAGGCCTCGGAGAAAAAACACGAGAGCTTGACGGTGGAGTAAGTGGGCGCGGCGAGATAGAGTGGGTGAGGGCAACGGTGGCCGAGCTCACCAATGCTCACCTCGCCAAGGCAGGCGTAGACGCTCGCGTTGATCACCGGCGTCTGGAGGTGCAGGCAGAAGATGCAATGCTTCGCGGTGACTTGGTCGAGGCCATTGCGCTGACGCGGCCGGCAACCCAGCATGTGGGAAAGAACGCCAGTGCTCTGGAGCGCCGGGGAGTGACCACCGACCGCGCAGCGGCCAATGAGCAGATTGCTGAGGACAGCGAAGCCCTATTCCAGGCGACCATCAAACAGGCCAGGCGAGAAGGGCGCGCCATTGCCACGCCATCCGGACACAGCGCGGAGCAAGCCAGACAGGAACGTCGTCGCTCCACTGCGTCTTACCAAGCAGGGACTGGCCTACGCATTGAAGGCATCTCCGGTATCTGGGCTTCCGCTTTGGGGCTGGGGCTTCAACGCCCCAAGGCGGAGCCAGAGCAGCCTGTGGCTTCGGTTGAGGAGCTGGTCGATGAGGTCGCCCTGGAGCTGCGTGATGTGCTGGCGTTGAGTCCGGCTTTGCGTCTCCCTAACACCGAAAGGGTGGTCAACCATTGGGTGTCCGGCCTCTCCTCACTGGTGGATGGGCCGGAGATCCGACGCCACCTGCGCTCGGTGATTGACCGGCTGCAGCAGCTCCGCCTGGGCTTGACCGCTTTTGCGAAGCGCGTAGCAGCAGTGACCAGAGCGGAGCGTCTGTTCCACATGGCCGAGCAGGCCTGGGAGAAGTTCAACGCCGATTGTCCGCGTCCTGTTGGAGACTGGATGGCGTATGACTGGGAGGCCCGTCGGGGCCGACGCCTGGCAACCTTGGACAAGCGGGCAACGGAACTTAAGCGGGTCCGGGAGGGCGCGACCGACGAGGTCAGGATCCGCTGCGAGGCAGAAGTCGTTCGTCGTGTGGAGGCCTTGGAGCATCGGTGCTCAGAACTGCTGGTTGAGTGGTCCATGCAGGAGGGAGGGTTGGAGTCTGGGGACTTGGCTCCACAACCGGTCCCTGAGCCCCCCGCTCCAACGCGGCGGCCCCGCTTGGGCCGCTGAGAAACGCAAGAAGCCCCGAGTCTGCGGGGCTTTCCTTACCCGTAAGCTGGGCCGGCCGCGTTAGTGGAAGGTAGGGCCCTTTCGTTCGTCTACTTCCTGTGGCGTCGGTTTCTTCTTCGCTCGGCTAGCGCGCCACTGCTCTACAGAACTCGGAATCACCGGCAGGGCGCTGCGGTCCACGATAGAGCGCCGCACAGCAATGGTCGGACTGGCTCTCAGGTCTGGTCGAAGAGAGGGCGCGGCAGGACTGCTTGTCCCTTCATCAACCGATGGTTCGCTCTCCCGTGACAGTTGCAGTAGTGCGCCGGCAACATCCCATGCGTGCTGGACATCCTCCATGCGCTCAGGAAGTTCTCTCGTCGGTGCTTGCCAGAGCAGATGCCCCAGTAGCCTGGAGGCGATTCGAAGTTGAGGGGATGGCATAAAGCTCCTTGTCGTAGTGGAATAGATCTTCATCCAAACAGCTATTTGAATAACGGCAAGGTGTTTGACTGTGCGCTGTCTCACATAAATGAATATGCGGGGCTGATCAGCTTCTCGGTGTCGGTCGATTCTCCCCGAGCCAATGTTCGCTCCCCTCAAGGACCTCTGGTGTCGCTAGCCGTTAAAAGCTGCAGGCGACGAGTGGCTGGGGTGGGTGAAAAAGCTTCGCCCGCGAATGCACTCCCTCTCGGGAATGCCATGCCGGTCATAAGCGAATGGATTTGACGAGCTGGCGTCGGTCGCCATGGTTGTTCGCAGGTAGTCCGATGCTGTTTTCATTTGCGACGGCCTCAAGAAGCCTGTCCACTTCACAAGAAAGGGTCAGCAAGGCGCTCCACTTGGCTGGACTGTCAAAGATGACTCGCGTCCCATCGGGCACGAGTAAAAGCTTCGCGTAATCGGGACGATGATACAGGTCGTCAAGATGACGCTGAGTTTCCGCCAAGATGGCGAGTTCATACGAATGTCCGGTCCGCAATGCAGCTATGTCGGCGTGGAACATGATGGCAGCAAGGTCGAAGCTTGGAAGCGCGATGTCCCGATCGGCGTCTGCCTTGATGTTCTTGATGAGTCGAATGGCCTTCTTCAAAGAACCCATGGCGACGAGGTCGCGATCTGAAACTTCCTTGATGTGCTTGAACGGGTAGTTGGTCATCGTGACATTGTTCTTCTTGTCCAAGATGATGACCCCCCGATCATGCAATGCTCCAGTGCGTTGGTAATCGGCAGAGTCATACCAATGGGAAGGCACAACGTCGACTGAGCGGGGAAGGGAGCCGCCTGAGATCTTGATCGCTTTGCTCCCTTGCTTATCCACCGTCGCGGCCGGAAAAGCTCTTTCAAGCGCGGGTTCCTCTTGTGCGCGCAGGTCTCTCAGTTGCTGCAACGACGTTAGGGCGGTGGGGTAGTAGGAGCCTGATGCTGCACGCAGACCGCCAGGGTCGTAGCTTAAAAATTGCGATGAGATCAGAGTAAGAAGATCCACATCGCTAACGCCGCGAATGTGCACATTGAGCGGCACGGAACCTTGCAGGTGAAACTCAAGTTTGAACTGTTCGATGCGGTTCCCTAGCTGCTTCGCCACGCGAAGGGCGGTCTCCGTGCTTATGCGAGTGTAGTCTGCGTCGACCTCCTGCATCGCACCCAAGACGTAGCGAGTGTTGGGCTTGGTGGTTGCCCTTGTCTCCCAGGCTTCCTGCTGCCAAATCTTCTCTACATACTTGGCCATCGCAGCGCTATCCTGCGCCATGAGGCCCACTCGATCTTCGCCACGACGTCGCGCTTTCAGTGCAGAAATGCGCTCATCAACAGTCCTTGCCATTACTGCCTCCGAAGTGTGAGGGTGCCCGACGAGTGGCGCCCGTCACCGTTGAAATAGTCACCCTTGCCAGATTTTAGATCTTTAGAAAAGACCAGTTTTGCAAAGCCACGGTGCGCATTGAGCTCTGTATGGCCGGGCTTGGGGTCATTGCGGTAGCTATAAAGGAGAACAAATCCTTCGATGGGGTCGGAAACGAGCCCAGCAACATCGCTGTTGGACTTGGACAAGCCGGCATCGAGGTGGATGCGCACCTTGTCCCAATCCTGGGTGATCGTCATGGTTCCCTGCCAATCAATGGCGAGTGAGTCAGGGCGTGGAAATGGATGGCCCTCACAGATCCAAGTTCCCGAAAGGTCCGCAACCTTCAACCATCCGGCAACAAGCGGCACACGCCACATCCAGCGGCGGAAGATCAGATATAGAACGGTATAGACCGTGCCAGCACCAACTAGAGAGAGGATAACGGGCGGCAGGTTTGCGCCGAGCCCAAGCCCCTTTGCGAGGTCTACGGCTTCTAGGAGCGCCCAAACCAACAGCCCTGAAACCATTGACGCAGTCCGGGCGAGATACTTCCCGATTTGCGCCCGATTGACACCGCCGAGCACCACATACTCATGATCCATATACGTCCCCCTACGTCACATATCCGCACGATATCCGGAATTCGTCGCAACAGGTGCGACGGGGTGCATCCTGAGCTGGGCCGATAGTCGGGGGAGAGGGCCAAGCCATCAATGAGCGGAAGCTGCTTCCTTCCAGCTGCTAATGCGCCCCAGCAACTTTCCTCCGCTGGAAATGGCGGGGGGCGACGCCCTCGCCTGGATCGCCTCACCCTGGGTAATGAGGCGACAACCGACTCCAGTTGTCCACCACCCAAGTGGTAACGGTCTGGCGTCCGGGTGCAGTGGACTTGAAGTGCTCTTTCAGCATCCACTCGACAATGAGACGTGTCTTGACAGGGAGATCAGCGCCATCTTTGCCTGTCAGGCTGTTGAGATAGAGCAACATCTCATAGCCCTCATTGCGGCTGAGGTGGTTTGCGTCGTCCGCTATCAACTTAGGATTGTCGCCTTCAAAGACTTTCCAGCTGTATTCATAACGAAGTTCGGAACGCTTGATTGCAGGCATAGCATCGAGCTCCTGAAGATCCGGTCTGGATCAGAGTGCACTGAGGCCGCCTGTAGCGGCAAGGGGATTCGTGCAGTGGTGTTGTCCTGGACGACAAACCGTCCCAGCCCCACGGGAAGAGTGAGCCCAGGGGGAGTTGATCTACCCGTTGCGGAACTGTTGCGTCAGCATTTCGTGCAACCCGATGGGCGTCAATTCCGTTGCTGCACAACGGTCTTTAGGCCTAAGATCACGCTGCACCCGTTGTGCTTCATCAGCGGGGTGTGTTCGGCGGACTTGTCTTTGGACATGGGACTCGTGGATCAGGGCGTCCGGCCGCGCCGGAGGGCGGCGGCAGCGGAGCTGGTGCAGGGCCGTCCATGGTAACGGGTGGAGCGGGTCGCGCGTTGGGGACCTGCTGACGTGGCCAAGGGTAGGGGGCTGTCAGGCTCGGCAGCGGGGGTGTAGCCTCGGGTATGCAGCCAGGCTGGCGCCACGACAATCAGGGAGCGAGCGATGACACAGCATTCTGCGGCACCTGAGGATCCGCAGGCCAAGGCCGCCGTCGAAGCACCGCCTTCGCTCTACATCGTCGCGCTCTACCAGCTGGTGGGTGGTGCCTTGGCCCTCTACGGCCTGCTTAAGGTTTATGGGCCGAAAGTGCCGGAGTATCAATTGCTGGCGCAGATGAACCTATACCACTCCCTGCCGTATGCCGTGCTGGTCACTGCCGGTGTGCTCAACGGACTGGCGGGCATCGTGGTAGGGGTGGGCATCTTCGCGCGCTGGGGATGGGTTCGCCCACTGTTCGTCGTCATGTTCCTAGAGACCATGGTGCTGAATCTGGTCGATATGAAAAGAGCTGGCCCATTCGAGTTTCTTATGCTGGGTGCGATCTTCTGCGTATCGTTGTACTGCGCATTCCTGCTGTACCGCGAGCCGGCAAGCCGCTACTTCGCCAGCCAGGCACACTGAGTGGATCGAATGCCGGGGAATGCGCTGGTTGGAGTTCGCTACCATCAATCCGATACAAGCGTGATGTTCGGATGGCCGCCGAAGATATCCATGACGATCTCGAAGTAGGTCAGGCCTTCGCCCCGTTGCAGCGCCTCCAGCTGGCGGGCAATGGCCTGCGTATTGAAGCTGCCCGGTGTGTCCAGCTTGGCCTGCAGCCATTGGCGGGTGGTCTCCACGCCCAGGGCCGCGCGGCTGTGGGCGATATCGCGCCAGATCAGTGTGGCCTGCGCATGGCCGGCCAACGCGCCATAGCCGCCATGCAACAGGTCGTCCAGCGCATCCAGGCTCGGTCCGAGCTGCCAGTCCTCGCCGGCCATGAACACGCGGTTGATCTCCGCGTACAGGCTGGCAATGTCATCGATGGCGCTCCCTTCGATCTGCAGGGTGATGGTCATGTACGGACTGTAGCGTTGTTCCGGGCGCGGATGAGGATCCGGTGGTGCGCGCTTTGCGGAGCACATCCGGGCAACCCATACTGCGCGCCGTATGGCTGTGTTTGGCGCCTGCACCAGGAGTCACGCCGGTCCCAGGGGGAGTGCATTGAACCTCAGGAATGATGCGTTCCATCGCACCAGCCGCACGTTGGGCCACGCCCCGGCGATTGCAGGCCACACCGTCATGGAGATGCATTCCAGATGATGTCTGACACCGCCCGTAATACGCTCCGCTACTCCTACGGGTATTCCATGGGAGTACTTTGGAGAAACATGAACATGGAGCTGGAAGGGCGTGGCATGGCCTTCGAGCAGCAGACGGAGGAGTTCTTCTCGATGCTGGAGATACTGATGGTGGAAGGCAGGCTGAAGCTTGCCTCCAATGGCGTCTTTGCCGAAGGGAAGACCGCGGAGCAGCTGGACGTTCTGCGCCGCGCATGGCCTGCCAGAAGAGACCAGGCGGATCTCGATGAGGAGGGAATCTGGTTCCTTTCAGATGCGCCGTTTGGACTGGTCTGGATGTCACCTGAAGGTGAAGTATGGACATGAAACTCCTGATGGGCGCATCACCGCTGAATGTGGAAAGCCGTGATTGCGTCGATATCCGTGATGGCGGCGTGATATTGGTCCGTGTGTGAAGGGGTGTCGATATTTCATTTGGGTATAGCGCTTTCTCGTTTGGCCCGAATTCACGCCTGTCTGCACAGTTTAATTGTTTTGGATCGATAGAATAATAGTGGCCTATAAAGTTTCCCTTGCCTGCGCCGCAACCGATCGTACGGCCATGATCAAGGGAATTGAGATGCTCGCATTACGCAACCTCCGAGTGGGATCCCGGCTGGGTGCCGGGTTTGGTTTGCTGCTGCTGTTCATCGTGGCCATCGTCGGCCTGGTGCTGTATGGAAATCACCTGAAGTCCGCCCAGTTCGAGAAAGTGGTGGACGTCAACATGGTGAAGATGCGGCTGTTGAACGACATGCTGGATACCAACAATGCGGTGTTGATGCATCGGCGTCTGATGGTGATCAAGCGTGGCGAGGATTTCGATCAGGATTATCAGCGCGCACAGCAGCTGTCGCAGACCTACGATGGTATCTGGGCCAAATACATCAAGATTCCGCGTGACGCCACCGGCGATGCCCTGGTTGCGAAAATCGACGCGGCGCGCAAGGCGACCGATGCCTCCACCCAGCATCTGCACGAGCGCATGAAGGCGGGTGATTTCGATGGTGCGGCCAAGGAACTGCTCGCCGAGCACGGGCTGGCAACCGCGTGGAACGAGGCCATCTCGACATTGCTGCGGCATCAGGAAGCGCTGACTGCGCGCAGCCGCGAGGAATACCGGTCAACCGAATCCTGGACCGGCACGTTGTCGATCGTGTTCGGCGTGCTGAGCCTGTTGCTCGGCGCGCTGGCTGCGTGGGCGATCACCCGCAGCCTGACCCGCCCGCTGGAAGGGGCGGTGAAGCTGGCTGACGGCATCGCCAGCGGGCGGCTGGACAATGTCATCGATGCCTCGGGCAACGATGAGGTGACCCAGCTGCTCAGGTCGATGCAGCGCATGCAGGCACAGCTGCAGGCGGTGATGGCGGCGCAGGGTGAGCTGGCGCGCCAGCACGATGCGGGCAGCCTCAGCTACCGCATGGACGAGAGCGCGTTCCCCGGCGACTACGGGCGCATGGTGCATGAGACCAATGCGCTGGTTGGATCGCACGTGCTGGTACAGAACCGGCTGATCGAGGTGATGAAGCACTACGCACGTGGCGATCTGTCGGTGGACATGGACCCGCTGCCCGGCGAGAAGGCGGCGATCACCCAGGCGATGGACGAAACCAAGTCCAGCCTGTCGGCGATCAACAGCGAGATCCGCCGGTTGGCGACAGCGGCCGCGGCAGGCGACTTCAGCCTGCGCGGCGACGAAGATCGCTTCGCCTACGATTTCCGCGACATGGTGGCCGGGCTCAATCGCCTGATGCAGACCACCGACGAGAACCTGGTGCAGGTCTCGACCCTGCTGCAGGCGATCTCGCGCGGTGATCTCACCGTACGCATGCAGGGGGACTTCCACGGCGTGTTCGCCCGCATGCGCGATGACTGCAATGCCACCGTCGATCAGCTCAAGCAGATTGTCGGCCGCATCCAGTCCAGCGCCTCCAGCATCAATCTGGCCGCAGGTGAAATCGCTTCGGGCAACACCGACCTGTCGCGGCGTACCGAACAGCAGGCGGCGAACCTGGAAGAGACCGCCGCGTCGATGGAGGAACTGACGTCCACGGTGAAGCAGAACGCCGAACATGCACGGCAGGCCAACCAATTGGCCATCGGCGCGCATGGTGTTGCGTCGCAGGGCGGTGAAGTGGTGGGCCAGGTGGTGACCACGATGTCGGCCATCGAGGCCTCGTCGAAGAAGATCGCCGAGATCATCTCGGTCATCGATGGGATCGCCTTCCAGACCAACATCCTGGCATTGAACGCCGCGGTGGAAGCTGCGCGTGCTGGCGAGCAGGGCAGGGGCTTTGCAGTGGTGGCCAGCGAAGTGCGTACGCTGGCGCAACGCTCGGCAGGCGCGGCCAAGGAGATCAAGGGCCTGATCGAGGATTCGGTCGGCAAGGTTGCCGACGGCTCGGCGCTGGTCCGCCAGGCGGGCACCACGATGGGCGAGATCGTAGCCTCGGTGCAGCGCGTGACCGACATCATGGCCGATATCTCCGCCGCATCGCAGGAGCAGAGCTCGGGTATCGAACAGGTGAACCAGGCGGTGGTGCAGATGGACGAGACCACGCAGCAGAATGCGGCGCTGGTGGAAGAGGCCAGTGCGGCGGCACGCTCGATGGAAGAGCAGGCCAACCTGCTGGCCGAGGCGGTTTCGGTGTTCCGCACGGGTGCGGCGACGGCAGCGGCGGTGGTCCGCCCTGCATTGGCAGCGGTCGCTGCGACGGTCACCCCGGTGCGTCGGCCCGCTGCGCTTTCACCCCGCATCGAACCGACACTGGCGGCCAACGCCGGGGGCTGGGAAGAGTTCTAGCAAGGCAGCACGCCGGCAGGGAGACGTCGCCCATCGCGACGGCTGGTCGCGATGGGCGCGGATTTTCTTCCTGAACGCGCGATGGCCGATGAAGTGGCGGACACGCGCATTTCACTTCCGGTTGCCAACCGCCGGAGGACACTGGGGCCATACCGGAACTCAGGAGATGGCCATGAAGACCTCGACCCGATTGCTTGTGCTGAGCACCCTGCTGGCGGCTTCGTCGGTGGCCGGAGCGCAGACCTATGGGCCGCGCGATGAGGGACGCAAGTTCAACGACGGCAGCCGCGTGGTCTGCAAGAACGTGGAAGTGCAGCGCAACTCGCGCGATCCGAACCGCATCACGGGTACCGCTACCGGCGCAGTGATCGGTGGCCTGCTCGGCAACCAGGTCGGCGGCGGCAACGGCAAGAAGCTCGCTACCGTGGCCGGTGCTGTTGCCGGTGGTGCGGCCGGTCGCCAGATCCAGGGTAACAGCCAGCAGAAGAACGGCGACCGCGTAGTCGAGCGCCGTTGCGAACGCGTCTATCGCTGATCGATCGCTGCCAGACCCCGCTTCCCCTTCCACACCGCAGTACCCGAACGCCGGCCTCGCGCCGGCGTTCTTCGTTGCAGGAAAAGGGGACGGAGGGGATTAAGTCGCAATCCCCCCAACCGGCCGCTTACGACTTAATCCCCTCCGTCCCCTTTTTTGCGAGGAGGCGCCAGGTGGCGAGACTGCCGTAGAGCAGCAGCAGGATGGTGAGGGTGATCAGTTCGTGGCTGACTTCGGCCAGGCGGGCGTCCATCTGGTTCAGGCGCACCATCAGGTTGATGCCCGAGGTGGTGGGGAGCAGCTGCGCCAGCCAGACCAGCGGTTGTGGCGTCATCACTGCCGGCCACGACAGGTTGGCCAGGAAGAACAGCGGGATCGAGGTGGCGATGATGTACTGGAAGGCGCGTTCGCGGGTGCGGAAAAAGCTGCCGACGAACAGGCCGAAGGCCACGGTGGCGGCGATGAACAAGGTGCCGCCCAGCAGCTGGCCCATCGGATTGCCGCCGCGCGGATAGTCCTGCACCCAGGCGGTGAATCCGGCGTAATAGAACAGGCCGAACAGGCCGATCAGGGCGAAGCCCAACGCCATGCCGGCCAGGGTCGGGAGGTCGAAGTGCAGGCGCCGGCCAAGTGCGAGACGACGGCCACCGAGCAGGACGCCGATACCCATCAGCAGCGTCTGGTGCACGATCAGCTCGGCCACGCCGGGCACGATGGCGCTGCCATAGCCTTCCTGGGTGTTGTACAGCGGGCGCTGCACCAGAGTGACCGGTGGTGCCTGCGGCGCGCCCATGAAGGCGGCCTGGCCGACCACCGCCTCACGCCCGAATGCGCCCAGTGCATCGGCCACGCTGCCCAGCACCCAGCTGGCACGGCCCAGGTAGGCGCCGTTGCCTAGCAGCACCAGCTTGGCCGGGTGGCCGCGCAGGATGTCGCGCTCCAGGTTGGCCGGGATCAGCACGATGCCTTCGGCGTGGCCGGCTTCCAGCTGCCGGCGGGCACTGTCGATGTCCGCCGGTTGCCCGACCACGCGCGCAACACGGAGTGCATCGAGCTTGCGCAGCAGCTCGCGGCTGGTCGCGCTGTGGTCTTCATCCACCACCAGCACCGGCAGGTTGCCGGCCACTTGGTGACGGTACGCGGCCGGGTAGAAGAACGAGTACAGGATCACCGCGCCGACCATCACCACGATCGCGTAGCGGTCGCACAGCACGGCCATCAGGGTCTGCCGCAGGCTGCGCCAGAGTGCGCTCATGCGTCGGCTCCTGCCGGTTGTGCGGCTTCGGGCGTGCGCGCGAAGGCAATCAGGCGCAGGCCGCCGATACCACCGGCGACCACCGACATCAGCAGCAATGTCGCCAGCGGCCACACCGAAACCAGCAGCGGCGAACCGATGTACTGCTGCTGGGTCTGCAGCTTGATGTAGGCGCTGAGCGGCAGCAGCTGGTGCCAGACGCGGGTGAACAGGGGGCCGTCCAGCACCGGGAAGGTGGCGCTGGAGAACGCCAATGCGGTGCCGATGCTGAGGCCGACCGCGGACAGTGCGGTGCCCATGTCGCGGGTGACGCCGACGAAGAACAACGCATAGGCGGCGGTGGCCAGATAGAACAGGGGCTGTGCGAACAGCAGCAGGAGCACGCTGCCCGCCACGCCATCGCCGCGCAGCCAGGCCAGGTAGCCGATGCCGAGTGCGCCATACACCGAGAACAGCAGGATGTACGGTGCGACCTTGCCGGCAATCGCCGACCACGGCGTGCGGCCCAGCCAGGCGGGCAGGGTACCGTCGCGGATCTCGCGGCCGAGGCTGCCGGCCACCGCGAGCGCCAGCACCAGCGACAGCACCGCCGGGAAGATCAGCGGCAGCAGGAACAATTCGTAGCTGCGTGCCGGGTTGTACAGGATGTCCGACTGCACCGCGATCGGCGCCGCGCGCAGCTTGGCCGGGCCGACCTGCAGGCCGATGCGCTCGCGCAGCAGGCGCGCGTTCCAGGCCGAGACCGCGTCGCCGATGTCGCGCGCCGCGGACTGGCCGGTGGTCATGTAGGTGGCGTTGTAATAGGCGAACACCGTGCCCTGGCGCCCGCGCAGCGCCTGTCGGGTAACGTCGCGCGGCACCAGCACGATGGCGAACACGTCCAGGCTGCGCAGCTGCGAACGTGCGTCTTCCAGGTCCACCGGCTGGCTGGCGACGCGCACGCCGGGGCTGGCGTCGAGCATGCGAAGCAGCAGGCGGCTGTCACTGCTGTGGTCGAGGTCGACCACGGCGATCGGGATGTCGCGCATCACCGAGGGCGTGAACATCCAGGCCATCACCACCAGCATCAGCAGCGGCAGCAGGGTGACCAGCAGCAGATCGGCGCGGTTGCCGCACAGCGACCACAGTTCGCGCCGCCAGCTGGCGGCGAAGCCGCCGTGGTCGGGGCTCAGTGCTGGGGCCATGCGAACAGCACGCTCATGCCGGGGCGGAAGCCCTCGATGCGGCGTACCGGGCGCACCCGCACCTCGAAGCTGCGGACGTCGTAGCCGGACGACTGGCGGGTGGTACGCCAGGTTGCATAGTCGCCGGCCGGGTTGATGAAGTAGACCTCGAATTCGCCGTCGAGTCCGAGTGCCGGCACGCTGCCCTGCAGTTTGCTGCCGACCTTCAGGCCCTGCATCTGCGATTCGCGCAGGTTCATCGCCACCCACATGCGGTCGATGTCGACCAGCGTGAACACCGGGTAGCCGGCCGGCACCAGTTCGCCCGGGTCGGCCATACGCTTGTTGATCTCGCCGGCCACTGGCGCGCGCCCTTCCACTTCGACACGCGCGGCGTTGACTTCGGCCACTGCGCCCTGCGCCTGCTGCACCTGCCCCTGCGCGGCACGCTTGTCCTGCTCGCGTGCGCCGGCCAACGCCATGTCGTACTGCGCGCGGGCAGCACGTGCCAGTTCGCGCGAACTGGTGGCCTGGGCATGCGCTTCATCGCGCTTCTGCCGGGTCATCACCCCTTCGTTGAACAGGTTCTGCACGCGCTGGTAGGTGGCTTCGGCCAGCGTCGCACCGGCTTCGGCCCGCTTCCAGTTCGCTTCAGCGGCGCGGATGTCTTCGCTGCGCGCGCCTTCGTCGGCCTTGTCGGCCACTGCCTGTGCGGCGGCCAATGCACCGTGCGCCTGCTGTTCCTTGGCGGCCACTTCCGGGCTGTCGAGCAGGAACAGCACCTGCCCGGGCTGCACGCGGTCACCCTCGCGCACCTTCAGCTCGGCCACGCGCGCGGTGATCTTGGCGGCCACGTTGATGGTGTCCGCATCGGCCATGCCCTGGATCTGGTCGGCGGGGCCGCGCCAGGCCAGCCACAGGCCCAGCACCACCACGACCAGCAGCACCACTATCAGGATCGGTCCCAACCGGCGCTTGCCCGGGGGCGTCGTCGCATTGTCGTGCAGCACATCACTCATGGTCGATCACCTCGTCCGCACGCCGCCGGAACTCTTCGAAACGGTCCATCTGTCCACTGACCTCCAGCAACTGTGCCAGCGCAATATCGTATTGGTAGGCGGCCTGTGCGCGCTCGACACGGGCGCCGCCCAGGCCGAGCCGCGCGTCGATCACATCCAGCGAAGTCGCCTGGCCTTCGCGGAACGCCAGCTCCTGCAGGCGCAGGTTTTCCTGTGCCTGGGCGGTGCTGCTGTCGAGCAGCACGTACTGCTGGCGCGCGGTTTCCAGCTCGTTCCAGGCCTTGCGCACGCCCAGCGCGACCTGGTTCTCGGCCTCGCGCAGGCCCGCTTCGGCCTGGTCCTGCTGCGCACGCGCGGCGCTGATCTGCGCCGGTCGCGAGTTCGGCGACAGGAAGGTGTACTTCAGGCCGATGCCGAACGCCCAGTCCGGATCGGTCAGCATCTCGTCGCGGCGGCGGAAGTCGTACTGGCCGAAGGCGAAGATCTGTGGCTTCAGCTTGGCCTGCTGCACGCGCACGCCCTGTTCGGCCTGCGCCACCATCGCCCGCAGGCGTGCGATCTGCGGCTGGCGTGCCTGCGCGGTGCGCTCGAAACTGGCCACCGGTTCCAGTGGTACGCGCTGCACGAACAGCGGCGATACCGGCTGTACCTCGCCACCACTGCGCAGCAGCGTGGCCAGCGCGGCCTTCAGCGTGGCCAGGTCGTTCACCGTCTTCTGGTATTCGCGCTCGGCCTTGTCACGGGCCACGGTGGCCTGCAGGCGCTGCGCGCGGGTGGCGAAGCCCTCGCGTTCCAGCTTCTCGGCGTCGGACAGGTGGCGGTTGAGGCCATCGCGTACGTCGCGGCGCACATTCACTGCCTGCTCGGCCAGGCGCTGGCCGAAATAGGCCTGGGCCAGCTGCACGGTCAGCGATTGGCGTTGTGCTTCGCGCTCGGCGCTGGCCTGTTCGTGCGCCGCGCTGGCCGCACGTTGCGCGGCCGGAATCACGCCGCCGGTGTACAGCGGCAGCACCGCGGTCACCACCGGACGCGTGCGCCAGTCGCGTTCAGTGAACGACAGCGGCGAGTCGATGCCAAAGGCCTCGGCCACCGGCGCCAGCGAACCCAGTGGCAGGGTGAGGGTCTTCTGGAACTGCAGGCGGCGTACTTCGCCGGTGATCTCGGGCAGGCGCAGCAGGCGCGTGGCGTTTTGCAGGTCCTGCTTGTTGCGTACGGCGGCATCGGAGGCGGCCAGTGCGTCGGAGACCTGCTCCAGCCGCTGCCGTGCCTGTTCCCAGTCCAATGCGGGTGCATCGGTGAGGGTCTGCGCCGCTGCAGCCAGTGGCAGGCAGGCTGCCAGTGCCAGTGCGGCCTTCGCGCAGTGCATCCTTGTACGTCGGCCGATCACGCCCATGCCGTCCCAATGGTGAAGAAGTGCGCAAACGGTAGTGCGCGCGGCGTGAAGCCCGGGTCTGCGGTCATCGGTTTGTCCTCAACGAAGAGTGCCGCTGGCCGCAGTGCGCAGCGCCTGGGTGATGTGCTGCAGTGTGCTTGAGCGCACGGCGGCATGCTGCCAGTACAGCGGCACATCGAGCCAGCGGCGGGGTTCCAGTACCACCACACGGCCGGCGCGCACGGCGGGCGCGACCAGGGTTTCCGGGGCCATGCCCCAGCCGAGTCCGCACGCGGCGGCTTCGACGAAACCGGTGGAGGAGGGCAGGTAGTGTAGCGGCGGCTGCAGCCGCGCGCGGGTCAGGCGCCGCACGAAGCGCCACTGCAGTTCATCCTTGCGGTTGAACACCAGCATCGGTGCGCGCGCCAGGGCCGTGGCCTGCATGCCATCGCTGAAATACTGGCGGGCGAAGCCGGGCGAGGCGATGGCGTGGTAGCGCATCGCGCCGAGCGGGTGCACATTGCAACCCTTCACTGGCTGGCTTTCGGCAGTGACCGCGCCGAGCACGCTGCCGTCGCGCAGCAGCTGCAGGGTGTGGTCCTGATCGTCCATGCGCAGGTCGAACAGGTAACCGTGGCGCTGGTGCAGGTCGGCGATGGCCGGCACGAACCAGGTATCGAGCGAGTCGTCGTTGACCGCCAGCGGGATCGGCGTGCGCGCAGCGTCGCTGCCACGCTCGGGCAGCAGCTCGGCCAATGCCTCGGCCTCCAGCGCCTGCATCGGCCGGACCCGGCGCAGCAGCGCTTCGCCTGCGGCGGTGGGGCGGCACGGTGCCTGACGTACCACCAGTACCTGGCCGAGTCTGTCCTCCAGCGCCTTGATCCGTTGCGACAGGGCCGACGGGCTGATCGACAGGCGGCGTGCCGCGGCCTCGAAGCTGCCTTCTTCCAGCACCGCAGCAAACGCGGCCAGTTGCGGATGTACCAGATCCATGCCGGTGCCTCTTCAGTTTTCCTGCACAGGATAAAGAAAAATCAGATTGTCTAAACAGGGTCGGCGGCTGCACCCTGCGCGTCCCCTCGCTGCCTGGCCTGTCCTGATGTGGATCGCCGCTACCGCCGCCGGCCTGTTCGCAGGTGCCGGCCTGATCATCGCCATCGGTGCGCAGAACGCGTTCGTGCTGCGCCAGGGACTGCAGCAGCGCCATGTGGGGAGGGTAGTGCTGGCCTGCGCCGGCGCGGACATCGCGCTGATCCTGGCCGGCGTCGGTGGCATGGGCGCGCTGGTGCTGCAGTGGCCGCTGCTGCTGCAGGTGCTGCGCTTCGGTGGCGCGGCCTTCCTGCTCTGGTATGGCCTGCAGGCGGGGCTGCGCGCATGGCGCGGTGGCAGTGCGCTGGCCGCTGCCGAGGCGCAGGGCGGCAGCGGACGGCAGGTACTGCTGACCTGCCTGGCCTTCACCCTGCTCAACCCGCATGTCTATCTGGATACCGTGGTGCTGCTGGGCAGCCTGTCCACGCGCTACCCCGGTGACCTGCGCTGGGCGTTCGCCGCCGGTGCCTGCGCCGCTAGCGTGGCCTGGTTCTGCACGCTGGGCTATGGCGCGCGCCTGTTGCAGCCGGTGTTCCGCAGGCCGGGTGCCTGGCGTGTGCTGGACGCAGGCGTGGCGGTCTTCATGTTCTGCCTCGCCACGCTGCTGCTGTTGCGCCCGCTCTAGGCCGCATCCACCGCACACAACGGCGATTCGCCGGGGCGCAGGGTCAGCACGCGCACGCCACTGGCGGTGACCGCCACGGTGTGCTCGAACTGCGCCGACAGCTTGCCGTCGCGGGTGTAGACCGGCCATTCGTCCGGCTGCTGGCGGATGGCTGGCTTGCCCTGGTTGAGCATCGGCTCGATGGTGAACACCATGCCTTCCTCCAGCACCATGCCGGTGTTGGGATGGCCGTAGTGGAGGATCTGCGGTTCCTCGTGCATCTCCTGGCCGATGCCGTGGCCGCAGTACTCCTTCACCACGCTGTAGCCGTGGCCGCGCGCATGACGGGCGATGGCATGGCCGATGTCACCCAGGTGCGCGCCGGGGCGGACCGCAGCGATGCCTTTCCACATCGCCTGGTAGGCGGTCTGCACCAGCCTGCGCGCGGCGTAGTCGACCTCGCCCACCAGGTAGGTGGTGCTGGAGTCGGCGATGTAGCCGTTCTTCTCCAGGGTGATGTCGAGGTTGACGATCTGGCCGTCGCGCAGCACGTCGGTGGTGCTGGGTACGCCGTGGCAGATCACGTTGTCGATCGAGGTATTGAGCACGTACGGGAAGCCGTACTGGCCCTTGCTGGCAGGCCTCGCCTGCAGTTCATCGACGATCATGCGTTCGACGAAATCGTTGATCTCCATGGTGCTGCGGCCCTGCAGCGGCAGCCGGTCGAGCGCGGCGAACACCTGCGCCAGCAGGCGGCCCGATTCGGCCATCAGCGCGATCTCGTCGGGGCGCTTGATGATCGCCATCGGCTCAGACCTGTCCCGGTGCCAGCAGCGGCGGCTGCACGCCGGCTGCCCGCAGTTCGCTGGCGACGATGTCTTGGAAGCTCAGCGTGGGGTTCATCTCGCACAGCATGCCGACCCGGATCCAGAAGTTGGCCTGGGCGTTGATCGAGCGGCTGGAGACGGTGCAGGCACGACGCAGCTGGTCGTGCAGGGTGTCATCGATGTTGACGATGCCCATGGGCGGTCCTGGAGGAGTGGATATACGAAGCGTATATGTTTCGTATATCCAGCTCAAGGCCGCCCGGTTCAGCTGGCGTCGGTGGCGAAGCGCAGGCGGTTGCCGTCCGGGTCGCGCAGCAGCATTTCGCGGCTGCCCCATTCGGTGTCGTGCGGTGGCTGTTCGATGGGGACGCCTGCGGCACTGAAGGCGCGGTGCAGGGCGTCGACGTCCTCGACGATGAAGTACACCGCGCCGCCGACTTCGCAGTCGCCGCTGTGTTCGGTGAGGAAGATCGTCTGGCCGTCACGGGTGAGCTGGGCGAACAGCGGGAAGCCGGGTTCGAAGCGGTGTTCCCAGTCGACCACGAAGCCCAGCCCCTGCACGTAGAACGGCAGAGTGGTGTCGGCATGGCGCATGCGCAGTTGCGGGATGACGGTCTGGGGCATGGTGGTGGCTCCTGGGGTAGACGTCCAGTGTAGTGCCGGCCGCTGGCCGGCATCCTCGTGAGCCGGGGAACAATGAGGTTGCCGGCCAGCGGCCGGCACTACCGACGCTGCCTGGGTCTGGTAGTTGCCAACCTTGGTTGGCATTGCCGGCCAGCGGTCAACCGGCCATCGGCACCGAAGCCATCGCCGCCAGCAGTTCGCGGTTCACCTGCTGGTGCCGTGCCTGCCACACCGGCAGATCGTCGGCGCTGATGTCGGGCTGGCCATCCAGCGAGGACAGCCAGCGCTTGAAGCGGCTCTGGTAGTTGGCCAGCGACACTTCCCCGGTGATGTCACTGCCGACCAGGCCGCCGGCGCGCAGCGCTTCGATCACCACCAGCGCGTGTTCCAGCTGGAAGCGGCCCTGGTCCCAGTTGCTTCGGGCGACGTCCTCTGCGAACACGTCCTTGTCGATCGACAGGTAGGTGGGTTGCGGTGACTTGGCCTGCTCGGTGGCGAACGCGGCCACCAGTGCCTCCGGGTGCTCGAAGCGTCGGAATGCACGGCCCATGCCGAGGCGGTGGCCCCAGCCCACGTCCACATCCATGCACCAGTAGGTCAGGCGGCCGCCGATCAGCGGGCGCCAATGGTTCTCCCAGGCATGGCCCAGGCCGATGTCGCTCGAGGTGATGCCCAGCACGTGGATGTGCGAGATCTGCGGCAGCTTGCTGGCCGCGTTCACCCATGAACCGCAGTGCATGCCGAACGGGAAACGCATGTTGTCCGGATGGTTGTCCAGCACCACCAGCTGGAACGGCGCCTGCGTGCGCATGCGCTGCAGCAGCGGCAGGCTGAGGTGGTGGAAGTCGCCACTGCCGAGCATTACCGTGCCGAGCTGGGCCGGCAACGGCGCCAGCACTTCAGTGGCGAAACGCTCCAGGGTGGCAGTGCTGCAGGCGAAGCGCAGTGGATCGTGCCATTGCGGCAGGGCCAGGGTCTGCGCCTGTGGCAGCGGCAGCACGCCACCGTCCAGGTCCAGGATCAGCCGGGAACGCAATGGCATCGCTCAGCCGCCTCCGTCCGGTTCGCCCTGCAGGTACGGGGCCAGCCTGCGCAGGGCGGCACGCAGCAGCGGGGAACGGGCGTGGATCGCATGCCGGGTGGAGGTGAAGCTGGCACCCAGTTCGGCCTTGATCCGCGAATCGGTCCAGCCGGCCACGTAGTGGCTCAGGCTGTGCTGCAGCGCGTATTCGAGGTTGTGCATCCAGCTCACCGCGTACAGGTTGTGCTCGCGCGACTGCGGGTAGGCCAGGCCGATGTACTTGTCCACCAGCTTGCCCGCATGCACGTAACACAGGTTCCAGCCGATCAGCTGGCCCTGGTGGTGGTACAGGAACATCCGTCCCTGGCCCTGGGTGTCGGCCAGAAGATGCTGGAAGTAGGGCAGGTCGAGCTGGTCGAAATGCACCGCGCTCTGCGCGTACACGCCCAGGTACAAGGCATACAGTTCGGCCTGCAGCTGCGGGTTGGCCAGGGCCGGATCGCCGGTGGCGATGCAGTCGATCTGCAGGTCATCCCGCGAGCGCAGCTTGCGCCGGATGTTCTTGCGGCGCGAAGACGACAGGCGGCCGAGATAGCCATCGATCGAATCGAAATCGATCGCCACCCAGGCCAGTGGCATGCCTTCCAGTTCGACGAAGCCGCGTGCCAGCAATGCCTGCAGGAAGGCACCGCTGTGTGCGTTGGCCGCGTCGTCCAGCAGCGGCGAATCGATGGCCAGGTCCTTGACCACCAGCAGGCGCGTATCGCCGATCGCGTGACGCGTCACGTCCTCAGCCAATGCTTCTGGTGCGACGTGCGCGGGCAGCGGGGTGTACTCGGTGCTGGTGGCACCGACGAAGCGGGTTTTCCAGGTGATCCAGGGCCGCCACAGGCGCGACAGCGGCAGGCCGAGCAGCTTGCCGCGCAGGTCGTCATCCATCGTGGTGGTCAGGTCCAGCGGCGCAAGGAAGGTCGGCAGGCCGCTGGGCAGGCGGCCTGCCTCGAATCCGAGCGGCGGGTGGGCCAGGAAGCCCTCCAGCAGCGCGGCCGGTTCCAGCGCGGTGCTGGATGCGCGTGACGTCATCTCCATCGGCACGGGAACCGGCAGCGCATCCGACCTCAGCCCTTGGCCTTGGTCAGCGCCTGGTCGAGCAGGGTGATCGCCAGGTCGATCTCTTCGTAGCTGATGTCCAGCGACGGCGCGAAGGTGATCACGTTCTTGTACCAGCCACCCACGTCGAGCACGAGGCCCATGCGCTTGCCGTCGTGCAGCAGGTCACCGGCCAGGCCGATGTCGACCATGCGGTCCAGCAGTTCCTTGTTCGGGGTGTAGCCGTCGGTCTGGCAGATTTCCGCACGCAGGGCCAGGCCCAGGCCGTCGACGTCGCCGATTTCCGGGTGGCGCTTCTGCAGGCCACGCAGGCCGTCGAGGAAGTACGCGCCCTTTTCCGGCACGGTGCGCTCGTAATCCATTTCCTTGCCCAGCTTCAGCACTTCCAGGCCCAGGCGGGTGCCCAGCGGGTTGGAGTTGAAGGTGGAGTGGGTGGAGCCCGGCGGGAACACGGTCGGGTTGATCAGCTCTTCGCGCGCCCACAGGCCCGACAGCGGGTTCAGGCCGTTGGTCAGCGCCTTGCCGAACACCAGCACGTCCGGGGTCACGCCGAAGTGCTCGATCGACCACAGCTTGCCGGTGCGCCAGAAGCCCATCTGGATTTCATCGACCACCATCAGGATGCCGTACTTGTCCAGCACGCGCTTGAGGCCGGTGAAGAAGTTGCGCGGCGGGATGACGTAGCCGCCGGTGCCCTGGATCGGCTCGACGTAGAACGCGGCGTACTCGGCCTGGCCGACCTTGGGATCCCACACGCCGTTGTATTCGCTTTCGAACAGGCGCTCGAACTGCCACACGCAGTGGTCGGAGTACTCGTCCGGGGTCATGCCCTTCGGGCGACGGAAGGGGTACGGGAACGGAATGAACATCGCGCGCTCGCCGAAGTGGCCGTAGCGGCGGCGGTAGCGGTAGCTGGAGGTGATCGACGACGCACCCAGGGTGCGGCCGTGGTAGCCGCCTTCGAAGGCGAACATCAGGCTCTTGCCGCCGCGCGCGTTGCGCACGATCTTCAGCGAGTCCTCGATGGCCTGCGCGCCGCCGACGTTGAAATGCACGCGGCCGTCGAGGCCGAACTTCTCGTGCATGTCCACGGCAATGGTCTTGGCCAGCTGCACGCGGGTCGGGTGCAGGTACTGGCTGGCCACCTGCGGCAGGGTGTCGATCTGGTCCTTCAGCGCATCGTTCAGACGCTTGTTGCTGTAGCCGAAGTTGCAGGCCGAGTACCACATCTGCAGGTCGAGGTAGGGCACGCCCGCACCGTCGAACATGTAGCTGCCTTCGCCGCGCTGGAAGATCTTCGGCGGGTCGACGTAGTGGACGGTGTCGCCGAAGGAACTGTAGCGGGCTTCGTCGGCCAGCAGCTGCGCGTCGGAGGCAGCGGCGTCGGCGTTCTTGTCAAAAATATTCATGCAGTTCGGTTCCGTGAAGGACGTTCGAAAGGGGGCAACGGGGGAGCGGGGCTGAAAGGGAGTGCTCAGGCGGTGGCCAGCAGCAGGGGCAGTGCAGTGGGCTGCGGGCTGGCGTCGATGCGACGTGGCTGCAGCAGGCTGCCATCGAGCAGGCGCGGCAACAGCGCGATGGCATCGTGGAAGGTATCGATCGCGGCATGTTCGATGCCGGCATTGGTGCAATGCGTGATCAGGCGGCGCTTGGCAAACACGAAGTCAGCATCTTCGGACACGCAGAAATCCGAACTGCCGTCGCCGATCATCAGCACGCGCGGAGCTTCGTTGGCACGCGCCTGCGCGGCGCAGGTGCACTTGCAGGTACCGCTGCGGCACCCTTCGGCCTGGTAGGGCGACTCCAGTTCCCAGTGGTCTTCGCACCAGCGCAGATGGTTGGCCACCACCGGCAGCCGCGACAGGCCGTAGTTGGCGAGGATGCGGTGGATCGCATAGTCCAGGCCGTCGCTGACGATGCGCAGCGGCACGCCCAGTTGTTCGGCGCGGCTGACAAAGGCGGCGAAGCCCGGATCGATCTTTACCTGGTCCAGGTGTGCGTCGAGCGTGGCCGGGTCCAGCTTCAGCAGCCGCACCTGGCCCTGCAAGCATTCACGCGAGCCGATCCTTCCCGACTTCCACTGGTCTTCCAGTTCCTGCCAGCCCGGCTGGCCGTACTTCTCCAGCAGCGAGTCGATGACATCTTCGAGGCTGATGGTGCCGTCGAAGTCACACAGGATGCTCCAGTGCATGGGCAGGTCCGTCGATGAGAAAGGCGTCCGGCACGGTGCCGGGGCAGGCTCAATGTAGGCAGGCAGCCTTTCTCGTTCCTTTCCTGTTGAAAGCCTTCATTTCCGGGCGGGGAAAGCGTTCAGGAATGATCTTTGTGAATGGGCGGATCGCCCGGGAATACCCGCTTTCAGCGTTGTGCATCAGCCAATGCCTGCAGAATCTCTGCGGTCTCTTCACGGGTCTGCCAGGCGCTGTTGCCGAGGGTCAGCATGCGTGCGGCGAAGTCGCGTGCGTTCGGCATGTCGTCCTGCGACACGATGCCACGCAGGTAGGCGTAGTCGGGCAGGGCATGGATGAACATGCGGCTGGCACCGAGGCCACGTGGCCACAGGTTCTTCAGCGCGGCATCGCGCGCGCGCTGGCTGGGCAGCAGCAGCATCAGCATCGGCCAGGTGCCGCCGGTACCGGCCAGGCCATCGACCACCTCCACCGCCGGCAGCTGTGCCAGCTGCACGCGCAGCTGCAATGCGCGCAGGCGCCCGGCCTGCAGGAACGCCGGCAGCCGCCGTGCAGCGTGGGCGCCGATGTTCTGCCGCCAGTGGCTGACCCGGTGCTGCGGGATATCCAGCGGGAAAATGTCACCGACCGCTTCTTCCAGATTGCCGCGTTGCAGTGCGCTGCGCAGTGGATTGCCGTACACCAGCGACAGCAGCGAGGGGCGGTAGCAGGCGGCAAGGCCCAGCAGCTGCACGCTGCGAAGCAGCTCCCAGCGCAGGCTGAAACGGACCTGCTCGGCCGCATGTTCGGCCAGCGCGGCACGCAGTTCGTCATCGCGGCTGACCAGCAGGCCGCCTTCGTGCAGACTCAGCCCCTTGCCGGCGGCCAGGCTGAAGAATCCGATATCGCCGCGCAGGCCGACACTGTTATTGCCAGCGCGTGCACCGAGTGCCTGTGCGGCATCTTCGATCACCCAGGCACCGGCGCCGCGCGCGACCTCGCAGGCCAGCTCGACGTCGGCGATGCGACCGCCAAGATGGGTGGGCAGGATCGCCAGCGTGCGTGCATCGGCCAGACGCCTGAGCTGGCCGGGGTCGAAGTCGAAATGGTCGTGCCGGGTATCGCACAGCTGCACGCGCAGACCCAGGCTGTGCACCGCGATCGGCACCAGCGGACAGGTGTAGGCCGGCATGATCACGGTGTCGCGCTTTGGTGCACGCTTGCGCAGCGTACGCAGCGCGATCAGCAGAGCGTGCGTACCGGAACAGGTCAGCTGCAGCGGCGGTGTGCCGAGCTGGCTGGCCAGGATGTCGCGCAGGTCGCCGCCACCGGGAAGGAAATCGCTGGCCTGCATCGGCAGGCCAGCAGTGGGCGGCAGTTCGCGCGCGAACAGGCTCATCGCAGCCCGCTCACGAGGTGCTTTCGGCGGGGCTGTGCGGGTCGTCCGCTTCAGCGCGGCCAAGGCACACGATGCCGGCCACGATCAGGACCGCACCGAGCAGATGGTGCAGCGTCAGCGGCTCGTTCAACAGCCACGCCGACAGCAGCAGCACGCTGATCACTTCCAGGTGCGAGGCGGCGAACGCGGGGCCGATCGGCGCGTGCCGCAGCAGGCTCATCCAGGTGAAGAACGCACCCACGTAGCCGAGGATGGCGCCGTACACCCACGGCTGCGACAACACGCGCAGCAGCCACGCGGTGTTGGCCTCGACCGGCAGCGCGGCATCACCGGCGTACTTGAAGCACAGCTGGGCCAGCGTGTCGAAGGCCATCAGCAGCGGGAAGCCGATGACATACAGGCGCCTCATGAGCCGGCTCCCACCACCGCCACGCCCGCAGTGACCAGCAGCATGCCGGTCACTCGCAGCGGCGTGAGCTTTTCGCGGAACAGGAAGCGTCCGGCAATCATCAGCGCGACGATGTTGATCGAGCCCAGCAGCACGCCCTTGGACAGCGGCACCAGCGACAGGAACGCGATCCAGGCGACGAACTCAAGCACATAACAGGCGATGCCGATCCACAGCCAGGGACGGCTGAGCATGTGTTTCCAGCGTTGCAGTCCTTCGCCTTCCTGCGGATCGCTGGCGGCGGCCTTGAAGGCGAGCTGGCCACCGGTATCGAGTACCACATTGGCCAGCCACAGCAGCGTGGCGAGTGCCCCCATCTCAGGCCACCGCCTTGAGGACGCCGCTGCGTTCACCGATTTCGGTGAAGAAGCGCGCGCTGCGGCGGATCACGTCGCGGCGTTCGCGGTCGATGGTGATCATGTGGTAGCTGTCTTCCAGCACCACCAGTTCCTTCGGGCCGCTGACCCGCGACATCACCAGCTCGGCGTTGCCCATGCTGGCCACGTCGTCCTCGCGTGCGTGCATCACCAGACACGGTGCGGTGACCTGGTGCAGGTGGCGGCGGGTCCAGTTGCTCAGGGCGCGCATCTCGGCCAGCGCGTGCCAGGGGTTGCCCGGCAGGCCGGCAGCCGCGCTGTCGCCGGACAGCATGGCGGCACTGACCTGCGCACGCAGTCGCTCGTCACGCAGGCCGTACGGCGGCTCTTCCATGAACATGCGGTCGCGGCCGATGTTGAAGCGCTTGAACCACGGCAGCAGGAACGAGAGGCGGGCCACGGCGGGAATGTTCCAGCCGTCATAGCGGAAGGTGGCGCCGTATACGCCGACCCCGGACACCCACTCCGGGCGACGTGCAGCCAGTGCCAGCGACAGCACCGCGCCCATCGACAGGCCACCGACGAACAGCTGGTCGACCTTGCCGCGCAGGGTTGCCGCCGCATCCTCCACGCCCTCGTACCACTGTTCCCAAGTGGTCGCCAGCAGGTCATCGACGCTGCCGCAATGGCCGGGCAGCTGCACGCCGTGCACGGTGAAACCGGCGTTGTTCAGCCCTTTGCCCAGCATGCGCATTTCCGCCGGGGTGCCGGTCAGGCCATGGACCAGCAGCACGCCCTGTGGGCCACCGGGGAGGAAGAAGTCGTGCGATTCGGTCACCTGGCGGCTCCGGGACGGCAGTGGGGATGGCAGGATCGCAAGCGCGATTTTCGCCAGCCTTTCAGCGCCCCGGGCCGGGTCAGGGCGCCTTCAGCAGCGGCAGCGTGATGGCGACCTTCAATCCGCCACCGGGGCGGTTCAGGAAGCTCAGGCGGCCGCCGAAGTGCTCCACCGCCTCATGCGCGATGGCCAGGCCGAGGCCGGTGCCGCTGGCAGCGGTGCCCGGCGACCGGAAGAAGCGCTCGCCCAGCCGTGGCATCACGTCGTCGGGCACGCCGGGACCGTTGTCTTCCACATACAGTTCGACATCATTGTCGTCCAGCGCGTGCACGCCCACCGTGACGGTCGCATTGCGGCCGGCATAACGCAGGGCATTGTCGATCAGGTTGTCCAGCGCTTCCTGCAGCATGGCGCCATTGCCGAGTACACGCAGCGGATGGGGGCTGCCGCGGTAGCCGAGGTCGATGCCATCACGGATCGCCTCCGGAACGCGCATGCCGACCCACTGCGGCACCAGCTCGCACAGATCCAGCGCCTCCACGGTATCGGGCACGGTCTGCGCCCGGCTCAGTGCCAGCAGCTGGGTGCTGACCCGGGCGGTGCGCTGGTTGAGCCGGCGGATGTGCTGCAGCGCCTCGCGCACCGTATCGGGGTCGCCATGTGCCAGCGCCTGGTCCACGTGCAGGGCCATGCCCGCCAGCGGCGAACGCAGCTGGTGCGCGGCATCGGCAATGAAGCGGTTCTGCAGGGTGATCATTTCCGCCTGGCGGGCAAACAGATCATCGATGGTACTGATCAGTGGCTGGATCTCCTCTGGCACGTCGGCATCGGAGATCGGCGCCAGTTCGCCGCGGCGCTGCGCCAGGCGGGTTCTCAGCGGGGTCAGGATGCGCAGGCCATGGGTCACGCCGAACCAGACCAGCGCTGCGGTACCCAGCGCCAGCATGGTCATCAGCGGGATGATGATCATCAGGATCTCGCGCGCACGCTGCCGGCGGTCGGCCATGCTCTCGGCCACGGTCACCGCCAGCTGGTCCTGCGGATCGTTCATCGCCTGCGTGCAGACGGTGGCCATGCGCACCTGCTGGCCATTGAGGTTGCCGTCGTACAGCGCCGGATGCACACCGGTGCAGTCCTGAGAAGGGGCGTACGGGCTGAAGTCTGCATTGCCGCTGAGCGTACCCATGCGGCTGCTGTCGACGTTGAAGTAGCGATGGCCGTCGGGGTCGTACTCGATCAGGAAGCGTGCCTGCGGAGACAGGTCGCTGGTCACCGGCATGGCGCTCAGCATCTGCGCGAACGAATGCGTGTCGTCGATCAGGTTGCGGTCGTGGATGCGGTTGGAATAGTCCAGCGCAACGTAATAGGCCAGGATCGTGTTGAAGGTAAGCAGGCCCAGCATCGGCAACGCCAGGAAGGCGAGCAGGCGCCGGCGCAGGCTGGGGGGGCCACTGATCACGGGGTGCTGTCGTCCTGCGCGTCTTCCAGCATGTAGCCCAGCCCGCGCACGGTGCGGATGCCCATGCCGCCGGGTTGCAGCTTGCGGCGCAGGCGGTGCAGGGCGATGTCCAGGCCGTTGTCGGTGAGGTCCTGGCCCCAGTCGCACAGCGCTTCCACCAGTTGTGCGCGCGACACAATGCGCTCGGCGCGAACCGCCAGCGCCGACAGCAGGCCGAATTCGCGTGCGGTCAGTTCCAGTGACTGGTCGTCGATCCACACGCGGTGCCCGGCCAGGTCCAGGCGCAGGCGACCGATGCGCAGATCCGGGTTGCCATTGCTGGTGACCCGCCGCAGCTGTGCGCGTACGCGTGCTTCAAATTCGTCCAGTGCGAATGGCTTGACCAGGTAGTCGTCGGCGCCGAGGTCGAGCACACGCACGCGTTCGGCCAGGCCGTCGCGGGCGGTCACCACCAGCACCGCCAAGCCATCGCCGCGCTGACGCAGGCGCTGCAGCACATCGCGGCCATCCAGCTGAGGCAGGCCCAGGTCCAGCACCAGCAATGCGTACTGGGTCGAGCCCAGTGCCGCGTCGGCGTGCGCGCCGTTGTCGACGTGGTCAACCACGTGCCCCTGCCGGCGCAGCGAGGCGCACAGGCCGGAGGCGATATCCGGGTCGTCTTCAGCAATCAGAACGCGCATGCGCGGGGGCTCCTGTAACGGTCAGGCCCACCGGATGGACGGGGTGGGCCTCTCTCGGCTGCCGAGGGTAGCCGCAAACCGGGTGAAGGTGGAGCGCGCCGCCGCCGCCCGGTGCCGTCGCGCTGTCCCTTCATTCAGTCCTGCAGGCCCGGCTCACCCGGCGCCAACGGCACCCGCGAGCCATCCAGCAGGCCACGGCTGAGCCTGCCATTTTCGATGAACAGCAGTTCGCCGTTCTCGCCGTTCTTGATGCTGCTGTCGATGGCGATCACGCGGTCGCCATGGAAGCTGCTGACGTGCGGCATCGAGGTATGGCCGACCACGATGCGCTGGAGCTGCAGGCGGTCGAGTACGGTCTGCACCCCCGCGGTGTCGAGGCGGCCATCGAAGTAGCCGCGGTACCAGATCGGGCTGGTCTTGCCGTCATACAGCGGTGCGGTGGCCGGGTCGGCCTTTACTTCGGCCTTTGGCAGGCCCAGTGACGCCTGGTAGGCCGCATTGGTACGCGCCGGGTCCAGCGCCAGCTGCATTGCCTCGGGCGAAATACCGCCGTGCAGGAACAGGGTGTCGCCGATCTTCAGCAGCACCGGGCGGGTGCGCAGCCACTGCCCGATCACCGAATCGGCACCGTACAGCTGCGGGTAGCTGCGGCCGAGCAGCTGCGCGCTGCGCAGGTACTTCGGGTTGACGTAGCGCAGGTCGTCGTACAGCACCATGGTTTCGTGGTTGCCGAGCACGAAGTGCACTGCACCACCGGCGGCGGCCGCCTGCTGCTGCAGGCCGTACAGCAGCCAGAAGGCCTCGGTCACCTGCGGGCCACGGTCGAACACATCGCCAGCGATGACCAGGGTGTCCTTGCCCAGCGCCCAGCGGTCCTGTGCGTCGATGACCTGGTGGGCGCGCAGCAGGCGCACCAGCAGCCCGTACTGGCCATGGATGTCGGACAGCGCAACGATGCGCGGCACGGCCGGCAGCACGGAGACCGAGGGCGCATTCGGGGCAGCCACATGCACCGTGCGCGCGTAGCCGCAGCGCGGGGCGATATCGGTGCCTGAGGCCTGCGTGGCAAGCGTGCGCGACTCGACCCTGTCGTCGCAGATCCACTTGGCCTGCAGCTGGTCGCCCTGGCGGAACACATAGGGGCCATCGGCCTGCACGTGGTCGGCGGGCGCGGCAACCTCGCGGGCCTGCGTGGTTGCTGTGGCGCAGGCCAGCAGCGGCAACAGCAGGGCGGTCAGCAGGGAAGGGCGATCGCGCGACATCGGCGGCATCCAGCGGGGGAAAGACCCGATGCTAACCGGCGCGGGCGTTCATCGGTGTGCGCGAATGGGCGGGTCAGGTGCCGCGCCCGTCGTCCCTGAGCTTGCGCACGCGGGTGGCGGTGGGCTGGAGTGGCTGACCGTCGCGCCCGCGCGGCTGCATGTAGGGCAGTGGCCGCCGCGTCGCCAATTCGATCAGCTGTGAATGGGCTTCGCCTGCACCGAAGCGATGGCGCTCTCCCCACTGGCGCAGTGCGACCAGCAGCGGGAACAGTTCCTGGCCAGCGGCGGTGAGCACGTACTCCTGGTAGGCCGATCCATCGGAGGCCGGCTGCAGCTGCAGGATGCCGGCCTCGACCAGCCGGCGCAGGCGGTCGCTGAGGATGTTGCGCGCCGCGCCCAGGCTGCGCTGGAAGTCGCCAAAGCGGCGGACGCCATCGAAGGCATCGCGGATGACCAGCAGCGCCCAGCGGTCGCCGAGCAGGTCGGCGCTGCGGGCGACGGGGCAGGGACTGTTGGCGTGCATGGCGGGGCCTCCGGGTGTGGTTGCAGTTTAAAACCAATGGGGATAGTCTGCATCAAGTTTCAAATTGCAACCACATCATGAGTACTCCATTGGTTTCCCGTCCACTGCTGGTCCTGCTCGCGGTCGCGGCCGGTGCCAGCGTTGCCAATGTCTATTACGCGCAACCGCTGCTGGACCGGCTGGCGCAGGCGTTCGCATTGGACCGGGCCGTGGCGGGCGCAGTACTGGCGGCAACCCAGGCCGGAAGCGTGCTGGCGTTGCTCGGCCTGCTGCCGCTGGCGGACCGTGGTGACCGGCGACGCCTGCTGCGGCTGCAGTTGATCGCACTGGTGCTGGCGCTGCTATGGCTGGCAGCGTCACGCACGGCGGGCTGGCTGTTGTCGGGCATGCTGCTGGCCGGCTTGCTGGGCACGGCGCTGACCCAGGGCCTGATCGCCTACACCGCCATGCTGGCACCGCCCGAGCAGCGCGGTCGCGTGGTCGGTGTGGTGCAGGGCGGCGTGTTCATCGGCCTGCTGCTGGCGCGCGTGGTGTCCGGTACGGTGGCGGCGGCCTTTGGCTGGCAGATGGTCTACCTGTTGTCAGCGGTGGTGATGGCGGCGTTGGCGGCGCTGCTGTGGCGGCGCCTGCCCGCAGTACCGGTGCCGTCGGTTCCCCCACGCTGGCGCGAGCTGCTGGGCTCGATGCTGGGCATGCTGCGCCGCGATCGAACGCTGGGCGAGCGCGGGCCGCTGGCATTGCTGCTGTTTGCAGGCCTCAATGTGTTCTGGGCGGCGGCACCCCTGCCGCTGTCGGCACCGCCGCTGCACTGGTCGACGGCGGCCATCGGCGCGCTCGGCATGGCTGGCGTGGTCGGTGCGTTGATGGCGGCCCGGGTCGGGTACTGGATGGACCGTGGTTTCGCGCATCCAGTCAGCGTCGGTGCGTTGCTGCTGATGCTGGCCGCGTGGTGGCCGCTGCTGGGCCTGCCGCAGTCGCTGTCCTTGCTGCTGGGCGTGGTCGTGCTCGATCTGGGTGGGCAGGCACTGCACGTATCAAACCAGGCATTGCTGCTGCGTGCACCAGCAGAACAGCATGGGCGCCTGGTGGCGTTGTACATGCTGTTCTATGCGGTGGGCAGTGGTGCAGGTGCAGCGGCCGGGCCCTGGATGCAGGCACGGCATGGCTGGCCGGCGGTATGCCTGTTGGGGGCGGGCATCGCGTTGCTGGCGCTGCTGTGGTGGGCAGCGTGGCGGGTGGTGGCGGTGAAAGCAGCGGCCGGCGGCCGTATCGGTAGTGCCGGCTGCCGGTAGAGGCGGCGCGCCATCAGCGTTGCAGCGCGCGCCGTCCCGGGGCTTCCTGCAGGTCCGCACTGGCCACCACCACGCGGTTGCGGCCGCTGCGCTTGGCCTCGTACATTGCCGCGTCGGCACGGGCCATCAGCCGCTCGTAGTCCGGATGGCCATCGTGGCCGGCCACGCCGATGCTGGCGGTCAGTGCCAGCACCTGGCCATTGGCCAGTGCCACCGGCGACTGTGCGATCTGCCGCCGCAGGCTCTCGGCGATCACGGTCGCCTGCGATTCGCTGGCAGCGACCAGTACCACCACGAATTCTTCGCCGCCATAGCGGAACAGGTAGTCGCTGCCGCGCGTGAGCTGGCCGAGCAGGCCGGCGACGTGCTGCAACGCGCGGTCGCCGGCATCGTGGCCGTGTCCGTCGTTGATCGCCTTGAAATGATCCAGGTCGAGCAGCAGCAGCGAGAACGGTGTGCGGTTGCGCGTGGCCAGCTCGATTTCCCGGCGCAGCACGGTGGGCAGGAAGCGACGGTTGAGCAGGTTGGTCAGCGCGTCGCTGCCGGCATCCAGTTCGCCGATGCGCTCGAACAGCAGTGTCATCAGGGTGCGGATGGCAGCCAGGTCCTCGCGGATGGCCGGCAGCACCGCCAGTCGCTGCGCCGGAGCATCGCCGCTCGCGCGCTGCAGGTGGCCGTCAATGCGGGCCATCAACTGGCCCACCTGCTGCGTTTCGCTGCTTTCGCCGAAGCTGGGGATGCCCTTGTGGGTGAACCACAGGCCGAACTCCGAGGTAGCCAGGCTGGCGTTGTCGCTGGCCTGCACGTGACCGGCCAACGCGTAGAGCAGGGCGTTTTCCCAGTCCAGCAGCAGTGCGCGCTGGCGCTCGCGTTCGGTGCCGACGTTCTGTACCAGCGAGAACAGCCGGTAGGCGGCGTCGGCACGGGTGGAGCGCTCGCGCGCATGGGTGTAGGCCAGGGTCATGCCTTCCATGGCGATGTCCATGATCGCGCTGAGGCATGCGATGGCGGCGAATGCGGTCGCGCTGTCGGGTGCATCGTCGCGCAGGCGCACGAACAGTTCGTGCTTGAGAACGCGCGCACCGCGGGTGACCAGGTCGACCGGGATGCCGACCCGCGCATGCACGTCGCCGATCACCCGCTGCGAGGCGACGGTGGTGGCGATGCCGGAGGCGTCAGTGGTCAGCAGTTGCACCAACCAGCGTTGCATGGCCGGCTGCAGGCGCTGTTTGACCTGATCGTGGGACAGGAAGCGGCGGGCACGCCCGTCCTGCAGCAGCACTTCGTAAAAGCGCTGGGCCAGCGCGGGTGGGGCATCGGTGGCAGCGGCCTTGAGCAGCGCGGTGGCGGCAGGGCCGGCCTGGAGCAGGCAATGCTGCCAGGCCTCGGCCAGCGGCTGGCTGGCATCGTCCAATTGGGGTGGTTCCACGTCGATCTCTGACTGCGTACGGCAAACCACGGGTATCGGCCGCGGCGGCGTACGGTTGATGGCGGGTTAGCCGGCCAGTTTACGCGCGGTGCAGGGTCGCACGGTGCGCAAACCACATTGGCACCGCTGCGGCAATGAGTGAACGCATTTGAGAATCACTCGCATTGGTGGGAGAATGCGCGCACGGAACGGGCTGCAGGTGCCTGCTGCAGGACTGCTCCGCCTCCCCCTCGTCGTTGCCTCAAGCCCTTTGCCAGAGGCCCCGTAGCCCTGCCAGAAGGTCCAGATCATGTCCCGAGCCGTTGTCCTTTCGCCGCGCCCGCTGGCGCTTGCCGTTGCCGCCCTGCTGGCCGGTAGCGCCCTGACCGCCCACGCCGAAACCGACGCCACCGATATCGACACGGTGCACGTCACCGCCTCGCAGATCGCGCGCCAGGCACTGGGTACCTCGACCATCACCGCCGAGGACATCGCCAGGCGTCCGCCGGCCAACGACATCGCCGAGCTGCTGCGCACCATGCCCGGCGTCAACCTGACCGGCAACAGTGCCTCGGGCCAGTATGGCAACAACCGCCAGATCGATCTGCGTGGCATGGGCCCGGAGAACACGCTGATCCTGGTCGATGGCAAGCGCATCGGTGCGCGTGACGCCGTGCGCATGGGCCGCAGCGGTGAGCGCAACACGCGCGGCGATACCAACTGGGTGCCGGCGGAAATGATCGAGCGCATCGAAGTGCTGCGCGGCCCGGCAGCGGCGCGCTATGGCTCCGGTGCGTCCGGCGGCGTGGTCAACATCATCACCAAGCGCCCGACCGGCGACCTGACCGGTGCGGTCGACCTGTATGGCCTGGTGCCCGAGCACAGCGCCGAAGGCGGCAGCGAGCGCGTCGGCCTGCAGCTGAGTGGGCCGATGACCGACACCCTGTCGTTCCGCCTGTACGGCAATCTCAACAAGACCGACGCCGACTCACTGGACCTCAACCGCCAGTACGCCACCAACCCCAACGCAGTGCCGCCGGCTGGCCGCGAGGGCGTCAAGAACCGCGATGTCAACGCGCTGCTGCGCTGGGACGTGACCGCCAACCAGGTGGTCGAATTCGAAGCAGGCACCAGTCGCCAGGGCAACATCTATGCCGGCGACCGCGCGGTCAGCACCACCGGCACCTCGACACCGATCGATCTGGGGGCGTTGGCCGAGCAGCAGGCCGAGACCAACCGCATGTACCGCAACACCGGCGCGATCACCCATCGCGGCCGCTGGGGTGACGTGACCTCGCGGGTAACGGCTGCAGTGGAGGCGGTGAACAACTCGCGCATCAACGAAGGCCTGGCCGGTGGCCCGGAGGGCAGCTTCAACGGCACCGACTGGTCGACCTCGCGCCTGCGCAACTACCAGCTGGACGGCGAAGTCAGCTTCCCGACCACGCTGGGTGGTGCCGAGAACATCTGGACGTTGGGCTTTGAATATCTCGACAGCCGCCTGACTGACCCGTATTCGATGAGCCAGTCCAGCAGCAGCGGCGGCGGCATCCCGGGGCTGTCGGCCGATCGCGCACGCGGCAAGTCCGACGCGCAGACCACCGCCGTGTTCGTGGAAGACAACATCTACCTGGGCGAGCGCTGGATCGTTACCCCGGGCCTGCGCTTCGACCATCACAGCCAGTTCGGCAACAACACCAGCCCCAGCCTCAACGCGCAGTTCCGCATCAACAGCGACTGGGTGGTGAAGGGCGGTATCGCCCGCGCCTTCAAGGCACCGAACCTGTACCAGTCGAATCCGGACTATCTGTATTACACCCGGGGCAATGGCTGCCCGAATGCACTGCCGAGCCTGGGCGCCGGCTGCTACATGCGTGGCAATGCGGACCTGAAGGCGGAAACAAGCCTGAACAAGGAACTGGGCATCGAGTGGGCACCGCAGAGCGGCTGGCAGGCGTCCCTGACGTACTTCCACAACGACTACAAGGACAAGATCCAGGCCGGCTACAACCAGATCGGGCTGACTGCCGATACCAAGGGCCGCATCTTCCGCTGGGAGAACGCACCCAAGGCGATCGTGCAGGGGCTTGAAGGCAACCTGGTGATTCCGCTGCTGGGCGAGCAGGGCAGCCGCCTGAAGTGGAGCAACAACTTCACCTACATGGTGGAGAACGAGAACAAGAGCACCGGCCAGCCGCTGTCGGTGATTCCGAAGTACACGATCAACACGATGCTGGACTGGCAGGCCACCGACAAGCTGTCGCTGCTGCTGACCGGCACGTTCTATGGCAAGCAGAAGCCGGCCACCACCAACATCAACAATGATCCGCGCTGCACCGGCACCTGCGACCCGTCGATCGCGCTGCAGGATCGCGGTGCGTACAACATCTGGGGCGTGAGCGCGCGCTACAAGGTGACCGAGACGGTCAGCTTCGGCTTCGGTGTCAACAACCTGGCCGACAAGCGCCTGTTCCGCGAGGCCAACAGCAGCGATGCCGGCGCGGCGACCTACAACGAGCCGGGCCGCGCGTACTGGGCCAGCCTGCGCTTCGGCTTCTGATCCGATGAGCGCTGCGCCGGGGCGGTCCCGGCGCAGCCTGCGGGACTACTTCACCTGACGGCAATCGCGCAGGTGGACGCCGCCGGTATCCATCTTGTCGACCACGCCTTCCAGTTTCACCCAGTCGTTCTCGCGCAGGGTGGCGCCCAGCGCCATCTGATCCGGGGCCAGCGCACAGTGCACGGTGAAGTTGGCATTGTTGTCATCGTTCGACTGGCGCCCACCGATGCCGCCGATGCCCTTCATCTTGGTGACCAGGTAGCCCACTTCGAAGGTCTTGGCAAAGCGGTTGGGCTGGGCGGTGTACACCTGGCCATCGATGATGAAACGGCGGCCGAAATACTTGACGAGCAACGGCTGGTACATCGCGTCGGTATCCGGTGGGGTGTTGCTGCCGGAGAACAGCGCCCTGAGCGGTGCGGTGTTGATTTCCCGCTGCAGCCGCTTGGCGTCCTTGCCCATTTCGGTGGACATGCCAACCGCAGTGGCCTGGATCGGCTTGTCGAAACCGCTGGAAACACGCACGGCTTCGGCGATCGCCTCGCCTTCGGGGCCGGTCTTGAGCTTGTCCAGCCAGCCACACAGCGCGCTGCGTGCGTCCTCTTCCTTGGCGGTCTGCCCGCGTGACAGCTTGGTGCCGACCACCACGTTGCCGCCATTGGAGGCGGTGATGATGCTGACCAGCGGCATCTTCGTGTCGGTCTGCAGCACGTACATCTGGCCTTCGGTTTCGGTGATGACATCGCCGCTGACGAAGTTGTTGCCTTCGTCGAGTGCGGCCTTGCGCAGCTGGCCCAGCGCACTGCGGGGCTTCAGGCCGGGAAGGGTGACCTCGGAGGTGAAGAACTGGCCATTGCGGGGGTCGCCTACCGAGCGGAAATTCTGCTGGCAGGTCTTGGCCGAGACGTCTGCGGCCATGCCCAGCGCGCAGGCCACGGCAACGGCGACCCAAGGGGTCTTGGTAGTCCACATGTTCCGTATTCCTTGTGCTTGGGTGTCCATTGCGGGCAGCACCGCGAGGCGATCCGGCTGCCCATTCCCCCCTCCAGAGGGGATGCGGCCATCATAATGTGGCCCCGCGCCGGCGCAAGCTGCAGCGACCCACGTCGCGGATCCTGCAATGTTATAAACACCGTGATAGTTTCCCCACGGCCGCCGGCGTAGCCTGCCTCCATCGCAAAGGAGCTGTTGCCATGGGCCACGACCACGATCACCTGCCATCCGAGATCCGCCACGAGAAACCCTTGTGGTGGGCTCTCGGCCTGACCTCCACCTTCCTCGTCGTCGAGGTGGTGGGCGCGTTCTGGACCAACAGCCTGGCGCTGCTGTCCGACGCAGCGCACATGGCCACCGATGCGCTGGCGCTGATGATCGCGCTGGTCGCGGTACGGCTGAGCCGTCGCCCGCCCGACGCGCGCCGCACCTACGGCTATGCGCGCCTGGAAGCGCTGGGCGCGATGATCAACGGTGCGATGCTGTTCGTGGTCGCTGGCTACATCCTGTGGGAGGCCATTGGGCGTTTCCGCGAGCCGCAGGAGATTGCCTCGTCGGGCATGCTGGTGATTGCCGCAGCGGGCCTGGTCATCAATCTGATCTCGATGCGCCTGCTGCAGGCCGGCAGCGGCGAGAGCCTGAACGTGAAGGGCGCCTACCTGGAAGTGTGGGCGGACATGCTCGGCTCGGTGGCGGTGATTGCGGGTGCGCTGTTGATCAAGTGGACCGGCTGGAAGCCGATCGATCCGATCCTGGCGGTACTGATCGGCCTGTGGGTACTGCCGCGCACCTATGTGCTGATGCGCGAGGCGATCAACGTGCTGCTGGAAGGCGTTCCCAAGGGCATGGACGTGGCCAAGGTGCGTGACAGCCTGTCCGGCCACGCTGCGGTGCTGGACGTGCATGACCTGCATGTGTGGGCGCTGGCCTCCAGCACGCCGGCGCTGACCGCGCACATCGTGATGCGCGACGGCACCGATGCCGATGCGCTGCGCCGTGAGCTGGGCGGGCGCCTGCACGATGACTTCGGCATCGAGCACGTGACACTGCAGATCGAAGCGGACCACTGCGGCGAAGCCTGTGGTGAGCCGGCGCCGGTGAAGGGCGGCGAGCACGAGGGACATGAAGGCCACGACCATGGCGAGGACGCGCAGGGCCATCGCGGTCACGTGCATCGCTGATCGAGGGTCATTCGTCCCGTCGCGAGGCCAGCCGGTCTGCCAGCCGCGTCGGCTCCGGCAGCCGATAACCGCGCAGGGTGCGCTGCACCCAGTCCAGCGCGGTATCCGCACTGACCCGATGGCCACCGGCCACGAACAGTGGCTTGCAGCGCAGCTTGCTGCGCAGCACCCAGCCCAACTGTTCATCGCCATCCAGCAGCGGCGTATGCGCACCGGCCTCGGCGCCCGGTTCGACGAACCTGCCCACCAGCTTCGACTTGGCCACGCCGATGCTCGGCAGGTCGGTGACCACGCCCAGATGCGCGGCCACGCCCAATCGTCGCGGGTGGCTGATGCCATGGCCATCGACGAACACCAGGTCCGGCGTATGCGGCAGCGGCGCCAGCGCGGCCAGCAGTGCCGGCAGCTCGCGGAAGCTGAGCAGTCCGGGGATGTAGGGCATCACCGTGGGAATCCGCGCGACTTCCTGCGCTATCGGCTGCAGCGTCTTCGCATTCAGCAGTACCGCCGCGGCGCGGGTGATGGCGCCGCCGTCTTCAAAGCCGACATCCAGCCCGGCCAGCCAGCGCACGTTGCGTGGCAGGCGGTCCTGGCGCTCCACGCGGCCGGCCAGCTGGAGCTGCTGCGCGCGGGCCGCGGCGACGCTGCCTTCCCAGCGCCCGGGGTCGATCACCGTATTCATTGGTCACAGCATCGCATGCACGGTGCCACGGCCCGGTGAGTGGCGCCCGGGGCTACAATGGCGGCCTGCCTTTCCTCGCGTTGGAGACCCTGCAGTGACCCGTAAACTCGTACTGTTGCGCCATGGCCAGAGCCAGTGGAACCTGGACAACCGCTTCACCGGCTGGGTCGATGTCGACCTGACCGAGCAGGGGCGCCGGGAAGCGGCTGCCGCCGGTCGCCTGATGCGCGAGGAAGGCCTGCAGTTCGACGTCGCCCACACCTCCGTGCTGAAGCGGGCCATCCACACCCTGCAGGGTGCACTGGCCGAGCTGGAACAGGACTGGCTGCCGGTGAACAAGTCCTGGCGCCTCAACGAACGCCATTACGGCGGCCTGCAGGGCCTGGACAAGGCCGAGACCGCCGCCAAGCATGGCGAGGACCAGGTCAAGGTGTGGCGTCGTTCGTACGACATCCCGCCGCCGGCGATGGACCTGGAAGATCCGGGCCACCCGATCCATGACCGTCGCTACGCCGGCCTGGACCGCAATGCGCTGCCGGGCACCGAATCGCTGGCGACCACGCTCGACCGCGTGCTGCCGTACTGGCACGACGCCATCGCGCCGCAGCTGAAGGACGGCAAGACCGTGCTGGTCACCGCCCACGGCAACTCGCTGCGCGCGCTGTACAAGTACCTCAACAACGTCTCGCGCGAGGAAATCCTCGAGCTGAACATCCCGACCGGCATCCCGCTGCTGTTCGAACTGAACGACGACCTGACGGTGCAGTCGTTCCGCTACCTGGGCGACCCGGAAGCGGCGCGCAAGGCCGCTGAAGCCGTAGCCAACCAGGGTAAGGCGAAATAAGTAGATACCCACCGTTGGTGGGTATTCCTCTGCTGGGTGTGTGCGGACCAACGGTCCGCACCTACCCGATTGCGACCACGGGCGTTCCCCATGTGACCTTTGGCCGGTCCCCGCCGCAGGCCTCCCCGGCTACCCTGTGAAATTACCCGCAGGAGAGCCTCATGAACGTCCGCAACCTGGTCCCGCTGGGCCTGACCATCGCCATCGCTGCCTCGCTGGCGGCCTGTGGCAAGAATGAAACCGCGCCGGCGGCCAGCGCCGACGCCAAGCCGGCCTTCGACCTGTCGCAGATCAAGACGCCGCTGATCTCGCTCAACAGCGCCGACCTGGATCCGGCCATTTCGGCCTGTACCGACCTCAATGGCTTCGTCAACAGCAAGTGGCTGAAGGCCAACCCGGTGCCGGGCGACCAGACCACCTGGGGCAGCTTCGAGATCCTGCGCGAGCGTTCGCTGGAAGTGCAGCATGCGCTGGTGCAGCAGGCCGCGGCCAGCCAGGCCAAGGCCGGCTCGGTGGAAGCCAAGATCGGTGACATCTGGAAGACCGGCAACGATGAAGCCAAGATCGAAGCCGCCGGCCTGGCACCGCTGCAGCCGCAGCTGGACAAGATCACCGCGCTGAACGACACCGCCGCCATCACCCAGTACCTGCGCGACAGCCAGGCCGAGGGCAAGGGCGTGCTGTTCTCGCTGTTCGCCAATGCCGACTACAAGGATTCGGCCAACGTCATCGCCTACGTCGGCCAGGGCGGCCTGGGCCTGCCGGAGAAGGGCTACTACTTCGATGACGCCCAAGCCAAGATCCGCGACGCCTACGTGGCCTACATCGCACAGGTGCTGACCCTGTCCGGCGTGGACGCGGCGCAGGCCGCCGAGCAGGCCAAGGCCGTGATGGCCTTCGAAACCCGCCTGGCCAAGGCTTCGATGTCGCGCATCGAGATGCGTGACCCGGCCAAGCGCTACAACCCGCTCAGCGCGGCTGACGCCGACAAGCTGACCCCGAACTTCAGCTGGACCGCGCTGTTCGACACCCTGAAGGTGCCGGCCGCGCAGAAGTTCTCGCTGGCGCAGCCGGGCTTCTTCGGTGAAATGGACAAGATGCTCGCCGACGTGCCGGCCAGCACCTGGCAGGCCTACCTGCGCTTCCACACCATCGATGACGCCTCGCCGTACCTGAGCAGCCAGTTCGAGAAGGCCAACTTCGATTTCTATGGCACCACCCTGCGTGGCCAGAAGGAAATGCAGCCGCGCTGGAAGCGCGTGCTGGAGTCGGTCAACGGCGGCATGGGTGAAGCCCTGGGCCAGCTGTACGTCGACGCCGTGTTCCCGGCCGAGTCCAAGGTGGCCATGCAGCACCTGGTGGAGAACCTCTCGGTGGCGCTGAAGGCGCGCCTGGAGCAGCTGCCGTGGATGGGCGAAGAAACCAAGAAGAAGGCACTGGAGAAGTGGGCCAGCTTCACCCCGAAGATCGGTTACCCGGACAAGTGGCGTGACTGGGCAGGCCTGCAGACCAACGGCGACAGCTACCTGGGCAACATGCAGGCAGCACGTGCGTTCAATTACCGCTACATGCTGGACAAGATCGGCAAGCCGGTGGACAAGACCGAGTGGGGCATGACCCCGCAGACCGTCAACGCGTACTACAACGCCACCAAGAACGAGATCGTGTTCCCGGCGGCGATCCTGCAGGCACCGTTCTTCGACGCCAAGGCCGATCCGGCGCTGAACTACGGCGGCATCGGTGCGGTCATCGGCCACGAGATGATGCACGGCTACGATGACTCGGGCAGCCAGTTCGCTGCCAACGGCAACTTCGACAACTGGTGGACCGACGCCGACCGCAAGGCCTTCACCGAGCGTACCGACCAGCTGGTCGCACAGTTTGATGGCTACGAGTCGGTGCCGGGCGTGTTTGTGAAGGGCAAGCTGACCCTGGGCGAGAACATCGGCGACCTCGGCGGCCTGACCGTGGCCTACGACGCGTTGCAGATGGCGCTGAAGGAAGATCCGAAGGCGAACGTGGAGGTCGATGGTCACAGCCAGGACCAGCGCTTCTTCATGAACTGGGCCACCGTGTGGCGCCGCAACTTCACCGACGGTGAGCTGCGCGTCCGCCTGAACACCGACCCACACGCGCCGGCCAACTTCCGTGCCAACGGCGCACCGTCGAACATGCCGTCGTATGCCGCTGCATTCCAGTGCAAGGCCGGTGACGCGATGGTGCGTGCCGACGACAAGCGCGTGGTGATCTGGTAATCGATCATCCGTGATGCGTGATGCAGAAGGCCCGGCGAAAGCCGGGCCTTTTGTCTTTCGGGCCGATAGCGAGGAGCGGACTGGTAGAGTCGACTGTTAGTCGACTATCGCGCGCAGCGCGGGATTTTCGCGATCTGGACGAAGAGCAGTCGACTAACAGTCGACTCTACCGGCGAGCCGGCCAACGCAACAGTCAGGCCAGTGCCGGCTCCCGCGCCAACATGCGATGAAAGCGCTGCAGAACGTAGGGATCGATCAGTCCGCCGGACTGCTCGTCGATGATGCGCAACGCAGTCTCGCGTTCCATCGCCGCGCGGTAGGGGCGAACGCTGGTCATGGCATCGTAGGCATCCGCAACGGTGACGATGCGTGAGCCCAGCGGAATGCTCTCGCCACGCAGGCCGTCGGGATAACCGCTGCCATCGAACGCTTCATGGTGGGCACGGATCAGGCGTGCGACCGGTGCGGCGTCGCTGCGGCCGGTGGCGAGGAAGATGTGTTCGCCGCGTACCGGATGCTCACGCATGATCGCGCGCTCCTCGTCGGTATGCCGGCGCGGTGCCAGCAGCACATCGTCGGGAATGCCGATCTTGCCGATGTCGTGGAAGCGCGCGGCCAGGCCGATCTGCGCACAGGCCTCGTCATCGAGATCGCAGTGCGTGGCCAGGCGCTGCGCGAGCAGGCCAACGCGGTCGCAATGGTGGCGGGTGTAGGCGTCGCGCATCTGCAGCGACATCGAGAGGGCATCGATCAGGCAGGCCTGCGCGTGCAGCAGGTCGGGGGCGGGTACGGCGTCAGGGAACATGGTCATCCGCCCGCACCGGGTGGGGACCGGTGCGGGGTGTTCGGGGGGCGATCAACCCGGGGCGAGGGTGGTCAGAAGGGCGCGGGCCGCATTGAAGCGGTCTTCCGGCAACGGCAGCGGGTGCTTGATGCGCAGCTTGTCAGGCCCTTCCATGGCGTAGAGGTTTGGTTGTTTCTGGATCAGCTGGATCACCGCCATCGGGTCGATGTTCGGCTTGGACTCGAACACGATGCGGCCACCGTTCTCGCCCAGATCCAGCTTGCGGATGCCGAGGGTGTTGGCCTTCAGCTTCAGCTCGGCAATGGCGAACAGGTGCTTGGCCGCATCCGGCAGCAGGCCGAATCGGTCGATCATCTCCACCTGCAGTTCGCGCAGCGCATCGCTGTCGCGCGCGCTGGAAATGCGCTTGTACAGGGTCAGGCGGGTGTGCACGTCCGGCAGGTAGTCTTCCGGAATCAGTGCCGGCACATGCAGTTCGACCTCGGCACCACGCACTTCCTCGCCGGCATCCAGGTCGGGCAGCTTGCCCTGCTTGATGCTGCGCACCGCGCGCTCCAGCAGTTCGGTGTACAGGCTGAAGCCGACCTCGGCCATCTGCCCGCTCTGGTCTTCGCCGAGCAGTTCACCGGCACCGCGGATCTCCAGATCGTGCGTGGCCAGGGTGAAGCCGGCGCCCAGCTCGTCCATCGACGCGATCGCTTCCAGGCGCTTTTCGGCGTCCGGAGTGATCGAGCGGCGGTCGGGGGCCACCAGGTACGCGTAGGCGCGATGGTGCGAACGGCCGACACGGCCGCGCAGCTGGTGCAGCTGGGCCAGGCCGAAGCGGTCGGCGCGGTTGATGATGATGGTGTTGGCGTTGGGGATGTCGATGCCCGACTCGATGATCGTGGTCGACAGCAGCACGTTGAAGCGCTGCTTCTGGAAATCCAGCATCACCTTTTCCAGCTCGCGCTCGGGCATCTGTCCGTGGGCGATGCCGATGCGCGCCTCCGGCACCAGCTCGGACAGCTCGCGCTGCATGCGGCCGATGCTTTCCACGTCGTTGTGCAGGAAGTACAGCTGGCCGCCGCGTGCCAGCTCGCGCTGGAAGGCTTCGCGCAGCAGTGCATTGTCCCACTGGGTGATGAAGGTCTGCACCGCCAGCCGGTTCGGCGGCGGCGTGGCGATGATCGACAGGTCGCGCAGGCCGGCCATGGCCATGTTGAGCGTGCGCGGAATCGGCGTGGCGGTCAGGGTCAGCAGGTGCACGTTGGCGCGCAGCGCCTTCAGCGCTTCCTTCTGGCGTACGCCGAAACGCTGCTCCTCGTCGACGATGACCATGCCCAGGTCCTTGAACTTCACGTCCGGCTGCAGCAGGCGATGGGTACCGACGATGACATCGATGGTGCCTGCGGCCACCTTCTCCAGCTCGGCCTTGATTTCCTTGGTGGTCTTGAAGCGCGACAGCACCTCGACCTTCAGCGGGTAATCGGCGAAACGGTCGCGGAAGTTGCGGTAATGCTGTTCGGCCAGCAGCGTGGTCGGCACCAGCACGGCCACCTGCTTGCCGGCACTGGCGGCGGCGAACGCCGCGCGCACCGCCACCTCGGTCTTGCCGAAGCCGACGTCGCCGCAGACCACGCGGTCCATCGGCTGGCTGCTGGCCAGGTCGCGCAGGGTGGCGTCGATCGCGGCCAGCTGGTCCGGGGTTTCCTCGAACGGGAAGCCGGCCGCGAACGGCTCGTACATCGCGCGGTCCACCTGCAGTGCCAGGCCGGCACGCGCCTGGCGGCGGGCCTGGATCTCCAGCAGTTCGGCAGCAACGTCGCGTACTTTTTCGGCGGCCTTGCGCTTGGCCTTGCTCCACTGCTCACCACCCAGCGAATGCAGCGGCGCGGTTTCCGCCGAAGCGCCGGAGTAGCGGCTGATCAGGTGCAGCTGGGCCACCGGCACATACAGGCGGTCGCCCTTGGCGTATTCGATGTCGAGGAACTCGCCGGGCATGCCGCCGACGTCCATCGCGATCAGGCCGCGGTAGCGGCCGACGCCATGGTCCTCGTGCACGATCGGCGCACCTTCGGTCAGTTCGCCGAGGTCGCGGATGATCGCTTCCGGCTCGCGGCCGGCACGGCGCGTGCGGCGTGTGCTGCCGGCGCGCTCGGGGAACAACTGGCGCTCGGTCAGCACCGCGATGCGTGGATCGTCCAGTGCGAAGCCATCTTCCAGCGGCGCCACCGCGATCGCAAAGCGCGCATCGTCGGCGAGGAAACTGGGCAGGTCGGCCACCACCGGTGGCTTCAGCTCGGCGGCCTGCAACACTTCCAGCAGGGCCTCGCGACGCCCGGGCGAATCGGCGGCAATCAGGACCCGGCCCGGATAGTGACCGAGGAAGGATTTCAGCGCATCCCCAGCGGGGGCTTCGCGCGCGGCCACCGGCAGCGGCGGCAGCGGCTGGTCGCCCAGCGCATGGGCATCGGCGATGCGTGCGTGGTCGGCTGACCACACCTCGATGCGCGGGGCATCGTTCAGGCGCTCGCGCAGCAGCTCCGGCGACAGGTACAGCGCCGACGGCGGCAGCAGCGGCCGTTCCACATCGTGGCGGCGTTGTTCGTAGCGCTCACCGGTCTGCGCCCAGAACGCCTCGGCGGCTTCGCCGGCCCCGGCGCAGACCACCGGCAGGCTGCCGTCGGGCAGGTAGTCGAACAGGGTCGCGGTGCGTTCGAAGAACAGCGGCAGGTAGTACTCGACGCCGGCCGGGGCCAGCCCGGACTTCAGATCCTGGTACAGCGCGCTGCGCCGGGTATCGACATCGAAGCGCTCGCGCAGCGTGGCCAGCACGCGGGCAATGCTGGCCTCGTCCATCGGCACTTCGCGGCCCGGCAGCATGTGCACCGCCTCGACCTTGTCCAGTGAACGCTGGCTTTCCGGATCGAAGGCGCGGATCGAGTCGATGTCCTCGTCCAGCAGCTCCACGCGCAGCGGCTCGTCGGCGCCCATCGGGAACACGTCGAGCAGGCCGCCGCGCACGGCGAAGTCACCCGGGTCCATCACCTGCGGCACGTTGCGGTAGCCGGCGCTTTCCAGGCGGCGCTTCTCGGCTTCCAGGTCCAGGCGCTGGCCGACCTTCAGGTCGAAACTGCCACCGATCACGTAGCTGCGCGGGGCCAGCTGCTGCAGCAGGGTCTGCACCGGCACGATCACCAGGCCGCGCTTCAGCGTGGGCAGGCGGTGCAGGGCGGACAGGCGCTGCGAAATGATGTCCGGATGCGGGCTGAAGCGGTCGTAGGGCAGGGTTTCCCAGTCCGGGAAGGCGACCACCGGCAGGGCAGGGTCGCCGCCGAGCAGGGTGTGCAGGTCGGCTTCGAGCTGGTTGGCGCCGTGGTTGTCACGGGCGATCACCAGCAGCGGGGCGTCATGCGCACGCGCGGCCTGGGCCAGATACCAGGCCAGGGCGGTCGGCGAGGCGGGGGCGCGCCACCAGGCGCGGAGCTGGCCGGCGCGCGGCAGCGGCGGGGCGGGGTATGAGGTACGCGACATGGACCCCGGATTTTAGCAGAAGCCCGATCGAAGCCCGGTGGGTCGTGACGGCCGTCTGCCGGCCGCCTCATGTGCCGTTGGGGGAACGCAATGCCGGCCAGTGGCCGGCACTACCGGAATGCATCGCCGGGCAGGGCCCGGCGTATCCGTCAGTTGTCCAGCTCCAGCACCATCCGCACCAGGCCTTCGGCACCGGTCGGGTGCGGCACCGGCTTGAAGCCCAGCGAGGCGGCCAGCTGCTTCATCGGCTCGTTCTCGGCGGCGACGTCGCCGTACAGGCGGTCCAGGTACTTGCCGCGGCCCCACTTCACCAGCTTGCGCATCAGCTGCCGGCCCAGGCCCTGGCCAATGAGGAAGCGGCTGATCAGGATCGCGTACTCGGCTTCACGGGTGCCGGGGATGATCGAGGCCCGGGCGACCGCGCCGACCACCGCTTCACCAGCGGGCAGGGATTCGGCTGCGACCAGGGTGATCTCGGTCTTGGGATTCGGGTGGGTCAGGCGCTGGGTGGTTTCCGGCGACAGCTCGGTCACCGCCTGCAGGAAACGATCACGGATTTCTTCCGGCCCGAACAGGCTGAACGCCGCTTGCAGCGGCGCGCCATCTTCCGGGCGGATGGGGCGGATCAGCAGCTCGTGGCCGCTGGGAGCCTTGAAGATCTCATGCCAGGGCGGCATGCGGTTGCGAGTGGCCATACCGGGTGATTCCTTGGTGGTCCATCGATTGTGGCATCACCGGGGCTGCATTCCGTGAACGAAAGGCTCACAGCGGTACAGCCTCGTGAAGGCCGTTATTCGGGTGCTTTGAGCCAATCCAGGCGGGTGCTGGCACCGGGTTCACCCAGGTGCTGGCGCAGCGCCGGCAGGGCCGGGCCGACCACCCGGTCGAACTGCCAGGGCGGGTTGAGCAGCAGCATGCCGCTGCCGTTGAGGCGCAGCGGCGAGTCGTCCGGCCGCACCAGAAACTCGATCGTCATCGCCGATTTCACCGGCAGGGCGGTGGCCTTGCGCAGGAAATGCAGAATGGTGCGGCGCTGCTTGATCGGGAACCAGACGGCACACGTGGCCTGCGGCCAGCGCGCCAGGGTTTCGGCCAGGGCGGCCAGAACGGCCTGGTATTCAGCGTCCTGGGCCTCGTAGGGCGGGTCGATCAGGACCAGGCCACGGCCGATCTTGCTACCGTTGAACTTCGGCGGCAGCAGCGAACGCAGCAGCGCATAGCCATCGCCCGCGCGCACATCAACGCGGCTGTCATGGGCGAACAGGGCCTTCAGCGTGGCCGTTTCGGCTTCCTGCAGCTCACACACCGCCATGCGGTCCTGCGCGCGCATCGCTTGCGCGCTCAGCAGCGGCGAGCCCGGGTAGTTGGTCAGCGCGCCGACCGGATTGTCGGCCTGCACCGCCTTCAGATAGCGCTCGACCACCTCGGGCAGCTTGGGCTGGGCCATCAAGCGCATGATCCCGGACTCGGCCTCCAGGGTCTTGCGGCTCTCTTCGCTGGCCAGCAGGTAGCGGCCGGCGCCGCCGTGGGTGTCGAGCACGAAGAACGGGCTGTCCTTGCGCTTGAAGCTGTCGATCAGGGCCAGCTGCACGATGTGCTTGAGCACATCGGCGTGGTTGCCGGCGTGGAAGGCGTGGCGATAGTTCATGGGCGGCAGTGTACGGGGCGGCGGCCGCAGCGGCTATGCTGCGCGCCATGACAGCTCCCGTTGCCCATGTCCTGGTAGTCGAGGACGAAGCCGCCATCGCCGAAACCGTGCTCTATGCGCTGCGCAGCGAGGGCTATGCCGCCAGCCACTGCCTGCTGGGCGGGGAGGCGCTGCAACGGCTGCAGGCCGGGGATATCGACGTGGTGGTGCTGGACGTCGGCCTGCCCGACCTGGGCGGTTTCGAGGTCTGCAGGCGGCTGCGCGCGCAGCCCGGGCCGGTGGCGCAGCTGCCGGTGATCTTCCTGACCGCCCGCAACGACGAAGTGGACCGCGTGCTCGGCCTGGAGCTGGGCGCCGACGACTACATGACCAAGCCGTTCTCGCCGCGCGAACTGGTGGCACGGGTGCGTGCGCGCCTGCGCCGTGCGGCACCGGCCGTCGCAGCGCCCAGCGCGGACGCGGGCTGGCAGGAACATGGCGCGTTCGCCATCGACCGCGAAGGCCGGCGCATCCGTTTCCGCGGACAGGCGCTGGACCTGACCCGTTACGAGTACGCACTGCTGGAAGCATTGCTGCAGCGCCCCGGAGCCATCCTCAGCCGTGCCCAGCTGATGGACCGTGGCTGGGACAGCAGCGCCGACAGTGCCGACCGCACCGTTGATACCCATGTAAAGACGCTGCGTGCCAAGCTGCGCGTAGCCGGTGCCAGCGACGACCCGATCCGCACCCACCGTGGCCTTGGCTACGCGCTGGAGGTCTAGCCAATGCGCCTGGTGCTGAAGCTGTTCCTGGGCTTCTTCCTGATCACCGGCATCGCCGCCTTCTTCGTGATGCGCGTGTTCGTCAACGAAGTGAAGCCGGGTGTGCGCCAGGCGATGGAATCGACCCTGGTCGACGCCGCCAACGTACTGGCCGAGATGGCCGCCGCCGACGTCAAGGCGGGCACCATCCGCAGCGGCAGCTTCACCCGCAACTTGGCCAAGGCGCGCCAGCGCGACCTGAAGGCGATGGTCTGGCGTTTCCCGAAGCGTTCGCTCGATTACCGGGTGACCATCACTGATGCCAAGGGCATCGTCATCTACGACTCGCTGGGCCGCGACCTCGGACGTGACAATTCGCGCTGGAACGATGTCTACCGCACCCTGCGTGGGGAGTACGGCGCCCGCTCCAGCCCGGAGGTGCCAGGCGAAGAAGGCGATACGGTGATGCATGTGGCGGCGCCGGTATATGACCCGGCCGATGGACGGACCCTCATCGGCGTGCTCAGCCTGGCGCAGCCCAACCGCAGCATTGATCCGTTCATCGCCGCCAGCCAGCGCGCGATCATCGAGCGCGGTGCCTGGCTGATCGGGCTGTCGGCGCTGGTCGGCGTGCTGGTGACCATGTGGTTGACCACTGGCCTCGGTCAGCTCAGCCGCTATGCACGCGCGGTCAGCGCCGGCGAACCGGTGCCACCACCACGGCGCCGCCGCGATGAGATCGGCGATCTTGGGCAGGCGCTGGAAACGATGCGCCGCAAGCTGGAAGGCAAGGCCTACGTCGAGCAGTACGTGCAGTCGCTGACGCATGAGATGAAGAGCCCGCTGGCGGCCATCCGCGGCGCCGCCGAGCTGCTGCAGGAACCATTGCCGGAGGCCGATCGCGTGCATTTCGCGCGCAGCATTGTCGACCAGCAGGAGCGGCTGACCGAGACCATCGACAAGCTACTGGCGCTGGCCGAAGTGGAACAGCACGGTTGGCTGCAGACCCGCGACCGGATCGCGCTGCCGGCATTGCTGGCCGATGCGGCCGCTGCCGCGCAGGTGCGCGCACAGGCGGCGGGCGTGCAGGTCCGCATCGACAGCGTGCCCGACCTGCAGGTGCAGGGCGACGGCTACCTGCTGCGGCAGGCACTGCACAACCTGATCGACAACGCGATTGCCTTCTCGCCGTCCGGCGCGGAGATCGCGCTGCGGGCCGAGGTGGACGGGCAGGGCGTGCGCCTGCAGGTGGCCGATCGCGGTGCCGGCATCCCGGACTATGCGCGCGAACGGGTGTTCGAGCGCTTCTATTCGCTGGCCAGCCCCGGCAGCGGGCGTCGCAGTTCCGGCCTGGGCCTGCCGTTCGTGCAGGAAGTCGCGCGCCTGCACGATGGGCGCGCCAGTGTCGATGTCCGCGAGGGCGGAGGTACCGTGGCCAGCCTGTGGCTGCCGTTGGGTGCGCCGGGCCAGCGCCCGCGCCGCTGACTTCACACTCGCTTCAAATTCGCCACAAACCCTGCTCACCGCGGCGGTCCATCCTGCAGCCCTCTCCAACGAGGATGGACCATGAAATCCCTGAAGATGCTGCTGCGGTTCGCCATTGTCGGCGGGCTGATCCTGCTGCTGCTGGTGCCGCTGACGATGATCCGCGGGGTCATCAACGAACGCAGTGCTTACCGCGACGAGGCCTTCTCGCGGGTGGCCGACAGCCGCGCCGGAGCACAGCAGCTGGTGGGCCCGGTACGGGTGGTGCCATGGGTGGAACGCAAGCAGGTTGAGCTGGTTGACCCGCTGGGCGTCAAGAAGACCGAGGTGCAGGTCACCGAGGGGCACTGGCTGCAGATGCCGGCGTCGCTGGAGGTGGGCGGCGAGATGCTGCCGAGCCAGCGTGAGGTCGGCCTGTTCAAGGTGCCGGTATACAGCTGGAACGGCCAGATGAAGGCGACGTTCGCTGCAGACGACTATCCGGTGAAGGCCGGCCGCAGCTACGGCCAGCCGTATGTGGCGGTGGGCATTTCCGATGTGCGTGGCCTGGTCGGTACGCCGAACCTGCGCGTGGATGGCAAGCAACTGCGGTTGCTGCCGGGCGTTGGCGCGGCCAGCGAGGTGGGGCGAGGCCTGCATGCGCCGGTGGCCGGTTTCGCTGCGGAACAGGGCGGCACGCTGGCTGCCAGCACCGTTGAACTGGAGCTGCGCCTGGATGGCAGCCGCATGCTGTCGGTGGTGCCGGTGGGCGATGACACCCACATCGCGCTGCGTTCGAGCTGGCCGCATCCGTCGTTCAGCGGTGCGTTCCTGCCCAACGAGCGCCGTGTCGACGCACAGGGCTTCGATGCGCGCTGGGCGGTGTCCTCGCTGGCCTCCGACGCACAGCGACAGCTGCGCAATGATGGTTCGGTCGACTCGCAGGCGGTGACGGTGTCGCTGGTCGATCCGGTCGATACCTACACCCAGGCCGACCGTGCCTCGAAGTACGGCGTGCTGTTCGTGCTGCTCACCTTCGTTGGCTTCATCCTGTTCGAGCTGATCAGGTCGCTGCGCATCCACCCGCTGCAGTACCTCATGGTGGGCCTGGCGCTGGCGATCTTCTTCCTGCTGCTGATCAGTCTGTCCGAGCACATCGCGTTCTGGAAGGCGTACCTGGTATCGGCGGTGGCCTGTATCGGCCTGCAGGCGGTGTACCTGGCCAACGTGCTGGGCCACTGGAAGCGCGGCCTCGGCTTCGCTGCGCTGCTGACCGTGTTGTATGGCGCGCTGTATGGCCTGCTGGTGTCGGAGAACAACGCGCTGCTGATGGGTTCGCTGCTGCTGTTCGTGATCCTGGCGCTGGCGATGTGGGTGACCCGCCGGGTGGACTGGTACGCGCTTGGCGCGGAACTGAAGTAAGGAGCACGCCATGAGCTGGCGCCAGGGATTGCGGCAACGGGCACGGCAGGGCATTCCGGCCCTGCTGGAAGTGGATGCACTGCTGCAGGCACATGGCGTGCTGGCGGCCCTACCGGGGGCACGGATCGCCCCCGGCCTGGTCCGCTTCCAGCTGGCAGCAGTGAGCTGCGAGGGATTGCAGGGCCAGGGACTGGCCTGGCTGCAGGGCGCACGGCAGGGACGCGGTGCGCTGGCCGGCAGGGTGCCGCGCTACCGGCCATGGAAGGCCGGGGCGGAGGCGCTGGCCGAGATCGGTATCGGTGGCCTGCCCGAGGACTGGCCCGCACATGCGGCGGTGTACGGCTGCAGCAGCATCGACCGGCGGCACTGGTTGCTGCTGCTGCCGGAACGGGCGCAGCTGTGGCTGGGATGGAGTGGGTGATTCGGCTGTTCATCCACGCATGGCGTGGATCTACTGTCGCTGTCCATGACCGATGGGACGGTATCGGCGCGCCCCTGCTGGCTAGACTCGATGGGTTGATGATCGAGCCGAAGGGCAGGGGTGCGATGTGTTGAAGTGGGGCATGCTGGCCGCAGCGCTGGCGATGGGTGGCAATGCAGGCGCGCAGCAGCGCGAGCCGGTGGACCTGGACATGGTCAGCCGCATCCGCCAGGAGGCCTTCCACCGTTCGCAGGTGATGGACACCTTCAGCTACCTCACCGAGCGCATCGGCCCGCGCCTGACCAACTCGCCGGCGATGGGCCGCGCCAATGCGTGGACCCGCGGCAAGTTCAACGAATGGAAGCTGGACAACGTCCACGACGAAGCCTTCGACGACTTCGGGCGCGGCTGGGAGTTCACCTCGGCCAGCGTGGAGATGCTGGGTGATCGCGTGCAGCCGCTGCATGCGCTGCCCAAGGCCTGGACCCCTGGAACGAAGGGCCCGGTTGAAGGCGAACTGGTGCAGGTCGAGATCAAGAAGCCCGAAGACATCGAGAAGTACCGTGGCAAGCTGCGCGGCAAGATCCTGCTGCTGGGCGAGGCGCGCGAGTACAAGCGCGGCACCGAGCCCGATTCGCACCGCCATGACGCCACCTCGCTGGAAGGCCTGCAGGAGTTCACCCTGCCCAAGGACAAGGACGCCACCGCCGAGCGTGCCAAGCGGGTCAAGGAGTACCAGGAGCGCCAGCAGCTGGCGTCCAAGGTCAATGCGTTCTTCGTGGAAGAAGGCGCGCTGGCCTCGATCAGCATCAGCAGCTGGGACAACGGCATCATCCGCGTTGCTGGTGGTGGCTCGCGCAAGGCGGGTGAGTCGGTGGGCATTCCCGAGCTGGCGATGATCAGCGAGCACTTCAATCCGCTGGTGCGCGCGCTGGAGGCCAAGCAGACCGTGCGCCTGCGCGTGGATGTGGCCGCGCGTTTCACCGATGAGGCCGACCAGCCCGGTTACAACACGCTGGCCGAGATCCGTGGCAGCAGCAAGCCGGATGAAGTGGTGATGATCGGCGCGCACCTGGATTCCTGGCACAGCGGTACCGGTGCGGCCGACAACGCGGCCGGCGTGGCGGTGATGATGGAGGCGATGCGCATCCTCAAGGCTACGGGCGCCAAGCCCAAGCGCACCATCCGGGTGGCGCTGTGGAGCGGTGAGGAGCAGGGCCTGATCGGCTCGCAGGCCTATGTGGCCAAGCACTTCGGTCGTTTCCCGGAACCCACCGACCCGGCGCAGAAGGCGCTGCCGGCCTCGCTGCGCGAGCCAACCGGCGCGCTGCAGAAGACCCGCGATTACAGCAAGTTCCAGGTCTACTTCAACATGGACAACGGCTCCGGCCGCTTCCGTGGCATCTATGCGCAGGAAAACCTCGCAGCGATGCCGATCTTCGAAGCCTGGCTGGCGCCGTTCCATGACGTGGGTGCCACCACCGTGGCGACCCGCAACACCGGCAGCACCGACCACATCAGTTTCGACCGCATCGGCCTGCCGGGCTTCCAGTTCATCCAGGACCGGCTGGACTACTTCACCAACGTCCACCACAGCCACCTGGACACCTGGGACCACGCAGAACCGGAAGACCTGAAGCAGGCCGCAGCCATCGTCGCCTCGTTCGCCTACAACGCCGCGACGCGCGAGCAGTCCTTCCCGCGCAAGGTGGAACCGTAAAAGGGGACGGAGGGGATTAAGTCGTTTCTCCCCTCCGTTTCCCGGTTGCAGCGGCCAAGGGCTGGGCAATCGCGACTTAATCCCCTCCGTCCCCTTTTTCCGTCGGGGGCGGTGGGCTGGTAAAATCGGGGGATTCCCGTTCCTCGAGCCGTCCATGACCTGCCGCACCCGCTTCGCCCCCAGTCCCACCGGCTACCTGCACATCGGTGGTGCCCGCACTGCGCTGTACTGCTGGCTGGAGGCCCGCCACCGTGGCGGCGAGTTCGTGCTGCGCATCGAGGACACCGACCGTGAACGCAGCACCCAGGGGGCGATCGACGCGATCCTGGAGGCGATGGAATGGCTGGGCCTGGACTATGACGAAGGCCCGATCTACCAGACCGACCGCGTCGCCCGTTACCTGGAAGTGGCCGAGCAGCTGGTGGCCGACGGCAAGGCGTACTACGCCTACGAAACCCGCGAAGAGCTGGACGCGATGCGCGAGGCCGCCATGGCCAGGCAGGAGAAGCCGCGCTACAACGGTGCTGCGCGCGAGCTGGGCCTGCCGCGCAAGGACGACCCGAACCGTGTCATCCGCTTCAAGAACCCGCTGGAAGGCACGGTGGTGTTCGACGACCTGATCAAGGGCCGCATCGAGATCGCCAACAGCGAGCTGGATGACATGGTCATCTTCCGCCCGGACGGCTACCCCACCTACAACTTCGCGGTGGTCGTGGACGACTGGGACATGGGCATCACCGAGGTCATCCGCGGCGACGACCACATCAACAACACCCCGCGCCAGATCAACCTGTACGAAGGCATCGGCGCGCCGGTGCCGAAGTTCGGCCACATGCCGATGATCCTGGACGAGCAGGGCGCCAAGCTGTCCAAGCGCACCGGCGCGGCCGACGTGATGCAGTACAAGGACGCCGGCTACCTGCCCGATGCGCTGCTGAGCTACCTGGCCAGGCTGGGATGGTCGCACGGTGACCAGGAGCTGTTCAGCCGCCAGGAACTGATCGACCTGTTTGACGTGAAGGACTGCAATTCCAAGGCCTCGCGCCTGGACATGGCCAAGCTGGGCTGGGTCAACCAGCACTTCCTGAAGACCGAGGACGTGGCCGCGATCGTGCCGCACCTGGTCTACCAGCTGCAGAAGCTGGGCCTGGACGTGGCCGCCGGCCCCGCCCCGGAGGACGTGGTGATCGCCCTGCGTGAACGCGTGCAGACCCTGAAGGAAATGGCCGAGAAGGCCGTGGTCTGGTACCAGCCGCTGACCGAGTACGACGAAGCGGCGGTGGCCAAGCACTTCAAGGCCGGTGCCGAAGTGGCGCTGGGCAAGGCCCGCGAGCTGCTGGCCGCCCTGCCGGAATGGACCGCCGAGGCGGTGGGCGTGGCCCTGCACGACACCGCCGCCGCGCTGGAAATGGGCATGGGCAAGGTCGCCCAGCCGCTGCGCGTAGCCATCACCGGCACCCAGGTCAGTCCTGACATTTCCCATACCGTTTACCTGGCCGGCCGCGAGCAGGCCTTGAAACGCATTGATGTGGCCATCACCAAGGTAGCAACGGCCTGAGGCATCCTTGCCAGGCCCGAACCGGAGAACACGCATGCCCGCCAAGACCGCCACTGCCTGTACCGCCCCGCACCACCACGTCCACGACGCATCGGATTTCGTGGCGGTGGTCGAGCGCGTCTCGCGCGAACGCGGGCTGCGCCTGACCCCGATCCGCGCCAATGTGCTGAAGCTGATCGCCGAGGCCGGCAAGCCGGTCAAGGCCTACGAGCTGCTGGAATGGGTGCGCAACGGCAAGGGCGTGGGCGCCGATGCCCCGCCCACCGTGTACCGCGCGCTGGACTTCCTCATGGCGAATGGCTTTGTGCACAAGCTGGAGTCGGTCAATGCCTTCGTGGCCTGCCACCATCCCAGCAGCGCCGCGCATTCGGTGCCGTTCCTGATCTGCAACAGCTGCCACAGCGCGGTGGAACTGGAAGACCGCGAGATCGTCACCCAGCTGGAAAAGCGCGCCAAGGAGCTGGGTTTCCAGCCGCAGGCACAGACTCTGGAAGTGCACGGCCTCTGCGCGCGCTGCGCGGGCTGAAGGCAGGGCGGGATTGGGGTCAGATCCCTTTGCCATTGGCATTCATGACAAGGCTAGTCCATCGGCTTGGAACGGGTATCCACCCGCACGATCACCGACATGCCGGGCCGCAGCTGCTCTGCCAGCTTCTGACCTTCATTGATCGATATCCGCACCGGTAGCCGCTGCACCACCTTGGTGAAGTTGCCGCTGGCATTGTCCGGGCGCAGCACGCTGAATTCCGACCCGGTGGCTGGCGCGATCTCCTGCACGCGGCCGCGCAGCACCTGGCCCTGGAACGCATCCACCGAGAACGTGGCCGGCTGACCGATCGCCATGCCCCAGGTCTGGCCCTCCTTGTAGTTGGCCACCACCCACAGCGTGTCAGGCACCAGGAACAGCAGCTGCGAACCGGCGGCGACGTACTGGCCCACGCGCACGCTGGCTTCGCTGACCTGGCCGTCGCGCGGTGCGTGGATCACCGTGTTGGCCAGGTCGATGCGCGCCAGTTCCAGTTGTGCCTGTGCACTTTCCACCTGGGCCTCCAGGCTCTTGCGCGCCACCTGGGTCGATACCAGCGTTTCCTCGGCGATGCGGATCTGCGCCTGCGACTGCTGCACGCTGGCCTGTGCCGAGGCCTGGGTGGTGCGGAACTTGTCGCGATCGTTGACCGACACCAGTTGCTGCGCAGCCAGTTCCTCATAGCGTTTCAATTCATTGCGTGACCGCTGCAGTTCGGCCTGCCCGGCCGACAGTGTGGCCTGTGCAGAGGCGATCTGCGCACGGTTCTGTGCCTGCGACTGGTCGGAGTTGGCCAGTGCCGCGCGTGCGCTGTCCAGCGTTGCCTGTGCCTGGGCGACACGCTGGGCATAGATGCGGTCATCGATGCGCAGCAGTGGCTCGCCCTGCTTCACGTGCTGGAAGTCCTTCACCAGCACCTCGGTCACGTAGCCGTTCACCTGTGGCGCCATTACGGTGATCTGCCCGCGCACATAGGCGTTGTCGGTCACCATCACGCTGCTGGTGAACGGCCACAGGTGCCAGGCGCGCAGGATCAGCGCGATGCCCAGCAGGGCGACCACCACCATCACCACCACGCTGCGCGCGCTGGGCTTGAGGTACTTCGGCGCGACCGCCGGTTCAGCGGGCGTGGGTGCAGGCGCCGCGTCGGTCGGTGGCGGTGGGGTCACGTTGTCGGTGTCGTCGGGTCGGGGCGGGACGGGGGGCATGGTGGAGGACTCAGCGGAGCGCGGCCGGCGTGGCCGCAGCGGGGGAAGTGGGGTGGCGCTTGCGCCATTGCTTCAGCACGGCGGTGCGCAGCGACAGCAGCAGCAACCAGCACAGGAAGCCGATGGCCAACCAACCGCTCAGGGTGAACACATCATTGAAGCCACGCACGTTGGCTTCGCGGCGCGCGGTCTGCGCCAGCTGCGCGCTGCCCTGCGCACTGCGCAGCACCGGGTCGGTGATCTGTGCGCTGTACAGCTGCTGCTGGATACGCAGGCGTTGTGCCACCACCGGATCGGCCGGGTCGAGCTGGCTGGTCAATGCGCTGGAGTACAGCTGCTCGCGATGCAGCTGGAAGGTGCCCAGCACCGCCGAGCCGGCCAGGCCGCCCAGCGTCTGCGTGATCGACAGCGTCACCAGGAAGGTGATCATGTGATCCACGCCCTGCTTCAGCGCGGCGGAAATGCCGAGCATGATCAGCGGGCCCATGAACATGCCGGCGCCGACAGACGCCAGGAACTGGCTGACGTAGAAGTCGTGCGGCCGGTCCATGCTGGTGCGGTGCTGGTCGAAGAAGGCGGCAGCGCCGAGCAGCAGGATTGCCATCAGCAGCTGCGCGATCAGCCGCTTCGGGCCGAAGGTCAGCGAGGCACCGGCGATGCCGGTGACCACGCCGGCGAGGATCACCACGAACAGCGGGCGCATCTGGTCAGGCCCCATGCCCAGCGTGCGCATCAGGTTGACCACGCCATAGGACTGCTCGGTGGTCAGGAAGCGGATCAGGAACGCGCCGACGATGAAGTGCAGCACCGGCAGCTTCGACAGCCAGCGGATCTGCAGCAGCGGATTGCGCCGGTAGTGCTCGATGATGAAGGCGGTGGTGGACAGCACGATCGAGGCGACCAGTGCCCAGCCCAGCCATGGCGTGTTGAGCCACCAGCGCGTATAGCCCTGTGCCAGCACGATCACCAGCAGCGCGACCGCCGGCGCAAGCAGGGCGAAGGTGAGGAAGTCCAATGGCTCGAAGGCCTTCACCTGGATGCCCGGCGGCAGCTTCAGCACCACCACCGCCGCGAACGCGCACAGGGCCAGGCCGGCTTCGAACGAGTACAGCAGGTGCCACTGGCCGGTATCGACCAGGCCCGGCGATACGATCCAGGCAATCGGCACCGCCAGCTGCGAAAGGCCGACACCGACCACCAGCAGGTTGCCGGTGAACCGCCGTGGCAGCGCCTGCAGCATGTACAGCGTGCCCAGCGTCGAACAGGCCGCGCCGGCGAAGCCGCTGGCAGCACGGGTCAGCATCGTGGTCTCGAAGCTGCCGACGAACAGATGCAGCACCGCCAGCGCCGCGTACAGGCCCAGGCCGATCTCGGCGAACAGGCGGATGCCGTACTGCTGGCGGAACTTGAAGGCCAGCAGGTTGGCCGTGACGTTGACCATTGCATAAGCCGCCACCAGCCAGCTGCCCTGGGTCGGGGTCAGTGCCAGCTGGCCCTGCAGGAAGGGCAGGTTGGCGGTGACCAGCGCATTGCCGAGGCCACCGGTGATCGCCACCAGCAGCGACACCAGTGCATAGGCCACGCGTCGATAGGGGGGATGCCAGGGCATCGAAGCCGAACCGGGCATGGTCGGCTTCTCGTGCTCCTCCCAATCCGGAACCGGCTTCAGATACGGCTGGACCATCAGCGGGCCTCGCTGGTTGCTCCCTGGAGACCCCCGCGCAGCAGCTGCAGGGCACGCCCGGCCAGGTGGGCGCGCTCGTCGCGGGTCTTGCCGCGCAGGGCCGCGCCCAGCATGCCCGAGATCAGTGAAATATCCGTCTTCTCCAGGTCGGCCCGGCACAGGCCGGCGGCCTTGGCACGGGCGATCGGCGCTTCCAGCAGATCGCGTACGGTTTCGCGCGCGGTGCGCATGGCCGGCACGTCCGAATCGACTGCACGCCAGTAATCGGCCAGCGCCGGCGAATCGATGATGCGCTGGGCCATGCCCTCGAACACCTCGAACAGGGCGTCGTCGCGGTCGCCGAGCTGTTCGACCTGGCGCCGGATGCGGTCGACCGTACGCTGCAGCAGTGCCTGGATCAGCGCGGTGCGGTCGGGGAAGTTGCGGTACAGGGTCGCGCGGCCCACCTGGGCGCGTTCGACCACCAGGTCCAGCGGAGCGGTGACGCCATGTTGGCCGAACACATGATCGGCGGCGTCGAGGATAAGGGCGCGGCGGGCAGCAGCATCGGCACGTTGGGCTGTCATGGGTTTATTTTCGGACAAAAGTGTCCGATTGGCGAGACATTGAGTGACGGGATTGTCCGGTTGTTGTCGTACGCACATCTTTGTGACGGATGTGTGATGGCGTGGGGTGAAATGAAAACGGGGTCCGAAGGTCCCGGGAGAGAACGAGATGGAACGTCGCCAGGAAATGACCGCCCGGGGTCAGTAGATCCACGCCATGCGTGGATGAATGACCCTAGGGTCGCGCCTATTGCGTATCTATCGGATCGGCCACTTCCGACAGCCAGCGGGCCAGCGCCGCGCTTGGATTCAGACGACGCGCGCGGAGGATGTTGCTGTGGTCGGGTGGGATCACTTCGACATTGATCAACACCGTTTCGCGAGTGGAGCCGGTTCCAAAGAAGCCTTCAGTGTCCAGCGCATGCAGAGCCTCCTCCATCGCGCCAAGTCGGATTGCGTATTCCTCCATCCAATCTGCTTCCGGCATGAACGAGTTCATGGCCGGACGAGCAGCAAATAGCGCATGCACCGGATCGAGGGCCTCCCTGCCGACATCGAAGTAGGGAGCGTCGATGCAGCTCCATTTCAAGTCGCTTGATGCCTCAAGCGGATACGGAGCATCGGCAGTGCGTTGCAGTGCCTCTGACGACCAGGCGCAAAGCACTGGAGCCAATGCTTCGCCCGTGGTCATGAGTACAACGTAGTAGAAGTGCTCATTCGTCTCCTTCAACTCGGCGACGGCGGTCCTGACCGCGGAGATCAGTGCATCGCGAAGCATGTCTTGGGTTGGGATGCGCGGAGGTGGAACCTGCATGTGTGTGGTTCGCAGAGGAGCAACGTGGCTACGCACAGTCTGCACGACATAAAAAACGGGGGCCATGAGGCCCCCGGGAGAGAACGGCGATGAACGTCGCCAGGAAATGTTTGATTGAGTCAGGGTTGCCTGGGGTCAGAGCCCTTTCCTTCGGAAAGGGATCCGACCCCGCCGTGCGCGATCAGAAGAACGCGCGGATGCCGAATGCGACACCACGGCCCGGCAGCGGTGAGTAGTCGCGCAGCAGCGAGGTATGCGGGCGCACTTCGCGGTTGGTCAGGTTGCTGCCATCCAGGAACACTTCGTAGCTGTTGCTCGCGTTGCGGTCCCAGCGGTAGGCCAGGTGCGCGTCGACCAGGGTGTAGCCGTTGCTCGGCTCCTCGTTCTGGGCGACGTCCTTCTGGCGGCTGTAGCGCACTGCACCGACCGAGGCACGCCAGCCATCCTTCGACCAGCGCAGATCGGCGCCGACGCGGGCCGGGGCGATACGCGGCAGGTAGCCGGTGTTGGCCAGCTCCACGCTGTAGTTGTGGTTGTGGTCGCCATGCGGCACGGCGATGTCCAGGTTGCGGCTGCCGCTGCCATCCAGCTTGGCCTTCACGTAGTCGCCGAACAGGCGCAGATCCCAGTCACCGGCACCGCCCTCGAACAAGTGCACCAGCGCTTCGGCTTCGGCACCGCGGAACACCGCATCCTGCTGCGTCCAGGCGCGGACCGGCAGACCCTCGGTAACGCCGGTGTCAGCCAGGTAGATGAAGTCCTTGAACTTGGTCTGGTAGACCGACGCGGAGAAGTCCAGGCGTTCGCTGTGGGTGTGGATACCCAGTTCCACGCGCTGGCCGCGCTCGGTCTTCAGGTTGGCGTCGCCGATTTCCAGCGAGCGGGTGGCGATGTGCGCGCCGGCCGCATACAGCTCTTCGTTGGTCGGTGCACGCTCGGAGCTGTCCACGCCGATGCGCAGGTCAACGGCATCGTTGAGCTTCCAGATACCGGCGGCAGACAGGTTGGTGGCGCCGAAGGTGCGCCGGCGGTAGTCACCGGTCGGGTCCAGCTTGACCTGGTCGTGGCGGCCGCCCAGTTCCAGCTTGAACGGACCGAACTGCTTTTCCTGCAGCACGAACAGGCCGATGTTCTTCGTGCCGGTATCCGGAACGAACGCCTCTTCGCCCTTGGCACCGAAATCACTGTTGCCGAACTGCAGGCCGAAGGCGCCGTCCCAGCCGCCGATCTGCTGCTGCACGGCTTCCAGGCGCGCCTCGATGCCGCGGTTGGTGAAGCGGGTGGACGGCGTGCCGGCCTCCAGCTCCACGTGCTCATAATCGGTGTAGGCCACGCGTGCATTGATGTTCTTCAGGAACGAGACCGGGTCATAGATGCCGGCCTTGGTCTCGAAGCGGTTCTGCACCATGTCGATGCGCACGTCATGCTCGTCGCCGCCTTCTTCTTCATCGCCATGGTCGTGACCGTGGTCATGGCCATGATCATCACCATCGGCGTGCACGTGCGCGCCATTGGGAATGCCGTAGTTGGTGCGGTAGGTGCTGGCGGATACGCCGAAGTAGCCGCCGTCGCCCAGCCACGTTGCGCCGACACCGCCGGCGCGGGTGCGGATCGAGCTGTTGTCCAGGCGGCCGCGGCGCGGCTCTTCGCCTTCCTCGCCCGCGTGGTCATGGTCGTGATCGTGATGATCTTCAAGGCTGTCGATCACGGCATAGCCGGGAATGCGGTAGTCGTCGCCATTGCGCACCAGGCCGTCCACATGCAGCACGACATTGCCGCTGACGCCATCGAGGCGGAACATGCCGCTGCGTTCGTTGTTCACCGAATTGCCGCGCAGCTCGGCGCGGCCGCTGAGCGGGCGCTCCGGCAGTTCGCGCGCGATGCGGCCATCGACCACATTGACCGCGCCACCGATGGCGCCACTGCCGAACAGCAGCGTGGCCGGACCCTTCAGCACTTCGATCTGGTCGGCCAGGAACGGCTCGATGCTGGTGGCATGGTCGGCACTGACGGTGGAGGCATCCATGTTGCCCATGCCATTGGACAGCACGGCCACGCGGGGGCCTTCCTGGCCGCGGATGATCGGGCGGCCGACGCCAGGGCCGAAGAAGGTGCTCTGCACGCCGGGCAGCTTGGCCACTGTATCGCCGAGGGTGCCGGCCTTCTGCTCGTCCAGGCGCTCACCGGCCAGCACGTCCACCGGGCGCGCCAGCGATTCGGCATCGCCCTGCAGCGGCGACGCGGTGACCTGCACCGACGACAGTTCAGTCAGGTGGCGGTCACGATGGGAATCGTCTTCGCTGGCGGCGAAGGCAACGGTCGGAAGCAGGGCGGTCAGGGCCAGGGCGAGGGAATGCGGCTTCAACCGCGGGGTACGGGCGGGCATCGGTGGGTCCTTTGTTACACTGTATCAATCGCTGGGCGCACGAATCCCGTCAGCGGGACAGGGGGAGGGAAACCGTGCGGGTCGGGGAAGGATGTTATATTATTCCATAACGATTCGCCGACCCTGCTGGAAGTCATGTCCCTGTCCTCACGCCTGCGCCACCTGCTCGACCGTTTCGGCGCCACTGGTTCGATGCTGTGCGCGGTGCACTGCGCGGTGATCCCCGTGCTGCTGGCCGCAGCGCCTTCGTTGGGCCTGTCGTTCTGGCTGAGCGACGGCGTTGAACAGGCGCTGGTGGTGTTCGTGACCCTGCTGGGGCTGTTCAGCCTGGTCTGGGGCTATCGCCGGCATGGCGCGCTGCGCGCACTGGGCTTCCTGATTCCCGGCCTGGTCGCGTTGTGGGCTGGCGTGCTGTACGACCCGTTGCACCACAATGCCGTGCCGCACGCGGTGGTGATGACCATCGGCGGCCTGCTGGTGGGTGTCGCCCACCTGGTCAACCTGCGCCTCAACCACGGTCACGTGCACGACGCCAGCTGCGCGCACTAGGCGCTCCGTGATAGGATTTTCGATCGTGCGCGGGGGCGCCCAGCAAGGCGGCCCCGCCGAACCCGTGTCAGTACGGGGTAACCAGATTTCACATTTGAGGAGTTGAAGACATGGGTAAGGGTGACCGCAAGACCGCCAAGGGCAAGCGCTACAACGCCAGCTACGGCAACGCCCGTTCGCACACCGCGAGCAAGGTCGCCGTAGGCGCCGCCGCTCCGGTTGCCAAGAAGACCGTGGCCAAGGCTCCGGCGAAGAAGGCTGTGGCGAAGAAGGCTGTCGCCAAGGCCTGATCCGGCCCAGACCGGTTCAACGAAAAACGCGGCGCCTGGCGCCGCGTTTTTTTATGCTCGTCGTTCCGCTTGCTGCGTGCGCCGGGCCATGCCCGGCGGATGACGTACGATCAGCGCAGGGTTTTCTTCAGCGTTTCCGGATTGCCGTCGTTCGGCGCGGCCGGCACCTGCAGCAGGTGCGCCAGCAGCGGATAGACATCGACGTTGTCGAAGCCATCGATGACCAGGCCTTGGCGGAACGACGGACCGCTGGCCACAAACACCGCGCGCATGGAGGGCAGGGCATTGTCGTAGCCATGCGAGCCACGATCCTGATGGTCGCGCTTGGCGATCTTCTCCTGATGCAGGGCATCCCAGCCTTCATCCATCACGCAGACGATGGCGGGAACGCGTGGATGCGTGCCGTAGTGCAAGCGCGCCGGCAGGTTCTCCTTCTTCCAGCACTCGTAGTGCGCGTGGCGGCCGAGCAGGGCGCGTTCGGCGGCGGCTTCGTGACCGGCCAACGGCGCAAAACCCACCGACTGGCCCTGGCTGACATTGCGCGCGATGGCCGGGTCGGCCATCGATTCGGTGGAGATCACCTGGCCGACCGGGACGCTGGCCATGCCATGGTCAGAGACCACGATCACGTTGGTAGTCTCAGCCAAGCCGCGCTGCTGCAGGCCATCGAGCACCTGGCCGACGATCTGGTCGGCGCGCACGATGGCGTCGGCATACTGCTTCGATTCGGGGCCGTAATTGTGGCCAGCCTTGTCCACGTGTTCCATGTACAGGGTGGTGAGGCGGGGTGCATCGGCGTCGGTCTGTGCAAGCCAATCGAGCACGATGCCGGCGCGCTGCTCCAGCGGTTCCTTGCCGTCGTAGACGCGCCACTGGCTGGGGCGTACGCCCCGGATTTCCGATTCGCTGCCCGGCCATGACGTGGTGGCCGAACGCACACCGGCGTTCTCGGCACCGACCCAGATCGGTTCGCCGCCCCACCAGCCACTGGTGGTGACCGCCTCACGGTTGCTCAGCTCGAACCGGCCTAGGGCTTCATCGTCCATGCTGTTGTTGACGATGCCGTGGTGGTCCGGGCGCAGGCCGGTGACGATGGTGTAGTGGTTGGGGAAGGTCAGCGACGGGTACGAAGGCGTCATCCAGCGCGCACGCACGCCGCCGTCAATCAGGCGCTGCAGGTTCGGGGTCAACCCGCGGTCCAGCGCGTCGGCGCGCAGGCCGTCGATGGAGATCAGCAGCAGCTTCGGCGGCGTGGCCGCAGCGACAGCGGTGGGAGCGGAGGCGGAAGGGGCGGGCGCGGTGGTGGTGCAGGCCGCCAATGGCAGCAGCAGCGCCAGCGCGCAGGTCAGGCGTACGGAAGTCATCCGCCCATGATAAGCCGGTGCAATGACCACCCCAAGACACGACGCGCTATCGCGCGCCGTGTCCGCGCATTTTTCCTTATCCCTGCGCCATCGGCGCGCGCCCTTGAACAACAAGGAGGCCCCTCACCAGACATACCCCGTCGATTTCATTCCATCCCTGACGCGGCCGGAGCGTGTCGACCAAGGTCGACACCTACCCACAGCCGCGCGTGCCAATAATCGCCGTTACCAGCAGCCTCGTGAACCTGTCGAAGGCGGGGCGGTGTCGGATTGCGGGGTGTCCGCGGCATGGATGCCGCGGCCAAGCCTACAAGGACGTACTTGCGGCGTCCCCGCAATCCGACACCGCCCCGCCAACCCACGGATAGCCCGCTTTTGACGTTGACGTTGACGTTGACGGTGATTCGGCGGGTGCCGGGCGCAGCCCGGCAAACCCTCTCAAGCGAACAGCGGGGCCTGGCGTTGTTCCAGTCGCAGCAGCGCGGCCTTGGTTTCCAGGCCACCGCCGAAGCCGGTCAGTGCCCCGTTGCTGCCGATCACGCGATGGCAGGGCAGGATGATCGGCAGCGGGTTGCGGCCGTTGGCAGCGCCGACCGCGCGGGTCGCACTGGGGTGGCCCAGGTGCTGCGCCAGCTGCAGGTAGCTCCAGGTCTGGCCGAACGGAATCAACGCCAGCGCCTGCCACACACGCAGTTGGAACGGCGTGCCGCGTGGCGCCAGCTCCAGGTCGAAGCTGCTGCGTTCACCGTGCAGGAACTGCAACAGCTGCTCGCGTGCTTCCGGCAGCGCATCCGGCGTGTAGTGCCAGTCGTCGCGGCCGCGTGCCGGGTGGCGGTTCTCCGGGAACAGCACATGGGACAGGCCACGCTCGTCGCCGGCGATGGTCAACACGCCGATCGGGCTGTCGAAACGATCAAACAACAGGGTCATGTCGGTTCTCCAACGAAAGTGCCGGACAGGTGCCACAGATGCAGCACGGCATAGGCGCGCCACGGCCGCCAGGGTTGCGAGCGCGCTTCGGTCGCGCGTTCGCTCAGGCGCTGGCCCTGCGCTTGGCCGAGGACCTGCTGCAGCACCAGGTCGCCGGCGGGGAAGGCATCGGGCTGGCCGAGGCCACGCAAGGCGATGTACTGGGCGGTCCAGGGACCGATGCCGGGTAGTGCCACGCAGCGCGCAACGAATTCCTCCAATGCCTGACCGGGCCCGAAGTCGATCTGGCCGCTGGCGCAGGCAGCGGCCAGCGCACGCACGGTGGCGGCGCGGCTGCGCGGCAGGCCTATCGATTCCAGCGGCGCCTCAGCCAGCACCTCAGGCGCGGGGAACTGGCGATCGAATTCCGATGGCATGCCCGGCAGGTGCGCGCCATAGGCGTCGACCAGCCGCCGCGCAAAGGTGGTGGCTGCGGCAACAGTGACCTGCTGGCCGAGTACGGCGCGCACACCGACCTCGAAGCCGTCCCAGCCGCCGGGCACGCGCAGGCCGGGGCGCTCGGCGATGCCACGCGCCAGCAGCGGTTCTTCGCCCAGCGCGGCATGCACCTGCTGCAGGTCGGCATCAAGGTCGAAGACACGGCGTACGCGGCGCACGATGTCGGGGATCAGGCGCGGATCGACCGCGCCCAGCTGCAGGCGCAGTTCCGGGCGCTTCGGGTCGGCAGTGACGCGCAGCAGGGTGGGGCGCTCCGGCGTGCCGAGCACGCGCTGGTAGCTGTCTTCGCCGATCAGTTCGATGCCGGGCAGGCTGCGCTTGCGCAGGAAGGCCAGCATGCGCGGGAAATCCAACGGTGGGCGGTACACCAGGCGCAGTACCAGGCAGCCGTCATCGGCGGCCAGCGGCTGGTGCTGGCGACGCAGCGCCGTCGGTGCCATGCCGCAACCTTGCAGGAAGGCCGTGTTGAAACGGCGCAGGCTGTTGTAGCCGGCAGCCAGTGCGACATCGGTCACCGGCAGCGTGGTTTCGGTCAGCAGCTGTTTGGCCAGCAGCAGGCGATGGGTGGCGTGGATCTGCCCCGGCGTCGCGCCCAGGTGTTCAACGAACAGGCGCTGCAGCTGGCGCGCGCTGAGGCCGATCTTCTCTGCGAGGTCGGCTACCGGCTGCTCCTGCAGGAAACCGCCATGGATCAGGGCCAGTGCGCGCTGCACGGTCTGCCCGGCCAATGCCTGCTGCGCCTGCGGGGCCAGCTCTGGGCGGCAGCGCAGGCACGGGCGATAACCGGCTGCCGCAGCAGCGGCCGCAGTCGGGTAGTAAGTGATGTTGCGCGGCTTCGGTGGCGGCGCCGGGCACACGGGGCGGCAGTAGATGCCGGTGCTGCGCACGGCGGTGAAGAACACGCCGTCGAAGCGGGCGTCGCGGGCCAGGCGGGCGCGGTCGCAGGCGGCGGTGTCGAGGGCGAGGGCGGTGTCCATGGCGCCAGTCTAGGCGTGTGCGGGCGGGGATACTCGCCGGATTCGGACATGGATGCTGGAGGGGGTTCTGGCAGGGCTTGCAGCCCTGCACCCGCCGAGGCCAGAGCAACAGCAACAACGGGCTTCCTGCCGGGGGGGGGCGGGGTGGGTCCGGTTGCAGGGGGCGCTGCAAGTACGTCCCTGTAAGCTCGGTCGCGCCATCCATGGCGCTCACGCCCCTGCAACCGGACCCACCCCGCCTTCGACAGGTTCCTGCGACCTGTTGGGACGGCGTTCCGCAATGCTGTTGGTGGGTGTCGACCTTGGTCGACACACTTTCCCAAGGGTCAGAAGGGGTTCAGTGCCACGCGCTGAGTGCGCGGCCTGGACGGGTAGACTGTGGCTCTTGCTCCCATGAATCCCGGTTGCCCGATGTCCGCCAAACTCCGCTGGTTGCCCTTGTTGTGCCTGGCCCTGGCGGGCTGCAGTCAGCTGGAGAATCCGGGCAATGTGACTGCTGCCGACAAGGCGGCGCGGGCGCCGGCCAGCGATGGCGAGAACATGGTATCGATCAATGCGGCTGACGCACCGCCACCGCCGGCGCCGCCGCGCAGCCGGGCGGATCGGCCGTGGCCGCAGGCGCTGTTGGAGAATGGCCGCGCCTGGGTCAGCTGCAGCACAGAGTACGCCGGTGATGCGGGCGATGGCGTCGAGCTGGGGGGCCTGCAGCGTGAGCAGATTGCCCAGGCCCTGGCGCCGTGTGCCGAGCGTGGCCTGATGCGTGTGCGTTACGCCGGCAAGATCAATCCGGGCTTCGCCGAAATGATGTGGCGACTTGCCGTGGTCGCCGACGAACAGAAGATCCACAAGCGCATCCTCGATCTGGACTCCAGCGGTGGCCAGGTGGAATCGGCGATCGTCGCCGGTGACAGCATCGGTGAATCGGGCTGGACCATCTGGGTGCGCGAAGGCTCGATCTGCCACAGCGCCTGCGTGTTCGTGCTGGCCGCCGGTGACAACCGGCTGCTGTCGGGCAAGGTCGGCATCCATCGCATGATGCGCATCAGTTCCAAGGCCACCTCGCGCGCTGAGCTCAACCGCGAGCTGCACGAGGTCTACGACAACGTGAAGGATTACCTGCAGCGCAATGGCGTGGCGGTGGGTGTGGCCGACCTGATGATGACCGTGCCCAACCGCAGCCTGCGCTTGCTGACTCCGGACGAGTTGCGCCAGTACGGCCTGGATGGCACCAACGCGGTGCAGGACGATCTGGAGCGGATCAAGCAGATGCGGGCCTGCGGCGATGATTTCGTGCAGCGCAAGGACGCGTTCCTGATTGCCTTCGACCAGCAGTGCAAACGCGAAGGCGCCGACATGGAATCGATCAACAGCTGCGGCCAGGCGTTGAAGCAGCGCTTCGGCTTCCCCGATGCGGTGTGCCCGGAAGAAAGCCCGCTGTCGGAGATCGATGTGGCAACGCTGCCGCCTGCGCCTTCGGAGCCACCGCCGGTGGCCGAACAGGCGCCAGCAGACGCCGGCACGCCTGCCGCGCAGGCCGATGCCGCAGCGGTGGAAGGCAGCGCCCACGCGCGCTGACGAACAGCTCACTGCGCTGGCGTAGACTGCGGTTCTTTCCCGAGAACCGGCGGTGTCCATGAAGCGCGTGCTCCTGCTGCTGTCCCTGCTGCCCCTGACCACATTTGCGCAGGCACCCGCGCCGGCCACGCCTGCACCGGCACCCGCGCGCCCGGCACCGGCTTCGCCGGCGGCTGCAAAACCGGCCACGGCCGGCGCTCCGGCGTTGACCGCCGCGCAGCAGGCGCAGGTGCAGAAACAGGACGCGGAAATGGGCGCGGCCGCAGTGAAGGCGGCGCAGCTGGTCGATGCCAACCGCGCAGGCGAGTTGTGGGATGGCGCTTCAGCCGTCGCGCGCCGCGCTGTACCGAAGGCCGCCTTCGTCAGTCAGTTGACCACCGAGCGCACGCGCCTGGGCGCGCTGGCTGGGCGGGGCCAGCCGACCATCACCCGGGTCAAGTACAGCGCCGGTGCTGCCGTGCCGGAAGGGCTGTACATCAATGTCAGCTTCCCGACCCGTTTCGCCAACAGCGCGCAGCCAGTGCGCGAGCTGGTCTCGTTCCGTTTCGACGAGGACCAGGTGTGGCGCCTGGCCGGTTACAGCCTGCGTGCGTCGGCACCCTGAGGAGATGAATGATGGCAACTGAACTGACGATGCTGGCCTGGTCGGTGCTGCTGGGCTTTGTCTACATCTTCGCTACCTCCACCGTGGTCACCCGCGAGCGCGGGATGAAGTGGAATGCCTCGGCGCGTGATGGCGAAGCCAGGCCACTCAGCCCGCTGGCCGGGCGCCTGCAGCGTGCGCAGGCCAACTTCCTGGAGACGTTCCCGTTCTTCGCTGCCGCCGCCATCGCAGTGGTCGTGGCCGGGCGCGGCAACGACACCACGGCGCTGGCGGCGCAGGCCTACTTCTGGGCGCGCGTGGTCTACCTGCCGCTGTATGCCGCGGGCGTGCCCTACGTGCGCAGCCTGGTCTGGGCAGTGTCGCTGCTGTCGATCCTGGCGCTGGTGTTCGCGTTGTTGTGATCCCGGCCTGATCCAGATCAAGGCCGGTCAGGTGCGCGGCGCTATGCTGGCGCGGACTGAATCAACGGCAGGAGGCGCGCATGCGCAGGATGGACGTGGTGGTGGTCGGCGCCGGACCGGCGGGGCTGTGTTTCGCGCGTGCGCTGGCCGGTAGCGGCCTGCAGGTCGGGCTGGTCGAAGTTCAACCGCGCCAGGCCCTTGCCGAGGCCGCCTTCGATGGCCGTGAGATCGCGCTGACCCATGCCTCGCGGCAGAGCATGGAGCAGCTGGGGCTGTGGCAGCGCCTGCCGCAGGCCGAAGTCGCTGAACTGCGCGATGCCAAGGTGATGAATGGCGGTTCGCCGTTCGCGCTGACCTTCGCCAGCAGCCAGGTGGACGGTCAGCCGCTGGGCTGGCTGGTGCCCAACCATCTGATCCGTCGCGCCGCGTGGGATGCCGTGCAGGGGCAGGACGGCCTGGAACTGTTCGACGGGCGCAAGGTGCTGGGCGTGCAGGCCGATGCGCAGGGCCACGTGGTCAAACTCGATGACGGCAGCCAACTTCATGCGCGCCTGCTGGTCGCCGCTGACAGCCGCTTCTCCGCAACCCGCCGCATGCTCGGCATCGGCGCGCAGATGCGCGACTTCGGCAAGTCGATGCTGGTGTGCCGCATGCAGGTTGAGCGTGATCATCACCACACTGCCTGGGAATGGTTCGGCTACGGCCGCACGATGGCGTTGCTGCCGCTCAACGAGGGTCAGGCATCGGCGGTGATCACGCTGCCGCCGCGGCAGATCGAGGAGCTGCTGGCGATGGATGAGGTGGCCTTCGGTGAGGCCGTCAGCGGTTGCTTTGAGCACCGCCTGGGCCGGATGCAGCCGGTCGCCACGCCGCAGGCGTATCCGCTGGTGGGTGTGTACGCGCACCGTTTCGTCGGCGAGCGTTCGACGCTGATCGGCGATGCCGCCGTTGGCATGCACCCGGTCACCGCGCATGGCTTCAACCTGGGACTGGCCAGCGCACAGCGGCTCGCACAGGGCATCGTCGCGCAGCAGCGACGTGGTGCCGACATTGCCGCGGCCGGCATGCTGGCCAGCTACCAGCGGGGTCACCGGCTGGCGTCGCGGCCGCTGTACGAGGCCACCAATGCAATCGCCAGCCTGTATACCGACGATCGCCGCCCGGCGCGGCTGCTGCGCGCGGCGGGCCTGCGTCTGGCACAAGGCGTGGCACCGTTCAGGCAGCTGATCGCCTCGCACCTGACCCAGCGCGTGGCCTGAACCGGTTCAGATCAGCCCGTTCAGATCAGACGGCGGCCAGCACCCGGATCTGGCTATCGGCGAATTCGACCACTTGGCCTGCGCGGATCTTGCAGGCCTTGCGCAGTTCGACTTCGCCGTCGACCCGTACCTGGCCTTCGCTGATGACCATCTTGGCCTCGCCGCCACTGGTGACCAGGTCGGCCAGCTTGAGCAACTGCTTGAGTTCGACGTAGTCACCGTCGAGGTCGAATTCGAGAATCTGCATGGAGCGGGGTTCCTGGGGAAGGGCGCAGCCAGCGGCCGGGCCGGTGAAGAGGGCGCGTATTGTGCGCCAGCGCGGGGCATGACGGCACGCGCACGGAAAGCTGTACGCCTCGTTCAGGATCAATGCGGTATGATTCCGCTCTGAGCGAGTGAAATCTCCTCCAACCGAGCAGCGCCAGGGCACGCGATAAGAAGGGCGCCCAAAGCGCGGACCATCACCTTTTTTATCGCACTGCCAGGAAGACGGCAGTGCCTTCGGAGTTCCCCATGTCCCAAGATTCCCAAGCGCCGCTGCAGTTTGCGCAGCTCGGCCTGTCCGAGCCCGTGATGCAGGCGGTCACCGCCATCGGCTACGAAACCCCGTCGCCGATCCAGGCCGCCACCATCCCAGCGATGCTGGAAGGCCGCGACGTGCTGGGCCAGGCCCAGACCGGCACCGGCAAGACCGCAGCGTTCGCGCTGCCGGTACTGTCCAACATCGACCTGCAGCAGATCAAGCCGCAGGCCCTGATCCTGGCACCGACCCGCGAACTGGCCATCCAGGTTGCCGAGGCGTTCCAGTCCTATTCGTCGAAGATCCCGGGCTTCCGCGTGCTGCCGGTGTACGGCGGCCAGCCGTATGGCCAGCAGCTGTCGGCGCTGCGTCGTGGTGTGCACATCGTGGTCGGTACCCCCGGCCGCGTGATCGACCACCTGGACCGCAGCACCCTGGACCTGTCCGAGCTGAAGACGCTGGTGCTGGACGAAGCCGATGAAATGCTGCGCATGGGCTTCATCGACGACGTCGAAGCCGTGCTGAAGAAGCTGCCGGAGCAGCGCCAGGTGGCCCTGTTCTCGGCCACCATGCCGCCGCAGATCCGCCGCATCGCACAGACCTACCTGCAGGACCCGGTGGAAGTGACCATCGCGGCCAAGACCACCACCTCCGCCAACATCCGCCAGCGCTACTGGTGGGTGAGCGGCATGCACAAGCTGGACGCGCTGACCCGCATCCTGGAAGTCGAGCCGTTCGACGCGATGATCATCTTCGCGCGCACCAAGGCCGGCACCGAGGAACTGGCCAGCAAGCTGCAGGCCCGTGGCCTGGCCGCTGCCGCCATCAACGGTGACATGCAGCAGGCCCAGCGTGAGCGCACCATCGCCATGCTGAAGGAAGGCAAGCTGGACATCCTGGTCGCCACCGACGTGGCTGCCCGCGGCCTGGACGTGGAGCGCATCAGCCACGTGCTGAACTACGACATCCCGTACGACACCGAAAGCTACGTGCACCGCATCGGCCGTACCGGTCGTGCCGGCCGCAGCGGCGAGGCGATCCTGTTCGCCACCCCGCGCGAGAAGGGCATGCTGCGCCAGATCGAGCGCGCTACCCGCCAGCCTATCGAAGAGATGCAGCTGCCGAGCGTGGAAGCGGTCAACGACACCCGCATCAACAAGTTCACCTCGCGCATCAGCGAAACCCTCGGCGCCGGTGGCTTGGACTTCTACCGCCAGCTGCTGGAGCGCTTCGAGAGCGAGCAGAACGTGCCGGCCATCGAGATCGCCGCTGCGCTGGCCAGGATGCTGCAGGGTGACACCCCGTTCCTGCTGCAGCCGCCGGTGCGTGCCCCGCGTGAAGAGCGCGCGCCGCGCGAACGCTTCGACCGTGGTGACCGCCCGGAACGCGGTGATCGCTTCGACCGCAACGAGCGTGGTCCGCGCTTTGAGCGTGGCCCGCGTCGCGACGACGCCGAAGGTGGTTTCGAGCAGCGTCCGCGCCGTGAGGTTCCGCCGCGTGGTGCGCCGGAGCAGGGCATGGAGACCTACCGCATTTCGGTCGGCCACCAGCACGGCGTGAAGCCGGCCAACATCGTCGGCGCAATTGCCAACGAGGCCGGCCTGGAAAGCCGCTTCATCGGGCGCATCGACATCCACGACGACTTCTCGCTGCTGGATCTGCCGGCGCAGATGCCGTCGGACGTGCTGTCGCACCTGCAGAAGGTCTGGGTGTCCGGCCAGCAGCTGCAGATGCGTGCGCTGGCTCCGGGTGAAGACACCAACCCGGCCCCGCGTCCGTTCAAGCCGCGCTTCGACAAGCGTGGCCCGGGCGGCCCGGGTGGCCCGCGTCGTGGCGGCCCGGGTGGTCCGGGTGGCCATGGTGGCGACCGCGGCGGTGACCGCGACAGCCGCCCGCCGCGTCGTGACGGCTTCAAGCCGCGCGGCCCGCGCAGCTTCTAAGCCGCGCCCGCAGCCGTCCTGATCAACGCCAGCCTCCGGGCTGGCGTACAGAAAAAGGGGACGGAGGGGATTAAGTCGTATACGGCAGGCCATGCGCTTATGCCAAAAACGACTTAATCCCCTCCGTCCCCTTTTTCGCATGGTCAACACATTGCCGGTCCTAGGCTGAGCCGGCTCCAAAGGAGGTTGTCACCGCATCACATTCGGGGGGATCCGGGATGGGTAGGAGTGGCACGGACCAGCAGAGCCGGCGGGTACCGATGACCCGTGGCCTGGGACTGCGATTTGCGTTGTTGACGGGCATGGCGATTGGACTGGTCGCACTGTCCGCCTTGATCCAGGAACTGCAGGCGGCCTCCACCGCCTGGATTGCCGGCCAGGGCTACTGGTCACGTGGTCAGCAGGATGCGACCGCAGCACTCAGCCGCTATCTGGCGCGCGGTGATGCCCAGGACCTGGACGACGCACGCCAGGCCCTGCAGGTGCCATTGGGCGATCTGCAGGCGCGGTTGGCGCTGGAACAGGCCGAGCCGGATGAAGCCAAAGCCAGGCAGGGTTTCCTGCAGGGCGGTAACGCGCGCGCCGACATTCCACGGCTGGTGTTCTCCTTCCGCCATGCACGTGACATCGGTGCGTTCCGCGAGGCGACTGCGTTGTGGCGGCAGACCGATGGTGACCTGATGGCGGTGCAGCGCCTGGTCGATGAGCTGCAGCTGCGGCATGGCGAAGGCGCCTTGCCTGCGCCTGTCCGTGATCGCTACCTGCAGCAGCTGCGTGATCTCGATCGTCGGCTGCAGGTACTGGCGCAGGCGTTCTCGCAGGCGCTGCTGCGCATGGCCACGATGGTACGGATCGCGACGCTGGTGGTCGGTGGCCTGTCGGTGCTGGCGATCAGCCTGATGGCTGTCGCGTTGGCGCGCCGCGTCGGCAAGGACCTGACCGAGCATGAAAGCCGCTTCCGTGCGGCCTTCTACCAGGCCAATGTCGGCATGCTCAAGCTCGACACCGAAGGCAAGGTGATCGAAGCCAACCAGGCGATGGCCGATATCCTCGACTACCGACGCGACGTGCTGCTGCAGATGTCGCTCGGCGATCTGTTGATGGAAGGCGAACTGGTCATCGATGGCGTCGGCCGCATCGACTGGGACCGGCAGCTGCGGCCGAGTGAACTGCGCTTCTGCCGCCGCGATGGCAGCCTGGTGTGGGGGCGCTGGAGCGGCACCGGTGTGCGCAGCGCGGGAGGCGGCCTGTCGGTGTTTGCGATCATCGAGGATGTCAGCCAGAACCATGCACTGGCGCGTGAGATCGAGCATCACGCCAGTCACGATCCGCTGACCGGCCTGATCAACCGTCGCGAGATCGAGCGGCTGCTGGAGCGTGCGCTGCTGCAGGTGCGCAGCGACGGCGGCACGCATGCGCTGTGCTACATCAACCTGGACCACTTCAAGCTGGTCAACGACAGTTTCGGCCATGCTGCCGGTGATCAGATGCTGCGCAGTTTCGCCGACTATCTGGTGGCGGCGGTGCGTGATGGTGATTGGGTCGGCCGGCTGGGCGCCGACGAGTTCGCCGTGTTCCTCGCCCATGCCGGGCAGGACGAGGCCAAGCGGGTGCTGCAGCGGGTGATCCGCAACCTGGGGCAGGCGACCTTCCCGATCAGCGAGGGCAGTCCGCAGCTGAGCTGCAGCATCGGCGTGGTCGAAGTCAGTGCCGATGCGCCGGACGTGAACTGGTTGATGAGTGCCGCCGACAGCGCCTGCTATGCGGCCAAGCAGGCCGGGCGCAACCGCGTGCACTGCTTCAACGAGAACCGCATGGCACTGGAGGAACGGCGGCAGGAGGCCGAGCGCCTGCAGGGCGTCAGCCTGGCGATGGCCGAGAATCGCATGCTGCTGTATGCACAGCGCATCGCCCGCGTGGGTGATCCGTCCTACCTGCATTACGAGGTGCTGGTGCGCATGCGCGGTACCGATGGCAGCCTGCATATGCCCGGCCAGTTCATGCCGGCGGTGGAGCGCTATGGCATGGCGGTGGCGCTGGACCGGCACGTGCTCGGGCTGCTGTTCCGCCACCTGCAGGTGTGCCCGGCACACGTGCGCCAGCTGGGCCTGTGCAACGTCAACGTGTCCGCGCAGTCGATCGCAGAGCCCGGGTTCCTTGCCTTCGTCTGTGACCTGCTCGAGCGCAACCGCGCACTGGCCTCCAAGCTGTGCTTCGAAATCACCGAGACCGCAGCGATCAGCAACCTCAGCCAGGCCCGCGCGTTCATCGACGCAGTGAAGGCACGCGGTTGCCGGATGGCACTGGATGACTTCGGCTCTGGCCTGTCTTCGTTCGGCTATCTGCGCCAGTTGCCGGCCGACATCCTGAAGATCGACGGTGCCTTCGTGCGTGACATGGATATCGACCCGGTCAGCCACGCCACCGTGCGCGCGATCAGCGAGCTCGGGCGCGAGCTGCAGATGGACGTGGTGGCCGAATGGGTGGAAACCGCCGAAGTGGCGGGTGCGCTGACCCGGCTCGGTGTGCAGGGCCTGCAGGGCTACGCGATCGAGCGGCCGCAGCCGCTGGAACGGATGACCCTGGCCGATCTGCGCCCGGTGCGGCTGGTCGCGGTGAAGGGGCCGCCGGGGGCTGGCTGAACGGCGTGGCGGCGACTTTGGTCTACACATGTGCGGCGCGCCCGGCTGCGATAATGCGCGCCAGGGGCGACGCGCAGTGGGCGCGGACGTAAGCAGGAACAGGATGTGGCGTGGGCGTCAGGCAGTGGCAGTACGGAACAGGAGCGGTGCTGGTCGTACTGCTGGCGTGGTTGGCGATGCCGTGGCCGCTCCAGGCCGACGTGGCCGTGTCGGGCCGCGATTATCTGCTGGTGGGAGGCGCCACCGACGAACCGACCCCACATCGCGCATGCACGCCGCAGATGCTGTCCGGCTCCCGCCAGCAGGTGCTGGTAGCGGCTCCGCAGGAGGGCTGGTCGGGCCAGCCACAGGCGCTGGACGTGTTCAATGTCTTTGCCGGCGAAGTGCGGGTCCAGCACGGTGACCGCGAAATCTGCGGCAACATGCACGACGCCCGCACCCGCGACTCGCGCTTCCGCGCAGGCATCGGCCTGGTTGCGGTGCCGCCGGCGGGCAGCCACGCGCCGTTCCTGGTGTCCTGGCAGACGCCGCTGAAGGCGCGCTGGGTACCGACCCTGCGGCTGGGCGCGCCCAGCCCGGTGCAGCAGAACGACACCGCCCGCCTGCTGATGCGTGCCGCCTGCATCGCCGTGGCGATCGCATTGGCGCTGTCGGCGTTGATGGCCTTCCTGACCACCCGGGACCGCAGTTTCCTGGTCTACATCGCCGGCACCACCGTGATGGTGCTGTGGCAGGCCATCCTCGGCGGGCTGAGCGGTTATCCGGAACCCTGGCTGCCGGTGGGCGAGCACGGCGCCTGGTGGCTGCTGGCGCTGACCGCTGCGACCCAGGCACTGGTGCTGCCGGCGCTGTGGCGGCTGAACGGAGGCGACCGCGTGCTGCCTCGATCGCGCCCGGCCCAACTGGCGGTGTTGTGGACCCTGATGGCGCTGGCCGTGCTGGTGCCGTGGCTGCGCTGGGAGCATCTGGCCTGGGTCGCGAAGGGCTTGCAGGTGTCCTATCTGTCCGGATGTGGCCTGGCACTGATGGTCGGCGTCTGGGCACGCTGGCGCGGCGACCGTTGGGCGCAGGCGGGTCTGGCCGCGCTGGCACCGATGCTGGTACTGATCATCGCCGATGCCTGTGGTGCGGCGTGGCTGCTGGAATACCGGGTGGAGGCGCTGCAGCTGGCGGTGACCTGGCTGTTGATGATGGCCGCGTATGCGTTGAACCAGCGGCTGGGCCGGCTGCGCCAGCAGCGTGATGAACTTCGCCAGCTGGCCGAGACCGATGGCCTGACCGGGCTTCCCAACCGTCGCGCCGGACTGCAGCAGCTGGCCCGCCATCTGGAACGGGTGGACCGTGAGCGCGGCCCGTTGGTGATCGGCTTCCTCGACATCGACCTGTTCAAGGACATCAACGACCGCCACGGCCACGCAGTGGGCGACCAGGTGCTGGTGGCGGTGGCGCGTGCCCTGCGCGCGGCGGTGCGCAGCCAGGACGAAGTGGTGCGGATGGGCGGCGAAGAGTTCCTGCTGCTGATGCCCGGCATGCCGCGCGAGGCGGCGTCGGCGCGGCTGGACCGCCTGCGCCAGCGCATCACCGAGGCTGGCCAGGCCCTGCAGGTGCCGGGGCTGGAGGTGACTGCCAGCATCGGCCTGGCGCAGTGGCGACCGGGCGAGGACGATCTGGCCGGGCTGCTGCGGCGCGCCGACCATGCGATGTACGTGGCAAAGCGGGCGGGCCGCAACCGGGTCTTCGACGGCGAGGAGCTCGATCCGCCCGCACTGGCATGAAGCGCAGCGGGCGGCGATGCCGGATAATGGGCCGATGACCACCCGACTCAACAAACATATCGCCGACACCGGCTTCTGCTCCCGCCGCGAGGCCGATCGCCTGATCGCCGCGCGCCGCGTTACCGTCAACGGCCATCCGGCCGGTACCGGGGCGGTGGTGGGCGAGGAAGACCAGGTGCTGGTCGACGGCCAGCCGCTGCGCGCCCGCGTGGCACGCAAGCCCGGCGCCCGCCGCCACGTCTACATCGCACTGAACAAGCCGGTAGGCGTCACCTGCACGACCGAAACTTCGGTCAAGGGCAACATCGTCGACTTCGTCGGCCACGAACAGCGCATCTTCCCGATCGGCCGCCTGGACAAGGAATCCGAGGGGTTGATCCTGATGACCAGCAACGGCGACATCGTCAATCAGATCCTGCGCGCCGAAAATGGCCACCAGAAGGAATACCTGGTGGCGGTGAACAAGCCGGTCACCGATGAGTTCCTGCGCGGCATGGCGCGCGGCGTGCGCATCCACGACCAGATGACGCTGCCGTGCAAGACCTCGCGCATCGCCAAGTTCGGCTTCCGTATCACCCTGCAGCAGGGCCTGAACCGGCAGATCCGCCTGATGGCCGCCGAATTCGGCTATCGCGTGACCCAGCTGCGCCGCGTGCGCATCGACAACATCAAGATCGGCGCGCTGAAGCCGGGCCAGTGGCGCAACCTGACCGAGCAGGAACTGCAGGGCCTGCTGCCGAAGCAGCTGGACTGGTAACGCGCGGTAGTGCCGGCCGCTGGCCGGCTGCACCAGGCATCGAATGCGCGCGGGATGCCGGCCAGCGGCCGGCACTCCCCGTTGTGCGGATTACGCACCGGCATCGGCTAGACTCCGCAGTGACCTGCCGGAATGTGACGCTGCATGATCAAGCCCGACAAGCCTGCCAATGAAGCCCTTCGGCTCGAGGCGCTGTACCGCTACCGGATCCTTGATTCGCAACGCGAAAAGTCATTCGACGACCTGGTGGCGATCGCCAAGGCGGTCTGCGGTACCTCGATGGCGGCGGTGACCCTCATCGACGTCGAACGGCAGTGGTTCAAGTCGATCCAGGGCATCGACGCGGCGGAGAACCTGCGCAGCGAATCGATGTGCGGCCATGCCATCCTGCAGCCGCAGGAAATCATGGTGGTCGAGGACGCGTTGCAGGACATCCGCTTCCACGACAACCCGGTGGTGACCGGCGACCCGCACATCCGCTTCTACGCCGGTGCGCCACTGATCAGTTCCGATGGCCTGCCTCTGGGCACGTTGTGCGTGTTCGATGCACATCCGCAGCACCTGCCCAGCGACAAGGCCGAGGCACTGGCCGCACTTTCACGGCAGGTGATGCTGGTGATGGAGCTGCGCCGTTTCGCGCTCGACATCCAGAAGCACATGCTGGAACGCGATGACTACGAGCGCCTGCTGTCGGAGTACCAGGACGTGCTGCTGGCGCAGAATGCCGACCTGGCCGAGCAGAGCCGCACCGATGCGTTGACCGGCCTGCCCAACCGCCGCGCGATGGCGGCGGCACTGGAAGAGGCGGTGGTGGAGATCGATGGGCAACCGGGCGTGGCCTGCGTGGCCCTGCTGGACATCGACCACTTCAAGCACATCAACGATTTCCAGGGCCACGCCACCGGCGACCGGGTGCTGGCCGAGCTGGGCGTACTGCTGCGCTCGCATTTCGCTGGCCGTGGCATGGCGGCGCGCTATGGCGGCGAAGAGTTCGTGGCGGTAATGCCGGGCACCGACCTGCACACGGCCGAACTGCAATGCGAGTTCCTGCGCCTGGCCGTGGCTGATCTGCCCTTGGGTTTCCCGGTCACGATCAGTATTGGTGTGGCCCAGTACCAGGCAGGTGAAAGCGTGGATGACATGCTGGCGCGCGCCGACAAGGCGCTGTACCGCGCCAAGGGCAATGGCCGCAACCGGGTGGAACGGGCGGGCTGAGCCCTGCATGCAGTAGATCCACGCCATGCGTGGATGCTTTTGCAGATGGGGTAACGCCGTGTCGCGGCCTGTGCGATTGCGCCCGGCGAATATGCCGTTCCTGTTCCCGCGGACACAACCATGCTGCAGACCCTGGCCATCGCCCACTATCGCTCGCTGCACGGGCTGGTACTGCCGCTGCAGCCGTTGAATGTAGTGACCGGTGACAACGGCAGTGGCAAGTCCAGTCTGTACCGCGCGCTACGCCTGCTGGCGGAGACCGCACAGGGCGGCGTCGCGGCGGTGCTGGCCCGCGAAGGGGGGCTCGGTTCGGCGCTGTGGGCTGGCCCCGAATCCATCGATCGCCGGGTTGCGGCCGGTCAGATCCCGCTGCAGGGCGGGCCCCGACAGGCGTCGGTGGGGTTGAAGCTGGGCTTCACCACCGACGAATTCGGCTATGCCATCGACCTGGGCTACCCGCCACCCAGCCGTTCGGCGTTTGCGCTGGATCCGCAGATCAAGGCCGAGGCGATCTGGGCCGGGCCGTTCCTGCGCAGCGCCAACCTGCTGGTCGATCGACGTGGGGCAATGGTGCGGCAACGCCATGCGCGCGGCTGGGATCTGGTCGATGACCGGTTGTCGCTGTTCGACAGTCTGTTCACCCAGGTTGGCGATCCGCAGCGCATGCCGGAAGCCATCGCCCTGCGCGAGTACATCCGTCGCTGGCGCTTCTACGACCATTTCCGCAGCGACGCCGATGCCCCGGCGCGACAACCGGCGATGGCCACGCGCACGCCGGTGCTGCATCACGACGGCCGGGATCTGGCGGCGGCCTGGGTGACCATTCTCGAGATCGGAGATCCGGTCGCGTTGGCACGCAGCGTTGATGATGCGTTCCCCGGCGCCACGGTGGGTTTCGAGGACCTGGACGGTCGACTGGCCCTGCGCTTCCACCAGCCGGGCCTGCTGCGACCATTATCGATGGCCGAACTGTCCGACGGCACACTGCGCTTCCTGCTGCTGGCCGCGGCACTGCATACGCCGCGCCCGCCGCCGCTGCTGGTGCTCAACGAACCGGAAACCAGCCTGCATCCTGACCTGCTGCCGGCGCTGGCGCGGCTGATCATCGCGGCCAGTGCGCGCAGCCAGGTGTGGGTGGTTTCACATGCCAGCCGCCTGATCGCGGCACTGGAACAGGCACCGGGTTGCCACTCGCTGCACCTGCACAAGGAACAGGGCCGCACGCTGTTGAGTGGGCAGGGCCTGCTGGATGCCCCAGCATGGCACTGGCCGCAGCGTTGATACGGCCATCCACGCCCGGCGTGGACGCGCTCAATCGGCGATGTTGCGCGCCTCGGCCGTGCCGAGAATTTCCGGATGCTGCACCGGCTTGCGGCGGTTCAACAACGGATGCAGGAACACCGCGCCGACGATGATCGCCACGCCCAGGTAGAACCACGGGGTGACTTCGTGCTGTTCGCGCAGCAGCACCACCGCCAGCACCACCGCATAGACCGGCTCCAGGTTGGTCACCAGCTGCACCGTATAGGCGCTCAGGTGGCGCAGTGCGACCAGCGCCAGCGCGAACGGCAGCAGCGTGCAGAACCCGGCCAGCACCAGCAGCAGGATGCCGTCGTGCAGGTCCGGGACCACCCACAGCGGGCTGGCCAGGGCAGGCAGCAGGTACGGCATCAGCGGTGCCAGCAGGGTCAGGGTGAGGGTGCCCGCACCCAGCTCCAGCGCGGTGACCGTGAGCGGGTCGGCGTGGCTGACCATGCGCTTGTTGAGCGAGCCGAACACCGCCACCAGCAGCGCCGATATCGCACCGATCAGCACGCCCAGGCGCATGCCATCGGGTACGCCACCGACCACCAGTGCCACGCCCGGCAGCACCGCCAGGCCGAATGCCAGTTCACGCAGCTGGAACGGTCGCTTGGCCACCCAGGGTTCGATGATCGAGGTGAACACCGGGGCCAGCGCAATGCACGTGGCGGCCACCGAGGCGTTGGCCAGCTTCACCGCGCCGTAGAAGGTCAGCCAGTGCAGGGCGACCAGCGCGCCGATGCCGGCGTAGCCTGCCACCAGCCGCAAGGGCAGCGTGCGCAATCCGCGCCAGACCCGCGGCAGCAGCGCCAACATTGCCGTCACCAGCAGCATGCGCCACCACACCAGCGGCAGCGCCGGCAGGGTGATCAACTTGCCGAGGATGGCGGTGACGCCCCACAGCAGGACACAGAAGTGGATCTGCCACAGCGCTTTGCGGGTGTCGGGTGTGCTCATCCGCCTATTGTGAGGCAAGGCGATGACCGCAGCGCTATCCGCGTGAGGAATTGCTGGCCCCATCTACCCGCCGCTGCAGGGCCATCGCCGCCGCCGGGTTGCGTGCCTTGCCCGCACCAATGCACAGCAGGTAGACCTCGCGCGGCTCTGACGGTGCCGGCGCGGCCAGGCAGGGCAGGTCGTCCACCGGTTCGCCGCGTGACCAGTGGAGCGCGCGTTCGGCCCAGCGCTGCTGCACGGGTGCCGGCAGACCCTCGTTCAAGCGGGCCTGGCTGCGCTTGATCCTGGCGTAGACGAAGCCGGCACTGACATCGCCGTGTAGTGGCGCCTCGTCGCTGTCCTCGATCACCAGCGCCACGCCGTGGCGGCGCGCGGCGTCGACCAGTGCCGGGCCATGTGCCTCGGCGTTGCGGACCTCCAGCGCATGCTGCAGCGTCACCCCCTCCAGTTGCTTCGGCAGCTGCGCCATCAGGGCACCCAATGCATCGGCATCGGCCGGATGGCGCGGATCGAATTGCCACAGCAACGGGCCAAGCCGGTCACCGAGCGCGAGTGCTGCCTGCAGGAAGGGCGCGGCCGCTTCCACCGTGCTGGACAGGTCGCGCCGCTGCACCAGATAGCGTGGTGCCTTCATCGAAAACCGGAACCCTTCCGGCGTCTGCGCGGCCCACTGCGCACACTGCGCCGCGGTGGGCGTGCGGTAGAAAGTGCCGTTGATTTCGATGCAGCGCAGGGCGCGGCTGGCATGGGTCAGTTCCTCGCGCTGCGGTAGGCCTGGCGGATAGAACATGCCGCCACGCCATTCGGGGAACACCCAGCCACCGATGCCACAGCGGATCTCCGCCTGTCGGGCGGTCGCGGTCACTGATCGTGGTCCGCGCGCCACGGGTCGTAGCTGCCGAACCACCACAGGTAGCCTTCCGGGTCGGCGCAGGCGTAGCCACGGCCGCCGTAGTCCTGGTCGGCGATGTCGATGACGATGCGCGCGCCGGCGGCCTTGGCCCGGGCATAGTGCGCATCGGCATCGGTGACGATCACGCAGGCGCTCTGGGTCTGGCGTCCGCCGACCTCGTCAGGCATCGCCGCGTGCTCGCTCCACGCGCTCTGGTTGCTGGCCGAGCCGAGCATGATCATGCCGCTGCCGAAGGTCAGCTGCGCATGGAATTCCGTATCGCCATCGGCGTACACGGCCTTGGCATGGAAGCCGAAGGCGCGCTGCAGCCAGTCGATGGCGGCCTGCGCGTCGCGGTAGCGCAGGCACGGAATGATGGTGGAGCCGCTGCTGGGTTGGCCGTTCTCGCCCATGACACCCCTCCTATGGCACAGGGCAGGGTGCGCTGCAGACCGTTACCATCCCGCGAAACCCCGGTGACGGCCTGCACATGGCCGCCACCCCTGTTCGGAGATCGTGCTGAATGAAACCCTGGATTGGAGGAGCCGTGCTGCTGGCGTGCACGACCATGGCGAGCGCTGCCACCCCCGCGCAGCTGCAGGACCTGGATGCGACCGTCGAGCGCGTGCGCGCGCAGTTCGACGTGCCCGGCATTGCCGTGGCGGTGGTCAAGGATGGCGAGGTGGTGCTGGAGCGCGGCTGGGGCGTGCGCGAGCAGGGCAAGCCGGAGCCGGTGCAGGCCGATACGCTGTTCGCCATCGCTTCCAACACCAAGGCGTTCACCGCCACCTCGCTGAACCTGCTGGCCGAGGACGGCAAGCTGAAGATGGACGACAAGGTGATCGACCACCTGCCGTCGTTCCGCATGTCCGACCCGTTCGTGACCGGGCAGATGACGATCCGCGACCTGCTGTCGCATCGCAGTGGCCTGAGCCTGGGCGCCGGTGACCTGCTGTTCTGGCCAACCACCTCCTACAGCAATGCTGAAGTAGTGGAGCGGCTGGGCAAGGTGCCGCTGAAGGGCGGTTTCCGCGAGAGCTACGCCTACGACAACATCCTGTACGCGGTCGCCCAGCAGGTGATCGAGCATGTCTCCGGCATGAGCTACCAGCAGTTCCTGCAGACCCGCATCTTCGACAAGGTGGGCATGACCGGCACGCGCTACAACGCCGATCACCTGAAGCCGGGCGACAAGGCTGCGGTCGGCCACGCCAAGTACGATTTCAAGGACCTGCGCACCGTTGCACCGCTGACCTGGTCGAACAATGCCGGTGCCGGTGGCATCTATTCCAGTGCGCACGACATGGCGCGCTGGATGCAGGTGCAGCTGGCTGCGGGCAAGCTGGCCGATGGCACCGTGCTGTTCACCGACAAGAGCCAGCAGCAGATGTGGCGGATGATCACGCCGCAGTCGATCCCGGCGCCGAGCGTGCCGGAGCTGGCACCGGCGCGGGCCAACTTTGCCGGCTACGGCGAAGGCTGGAGCCTGAGCGACTACCGTGGCCAGAAGCTGGTCTGGCACACCGGTGGCTGGCCGGGCATGGTTTCGCGGCTGACCCTGGTGCCGGGCGAGAAGCTGGGCGTGGTGGTACTGACCAACCAGGAAGTGGGCGCGGCGTTCAATGCGATCACCCTGAGCGTGCTTGATGCTTACCTGGGCGGTGAGAAGCACGACTGGGTGGACGCCTATGCCAAGGCCGTGGCCAAGGGCCAGGACAAGGCCGACGAGGCCTGGGCCAAGCACCAGGGCGCGCGCGACAAGAGCAGCAAGCTGTCACTGGCACTGGCCGGCTACACCGGCACCTTCCGTGACCGCTGGTATGGCGACATGCAGATCAGTGCCGAGGGCAAGGGCCTTCGCCTGCGTTTCATGAAAACCGCACAGCTGAGCGGACGCCTGGAGCACTGGCAGCACGACACCTTCATCGTGCGCTGGGACGACCGTTCGCTCAACGCCGACGCGTTCGTGAACTTCAGCCTGGACCCGGACGGAAAGGTACGCGAGGTGCGCATGCAGTCGATCTCCGACCTGACCGATTTCAGCTTCGATTTCCAGGACCTGCTGTTCGCCCCGGTGAAATGACGCCGCGGGGCGTGGCCCGGCGCTGACGTTTGACGAATCCGATGGGTAGTGCCGGCCGCTGGCCGGCAACCTCATGATCCCCGGATGCGTCGCAAGGTTGCCGGCCAGCGGCCGGCACTACCGGAGCGGTGGCGATCATCGGCTGGCGTACACATCCGGCGTGGGATACTTCGCCGCTTGCAAGAGGCGAGGGAGTGCAATGTTCCGTTGGTTTGAATCCCTGATTCCGGTGTTCCCGCCCGTGGACGGGCGCATGCCGCCGCGCAAGGTACTGCCGTTCTACCTGCACTACCTGCGCCCAGTGTGGCCGGTGCTGCTGGCGACTCTGATCGCCGGCCTGCTGCTGGCGCTGGTGGAAGTGGCGATGTTCGATTACCTGGGCCGCATCGTCGACATGGTCGCCGAGCAGCCGGGGGCCGATTTCTTCAAGCGCCATGCCAATGAACTGGGCTGGATGCTGTTCATCACGGTCATCGCGCGGCCGATCCTGGTCGGCCTGCACAACCTGCTGGTCAACCAGGCCATCGTGCCCGGCCTGAGCAACCGCTCGCGCTGGCTGATGCACAACTACGTGGTGCGGCAGAGCCTGAGCTTCTTCCAGAACGACTTCGCCGGCAGCGTCGCCAACCGGGTGATGCAGACCGGTACCTCGCTGCGCGAGTCGGCGGTGCAGATGGTCGACTCGCTCTGGTACATCGTGGTCTACACCGGCACCGCGCTGTACCTGTTCGCGCAGGCCGACTGGCGGCTGATGGTGCCGCTGATCCTGTGGCTGCTGGCCTATGCGGTGATCATGGTCTACTTCGTGCCGCGCGCGAAGGAACGGGCCTGGATTGCGTCCGAAGCGCGTTCCAAGGCGATGGGCCGCATCGTAGATGGCTACACCAACATTCCCACGTTGAAGCTGTTCGCCCATGGCGGCCGCGAGCAGGCCTACGTCGCCGAGTCGATCCAGGAACTGGCGGTCAAGCACCGCGCGCAGACCCGGGTGACCACCGGCATGGACCTGACCATCGCCATCGTCAACGGTTTCCTGATTGCCGGTACCTGTGGGCTGGCGCTGTGGCTATGGAATGGCGGCCATATCACCGTTGGCGCGATCACGCTGGCGACCGGCCTGGTGATCCGCATCCACAACATGTCCGGCTGGATCATGTGGACCATCAACGGCATCTTCGAGGACATCGGCACGGTGCAGGATGGCATCACCACCATCGCCCAGCCGCTGACGGTGCAGGACCGCGAGGATGCGGTGCCGTTGCGGGTGACCCGTGGCGGCGTGCACTTCCAGGACATCCATTTCCACTACGGCAAGAAGGGCGGCGTGATCGCAGGCCTGGACCTGGTGGTGAAGCCGGGCGAGAAGATCGGCCTGGTCGGTCCCTCGGGTGCCGGCAAGTCGACCCTGGTCAATGTGCTGCTGCGCCTGTACGACCTGGAGAGCGGCCGCATCCTGATCGACGACCAGGACATTGCCTACGTTACCCAGGAAAGCCTGCGCCAGCAGATCGGCGTGGTCACCCAGGACACCTCGCTGCTGCATCGCTCGATCCGCGACAACCTGTTGTACGGCCGTCCCGACGCGACCGATGAGCAGCTGCGCGCAGCCGTAGCCAAGGCACGTGCCGAGGCCTTCATTGATACGCTGGTGGACGGGCAGGGGCGTCGTGGCTACGACGCACATGTCGGCGAGCGTGGCGTGAAGCTGTCCGGTGGCCAGCGCCAGCGCATCGCCATTGCCCGCGTGCTGCTGAAGGACGCACCGATCCTGGTGCTGGACGAAGCGACTTCGGCGCTGGACTCGGAAGTGGAAGCGGCGATCCAGGACAGCCTCGACCAGCTGATGGGCGGCAAGACGGTGATCGCGATCGCACACCGGTTGTCGACCATCGCGCGCATGGACCGGTTGGTGGTGATGGACCAGGGCCGCATCGTCGAGACCGGCACCCATGCCGAATTGATTGCGGCCGGTGGCCTGTACGCGCGGTTGTGGGCGCGGCAGACTGGTGGCTTCGTGGCTGCAGACCAGTAGATCCACGCCATGCGTGGATGTCCCTTGGGGTCGGATTCCTTTCCGCAGGAAAGGGCTCTGACCCCAGTGTGTTTCCGGAGACCCGCATGATCCACCCGCTATGCCCCTTGCTGCTCGCGCTTGCCCTGGTCAGTTCAGCCGCGGCAGCCGCGCCAGCCCCCGTGCACGGCGACACGCTCGAGCAGGTCGTCCTGCTCAGCCGCCACAACCTGCGCGCGCCGGTGGTGGCCTCGGGCGCGCTGGCCAATGCCACTCCGGAGCGCTGGCCAGGCTGGGACGTAGGCGCAGGCGAGCTGACCACCAAGGGCGGCGTGCTGGAGGTCTACATGGGCCGCTACATGGGCCAGTGGCTGCGTCAGGCACAGCTGTTGCCGGCCTCGGGTTGCCCGCAGCCGGCTGACTTCCACGCCCATGCCAACAGCCTGCAGCGTACCCAGGCCACCGCGCAGTTCTTCGTTGCCGGTGCGTTCCCGGGCTGCCACGTGACGGTGGAACAGCGCATGCCGCTGGGCACGATGGATCCGTTGTTCGATCCGGTGATCCACCGCGACCATGCGGCATTCCGAAAGCGCGCGCTGTCGATGATGCAGCAGGCGCTGTCCGCATCCGATCTGGCACCGGCACTGTCCGTGGTGGAGGGGATCACCCTCTACCCGCAGTCGGCGGCCTGTACGGGCCGCAGCAACTGCCATCTGGCGCTGGCCGATACCACCTTCAGTGCGGAACCGGGCAAGGAGCCTCGTGCGTCCGGATCACTGGCCCTGGCCAGCGGGCTGGTCGATGCCCTGTTGATGGAGCACTACCAGGGCAGTGGCATCCCCCGCGAAGGCTGGGGCCGGTTGACCACCGAGGCGCAATGGCACGCGCTGGCGCAGATCCGCAACCGCTACCAGGACATCCTGTTCGGAACGCCCGAGGTGGCGCGGGATGTGGCCGCGCCGCTGCTGGCAAGAGTGAATGTGCTGTTCGAGGACCCGGCATCGCCGAAGGTGAGCCTGCTGGTCGGTCACGATTCCAATATCGGTTCGGTGCTGGCGGCGTTGGGAATCACGGACTACACGTTGCCAGGCCAGTACGAGAAGACGCCGATCGGCGGCCTGCTGCAGTTCGAGCGCTGGCGTGATCGTGGGGCTGGTGAAGTGCGTTATCGGTTGGTGTATGTCTATCCCACGCGCGAGCAGCTGCGTGGTGCGATCCCCTTGACCGACGCGCAGCCGCCGGGGCGGGTGGAGCTGGTGCTGCCGGGCTGTGGGCCGTCGGGTTGCAGTGAAGTGCAGTTCGAGCGCCTGCTTCATCGCGCGCTGAATTGAATGCCATCCACGCCATGCGTGGATGGGTCCATCCCGGGGCACCGAACAGAAAACGGCCCGGGTTTCCCCGGGCCGTTCCGTTTCCAACTCACACCGGCGCGATCACTCGATCGGCTGGTCCAGCATCAGCTGGCGTGCGAAACGCACCGGCGGCGCGCCGTAGGACAGCATCTGGTCGTGGTAGGCCTTGAGGTTGAACTTGTCGCCCAGCTTGTCCTGCATCGCCTTGCGGGTGTCGAAGTGTTCCTGCGCACCGACGAAGTAGGTCGGCAGCTGTGCCGAGGTCAGCTGCGCGCGCACCCACTTGCCCGAGGCTTCGCTTTCCTGCTGGAACGCGTCGTGGGTCATCAGGTGCATCGCCTTCTCGCGATCCCAGTTGTCCACGTGCACGCCCTGGTCGAGGATCGCGTTGGAGATCGTGCGCAGGTAGAACTTCAGCTGCACCAGGTGGAACAGCGGGTCATTGTTGAGGTAACCCTGCTCCTGCATCATGCGCTCGGTGTAGACCGCCCAGCCTTCGGCGAACAGGCCCGAACGCAGCACCGCACGCAGGGTCGACGGGAACTTGGCCGAGTGCCAGCCTTCCAGGTAGTGGCCCGGGGTGCCTTCGTGGATGCTCAGCAGGTGGATCATGCGCGAGTTGTACTCACGCAGGAACGAGTCGACCTGCTTGTCGTTCCAGTCGTCCGGAATCGGCGACACGGCGTAGAAGGTCTTCAGGTTCTTGTCCAGCGGGCCCGGCGAATCGCAGTAGGCCACGGCCACGCCACGCTGGAATTCCGGCATCAGGATGATGTCCACCGGCGCGTCGGGCAGGGTCATCAGATCGTGCTCGCGCACGAACGCGGTGGACTGCTCCAGCGCGGCCTTGGCGTCGTCGACCACCTTGTCGCGTGCCGGCTTGTCGGCGTAGGCCAGTTCCAGTGCCGCCTCGATCGCCTTCTGCTGCTGCTCGTCGGTCGGCTGCGCCGGCATTTCCGGCGCACCGGGCTTGTCCTTCAGCACGGTCTGCGCGATGCCGTACATGTCTTCGCGCACGCGCTTGAGTTCGGCGCGTGCACGCTCACCGATCTCCTGGCGCGACAGCGAGGAGCTCAGCGCGAACTTCAGCTTCTGGTCGTACTTTTCCGCACCGATGCGGAAGTCGCCCTTGGCATTCGGCACCAGGGTCTTGTCCAGCCAGGTCTGCTGCTCGTCCACGGCCTTCTTCAGGCCCTCGATGGCCGCCTGCAGGCGCTGCTGGTCGGCCTGTGGCAGTTCACCGATGTGCGGGGTGATGAAGGTATCGACGATGCTGAGGATGCCCTTGTTCTGCTTGGCCACCGTCTCGGCATGGATCTTCGGCACGCGGGCCGGGTCCAGGTTCTCGCGGGCCTGAGCGAAGATCGCCGGCAGCTTTTCCATGCGTGCGGTGGCCGACTTCAGGCGCTCCGGTAGCGGCGCGAACTCGCGCGCCATCAGGCCGTAGATCGCGCTGCCAGCGATGCCGTTGTACAGCTGCGGGTCCCACTTGCCGGACTGCAGCACTTCGGCGTTCCAGATTTCCGACTGCAGCTGGTTGCGCAGGATCGCCGCGTCCACCTGGTTCTCGCGGCCCAGCTTGGCCACCTCGATCTTGTCCAGCTCGCCCAGCAATGCCTTGTAGGCGGCCACGGTCTTCTGCTGGCCGGCGGCGCTCAGGTCGTCCAGCTCGCTGTCGTAGCGGTGGTCACCGATCTGGGTGGCGCTGACCGGCGAAAGCTGCATCCAGGTGTCCAGCGCGCGCTTGGACAGGTCGGCGAAGGCGGCATCGACCGCCGCGTCACCGGCCTGCTGGCTGGCGGCCGGGGTGGAACCGTTGGTCGGGGCGTCGGCCGGCTGGCAACCGGCCAGGGCGGCGACCAGGGCGAGGGCAAGGAGATGCGGGCGCATCGGCGTTCCTGTACAGGGTCAAACCCCGAGCATAGGCCCCCGGGGCTGCTTTGTCCCCGTGCCATAGGATTACCATGGGCGCAGACAGGGACTCTCCAGCGGAGCGCAGGACATGGAATACCAGGGAAGCTGCCATTGCGGCAGGATCGCATTCACCGTACAGGCCGAGACGCCGATCAGCGATGTCATCGACTGCAACTGCTCGATGTGCCGCCGCCGCGGCAGCCTGCTGTGGTTCGCCCCGCGCGAGGCGTTCCAGCTGACCACCGATCCGGCGGAGGTGGCCACCTATCATTTCAACAAGGCGCATATCGATCATCACCACTGCCGCGAGTGTGGCGTCGCGCCCTACAGTGAAGCGGTGGACCCGCGCACCGGCACGCCGATGGTGGCGGTGAACGTGCGCTGCATACCGCAGGTGGATCTGGCCACATTGGCCGTCATGTCCTACGACGGAGCGGCACTGTGAGGCCGCTGCACGCGTGGACGCGTGTAGTGGCAATGCCGGTGCTGCTGGTTGCATTGGCAGCCTGTGCCAAACACGGCGATGCGGCGGCCGATGCAGGCGCCACTGCCGCCGAAGCAGCCGTTGCTTCACCGGAAGGCGCATTCCTCGCCTACGAACACGATGTGCAGGTGCAGCTGGAAGCGGCGCAGATCGCACCGCGCATCCAGCAGGTGGCGCAGGCCTGCCAGAGCGCGAAGTTCGGTGACTGCGCGGTGCTGCAGGTCGATCAGCGCAGTGGCGAGCAGCCCAGCGGCGAGGTCAAGGTACGCATCGCGCCGAAGGGCGCCGAGCCGTTGATCGCGATGGCCGGTGAAGGTGGCAAACTGCAGTCGCGCAACACGCGTGCCGAGGACCTTGCGCAGGCCGTGGCCGACACCGCGCTGACCAAGGCGCGGCTGGAGAAGGAACACGCGCGGCTGTTGTCCTACCAGGACCGCAAGGACCTGAAGATCGAAGACCTGATGGCGATCACCACGCGGCTGTCGGAGATCGAAGCGGGCGTCGAGCAGGCCAACAAGGATGCCGCGCAGCAGCGCCGTCGCATCGATACCCAGCTGGTGACGATCCACTTCGACACCACCTCGGGCCAGCGCAGTCGCAGCGAGATCGGTGAGGCGCTGAGCGAATCGGGCAGCATCCTCAGCACCAGTATTGCGTTCCTGATCCGCGCCGCGGCCGCGCTGCTGCCGGTGGCGGTGCTCGCCCTGATCGTGGCCTGGGGTGTGCGGGCGTGGTGGCGTCGCCGCCGCCGCACGCTGCCGCCCAGCCTCTGAGGTGAAGGTTGATGCCGGCAACCCGCCGGCATCAGCCCTCGTCGGTCTCGTACTCGACGAACACGTCCAGCTCCAGTGCCAGTTCCTGCACGGCATCGCGCACCTTCTGCGCGGTGCTTTCATTGCCGACTTCCACTTCCAGCTCGTGGATGCCCGGGCCGATGTCATCGGACAGCCCGGCCGAACTGGAATCGTCGTCGTCCATGTGCGGCATCAGGTCGTCGGTTTCCTCGACATGTTCGATGCCGTCCAGGCCGAGCAGCAGGTCGCTGATGGCACGGGCGTCGTCTTCAGTTCCGGTGATGCGCAGTCGCAGCATGGCCATGGCGTCGATACGGTGTGGGGTTGCCTGCAGCCTAGCCAGCGTGAAGCAAAGAACGGGTGAGGGCGCAGTCAGGCGCGTGTGGCCGGGCGCCCGAGCAGGCCTTCCGGCAATGCCGGAATCGGCGTGCGTTCGTCCTGCGCCTGTTCCAGCAACCAGTCGATGAACAGGCGCGCGGCGTGGCTCGGCGGTTGCCCTTCGGCGTGCACCACGTGATACGCATAGCGCGCTTTCAGTGCCGGGCCGGGCAGGCGTACCACTTCGTAGCGCTGCAGGTAGGGCTGCGCGATGTGGGTACGTGCCAGCACCGCGCCCATGCCGTACACCGCGGCACGCATCGCATCGGTACTGTCGGCGAAGGTATGCATCGGCGGCAGTGGCGAGGGTGGGCGCACGCCGGCATGGCGGAACCAGTCACGCCAGCCCTGCGGCGACAGATCGGTCAGCAGCGGCAGGTCGGCGATGCGCGCCGGATCGACCAGCGTTTCAACCCCGGCCAGCGCCGGCGAGGCCACCGGGAACAGGTAGTCATCCATCAGGTGCTGTGCACGCAGGCCCGGCCACTGGCCCAGGCCATAGCGGATGCCGACTTCCGGGCCGTTGTCGTCGTAGCGATCCAGCCCGCTGCCCGTGTGCAGTTCGATGCGGATGTGCGGATGGGCCTGGGTGAAGCGTGGCAGCCGTGGCAGCAGCCAGCAGTAGGACAGCGAGCGCAGCGTGGTGATCCGCAGCGGCACGCTGTCGGCATCCGGCTGCAGGTGATGGGCGACGGCCGCGACATCGGAGAAGGCGGCGCTGGCGGCGTCGGCCAGCTGCCGGCCCTCGGCAGTCAGGCGCACGCCGCGGGCGTGGCGCAGGAACAGCCGGGTTTCCAGCACCTCCTCCAGCCGGCGCACATGGTGGCTGACCGCGCTGGCGGTCAGGTGCAGCTCCTGGGCGGCCTGGGCGAAGTTCTGGTGGCGCGCGGCGACCGCGAACACGGCCAGTGCGGGGAGCAGGGAAGGGCGTAGCTGCATGTCGAGCCTCAAACCATATTTGTGGCTGGCAGCGATACTACGCGCTTGTGCGGCGGGCGTCTGCGCTCGATCCTATCGGCCTTGGCGAGGAACAGACGATGGACGGAGGCAGGGCATGAATGCGGTCCCACAGGCGGCCGAGCGCGACTGGCGCACGCCGCTGGAATTGACCCTGCTGGGCGCCATCTGGGGCTGCTCGTTCCTGTTCATGCGGGTGGCGGTGCCGTCGTTCGGCCCGTTTGCCCTGGTCGAGGTACGGCTGGTGCTGGGCGCGCTGGTGCTGCTGCCGTTCCTGTGGCGCGCCCGCGCACAGTTCCCGCTGCGGCGCTGGCTGTGGCTGGCACCGATCGGCCTGATCAATTCCGCGTTGCCGTTCGTGCTGTTCGCCTATGCGGCGGAGCGGGCTCCTGCGGCCATCGGCGCGATCTGCAATGCGATGACCGTGCTGTTCGCTGCACTGATCGCGTTCCTGTTCTTCGGCGAGAAGATCGGCATGCGCCGTGCTGGCGCACTGCTGGTCGGATTTGCCGGCGTGGTGGTGCTGGCCACGGCCAAGGTGTCCGGGCTGAGCATCGGCACCGCGGTGCTGGCGGGTGCAGCGGCCTCGCTGCTGTACGGCCTGGGCGTGAACCTGGTGAAGCGGCATATGACCGGCCTGCCGTCGGCGGCGGCGGCGGCAGCCACGCTGTCGTGCGCCTCGCTGTGGATGCTGCCGATGGCGGTGACGCACTGGCCGCAGGCGTCGATTCCGCTCAAAGCGTGGGGCGCGGCGATCGCGCTGGGCGTGGCCTGCACCGGCCTGGCGTTCCTGATGTTCTATCGCCTGATCGGCCGCATCGGACCGTCGCGTGCATCGACCGTGACCTACCTGATTCCGTTGTTTGGTGCGGCCTTCGCGTGGTTGTTCCTGGGTGAGCCGGTGACGCTGCAGATGCTGATTGCGGGTGCGTTGATTCTGGGTAGCGTGGCGGTGAGTCAGAAGGGCTGAGCGCGCCGACGCACTGGTAGTGCCGGGCGCTGCCCGGCAGCTCTTTTCCACGCCTGCGGAGAGGTGTCACTTTCTTTGCGCGTGCAAAGAAAGTAACCAAAGAAACACGCCGCCAGGCCGCGAGCCGGTGCTGCGCACCGGTGCCCTGCGCTCCTCGGCCCGTCGAGGGACGGCGCGGGAACTCGCTGCGCTCAGACACCCGCGCCTCTTCGCCCTCGCCAGACCTGCGGTGCTCGGCTCGCTCAAGGCGGACCCAACGTCCAAAGCCGTCGCATCATTCGCCGCGCAGGGTCCGGCGCTGTCGTTGCCCGCGCTCGCGGCTGTGGCCTTTGATCTGGGTCCGCCTTGAGCGAGCCGAGCATCGCAGGGGAATCAGGGGCGAAGAGGTGCCGATGTCTGAGCGCAGCGAGTTCGGCACCGTCCCCTGATTCACCGAGAAGCGCAGGGTACCGGTGCGCAGCACCGGCTCGCGACCGGCGGAACGTTTCTTTTGGTTACTTTTCTTTGCGTACAAAGAAAAGTAACGCCCATGAACGGTGAAGCACCTTCAGCACGCGTAACGTGCGGAAACCATCACCGCACCGGCACCGGAATATTGCAGAGATCGATATGCCCCGCCGGGCGCTTGTAGAAATCATCCACGCGATTGCGACGCGCCTCCACCGTATCGGCGAAGGTCTTCGAGTCGGTACGCAGTACCTGGATCGGAGTGCGCTCGGCCACCGGCACATCGCTGGCGCGGCGGATCGACACGATCGGCGTGCGCAGCTTCGGGTCGGTGTAGAAGCCCATCGGCGCCGGGCCGCGCGGGGTTGCACTGAGCAGTTCCATGCCCTTCAACACGCGACCGACCAGGGTGATGTTGCGGTCCAGCTGGCGCGGCGACTGACCGGTCACCACGTACAGTTCGGCGCCGATGCTGCTGTCTTCCTCGTTGCTGCGGCCGGCGCCGAGCATGCCGTAGCAGTGCGCCAGCCAAGCCTTGCCGGCCTGCGGGTCCTGGCCGACCGGGAAGCCGTCGACGAATCCGGTCTGCGCGGCCCAGCTATCGCGATCCGGCAGCACGCTCACCTTCAGTCCGGTGCTGGCGCGTTCGAATTCGGCCGGCAGCTTGCGTTCGGCGCTACCGAACGGCTTGGCCTTGGCGGCGTCATCGGCGTCGGCATCGCCGAACTGCACCACGAAGTTGTCCTGCGAGCGGTAGATGCTGGTGCCGTCCCAGAAGTGCTCGTGGGCGAAGGTCTGGATGTTGGCGACATGGCGCGGAGCGAACTGCGGTGCCAACTCGATGATCACCCGTCCGGCCGGCAGGTCCATGTACAGCAGGTTGGCCGGGTCCGGGGTGCGCCAGTCGCTGGCCGCTGACGCATCGAGGATCTGCTGCGGGCTGCGGTAGGGCGTGGCGGCACTGGCCAGGGCGGGCAGCAGGCAGGCGAGGGCGAGGGCGGTCAGGGCAAGGCGACGAAGGTGCGGCATGGGAACCCCGGAACATGAACGAGGCTTCGATTCTGCGCGAGCGGTCCGGCCACGCCAACCGGCACGATGACTAACGACACATTCGCTATACCGAACTTCGCACTACTGTGGACTTCAACGTAGTGGAGGGCCGGTCATGTCCGAGGACGATGTCCAGCTGAAGAAGTTCCAGAAGGAGCTCAGCGCCGGAACCGTGTCGCTGGCCCTGTTGGCGGTGCTGGCCCGGGCCGGCGAGCCGCTGTACGGCTACCTGATCGCCAAGGAGCTGGAGCGGGTGGGCGAGGGCGTGCTGAGCGGCAAGCAGAGCGCGCTGTACCCGGTACTGCGCAACCTGGAGGGCGCCGGCCTGCTGGAAAGCCATGTGGAGCCGTCCAGCAGCGGGCCGCCGCGGCGCTATTACCGCATCAATGAACGTGGCCGTGACGCGCTGGCGCAGTGGCGCCAGGCCTGGCAGGCCACCCGCGATTCCGTCGATTCCGTGTTGGAGGGGGTACCGCAATGAACGACCCGAGCCTGGCAGGCCGAGCTCTGCCGACCACCATTCCGCAGTACCTGGCGCAGCTGCGCGCGGCGCTGGAAGGCGCCGACCCGGCGATGGTGCAGGACGCGTTGTACGACGCCGAGGAGTACCTGCGTTCGGAGTTGGCCGCGCAGCCCGGCCGCAGCGAGGCCGAGGTGATCGCCGACGTCGCCGGCAGCTATGGCGCGCCGGACGAAGTGGCCGAGATCTACCGCGAGACCGAAGTGACGGTGAACCGCGCGCTGCGTACGCCGCGCGCGGATACCGCGCCGGTGCTGCGTGCTGCGGCGGAAGCCAGTGGCGTCGAGCCGGCCGCACCGCCGCCGGTGCCGGTGCAGCGCTCGCTGCTGACGCGCTTCTTCGGTGTGGTGACCGATCCACATACCTACGGCGCGCTGTTCTACATGCTGCTGTCGCTGGCCACCGGCATCTTCTTCTTCACCTGGGTGGTGACTGGCCTGTCGCTGTCGCTGGGCCTGCTGATCCTGATCATCGGCATCCCGCTGACCGTGCTGTTCTTCGGTTCGGTGCGCGGGCTGGCGCTGCTGGAAGGGCGCCTGGTGGAAGCGCTGCTGGGCGAGCGCATGCCACGTCGTCCGCGTTACACCGACCGCAGCCGCACCTGGCTGCAGCGCATCGGCGACATGTTCACCGATGGCCGCACCTGGCTGACGCTGCTGTACTTCGTGCTGATGCTGCCGCTGGGCGTGATCTACTTCACCATCGCGGTGACGCTGCTGTCGCTGTCGCTGAGCCTGATCTGGGCGCCGGTCGCGGCGATCTTCAGCGGCGACATTCCGGGCGTCTACGTCGACGGCGTGAACGTGCTGCCGATGGCGGCCTCGCCGCTGGTGGCGATCGTGGTTGCCGCCGTGGGCGCGCTGCTGCTGCTGCTGACGATGCACCTGGCACGCGGCATCGGCAAACTGCACGGGCTGATCGCCAAGAACCTGCTGGTGCGGCTGTAAGCGGGAATCCACGCTTCGGTAGGTGCCAACCTTGGTTGGCACAATCCATCAGGTACCGGGATTCATGGTAGAGCGCCAACCAAGGTTGGCATCTACCAGGGCGTACCGACCAAGGTCGGTACCCACCAGGGCCGAGTTACCCCGCCTTGCGGCGCAACGGGGTGACGTTGCTCTTCTTCTTCGTGACCTTCGCCGCCGGCGCTTCGGCATGCGCGGCGAAGAAGTCGCGCACCTTCGGGTACACCACTTCGCGCCAGCGACGGCCGCTGAAGATGCCGTAGTGGCCGGCACCTTCGACGATGAAATGCTCGCGTCGGTCAGCGTCGATGCCGGTGCACAGCGCCTGCGCGGCTTCGGTCTGGCCGAGGCCGGCGATGTCGTCCAGCTCGCCTTCGATGCTCAGCAGGGCGGTATCGCGGATCGCCGACGGATCGACCTTCTCGCCGTTGACCACCCACTCGCCACGCGGCAGCAGGAAGTCCTGGAACACCACGCGGATGGTATCGAGGTAGTACTTGGCCGGCATGTCCAGCACCGCGTTGTACTCGTCGTAGAAACGACGGTGCGCGTCGGCGTCTTCCAGGTCGCCCTTGACCAGGTCGGTGTAGAAATCCCAGTGCGAGCTGAAGTGGCGGCTCGGGTTCATCGACAGGAAGCCGGCATGCTGCAGGAAGCCCGGGTACACGCGGCGGCCGGCGCCGGGATAGCTGGCCGGCACGGTGTGGATGACGTTGTTCTCGAACCACGACAGCGGGTTCTGCGTGGCCAGGTTGTTCACTGCGGTCGGGCTGCAGCGTGCATCGATCGGGCCACCCATCATCACCAGCGTACGCGGCGTCGGTTCGCCACGGCTGGCCATCAGCGAAACCGCAGCCAGCACCGGAACGGTCGGCTGGCACACGCTCACCACGTGCAGGCGCTCCACGCCGAGGTGGCGGATGAATTCCTGGATATAGGCGATGTAGTCGTCCAGGCCGAACTCGCCTTCGCTGGACGGCACCATGCGCGCGTCCACCCAGTCAGTCACGTACACGCGGTGGTCGCGCAGCAGCGTGCGCACGGTATCGCGCAGCAGCGTGGCGTGGTGGCCCGACAGCGGCGCCACCACCAGCACGAACGGCTGGTTGAGCATGGTGTGCAGCTGGTCGGCTTCATTGCTGTGGCGCTTGAAGCGCAGCAGCTTGCAGAACGGCTTGCTCACTTCCTCGTGCACGACGATCGGCACGCGCTCGCCATCGACGTCGATTTCGTTGATGCCCCACTCGGGCTTCTCGTAATCCTTGCCGATGCGGTGGAAGAGTTCATTGACCGCCGCCAGGCGATCAGCGCCGGGCATCTGCGACCACCAGTGGCCCTGGTTGGCGAAGAATCTGGCGTTGGCCTGGGCCTGGTGCACCCAGGGGGCGAGCAGGTTGCGGGTCAGTTCGTGCAGTTGATAGAGCATGACGACCGAATATGTATGGTCATATGTTGCCGCGCAGCATATCCCATCCGGGTGTCCCGCAGGTTAAGTCGGCTGAAAATAATGAATCCGGATTCACATCCGTTCCAGCGCGGCCGCATCGCCTGCCAGGGCGGGGCCGAGCCAGCAATGCGACCCTACCGGCTGCAGGCCGTGCCGGGCCAGCGTCCGCCGGTACCAGCGCGCCGGGCGGGCCTGGAAGCCGTCGTGGTCGCCCTCGAACGCATCCTCGGCGGCGAAGGTCTCCAGGAAGGCCACGCCGCCGGTCAGCTCGGCCACGCCGGCCAGTCCTGCACGCAGCTCGCGGTCGGGCACGTAGTGCATCACGTCCGAGCAGATCAGCAGGTCGACCGGGGCACAGGGCCGCAGCCAGGCGAAATCGCCGAAGCGGGCCATGTGCAGGTTGCGGGTCCTGCCGTAGCGGCGCACAGCGTACTCGCTGCTGTCGAAGCCGAGGTATTCGACCTTCGGACGCAGCTTCAGCAGGGGCGCACGCCAGGCGCCTTCACCGCAGCCGATGTCCAGCACACTGCGGATCGGCCGCTCCAGGTAGTACTCGGCACTGGCCACGGCCAACGCGACCTTTCGCGCCAGGCGGGCGCTGCCGCCGATGTCGGCACGGCGGTACCAGCGTTGGAAATAGGCGGCGTCGTAGGTCTTGTCCATGGGGCGGTCGCAGTGGTGAAAACGGCGCTTATCGTACGGCGTTGCGGCGTGCCATGCGTCGATGTGTCGCGGCACTGGCGCGTGGGGTGGCCCGGCCACGGCATGCGAGAATGGCCGCCAACCTACGCCAGCCGCCGGAGCGAGCGCATGCAGAGCTACTACTGGGTCAAGACCTTCCACATCGTGTTCGTGGTGGCGTGGATGGCCACGGTGTTCTACCTGCCGCGCATTCTGGTCAACCTGGCCGAGACCGCAGGCCAGCCGGCGGTGACCGAGCGCCTGCAGCTGATGGGCCTGCGCCTGTACCGCTTCGGCCACTCGATGTTCGGCCTGGCGTTCCTGCTGGGTCTGGTGCTGTGGCTGGGCTACAAGGTCATTCCGGATTTCCCGACGATGGTTGCCTCGGGCGGTGCCGGTTGGCTGCACGCCAAGCTGGGCCTGGTCGTGGTGCTGCTGGCGTATTTCATCTGGATCGGGCGGCTGCTGAAGGGCGTGGCCAAGGGCAGGGCGCTGCCGTCGTCGCGCGCGCTGCGCTGGATCAACGAGATCCCGTTGCTGGCCTTCATTCCGATCGTGTGGCTGGTGTTGGCCAAGCCGTTCTGAGATCCCGCGCGCTCGAACATGTCACTTTCTTGCTCGTGCAAGAAAGTAACCAAAGAACACGCCGCCGAACGCGAGCCGGTGCTGCGCACCGGTTCCCTGCGCTTCTCGGTGAATCAGGGGACGGCGCCGAACTCGCTGCGCTCAGACACCGGCGCCTCTTCGCCCCTGATTCCCCTGCGATGCTCGGCTCACTCATGGCGGACCCGAACGTCAACGGCCGCAGCTGCACCCAGTAGATTCATGCCATGCGTAGATGCTGTGCGAGGTGCAGACAAAAAAAGCCGGGCATCTGCCCGGCTCTTTTTTGTCCGACGTCAGGTAGCGCTCAGGCCGCTTCGTACGTGCCGTAGCTGCGCAGACGGGTGTAACGCTGCTCCAGCAGCTGCTCGGTGGACAGCTTTTCCAGCGCGTCCAGTTCGTTCAGCAGCACGGCCTTCAGGCGCTTGGCCATCTGCGTCGGGTTGCGGTGGGCGCCACCGGTCGGCTCGCGCACGACCTTGTCGACCAGGCCCAGGCTCTTCAGGCGCGGTGCGGTCAGGCCCAGCTGCTCGGCGGCATCCTTGGCCTTGCCGGCATCCTTCCACAGGATCGAGGCGCAGCCTTCCGGGGTGATGGTCGAGTACACCGAGTACTCCAGCATCACGGTGCGGTCGCCCACGCCCAGCGCCAGCGCGCCGCCGGAGCCGCCTTCACCGATCACGGTGCAGATGATCGGCACCTTCAGTTCGGCCATCTCGATCAGGTTGCGCGCGATCGCTTCGGACTGGCCGCGCGATTCGGCGTCGATGCCCGGCCAGGCGCCGGCGGTGTCGATCAGGGTCAGCACCGGCAGGCCGAAGCGCTCGGCCATCTTCATCAGGCGCAGTGCCTTGCGGTAGCCCTCCGGCTTGGGCATGCCGAAGTTGCGCTTGATCTTTTCCTTGGTGTCGCGGCCCTTCTGGTGGCCGATCACCATCACCGAACGGCCGTTGATGCGGGCCAGGCCACCCATGATCGCCTTGTCGTCGGCGAAGGCACGGTCGCCGGCCAGCTCCTGGAACTCATCGAACATGACGCGGAGGTAGTCCGCGGTGTACGGGCGCGACGGATGACGGGCCAGCTGCAGCACCTGCCACGAGGTCAGGTTGCGGAAAATCTGCGCGGTGCGCATGCGCAGCTTGTCCTGCAGCGCGTGCACTTCCGCCTCGACATTGACCGCCGGCCCGGCACTGGCGTTGCGCAGTTCCTGGATCTTGGCTTCCAGGTCGGCGATGGGTTGCTCGAAGTCGAGGTAGTTCGGATTCATCGGAAGCCGTCGTGTAAAGAAGAGGGGAATTCTAGCCGAATGCGTGCAAACCACCCGTACGCCTTCGTCTGGAAGGCGACGGTAGCGCAGCCGGGCAGGGCGCGCCAGTCAGCTCAGGGCACCACCAGGGCGCTGCGGCCCATCAGCTGGCTGCGCTGGGAAACGAAGTCGTTGTAGGCCTCGTTGGCCTCCCGGCCCAGCCCGCTGCCCAGGGTGGCGGTGGCCGAGGTGAAGGCCATCTGCGCGGCGAAGTCCTGCTTGCGCAGGGCCTTCTGTTCATCGGCGGTGGTGGCCTTCAGCCAGCGCGCATAGACGTCACGCAGCGGCGCGGCATGCGCCTCGAAGGCCGGTACCAGCGCCGGCAGGCTGGCCGGGGCCGGTTCCAGGCTGAACACCGGGGCCACGTAGCCGGCCGGTTGCTCGCGCTTGAACGCGCCGGGCTCGCCCATGCCTTCTTCCACGTAGGCAATGAAATCCGGCGCGGTGAACACCTTGGCCACGATCTGGCCGCCGCTGGCATCGACATGGGCGACCACCTTTTCCTTCGGGAACGGTTCGCGTACGCCGTAGGTCCAGGTCTTGTCGATGAACAGTGCGTGGCTCTTCTCGAACGGGCCTTCGAAGTCGACGCCACCCAGCTCGATGCCGGCCTTGCCGGTGCCGAAGTTCTTCAGCTTGCTCTCGTCGGTGACATAGACCTCGCGGGCGATCACGTACTCGCTCAGGGTTGGGTTGATCAGTCCACCACGGCCGTCGACGTAGACGATGAAGCGCACATCGCCGAGCTTGTCGGTGTGCAGGCGGTGCTCGCCCACGGCCAGCGAGATCGGGCGCGAGCCCTGTGCGGCCACCGGCAGGTCCTTGCCATCGATGCTCAGCGCCAGCGGTGTGTCGGTCGGGTTGTCGATCTGGAACTCGATCTTCGACGGGGAGCAGGCGGCCAGGGCCAGCGCGGCAGCGAACGGGAACAGCAGGGTTTTCATCGGCAATCGTCCTTGATACATGGAACGGGAAAGCAGGGGTTTGAGCAAAACCAGGGAGCCAGCCTCAGCTGGCCCATGGCGGGCTGTAGCGCACCTTCAGCGTGCGCACGGCCGGGTCGGCGCGCAGCGCCTCCATCAGCTTGGAATCGATGCGCACCGCGCTCTGCCCGGAAACATCGAGCATGCCGGCGACGCCGCCCTGCGGCCCCTTCAGCAGCAGGTCCAGGCGCAGCGGCGTGCGGCCGGGGCGATGGCGGTCGAGCAGGGCGTCGATGCGCTCCCAGACCGGGCGCTGCTGGCGCAGGTCCAGGCGCAGCGAGAGCCGGGTGGCGTAGTTGGCGCAGACTTCGTCGAAGTCCCAGCACTGGCGGATGCGCAGCGCGAAGCCGCCGTTGAATTCGTCCTCGCGCAGGCCACCCTTGACCACCAGGATGCGGTCCTTGGTCATCAGGTGGCCGAACTCGGCCATCGCGTCGGAGAACGCGCTGCACTCGACGCGGCCACGGCCGTCCTCGAGCTGGATGAAGATCTGGCTCTCACCCTTGCGGCGCACGCCGACCACCTGGCCGGCCAGCACGGTCTGCACTTCCGGGCGCCAGCGCTTTTCGCCGCCGCCACCGCCACCGCTGTTGGCGCTCCAGATCTTCTCCACCGAGCCCAGGTCGTTGCCGACCAGGTCGCGCACGTCGTCGCGCCAGGGATCGAACGGGTGGCCACTGAGGTAGAAGCCCAGCGTGTCGCGCTCGCCGTTCAGGCGCTGCAGCAACGGCCATTCCTCGGCTTCGGGCAGGTCCAGCTGGATCGTGGTCGCGCTCGGGTCAGGGCCACCGAACAGCGAGTTCTGGCCCGACGCACGTTCGCGCGCCATCTGGTCGGTGGCCTTGATCACTTCCGGCAGCTGCAGCATCAGCGAGGCACGGTTGCGGCCGAGCTCGTCCAGCGCACCACAGTTGATCATCGCTTCCAGCGTGCGCCGGTTGAGTTTGGCCGAGCCGACGCGGGTGCAGAAGTCGAGCAGGTCCTTGAACGGGCCGCCCTTCAGCCGCTCCTCGACCACCGCCTCGCAGGCACCCTGGCCGACGCCCTTGATCGCACCGAGGCCGTACTGGATGGTGTCCGGCGTCACCGCTTCGAACATGAAGGCGGAGTGGTTCACCTTCGGCGGCAGCACGGTCAGGCCAAGGTTGCGCACCTCATCCAGGAAGCCGACCACCTTCTCGGTGTTGTCCAGGTCCGACGACAGCGTGGCGGCCATGAACTCGGCCGGGTAATGACGCTTGAGCCAGGCGGTCTGGTAACTGACCAGCGCGTAGGCGGCGGCGTGCGACTTGTTGAAGCCGTAGCCGGCGAACTTCTCCATCAGGTCGAAGATCGCGTCGGCCTTGGCCTCGTCCACGCCGTCCTTGGCCGCGCCTTCGCGGAAGATCTCGCGGTGCTTGGCCATTTCGGCCGGCACCTTCTTGCCCATCGCGCGGCGCAGCAGGTCGGCGCCGCCCAGCGAGTAGCCGCCGACGATCTGCGCCATCTGCATCACCTGCTCCTGGTACACCATGATGCCGTAGGTGTCCTTCAGGATGGCTTCGGTGCGCGGATCGGGATAGATGATTTCTTCCTGGCCGTGCTTACGCGCGTTGAACGAAGGAATCAGGTCCATCGGGCCGGGGCGGTACAGCGACACCAGTGCGATCAGGTCTTCGAACCGGTCGGGGCGCGCATCCTTCAGCAGGCGGCGCATGCCCGAGGATTCGAACTGGAACACCGCGCCGGTATTGCCGTTGGCGAAGATGTCCTTGTAGGTGGGCGTGTCGTCCAGCGGAATCGCGGCGATGTCCACCGGCGGGATGCCGGCGCGTTCATGGCGCTTGTTGATCGCCTTCACCGCCCAGTCGATGATGGTCAGCGTGCGCAGGCCGAGGAAGTCGAACTTCACCAGGCCGACTTCTTCCACGTCGTTCTTGTCGAACTGGGTGACCGGGTTCTTGCCGAGGCCGTTCTCGTCGTGTTCGGCATACAGCGGGCAGAACTCGCTCAGCGGCTCGGGCCCGATCACCACGCCACCAGCGTGCTTGCCGGCGTTGCGGGTCAGGTCTTCCAGCTGCAGCGCCAGGTCGATCAGGTCGCGGACATCGTCCTCGGTCTCGTAGCGCTGGATCAGTTCGGCCGAGGCCATTTCCGAGCTCGGGCCTTCCTTGCCCTTGCCCAGCGCATCCTTCAGGTGGATGCCGAGGATGTTCGGGATCAGCTTGGAAACGCCGTCGACCAGACCGTACGGGAAGCCCAGCACGCGGCCGGAGTCGCGCACCACCGCCTTGGCGGCCATGGTGCCGTAGGTGATGATCTGGCTGACGCGCTCGCGCCCGTACTTGCGCGCGACGTAGTCGATCACCTCGTCGCGGCGGTCCATGCAGAAGTCGATGTCGAAGTCGGGCATCGACACGCGTTCCGGGTTCAGGAAGCGCTCGAACAGCAGGTTGTACGGCAGCGGGTCCAGGTCGGTGATCTTCAGCGCCCACGCCACCAGCGAACCGGCACCCGAACCACGGCCGGGACCGATCGGGATGCCCTGGTTCTTGCCCCACTGGATGAAGTCGGCAACGATCAGGAAGTAGCCGGGGAAGCCCATCTTGATGATGGTGTTGAGCTCGAACTCCAGGCGTTCGAAGTACTCTTCGCGGGTCTTGCCCGGCGCCAGCGGATTCTTCTCCAGGCGTTCTTCCAGGCCATCGCGCGACATCTTCTGGATCCAGGTGTCCAGGGTCTCGTCGTCCGGCACCGGGTAGTTGGGCAGGAAGTAGGTGCCCAGCCGCATCTCGATGTTGCAGCGCTCGGCCAGCGCCAGCGTGTTGTCGATCGCATCGGGGATGTCGGCGAACAGCGCGCACATCTCCTCGGCCGACTTCAGGTACTGCTGGTCGCTGTACTCGCGCGGGCGCTTGGGGTCGTCCAGTACGCGGCCGGTGGAAATGCACACGCGCGCTTCGTGCGCGCTGAAATCGGTGGGTGCCAGGAAGCGCACATCATTGCTGGCCACCACCGGCAGGCCACGCTGGCCGGCGGCCATCAGCGCGAACTGGTTGAAGGTTTCCTCGCCCTCGCGGCCGGTGCGGGTCAGCTCCAGGTGCAGGCCATCGCCGAACACGCGCTGCCAGTCGGCCAGCTGCTGCTCGGCCAGTTCATGCTTGCCGTCCAGCGCCAGGCGCCCGGCCAGGCTCTGCCGGCCGGCCAATGCGAACAGGTTGGCGTTGCCGGCCTTCAGCCAGTCCGGGTGCACGGCCACGCCGCCCTCGGGGCGATGGCCTTCCATCCAGGCGCGGGTCAGCAGCCGCGACAGGCTCAGGTAGCCTTCGCGATCGCGGCACAGCAGGGTCATCCGCCACGGGTCCTGGCCCTCTTCGGCGATCAGCACGTCGGCGCCGGCGATCGGCTTGATGCCCACGCCTTCGGCGGCCTTGTAGAACTTGACCAGGGCGAACAGGTTGTTGAGGTCGGTCACCGCCAGCGCGGGCAGGCCGAGCTCGACCGAGCGCGACAGCAGGTTGGCCTGCTTGGCCTTCTTCGGGTCCGCCTGGTCCGGTTTGGCCGGCACACGGATGGTCGAGTCCGCCAGCGAGAACTCGGTGTGGACGTGGAGATGTACGAAGCGGGAGTTGGACATGCCGGACCAGGTTGGAGCGCGCGGGCCCCGGGTGCTGACGGAAGATCGTCGCCGGGGTCGGGATGCGCTGGAGTGCCCGGTCAGGGTAGCGAGGGCAGGGGGAAGCGACAAGGACTTGACGGTACGGCGATTGCGCGCATGCCGCTGGGCATGGCCCGGCGCTACCGGATGCGTTCATATTGCCGTGTACGCGGACTTCCCGGTCGCCGGGTGAGTCCACGTTGCCGTGGTAGCGCCGGGCCATGCCCGGCGGCCATTGTTCAGGCAATCGCGATGTCGGCCGCGACGGCCTGCGGCACTTCCAGGCACTCGCGCACCGGAGCGAAGCTGCGCCGGTGCTCCACGCACGGCCCGTGCTCGCGCAGGGCGGCCAGGTGGGCGGGGGTTCCATAGCCCTTGTGCTGCTCGAAGCCGTACTGCGGGTGGCGGGTATGCACGTCCTGCATGTAACGGTCGCGCGAGACCTTGGCCAGGATCGAGGCGGCCATGATCGCGCGGTCGATGCCATCGCCGCCGACCAGCGCCTGCGCCGGCAGCACCAGGCCCTTGGGCACCACGTTGCCATCGATGCGGGCGAAGCCGGCCACGTGGGCGACCGCTGCAACGACGTCACGCATGCCCTGCAGGGTGGCCTGGTAGATGTTCAGGCGGTCGATGGTGTCCACGTCCACCAGCACCACGTGCCAAGCCAGGGCGCGTTCGATGATGCGGTCATGCAGCTGCTCGCGGCGGGCCGCGGGGAGCTGCTTGGAGTCGTCCAGACCGTTGATGCGCGGCCGGGAGGGATCGAACACCACCGCGGCCACCGCCACCGGCCCGGCCAGCGGACCACGGCCGGCTTCGTCGACGCCGGCGACCAGGCGCTCCGGCTCGACCACTGACGCGCCGTCGAACAGGGCCAGGCTGGCCGCTGCGGCGTGGCGGCGGCTCATGCCTGGGCCTGGTTGCGCATCAGCAGCTCGCCGACGGCGTCGGCGGCGCGGGCCGAGGCGTTGCGACGCAGGCGCTCATGCAGGCGCGCGTAGGTATCCTGCAGGTCGGTCACCCGTTGCGGGTGGTCGAACCACTGCTGGATGGCGGCGGCCAGCCTGTCCGGCGTGCAGTCGTGCTGCATCAGCTCCGGCGCCAGGTCCTGGCCGGCCAGGATGTTGGGCAGGGCGAAGCGGTCGACCTTGATCAGGCCCAGCGCCTTGACCAGGCGGTAGGTCAGCTCGTTGACGCGGTACCCGACCACCATCGGCCGCTTGACCAGCATCGCCTCCAGCGTCGCGGTGCCGGAGGCCAGCACCACTACGTCGGCGGCGATCATCGCGTTGCGTGCCTCGCCGTCCAGCACGTGCGAGTACGCAACCGGCAGTGCCGAGCGTGACAGCTGCTCTTCGATCAGGCGCTTGCAGGCGGGATTGGCGGCCGGCACCACTACGTGCAGGCCCGGGATGCGTTCGGAGACCTGCCAGGCAGCCTCGAAGAACGGTTCACCGAGGCGCGAGATTTCGCCCAGGCGGCTGCCCGGCAACACCGCCAGCACCTTGGCCGAGGTCGGAAGGCCGAGCGCGGCGCGGGCTTCCTCTCGGTTGCCCTGCAGCGGAATGTCATCGGCCATCGGGTGGCCGACGAAACGCGCATCGATGCCATGCTTGGCATAGATCGGCGGCTCCATCGGGAACAGGCACAGCACCAGGTCGGCGCTGCTGCCGATCTTCTCGGCGCGCTTCTCGCGCCAGGCCCAGACCGAGGGGCTGACGTAATGCACGGTGCGCACGCCGCGCTGCTTCAGCCAGCGCTCGATGCCCAGGTTGAAGTCGGGCGCGTCGATGCCGATGAACACGTCCGGTTGCCATTCCAGCGCACGCTGGCGGAACGCCGAGCGCAGCTTGAGCAGGCGCGGCAGGTGGCGCAGCACTTCGGTCAGGCCCATCACCGCCAGCTCGCTGGCATCGTGCCAGGTCTGGCAGCCGGCGCTGCGCATGGCATCGCCACCGATGCCGGCGAACTCGGCATTCGGGAAGCGCGCCTTCAGTTCGCGTACCAGGCCCGCACCCAGCAGATCACCGGAAGCCTCACCGGCCACCAGGGCGATCCGCAACGGGCGCTCGCTGAGCACCCGCTGCGCGGGGACGCTGCCGGCCATCGAGGCCAGCGGAATCACGGCGGCGCCGGCCGGCGCCTGGCCGGTCGTGCTGCTCATCGCAGCAAGGGCCTCTCGGCGTGCTCGATGAAGTCCAGCATGGCCTTCACGTCATCGCTGTCACGCGCCTGTTCGGTCAGCTGCACCTTGGCCTCGGCCAGCGGCAGGCCCGCCACGTACAACGTGCGGTAGGCACGCTTGATGGCGGAAATGCGCTCGGCGTCGAAGCCGCGGCGCTTCAGGCCTTCGCTGTTGATACCGCGCGGGCGTCCCAGCGAATCGGTGCCGACCATGGTGAACGGCGGAACATCACCGTTGGTCAGCGCACCCATGCCGAGGAAGGCGTGGGCACCGATGCGGCAGAACTGGTGGGCACCGGCGAAGCCGCTGATGATCACGTAGTCGCCTACGGTCACGTGGCCTGCCAGGGTGGTGTTGTTGGAGAACACACAGAAGTTGCCGACATGGCAGTCGTGCGCCACGTGCGTGTAGGCCAGCATCCAGTTGTCGTTGCCGATCGTGGTGATGCCGCCGCCGCCGCCGGTGCCACGGTTCAGGGTGACGAACTCGCGGAACACGTTGCGGTCGCCGATCACCAGCTCGGTGCGCTCACCGGCGAACTTCTTGTCCTGCGGCTCGCCACCGATCGCGGCATGGCCGACGAAGCGGTTGTCGCGGCCGATCCTGGTCGGGCCATGGATGCTGCAATGGGGGCCGACCACCGTGCCGGCACCGATTTCCACATCGGCCCCGATCAGGGTGAAGGCGCCCACCTGCACGTCATCGGCCAGGCGCGCGGCCGGATCGATGACGGCGGTCGGGTGGATCCGCGGTGCGTTGTCAGTCATTCCTGCCTCCAGTGGATCAGCCCTTGGCGCCGGCGCACATGACTTCGGCCGAGGCAACGACTTCACCGTTGACCTTGGCTTCGCCGTAGTACCAGCCCATGTTGCGGATCAGACGCTTCATCTGCACATCCAGCATCAGCACGTCGCCGGGGACGACCTGCTTGTTGAAGCGGGCGTTTTCCACCTTGACCATGTAGAACAGCTTGGACTGCGCATCGCGGCCGAGCGTGAGCTGGGTCATCACGCCACCGGCCTGGGCCAGCGCTTCGATGATCAGCACGCCGGGCATGATCGGGCGGCCCGGGAAGTGGCCCTGGAAGAACGGCTCGTTGATGCTGACGTTCTTCTGCGCCAGGATGCGCTTGGCCTCGATGTCGAGTTCAAGCACCCGGTCCACCAGCAGGAACGGGTAACGGTGCGGGAGCAGTTCCTGGATCTCGCAGACGTCGATAGGAAGCTGCAGCGTGTCGTTCATTCTTTCTCCTTGCCAGCGGCCAGGACGCGGCGAGCCAATGCGTCCAGCTGCTTGAAGCGCGCGGCGTTCTTGCGCCACGTGCGGTTGTCGGTCAACGGGGTGCCGGACGAGTACTCGCCCGGCTCATGGATGGAATTGCGGACCACCGACTTGCCGGTGATCACGACCTTGTCGCAGATCTCGAGGTGGCCGACCACGCCGACGTGGCCGCCGAGCAGGCAGTAGCGGCCGATCCTGGCGCTGCCGGCGATGCCGGTGCAGCCGGCGATGGCCGAGTGCGCGCCGATCTGCACGTTGTGCGCGATCTGCACCAGGTTGTCCAGGCGCACGTCCTCGTCCAGCACGGTGTCTTCCAGCGCACCGCGGTCAACGCAGGTATTGGCGCCGATCTCGCAGTCATCGCCGATGCGCACGCCGCCCAACTGCGGCACCTTGATCCACTTGCCGGCGTCCATCGCCAGGCCGAAGCCATCGGCGCCGAGCACGGCACCGGGGTGCACGCGGACGCGCTTGCCGAGCTTGACCCGGGTAACCAGGGTGACCCGGGCGATCAGTTCGCAGCCATTGTCCAGGCTGCAGTCTTCGCCGATCACGCTGCCGGTGCCGATGATGCAGTTCTCGCCGACCACGCTGCGCGCGCCGATCGAGACGAACGGGCCGATATGGGCGCTGGCCGCGACCTGGGCGCTGGGATCGATGACGGCGCTGGGATGGATGCCCGGCGGCCGCGTCGGCGCGATGTCGAACAGCGCGGCGATCTTGGCGAAGGTGGTGTAGGGGTCCTTGGCGACGAGCGCGGCGCCGGGGGCGGCCTCGGCGTCGTCGGCACGCAGGACCACCAGCGAGGCCTGGCTGTCGGCCAGCTGGGCGCGGTAGCGCGGGTTGGCGAGGAAGGTCAGCTGGCCAGGACCGGCATGGGCGAGGGTGGCCACGCCATGGATGGCGGTGGCGGGGTCGCCATGGACCTGCAGGCCGAACTGCTCGGCGAGTTGCTGGGCGGTGTAGGTAGGAGTATTCACGGCGGGAGTTTAACGTGTGACGCCATTGCGGTCATGCGGGGGCGAAGGCTTGGCGCCTGCCTGATACGGGCGGGAGGCGGCGGGTGGCCCTGGCCAGGACACGCAAAAGCCCCTCCATGGTGCTCGATGGCGCCTTGCTCGTGTGCGCTGTCCTGCGCACACGGCAAGACCGGGGTTGGGCGTCCTGCCCAACCCGCCCGAGGCATGCCTCGGGCCCATGGCGCCAACGGTCCTGGTCAGCCCCCTGCGCCATCACCAGATGATTTCACGCGAGCGCGGGAAGTAACGGCGGCGGCGAGCAAGTAAAACGAAAACGCCGGGCAATGCCCGGCGCTTCGCACCCCGTCTGGTGGAGAGCCCCCCTTTGTTAAGGGGGGCGCGCCGCTGGGAATCGCAGGAGCGATTCCCAACGTTGCCATGCAACGGCCCGAAGGGCGCATGCCATGGATGGCATGCGTAACGGCGCGGGGGATAGGAGGGATGCGCGTGCAGTTCTGATGAACCGCAGGGCGGTTCGTCAGAACTGCCCACCGAACGTGAATTGCAGGCGCTCGACCTTGTCGCCGTCTTCCTTCTTCAGCGGGAAGGCGTAGCTGATCGAGATCGGGCCGACCGGGGCGCGCCACAGCAGGGCCACACCGGTCGACACGCGCAGTTCGTTGGCCTTGAAGTTGTCCACGCCGGTATAGACGTTGCCGAAGTCGACGAAGGCCGACACGCGCGCTGACGGGCTGTCGAACAGGCGCGGGAAGTAGGCTTCGACCGAACCGACGGTCTTCAGCGAACCACCCAGCGGCTGGCCTTCCGGGTAGCCACGGGTCGCTTCACGCGGGCCGAGGGTGTTGTCTTCGAAACCGCGCACCGAGTTGGTGCCGCCGGCATAGAAGTTCTCGTAGAACGGCAGTCCCGTGGCGGTGACCGAGCGCAGCTCGCCCTTCTCGTCCGGCACCATCGCGGTCTTGTCGTTGCCATAGCTGTCGCCGTAGCCGATCTCGGCGCGGGTGTTGATGACCAGCGACGGCATGATCGGCCAGTACTTGCTGATCTGGTAGTTCAGCTTGTAGTACTCGATGGTCGAGCCCGGCAGCGTCGTTTCCAGGCCAACGCGCTGGTAGGTGCCGCGGGTCGGCATGAAGTAGTCGTTGCGCGAGTCGCGTGCCCAGCCCAGCTCCGTGCGCCACGCGTGGAAGGTCTTGCTGCCCAGCACGTTGATGTAGTCGATGATCGACTGCGGGGTGGAGCCCGGATAGGTGGTGATCTGGTTGCTGTCGATGCCGAACATCAGCGAGACGGTATCGGTCTCGGTGATCGGCACGCCGAACACCACCTGCGCCGAGCCATTGGTGCTGTTGTACTGCGCGGTGTTGAAGTCGGAGTAGTCCAGTTCGCGCCAGGACAGGTTGTAGCCCAGCGACACGCCGTCATCGGTGAAGTACGGGTTGGTGTAGCTGAAGCCATAGCGCTGCAGGTAGCTGCTGCGCGAGGCTTCGACCGACACGCGGTTGCCGCCGCCGAGGAAGTTGTTCTGCGACAGCTGCACCGACGTGGTCATGCCGTAGGACTGCGAATAGCCCAGGCCGAACACGAAGCTGCCGGAGGTGGTTTCCTTGACGTTGTAGACGACGTCGACCTGGTCGTTGCTGCCGCTGACGGCCGGAGTCTCGACGTCAACGGACTCGAAGTAGCCCAGGCGCTGCAGGCGGATCTTGGAACGGTCGATCGCGGCCTGCGAGTACCAGCTGTTCTCGAACTGGCGCATTTCGCGACGCATCACTTCGTCGGACGTACGCGTGTTGCCGCGGAACAGGATGCGACGCACCGACACGCGCGGACCGGGAACGACCTGCATGTTGATTGCCACGGTCTGGTCGGGGCGGTTGGTGGTCGGGATCGGGTTCACCTTGGCGAACGCGTAGCCGATGTTGGACAGCGAGTTGGTGATGGTGTCCGAGCTGAATTCCAGCAGCGCACGCGAGAACGTGTCGCCCGGCTTCTGGATCACCATGCGCTCGACGTCCTCCTGCGGGAGGATGGTGTCGCCGCTGACCTTGATCTCGGAGATCTTGTACTGCGCACCCTCGGTCACGCCGGCGGTGAGGAACATGTCGCGCTTGTCGGGGCTGATCGAGACCTGGGTGGAATCGATGCTGAAGTCGACATAGCCGCGGTCCAGGTACCAGGAGTTGAGCTTTTCCAGGTCGCCGGACAGCTTTTCCTTGGAGTACTGGTCATCACGGCGGTACCACGATGCCCAGTTGTGCTCCTTGGACTCCCAGGTCTCCAGGATGTCCTTGCTCTCGAACTTCTCGGTGCCGACCAGGTTGACGTGGCGGATCTTGGCCGCCTTGCCTTCCTTGATCGCGATCGCGATGTCCACGCGGTTGCGGTCCAGCGGGCTCACGGTCGGGGTGATCTCGACGGTGTACTTGCCGCGGTCGTTGTACTGGCGGCGAAGCTCCTGGGTCACGCGGTCCAGGCTCAGGCGGTCGAAGGTGCCGCCTTCGGTCAGGCCGATGTCGGACAGGCCCTTGAGCAGCTGCTCGGACTTGATGTCCTTGTTGCCGGTGACGGTCAGCTTGTTGATCGCCGGGCGTTCCTTGACGGTCACCACCAGGATGCTGCCCTGGCGGTCCAGCTGCACGTCTTCGAAGAAGCCGGTCTTGTACAGGGCGCGGATGGTCTCGCCGACCTTGTTGTCGGTGATGGTCTCGCCACGTTCCACCGGCAGGTAGGTGAACACCGTGCCCGAGCTGATGCGCTGCAGGCCATCGACGCGGATGTCGCTGACAGTGAAGGGCTCGGCTGCCTGGGCCAGGGCGGGAGCGCCGGTGACGGCGGCGAGGGCGAGGGCCAGCAGGCGGCGATTGGGGAGTCGCGTCATGTCACGTCCGGTAGGAAGGTCGATTTCATTGGTGCGGGATGCCGACGCTGTAGACGGCAACAACGTGGAAAAGTTCATCGCGGGACCAGGCCGAGGATGTCGTTGTAGAACGCCAACCCCATCAGCCCGGCCAGCAACGCCAGGCCGATGTATTGGCCGGCGGCGATGGCACGCTCGCTCAGCGGGCTGCCCTTGACCAACTCGATAAGGTAATACAGCAGGTGGCCGCCGTCCAAGATCGGGATCGGCAACAGGTTGATGATGCACAGGCTGAGTGACAGCAGGGCAAGGAACTGCAGGAACCAGTCGAGGCCGCGCTTGGCCGAAACATTGGCCACGCGGGCGATGGTGACCGGCCCGGAAACGTTCTGCAGCGAGGCCTTGCCGGTGACGATGCGGCCCATCATGCCCAGCGAATCGGCGGCCAGGCGGCCGGTTTCGCGCACGGCCACGGTCACCGCGTCCAGCGGCCCGTAGCGCAGCAGGGTGTCGTAGGCGGGGCTGTAGCTGGTGGGGAATCCGACGCCGATCTGCCAGACCGGGTTGCCCTTGCCATCCTTGCCCTGACGGGGGGTGACTTCCAGAGCCAGGCGCTCACCGCCGCGCAGGACCTCGATCATGCCCGAGCCACCGGCGCGGCCGAGGGCCTGGATCTCGCCGATCACCTGGTCGACGCTGTCGATGCGCTGGCCGTCGATGGCCACGATCAGATCGCCCGGCTGAAGCTGCCCGGCCACCACCGAATCGGTGGTCAGCGAGTCGACCAGCGCCGGCTGCAGCCACGACTGCCAGTACAGGCCAGCCAGGATCGGTACGCGCCGTTCATCGAAACCGGCCGGCAGCTGCGACAGCGGCAGGGTGCGCACCCGCACCTGGTCGGCGCGGTCGAGCACTTCCAGCTTCACATCGCGGCGGTCCATCGCGGCGGCGGTCAGCGCCATGCTGGCTTCACCGAGGGTGGCCACCGGGCGCTCATCCACGCGCAGCACGCGGTCGCCACTGGCCAGGCCGGCGCTGGCGGCAATGCCATCGGCACGGCCGATGGTCGGCGAATAGTCCTGCTTGCCGATCACGAACATCGCCCACAGCAGCAGGATGCACAGCAGCAGATTGGCGATCGGTCCGGCAGCGACGATGGCGATACGCTGCCAGACGGTCTTGTGGTTGAAGGCCTGGCCGCGCTCGTGCGGATGGACTTCAACCTCGCGCTCGTCGAGGAATTTGACGTAGCCACCCAGCGGGATGGCGGCGATCGCGAAGTCGGTGCCGTGCCGGTCCCGGCGCGACCACAGTGGGCGGCCGAAGCCGACCGAGAAGCGCAGGATCTTGACCCCGCACAGGCGCCCGACCCAGTAGTGCCCGAATTCGTGGAACGTGACCAGCAGCCCGAGGCTGACAATCATCCACCAGACCGATCCGATGAAGTCAGTCATGCAGGCTCACAGTGGCGGGCAGGGGCGGCGTCGTCATGCTGGGCGAGGCGGTCGTTCAGGCGGCGTCGATGGCGTTCAGGGTCAGCTGGCGTGCCCGCTGGTCGGCGGACAACAGGACCTCCAGTGTATCGGCTGCTTGCGTCGGCAGTGTTGAAAGAGCGTTAGCAACCAGCTCCGGGATCGTCAGGAAACCGATCCGGCCCTGAAGAAACGCTGAAACGGCCTCTTCATTGGCAGCGTTCAGCACCGCCGGGGCGGTACCGCCGGCCTGCATGGCCTGCCAGGCCAGCGCCAGGCAGGGGAAGGCGTCGGTGTCAGGCGCCTCGAAATCCAGCCGGCCCTGGGCCAGCAGATCCAGCCCGGCCACGCCCGATTCGATGCGCTGCGGCCAACCGAGGCCGACCGCAAGGGTGGTGCGCATGTCCGGCAGGCCCATCTGCGCCAGGGTCGAACCGTCCACGAACTCGACCAGCGAATGCACCAGACTCTGCGGGTGCACCAGCACCTCGATGCGCTCGCCGGGGATGCCGAACAGGTGGTGGGCCTCGATCACTTCCAGGCCCTTGTTCATCAACGTCGCCGAATCGACCGAGATCTTCGGGCCCATCGACCACTTCGGGTGGGCCACGGCCTGCGCCGGGGTGACCTGGGCCAGCTCGGCCCGGCTGCGGCCACGGAACGGGCCGCCGGAGGCGGTCAGCAGGATCCGGCGCACACCAGCGCCGTCAATGCTGGCGTCGCGTGAGCGCAGGCACTGGAAGATCGCGCTGTGTTCGCTGTCGATCGGAATGATCTCAGCGCCAGCGTGCTGGGCAGTGCGGGTCAGCAGCTCACCGGCCAGCACCAGCGATTCCTTGTTGGCCAGCAGGATGCGCTTGCCGGCGGCAGCGGCAGCCAAGGTTGAAGACAGCCCGGCGGCGCCGACGATGGCGGCAACCACGGTGTCACAGGCATCGCTGGAGGCCAGCTGGTCCAGCGCGGCATGGCCGGCATGGGCCTCGGTGGCCAGGCCGGCATCGCGCAGGCCGTCACGCAGTTCACCGAACAGCGATTCGTCGGCGATCACCGCGTGCGCCGGCTTGTGCTGGCGGCACAACGCGAGCAGCGCCTGCACCTGGCGGCCGGCGGCGAGCACCGTGGCCTGGTAGCGCTGCGGGTGGCGGGCGATCACATCCAGCGTGGAGGCACCGATCGAGCCGGTGGCGCCGAATACGGCGACCCGGCGCAGGTCTGCGACAGCATTCATGGTCAGAACCCGAAGATTTCCTTGCCGAGTGCGAACACCGGCACTGCCGCCAGAACGCCGTCGACACGGTCGAGTACGCCACCATGGCCCGGAATCAGGTGGCCCGAGTCCTTGGCGCCCGCGTGGCGCTTGATCAGGCTTTCGAAAAGATCACCCAGCACCGAGGCGAACACGGCCATCACCGAGGTGATCAGCAGGCCCGGCAGGTGTGCGGTATCGATGCCGGCCAGCCAGCCCAGGCCGACGGCCACGGCGACACCGGCCAGCAGGCCGCCGAACAGGCCTTCCCAGGTCTTGTTGGGGCTGATGCGCGGGGCCAGCTTGTGCTTGCCGAAGTGACGGCCGGCGAAATAGGCGCCCGAATCGGCCGCCCAGACCAGTGCCAGCGCCGCCAGCAGCCACAGGTGGCCCTGCGTGCCCGGCGGATCGCCGCCAGCATGGATCAGCACCAGCGCGGCCCAGGCCGGAACGATGGCAAGGGTGCCGGCCAGCATCTTCACGATGCGCGAGGGGGCCGACGGTTGCGCGCCGAAATTGAAGAAGCGAAGCCAGACCAGCGCCGCCAACCACCAGGCAACACCGGCCAATGTGGTGATCTGGAACAGCACCAGCGTGCTGCCATCGGCCCACACCAGCAGCACCATCAGCAGCAGGTTCAGTACCAGCAGCACGGTGCGCGCCAGCGTGTCTTCGATGCCGGCCAGCTTCAGCCACTCCCACAGGCCGATCAGCAGCACGGCGGCGGCGGCGGCGGCCAGCCATTGCGTCGGCAGCAGCAGGATCGCGGCAATGGCGACCGGCGCCATGATCAGCGCGGCGAGGACTCGGGTCTTGGTCATGGGCTGGAGGTCTCGGTGGCCAGTGCGGCGATCTGGGCGCTGGTCAGACCGAAACGACGTTCGCGGCCGCCATAGGCGTCCAGCGCCTGCTGCAGCAGCGCGGCATCGAAGTCCGGCCACAGGGCCTCGGTGAACCACAGCTCGGTGTACGCCAGCTGCCACAGCAGGAAGTTGCTGATGCGGGTATCGCCACCGGTGCGGATGAACAGGTCCGGTGGCGGCAGGTCAGCCAGGGCAACCTGGCGGCCCAGCAGCGATTCGTCGATCTGTTCGGGCAGCAGGCGGCCGGCGGCGACTTCCGCTGCCAGCGCGCGCGCGGCACGGGCGATGTCCTGGCGGCCACCGTAGCTGGCGGCGATCGACAGGGTCAGGGTGGTGTTGTCTGCGGTGCGCTGCTCTGCCAGCTGCATGCGGCTGACCAGCCCGGCACCGAAGCGTTCGCGCTCGCCGATGAAGCGCACGCGCACGCCACGCCGATGCAGCTCGTCCACTTCGCGGTCGAGCGCGCCGAGGAACAGCTTCATCAACGCATCGACTTCTTCCTGCGGCCGGCCCCAGTTCTCGCTTGAGAACGCGAACAGGGTCAGCGCCGGAATGCCCAGCTCAAGGCAGCGCTCGATGGTGCGGTTGACCGCACGCGCGCCGGCCCGGTGGCCGATCACGCGCGGACGACGGCGCTGCTGTGCCCAGCGGCCATTGCCATCCATGATGATGGCAATGTGGCGGGGCAGGGCGGCCGGCAACGGAGGCGGGACTGAAGGCATCGACTTCAGACCGACAGCAGTTCTTTTTCCTTGTCGGCAACGACCTTGTCGACGTCCTTGATGTTGGTGTCGGTCAACTTCTGGATGTCGTCCTCACCGCGCTTCTTCTCGTCTTCGCTGATCGCCTTGTCCTTGACCAGCTTGGCGATTTCCTTGTTCGCGTCCTGACGGATGTTGCGGATCGCGATCTTGGCGCCTTCGCCTTCCTTCTGCACCTGCTTGGCCAGCTCCTTGCGGCGCTCTTCGGTCGGCGGCGGCATGTTGATGCGGATCGCGGTGCCCAGCGTGTTCGGGGTGAACTCGGCGTTGTAGAGCCCCTTTTCGATCTCCTTGATCATGCTCTTGTCGAACGGCGTGACCAGCAGCGAGTGGGCGTCGGCGTTGGAGATCGATGCGACCTGGTTCAGCGGGGTGCTGGCGTTGCCATAGGCGCTGACCGTGACGCGGTCCAGCAGGGCCGGGGTGGCGCGGCCGGTGCGGATCGAGGTGAGGGTGTGCTTCAGAGCGTCGATGCTCTTGGCCATGCGCGTCTGCGCGTTGTTCTTGATGTCGTTGAGCATCGCCCGGTCCTGGGTGTAACTGGAATCGGGCGATTATAGGCGAATACGGGACGCTGCCGGGCCTGAATCGGCCCGGAGCTCGCCTGGCACTCAGGCTCAGGCCGGGTCGCGGCCCTGGACCAGGGTGCCGATGTTCTCGCCGCTGAGGATCTTCAGCAGCTCACCCGGCTGGCCCATGTCGAACACGCGCATCGGCAGGTCGCTGTCGCGGGCCAGTGCGAAGGCGGCGGTATCCATCACTTCCAGGCCACGGCGGATCACTTCGTCGTAGCTCAGGCTGTCGAAGCGGACCGCGTCGCTGTGCTTGTTCGGGTCCTTGTCGTACACGCCGTCAACCTTGGTCGCCTTCAGCAGAAGGTCGGCGCCGATCTCGATCGCGCGCAGGGCAGCACCGGAGTCGGTGGTGAAGAACGGGCTGCCGACGCCGGCGGCGAAGATCACCAGACGGCCCTTTTCCAGGTGGCGGATGGCGCGGCGGCGGATGTAGTCCTCGCACACGTCGTTGATCTTGATCGCGCTCATCACGCGGGCCTTGGCGCCCAGCTTTTCCAGGGCGTCCTGCATGGCCAGGGCGTTGATGACCGTGGCCAGCATGCCCATCTGGTCGCCGGTGACCCGGTCCATGCCGCCAGCGGCCAGGCCGGCGCCGCGGAAGATGTTGCCGCCGCCGATCACCAGCGCCACTTCGGCACCGGCCTGCTGGGCTTCGATGACCTCACGGGCCAGGCGGTTGATGATCTTCGGGTCGATGCCGTAGTCCTCATCTCCCATCAGCGCCTCCCCGGACAGTTTCAGAAGGATGCGGCGATAGGCGAGCTTGGACATAGGGACCTCGGGTGCGTGGAAATCGCGGGCGATTCTACGCGCATGCGGCGTCGGGCCAAAGTGTTTTGTGCACTGCGGCGCAAAATCCTGGCGTTCGCCCCGGTCATGCGGGGCTTCCGGTTCAGCCCAGCTCGGCGCTGGCGGTGGCCGAAAGCTCGTCGTGGCCCAGGGCGCCGGGGGAGCGGGCGATCACCCGGTTGCGGCCCAGGTTCTTCGAGCGGTACAGCACATCGTCGGCGGCACGCAGCAGGTCCTGTACGTCGGCAAAGCGTTCGTAGCCGCCCTGGGTGGCCACGCCGGCGGAGAAGGTGACGAACAGCGGCCCGCCCTCCAGCTCGGCCATCGGCGTGGCGACGATGTTGGCCAACACCCGGCGGATTACGTCCAGCGCCACCGATTCACTGGTGTTGGGCAGCAGCGCGACGAACTCCTCGCCGCCGAAGCGGGCCACGGTGTCGCTGTTGCGCAACTGGCCCTGCAGCTTGCCGGCAAAGGCGCGCAGCACTTCGTCGCCGGTCAGGTGGCCGTGGGCATCGTTGATCTTCTTGAAGTCGTCCAGGTCGATGAAGGCCACCGACAGCGGCCAGCCCTGGCGCCCGGCGCGCAGGAATTCCTGCTCCAGCACCGCCTCCAGCTGGCGGCGGTTGAGTACGCCGGTCAGGGCGTCGCGGTGGGCCTGGTCGGCCAGGCGCTTGGCCCGCGCCTCGAATTCGTCGGCGCGGCGGCGCGCCTGGTCGGCATCCTGCAGCTCGCGCAGGTTGCGCAGGGTGGCCAGTTCCTGCGCGTGGTCGATCAGTTCGCGAACCCGCAATGGCGAGTTCAGGCCGGCCTCGAACAGGCTGGCGATGTCCGGCAGGGCCTCGCTGATGCGGGTCAGCACCTGGTCGAATCGGGCGCTGTCGAGTTCCAGCCGGTCATGCACCTGGTGCAGGGCGCGTTCGCGGGCGGCATCGGCGTCGTCGTCCAGCCAGATGTCGGCGACCGCGCCGGACAGCTGCACGCAGGCCTGGAACGGCGACTCGGCAGCGTCCTCGTCCTCGCTGTGGCTGATGCTTTCCACCAGGTAGCGCGGCAGGCCCCACTGCTCGGCCACCCAGGCGCCGACGTCGGCATGGCTGCAGCCCAGTTCCTCGCGCTCGCGCGCGACCAGATCCGTGTTGTCACGGGCTTCGCGCAGCAGCGGCAGGTAGCGCTCCGACTCGGCCTGGGCCAGGCACAGCACGCCCAGGTCCTGCAGCAGCCCGGCCAGCATCAGTTCCTCCAGCCGGCGCAGGCCGCGGGCCTGGCCCAGCTGGCTGGCGGCCAGGGCGCTGAGGATGCTGCGTTTCCACGCGCGCTGGCGCAGGTCGTGGTCGGCACCGCCGGTCAGTCCCTGGGTGACGGTGAAGCCGAGGGCAAGGCTGATCGTGGCATTCAGGCCCAGCATGGTCAGCGCCTGGCCGAGGTTCTCGATGCGGCGACGGCTGGCGTACAGCGGCGAATTGGCGATGCGCAGCATGCGAGCGCTCAACGCCATGTCGATGGCGATGATGTCTGCGGCGGTGGCGATATCCGCTTCCGGGTCCTGGGCCAGTTCGATGATGCGCAGGGCAATACCGGGCGGCGAGGGCAGGTTGCGGCAGAGCGCCAGGGCGGCTGTCAGCTCGGGAGGCATGTCGGGTCGTTCAATTCCATTGGGACAAGAATACCTAGGAATGCATCACAGTCCGCGATTTTCGTTCCTGCTATGTGACTGCGGATTCCCTGCGCCGAGTATCGGCTTGATTCGCGCGCAACGCAAAGGTGCCGGTGCGCGCACCGACGGTGCGCACCCGCCGGTCGGGCATGGGTTCATCCCTTGGACCATGCATAAAAAAAGAGCCGCGGTTTCCCGCGGCTCCTTCTGGTCGCTTCACAGCCGGAAGGCTGGAATCAGACCTGCATCGCCTTGGCAACTTCAGCGGCGTAGTCTTCCACCACCTTCTCGATGCCTTCGCCGACGATCAGCAGCTTGAAGCCCGCCACGTCGGCGCCAGCGGCCTTGACCACCTGCTCGACGGTGGTGTCGCCCAGCACGTAGGTCTGGCCGTACAGGGTCACGTCGCTGACGATCTTGTTGATCTTGCCGCTGATGATCTTTTCCAGGATCTCGGCCGGCTTGGCCTTGTCCTTTTCGGACATCTTGGCCAGCTCGATTTCCTTTTCCTTTTCGACGAAGTCGGCCGGAACGTCCGCAGCCTTGTTGTGCGGCGGCTTCAGGGCAGCCACGTGCATGGCCAGGCCACGGGCCAGCTCGACGTCGCCGCCGATCAGATCGACCAGCACGCCGACCTTGCCGTTGGTGTGGACGTACGCACCGACGTTGCCGGTGGTGTCGACCTTGACCATGCGACGGATCTGGATGTTCTCACCCAGGGTCTGCACGGCGGTGGCGCGGGCTTCTTCAACGGTGCGGCCATCGGCCAGCTTGGCAGCCTTCACGGCTTCGACGTCGGTGGCGCCCGATGCCAGGGCGGCAGCGGCGACGGCATTGACGAAGGACTTGAAGTTGTCGTCGTTGGCGACGAAGTCGGTTTCCGAGTTGACTTCGACCAGCACGGCCTTGCCGCCGTCCTGGGCCAGGCCCAGACGGCCTTCGGCGGCCACGCGGTCAGCCTTCTTGTCGGCCTTGGCAGCGCCGGACTTGCGCATGGCTTCAGCAGCAGCGTCGATGTCGCCGTTGGCTTCGGTGAGAGCCTTCTTGCATTCCATCATGCCGGCGCCGGTGCGCTCGCGCAGTTCCTTGACCAGGGAAGCAGTGATTTCCACGGGATTACCTCACGAAAGAAAGGGGTTGGGCCGGCATGGTGGCCGGCCCGTGTGACACGGTCCTGTCACGCGCCAAAGGCTGCGTGCAGGGAGGGTGGACGCCGGGCGTCCACCCCGGGGCCTGGATCAGGCCTGGGCGTCGTCGCCCTTCTTGGCAGCCTTCTTGGCCGGAGCGCGGCGGGCCGGCTTCTCGTCGCCTTCAGCAGCGGCTTCGGCGAACTCTTCCTCACGCACCGAAGCGGCGTGCGGCGCAGCGGCCTTGCCTTCCAGCACGGCATCGGCAGCGGCGCGGGCGTACAGCTGCACAGCGCGGATGGCGTCGTCGTTGCCCGGGATGGCGTAGTCCACCAGTTCCGGGTTGTAGTTGGTGTCGACCACGGCGATGACCGGGATGCCCAGCTTCTTGGCTTCCTTGATCGCGATGTCTTCGTGGCCGATGTCGATCACGAAGATGGCGTCCGGCAGACGGTTCATGTCCTTGATGCCGCCCAGCGAGGCTTCCAGCTTGTCGCGCTCGCGACGCAGGCCCAGCACTTCGTGCTTGACCAGCTTCTCGAAGGTGCCGTCGGTTTCACCGGCTTCCAGTTCCTTCAGGCGGGCAACCGACTGCTTGACGGTACGGAAGTTGGTCAGGGTGCCGCCCAGCCAACGCTGGTTCATGAACGGCATGCCGCAACGCTCGGCTTCTTCCTTGATGGTTTCGCGGGCGCTGCGCTTGGTGCCCAGGAACAGGACGGTGCCGCGCTTCTGGGCAACCGACGAGATGAAGTTCATCGCGTCGTTGAACAGCGGGACGGTCTTTTCCAGGTTGATGATGTGGATCTTGCCGCGGGCGCCGAAGATGTACGGAGCCATCTTCGGGTTCCAGTAGCGGGTCTGGTGGCCGAAGTGGACGCCGGCTTCCAGCATCTGACGCATGGTGACCTGGGGCATTGCAATACTCCTGATATGGAACCAGCGATTCCGCCCGCGGGGATAGGTATGCGGGACGCGTGGAAGCGCGATCGGTTCCGGGGTTGGGCTTCCCTGTTGCCTCCGTGGCCGAACTCCTTGCGGAGCACCCCGGCACGGATGGGGGCAGCAGGTGTGGATTCACCGGTGACGTCCGGTGTGGACGGGTTCCCGCGCACGCAGGCGGCAGGAATCCGGTCGATTATAGCCCGCTGGGAGCGCTGGCTGCAATTGCCGGGTCCGGTGTGGTCAGTTCGACCACGCGGCCGTCCTGCAGCCGGGCCTGGAAATGGCCGCCGGCGTAGCCATCGCCACGGGCGGGCAGGGCCCAGTGGCGTTCCCGCCCGGCCAGGACATAACCGGCCAGTCCTGGCAGCAGCACGGTGAGGCGGCCATCGTTGGCGACGAAGGTGAGCTCATGCAGGCGGGCGTGCAGGGTACCGGCATTTTCCAGTCGCAGCGAAGGATGCGACGGATGGGGCTCGATTCCGGCATGCAGTCGTGGCTGTGCCAGTGGTCCCGGATTCCCCCGGAACAGTGGCAGCGAGTAGCGCGCCAGGCCTGGTGCGCTGGGGGTGAGCACGACCCGGTAGGCCCGTTCGGCAGCAACGGGGGCGGGCTGGCGCGGCAGCAACCAGATGCGCTGGCGGGTGCCGGGCGCGATATCGAGCCGGGCGGGGCTGGCCAGGATCTGGTCGCAGGGCCGCAGCGTCTCCGCGTCGGCCTGCTGTTCCCAGGCCAGGATCCGCACTTCGCCCTGCCAGTGGCCGGGACCGGGGTTGTGCAGCCACAGCTCGCTACGCCCCCCTTCGGCCGGCAGCTGCAGGGTGGTCGGCTGCAGGTCCAGCGCCGCCGCGGGCAGTGCCAGCAGCAGTGCCAGAACGCTCAGTAGGGTGCGCATCAGTAGATGACGGTCACGGCGGGTGCCGCGTCGTCGTCGTCGGTGGGCGGGGCGAGGTCGCGGATCTGCTGCGGAAGCCCGGGTGCGTCGCTGCGCTGGTGCGGAGTCGTGCATCGGGCGTTGCCGGCATCATTGCTGCAGCCCTCGACCACGATCAGCCGGATCTGCAGGGCACTGCTGCTGGGATCGGCCCACGCCGGCGTACTGGCGACCAGCATCGCCCCGATCAGAAATGCGCGAACCACCTGCCATCCACCGTGCTGTAGGACCCGTTGCGCGATATCGGCAGGATCGGCCGAATCTGTAGCGTCGACTGTCAGTCGACTGCTCCTGGGGCAGGGGTGATGGGCGCATCCACGCATGGCGTGGATCTACCGAACCTGGCCCCGGTGGGGGCCGACCGTTGGTCGGCACGTGGATCGAACCCTCCCTGGTGGGTGCCGACCGTTGGTCGGCACACGGGTCAGTAAGTGATTGTCACCTGCACCAGGTCGTTGTAGGTACCGGCCGCGGGCTGGCCGGTCACCGGTGGTACCCGGCCGTAGATGGTCAGCTGCTGCGCACTGCCGGTGCCGGTTCCGCTGGCGGTATCAACGGTCAGCGTATTGCCCCAGCGCTGGGTCCGTGCCGAGTCCCGGTACAACTCGTAATTGAGGAAGTAGGTGCCGGTGCCGATGGTGGTGGCCATGCGCCGGGTGGTGGTGGCAGCGGGGTTGTTCTGGCCGTTGTTGAGGCCGACCTGGAAGGCGGTGTTCTTCAGGCAGGTCAGGGTCAGTGTGGCCGTCTGGTCGATGTTGGCCGGAATGCCGCCGGTGACATTGCCGAAGTTCATGTTGGTGGTGACGTAGCTGCCGCATTGCGGCAGCACGTTGGCGGTGGCGGTGAAGCTGAAGGCGGCGCTGGCGCTGTTGGTACCGGTGGCGCCGCCGTTGCAGGTGGCCGGCACGGTGGCGGTGCCGAGCAGGACTTCGTTCCAGGCCCAGGTCAATACCACGTTGGCACCATTGAACGAGCTGCTGTACGCGCCGGAAGCCAGCACCTGGTTGGCCGGGATCTGCGCGAACAATTGCGTGGTCTGCGCGCCGCTGCCGCCTGTCAGCAGCGGTACGTTGTAGGACATGGCCAGTTCCTGCGCCGGTGGCGTGCCGCGTGGAAGCAGGCCGGTGACCTGGCCGAAGCTGGCGTTGTTGTACAACTGGAAATTCATGGTGTCGCCACTGCCGGTGGCCATCGTCCGTGACGTCGTGGCACTACCGCCGCCACTGCCGGCACCGATGCCTACGCAGACGCGCACACCGGTAGTGGCCAGCAGGCTGAGCGCGGCGGTGGTGCAGGTGACTGTGATGTTCAACGTGGCTGTCGTGGGGCCGGGGGCATTGCTGTTGATGTTGCCGAACGGCAGGGTGGGGTTGGCGACGGCCGTACAGACCGCAGTGGCGCCCGCCGGTGCGCTCGCCAGCAGGCCGGCCAACAGCAACAGGCCGAGCAGCAGCACCCTCACGGCGCCACCTCCGGGATGCACTGCAGCGGTGCCGGCTTCGGCCGCGCGCCGGCTGCCACCACCTTGGGCAGATCGGGCACCTTCACCCGGCACTGTCCGCGGCTGGTGGTGATGTACAGCACGCTGCCGGCGGCGACGTCTTCCAGATACAGCAGGCCGTCATAGCCCACCGTCGTCTGGCGGCCATCGGGCAGTTGTACTTCGCTGCCCACTTCCAGCGGCTGTCCGTCCATCGCCAGCAGGGTCAGGCTCAGAGAGGGCCGCGAGCGCAGCTGGAAGGTCACGCGCGCACCTGCGCGCTGGCGCGGCGTCACCCAGTCCTCGATGCGGTCGGCACGCATGTCTTCGGGCAGGTCCAGGGTGTCGATCGAGACCCGGTTGCGCTGCCAGGACAGCAGCGGGCTGACCAGCAGCAGACCACGATCATCGGTGACGCCGATCAGGCGGTTTTCCAGCCGCACCGGCACGCCGCCGACACCGTTGGTGCTGATCACCGCGAACGCGTCCGAGACCTCGCGGGTGGCGAACGCGTGCCCGCCCATCCAGACCAGGCTGCCACTGGCGCTGCCGTAGGCATAGTTGAGCCCGCCCTGGCGCGAGGCGCCGAACGAATAGCGGCCGATGTCATTGAGAATGCCGACCTCAGCCAGGCCACCATTGCCGTCCTCGCCATGGCGTACCTGTGCACGCCAGCCGACACCGCCAGCGCTGCCGTCACCGGGCACCGGCTGGGTCACGTCGGCCACCCAGCTCTGGCTGTCGCCGTTGCGCTGGCTGGACAGACTGGCCTGGCGGTTGTTGCCCAGGCTGGCGGTCACCGACAGATAGATGCTGCGGTCGTCGCTCTGGTCCAGGTTCTGGTTCACCGACAGGTAGGCTGACCAGCGCTGGCTCCAGGTGCGCGACCAGAACAGGCTGGCGTAGCGGTTGTCCTCGCCATCCGGGTAGCGCAGGCGCAGGTAGCTGGCGCTGAGCGTACCCAGCCGCAGCAGATCCATGCCGACCGTGGCCTGCTCGCTGATGCTGGGCGGCAGGTTGCCCTGCAATGCGCCCAGGTCGCGGTAGTCGCCGTGGCTGCGCACGCTGCGCAGGTTGACGTTGAGGCGACGGTTGTTCCAGCTGTAACCCAGCGCCCACTGCCCGCCCTGCAGGCCGTGGTAATCACTGTGCGCGTAGGCTGCGTTGAATACGCCGGCACCGCCGAGCAGCCACCAGCCGCCGATGCCGGCCTGGGTCAGGCCGCCGCCGCCTTCGGCATGGGCCTCGCCGGTGAACGAGTCGCTGATGCCGCCGCGCCAGCTGGCGTTGGCCACAGTGCGATCATCGTAGGCGAAGGAGCGCTGGCCGAAGTCCTCGCGCAGGCGGCCGACGCCGACCGACCAGTCCGACAGACCCTTGGCCAACAGTTGCTGGGTGCCGTAGAAACTGAAGTCCAGCGTCTGCATGCGGCCGAAGGCATCGGTGACCACCACCTGTGCGCTGCCGGTGCCACTGATGCCCGGCTGCGCGGCCAGCTGGAACGGGCCAACCGGCACCTGGCCGCTGTACTGGCGCAGGCCATCGACGTACAGCTCGACTGTGGACGGCACCACCGCCTGGCCGAGGAAGCTGGGCGTGGGGGTCAGGACGCGATAGGGCTGCAGCCCGTAGTTGCGGCCGATCTGCAGGCCGCCCAGGCGCACCGGGCGGGTCCAATCGACGAAGCCGCTGTAGAAGTCGCCGACCTCCAGGGTCATCGCCTGGTCGGGGAAATCCAGGCGCCAGCGCGTATCCAGACGTACGCTTTCGCCGCGCCAGCGACGGTCGCCGGGCTGCTGGTAGCGACGGCTGATCGCGGTGTTTTCGAAGGTGCCGTCGCCGATGCCGAACAGGCGCAGCTCCGAGCTCAGGCTGAGGTTGCCGAGCGTGTCCACCCGGCTGCCGTAGATGTCGTAGTTGAGCAGCACGCCGGGCGAGGCGCTGCCGGCGGGCGCACGCGTCTGCGGGCGGCTGAGCACGGTGGTCGGCAGGGTTAGCTGGTCCAGCGGCACGTCCAGTGCCAGGGTCTGCAGGTGGGCGTCATAGCGCACCACCGCGCCGCTGATCTGGTCCAGGTACACCGGTGCATCGCCACTGGCATTGAAGCCGAGCTGGCGCAGGACCTCGGGGCTGGCCTGCAGGCGGCCGCGGTTCTCGATGAAGGGAAGCAGCCCGCGCGGCGTGCTGTTGAGCGACACGTCCAGGTGCAGCGTCTGGTTGGCGGTCAGCGGGGTGGGGGGCGGCAGGATCGCATCGGCGGAGATGCCTGATACGTCGGCGGCCCCGGTGGCCGTTGCGCCGGACACATCGGCGGCTTCGGTCGCCGCAGGAGCCAGGGCAGCAAGCAGCGCGCCCATCAACGCCTCAGCGAGCCGATGGGGGCGACAGCGGCGTCTGTTCCGACTCGCCATTGAGCTTGGCCGTGATCTGGTCGTTGTCGCGGTCGATCGCCATGCGCTCGATCGGCCAGCGCATCACCTGGCCGGGGAGGACATAGCCCAGCAAACCGGGGTGCACGATGCGCGGGCGCTTGACGCTGCCGAGTGCGAGATCGGCAATCTGTGCGTAGCTGTTGCCCGAATTGGCCACCTCGACGCCGTTGCGGCCATCGTCCAGCGTTACCATGCGCGCCTGCAGCTGCGGGGCGAGCTTGCCGGACGCGGGTTGTACGAACACCGGGATCGAGTAGCGAAGGACGAACTGCATGCCCTCGGCACGGGTGGCCAGGTCCGGTACCTCGTCCACGATCAGGCGGTAATACTGCTGCGCCGAGGGGGGCTCCCGGGTCGGGCGCATCACCCGCACCAGCTGCTGCTGGCCGGCGGCCAGCTCCTGCATCGGCGGCGAGGCCATCAGTTCATCGGTGGGCAGCAGTTGCTCCTTGCCGCCCTGCTGCACCCAGCGGAAGACGCGTACCTGCAGCTTCACCGGCGAGGTGCCACTGTTGGTCAGCCACAGCTCGCCGGCACGCTGGCGGGCTTCCAGCTGCAGGCTGGTGGGGGCGACCTGCAGGCTGGTGGCACCTGCCGTAGAGGTCGCCAGCAGGCACAGGGCGAGCAGCGCCACGCCGGTGGCGCGCCACGGGCGGGGTCCGGCCATGCGGGCGTGCTCCATCAATAGGTGATCGTGGCGGTGACCGTATCCAGGTAGTTACCGGTGGCCGGGTTGTTGGTGCTCAGGTTGAGGATCTGGCCGTAGACGATGTAAGGCACGGCCAGGCCGGTGCCGATGCCGGCCTGGGTGTTGGTGCCGGAGGTGGAACCCCAGACCAGGGTGTGCGCGGCATCCTGGTACAGCTGGTAGCCCACGAAGTTGTTGGCGGTCACCGCGGCGTTGGTGTTCTTCATCCGGCGGGTGGTGACGTCATTGGCGGTGCTGGCGTTTGCACCCGCATTCAGTGAAATCGTGTACGGAGTCAGGGCCGAGCACTGTGCGGTCACTGTGCCCTGGCCCAGGGTGGGGGTAGCGGTGGTCGAGGCGGCGGTGCCGAAGTCGACGTTGGTGGCGGCCGCCGCGGTGATGGTGCAGGCCTTGGTGACCACCAGGGTAACGTTGAAAGTGGTGGTGTCGGCGGCCAAGGCCGGGCTGGACAGCAGGACCCCGGCCAGGGCCCAGGCAAGCGGGGAACGAAGCGCAGATCGCATGGACAACCTCCCTGACCCGAAGGTCCGTTGAACAAGGCGAAGGCGGCACGTTCGGCACCGCTTCGGCGACGGTAGCCTCAGCTTGTGCGGGTAAGTGTCTGTAATCCGTGATAAATCAGCGAAAGAAAGCGCGCAGGCCATCACGCTTTCACTTTCCTTGCCGGAACCGTGCATGGCCCGGATCGCCAGTTGGGTGGCGTTCGTTCAGATTGCGGCCGGATCGGCGATAATGGGCGCCATGAGCGTGAATCTGAAAACCCCGCAGGAAATCGAGATGATGCGAATCGCCGGCCGCCTGGCCAGCGAAGTGCTCGACATCGTCACCCCCCACGTCAAGCCCGGTGTCACCACCGAGGAACTGGACCGCATCTGCCACGACCACATCGTGAACGTGCAGGGCGCCATTCCGGCCAACGTCGGCTACCGCGGCTTCCCCAAGACCGTGTGCACCTCGGTCAACAACGTCATCTGCCATGGCATTCCCAGCGAAGGGAAGGTGCTCAAGGATGGCGACATCATCAACATCGACGTCACCGTCATCAAGGACGGTTGGCATGGCGACACCAGCCGCATGTACTTCGTCGGCACCCCGTCGGTGATGGCCCGCCGCCTGGTGGAAACCACCTACGAAGCGATGTGGCGCGGCATCCGCGCGGTGCGCCCGGGCGCCACCCTGGGCGACATCGGTCATGCCATCCAGAGCTATGCCGAAGGCGAGCGTTTCAGCGTGGTGCGCGAGTACTGCGGCCACGGCATCGGCAAGGTCTACCACGACGAGCCGCAGGTGGTGCATTACGGCCGCCCGGGCCAGGGCCTGGTGCTGCAGCCGGGCATGACCTTCACCATCGAGCCGATGATCAACGAGGGCACCCGCTACAACAAGGTGCTGCCGGATGGCTGGACCGTGGTGACCAAGGACCGCAAGTTGTCGGCGCAGTGGGAGCACATGATCGCGGTCACCGAGACCGGCGTGGACGTGCTGACCCTGTCGCCGGGCGAATCGCAGGTCTCCTGACGATGCTGCCGGCGGGTTCACTGCTGGACGCGCCGGCCGATTCGCTCGACGATCCCGAATGGGCGTCTGCCGCACGGCAGGCGCTGCAGCAGGCCGATGCGCGCTTGTACCGCCGCTTCGACCAGGGCGACAACATCGAGCGCCTGCTGGCGCTGCGGGCGCGCGCTGCCGACCATCTGATCCGGCTGGCGTGGCAGCGTTGCCTGCCGGCCGATTGCGGGCTGTCGCTGTTCGCGGTGGGTGGCTATGGCCGCGGTGAACTGTTCCCGCGTTCGGACATCGACCTGCTGGTGTTCGGCGATCCGCCGGCACAGGTGGCCCATGAGGCAGCGCTGGCGCGCCTGTTCGCGCTGTTGTGGGACTGCGGGCTGGCGGTCAGCCATGCGGTGCGTTCTGCATCGCAGTGCCGCGAGGCGGCAGCGGACCAGACCGTGCTGACCGCGCTGATCGAGGCGCGCCCGATCCTGGCCGATGATGTGGCGCGCCGCGCGCTGCGCGAGGCCGTCGACGATCGTGAACTGTGGCCGGCGCGCACTTTCTTCCTGGCCAAGCTGGAAGAGCTGCGCAACCGACACCAGCGCTTCGGCGACACTGCCGACAACCTGGAGCCGGACCTGAAGGATGGCCCCGGTGGCCTGCGCGATCTCAACACGCTGGGCTGGATGGCACTGCGTGCGTTCGGCGTGCGTGACCTGGAGGCGCTGGTCGGGCTCGGCCATCTGGGCGCAGACGAAGCGGCAGCACTGAAGCGCGAGCGTGCGGTGCTGGCGCGGCTGCGCTTTGGCCTGCATCTGGTCGCGCGTCGCCCGGAAGAGCGCCTGCGTTTTGATTACCAGAAGACCCTGGCGGCACGCCTGGGCTTTGAAGACGATGCCGAGAACCTCGGTGTCGAGAAGATGATGCAGGGCTTCTACCGCGCCGCGCTGGTAGTGCGCCGGATCAGCGACCGCCTGTTGCAGCGCTTCGAGGAACAATTCGATGGCGAGGCCCAGCCGGAACCGCTGACCGTGGGCTTTTCCCTGCGCCGTGGCTACCTGGCCGCCAACGAGGCCGACTGGCCGCGCGGTGATATCGGTCAGGTGTTCGCGCTGTTTGCCAGCTGGGCCAACAATCCGCAGGTGCGCGGCCTGCATTCGCTGACCGCGCGCGCGCTGGCCGAAGCGCTGCCGCTGCTGCCGGCCTACGACCAAGCCGATGCCGATGCGCGCGAGCAGTTCCTGGCGCTGCTGCGCGGCCAGCGACCGGTCGATACGCTCTCGCGCATGGCGCGCTTGGGCGTGCTTGGCCAGTGGATTCCCGCTTTTGCCCAGGTCAGCGGGCGCATGCAGTTCGACCTGTTCCATGTCTACACCGTCGACCAGCACACGCTGATGGTCCTGCGCAACATCGGCCTGTTTGCCAGCAGCCGTGCCGACGAGCGCTTCTCGATCGCGCACGAAGTGTGGCCGCGCCTGCGCAAGCCGGAACTGCTGCTGCTGGCCGGCCTGTTCCATGACATCGCCAAGGGCCGTGGCGGCGACCATTCTGAGCTGGGTGCGGTGGACGCGCGCGCGTTCTGCCAGGCGCATGCGCTGAGCACCTCCGACACCGAACTGGTGGCGTGGCTGGTCGAACAGCACCTGCGCATGTCGGTGACCGCGCAGAAGCAGGACATCGCCGACCCGGTGGTGATCCATCGCTTCGCCACCCTGGTCGGCAGCCGCGACCGCCTCGACTATCTGTACCTGCTGACCTGCGCCGACATCGCCGGCACCAGCCCCAAGCTGTGGAATGCATGGAAGGACCGCCTGCTGGCCGACCTGTACTTCGCCACCCGGCGCGCGCTGCGCGAGGGGCTTGAGCATCCGGTGCCGGCTGCCGAGCGTGTGGCCGAGGCGCGCGACAGCGTGCGTGCGCTGGTGCGCGAACGGGGTTACGACGATGCCACCATCGACCGCCAGTTCGCGGTGATGCCTGATGAGGGCTTCATCCGTCTGCGCCCGGAGCAGCTGGCCTGGCAGGCCGCCGCGCTGGTGCCGGTGAAGCAGGGCCAGGCGCTGGTGAAGGTACGCCGGATCAGTGTCGACGACCCCGCGCTGGAAGTATTCGTGCATTCGCCGGACCGCGACGGCCTGTTCGCCGCGATCGTGATGACGCTGGACCGCAAGGGCTACGGCATTCACCGCGCCCGCGTGCTGGACGGCCCGGCCGATACCATCTTCGATACCTTCGAAGTGAACCCGGCCGATACCTTCGCCGATGGCAGCAGTGCCAACCTTGAGGCGGCGCTGCGTGAGGCGCTCAGCGGTGACCTGTCGCGCCTGCGGCCGTCACGCCGGGTGGTGCCACGACAGCTGCGGCACTTCCGCTTCGCCCCGCGCATCGAGTTCCGCGATGAGCCCGGCGCGACCCGTTTTGCCCTGGTCGCGCCCGACCGCCCCGGCCTGCTGGCCGACGTGGCGTTCGTGCTGCGCAACCAGGGCCTGCGCGTGCATGATGCGCGCATTGCCACGTTCGGCGAACGCGCCGAAGACACCTTCGTGATCAGTGACGAACACGACCTCCCCCTGACTGAACCTGCCCGGCAGCAGCTGCATGACGCGATGCTGGCCTGCCTGGACCCCGATCGAAACGCCGGAGACCCCGCCTGATGGCCACCAAGCCTGTTAAGAAGACTGCTGCCACCGCCAAGAGCGCAGCGGCCAAGAAAGCTCCACAACAGCCGAAGGCTGGTCAAACTGCCGCCGTGCCGGCCGCGAAGAAGGCTGCCGCGCCGAAGAAAGCCGCAGCGGTGAAGGCCCCGGCGAAGAAGGTGGCGGCACCGAAGAAGGCCCCGGCCAAGAGTGCCGAAGCCGCACGCGCCGAAACCATCGCCCGCAAGTCGCTGCGCAAGCCGGCCGCGCCGGGTGTGGAAGAACTGAAGTTCGGCATCGAAAGTGCCTTCGAACGTCGCGCCACGTTGACCCTGCACGAGCTGGAAGGCTCGACCAAGCCGCTGGTCAACCGGGTGATCGATGGCCTGGAAAGCGGCGAGTTCCGCGTTGCCGAACCGGACGGCCACGGTGGCTGGAAGGTCAACGAGTGGCTGAAGAAGGCGGTGCTGCTGTACTTCCGCGTCAACGACATGGCCGTGGTCGATGCGCGCCCGGCGCCGTTCTGGGACAAGGTCGAATCGCGCTTCGCCGGCTATGACGAAGCGAAGTTCCGCCGTGGCGGCGTACGCGTGGTGCCGGGCGCGATCGCCCGCCGCGGCACCTACTTCGGCAAGGACGTGGTGCTGATGCCGAGCTTCACCAACATCGGCGCCTACGTCGGCGAAGGCACCATGGTCGATACCTGGGCCACCGTCGGTTCCTGTGCGCAGATCGGCCAGCACTGCCACCTGTCCGGCGGCGCCGGCATCGGCGGCGTGCTGGAGCCGCTGCAGGCCAGCCCGACCATCATCGAGGACCACTGCTTCATTGGTGCGCGTTCGGAAGTGGTGGAAGGCGTGGTCGTCGGTCACCACAGCGTGATCGGCATGGGCGTGTTCCTCAGCCAGAGCACCCGCATCTACAACCGTGCCACCGGCGAAATCACCTACGGCTACATCCCGCCGTACAGCGTGGTGGTGTCCGGCTCGCTGCCGAGCAAGGACGGTACCCATTCGCTGTACTGCGCGGTGATCGTCAAGCAGGTTGATGCCAAGACCCGCAGCAAGACCAGCGTCAACGACCTGCTGCGCGGCCTGGCCGACTGAAGGTGACGGCGCCGGAAGATCTGGCGCAGTCTGCGATCTACCAGCATCCGTCCGACACCCTGTTCGGGCGGATGCTGCCGCGCCTGCTGCACGCCCCGCGCTGGACCCGGCTGCGCCGCGCACTGTCGCGGCGCTGGCCGATGCCGGCGCTGGTCAGTGATGTGCGCGACGTGGTCTACGTGAGCTGGTGGGTCGACGTGCGCCGCGCACCATCACCACCGCCGGGCCATCATTACGTGGTCCATGCCGGGCGTACGCCCTACACCATCCTCAGCTACCGTCACGGCCACTTCGGGCCGGCACTGGCCGGGCCGCTGCGTTCGCTGCTGCCGTCCCCAAGGCAGAGCAACTGGCGCTGGTACCTGCGCCGTGACGACGATCCGGGCGGGACACCGGTGGTGTTGTTCGACCGCAACGTGATGGACCAGCTGGCCTTCGTGGCGGGCGCGCGCGCCTTCAGCGATGCCATGCAGCCGCATCTGTCCACACGCTTCGAGCATGTGGTGGGCGCCGATGGCGGTGGGCACACCCTGATCGAAGGCGGGCAGGGCAGTGCGCCTGGGCTGCACCTGCAGTGGCGGGCCGCTGCCGGCTGGGAGGATACGGCGTGGACGGCGGCCTTCGGTGGCCATCAGGCCCTGCTGCGCTTCCTGACCTGCCAGGACGAGGCCATTGCCCGTACCTGCGACGGACATTGGGCCAGCACCCGCATCGCGTTGCCGGTGGAGATCGACCGCCTGCAGCCGCTGCAGCTGGAAGACGAACTGCAGTGCCCGCGCCTGCGGGCGATGGGCGTGGCGCTGCACGAGGGGCTGGCCTTCCGGCTGCCGCGGGTGCCGTTCCGGGTCGTGTCCGAGCGCCTGTTGTGAGATTCTGGCCCTCTGTTTTCCAGCATCACAGATGGCCATGAGCACCACTGTCTACGGTTTGAAGAACTGCGATACCTGCAAGAAGGCGACCAAGTGGCTGGACCGCTTCGGCGTGCCGTACACCTTCGTCGACTACCGCGACAACAAGCCCAGCCCGGAAACCCTGCTGGAATGGGCCGCGCAGCTGGGCGGGCTGGCGGCGATGGTCAACAAGTCCTCCACCACCTGGCGGCAGCTGCCGGACAACCGCAAGGCCGCCGATTCCGAAGCCGAATGGAAGCTGCTGCTGCGCGAGTGCCCGCAGCTGATCAAGCGTCCGCTGGTGGTCACTGCCGACGGCACGGTCAGCCAGGGTTTCAGTGACAACGGCTTCAAGGCCCGCTTCGGTGTGGGTGACGCATGAGCGCGGTCCTCGACCTGACCTGCGAACTGATCGCACGACGCTCGGTGACGCCGGATGATGCTGGCTGCCAGGCACTGCTGGCGGCACGCCTGAAGCAGGCCGGGTTCCAGTGCGATCACCTTCGCCTGGGCGACGTCGACAACCTGTGGGCGACCCACGGGCATGGCGCGCCGGTACTGGTACTGCTGGGCCATACCGACGTGGTGCCGACGGGCCCGCGCGAGGCCTGGACCAGCGACCCGTTCACGCCGCAGATCCGCGATGGCGTGCTGTATGGCCGTGGCGCCGCCGACATGAAGGGCAGCGTTGCGGCGTTCGTGGTTGCCGCCGAGCAGTTCGTCGCCGCGCATCTTGATCACCCCGGTACGCTGGCGGTGCTGCTGACCAGCGACGAGGAAGGCGACGCCATCGATGGCGTGCGCCACGTCGCGCGCCTGTTCGCCGAGCGCGGCCAGCGCATCGACTGGTGCATCACCGGCGAGCCGTCGTCGACCGCGACGCTGGGTGACCTGCTGCGCGTGGGTCGTCGTGGCAGCCTGTCGGCCAAGCTGCGGGTGCAGGGCGTGCAGGGCCATGTGGCGTATCCGGAGAAGGCACGCAACCCGATCCATCAGGCGGCGCCGGCCCTGGCCGAGCTGAGTGCACGGCGCTGGGACGAGGGCTACGAGAGTTTCCCGCCGACCAGCCTGCAGATCTCCAACATCCATGCCGGTACCGGTGCCAACAATGTGATTCCCGGCGAGCTCGAGGTGGATTTCAACATCCGCTACAACCCGCACTGGGATGCACCGAAGCTGGAAGCGGAGATCACCGGGCTGCTGGAGCGGCATGGCCTGCAGTACACGCTGAAGTGGCATCGCAGCGGCGAGCCGTTCTACACCCCGGAAGGCACGCTGCGCGCCACAGCGCGTGCGGTGCTGGCCGAGCACATTGGCCGTGCCCCCGAAGAAAGCACCGGCGGTGGCACGTCCGATGCCCGCTTCATTGCGCCATTGGGCGCGCAGTGCATCGAAGTGGGGCCGGTCAACGCCAGCATCCACCAGGTGGACGAAAACGTGCGCGTGGACGATCTGGAGGCGTTGCCGGGGCTGTACCAGCGGCTGGTGGAACGGCTGCTGGCGTGAGTCTGCGACGGTGGGTGCCGACCGTTGGTCGGCACGCCTTTCGCCGGCACTACTCCGAAAAAATGAAGAACGGCGGCTCGACCGCTTTTTTCCAGTAACTCGGCGCCGCCATGTAGAAGTGCTGCGCTTCGGCCCTGGCGAACCAGTGCGCCGCTGCGTCGGTATCCTTCTCCACACCCGGCGCACCGCGGCCCAGCAGCAGGCCGGCAAAGTACTGGCCGAACACATTGCCGTGCTCACCGGCGCGCTGGTACAGCTGCAGGGCACGCGCCGGATTGCGCGGCAGTCCCGTGCCTTGCTCCAGCAGTGCGCCCAGGTCCACCTGCGCTTCGGCATCGCCACGTTCGGCGCGACGCTGGATCTGCGCAACCAGCGGATGCACGGTGTCACCCTGTGCGGCCACCGCATCCGGTAGCCGTGACGATGAACCCGGGTAGCGCTCGTAGATCATTCCGCGCAGGTCCCAGCGCAGCGCGCGCTGGGCATCGCCGCGCTCGCGATAGGCCTTGGCCAGGTCAAAGAACGCATACGGATTACCGTGGTTGGCCGCTGCCAGGTAGGCGCGTTCGCCACGTCGCCAGGATGCGCGCAGCACCGGTGCCGGGTTGATGTGGGGGCTGTCGGCATGCCGCATCGTGCCGGAGATCCAGATCCGGCCCAGTGCTTCTTCCGCCCTGGTGTTGTGGAAGGTCCAGGGCGTGATCGCGGCGGCGCGCTCGTAGTACGTGATCGCGCGCGGATCGTTGAAGCGTTCGAAGGTCTGCGCGGTGTCCCAGGCACCGTCGAAGCTGCCGTCGGTTCCGCGTTGTTCCAATGCCTGCTGCTGGGATTGCGGCAGCGTAGAAGGCGGGGGCAGGGTCTGGCAGGCCACCAGGCCCAGGCAGAGCAGGGCGGTCATTGCCCCGGTGCGTCCATTGCGGTGTTGCATTCCTGTTACACGATTCAGGGTGCGCCATTATGCGCTCCAGGCGTGGTTGCTGACGCAACTGTTGCACCGTGCCGGAAACCGGGGTAGGGTCGATGCCATGTCGATCCGCCTGGCCACCGCCGTCAATAACAACAACCGCAATAATCTGCGCGCGAATAATCGTGCGCGGCCGATGCGGGACTGCGCCCTGGGTAGATAGACAGCAACACACGCCCGGACACCAGAAAACCCGCATCAGCCGATGCGGGTTTTTTTGTGCCCGGGCGCAGCCCCACCCGGGCCTGGATGGCCGGTCGAACACCTTCCCACCCGTGAAATTCCCCAACAGGAGCTCCCCCATGTGTTCGATCTTCGGAATCTTCGGCCTGCAGGCCGGTGACGATCTTCCTGCCCTGCGCCGCCATGCGCTGGAACTGTCGCAGCGCCAGCGCCACCGTGGCCCGGACTGGAGCGGCGTGTACCTCGACGAAGGTGCGCTGCTGGTCCACGAGCGGCTGGCCATCGTCGACCCGGCCGGTGGTTCACAGCCGCTGCTGTCGGCCGATGGCCAGCTGGCGCTGGCGGTGAACGGCGAGATCTACAACCATCAGGCGTTGAAGGCGGCGCTGACCACCGTCTATGACTTCCAGACCGGCTCGGACTGCGAGGTGATCAACGCGCTGTACCGCCAGGGCGGCTCGCCGGCGCAGTGGCTGGAGCAGCTCAATGGCATCTTCGCCTTCGCGCTGTGGGATCGTGACAGTGGACGCGTGCTGGTGGCGCGCGACCCGGTCGGTGTGGTGCCGCTGTACTGGGGCCACGATGCCCAGGGGCGCCTGCGCGTGGCCTCGGAAATGAAAGCACTGGTCGATACCTGTGCCGACGTCGCGCAGTTCCCGCCGGGCCACTACTTCGACAGTGCCAGTGGTGAGCTGGTGCGCTACTACCAGCAACCGTGGCGCGACTATGCCGACGTACAGGGCCGCCAGGCCGATCTGGTCGAGCTGCGCCAGGCGTTCGAGCATGCGGTGGAACGCCAGCTGATGAGCGATGTGCCATACGGCGTGCTGCTGTCCGGTGGCCTCGATTCATCGCTGGTGGCGGCAGTTGCCGCACGCTACGCGCGTCGCCGCATCGAGGACGGTGGGCAGACCGAAGCCTGGTGGCCGCGTCTGCATTCGTTCGCGATCGGACTGAAGGGCTCGCCCGATCTGGCGGCTGCGGCGATCGCTGCCGAGGCACTCGGCACCGTGCATCACGGCTTCGAATACACCTTCGAGGAAGGCCTCGACGCGTTGCCGGAAGTGATCCGCCACATCGAATCCTACGACGTCACCACCATCCGCGCATCGACACCGATGTTCCTGCTGGCACGGCGGATCAAGGCCATGGGGGTGAAGATGGTGCTGTCCGGCGAGGGCAGCGATGAGATCTTCGGTGGCTACCTGTACTTCCACAAGGCGCCGGATGCACGTGAATTCCACGACGAGCTGGTGCGCAAGCTCGACGCGCTGCACAACTACGACTGCCTGCGTGCCAACAAGTCGATGATGGCCTGGGGCGTGGAGCCGCGCGTGCCGTTCCTCGATCGTGAGTTCCTCGATGTGGCGATGCGCTTCGATGCCGCGCACAAGATGGTCGGTGCCGGCTTTGGCGGGCGTCGCATCGAGAAGGCGGTGCTGCGCGAGGCGTTCGATGGCTACCTGCCGGACAGCATCCTGTGGCGGCAGAAGGAGCAGTTCAGCGATGGCGTCGGCTACGGCTGGATCGACGGGCTGAAGGCGCACACCGAGGCGCAGGTCAGTGATCGCGTGCTGGCGGCGGCCGACAAGCGCTTCCCGCACAACCCGCCGCAGACCAAGGAGGCGTACTACTACCGCCATCTGTTCGAGCAGTTCTTCCCGAGCCGCGCGGCCGCAGAGACCGTGCCGGGCGGCAAGTCGATCGCCTGTTCGTCGCCAGCGGCGATCGCCTGGGATGCCAGCTTCGCTGCGGCGGCCGATCCTTCCGGCCGCGCGATTGCCGGCGTGCACGAGCAGGCGCTGGCCTGACGCTGCAATGATGGGGGCAGATCCCTTTACTTTGGAAAAGGGATCTGACTCTGGTCGTCAACGCGCAGGCACCAGCGTCATCGTGTGCTGCGCCTTGCCGGGCAGGAACGACGTCGGGCGCCCATGTACCCAGTCCTCGTGGCCGGCACCCCAGTACGGCGAGAGCGGATGCCCGCTCTGGCCACCGGGCATATGCACGATGCCGTCGCTTTCGTGGCCCGGCGAAACCACCATGCGTTCGGAGGCGCCGAAGTTGGGGGTCTGCACGCGCGGCATGTCGCGGTCTCCGGGCAGGGGATCGGCGGGCATGCACAGCCAGCGCTTGGCGATGTCCGGCAACGCCCGGGCGATGGGATGGCAGATGGCAGCGGTATTGCGCTCGCCCCAGCTGCGCTCGGCCAGCGGCCCCTGCTTGGCCAGCTCGCTCTCGGTACGGCGGGCGGCATCGATCAGCAGCGCGTCCCAGCTGTCGAAGGCGGGCGGCAGCAGATTGGCCGGACGCTCCTGCAGCATCGGCCAGGCCACGCCTTCCAGCTGCGCCAGGCGCGGGTCCAGATAGTCGTCGCTCAGTGCCGCGTTGGCCGGTGCCAGCAGTGCATCGGACAACGTCTCCATTACCTGCGTGCGGAATTCTCGCACCACCCGGTAGCTCACCGAACTGGCCGAGGCGCGCCCGCCCCATTGATGGCTGACCTCTTTCAGACGCTTCAGCGCAGGGTCGTCACTGCGTTCGATGACGTCGTGCAGCAGGGCCCACCAGCGCTGCAGGAACACCGCGCGATCATCGAGCTGGATTGCCAGCAGATCGTGTTCGTCGAAGCGTTCCTGGATCGCCAGCAGATCACGAATCTGCCGCGCACGGGCACCGAGGTCGTAACCGCCATTGCCGACGGTGGCCAGTGCCTCGCCGTCGAGGACGCGACCGTTGGCGGTCCACAGGCGATGGTTGGGGGGATCGATCAGCGCGGGTGACGCGTCGCTGCGGATCGGCCAGGGTGCGCAGTGCTGGTTGTTGGCGGCCGTGAAGCCGGCCGGTGCACAGCCGGGGCCTCGGTCGGGGCGGGCGCCGATCAGGCGCCAGGCGATGCGTCCGCTGCGGTCGCCGACCACCAGGTTCTGTGCGGGAATTCCGGCGCGGTCGGCGAAGTGCAGGGCGCTGTCGAGGTCGCCGGCGCGGGCCAGGTCGCCGAAATCCAGGCGCACCGCGCCGGGCAGGTGTGCGACCCAGCGCAGGGCATCGCCGCTGCCATCGGCATGGGCATGCAGGATCGGACCCCAGTCGGTTTCGCGCACCGGGAACAGCACGTCGGCCTGGCCGGCCACTGCGATGCGCTCTTCATGCATCGTGACCGTGGCGTTGGCCGGTTCAGTGCGGTAATCGGCGGTGTCGATGTAACTGTTGGTGAAGCCCCAGGCCACGTGCCCGTTGCTTCCAACGATCACCGCCGGCAGGCCGGGCAGCGAGAAGCCGGTGACGTCGACCTGGCCGCCGGCGGCCTGCGGGTCCGGATAGCGCAGGCGCACCCGGAACCACAGGCCAGGCGCGCGCAGGCCCAGGTGCATGTCGTCGGCAACGATCGCGCGGCCGTCGGCGGTGAGTGCACCGGCCACCGCGAAGTTGTTGCTGCCGATGACGTCGGCCTCTTCCTGCTCGGTGCCCGGTTTCCCCTTCAATGTGCGCAGGTCGAGCTGGCTGGCATCGGGCAGAGTGGCGTTGCCGGTCGGTTCGCCGAACAGCGGCGCATCCCATTCGGTGCCGTCGTGCGCGATCAGCGCGTACAGCGCCGCCGGCACCACCGCGCGGATGCGGCTGAGCGCAAGCTCGGTCTGGTTGTTCGGGTCCTGCAGGTCGGCGTACATGGCCAGACCGGTCAGTACGCTGTCGCTGGCCTGCCACGGTTGCGGTGACTGCCGCAGCAGCAGGTAGGCCCATGGGCGCACCGCGAGATCGGCCAGGCCTTCGTTGACGCCATCCACGTAGGCACGCACGGCATCGCCGTTGTCGCCCAATGCAGCGTCCAGGTGCGCTTCGGTGCGTGCGCGCAGGCGATGCACGCGCATGCGCTTGTCGGCATCGATGGCCTTGGGTCCGAACAGCGCCGACAGCTCACCGGCGGCACTGCGGCGCATCAGATCCATTTCGAAATAGCGTTCCTGCGCATGCACGCGGCCGAGTGCGCGCATCGCGTCGGCCTGACTGCCGGCAGTGATGGTGACCACGCCCAGCGCATCGCGCTCGATGGTGACCGGCTTGGCCAGGCCCGGCAGCGCATGCTCGCCGTCCAGGTCGGCCAGGCTGCCGCGCAGCAGCAGCCACAGGACCAGTGCGGTGACCAGCACGATGGCGATCAACACGCCCAGCACCCAACGCCATGTACGTCGCATCGCACGTCCTTTCCGAACTCGTGGGCCGATTGTAGCCGCAGGCGCAACTGCGACTGATTCCGATTAGATCACCGTATTTTGAAATGCGGCACCCTATGTCACATCGATTCACAGGAGCCCCCCCATGAAAGGCAACCCGGACGTCATCGCCTGCCTGAAGGAACTGCTGCGCGGCGAGCTTGCTGCCCGCGACCAGTACTTCATCCATTCCCGCCGCTACGAGGACCAGGGCCTGTTCGCGCTGTACGAACGCCTGAACCACGAGATGGAAGAGGAAACCCAGCACGCCGACGCGCTGCTGCGCCGGATCCTGTTCCTCGGCGGCGACCCGGACATGCGCCCGCATGCCACCGAGCCGGGCAAGACCGTGGAAGAGATGCTGCAGAAGGATCTCGACACTGAATACGCGGTTCGGAACAATCTCGCCGCCGGCATGAAGCTGTGCGAAGAGAACGGCGACTACGTGAGCCGCGACATCCTGCTGGCGCAGCTGAAGGACACCGAGGAAGACCATGCCTGGTGGCTGGAGCAGCAGCTGGGCCTGATCAAGCGCATCGGCCTGGAGCTGTATCAGCTGAGCAAGATCGACGGCAACGGCGCCCCGGCGCATTGAGCCGCAGGTAGCGCTGGGCCATGCCCGGCGACTACGCGGTAGGGCCGACCGCTGGTCGGCTGTCTTTTGAAGAGCAGCCGACCAGCGGTCGGCTCTACCAGACGCATAGCGTTCTGTCGCCCGCCAGCACCGGAGCACCGCCAGCCAGCTTTCGCCAGCCAGCCGCTCCACCGCCCGCCAGCCGACAACGAAAAAGCCGGGGCATGCCCCGGCTTTTTCGTGTCTGATCTCCGGCAAAGCGTGTCAACCAAGGTTGACACCCACCTCAACCAAGGTTGACACCCACCAGGAGCAGGGCCGCGGCCCTTACTCCACCGACAACCCTTCGACCTTCTGCCAGCCGCGCGGCAGCAGGTGGCCGCGGGTGGCGCGGGCGCCGAGGTAGGCGTCGAGCTCGTTGAACTTCAGGCCCATGGTGCGCTGGCCGCTGCGTACCTGCAGGGTCTGCCCCGGGCTGATCGCCACGATGGCGACCACGCGTTCAGTGGCGAGCTTGGCCTTCGGGATCTCGATGATCTTGTTGCCCTTGCCCTTGTCCAGTTCCGGCAGGTCGTTGGCGGCGATTGCCAGCAGGTTGCCGGAACTGGTCACCGCCACGATGCGGTCGGTGGCCACGTTGGCGACCATCGACGGGGTGAGCACCGACGAGCCGGACGACAGGTTCAGCATCGCCTTGCCGGCCTTGTTGCGACCGATCAGGTTCTCGAAGCGGGTGACGAAGCCGTAGCCATGGCTGGAGGCCAGCACGAAGCGGGCATCCGGCTCGGCGCTGGCCAGGGTCACGAAGCTGGTGCCTGCGGCCGGCGAGAAGCGGCCGGTCAGCGGTTCACCGTTGCCACGCGCGGAGGGCAGGGTGTGTACCGGCGTCGAGTAGGCGCGGCCCTCGCTGTCGAGGAACGCGACCTGCTGGGTGCTGCGTGCACGCACCGCGCCCTGCAGGGCGTCTCCATCGCGATAGGACAGGGCGGACGCATCGACGTCGTGGCCCTTGGCGGCACGGATCCAGCCCTTCTCCGAAAGCACGACGGTCATCGGCTCGCTCGGGACCAGTTCGGTCTCGTCGATGGCCTGCGCGGCCTGGCGCTGCACCAGCGGCGAACGGCGGGCGTCGCCGAACTTCTTGGCATCGGCGATCAGTTCGTCGCGGATCAGCTTCTTCAGCTTGGCCTTGCTGTCGAGGATGCCGAGGATCTTCTCGCGTTCCTTGGCCAGCTCGGCCTGCTCGCCGCGGATTTTCATCTCCTCCAGGCGGGCCAGCTGCTTCAGCTTGGTTTCCAGGATGTACTCGGCCTGTTCCTCGGACAGGCCGAAGCGCGCGATCAGCGCAGCCTTCGGTTCGTCCTCGGTACGGATGATGTGGATCACCTCGTCCAGGTTGAGGAAGGCGACCAGCAGGCCTTCCAGCAGGTGCAGGCGGCGCTCGACCTTCTGCAGGCGGTGCTGCAGGCGGCGGGTGACGGTGTTGCTGCGGAAGGTCAGCCATTCGCTGAGCAGCATCTTCAGGTTCTTCACCTGCGGTCGGCCGTCCAGCCCGATCACGTTGAGGTTGACGCGGTAACTGCGCTCCAGGTCCGTGGTCGCGAACAGGTGGCCCATCAGCTGGTCGGCGTCGACGCGGTTGGAACGTGGCACCAGCACCACGCGCACCGGGTTGGCGTGGTCGGATTCGTCGCGGATGTCTTCCAGCCACGGCAGCTTCTTGGCGCGCATCTGCGCGGCGATCTGCTCGATCACCTTCGACGGCGACACCTGGAACGGCAGCGCCGTCACCACGATGTTGTTGGCTTCCTTGTTGAAGGTCGCACGCGCACGCACGCTGCCGTTGCCGGTCTCGTAGATGTTCCGCAGATCGTTGGCGGCGGTGATGATCTCGGCGCTGGACGGGTAGTCCGGGCCCTGCACGTGCTCGCACAGGTCGCGCACGCTGGCGTCGGGGTTGTCCAGCAGGTGCAGAAGCGCGCTGACGATCTCGTTGAGATTGTGCGGCGGCACGTCGGTGGCCATGCCCACGGCGATGCCGGTGGTGCCGTTGAGCAGCAGGTGCGGCAGCCGCGCCGGCATCCAGGTCGGTTCCTGCAGGGTACCGTCGAAGTTCGGCGCCCAGTCGGTGGTGCCCTGGCCCAGTTCGCCCAGCAGCACTTCGGCGATCGGGGTCAGCTTGGATTCGGTGTAACGCATCGCCGCGAACGACTTCGGGTCATCGCTGGAGCCGAAGTTGCCCTGGCCCTCGATCAGCGGGTAGCGGTACGAGAACGGCTGCGCCATCAGCACCAGCGCCTCGTAGCACGCGCTGTCGCCGTGCGGGTGGTACTTACCGATGACGTCACCGACGGTGCGCGCGGACTTCTTCGGCTTGGACGCGGCATTCAGGCCCAGCTCGCTCATCGAATAGATGATGCGGCGCTGCACCGGCTTCAGGCCGTCGCCGATGAACGGCAGGGCGCGGTCCAGGACCACGTACATCGAGTAGTCGAGGTAGGCGCGTTCGGCGTACTCGCGCAGCGGCAGTTGTTCGAATCCGTGGAACACGGGGCGGGCAAGTTCGGTCATGCGGCGTTGTTACCTGTTGTCGGGAGGCGGCGACGGTGGTCGCCGCTCGCAATCCTGTGATTATCCGGATGCGGCGGGGGATGCCAAGCCACGTGCAGGGTCCAGGCCGGTTTCCAGGCCATGCCCGGCCCGTGCCAGGTAGCGCCCCGGCGGCAGCCCGAAGTGGCGGCGGAACACGGTGACGAAGGCGCTGGCGCTGCTGAAACCCAGTGCATGGGCGATATCGGCCACGCTGCGGCCTTCGGTCAGCTGGCGCAGGGCCTCGGACAGGCGGGCCTGCTGCCGCCACTGGGCGAAGCTGAGGGTGGTCTCGTCGCGGAAATGACGGGTCAGGCTGCGCGGCGAGAGGCCAGCCCAATGCGCCCATTCGGCCAGGCTGCGCTCGTCGGACGGGTCGGCCAGCAGCTGCGAGGCGATCTTCAGCAGGCGCCGGTCGTGCGGCATCGGCAGGTGCATGCGCTGGCGCGGCGCGGTGCGGATCTCGTCCAGCAGCACCTCGATGATGTGCTGGCGCTCGGGCGTGGTGTCATAGCCCAGCGGCCATTCGCAGATGCGGTCGGCCAGCGCCTGCGCCAGCTTGGACAGGCCCAGTACGCAGGGATCGGCGGGCAGGGTGGCGCAGGCCGGCGCGGCCAGTGCCATGCCCCAACCGCGCAGCGGACCATCCAGGGTCACCGTATGCGGCTCCAGCGGCGGCATCCAGCCGGCCGAGCCCGGCGCCAGTGACCAGGTGCCGTGCGAGGTGCGGGTGGTCAACAGGCCGCGCTCCACGCAGATCAACTGCGCGCGCTGGTGATGATGCCAGTCCACTTCTCGGACCAATCCCTGCGGGCTGTCGAAGCGGAAGGCGACAACCGGTGGCCCGTCATTGCGCTCGAACCAATCCAGTGCGTCATCCCTGAGCAGGCGCTTGGAAGGGGGAATTTCTGCCTTGTTCATCATATCCGCTGGCTGAAATGTGACATCCATTGGCTGAATTGTACTACCGGGCCACCTGACCAGATCATTAAGGTAGGCGCCTTCACTGATCCAGCCCGCTGCTGCAACACAGCATTCGATGCCAGATCGAATATTTCCATTGAGAAATATTTTTTTTGGAAGAGAATGCTCCCCCATGATCTGTCCTGCAACCACTCCCCCCAGCTTCGGCCTGCTGCTGCGCCAGGTGCGCGACGGCCTGGTCCGCCAGCTCGATGCGTCCATGGCCGAAGAAGATCTGGGTATCGGCTTCACCCATTACATCGGGCTGAAGGTGCTTTCGAACATGGCCCCGTGTACCGCCAACGAACTGGCCCAGGCCATCGACCAGGTGCCCAGCGCGGTGACCCGCCTGCTGGACAAGCTGGAAGCGCTGGGCTGCGTGCGCCGCGAGCCACATGCACAGGACCGGCGTGCGCTGCAGATCGTGCTGACCGATGAAGGTCGCGCGCTGTGGGCACGGCTGAAGCTGCGCGGCGACGCGGTGATGGATTACGCCCTACGCGATCTTTCCGCCGATGAGCGCACGCTGCTGCTGTCCCTCCTTACCCGAATCCGCGATTCACTGACGACCCCATGAACCCGATCCCGCATTCCACTCTCCGCCGGTCCGGGCGCGCGCTGCTGGTATCAGCGCTGGCCCTGGCCCTGGCCGCCTGCGCCAGCAGTCGTGGCCTCAACCCGCAGGGCCATGTGCTCGATGTGGACAGCCTGCACAGCGAACGCACCCTGGCCGATACCGACCTGAGCGCCACCGGTTTCCCGGCGCAGGATTGGTGGAAGGCACTGGGCGATGCGCAGCTGGACGCGCTGATTGCCGAGGGCCTGGCTGGCCACCCGAGCCTGGATGCCGCCGATGCGCGCCTGCGTCAGGCCCAGGCCCAGGTCGGCACCGCACGCGCCGATGAGCTGCCCAGCCTGTCGGTGTCCGGTGGCTACACCGGCCTGCGCCTGCCCGAGTCGATGGTCGGCAGTGAAATGGGCGGTCGCTATGGCGGCAGCAGCCAGGTTGCCTTCGATTTCAGCTACGGCGTCGATCTGTGGGGCGGCAAGCGCGCTGCCTGGGAAGCGGCGGTGGATGGCGCGCATGCCGCCACTGTTGAAGCGCAGGCCGCGCGCCTGAACCTGTCCACCGGCATTGCGCAGGCCTATGCCGACCTGGCCTATGCGTGGCAGCTCAACGACGTGGCCGAGGAAGAGCTGACCCGCTCGCAGAAGTCGTTGCAGTTGACCCGCCAGCGTCGCGGCGCCGGCATCGACAGCGATCTGCAGGTGCGCCAGGCCGAGGCCCGCGTGCCGGCCGCGCAGCAGCAGGTGCTGGCCGCGCAGCAGCGCATTGACGCCGCCCGCACGGCGCTGGCCGCACTGGTTGGCAAGGGCCCGGACCGTGGCCTGTCGATCCAGCGTCCGCAGCCGTTGAACCCGATGGCGCTGCAGCTGCCGGGCGTGATGCCCAGCGAACTGCTCGGCCGCCGCCCCGACATCGTCGCTGCACGCTGGCGCGTGGAAGCGGCGGACAAGCAGATCAAGGTTGCCAAGACCAAGTTCTACCCGAGCTTCAACCTGACCGCGCTGGCCGGCGTGGTCGCCCCGAACGTGGGTGACCTGCTGAAGAGCAGTTCCACCTTCGCCTACATCGGCCCGGCGCTGAGCCTGCCGATCTTCGAAGGCGGCAAGCTGCGCGCCAACCTGGCCAACACCGATGCGCAGTACGACCTGGCGGTGGCCAACTACAACCAGGCCGTGCTCGATGCGCTGCGCGACGTGGCCGACCAGGTCAACGCGGTGCGCTCGCTGGCGCAGCAGGCGCACGCGCAGCAGCAGGCCGTGGACACCGCACGCTCGGCCTTCGACCTGGCCCAGCAGCGCTACCGCGCCGGCATCGGCAGCTACCTGGACGTGCTGACCGCGCAGTCCACCCTGCTGCAGTCGCAGCAGCAGCTGGCCGGCCTGCAGTCGCAGCAGGTGCAGACCTCGGTGCGCCTGAGCAAGGCGCTGGGTGGTGGTTTCCAGCCCGCTGACGCCGACCGCGCACCGATCGCCTCCCATTCCGATTCCTCGCATTCCTGAAGACCTCCGCCATGAGCCAGACCCAAGACACCGCGGCCCCGGCCGCCTCCAACCGCCGCGGCAACCTGCTGCGCGGCCTGTTCGTGATCGTCGTGCTGCTGCTTGCCGCACTGGCGCTGTGGTACTTCATGTTCGGCCGTTGGTTCGAAGAAACCGACGACGCCTACGTGCAGGGCAACCAGGTGCAGATCACCCCGCTGGTGGCCGGTACCGTGGTCGCCATCAACGCCGATGACGGCATGCGCGTGGAGCGCGGCCAGCTGCTGGTGCAGCTGGACCCGTCCGATACCTCGGTGGCGCTGCAGCAGGCCGAAGCCAACCTGGCCAAGACCGTGCGCCAGACCCGTGGTCTGTACCGCAGCGTGGAAGGCGCACAGGCGGACTTGAATGCCCGCCAGGTGACCCTGAAGCGCGTGCGCGATGACTTCGCCCGCCGCAAGGACCTGGCCGCCACCGGCGCCATCTCCAACGAAGAACTGGCCCACGCCCGTGACGAGCTGGCCGCTGCCGAAGCGGCCGTGGCCGGCTCGCGCGAGACCGTCGAGCGCAACCGCGCGCTGGTCGACGACACCGTGATCGCCACCCAGCCGGACGTGCAGGCGGCCGCCGCGCAGCTGCGCCAGGCCTTCCTCAACAACGCCCGCGCCGGAATCGTCGCGCCGGTCACCGGCTACGTCGCCCGTCGTTCGGTGCAGGTCGGCCAGCGCGTGCAGCCGGGCAATGCCCTGATGGCCGTGGTGCCGACCGAGCAGATGTGGGTCGAGGCCAACTTCAAGGAAACCCAGCTGCGCCACATGCGCCTGGGCCAGGAAGTGGAGCTGAAGTCGGACCTGTACGCCGGCGACGTGAAGTACAAGGGCCGCATCCAGAGCCTGGGCCTGGGCACCGGCTCGGCGTTCTCGCTGCTGCCGGCGCAGAACGCCAGCGGCAACTGGATCAAGATCGTGCAGCGCGTGCCGGTGCGTATCGCCATCGATGCCAAGCAGCTGGCCGAACATCCGCTGCGCATCGGCCTGTCGATGAAGGCCGAAGTGAGCCTGCGCGACCAGAAGGGCGAAGTGCTGCCGAGCGCACCGGCCAAGGGCACGGTGTTCGACACCGACGTGTATGCCAAGCAGCTGCATGATGCCGATGAGGTGATCCACACGATCATCCAGGGCAACCTGCCGCAGCAGGCGAAGGTGGGCTGAGGTCGCCATGTCCGCACAAGCTCCAGCCGCGCCCGGCGCACCGGCGGCGCCGGGTGCGGCCTCCGGGTTCCTGCCACCCAGTGTCGCCCTGTGCACCGTGGGCCTGGCGATGGCGTCGTTCATGCAGGTGCTCGACACCACCATCGCCAACGTCTCGCTGCCGACCATCGCCGGTAATCTCGGTGCCAGTTCGCAGCAGGCGACCTGGGTCATCACCTCGTTCGCGGTCAGCACGGCCATCGCGCTGCCGCTGACCGGCTGGCTCAGCCGCCGCTTCGGCGAACGCAAGCTGTTCGTCTGGGCCACGCTGGCCTTCGTCATCACCTCGCTGCTGTGCGGCCTGGCGCAGAGCATGGGCATGCTGGTGGTGTCGCGTGCGCTGCAGGGCTTCGTGGCCGGCCCGATGTACCCGATCACGCAGTCGCTGCTGGTCTCGATCTATCCACGCGAGAAACGCGGACAGGCATTGGCGCTGCTGGCGATGATCACGGTGGTGGCGCCGATCTGTGGCCCGATTCTCGGCGGCTGGATCACCGACAACTACAGCTGGGAATGGATCTTCCTGATCAATGTGCCGCTGGGCATCTTCGCTGCCCTCGTGGTGGGCAACCAGTTGAAGGGGCGCCCGGAGCAGATCGAGAAGCCGAAGATGGACTACGTCGGCCTGATCACCCTGGTGATTGGTGTCGGTGCGCTGCAGCTGGTGCTTGATCTTGGCAACGACGAGGACTGGTTCTCGTCGATGAAGATCGTGGTGCTGGCATGTGTGGCGGTGGTGACGCTGACGGTGTTCCTGATCTGGGAGCTGACCGACAAGGATCCTATCGTCGACCTGAAGCTGTTCCGCCATCGCAACTTCCGCGCCGGTACGCTGGCGATGGTGGTGGCCTACGCGGCGTTCTTCAGCGTGGCCCTGCTGATTCCGCAGTGGCTGCAGCGTGACATGGGCTACACCGCGATCTGGGCAGGCCTGGCGACCGCGCCGATCGGCATCCTGCCGGTGATCATGACGCCATTCGTGGGCAAGTATGCGTCGCGCTTCGACATGCGCATGCTGGCCACGGTGGCCTTCATCGTGCTGTCGATGACCAGCTTCCTGCGATCGAACTTCAACCTGCAGGTGGACTACATGCACGTGGCCGGCGTGCAGTTGATCATGGGCATTGGTGTCGCGCTGTTCTTCATGCCGGTGCTGCAGATCCTGCTGTCGGACCTGGATGGTCGCGAGATCGCGGCGGGCTCCGGCCTGGCCACCTTCCTGCGTACGCTGGGCGGCAGCTTCGCGGCGTCGCTGACGACGTGGCTGTGGGCGCGGCGCACCCAGGTGCACCATGCCGACCTGACCGAACACATCTCGGCCTATCAGCCGGGCATGCAGGACCAGGTCACGGCGATGGGGCAGGGCGACCTGCAGCACGGTGCAGCGGTGCTGAACAACATGATCAACCACCAGGCATCGCAGATGGGTTTCAACGACATCTTCTTCCTGCTGGGCTGGATCTTCCTGGCGATCATCACCTTCCTGTGGCTGGCCAAGCCGCCGTTCGGCGCGGGTGCGGGTGCGGCGTCCGCCGGCGGTCATTGATCGATTCGCCACGCGGTAGCGCCGGGCCATGCCCGGCGGCGTTCCCGCCAGATGCATCCACGCATGGCGTGGATCTACTGGAATGCAGAAACCCCGCCGGAAGGCGGGGTTTTTGTTTGGAGCGTTGTGCAATCCGGTGGATCCACGCCATGCGTGGATGAGCGTCGCCATCGCGTCGACATGGCAGACCCCGGAAACGAAAAAACCCGCTTTCGCGGGTTTGATCATCTTGAGTCGTGGTGCCCAGGAGAGGACTCGAACCTCCACGGTTTTACCCGCTAGTACCTGAAACTAGTGCGTCTACCAATTCCGCCACCTGGGCGACTCAGGAGACGAATTATGGGGATCGACAGAAGATGTGTCAACAACATTTCACACTTTTTTCTGCGGCTGCACGCCCAGGTGATGCAGCAGGCTGCGCATCGCCGGTGACAGCTGCGTCCACTCGGCAAAACACGCACACAGGCGACGTTGTGCCCACGCATCGGAGAGCGCTATGCCCACCGTGTGCGTGCTGCGACGATGCTGCCGGGCGACGGTCCGCGGCACGATGCCGACACCAATGCCGTGGCCGACCATGATGCATACGCCTTCGAAGGTCTTCATGCGGATGCGCACGTCCAGGCGCCGCCCGATATCGCGCGCCTGGTCCTCGATGTAGGTCTGCAGGGCATTGCCATCGGCCAGGGCGACGAAGGTCTCGCTGGCAACCTCGGCGAAGGCCACGCTGCGCTTCGATGCGAAGCGGTGGTTGGCCGGCAGCAGCATCACCAGCGGATCTTCAGCCACCACATGTTGCTGCAGGCCGGCAGCGTCGACCGCATCACTGATGATGCCGGCCTCGGCCTGGCCAGCGCTGATCGCACGAACGACTTCGGGGCTGGTGCGCTCCATCAGTTCCACGTGCAGGCGTGGGCGTTCGGCCAGCCAGGGTGCCAGCCGCGAGGGCAGGTAGTTGGTCAGCGCTGCGGTGTTGGCATACAGATGCAGGGTGCCGCGCGCGCCATGCGCGAATGCCTGCAGTTCACCGCGCAGCTGCGCCTGCTGCTGCAGGATCAAGCGTGCATGGTGGGCGAGGGCGGCACCGGCTTCGGTCAGGCTGACGCCGCGCGGATGACGGTTGAGCAGCGCGGTGCCGGCATCGGCTTCGATCGTGCGCAGGCGTTCGCTGGCCGAAGCCAGTGCCAGGTTTGCCTGCGCTGCACCGGCCGTGATGCTGCCCGCCTCGGCAATCGCCAGGAACAGGCGCAGGTCGGCGATATCCATCCGCATGTGATGCCCTCATCGCAACGCCTGTGCCTTCGGATCAGCCGAAGGCGAGGCCGGGAAGACCGCATTGTGCGCCGAGCGGCCGGCCGATCCAATGAAGGCATGAATGAATCGATGTATTTCTACGTGCTGCTGGTGGTGGTGTTCGTGCTGGCCGGCGTGGTCAAGGGCGTGACCGGTATGGGGTTGCCGACAGTGGCGATGGGTCTGCTGGGTGGCGCGCTGTCGCCGGTGGCGGCGGCGTCGATGCTGTTCATCCCCACCTTTGTCACCAATGCGTGGCAGCTGTTGTCCGGGCCAGCGCTGGGCCACATCGTGCGGCGGCTGTGGCCGATGATGCTGGCGGTGGTGGTGGTGACGCTGGGTTCGGCGGCACTGCTGGTGCGGGTCGATCGCACCTGGTCGCGCGTTGCACTGGGCGTAGCGCTGGTGGTCTATGCGGCTTATGCCCTGCTTGCGCCGGTGTTCCGCGTGCCGCAGCGGCGCGAGCGTTGGCTGGGGCCGCTGGTGGGCGCGTTGTCGGGCGTGGTGACCGGCGCCACCGGCGTGTTCGTGATGCCGGCGGTGCCGTACCTGCAGTCGCTGGGGCTGCAGCGCGAGGAGTTGGTGCAGGCGCTGGGGTTGGCGTTCACCGTATCGACGATTTCGCTGACCATCGGCTTGGTGCTGCACGGCGCATTCGGTATCCAGCAGCTGGGGCTGAGTGCGTTGGCGGTGCTGCCGGCATTGCTGGGCATGTGGCTGGGGCAGGTGATCCGGCAGCGCATCAGTGCCCGGGTGTTCCGCGCCTGTTTCCTCGGGTTCCTGCTGCTGCTTGGGCTGGAGCTGGTGCTGCGGCCATTGTTCTGATGGTGTTCGTGGTCGACGCTACGGAAGCCCGAATCACGGGCAAGAAAAAACCCGCTTGCGCGGGTTGTTTTCTTTCTCGACATGGTGCCCAGGAGAGGACTCGAACCTCCACGAAGTTGCCCCCGCTAGCACCTGAAGCTAGTGCGTCTACCAATTCCGCCACCTGGGCGTCGAGGAGCGAGATTATGGGGTGTTGTTACCGGGGTGTCAACACCTTTTCTGGAGCCGGGGTCGGATCCCGTTTCGCGTGCGGTACGGGGGGCAGAGCCCTTTCCTGTGGAAAGGGATCCGACCCGGCTGCAGGATTACAGGCAAAAAAAATCCCCGCCGAAGCGAGGAGTTTTTTCGTTGGTGCCCAGGAGAGGACTCGAACCTCCACGGTTTTACCCGCTAGTACCTGAAACTAGTGCGTCTACCAATTCCGCCACCTGGGCGTTCCAGAGGCGCAATTGTGAAGATGAATCCGCAGGCTGTCAACGATTTCCAACAAATATTTCACGCGGCGCTTCCAGAGCCGCCACTGACCCGTTCTGCACGCCGTCAACGGCTACCATGTAGGGCGATGACTACCAAAAAACCAAGCAAGGGCGGGAGCACTTCCCGCAGCCAGGCCCCGAAGAAGGGCGCCAAGGCGGGCACAGCCCGCACCACCAAGCCGGGCAAGCCGTTGCCGGGCTGGTTCCCTGAATTGAATGAAGGCGGCGCACCACCGCGTGGCCGCAAGGTTCGCAGTGCCGACGCCCCGGGCCCGGCCCCAGGCCGCAAGCTGCCGCCGACCGGCAAGGTGATCGACGATCCCTATGCCGCCCGCGAAGCCGAGAAATACGAACAGCCCATCGCCAGCCGCGAGGCCATCCTGGCCCTGCTGGAGCGCTGCGAAGGGCCGCAGACCGCTGAAGAACTGGGCGCGCGCCTGGGCCTGACCGCACCGGATCGGGCCGAGGCGCTGTCGCGCCGGCTCGGTGCCATGGTCCGTGATGGCCAGCTGGTGCAGAACCGCCGTGGCGGTTTCGCACCGATCCAGACCCTGAACCTGGTCACCGGCGTGGTGATCGCCAACCCGGAAGGGTTCGGCTTCCTGCGCCCGGTCGAAGGCGGCGACGACTTGTTCCTGCCGCCGTATGAGATGCGCAAGGTGATGCACGGCGACAAGGTGCTGGCCCGCGTGACCGGCATCGATCATCGTGGCCGCCGCGAAGGCAGCATCGCCCGCGTGCTCGAACGCGGCATGACCCGCCTGATCGGCCGCTTCAGCATCGAGATGGGCATCAACTACGTAGTGCCCGACGACAAGCGCGTGCAGCGCAACGTGCAGGTGCCGCCGGACCAGACCGGTGGCGCGCGCGACGGCCAGCTGGTGGTCTGCGAACTGACCCAGGCGCCGGACAGCCGCCGTCCGCCGATCGGCCGCATCATCGCCGTGCTCGGCGACAAGCTGACCGCGTCGCTGGTGGTGGAGACCGCCATCCACGGCCACGAACTGCCGTTCGAGTTCCCGCAGGACGTGCTGGACGAAGCGGCCTCGGTGCCGCTGGTGGTCGAACCGGCGATGATCGGCGACCGCGTTGATCTGCGCAGCACGCCGCTGGTGACCATCGATGGCGAGGATGCCAAGGACTTCGACGACGCGGTGTACTGCGAACCGAATGCCGATGGCTTCCGCCTGGTGGTGGCGATCGCCGATGTCTCCAACTACGTTCGCCCCGGCACGCCGCTGGACGAGGAAGCGCAGAAGCGTGCCACGTCGGTGTACTTCCCGGGCTTCGTGGTGCCGATGCTGCCGGAGACGCTGTCCAACGGCATCTGCTCGCTGATGCCGAAGGTCGACCGCATGTGCTTTGTCTGCGACATGCAGATCGACCGCGATGGCCTGGTCACGCATTCGCGCTTCTACGAGGCGGTGATGAACTCGCATGCGCGCCTGACCTACACCCAGGTGTGGAAGGCGGTGGGCGAGGACGATGCCGATACCAAGGCCTGGATGGGCGACCTGCTGCCGCAGGTGCAGCGCCTGCACCAGCTGTACAAGGTGCTGTCCAAGGCACGTGCCAAGCGCGGTGCCATCGAGTTCGAAAGCAGTGAAGTGCGCTTCGTGCTGGACAACCGCGGTGAAGTGACCCAGGCCGGCATGCTGGTGCGCAACGACGCGCACAAGCTGATCGAGGAATGCATGATCGCGGCCAACGTCGAGGCGGCCAAGTACCTGCTGTCGCGCCATGTGCCGGCGCCGTACCGCATCCACGAGAAGCCGCCGGAAACCAAGTACGCCGACCTGCTGGAATTCCTCAAGGAGTTCAAGCTGAGCCTGCCGCCATGGTCGAAGGTGCGCCCGGGTGACTACACCAAGCTGCTGAAGAAGATCCGCGACCGCCCCGATGCCACGCTGCTGGAATCGGTGCTGCTGCGCAGCCAGAGCCTGGCAATCTACAGCCCGGAAAACCACGGTCACTTCGGCCTTGCACTGGAGGCGTACGCGCACTTCACCTCGCCGATCCGCCGTTACCCCGACCTGCTGGTGCACCGTGCGATCAAGCATGCGTTGTCAGGCAAGCCGCTGGACAAGTTCACCTACAACGCGCGCGAAATGGCTGCGCTGGCGCTGCAGTGCTCCGAGCGTGAGCGTCGTGCCGACGAGGCCGAGCGCGAAGTCGATGAGCGTTACCGCGCGGCCTGGATGGAAAAGCACGTGGGCGGCCAGTTCGACGGCGTCATCAGCGGCGTGACCAGCTTCGGCCTGTTCGTGGAACTGGACGAGTCCAAGGTGCAGGGCCTGGTGCACGTGACCCAGCTGCCGCAGGACTATTACAAGTTCGACGCGACCCGCAAGACGCTCACCGGCGAACGCCGCGGCAGCAGCTACCGTCTGGGTGATCGCGTGCGGATCCTGGTACTGAAGGCCAGCATGGAAGAGCGCAAGATCGACTTCCGCCTGGTCGAGCACAAGGGGGAGGACGAGGGCGATGGCCTGCCGCCACTGCCCGAGCGTGGCAAGCCGGCCAAGCGCACCAAGAAGCAGTATTGAAAGGTGTGCCGACCAACGGTCGGCACCCACCACGTCGGCGCCTCCTGTCCGGTGGGTGTCGACCTCGGTCGACACGATTTTGCGGAGGAACTCACCATGCAGGGCCAACCCGAACACAGTGGCGGCTGCCAGTGCGGCGCGATCCGCTTCCAGGCGCGTGGCGAGTTGACCGACAGCTCGATCTGCCATTGCCGGATGTGTCAGAAGGCCTTCGGTGCCTATTACGCGCCGCTGGTGTCGGTGCGCGGCGCGCAGTTCAGCTGGACCCGCGGCCAGCCGCGCTATTTCCAGTCGTCCAACGTGGTGCGGCGCGGCTTCTGCGCCGACTGTGGTACGCCATTGACCTACGAGGCGCCCGATGGCATGGCGGTGGCTGCCGGCGCGTTTGACGAGCCCGAACGCCTGCCGCCGACGATCCAGTACGGGGTTGAACGCAAGCTGCCCTTCGTCGACAGCCTGGCCAGCCTGCCGGCGCGACGTACCGAGGAGGACATCGCCGCGCTGGAGTTCCTGGCCACCATCGTGTCCCACCAGCACCCCGACCACGACACTCCGCACTGGCCGCCGCGCAGCCGATGACCCGCCTGTAGCGCCGAGCCCACGCTCGGCGCTACAGAGGGCCCGCCGGCCGCAGCGCCCGGCCCGCCGATGCTCTACCATAGCCACCCCCTTTCCGGTCCCCGCCCGCATGAGCAAGAACAGCCAGTGGATTGTCGGCGTCAACGCCGTCGCCTCCTCCATCGAGAACGACGCCGAGAACGTCCGCGAAGTGCTGGTCGAGGCGGGCGCGAAGAACCCGCGCCTGACCGAGATCGAGGAAAACGCCCGCCGCAAGGGCATCGACGTACGCAAGGTGAACAGCCAGGCGCTGGACGGTGTCGGCGGTTCGGTGCGCCACCAGGGCGTGGCCGCGCGCTATGCCGCCGCCCGCACCTACAGCGAGAACGAGCTGGAAGGTCTGGTCACTGCGGCCGAGGGCAAGGCCCTGCTGCTGGTGCTGGACGAAGTGCAGGACCCGCACAACCTGGGCGCCTGCCTGCGCTCGGCGGCTGCCGCCGGCGCGACTGCCGTGATCATCCCGAAGGACAAGTCGGCCACGGTCAATGCCACCGTGCGCAAGACCTCGGCCGGTGCCGCCGATCTCATCCCGGTGGTAGCGGTGACCAACCTGTCGCGCTGCCTGAAGGACCTGCAGAAGCAGGGCGTGTGGATCTACGGCCTGGCCGGTGAAGCCACCGCCTCGCTGTACCAGCTGGACCTGAAGGGCAACATCGCCCTGGTGCTGGGCGGCGAAGCCGATGGCCTGCGCCGCCTGACCCGCGAGAACTGCGATGGCCTGGTCAAGATCCCGATGCCGGGCGAGATCGAGAGCCTGAACGTCTCCGTCGCCGCCGGCGTCAGCCTGTTCGAGGCCGTGCGCCAGCGCGGTTGATCGGCAGCAGGGGCCGTGTCGACCAAGGTCGACACCTACCGGGTAGTGGCCAACCTTGGTTGGCGCTCCCAAAGCCTTACCCCGCGCTGCCGCCCAGCGCCTTGAACAGGGTCACGTCGTTGTTCAGCTGGCCCTGGCGCACGCGTGCCAGCGACAGCTCGGCATCACGCCGGGTCTGCTGCGCTTCCAGCCAGGTGCGCAGGTCGGTGGCACCCACGCGGTAGCGCACTTCCTGCGCGCGCTCTACTTCCACCGCTTCGTCGTACGAGGCCTGCGAGGCCGCTACCTGGCGCGCCAGCTGCTCGCGTGCCGACAGCGCGTTGTCCACTTCCGAGAGCGCGGTATACAGCGTCTTGCGGAAGTTGGTGGCGGCGATCTGGTAGGCGGTGCCGGCGATATCGGTATCCAGCTGCGCGCGCTGCAGGTTGAGGAACGGCAGCGACAGGCCGGCGCCCAGCGTGGCCACCGGATTGCGCAGCACATCGCCGAGCGAGGTCGCGCTGGAACCGAGGCTGCCGGTCAGGCTCAGCGCCGGGTAGTACTGGGTGGCGGTGACCTTGATCGTCTTCAGGCTGTTGCGCAGGCGCAGTTCGGCTGCGCGCAGGTCGGGACGGCGGCCGAGCAGGTCGGTCGGCAGGCCTTCGCTGATGCCGGGGCTGCGTGCGGCCAGCAGGTCCTGTGGCTCGTCCTGCTGCGGCCAGGGCGTGCCGTCCAGCAGCACGGCCAGTGCATTGCGCACCTCCACCCGCTGCTGCTCCAGTGCGCTCTGCGAGGAACGCTGCGATTGCAGGTTCTGCAGTGCCTGGCGTACTTCCAGCCGCGATACCGCACCAGCGTCGAAGCGGGCCTGCACCAGTTCGCGGGTGCGTTCCAGCCGCTCCAGGTTGGCCTGGCCAGTGGCGATGGACTGGTTGAGATAGGCCAGGTTCCAGTACTGGGTGATGGTGTCGCCGATCACCAGCAGCGCGGTGTTCTGCCGGTCTTCCTCGCTGGCCTCGGCTTCCCAGCGGGCGATGTCGCGCTGGGTGCGCAGGCGGCCCCACAGATCGACCTCCCAGCCCAGTGAAACGCCGGTGGAATAGCTGCGGCGCCAGTCATCAGCCTGGTCGGTGGCGCGGCTGGCGCTGCCACTGACCCCGGAGGACGAAGGCTGCGGCCACAGCGCGTTGCTGGCCAGGCCAGCCTGCAGGCGCGAACGCTGCACGGCCAGGCCGGCGGCGGCCAGATCGCTGTTGGCGGCCAGCGCCTGCGCCACCAGGCGGTCCAGTCGCTCATCGCCGAAGCCGGTCCACCAGGTGTCCTGGCGGATGTCGCGGCCGGGTGTATCCAGGCTGCTGCGTGGGTTGTCGGCGGGTGCATTGAGGGTGGCGTCGCCACGCCCGTAGCTGGCCGCCACGTCGGGGGCCTGCGCCGGGTAGCGGCCCACCGATGCACAGCCTGAGAGGGCGAGCAGAACAGCACCCGCCAGCAGCAGGCGCGGGGAAGCAGGGAAGGGCAGTCGGATCATCATCATCTTCATTCGCGGGCCAGGGCCTCCACCGGGTCGAGCTGCGCGGCATTGCGCGCGGGCAGGAAGCCGAACGCCACGCCGATCAGGGTCGAGCAGGCAAACGCGGCGACGATCGAGGCGGTGGAGAACAGCACCTGGAAGTCGCTGGCGAAGCGGCCGATCATCGAGCCCAGCAGCAGGGCCAGGCCGATGCCGAGCACGCCGCCGAGCAGGCACACCAGCACCGCTTCGATCAGGAACTGCTGGCGGATGTCGCTCTGCCGTGCACCGACGGCCATGCGCACGCCGATCTCGCGGGTGCGTTCGGTCACCGACACCAGCATGATGTTCATCACACCGATGCCACCGACCAGCAGCGCGATGGCGGCGATGGCCCCGATCAGCAGGGTCATCGTGCGCGTGGTCTGCTCGATGGTCTCGCGGATCTCGGCGCTGTTGCTGAGGAAGAAGTCCTCGGTGCCATGGCGCATCGTCAATAGTCGGGTGATCGCTTCCTGCGCGGCATCCATCGGCGTGTCGTCGTCCACGCGCACGGTGATGCTGGAGACGTGGCTCTGGCCGAGCATGCGCGACATCACCGTGGTGTACGGCACCCACACGCTGAGGCTGGTGCTGCCGCCGAAGCCGAAACTCTGGCGCTTGGCCACGCCGACCACGCGTGCCGGCACGTTGCCGAGCAGGATCACCTGGCCGACCGGATCGACATCGGGGAAGAACTGGGTCTGGGTGTTCTCGTCGATCACCGCCACCTGGCCCAGGCCCTTCACCGCATCGCTATCGAAGAAGCTGCCGCTGAGCAGGGTCACGCCCTTGACCCGGAAGAACTGCTCGCCGACGCCACTGACCTGGGCGGTGGAGGACTGGTTGCGGTAACGCGCGGTGACCGAGGTCGACACGCTGGGCGTGGAGCTGTCGACGTAGCTCTGCCGGGCCAGCGCATCGGCATCACTGGCTTTGAGCGTCTGCACACGGGCCGAGCGCATGTCGCCGAAACCACGGCCGGGGTAGACATCGATGGTGTTGGTGCCGAGCGCGCTGATGTTCTGCAGGATCTGCTGCTGCGAGCCATTGCCCAGCGCCACCACCGAGACCACCGAGGCGATACCGATGATGATGCCGAGCATGGTCAGGAAGGTGCGCAGCCGATGTGCATTCATCGCCAGCAGCGCCATGCGGAACGCTTCGGTGAAGCGGTCGCGGGCCGCCCGCCAGCTGTTGCCGCGGGCGACGCCGGTGCTGGCCTCGCGCTGCGCGCGGTAGGTCGGTGCATTCGGGTTGGCGCGGTCGGCGATGATCTCGCCGTCGCGGATCTCGATGATGCGCTGCGCGTGTTCGGCCACGCTCATGTCGTGGGTGACGATGATGATGGTGTGGCCTTCGGCGTGCAGCTCGCCAAGGATCGCCATCACTTCCTCGCCGGATTTCGTGTCGAGCGCGCCGGTCGGTTCGTCGGCCAGGATCACCTCGCCGCCGTTCATCAGGGCACGGGCGATCGACACGCGCTGCTGCTGGCCACCGGACAGCTGCCCCGGCTTGTGGTGCATGCGATCGCTCAGGCCCAGCCGCTGCAGCAGCTGTTCGGCACGCGCGTTGCGCACTGCGCCCGGGCTGCCGGCATACACCGCCGGCACCTCTACGTTGCCGCGCGCGTCAAGGTCGCCGAGCAGGTGGTAGCGCTGGAAGATGAAGCCGAAATGCTCGCGGCGCAGTTCGGCCAGCTCGTCCGGCGCCATCTTTCCGGTCTCGCGGCCGGCCACCTGGTAGCTGCCGCGGGTAGGGCGGTCAAGGCAGCCGAGGATGTTCATCAGCGTCGACTTGCCCGAACCGGACTGGCCGACGATGGCCACCATCTCACCGGCGTGGATGTCGAGGTTGACGTCACGCAGCACGGCGATCACATCGTCGCCGGCCGGGAATTCGCGTCGCAGGTCACGCAGGCGCAGCAGCGGCGCCGTCGTGCTCATCGGCGCCCCATGCCCGGGCCGCCGACCCGCATCTGCATGCCGCCGCGGTTGCCGCCGCCGGCGCTGGCACCGGCCGCACCGGCTTCGCCGACCACTACGCGCTCGCCTTCCTTCAGTCCCGACAGGATCTCGGCCGAGGCGCCGTTGTTGATGCCCACGGTAACCTTGCGCGGCTGCGGCTGGCCCTTGTCGTCCAGCACTCGCACCATGCGCTCGTCGCCACGGCGCTTCGGCCCCAGTGCCACCGCCGGCACCATCAGCACGCCCTTGGCCTGCTTCAGCAGTACCGAGACCTGCGCGGTCATGTCGATGCGCAGGGTGCCATCCGGATTCTCCACGTCGAACAACGCGTTGTAGTAGACCGCGCTGCTGGAACTGGAACTGGACGAACTGCTGGAACTGGACGAACTCTCGTTGGCGATCGAGGCCGGCGCCGGATTGATCTGGCGCAGCGTGGCGTGGTACTTGCGGTCCGGATCGCCCAGCGTGGTGAAGTACACGGGCATGCCGGCCTTGATCTTGACCACGTCGGCCTCGGAGATCTCGGCGTTGACCGTGACCACGTCCAGCCGCGCCAGCATGACGATGGTGGGCGCGGTCTGGTTGGCGTTCACTGTGCGGCCTTCCTCGGCCACCACCGCTACCACGGTGCCATCCATCGGCGCGGTGATGCGGGTGTAGGCCAGGTTGGCGCGGGCCGTGCCCAGCTCGGTTTCGCGGCCCTTGATCTGCGCCTCGTAGGACTGCAGCTGGGCACGGGCGGTCTTCAGCTGCGCCTCGGCGGCATCGTATTCCTGGCGCGAGGTGGCCTCGGCGGCCAGCATCTGCTGCTGGCGCGCGAATTCCAGTTCGGCCTGGCGCAGGGTGGCCTGCTGCACGGCGCGCTGGGCGGTGACCTGGTCCAGCGAGGCCTGCGCGTTGAGCACCTGGTTCTGCTGGGTGGTGGCATCGATCTCGGCGATCAGGTCGCCTTCCTTCACGGTGTCGCCCAGCTGCACCTTCAGCGACTTGATCTGGCCCGAGGCCTGCGCACCGACGCTGACCAGCTTGTAGGCGTCGATCACGCCGGTGGCCTCCACCGTCTGCTCGATGTCGCCGCGGCTGACCGGGGTGGTCGCTACGGCCGGGGCGGCGGGCTTGCGCAGCAGCCACCAGGCGGCTGCGGCGAAGGCGAGGGCAAGCAGGGCGATCAGTATCAGGCGACCTCGGCGGGTCGCAGGCAACAGGCGGAACGTCACGTCGTGGCTTCACTCTCGGGGCCGCGGTGGCGGCGTTGGTGGGCATTGTGAAGATCGACCGGCGGGGGGCCAATCCTCGGGGTATGTCTGTATGTAACACTGTCGGTGAATACGCGTAACCACAGGTATCCCGCCCATGGCTGGATACACTGGTACGCATTGCCCCGGATGCGGTTCAGCTGCCGACACGGGATGATCGCGACATGGAGACTGAAAACCCGATGCATCGACTGCTGATCGTCGACGACGACAACGACATCCGGACCCTGCTGGCAGAACAGCTGGGCCGTGCCGGCTACCAGGTGAGCACGGCCGCCGATGGCACCGCCATGCGCCAGTTGTTGGACCGTGAGCACGTGGACCTGATCGTGCTCGACCTCAACCTGCCGCGTGAGGATGGCCTGACCCTGTGCCGCGACCTGCGCGCGCGCTCGAACACGCCGGTGATCATGCTGACCGCACGCGCCGAGCCGATCGACCGCGTGTTGGGCCTGGAAATGGGCGCCGACGACTACCTGGCCAAGCCGTTCGAACCGCGCGAGCTGCTGGCGCGCATCCGCAACGTGCTGCGCCGGACCGAGGCGCTGCCGGCCAACCTGGAGCCGCTGGCGGTGCGCCGCGCGCGCTTCTCGCGCTGGATATTCGACCTGGAGCACCGCCACCTGGTGGACCCGGACGACCGCGTGGTGGTGCTGTCCGGCGCCGAGTTCCGCCTGCTGCGGGTGTTCATCGCCCATGCCAACAAGGTGCTGTCGCGCGAACAGCTGGTGGCGCTCAGCAGTGGCCGCAACTACGAGGCGCAGGACCGCGCCATCGACCTGCAGGTCAGCCGGCTGCGCAACAAGCTGGGTGACGATGGTGGCCCGGACGGCCTGATCAAGACCGTGCGCAACGAAGGCTACGTACTGGCCTCGTCGGTGAACCTGGAATAAGCCTCGATGAAGCGCCTGCGCCATTTCCTGTCCTCGATGGTCGGGCGGTTGTTTGTGATCCTGCTGCTGGGCATGAGCGTGGCCGCGATCGGCGCGACCATGCTGGCCACCTCCAAGCGCCAGCAGGAGTTCGAACGGCAGAACCTGAACCGCATCGCCGACCGCCTGCAGGGCTACGTCAACCTGCTCGATGGCAATCCGGAGCTGCGCGAGCGCCTGCTCGAGATCGGCGGGCCGAGCGTGCGTGCGCTGCAGCCGGGCGCTCGCCTGGGACGTGCCGACACCGCGCTGATGGAGGTACTGGAAGACCGCCCGGGGCCGGTGTCCCGTGCCCACGTGCACTTCGCTTCGTTCCGCTCGTGCATTCCCAAGCTGCAGGATCTGCTGCCGCCACCGCCGCCCGGGCACCGCCGCCACCCGCGCGAGCGTGATCCGGCGTTCATCCCGCCCAAGTGCCGTGCGGTCGACGTGACCCTCAACGACGGCACGCTGCTCAAGCTGGCACTGGATTCACCGGCCGTGGCGCACAACGGCATTCTTGCCGTGGATCCATGGTTCCTGACCCTGCTGGTGCTGGCGATTGCGGTGCTGGCGTACATCGTCGCGCGCATGGCCAGCGCGCCGCTGCAGGAACTGGCCGCTGCCGCCGAGGACCTTGGCGACGACCTGCAGCGTGATCCCTTGCCCCTGCGCGGGCCGCGGGAGGTGCAGCGTGCCGCCGAAGCCTTCAACGCCATGCAGCACCGCCTGCAGCGGCATCTGGCCGAGCGCACGCAGATGCTGGCGGCGATCACCCATGACCTGCAGACGCCGCTGACCCGCCTGCGCCTGCGCCTGGAAAATGTCAGCGACGAAGCGCTGCGCGAGCGTCTGATCGGTGATCTGGCGGCAATGCAGGCACTGGTGCGCGAAGGCCTTGAGCTGGCCCGCAGCGCCGAAAGCGCCGAGCAGCGTGCCGCGCTGGACCTGGATTCACTGCTGGAAAGCATCGTCGAGGATGCCACCGAGGGCGGCGCTGATGTCGTCTTCGAAGGCGGTACCGGCGCGGTGCTGATGCTGCGTCCACTGGCCATGCACCGGTTGTTCTCCAATCTGGTGGACAACGCTGTGATGTATGCGCATCGCGTGCGGGTGCGGGTGGAGCGCGGCGGTGGCTCGATCACCGTGATGGTGTCCGATGATGGTCCCGGGCTGGCGGAGGAGCAGTTGGAGGCGGTGTTCGACCCGTTCGTGCGGGTGGAAACCTCCCGTTCGCGGGAAACCGGCGGCGCCGGGCTGGGCCTGACCATCGCCCGCGCACTGGCCGAGAAGGACGGCGCTCGCCTGTGGCTGCGCAACCGCGCCGAAGGCGGGTTGGAGGCGGTGGTGCAGTGGCCGGCCAGCGCGCAGGTGGTGCCCCCGGGCCGGGCTGGCTGAGTCCGCCCGCCAGCCAACGGTGACGCCAGGGCCGGGGTTTGGCCTATCATCTGCGCAACTCCCCAGTTTTCCGTCGATGAGCCAGCCTGTTCCCGCCGGCATGCCGTTCCGCGCTGCCCGGCCGTTCCCGCATGCTGCCCGGTCCGGCGGCTGCATCTGGCCACCGCCGCTGCACTGATGGGCGGACAGGGGGGCAACGGGCGCTGGGTAGAGTGCCACGTATCGGGATTCAGGCGGGCGCTGCGGCAGGGGCTGCTGTGGCTGCTGCTGGCGCTTGCGCTGCCGCTGGCCGCACAGGACGGCGCCCCCCCGCTGCGCGACTACGCCATCGATGTATGGACCTCGCGCAACGGCCTGCCACACAACTCGCTGCGTGACATCGCGCAGACGCCGGAAGGCCACCTGTGGTTCGCCACCTGGGAAGGTCTGGTGCGTTACAACGGGCTGGATTTCACCGTGTTCGACCGCAGTACCCGCCCAGGCCTGCGCGACAACGGCATCGGCGCGCTGTTCGTCGACCGCCAGGGCGGGCTGTGGATCAGTGATTCGCGCGGCAATGTCAGCCATCGTGGCAATGACGGCCAGTGGCGGGTCTGGGAGCACCAGGCCGATACCCCGCAGGTGCTGATCCAGTCCATGCAGATGGACAGCCAGGGCCGCCTGTGGCTGCTGTATGAAGGCAAGGGCATCGGCTATCTGACGCCGGACACCGGCATCGTCTACCAGGCTCCGGCCGCTGACCTGCCGATGGCGATGAGCTTCACCAAGCTGGTGGTCGATGCGCAGGACCGGGTCTGGGCCGGCACCCTCGATGGACTGGTGCTGCGCGACAACGACGGCGTTCTCAAGCGGGCGCCTGCGGCGTGGGGGCTGGGCGCCGGCAGTGGCCTGTCGTGGCCGTACCGTGCTCCGGATGGCGCGTTGTGGATCGTCGCCGGCGAGCGCCTGTACCGGGTGGAAGATGACCAGCTGGTGTTGATGCATCGCCTGCCGGGCCAGCTGCACATGACCTCGATGCTGCAGGACCGCCACGGTGACCTGTGGCTGGGCACCGAGAACCAGGGCCTGCTGCGCATCTCCGCACATGGCCTGGAGCGGCTGCCGGCGGGCCTGAACCTGCCCGGCGGGCGCGTGGTCAGCCTGCGCGAGGACGCCGAGGGCAGCATCTGGGTGGGCGCCAACGGCGGCCTGTACCGCCTGCGCGAAACGCTGTTCAGCAGTTACACCGAGCGCGACGGTCTCAGCGGTGACTATGTGCGCACCGTGTTCGAGGACCGCGACCGCCAGCTGTGGGTCGGCAGCGCCAGCGGCCTCGACCTGCAGACCGCCGATGGCCGCTTCCGCGCGATGCCGCTGCACAACCGCGGCGGCAAGGCACCTTCGGTGCTGAGCCTGGCGCAGGGCCCGGACGGTGACCTGTGGGTTGGAACGTTCGGCGATGGCGTCTACCGTCTTGGCCGCGATGGCCGTCTGCGACACAACTATGCCGCCGCCGATGGCATGCCGGGCGGCAACATCCGTGCGATCAGCGTGGACCCGCAGGGCGTGGTATGGGCCGGCACGCAGAAGGGCGTGGTCCGCATCGACGGCGACCGCGTGCAGGTGTCGAGCGTTGCGGGCATGCCCAGCGGCCTGATCACCGCGCTTGAACACGATCACCAAGGCAACCTGTGGATTGGCACCATCGAGGGAATCCGCGTGCTGCGCGGTGACCACGTGCAGTCGATCGACCTGGCGCCGCTGGGCGGCGGCCGCAGTGTGTTCGGTTTCCACCAGCTGGGCGACGCGATGTGGATCAGCAGCGACCGTGGCCTGTACCGCTGGCGCAACGGCACGCTGGCGCGGGTGGGGCTGGAGCAGGGCATGCCGGTGGATGCGGTGTTCCAACTGGTGCCGGACCGCCTTGGCAATGTGTGGATCAGCAGCAACCGCGGTGTGCTGCGCACTGACATGGCCACCCTCAACGCCGTGGCCGATGGCCGCGCACCGCGGGTGGTGGTGGAGCGCTACAACGAGATCGACGGCATGGCCAACGCGCAGGCCAACGGCAGCTCCGGGCCATCGGCGATCCTGCGCCAGGACGGCACGTTCTGGGTGGTCACCGCCGGAGGCCTGAGCACCGTCGACCCGCAACGCCTGCAGCGTTTCCGTGAGCGCCTTTCGCCGCCGGCAGCGATTGAAAGCGTGCAGGTGGATGGCGCACCGGTGCATTGGGAAGGCCCGGACCGCAACTACATTCCCGGCGGCCGCCGCTTGGCGGTGAGCTATGTCGGCCTGAGTTACCTGATGTCTGACCGGATCCGCTACCGCACGCGGCTGGACGGCCTGGATGCGGGGTGGGTCGAACGCGGCCCGCAGCGCAGCGTGGAGTTCGTCGGCTTGCCGCCGGGCGACTACACCCTGCACGTGGCCGCTGCCCATCCGGGTGGCAGCTGGGGCCAGCAGGAAGCGGTATGGAGCTTCACCGTGGAGCCGTTCTGGTGGCAGCGACGCAGCGTGCAGGTGCTGGGTGGCCTGTTGCTGCTGGCCGGGCTGGTGGCGCTGTACCGCCTGTTGCTGCAGCAGCTGAAGGCCAGCAACCTGCGCCTGGCACGGCGGGTGGATGAAGCCACCTTTGACCTGCAGGCCAAGACCGTGCACCTGCAGGCGCTGAACCAGGAAAAGACCGAACTGGCCGAGCGTCTGGCACGCCAGGCCGAGGCCTTCGAACGGCAGGCCCGCGAGGATGCGCTGACCGGCCTGGCCAACCGCCGTGCCTTCGATGAGACCCTGGCGCGCGACTTCGCACGTTCGCAGCGCAGTGGCCATCCGCTGTGCCTGGTGGTGCTGGATATCGACCACTTCAAGGACGTCAACGACCGCCATAGCCACAGCATCGGCGATGCCGTGCTGGTGCAGGTGGCGCGGTTGATCGCCGCCGCCAGCCGCGACTCGGACCTGCCGGCGCGGACCGGCGGCGAAGAGTTCGCGCTGCTGCTCAACGACACCCGCCTGGAAGAAGCCGCACAGCTGTGCGCACGCCTGCGCGGCCTGTTTCACGACCATCCCGACTGGGCCGGGGTGGACGGACTGCGCGTGACCTTCAGCGCGGGCCTGGTGGAACTGGATGCCGACGACCGCACCCCGGCACTGCTGTACCAGCGCGCAGACCGCGCGTTGTATCGCGCCAAGAGCGACGGCCGCGATCGTACGAGCATTGGTTGATCGCATCCACGCATGGCGTGGATCTACCGTCCGGTGAGTGGTGGGTGCGGACCGTTGGTCCGCACTGCGTGGATGCGGTTGCGCCGTTGGCTGGCTTACCGCGGCCAGGCGTTGGCGATGGTGCAGAACAACCGCGCGGTCTGTTCGGTGTCATACACCGCGCTGTGCGCTTCATTCGCATCCCACCCCAGCCCGGCGGCGGTGGCTGCACGCGCCAGCACGGTCTGCCCGTAGGCGATGCCGGCCAGGGTGACCGTGTCGAACACGCTGAACGGATGGAACGGATTGCGCTTGTGGCCGGTCCGCGCCACCGCCGCATTGACGAATCCGAGGTCGAAATGCGCGTTGTGGCCGACCAGGATCGCGCGCTGGCAGCCGTACTTCTTCATCGCCGCACGCACCGGGGTGAAGATGTGGTCCAGCGCCGCCTTTTCTTCCTTGGCCAGCCGGAACGGGTGGTCGAGGATGATGCCGGTCACTTCCAGTGATTTCGGATCGATCTCCAGGCCCTCGGCCGGCACCACGTGGGCGCTGGCGGTCTGGCCGGGGTAGAGCAGGCCGTTCTCGTCCATCTCGATCGGCACGGCGGCGATTTCCAGCAGCGCATTGCGCTGGCTGTCGAAGCCGCCGGTTTCCACATCCACCACCACCGGCAGGAAGCCGCGGAAGCGTTGTGACATCGCGCGCTGCGCCTGGGGTACTACGGAATCGGGAGCGGCGGCAGGTGCGGGGGTGGGGTCAGTCATGCGTGAATTCTAGCAGAGCGACCCTGAGCGCCCGGCCAGCCCGTGGCGCACGGGTTCCCTGCGCAGGAGCGTGTCGACCAAGGTCGACACCCACCGGTGCACCGTGCGCTCAGGATTCCGGTAGGTGCCAACCTTGGTTGGCACGGTGCGTGCCGACCAGGGGCGGCAACTACCGAACCGCTGGCCGCGCAGGTGTGGCCGAGGGAGACCACCGCGCCAACCACGCGTCCAGACTCAGCTTGCCGGCGCCGGTGAAGATCAGCGGCAGCAGCATCGCCATGAACAGCACCGGCAGCTTGAAGTTGCCGAAGCCCTGGTCGCTGATCGCATAGCCCATTGCCAGGTCGGCCAGCGAGTTCCACTCCATCGGCCAATGCACCGCATAGGTGGCCACAATGGTCAGCACCAGCAGGCTGGCCGCGGCAAACCGGGTGCCGAAGCCAACCAGCAGGCAGACCGCGCCGATCAGTTCGAACCACGTGGCGAGCTGCCAGTTCAGGGTGGCCGGCAGCTGGTCGAACGGGAACGGGAACGCGTCCTGCAGGTCGGCGAACCAGTTCTGGCCGTGCAGTTTCTCGCGGCCGGATTCGAAGTATTCCCAGGCCAGCAGCAGGCGCAGGCCGAGCGGGGCCAACCAGGGGGCGAGACGGTCCAGCTGGCCGCGCGCGGCGGCCAGGGTCGGAAGGTTCATCGGTGGTTCTCCGGGGGGAAGGGGCGTCAGCCAGGGACTGCGAGCGGGCCGATTACGCCGGCCTGCAGGAACTGCTGCAGCAGCGCGGCACCGGGTCCGGCCAGCGCATCCTCGGCCAGGCCGTGCGCGGCTGCCAGGTGCTGCAGGTAGGCATGACCATCAAGGCCGGGGTGTTCCCCGATGCTGGACAGCAGGTACACCGCCAGCGGGCTGAGCACGGCAAAGCGCACCTCGCCATCGGCCTCGCGGCGGACCAGCAGGCCGGTCGGTTCGGCCGGCGGTTGTGACGGTGCATCCTCGGCACCGAGCCGGTGCACCGGCCACTGGTACAGCAGCGGCCACGCCAGCGGCGAGCGCCGCAGCGGTACCTGCAGCGGATCGATGTCTCCCGCGGGCGGCAGGGGCTCGGCGGCCAGCTGGTACAGCGCGGTTTCCACCCACTCGTAGTGGGCCAGTTCGGCCAGGGCCGGATGCGGCAGCTGCGCCTGCGCCTGCAGCCATTGCACGAACTCGGCGGCCAGTTCGGTGAACAACGGCGTCTGGCAGCGGTGCGTGGCGAAGTACCGGCGCACCAGTGGGCTCCAGGCCGGTTCTCCGAGCAGGCGCACACAGACCGGGAAGCCATTGCTCAACAGGCCGAGCAGATTGTTGAACAGCAGCCGTTGGTACACCGCCACCCGGCGTGGCTCCAGCCCGGCCGGTGGCGGCACGCCCTGCGGATCGCGCAGATGGGCAGTGAAGGCGTGCTGCTGCGCGCGCAGGGTGTGGGAGGTATCAGCCATGGGCGATCCCGGTATGGGGGGCCTGCAGGCGGCGGATGGTCTGCAGTTCGCCCTGCAGTTCTGCGTAGGGCGGGAAATTGAAATCGCGTTCGAGCAGGGTGGGGCGCGGGCCGATGCGCGCGTAGGTACGCGCCAGCAGGTCCCAGACGGGATCGATCACCGCGCTGCCATGGGTATCGATCTTCAGGTCCGGTGCCTCGTCCAGGTGCCCGGCCACGTGCAGGCAGACGATGCGCTCTGCGGGCAGCCCGGCAATGAAGGTGTCGGCGTCGTAGCCATGGTTGCAGGCGTTGACGTAGACGTTGTTGACGTCCAGCAGCAGATCGCAGTCGGCTTCGGCAAGCACCGCATTGGTGAAGGCCAGTTCGTCCATCGCCGGTTCCGGTGCCAGGTAATAGGACACGTTCTCCACTGCGATGCGGCGGCCGAGAATATCCTGCACGCGCGCGATGCGGGCCGCGGTATGGCGTACGGCTTCGTCGGTGAATGGAATCGGCAGCAGGTCGTACAGGTGGCCGTCGTCGCTGCAGTAGCTCAGGTGCTCGCTGTACAGCGGCACGCGGTGCGTGTCGAGGAACTGGCCGACCTGTTCCAGCAGCTGCGTATCCAGCGGCGCGCTGCCGCCCAGCGACAATGACAGGCCGTGGCAGCTCAACGGATGGCGCTGCGCCAGTTCCGCCAGTGCATCCCCGGCGGGACCACCGACATGGATCCAGTTCTCCGGCGCACATTCGAGGAAATCGAAGTCGCCCGCCGGTGCATCGCGCAGATCCTGCAGCAGCGCCCGGCGCAGCCCCAACCCGGCGGCCGCCGCACGAAGCGGCGACCGCAGGTGGACGGCACTGGCGCGGACGTCAGTGCTTGGCACCGCACTTGCCTTCGCCGCACTTGCCCTCGGCCGACTTCTTGTCGCCGGTCTTGGCCTTGGCGCCTGCCGCAGCACCGGCGGCCTTGCCCTTGTCGGCGCCGCACTTGCCTTCGGCACTCTTGCCGTCGGCACCACATTTGCCTTCGGCGTGCTTGGTCGCGTCCGCGGCCATCTTGGCGTCCGCTGCCTTGGCATCGGTGCTGGCCTTGGCGGCCTGGCCAGCGACCAGATAGCCCTGGGCCAGGTCGCTCATGCTCAGGGCCGAGGCACTGGCGGTCATGCCCAGGCCGGCGGCCAGGGCGGTAGCAGTCAGCAGGGACAGGGTCTTGTTGGAACTGCTCATCGGTGGTGCTCCTGGGTGGTGTGGGCGGGTGCCCGGGTCGCCGGCAGGGTGCCGGTGGAATCGATGGTGCAGCGATCCTACTCAACGAATCCTCGCCAAGACCTCAAATTTTCGTGAGGTTTGTTACAGAAACATCCGGCAGGTTCGCACCGGGCGAGCCCGGCGCCCACAATGCGGGTGGAACACGCAAAAAAAGAAGGCCGCTGTCACCAGGACAGCGGCCACCTTGGAGTCAACTCCGGTGTTGCAGTGCAGCGTCAGGGCTGCCCGGTGCTGGAGGTCTCGTCGCGCTTTTCACGCGGCGGCAGCGGCTGCTCACCGTGCACCAGGAACCACACGTTCTCGGCGATGTTGGTGGCGTGGTCGCCCACGCGCTCCAGGTTCTTGGCCATGAACAGCAGGTGCGTGCACGGAGTGATGTTGCGCGGATCTTCCATCATGTAGGTCAGCAGTTCGCGGAACAGCGCGGTGTACTGCGCGTCCAGGCGGGCGTCATCCTCGCGCAGTTCCAGCGCAGCATCGGCGTCGTTGTCGCGGTAGGCGGCAATGGCACGGCGCACCTGCTGCGCGGCCAGGCGGCCCAGCGCACGCAGGCCCTGGATCTGCGGCAGCGGCGGCACCTTGCCCAGCGCGATCGAGCGCTTGGCGACGTTGGCAGCGTAGTCGCCGATGCGCTCGATGTCGGCCGGGATGCGCAGGCCCGCCAGGATCTCGCGCAGGTCGCGCGCCATCGGGCCACGCAGTGCCAGGCGCATCACGTCGTGGCTGATCTGCTGCTCAAGCGCATCGATCGCTTCGTCGTTGGCGATGATGCGATGGGCAGCGTTCTCGTCGCGCTTCTCGATCACGTCCATCGCCGCTTCGAGCTGGGCGACGGCCATTTCGCCCATGCGCACGATTTCGGCCACCAGGCGCTGCTGCTCTTCGTCGTAGCTCTTGACGATGTGGTCGTTGGGAAGATTCATGGTCTGCAATCCGGGTAGAGCCAGGCCATGCCTGGCTGGGACATGTGGCGAAGGAACAGCGTTGATCAGCCGAAGCGACCGGTGATGTAATCCTCGGTCTGCCGCTGCGACGGCTGCGAGAAGATCACTTCGGTGCGGTCGTGCTCGATCAGGTCGCCCAGGTACATGAAGGCGGTGTAGTCGGACACGCGCGCGGCCTGCTGCATGTTGTGGGTGACGATCACGATCGTGTACTCGTGCTTGAGCTCTTCCACCAGCTGCTCGATGCGGCTGGTCGAGATCGGGTCCAGCGCCGAGGTCGGCTCGTCCAGCAGCAGCACCGACGGGCGCAGGGCCACGGCACGGGCGATGCACAGACGCTGCTGCTGACCACCGGACAGGCCCAGTGCGCTCTGCCCCAGCTTGTCCTTCACTTCGTCCCACAGTGCGCCCTGGCGCAGTGCCTGCTCGACGCGGTCGGCCATGTCGGCCTTGCTCAGCTTCTCGTGGTGGCGGATGCCGTACGCCACGTTCTCGAAGATGGTCATCGGGAACGGCACCGGCTTCTGGAACACCATGCCGACCTTGCTGCGCAGGCGGTTCATCGGGTACTTCGGCGACAGGATGTTCTCGCCGTCCAGCAGTACTTCACCGCGCGCTTCCAGCTTCGGGTACAGCGCGTAGATGCGGTTGAAGATGCGCAGCAGCGTGGACTTGCCGCAACCGGAGGGACCGATCAGCGCGGTCACGCGCTTTTCCGGAATCTCCAGGTTGATGCCCTTCAGGGCGTGGAACTTGTCGTAGTAGAAGTCCAGTCCACGCGCAGCCAGCTTCACCGGCGACGGCGTGTGCAGGCTCTCGTGCGAGGACGGCACGGCGATGCGCTGCATCGGCACGGCGTTGGAAAGGTCGTTCATGGCGTTATCCACGGAAAGGTCAGTCATGGGAGATACGGTTGCGCAGCAGGATGCCGCGGGCGGCAAGGCTGACCAGCAACACGAAGACAGTCAGCACCAGGGCACCGGCCCAGGCCAGCACCTGCCAGGATTCATACGGGCTGCCGGCGAACTGGTTCATCACCACCGGCACCGAGGCCATCGGCTGGAAGATGTTGTTGTTCCAGTACTGGTTGCCGAAGGCAGTGAACAGCAGCGGTGCGGTCTCGCCGGAGATGCGGGCCAGCGCCAGCAGGATGCCGGTGATGATGCCGGCCGAGGCACTGCGGTACAGCACCTGCACGATCACCTTCCACTGCGGGATGCCCAGCGACAGGGCCGCTTCGCGCATCTGCGAAGGCACCAGGCGCAGCATCTCGTCGGTGGTGCGCACCACCACCGGCAGCACGATGAAGGCCAGCGACAGCGCACCGGCGAATGCCGAGAAGTTGCCGCCGGTCTGCATCACGTACAGGGTGTAGACGAACAGGCCAAGCACGATGGACGGTGCCGACAGCAGGATGTCGTTGACGAAGCGGACCACGGTGCCGGCCTTGCGGGCGTTGCCGTACTCAGCCAGCCAGGTGCCGGCCAGCACGCCCAGCGGGGTGCCGATGCCGATCGCCAGCGCACACATCACCGCGCTGCCGAAGAAGGCGTTGGCGAGGCCGCCTTCCTGCATCGGCGGCGGCGTCATCTTGGTGAACAGATCCCAGTTGATGCCGGCCAGGCCCTTGGAAGCCAGGGTGAACAGGATCCAGCCCAGGAAGAACAGGCCGAACAGGGCGGTGGCGCACGACGCGGCGATGGCGACGACATTGCCGATGCGGCGGCGCAGGTACAGCGAATCAGCGGTGCTGGACATCAGTTGCCCTCCTTGCGGGACAGGCGCATCAGCATCAGGCGGGCGATGGCCAGCACCACGAAGGTGACGATGAAGAGGACGAAGCCGAGCAGCAGCAGGGCCGAGCGATAGGTTTCAGTGGCTTCGCCGAAATCGTTGGCGATCAGCGCGGCGATGGTGGTGCCCGGTTCCAGCAGCGACGGCGACAGGCGCACGCTGTTGCCGATCACGAAGGCCACCGCCATCGTCTCGCCAAGGGCGCGGCCGAGGCCGAGGAAGATGCCACCGATCACCGCCGAGCGGGTGTAGGGCAGGACGATGTCCCAGCTCACTTCCCACTTGGTGGAACCCAGCGCGTAGGCCGATTCCTTCAGACGGGTCGGCACGGTCAGGAACACTTCGCGCATCACCGAGGAGATGAACGGAATGACCATGATGGCCAGTACGAAACCGGCGGTGAGCATACCGATGCCCAGCGGCGGGCCCTGGAACATCGGGCCGATGATCGGCCATTCGCCCAGGGTCTCGTTGAGGAACGGGGTGACGTACTCGGTCATCACCGGCACCAGCACGAACAGGCCCCACATGCCGTAGATGATCGAGGGGATGCCGGCCAGCAGTTCGATGGCGGTGCCGACCGGGCCACGCAGCCAGCGCGGGGCGACTTCGGTGAGGAAGAAGGCGATGCCGAAGCTGACCGGCACGGCGATGACCATCGCGATGAGCGCGGTGACCAGGGTGCCGTAGATCGGGGCGAGGGCGCCGAACTTGTTTTCGACCGGATTCCAGTCGGCGGAGAAGAAGAAGCTCAGGCCCTGCATCTGCAGGGCATGGCGGCCGCCCCACAGCATCGACAGCGCGGCGCAGGCCAGGGCGATCAGGACGAAGATGACGGTGCCGACCAGCACCCATCGGAACAGTTTGTCGTTGCGGGCATCACGCGTATCACGCGTGGACGGGGCGGCTACAGGCTGGGCGATGGCATTCATGGGGACGGCAGGGCCAGGAAGGGGCGGGGCGGCACGGCGTGGAAGAGGCGGTGCCCGCGCGGGGCGGGCACCGTCGTGTCCATCACTTCAGGTCGGTCGCCCAGTAGGCCTCGATCTGCTTGACCAGTTCGGCCGGCAGCGGCACGTAGTGCAGCTCGTTGGCCTGGGCCTGGCCGTTCTCGAAGGCCCACTTGAAGAAGGCCAGGGTGTCCTGGTTGCGCTTGGCGTCCTTCGGCTGCTTCTGCATCAGCATGAAGTTGGTGGCAGTGATCGGCCAGGCCTGCTCGCCCGGAGCGTTGGTGATGACCAGGTTGAAGTCCTTGGCGCTGGCCCAGTCGGCGCTGGCGGCTGCAGCGGCGAAGGTTTCCGCGCTCGGCTCGACCCAGTTGCCGGCCGCGTTCTGCATGGCGGTGTACGGCATACCGTTCTGCAGCGCGTAGGCCAGTTCGACGTAGCCGATCGAGCCCTTGATCTGCTTCACGTAGGAAGCGACGCCTTCATTGCCCTTGCCACCGACGCCGTCCGGCCACTGCACCGAGGTGCCTTCGCCGACCTTGCTCTTCCACTCCGGGCTGACCTTGGACAGGTAGTTGGAGAAGTTGAAGGTGGTGCCCGAACCGTCCGAACGGTGGACCAGGGTGATCTTGCCGTCCGGCAGCTTCACGCCCGGGTTGGCGGCGACGATGGCCGGGTCGTTCCAGGTCTTGACCTTGCCCAGGAAGATGTCGGCCAGCAGGGCGCCGCTCAGGCGCAGCTTGCCGGTTTCCAGGCCTTCGATGTTGACCACCGGCACCACGCCGCCGATGGCGGACGGGAACTGGGCCAGGCCGGCCTGGGCCAGCTCTTCGCTGCTCAGCGGCTTGTCGGAGGAGCCGAAGTCGACGGTGCCGGCCTTGATCTGGGCGATACCGCCACCGGAGCCGATCGACTGGTAGTTGATCTTGGCACCGGTGCTGGCGTTGTAGTCAGCCGACCACTTGGACACCAGCGGGAAGATGAAGGACGCGCCCGCGCCGGACACTTCGGCGGTCACCTTGGCACCGGCAGCGGCCGGGGCGGCGGCACCGTCGGCAGCCGGCTGCTGCGCGGCCTGCTTGTCGCCACCGCAGGCCGACAGGCCCAGGGCGATGGCCAGGGAAAGGGCGGCAAGGCCGGCCGAGTGCAGTTTCATGGTCACTCCATAGCGGGGTAGAGCCGACGGCGTCGGCGGATGCGGCTATGAAATGATGTTTTTGTTACAGCCGTATTACGACCATGACAGAGGTGTCCTGGATCACGTTCTGACAAGGGTTTCACGGGGTTGGCCCCCATCCCGCAGAGCCCCGGAGGCCCCGGATCTGCGCACCGATATGACGGCAGGCGCAAGGTAGAGCCGAGCCCATGCTCGGCTGCTCCCTGCCCTCGGTAGGTGCGGACCGTTGGTCCGCACGCTCCAGCACCCAGCCGAGCGTGGGCTCGGCTCTACAAACGCTCTTGCCTTTGCTCCTGCCTTTCATGACCCCACCGTGCCCCCGATGAACTGTCGAGAGGCGGTGGGCCAGGGCGTGCAGGACCGTCCACGGCATGGATGCCGTGGCCGAGCCCCCAGGGACGGGTTTACGGCGTGTCCTGCACGCCCTGGCCCACCGACTCCCCCATGGATCAGCGCAGGCGCAGCGCTCTTCACGACCAACCCCCAAAAACAAGAAGAGCGCGAGATCTCGAGGATCTCGCGCCCGGGTGGGATCGGCGGGGGAGAGAGGACCCGCCGATCCCGTTCCTGCGGGGGAACGCGCTTGCTTACTTCAGGTTCTGCGACCAGTAGGTCTCGATCTGGCGGACCAGGCTGTCCGGCAGCGGCACGTAGTCCAGCTGGCGGGCCTGGGCGTCGCCGCTCTTGTAGACCCAGCGGAAGAACTCCTGGGTGGCCTTGCCGTTGGCAGCGTTCTTCGGCTTCTTGTGCACCAGGATGAAGTTGGTGGCGGTGATCGGCCAGGACTCGGCGCCCGGGGCGTTGGTCATCACCAGGTAGAAGTCCTTGGCGCTGGCCCAGTCAGCGCTGGCAGCAGCGGCGGCGAACGAGGCGTCGCTCGGCTGCACGAAGCGGCCGGCGGCATTCTTCATCGCGGTGTACGACAGCTTGTTCTGCAGCGCGTAGGACAGTTCGACGTAGCCGATGCCGCCCTTGATCTGCTTCACGTAGGCAGCAACGCCTTCGTTGCCCTTGCCGCCGATGCCGGCCGGCCACTGGACCGAGGTGCCTTCACCGACCGAGCTCTTCCACTCCGGGCTGACCTTGGACAGGTAGTTGACGAAGTTGAAGGTGGTGCCCGAACCATCCGAACGGTGCACCACGGTGATCTTGGCGCTCGGCAGGGTCACGCCCGGGTTCAGCGCGGCGATGGCCGGGTCGTTCCAGGTCTTGATCTTGCCCAGGAAGATGTTGGCCAGCACGGTGCCGTCCAGCTTCAGCGCGCCCGGGGCGATGCCGGCCACGTTGACCACCGGCACCACGCCGCCGATCACCGACGGGAACTGGGCCAGGCCCGAAGCCGCCAGTTCTTCCGGCTTCAGCGGGGCGTCGGAGGAGCCGAAATCAACGGTCTTGGCCTTGATCTGCGCAATGCCGCCGCCGGAACCGATCGACTGGTAGTTGACCTTGTTGCTGGTGGCGGCGTTGTAGTCGGCCGACCACTTCGACATCACCGGGTAGATGAACGAGGCGCCCGCGCCGGTGATTTCAGCGGCGTTGGCGGCGAACACGGACGACGCTGCGAAGACGGCAACGGCAACGCGCGACTTGAAGGCGTGGATCACGGGGTGGCTCCTGGGTTGATTGGGATGCGGGGTTACCCGCCCGGCGCACATTCCATAACGGTTCGATGACAGCGCAGGGACCGTTGTATGACGTAACCGTTACAGCGCTGCCCGGTGCCCGTACAGCAGGGGCGTGAAGGTTCTGGGTGCTGCTGGCAACGGGATGACCAATGCGCCGGAGGCAGACGTAAGCCAGCTGAGATCACGTTCTATATGTCGCTGATGACCTGTCCGCTGTGGTCGTCAATGCCGTCCCGGCCCGGCATTCCGCAGTGATGCCGCGTCATCCACACGAAACCATCGATGCAGGTGAGGGCTGCGCGGCGGTCGGTCCGGGCCGGGACGCTGATACATGACGCCATATGCCGCATGGGATCGACAAGCATGTGCCCGCAAATGAGTCGTACGCATGACCGCACGAAGAAATCTGTGGTTGGTGCTCAATCTGTCATTCGGCTGTCATGGTTTTAACGGAACGTTCGCAAAACGCTTGACCGGCCTGCCGGCGTGGCGTTCTGCCCAAGCCATTCCAACCCTCTGGAGAAATCCAAAATGCGTTCCCATTTGCTCGCCGCCGCGGTCGTTGCAAGCCTCGGTCTGGTTTCCGCCGACGCCTTCGCAGCCCCCGCCAGCTCGGGCGTATCCCAGGCTCAGCTGCAGCAGCTTCAGGCACAGATCGCTGCGCTGCAGGCCCAGGTCCAGCAGTTGCAGAACGATTCGCAGGCGCTGCAGGCGCAGTCCGATGCGCAGTCTGAAGTGAACATCACCCAGGCCCAGGCCCTGGAAGGTGCGCAGAAGACCCAGACCAGCGTCGACAAGCTGGCCAAGCTGGTCAATGACAACAAGATTGGCGGTCGCATGTTCTTCGACCTGACCAACATCGACAAGACCAGCAACGGCAAGGACACCGCCGCCAGCGGCACCGGCCTGGACGTCAAGCGCTTCTACCTGACCGTCGACCACAAGTTCAACGACATCTGGTCGGTGAACCTGACCACCGACTTCCAGTACAGCTCGGCCATCGGCAACACCGAACTGTTCGTCAAGAAGGCCTACGTGCAGGGCAGCTTCGACCCGGCCTTCAACCTGCGCGTCGGTGCCGCCGACATGCCGTGGATCCCGTACGTCGAGAAGTTCTACGGCATGCGCTATGTCGAGAACACCCTGACCGACCGCCTGAAGTACGGCAACTCTTCCGACTGGGGTCTGCATGGCTTCGGCAACCTGGGCAACAACTTCAACTACGCCGTGTCGGTCGTGTCCGGCGCCGGCTACAAGAACCCGACCCGCAGCAAGGGCATGGACGTGGAAGGCCGCGTGGCCTACACCCCGAACGAGAACTTCGTGGTTGCCGTCGGCGGCTACAGCGGCAAGCTGGGCAAGGAAACCGACATCCAGAGCGCCGAGAACACCTACACCCGCGCCAACGCGATGGTGGCCTACGCCGACAGCAACTTCCGCGTCGGTGGCGAGTACTTCCAGGCCAAGAACCTCAACAACGTGCTGACCGTTGCCACCGACAAGACCAGCGGCTGGTCGGTGTGGGGCAGCGTGCGCGTCACCGACGGCGGCATCAACGTGTTTGGTCGTTACGATGACACCGACGTCAGCAAGACCCTGGACCCGACCCTGAGCGACAAGTACTGGAACGTCGGTGTCGAGTTCCCGGTCATGAAGAACCTCAAGCTGTCGACCGTGTACAAGTACACGCACCTGGCCAACGCCAGCGACAAGAAGAACGACAAGACCAAGGAGTTCGGCGTCTGGGGCGACCTGTCGTTCTGATCTCCTGAAGCACTCTTGTCTACAAGCAAAGACGGCGGGCCCTGTGCCCGCCGTCCTTGTTTTGTCACACCACGAACGCGTTCACGCCTCGGCCGTGGTCTTTTCCTTGAACCGGCACAGGTCGGCGATCACGCAGCCCGGGCAATCCGGCTTGCGCGCCTTGCACACATAACGTCCGTGCAGGATCAGCCAGTGATGCGCGTCGAGCAGGAACTCGGCCGGAATCACCTTCACCAGTTTGTCTTCCACTTCGCGCACGTTCTTGCCCGGGGCCAGGCCGGTACGGTTGGAGACGCGGAAGATATGAGTGTCCACCGCCATCACCGGCTCACCGAACGCAGTGTTGAGCACCACGTTGGCGGTCTTGCGGCCTACGCCTGGCAACGCTTCCAGTTCATCGCGATCGCGCGGCACTTCTCCGCCGTGCTTCTCCAGCAGGATCGCGCAGGTGGCGATCACGTTCTTTGCCTTGGCGTTGAACAGACCGATGGTGGCGATGTACTGCTTCAGCCCGTCCTCGCCAAGCGCGAGGATCTTTGCCGGGGTATTGGCGACCGGGAACAGGCGGCGCGTGGCCTTGTTGACGCCTACGTCGGTGGCCTGCGCCGACAGCGCGACCGCCACCAGCAGTTCGAACGGTGAGCTGTACTCCAGTTCGGTCTTCGGGTGCGGATTGAGTTCGCGCAGGCGGGTGAACATCTCCACCACGTCGGCGCGCGGCATCGTGCCGCCACGCCGCGCCGGCGCGCGCGGGGTCTTCTTCGTGGTGGCCATTACTGCTCCTTGCCGCTGGCGCGGGCCTTGGCCCGGGCGAGGATGGCGGCCGCCGCGGCGGGCAGGGCAGGTTTCACGTCCGGCGCCGGGGCGGGCATGCGCCGTGCGTCGCGTTCGGCTTCCCGGCGGGCCAGCCGCACCGCACGGGCGCGGTAGCGTTCGCGGGCGGCCCATGCTGCGTGCAACTGCTGTTGCGCCAGCTGCAGGCGTCGCGGAAGGTCCGGGTGGCCGGGCAGCAGCTGTTCGTCGCCAGCGCGGGCGACGTAGTCCATCAGGCCTGCCTGCAGGGCACCATCGAGATCGTCTGCCTGGACCCGGGCGAACAACTGCGCGGGGTTGGGTCGGGATGCCATGGCGTCAGCGGTTCTGGAAGGCCGGCGGGCGGCGCTGCAGGAAGGCGCTGGTGCCTTCGCGCATGTCCTCGGTGGCGAACAGCAGGCCGAACTGCGCACTTTCGTATTCCAGCCCGGCCTCCAGGCTGCATTCGCCGCCCACGTGCACCGCATCGAGCAGGCCACGCAGGGCCAGCGGCGCCGAGCGTGCCAGCTGGCGGGCGATGTCCTGCACGCGGTTGTCCAGCGCGTCGGCCGGCACCACCTCGTTGACGATGCCCAGTTCCAGCGCACGCGCCGCGTTGATCGGTGCGCCCAACAGGCACAGCTCCAGGGTGGCGGCGCGGCCGCACAGGCGCAGCAGGCGCTGGCTGCCGCCGAAGCCGGGAATCAGGCCGAGGTTGATTTCCGGCTGCCCGACTTTGGCCGTATCTGCAGCGATGCGCAGGTGGCAGGCCATCGCCAGTTCCAGGCCGCCGCCCAGGGCGAAGCCGTTCACGCGTGCGATCACCGGCTTGGGCATGCGCTCGATCTGACGCATCAGGGCCTGGCCGAGCAGAGAGAAATCACGTCCCTGAACCGCGCTGAGTGTGTTCATCTCGGCAATGTCGGCCCCGGCCACGAAAGCCTTCGGACCGGCACCGGTCAGCACCACCACGCGCACGTCCGGGTCGGCGGCGGCGGCGCTGAACGCCTCGGCCAGCGCCTGCAGGGTCGCGGCATTCAAGGCGTTGAGCTTGTCCGGGCGCTGGACGGTCACGGTGCGGATGGCGCCGTCGTCGGCGACAGCGATCAGGGCATCGGCCACGGGGAAACTCCTGAAACGTTAAAAAAAAGTGAGATTGAACTCCGCCAACGCAGACGGGTCTTAGCCTGCATCGTGAGTAGCGGTTACACGTTGTGCCCGTTATCCTAACCCGTCGCCTCAGGGCGGCGCAGAACGTCCCTGAGTTACCACCCCTGGAGAACTGTTTGATGAAGTTGCGTTCTATCGCGGTCGCCGTCGCGGCCCTGGCCCTGACGGGCAATGCCTTCGCCCAGGACGTCTCGTCCGAAAAGGGCAAGCTGAGCTACTACTTCGGTTACGACTACGGCAACAACCTGGCGGAGCTGACCGGTCGTGGTGAGCAGCTGGACATCAACTCGGTGGTGAAGGGTCTGCAGGACGCCTACGCCAAGAAGCAGCCGGCGATCACCGCCGACCAGCTGAAGCCGGCCGTTGAAGCGTTCCAGAAGCGCGAGCAGGGCCGTGCCCAGGCTGCCAAGGCCGAGTACGAAAAGGCTGCTGCCGAAAACAAGACCAAGAGCGATCAGTTCATCGCGGCGAACAAGGCCAAGGCCGGCGTGCAGTCCCTGCCGAGCGGCGTCCAGTACCGCGTGATCGAAGCCGGCAAGGGCGCCAAGCCGACCCAGGCCAGCACCGTGCAGCTGGAAGTGGCCGGTCCGTTCCCGTACGGCCAGCGCCCGACCGAAGCCCGCCCGGCCCAGCAGATTCCGTCGATCAAGGTCAGCGAAGTCGAAATGAAGGCCATGCGCGAGACCCTGCTGCAGATGCCGGCTGGCTCGAAGTGGGAAGTCACCCTGCCACCGGACCAGGCCTACGGTGCCGACCCGCGCACCCCGTTCCCGCCGAACGTGGCTGTGCAGTTCGAGATCAAGCTGGTCAGCGTCAAGTAAATCGAAGCGGTAAACGAAACGCGCCGGTGATCCCACCGGCGCGTTTTTGTTTGCGCGGAGCGCGACGGTGCCACGCACCGCATCTGCACCCCGCGCAAATTCAGCCCGATCGCGCTACTGTTGCCGGGTGCAAACAATGGAAGAAACGGCGCGTGTTGTCGCAAGTCCCTGCATCGGAGTGTGCACGCTGGATCCGGACCGGCAATGCACCGGCTGCGGGCGGCACATCGATGAAATCGCACGGTGGTCGTCGATGAGCAACGAGGAGCGCAGCCGCATCCTGCATCGCGTGCAACCCCTGCGTGAACAGCTGCAGCAATCATTGCGCGGCTCGCTGGCCGATCACGAACGCCTGATGCGCGCGCTGCATCCACTGGCCGAGCCGCCGGCCGGCGACGGCTGGAACCGCAGCGAACTGAGTGACCTGCTGCCGCCCGGGCCACCCGTGGAAGCCGCCGTGCTGGCCGGCATCGTGCCGCGCGCCAACGGCGCACAGGTCATCCTCACCCGTCGCACCGAAACCCTGCGCACCCATGGTGGCCAGGTTGGCTTTCCCGGCGGACGCACCGAGCCTGATGACCGCGACGCACTGGCGGCCGCGCTGCGTGAGAGCCAGGAAGAAATCGCACTGGCTCCGGGCCAGGTGCAGGCGCTGGGTTATCTCGATCCCTTTGTGACGATCACTGGCTACCGGGTCACGCCGGTGGTAGCCGTGGTCGATCCGGACTTCGTGCCGGTACCGCAGCCCAGCGAAGTGGCCGAAGTGTTCGAGGTGCCGCTGGACTACCTGATGGCCGCCGACAACCTGCGCCAGGTCGAAATCAACCATCGCGGCCGCATCCGCCACGTCCTCGAATACGGCTGGCCCGGCCAGCGTATCTGGGGAGCCACCGCGGCCATTCTCTACAACCTGCGTCGCCGCCTGGAGCAAGTGCAATGAAGCCGATCGATCCGCCGTGGACCACCCTGGTCGATGTCGCCACCCTGGCCGCCGCGTTGGGCGAGGGCGTGCGCGTGGTCGACGCGCGCGCCACCGCCAGCACCGCCGTACGCGTGGTCGATGCGCGGTCCTCGCTGGCCGACCCGCAGGCGGGTAGCGGCCAGTATCTGGCGGGGCATGTTCCAGGCGCGGTGTATGCCGACCTCAATCGGGACCTGTCGGATCTGACCCGCAGCGGCCACGGCCGTCATCCACTGCCGGACAGCGATGCCTTCGCCGCGAAGCTCGGCCAGTGGGGTATTGGTCCCGACACCCAGGTGGTGGTCTACGACGGCAGTGACGGCAGCATGGCCGCCTCGCGCCTGTGGTGGCTGCTGCGCCTGATCGGGCACCGCAAGGTCGCCGTGCTCGACGGCGGCATCGCCGCTTGGCAGGCCGCAGGGCACCCCTTGGCGACGGGGCAGGATGAGGTGACCGCGCTGCCGGCTTACCCGGGCCGTTTCGACACCACCCAGATTGCCAATGCCGATGAAATCAGCGCACGCCTGAAGCACGCGCCGGGCTGGTTGGTCGACGCACGCGCAGGCGAGCGCTTCCGCGGCGAAGTGGAGCCGCTGGACCCGGTCGCCGGCCACGTGCCGGGAGCGGTCAACCGCCCGTTTGCGTTGAACGTTGCCGACGGCCGCCTGCGCGACGCACAGGAACTGCGCGCCGAACTGCAGGGCGTGATCGGCAACCGCGACCCGCAGCAGGTGGTGCTGATGTGCGGCTCCGGCGTGACCGCCTGCCACCTGTTGCTGGCGATGGAAAGCGCGGGCCTGAGCGGCGCACGCATCTATGCCGATTCCTGGAGCGGGTGGGTCAGCGACAGCAGCCGCCCGGTGGCAACCGGCGCCTGAGCCAGGCGGGGTCGGATCCGTTTTCCAACGGAAAACGGCTCTGACCCCATCGAGCGTAAATCGGGGTCAGAGCCCGTTGCGTAGCAACGGGATCCGACCCCGTGCCGACCAACGGTCGGCACCCACCAACAGCAGCGGGAAACTGTCGAAGGCGGGGTGGGTCCGGTTGCGGGGGCGTGAGCCGCATGGATGCGGCGACCGAGCTTACATGGACGTACTTGCAGCGTCCCCCGCAACCGGACCCACCCCGCCTCCCCTCAGGAAGTCAGCTTCTGCATTTGCTTTTGCTCTGGCTTCGGCTTCGGCTTCTGCTTCTGCAGGTGCAGGGCGCAGCCCTGCAAACTCTCACCTCAACCCCTGCAACGGCACCTTCGCCAGGATCCGTGCCCACGGGAACAACGGCCCCGGGTCACGCTTGCGCGCCACCATCAGCGTCGGGTCATCACTGGCCGGCACCCGCTCCAGATCCAGCTGGTCATGCCCGACAATCCGCCGCAGCGACGGGTAGCGCGCTACCAGCGCCAGCAGCAGCTGCTCCAGCGCCTGCAGCTGCGCCTCGGTGTAGGGCTCATCCATCGCCTGCTGGCGGCTGTCGAACCAGTGCGGGTAGCGGCCGGTATTGACCAGCTCGATGCCCAGCGTGTGTGCGTTCATGCCGCGCACGTGGTGGGCCACGCGTTCCGGTGCCACGTACTGCACCACGCTGCCATCGCGGTCGATATAGAAATGCCCGCTGTTGCCGGCGCCACTGTCATACAGCACGCGCTCGCCGTACTCGCGGGCCATCGCCAGATCGGGCAGCTCGGTGCAGTGGATCACCACCATCTCCAGCGTGGCCGGGTCGCGCAGTGGCAGACGGTCTTCGTAGGGCAGGGGCTGCAGCTGCAGGCCGGGCAGGAGCGGGTTGGGCATCCGGCGATGCTAGCATTGCGGCATGAACCTGCCTTCCCTTTCCTCGTTGACCCGCTCGCACGGAGTACGCGCATGAGCCGCGGCCACTGCATCCTGTCGCATGGCTTCGAGAGCGGCCCGGAAGCGACCAAGGTCACCGCGCTGGCCGACGTGGCGCAGCGGCTGGGCTGGACCCACGAGCGCCCGGACTACACCGACCTGGACGCGATGAGCGAGGTCAGCCGCGTAGGTGACGTGCCGACCCGGCTGCGCCGTCTGGTCGAGCGCACCGCCATCGCGGCCCAGCAGGGCCCGGTGGTGCTGGCCGGCTCCAGCCTGGGCGCCTATATCTCCGCCATCGCCTCGTTGCAGGTGCCGGTGGCCGGGCTGTTCCTGATGGTGCCGCCGACCACCATGGGCCCGATGCCGGCGCTGGATGCCGCTGCGGTGCCGACCACGGTGGTGCAGGCCTGGCACGACGAGGTGGTACCGGCCGCCGGGGTGATTGCCTGGGCGCAGGCGCGTTCGGCGCAGCTGCTGCTGGTCGACGACGGCCACCGCCTGGAACACCACGTGGAGGCCTCCGCGCAGGCCTTCGAGCGCCTGCTGCGCCAGCTGTGAAGCCCGGGCGCACGGCGCGCCCGCCCGCATTGACTACAATGGCAGCCCCGCCGCCCCCGGCGCGGGCCTGCCGGCCGTGACTACGGCCCTCCTTTCCGACTGGCCCGGCCCCTGTGCCGCGCCCGACCACCTGCGAACCGATCCCGTGAAATTCTTCGTCTCCTGCGCCAAGGGCCTGGAATACCTGCTTGCCGATGAACTGTCGGCCCTGGGCCTTGGCAAGGCCACTGCCACCATTGCCGGCGTCAACGCCGAGGGCGAACTGGAGCAGGCGCTGCGGATCGTGATGTGGTCGCGCCTGGCCAGCCGCGTGCTGTGGCCGATCGACGAGTTCGACTGCCCGGACGAGCAGGCCTTGTACGACGGTGTGCGTGCGCTGCCGTGGCATGAACACATCAAGCCGGAAATGACCCTGGCGGTGGACGCACATGTGTCAGGCGACAAGATCACCCACGCCCGCTTCGCCGCGCAGCGGATCAAGGACGCCATCGTCGACCGCATGCGTGATGAAGGCCTGGAGCGGCCGTCGGTCAACACCGACCTGCCCGATGTGCGCGTCAACCTGTCGCTGCGCAAGGGTCGTGCCTCGCTGTCGATCGACCTCGGCGGCGGCCCGCTGCATCGCCGTGGCTGGCGAGGTGCCGCCCACGAGGCGCCGCTGAAGGAAAACCTGGCCGCCGCGCTGCTGCTGCGCGCGCAGTGGCCGCGCCTGCACGCTGCCGGTGGCGGCCTGCTGGACCCGATGTGCGGCAGCGGCACGCTGCTGATCGAAGGCGCGCTGATGGCCGCCGACGTCGCCCCGGGCCTGATGCGCCATGGCAGCCTGCCGCCGAGCCGCTGGCTGGGTTTCGACAAGGTCGCCTGGAAGACCATCCAGAGCGAGGCACGTGACCGCGAAGCAGCTGGCCTGGCCGCGCTGAAGCCGGTCATCCACGGCAGCGACATCGACCCGACCGCGATCCAGGCGGCACGCGAGAATGCCGAGGTCGCGGGTGTCGCCCACGCGATCCGCTTCACCCGCGCCGATGTGGCCGACCTGGCCGCGCCGGAACAGGAAATCGGTGCGGTGGTCTGCAACCCGCCGTACGACGAGCGCCTGGCCGCCGATCCGGCGCTGTATCGCGCATTGGGCAACGCCCTGCAGAAGGCCGTACCGCAGTGGCGCGCCAGCCTGCTGTGCGGCAACGACGAACTGGCCTTCGCCACCGGCCTGCGTGCGGGCAAGAAGTACCAGATGTTCAACGGTGCGCTGGAATGCGCGCTGATCGTCTGCGATCCGATCGCCGTGCCGGGCCGTGATCCGGCACAGCCGCGCGAGCTGAGCGAAGGTGCGCAGATGGTGGCCAACCGCCTGCGCAAGAACCTGAAGAAGTTCAAGAGCTGGCGTGCCCGCGAGGACATCACCTGCTTCCGCGCCTATGACGCCGACCTGCCGGAGTACGCAGCCGCCATCGACGTCTACGAGGAAGACGGCGGCAAGCGCCGTACCTTCCTGCATGTGCAGGAATACGCCGCACCGGCGGCGATTCCGGAGAACGACGTGCGCCGCCGCCGCAACGAACTGCTGGCCGCTGCGCGCGAAGTATTCGGCGTGCCGCCGGAACAGGTGTCGATGAAGTCGCGTGAGCGCGGCAAGGGCGGCAGCAAGTACGGCCGCTTCGAGCAGCGTGACGAGTTCATCGTGGTGCGCGAGAACAACGCGCTGCTGCAGGTGAACCTGTTCGACTACCTGGACACCGGCCTGTTCCTCGACCACCGCCCGCTGCGCCGGATGATGGCCGAGCAGGTGCGTGGCAAGCGCTTCCTCAACCTGTTCTGCTACACCGGCGTGGCCAGTGTGCAGGCGGCTGTTGCCGGTGCGGCCAGCACCACCAGCGTCGACCTGTCGGCGACCTACCTGCAGTGGTGCTACGACAACCTGGCGCTGAACGGGCAGGGCGGCAACCAGCACCTGCTGGTGCAGGCCGATGCGATGGGGTGGCTGGAAGGCGACCGAGGCCAGTACGACGTGATCTTCTGTGACCCGCCGACCTTCTCCAACTCGGCGCGCGCCGATGACTTCGACGTGCAGCGCGAACAGCTGAAGCTGCTGCGCGCGGCGGTGGCGCGACTGGCGCCGGGCGGCGTGCTGTATTTCTCCAACAACTTCCGCCGCTTCAAGCTGGAAGAGAACGCCATCGCCGAGTTCGCCCAGTGCCGCGAGATCACCGCGCGCACCATCGGCCCGGACTTCGAGCGCAACGCGCGCATCCACCGCGCGTGGGAACTGAAGCGGTTGGGGTAAGCCGACGCCCGGGGTCGGATCCCCTGCGCGAAGCGCAGGGGCTCTGACCCCATCCGGATCTACGTACCCGGGGTCAGAGCCCTTGCGCTGCGCGCAAGGGATCCGACCCCGATGGCTCTGCTACACCAACGCCACCAGCAGCCCGGCCACGGGCAGCGCGATCGCCAGTGGTGCGATCCACTTCGGCCGGTACGGGTACAACCCGAACGACAACGCCACGCCGCCCACGGTCATCACGCCCAGCCACAGCACCGGGCCCATCGCCCAGCCGTGGTCGACCACGCACAGTGCGAACGCTACCGCCAGCAGTACCCAGCCCAGCACCCGCCACTGCGTGCGCCGTGCCGGGGTGGCTGCCGCCTTGCCGTGCAGATCGTGCTGGTGCTTCTCCATCGCCAGCGACAACGCGGTGAACGCAGAGAACGACAGGGTCAACGCCAGCAGCATCATGCGCTGGCCTCCGCTTCGGCGGTTTCCGCAGCGTCCACCGGGGCCTTGGCTGCCGCCGCGGCGGCACGCTTCTTCTTCTCGGCCGCAGACAGTGGTGGCGTCCAGCGCTGCATGCGCCAGCCGCACAGCGCCAGCATCGCGCCGAACGCGATCATCGACAGATCGAAGCCCGCCAACACCCTGTCCCCGTTGCGCAGGGTGTTGCCCAGGTGCGCATGCGTGGTCAGCGCATTGACCACCGGCACCAGCGCGAACGCGGCCGCGCCCAGGTACAGCTGCCAGGCCCACATCATCCGCTTGGGCCAGATGAAGGCGGCCAGCAGTGCCGCACCCCAGGCGTAGAAGAACACGTTGGCCTCGGCGCTGGAGCGCTCGGCGATGTCCAACGGCAGCAGGCGGTTGCCCCAGAAGTAGGCGGCGAAGGCGATCGGCAGGCCGGCCACGGTGCCGATGTTCAGCGCATCGACCAGGCGCAGGCCGAAGCCGGTGCGGCCACTCTTGGCGTGCTTGGGCCGTTCCTTCACCGCCCACAGCACCACGCCGCTGGCCACCATCAGGCAGCCGACCAGTCCAGACAGGAAGAACAGTGCGCGCAGGCCCCAGTCGGCGAAGCGCGCCAGGTGCAGGCCGTACAGCACGCCGCGGGTGGCGGTGGCACCACCGGAAGGCGGTGTTTCTTCCAGCAGTGTTCCGTTGACCATGTCGTAGCGCACGGCCGGGGTGTCGGTGGACAGGCGCTTGCCGTCACGCTGGCGGATGTCGATCACTGCATTGGCCGCGCCCGGGTTGGATACGGTGAAGCCGGCCACCTCCACGCCGTGCCAATGCGCTCGCGCGCTGTCCAGCAGCTGCGCGATCGGCAGCGGCGTGGCGCGGCCTTCGGCCGGCGCGGTCACCTCCGGCATGCCGCCGAAGGCTTCGCTGAAGAACTTGTCCTCGTCCTGCGGGTAAGCCACCTTCACGCCCCACGGCAGGTACATGATCATCAGGGTGACGATGCCGGTGTAGGTGATCATCGCGTGGTAGGGCAGGGCCATCACCGCGCTGACGTTGTGGAAATCGAGCCAGGAACGCAGACCCTTGTCCTTGCGGAAGGTGAAGAAGTCCTTGAAGATTTTCTTGTGGGTGATGACGCCGGTGATGATTGCCACCAGCATGAACATCGCGCAGAAGCCGACCAGATAGCGCGCCCACAGCACCGGGATGTAGTGCAGGTCGAAATGCAGGCGGTAGAAGAAATCACCGCCTCGGGTCTCGCGCGCCTTCAGCGCCTGCCCGGTGTTCGGGTCCAGTGTTGCGTCGCCGAAGCCACCGCGACGGCCACGGCTGGGATCGGCCAGCTCCGGCGGCAGCCGCCAGAACATCTGCATGGCGGGGTTGCGCGGCTGCGGCAGGGTGACGAACCAGTTCTCGGCCTGCGCGGCGTTGGCCTGCAGGTAGTCTACGGCACGCTGCGCGGCCACATCGATGCTGACGTTGCTGGAGGGCAGTTCCGGGCGCATCCAGCGGCTGATTTCCTCGCGGTAGTAGCTGGCCGTGCCGGCCATGAAAATCAGCAACAGCAACCAGCCGACCAGCAGGCCGGTCCAGGTGTGCAGCCAGGCCATCGACTGGCGGAATCCGTTCTTCATGCCCAGGCCCCCAGCAGGCGCGCAATGGCTGCCATCAGCAGGGTGGGAGCGAGAATGCCAACCCACGCACGCAGCGCGCTGCGGGTGGCGAATGCCCACAGCGCCGCGCAGGCGGCCACCAGAATCGCCAGCAGCATGCCGGTCAGCACGGTCTGGCCGCGAGCACCGGGCAGGGCCACCGCGCAGAACACGCTGGTCACCGAGGCCAGCGCGTAGCCGCCGAAGATTGCAGCCAACGAGCGTGACAGCACGCCCCAGCGCGGGTTGGAGAAGAAGGTGCGGGGGCTGGCGGTTGCGGGCGAGCGGTCCACGGCGTTCCTGCAGGGTTAAAAGGAAGAAGGCCGGCGCACCGCAGCGCGCCGGGATTGGCCATCCGTGGCCGGGAGCTGGTCGCAGAACCAGCGCCATCCATCGAGGGTCAGAGCTTCCAGCGCAGTGTCACGGTGACGTTGCGTGGTTCGCCCCAGTACACGCCGTTGTAGAAACCGACGTTGTTGAAGTACTTCTTGTCCAGCAGGTTGTTGATGTTCAGCTGGGCGCTGAAGTTTTCGTTGAAGCGGTAGCCGCCGGCGAGGTTGACCAGGTAGAACGCGTCCTGGGTGATGTTGGCCTTGCTGCGATCGGGCTTGGTGCTGGTGCTCCAGATGCGGCTCTGCCAGGTCACGCCACCGCCCAGCCAGAAGCGGCCATCGATACCGCCGGGGCGCCAGCTGGTGTTGAGCCGGAAGGTATCCTGCGGTGCGGTGGTCCGCTGCAGTACGCCGTCCTTGTTGCGGATGACGGTGTGGGCGAAGCCGGCCGAGACGTTCCACTGCTCGCCGATGCTGCCCTGGGTTTCGATCTCCCAGCCCTTCACCTTGTTGCCCTTGCCGGTGGAGCGGTAGGCCTGGCTGCCATCGGGCAGGGAGTTCACCGGCACCGAATCATCGATCTCGGCGACGTTGTCCTGCTTGCCCTCGAACACGGCGGCGGAGGCATTGAGCAGGCCGCCGAAGAACTCGGCCTTGATGCCTGCTTCGTACATGTCGCCGACCACCGGCTCCAGATAATTGCCGTTGCGGTCGCGGTAGTTCTGCGGCTTGAAGATGTCGGTGTAGCTGACATAACCGCTGAAGATCGAATTGAAGTCGTAGACCAGGCCGGCATACGGAGTGAGCATGTCGTCCGGCCGGTAGCCGGTGCGGGTAATGCTGTTGCGGTTGCCGTTGGCGTCGTAGCCATAGGTCCACTTGCGGGTTTCCCAGCTGCCATAGCGGGCGCCCACCACGGCCAGCAACGGATCGGCCAGGCGCAGGCGAGCCGCTACATAGGCGGCACGCTGGCGCAGTTCGTCCTGCGACGACAGGCGACCCAAGCGGGTCACCGGGAGTACCGGCACCTCGCCGGTCCAGTGGCGCCAGTCGGGCACCTGCGAGTAGCCCGGTGCGCTGGAATCGAACGACATCGCCTCGGATTCGCCCTTGCGCACCGATTGGCCCAGCCCGAACACCAGTTCGTGCTCACGACCGAACAACCGGAACGGGCCACCGACGTTGACGTCGAACACGTCCATCGTGCTGTGCTCGTTGAAGTGCGAGATGTAGGAGGTGACGCCGGTGCCATCGGCGCGCGGATAGCCGGCCGCCCCGTACCACACGCTGCCATCGGTATCGCGCACGGCGTGGCTGACGTTGCCCTTCACCGACCAGCCGTTGCCCAACTGCTGCTCCAGGCGCGCGAAGCTGGTCTTCTCCACGATCGGCCAAGCGCTCCATGACGCCGACAGGTTGGTCGAGCGCGGCAGGTTGGCCGGCGCGCCATCGGCGCCCCAGTACGGCACTACGCCCCAGGTCACGCCGGTGGTGCGCGGCGACTGGTATTCGTAACCCACCTCGAACAGCGTGCTGTCGCTCAGGTCGGCCTGCACGATGCCGTAGAACACGTCTTTGTCCAGTGCATAGACGTCGCGGAACGAATCGCTCTGCTGTTTGGCGGCGACCACGCGGGCGCGGATGCGCCCGTCCCAGGCGATCGGGCCACCGAGGTCGGCTTCCAGGCGGCGGTTGCCCCATCGTCCCACCGTGAGGTTGGCGCCCATCTGGAACGAGTCGGTGGGGCGCTTGCGGATCATGCTGATGGTGCCGGACGGATCGCCGGCACCGGTGGTCAGGCCGGTGGCGCCGCGGATCACTTCGATGCGCTCGTAGATCACGTTGTCGGTGTTGGTCTTGACCGAGCCACCGAACGTGTTGAGCATGCCGTCGATCTGGAAATTGTCGATGGTGTAGCCGCGCGAGACATAGTTGATGCGCTCGCTGTCGGTGACCGACACGCTGACCCCGGTCACCTGGCCCATCACGTCCGACAGCGAGAACAGGCCCATGTCGTCCAGGCGCTGGCGCGTGATGACCGTCACCGACTGCGGCGTCTCGCGCAGCGACAGGTCCAGCTTGGTCGCACTGCGCGCGCCCTTGACCGTATAGCTGTTGGGAATCTCGCCGTCGGCGGTCACCTTCACGGTATCCAGCGTGCGCGCGGAGGATTCGGCGGTGCCGTCGGCGTGGGCCAGCGGTGCGATCATCAGTGCGGTCACGGCCAGGGCCAGCAGAGTGGGACGAGGGAGGTTCAGCGGCGTTGCCATCGGTGCGATTCCATGCAGGACGAAACAGGCGATGGAATGCGCAGACGCAGCAGTCGCGCGCTCCGCGCACGTCGCCCAGCGAGTCCCATCGACGGTGCGCCACCCGCGCAGCGCGGGCGACCCGGTAGTCGGGGGATGTACACGGGCGAAGGGGCGGGTGGGTGCGTGCTTCCGTGCCCCGCTTGGCTAAGCGTACAACCGATTAGCAAATGATAGGCATTCGCATTTCGTTAATCAAGTGTGATGGTGCGCATGCCCGCGTGGACGGTGATCCAGAGGGGGCTTCAGAAGCGGAAAAGGATCGTTGCCGCATGCAGCAGCAGGCCGATCAGGCCGCCGACCAGGGTGCCGTTGAAGCGGATGAACTGCAGGTCGCGGCCCACGCTCAGTTCCAGCTGCTCGACCAGGTGCCGTTCGTCCCAGCTCTTCACGGTCTGTGCGATATGCGTGGTCACGCCTTCGCGCAGGCGGCCGGTCAGACGTTGGGCGCCCTCCAGCAGATGCTGGTTCAGCGCGTCGCGCAGGGCCGGGTCGGCCTGCAGGCTGCTGCCCAGCGAGGCCAGGCTGCGCTGCAGGTGCCCGACCAGCGCTGAATCCTCACGCTGCAGGTCCGCGCGCAGGCTGGCATGGATGCGCGCCCACAGCCCCTGCACGTAGTCCTGCAGGGCGGGGTGATCGATCATTTCCTGCTTGAGCTGTTCGATGCGTTCGGCCAGGGCCGGATCCTCGCGCAGGCGCTGCACGTAGTTCTGCAGCCAGGTCTCGTAGTCCTGGCGCAGCGGATGCTGCGGCTCGGCCAGTACCTGCTGCAGTTCTTCCAGTACCGCCCGCGCCAGTCGCTCGGCCAGGCTGTCGCCGATCTCGTCGATCGGCTTGACCCAGTTCACCGTGCTCGACAGCGTCGGCCATTCGCGCTGGATGTAACGCACGATCAGCTGTGAGGCGCGCTCCTTCACTTCCGGCTGCTCCAGCCAGCGCCCCAGCCGCTGCAGGCCCTCGTCCAGCACGCGCTGGTGGCGTCCGTCGGCGGTGAGCAGGGCCAGCAACTCACCGGCGGTGGCGGCGGCATTCCACTGCCGCAGCTGCTGCACCACGAAGGTGTGCAGCTGCCGGCGCACCGCGGTTTCGTCGAAGAAGTCCAGTGCCTGCAGGGCCCAGCCGCGGGCCATGTCGGCCAGCATCCGTGAGCGCGCCGGATCGGCCAGCCAACTGCCGAGGCGGCTGGCCGGATCGAACACCTGCAGCTTGGCCAGCAGCACACCCGGCTCCAGGAACTGGTCGCGCACGAACAGGGCGAGGCTGTCGCCGATGCGTTCCTTGCTGCGCGGGATGATTGCCGTATGCGGAATCGGCAGGCCCATCGGCCGCCGGAACAGGGCAACGACGGCGAACCAGTCGGCCAGTGCGCCCACGGCTGCTGCTTCGCAGAAGGCCGAAACCCACGCCCAGATGCCGCGCTCGCCCTGCCAATGGCTGACCGCGAAACCGGCCAGCATCAACAGCAGCAGGCCCAGCGCGAGGGCTTTCAGGCGCTGCAGCTGTGCGCGGCGCGGATCGTTGGCAGGCGTCATGCCTGAAGTCTAACCGGCACGGCATGAGCATCTGGTAGTGCCGGCCGCTGGCCGGCATCTGCAGTCCACCCGATACGTTCATGGGGTTGCCGGCCAGCGGCCGGCACTACCCGTTGGTTCAGAGCGCTTCGAGCTGCTTGCGCAGCGCGGCCAGCTGCGCGCGCAGGGTGTCGTTCTCGCGGGTCAGCGCGACGACGCGGCGGCGCAGCGCTGGGGCGTCCTCACCCAGCTGTTCCAGCGCCGACAGCACCTCGGCGTCGCGGCTGGCGATCTGCTCTTCGTCTGCTTCCTCGAAGTCCATCTCGGCTGCTTCCGGCTTTGGTGCGCGCGGCTTGCGCTTGGACTCGCGCACGCGCTTGGCGGCCTGCTTCAGCTCGTCCTTGCCACCGGCGGCGGCAGCGCGCTGCTCGTCTTCCGGCAGGTCGGCCACGGCAGCGGCAGCGCTGATCGAGATCACGCCGGCCTTCACCGCTTCCACCACCTCGGCCGCGGCCTGGGCGTGGATGCGTTCGATCATGCCGACCTGGCTGGTGCTCAGCTTGGCCTCGCGGGCCAGCTCGGCGCGGCTGATCTTCGGCGCCGGTTCCCACGGCGGGCTGTCCTCACCTGCGTCTTCGACGACGTCGGCGGTGCCGTCGCTCTCGCGCTGCAGCTGCGCCTGCTCGACCTGCTTGCGGGCCGCCAGGATGTCGCGCTTGCGGAGCGCCAGCACGCCGCGCTGGAAGTCGGACACGCTGCGGCGGCCCAGGTGCTGCTCGATCATCCACAGGTGCACGTCTTCCATGCTCTGGAAGCGGGTGTTCTGCACGGTATTGAACGGCAGGCCGTGTTTCTGGCAGATGCCGAAACGGTTGTGGCCATCGACCAGTACATCACCCCACAGCACCAGGGCATCGCGGCAGCCTTCGGCCAGGATGCTGCGCTCCAGCGCGTCATGTTCGTCCGCAGTCAGCGGGTCGATGTAGGCCTTGAGTTCTTCTTTGACGACGATATCCATGGGCACGGCAACGAGCAGGAGCGGAACCGCCCATTGTACCCGCTCGCCACCGCTGGCCCGGGCTCAGGCAGTGGCCCGGATCATCTCGCCCAGGGTGCCGATAATCTGGTCGATCTGTGCCTTGTCCACGATCAGTGGTGGCGACAGCGCGATGATGTCGCCGGTACAGCGCACCAGCAGCCGGCCGTCGTGGAAGCAGCGCCGGAACACCTCGTAGCCGCGGCTGCCGGGGGCATCGCGGCGCGGTGCCAGCTCGACCGCGCCGACCAACCCGAAGTTGCGGATGTCGATCACGTTGGGCAGGCCCTGCAGCGCATGCAGCCGTTCCTGCCAGTACTCGCCCAGCTCGATGGCGCGCTCGAACAGGCGTTCTTCCGCGTAGACGTCCAGCGTCGCCAGCGCTGCGGCGCAGGCCAGCGGGTGGCCGGAGTGGGTGTAGCCATGGAACAGCTCGATGGCCTGCGGTGGCGCCTGCATCAGGGACGCATGCACGGCATCGCTGGCCAGCACGCCGCCCAGTGGCACCGCGCCATTGCTGACCGCCTTGGCGAAGGTCAGCAGGTCCGGGGTGACCCCGAAGCGCTGTGCGGCGAACGGCATGCCAACCCGGCCGAAGCCGGTGATGACTTCGTCGAACACCAGCAGGATGCCGTGCTGGTCGCACAGCTCGCGCAGGCGCTGCAGGTAGCCGGGCGCGGGCAGGATCACCCCGGCGGAACCGGCAATGGGCTCGACGAATACGGCGGCGATTGTCGAGGCGTCATGCAGCGCGATCAGCCGCTCCAGGTCGTCGGCCAGTTCCGCGCCCTGGCGCGGCAGACCCTTGCTGAACGCGTTGCGCTGCAGGTCCAGGGTGTGCCGCAGGTAATCCACGCCGCCCAGCTGCAGGCCGAACGGCTTGCGGTTGTTGGGCAGCCCACCCAGCGCCATGCCGCCGAAGCCCACCCCGTGGTAGGCCTTCTCGCGGCTGATGAAGCGGGTGCGCTGGCCCTCGCCACGCTGGCGGTGGTAGGCCAGCACGATCTTCATCGCGGTATCCACCGCCTCGGAGCCGGAGCTGGTGAAGAACACATGGTTGAGCGGGCCCGGAGCCAATGCGGCCAGTCGCTGCGCCAGCGCGAAGGCCGGTGGCGAGCCCATCTGGAAGGCCGGCGAATAGTCGAGCGTGCGTGCCTGCTCGACGATGGCCTCGACGATGCGTGGGCGGGCGTGGCCGGCGTTGCAGCACCACAGGCCCGCAGTGCCGTCGAGGATCTGGCGGCCGTCGACGTCCTCGTAGTGCATGCCTTCGGCGCGTACCAGCAGGCGCGGCGCGGCCTTGTACTGGCGGTTGGCGGTGAACGGCATCCAGTATGCGTCCAGTGACTCGGGACGCTGGGTGGCCAGGTCGTGCAGGTCGCTTTCGGGACGCTTCATGCCAGCTCCATCGGGTCCGATGCGACGAATGTAGCGCAGCTGCGTCACGGTGGAGTCGCGGCGGTCCCGGTATAACCAAGGCTCGTTGACCGCTGGAGCTTCCCATGGCCGATTTCCCCGACCGCAGCCACTGGCAGGCGCTGTCCCTTCAGCTCTCGATGCCGGGCCAGGCCTTCATCGATGGCCGTTATGTCGATGCCGCCAGCGGCGCCCGCTTCGACTGCATCAGCCCGATCGATGGTCGCGTGCTGGGCGCGGTTGCCGACTGCGACGCGCAGGATGTCGAGCGCGCGGTACTGGCCGCGCGGCGCAGCTTCGAGGCGGGCCACTGGTCGCAGGCGAGCCCGGCCCATCGCAAGCGCGTGCTGCTGGCGCTGGCGGCATTGGTGGAAGCGCACGCCGATGAACTGGCCCTGCTGGAAACCCTGGACATGGGTAAGCCGGTGCGTGACGCGCGCCGTATCGACCTGCCCGGTGTGGTGCGCTGCCTGAGCTGGACCGCCGAAGCGGTGGACAAACTGTATGGCGAGGTAGCGCCCACCGGGCCGCACGAGCTGGGGCTGGTCACGCGCGAGGCCGCGGGCGTGGTGGCGGCCATCGTGCCGTGGAATTTCCCGTTGCTGATGGCCTGCTGGAAGATCGCGCCGGCGCTGGCGATGGGCAACTCGGTCGTGCTCAAGCCGTCCGAGCGGTCACCGCTGAGTGCGCTGCGGTTGGCCGCACTGGCCGCCGAGGCGGGCCTGCCGGAGGGCGTGCTGAACGTGCTGCCCGGCCACGGTGCGCGCGTCGGTGAACCGCTGGCCCTGCATATGGATGTGGACGTGCTGGCCTTCACCGGTTCCACTGCCACCGGCGCGAAGCTGCTGGAGTATTCCGGGCGATCCAACCTCAAGCGGGTCTGGCTGGAATGCGGTGGCAAGAGCCCGCACGTGGTGTTCGCCGACGCCCCCGATCTGGACGCGGCGGCCAAGGCCGTGGCACAGGGCATCTTCTTCAACCAGGGCGAAGTCTGTACCGCCGGTTCGCGGCTGCTGGTACAGCGCTCGATCCGCGAGGATTTCGTGCACCAGGTGGTTGCCTACGGCCAGCACATGCAGCCGCAGCATCCGCTGGACGCCGACGCGCCGATGGGCGCGCTGGTGGACGCCGCGCATCTGGACAAGGTGATGCGGGATATCGCACGCGCCGAAGCTGAAGGTGCCCGCCTGCTGCTGGGCGGGCATCGTGCCGAGGTGGAGGCGGGTGGCAGCTATGTGCAGCCCACGGTGTTCGACCAGGTGCGCCCGGAGCAGGCCTTGGCACGCGAGGAAGTGTTCGGGCCGGTGCTGGCGGTGCTCGGTTTCGACGACGAGGCCGAAGCCGTGCGCGTGGCCAACGACAGCCGCTACGGACTGGCCGCCGGTCTCTGGACACGCGATCTGGGCCGCGCGCATCGGGTTGCGCGCCAGCTGCGCGCCGGCAGCGTCTGGGTGAACGGCTGGGATGGCGGCGACATGACCGCACCGTTTGGTGGTTACAAGCAGTCCGGCAACGGCCGGGACAAATCGCTGCACGCCTTCGACAAGTACAGTGAGATCAAGGCCACCTGGATCCAGTTGTAACGACGTGGCTGCTTGACCGCTGTTCGCTCTTTGTAGAGTCGAGCCATGCTCGACTGCTTTTCGTTCTTCGGTAGAGCCGAGCCATGCTCGGCTGCATCTCGCGAAGAGCAGTCGAGCATGGCTCGACTCTACAGAAGGCAGACAGCTGTCGAGCTACCGGCAGCGGGTACTCACCTGCAGCACTGCCACACGCAACATGTCGCGGTCGGCTTCTTCGACGGCATTCTGGAAGTAATCCATGTCCTGCCGGCCCAGCTCGCACGGGTCGACGATGTACCCCGGTGGCCACAAACCCAGCAGTTGCGCCACCCCATGCACGATCTGCTCGGGTGTCATCTGCCGACGGATCCGGAAGTAGTTGCGGCGCGGCCCAAACGCCGGATGGACCTCGCGCCGACCGATCAGGCGCGGGGCCACACCCGCTGCGCTGATGCCGTCACCGCCATCGATGCTGCCCGCAGGCAGGTCCAGCATCAGTGGCGCCGTTGCAGGCGGTTCCTCGGACGCGGGTGTGCTGGCATCCGTAGGTGCCGCCGGGGGCGGGCGTGGCGCTGTCGATGCGGCCGGGCGCGCTGCCTCTGCGTTGGGCTGCGCCGGGTGCGGTTGCGCCGGCACGTGCTGCTTCGGTGGCAGCCAGTACAACGTCATCCTGGCGCCTTCGTCGCTGCGCAGCGTCATCCTGCCGCTGCCCAGCAGCCACACTGCCATCAACCCATGCACCAGCAGCACCACCAGCCATGCCGCCATGCGCGGCAGCTTCGGCGAATCGGACCACGACAGCGCGACTGCAGTCATCGGCAAAGCATCCATGCAGGGACCGGTGGCGCAGCCTAGCGGGTGGCCCGAAAAATTCCGTTGGCATCGGTGTCGGCTGAAACCATCGCCCCGTGCGGCCACCGGCCCGTGGCAGAATCGGGCGATCCGCCGTTACCCGTGTTGCCGATGTCGACGATCACCGCTGCCGCGCCGTCCGTGAATTCCCCCAGTCGAGTCCTGCTGGCCAGCCTGATCGGCACCACCATCGAGTTCTTCGATTTCTACATCTACGCCACGGCAGCGGTGCTGGTGTTCCCGCACCTGTTCTTCCCGGACAGCAGCGAACAGGCGGCGCTGCTGCAGTCACTGGCAACGTTCGCGGTCGCGTTCATCGCGCGTCCGGTGGGCTCGGCAGTGTTCGGCCACTTCGGTGACCGTATCGGCCGCAAGGCCACGCTGGTGGCCGCGCTGCTGACCATGGGCCTGTCCACGGTGCTGATCGGTTTGCTGCCGACCCACGCGCAGATTGGCTTGTGGGCCCCCGCGTTGCTGGCGCTGTGCCGCTTCGGCCAGGGCCTGGGGCTGGGCGGCGAGTGGGGTGGGGCAGTGCTGCTGGCCACCGAGAACGCACCGCCGGGCAAACGTGCCTGGTACGGCATGTTCCCGCAGCTGGGTGCGCCGCTCGGCTTCCTGCTGTCGGCCGGCATTTTCCTGGTGCTCGGCCGCTGCCTGAGCCAGGACGACTTCCTGCAGTGGGGCTGGCGTATCCCGTTTGTGGCCAGCGCACTGCTGGTCGGCCTTGGCCTGTGGGTGCGCCTGAACATCCACGAGACGCCCGATTTCAAGAAGGCGCTGGAGCGCAAGGCGCCGGTGCGGCTGCCGATGTGGACGGTGCTGCGTGACCATCCGGTACCGATGCTGCTGGGTACCCTGGGCGCGTTCGCCACCTTTGTGCTGTTCTACCTGATGACGGTGTTCAGTCTCGGCCATGGCACCGCGGTGCTGGGCTACAGCCGCGAGCAGTTCCTGCTGATGCAGATGGCCGGCATGCTGTTCTTCGCGCTGGGTATCCCGCTGTCGGCGCGCTATGGCGACCGTTGGGGCACGCGACGCACGATGATCGTCGCCAGCGTACTGATCGTCGGTTTCGGTGTGCTGTTCGCGCCGCTGTTCCAGCCGCACAGCCCGGGGCTGGTCACTGGCTTCCTGTGCCTGGGCCTGTTCCTGATGGGCCTGACCTACGGCCCCTGCGGCACCTTCCTGGCCGAGATCTACCCGGTGGAGGTGCGCTATACCGGCGCGTCGCTGTCATTCAACCTGGCCGGCATCCTTGGCGCGGCACCGGCGCCGTACCTGGCCACCTGGCTGGCCGAGCGCTTCGGCCTGGTCGCGGTGGGTTACTACCTGTGCCTGACTGCGGTGGCGACCCTGTGCGCGCTGGTGGCACTGCACCGGCGCGCCCTGAGGCTCAACCAAAGAAGCGCTTGAGCGTACGCCCCAGCCAACCGCCCCCTTGGTGCTCGCGGGCGAACTGGTTCAGGTGCGCCTTGACCTGTTCGGCATAGGCCTGGTCATCACCGCGTATGTGATTGAACAGCCAGCGTGAGAGCATGGTGCGCAGTTCGTCGCTGATGTCCTCGCCGGCCTGGAAGCGCATGCGGTATTCCGATACCCGCTTGATGAAGACCTCATGCACGCGCTTGTGCGCGGCGCAGAACGGGTAGCCTGCTTCCTCCATCAGCTCTTCCTCGAACGCGAAGTGCGACATGGTGTAGTCCACCACCTCGTCGATCACTTCACCCACCGCCGCACGCTGCATGCTGGCCTGGGCCACGTGCAGGTGATTGAGCATCTCGATGATGCGGCGGTGTTGTTGGTCGATCACATCGATGCCGATGTTCAGATCGTCCTGCCAGACCAGTAGTGCCATCCCCGGCTCCCCTTCATGCGTATGTCGGGGCCGACTGTAGAGCCGCCGCGCGGGTGCGGCGTTGATCTGGATCAAAGCGGGCCGGTCAGGGCAGGGCAGGCTCGCGCGGGCGCAGCGGGCTGGCCACCGTGGTGCAGCTGACCCGGTTGCGGCCACCGGCCTTGGCCAGATACAGCTGGCGGTCGGCCTCGGAGATCAACCGGTGCAGTGCATCGCGTTGCGGACGCAGGCAGCACAGGCCGATGCTCACGGTCATGCGCAGGGTGGCGGTACCGATGTCCACTTCCAGTGCGGCGATGCGCTGGCGCAGTTCCTCGAAGTACAGCAGCGCCTCGTCCTGTTCCATGTCCGGCACCAGCAGGCAGAACTCTTCGCCGCCGAAGCGTGCGATCAGATCCTGGCTGCGTGCGTGTGCGGCCACCGCACCGGCCACCGCGCGCAGCGCATCATCGCCGGCTTCATGGCCATGGGTGTCATTGATGTGCTTGAAGTGGTCGATGTCGATCATCGCCACCGCCACGCACTGGCCATGCAACTGCAGCTGCGGCAACTGGCGCTGGCTCTGCTCCAGGAAGCAGCGGCGGTTGGGGAGGCCGGTGAGGAAGTCGCGGGTGGCCAGATCCTGCAGGGTGCCGATCAGTTCCAGCTGGTCCACGTTCTGCGAGACGCGGCAGAAGAATTCCTCGCGCGAGAACGGCTTGCGCAGGAAGTCGTTGGCACCGTTCTTCAGGAAGCGTGGGATCAGCGAGGCGTCGGTGTTGCCGGAGATACCGATCACCGCCACCTTGTCGCGCGAGCGCAGGGTGCGCAGGCGGCGGGTGAATTCCACGCCCTGCATGCCGGGCATTTCCTGGTCGACCACCGCCAGGCGGATTGCCGGATGCGCCTCGATTGCAGCCAGGCCCTCGTTGCCGTCGGCGGCTTCATGCACCTCATGGCCGTACATGCGCAGCAAGGCCGCGGCATAGCCACGCGCGGACGGCGAATCGTCCACCACCAGCGCTGCGATGCGGCGGTTGCGTTCCAGCCGCTGCACCAGCCACACCAGGTAATCGATGCTGCCCGGGGTGTTCTTCAGCACGTAGTCGATGATCTGCTGCTGCAGCACGCGCTTGCGCAGATCCTCGTCGTACACGCCGCTGACCACCACGGTCGGCAGGTCGCGCTTGAGGAAGAACTCGACAACCTTATCGCGGTCGCCGTCGGCCAGCACCAGCCCGGTCAGCACCAGGAACCAGCCGCCATCCTCGCTCAGCAGGCGATCGGCCTCGGCCAGGGTGGAGGCGATCACCACCGGCAGTTCCAGGCGTTGTTCGATGGCTTCGCGCAGCATGCCGGTGAACGCACGGGAATTTTCGACCAGCAGGATCCGCTGTGGCAGGGGATCGGCCAGGTCGCCATCGACGGCGGCCTGCGGCAGGACGGGCATGATGCGGTGGCTCACGAAGGAGGGCTCGGCACGGATAGCGGCGGTTTCGGGCGTAACTTTAGCGGCGAACCTTGCGCGCTGGGCCAGATTCCGTGTCAGGCCGCCGCTGGCGCCGCGTGGGGGATCGATTCATGCAGGACCAGTCGTAGCCGATTGCCCCGGCAGTGAACCTTGCCGCCGTAAGCAAGCATTCGACCGGCCAGGCGCTCGACGGCCTGGTCGGTGGTGCGGGCTGACAGCGTGCAACCACGGTCCAGCAGACTCACGACAGCAACGATGCCGCGACGTCCGCCCGCCCGGCCACTTCGGGCACGCACGCAGACCTGCCCCGTCTCCAGTTCCAACAGCAGTGACACCGACTCGATCAAGGAGCGGTAGATGGCCAGTTGCAGATCCACAGTCAGCAGGCAGGGGTTACCTGCCAGCCTGGGCGGAATGACGCGATGCGTGTTGTTCCAGATCTCGCATGCGCCGCCTGCTTGCAGCGCGATGTACAACCCGACCTGCTCCAGCCCAGTAGGGTAGACCATGCTGGCCTGCTCGCGGAACAGACGTGAGTGCACGGATGACGCGTGTTGCAGGCTGTTCGCCACGGCATGATGGCCCTGAGCCTTCAGCCAGCTGACCATCTCGCTGAGCGAACTGTCCATGCCCTCACCCAGATGCTTCAGATGGGCGGCGCGTTCACGCAGCTCACGCTCGCTGGTCTGGTGAGAACTGCGTGCCAAGCGCAGGGCGTTCCGTTCAGCCTGCCAACGGGCCTGTGCGCGTTGATGGTGATAGCTGATGCTGGATCCGAGTGCGAGCAATGCGACGCTGATCACAGCCATGTTCTGTTGGGTGGCGAACGTACCGAGGTCGAAAGAAGAGGGCAGGCCGGTGCTGGGCGTAGCGCCGTGAAGTGGGAGATTCAACAGCGGAATCGCGATGGCAGCGCCGCGCCAGCCATGCATGAAGGTCAGGGCGATGGCAGGCAGAGCCGCCAGCAGGACAAGGTGTGTGCGGGTGGTATGGGCGCTGCTGTCTGTCAGTTGCATGCCCAACCCCAGTATCAGCATCGCCAGGATCGCCGCAGCTGTAGGCGCAACAAAGCGGGTGCTCCAGCTGGGATCCGCATGCCGCTGCGCCCAAAGGAAGGCCAGCGGGAGCAGGGTAATGATGGCCGCGAAGTGACCAAAGAGCGTTCGATCGATCGCGTCCAGCAGGTTGCTCGGCGGAGGGTTCGACCAGAGGACATATGAAATGCTCAGATTGAGACCCGGAACGAACAGTGCCGTGCAGATCGACAACGACAGCAGCCAGAGACCGGTGGCTGCCTCGGACGGCATTCTTCTGAGGTGAAGGTGGACCACCAGCATCGCCATCGGCATCAACAGTGTTGACGCCAGGATGACCCACGCCAAGCCATAGGCATCAATCATGGGGATGCGCAGCGTCGCGAAGTAGATGTATTCGCCCAGCAACAGGTAGGACCACAAGCGGGGCGGGACGATCAGCAGTGCCGCTGCCCGGATGCCTGCGGGCAGGAAGAACTGGTCGAGCGAGAACTGACGCGATATGAGGCAGCTGGCCGCATAGGCGGCGGCCAGCACAAGACCGACCGGACGGATCCGGAAGTTCAGTTCAATTGCCTTCTTGAATCGGTCCAAGCCCGAGCCTCCCATGCTCTGGGGCATCACGCCAAGCCCGATGTGGACACTATCTGTAGACGAAAGGACGTGCAATCTCTACGGGGCATAGGGCGCCCACGGGGTGCTGGTAGGTGGTTCCTGATCTTCAGCGGCGGACGCAGTTTTCCACATTGCATTCTGATGCGTGCTGCTATGTATCAAGAGAGCCCGTAGACATATAGTGGTCCTTGCATGCCCGGGTGAGGCATGGGTGCCGTGCGGCGGAGCATTGACGGCGGTGCCCGGCTCAACTGGGTGGGAATTTCATCGTGCTCTTCGTTCTCTTTGCCAAGGAAAAAAAATGCGAATAACTAATGCTGGGGTGGTGTTGGGAGTGGTCATCGCCGCTGGCCTGCCGATGGCGGTTTGGGCGCAATCCGACGATCACGGTATCCGTTTGAGCCGGCAAGGACTGGGGGAGGCATTCCCTGCGACGGTCAATCTGAGCCAGGATCCTGCTTGGCAGGTCTACGGTTTCCAGCGTGATGGTATTTCCTATTTCCAGGTAAATGACCTCGCTGGTCGCGTCCAGGTCATCATAGGCAACGCCGGTGGAGTTTTCTGGGCGCTCCCGGCCGGCAAGGCGCAGATACCTGTGTCGTTGCCAGGCCAGCCGTTGCCAGTACCAGACAATGCAATCCGCTCGCTGGTCTATCGCGGAAATGGTTTCGTGTTGGTGCGCTACAGCGCCGGTACGAGTGCGGTCTGGGCCATCGAAACGCAGTAGTCATTGGTCAGCCATGTGTCCGTTCACCGGCACGCCGGTGAGACTGTGGTTAGGCGTTCGCCCGATGTTGGACCTAGGCGGAAGATGCAACTCGGGCGCCAAATGAACTCCCTTCTTGCCACTCACGCAGTGTCGTGGTGCAAGGCTCCACCAACACCATGACGATGCGGCTTTGGCGACAGTGAACGGACCCACCAAAGGCCAGCGCACGTCCGGCCAACCGCTCCCTGACGAGGCTGACGGTTGTTGGAGACAATGCGCGATGCCGATCCAGCAGCGAGGCTGTCATGACGATTCCTCGCTGTTGTCCCGCGTTGATGCAGCGCGCCCGGACGATGACCTGCCCGGATTCGCTCTTCAGCAACAAAGAAACGGCATCGATGAGAGTCCGGTATGCCGTCAGCTGCAGGTCCAGGCTGAGACGGCAGGGATCACCGGCCAAGCGCGGTTCGGCTACGCGGTGCGTATTGACCCATGCCGAGCGCACGCCTCCGGCCTGCAGTGCAACATACAGACCCAACTGCTCAAGCGCAGTGGGATACACCAGGCTTGCCTGTTCGCGGAACAGCCGGGAGTGCACGTTGGCCGTGTGGGTCAGGCTGTTGGCAATTGCGGAATGACCGTGGCTGTTGAGCCAGTTGATGACTTCCGAAAGCGACAGGTCGATGCCGTCACCCAACTTGCGCAGGTGAATCGCGCGTTCGCGAAGATCTGACTCGCTCGCCAAGTGCGAGCTGCGCGCAAGGTTGATGGCGTTCTTCTCGCCAACCTCACGCAACTGATAGCGCCGACGATAGTGGCTTATACGGGAGCCAAGCAGCAGTAGTGCTACCCCTGCGATGGCCATGATTTGCTGTGTGGTGAACGTTGCGGCATCAAAGGCTGCTGCATAGGGCTTTGGCGTTGTCAGGCCAATAATCAGATTCAGCATCGGTACGCCGACGGCCGCACCGCGCCAGCCATGCAGGCACGTGAGTGCGATCACCGGCAGCCCCATCAGTAACTGCAGGGACGTCCGGAGTGTACCGGCTTCGGTGGGAATCAACGATGCGGTAACGCCGAGCAATGTCATCATCAACAGGGCCACGGCGGTGGGGCCTGTGAAAATGGTCTTCCAGTGTGGTTCGGTGTTTCTCATTGCCCAAAGCAATGCGAGGGGAGTCACCGTAAGGATGGCAATGAAATCACCTACGCTGAAACGTGCTGCACGGGAAAGGAACGCAAGCGCCGAATCTGCGGGTGGCGTTGGCCAAAGCAGTTGGGAAAGGCTCACATTCAGGAGAGTGACCACGACGGAGGAAAGGAATGCGATGGCCAGAAGACGGGAGGTGACCGAGTTCGCAAAAAAGCTGCGGGCCCAGCGGGTGATGAGCATTACTGCAGGCATCAGCACGCCTGACGCGAGTACGACCCAGGCCGCGCCGTACTTTTCAACCATCGGCAATCGCATCTGCGCAAAGTAGGCGTACTCACCCAGCAGCAGATAAGGCCAGAACCGCGGCGGGCATAGCAGCACTGCAGCCACGCGAACGCCGGCAGGTAGGTAGAACTGGTCAAGCGACAGCTGGCGGGTGGCCCAACAGGCAATGGCATACAGCACAGCCAAGGCAAGTCCTGCCGGATGGATGCGCAACTTCAGCTGCAGGCCTTCATTCCACCAATTCAATCGCACTACCCCTTCACAGTACGTTCCCTGTCAGCATCCATTCGCCGCGGGACCCGGTTCGTACCGACGGTATCGACACGCGTTCGATTATGCAATCTCCGCAGCGCAGCGCCGGGCAAGTGAGAAAATCATCACATGAATTCCCGTGGCGACGGATTTCACAGTTTCCGAGGGAGCCAATTCAGGGTGATCCCTGATCAACTCACCACAACGCATCCCGCAGCTTGTACCACGACATCGCCGCCACCAGCAGCGGCGTGCGCAGCAGCCGGCCACCAGGGAAGGGCGCATGCCGCAGGCGCTGGAACACGTCCAGACGCTCGCTCTGGCCGGCAATCGCGGCGGCGATCACCTCGCCGGCCAGCCCGGCGGCGGCCACCCCATGGCCGGAGAACCCCTGCGCGAAGTACAGATTGCCGTCCAGCCGGCCCCAATGCGGGGCGCGGTTGCGGGTAATGTCCACATAACCACCCCAGACCTGCTCCAGCGCCACGTCGGCCAGCTGCGGGAACACCTGGTGCATGCGCCGCTGCATCACTCCGCGCAGGCCGGGTGGGGGCAGGGCCGAGTAGCTGGCGCGGCCGCCGAACAGCAGCCGGTGGTCGTGGCTGAGGCGGAAGTAGTCCAGTGCCCATGCGGTGTCGGCCACGGCCATGTTGTTGCCGATCAGGGCCTGGGCGCGTTCAGCACCCAGCGGCTGGCTGGCGCCGATATAGGTGCCCACCGGCATGATCCGCCGTTCCAGCTCGGGCAGCAGGCCCTGCAGCCAGGCGTTGCCGGCCACCACCAGATGCGCAGCGCGCACGCTGCCCTGAGCGGTATGCAGGGAAGGCTGTGGTCCCCGCTGCACGCGGGTCACCGCGGAGTTCTCGTGGATCGCCACGCCGGCCGCGCGCGCCGCATCGGCCAGGCCGCGTGCATACGCCAGTGGTTGCAGGTGCGCGCTGAGCGGGTCGAACATCGCGGCGCGGTAGCGCGGGCTGTCCAGCTGCGCGCGCAGGGCATCACGGTCCCACCATTGCATCGGGTAGTCGTAGTGGCGCTGCAGGTGCTCGCAGTTGGCCAGCAGTTCACGCTCATGGCGTTCACGGATCGCGACGCTGGCGTGGCCCTCCACCCAATGGCAGTCGATGCGATGACGATCGATGCGTGTGCGCATCGCCTGCACTGCGTCGCGCGACCAGTCGAACAGGTGGCGCGCATCATCACGACCGAGCTGACGCTCCAGTTCGTCCACCTCACAGCCATAGCCCACCAGCGCCTGGCCACCGTTGCGACCGGACGCGCCCCAACCGATCCGCTGCGCGTCCAGCACCACCACGCGCTGGCCACGCATAGCCAGTTCCAGTGCTGCGGTCAGGCCGGCGTAGCCCGCGCCAAGCACTGCGACATCGGCCTGCACATTCCCCTGCAGCGAGGGAAGTGCGGGCGGCTCGGGCAGGCTGGCGGCATACCAGCTGGGCGGGAAGGCGGCGCTCATCGCAGGCCTTGCGGGCGCAGTACGGACGGGCGGAGCGGGGGAGAGCGATCAGCGTTCACGTCCTTAGTTTCGCCGATGCGTGACGGTCATGGTGTGACGGCAACGACTTGCCGCGTTCGCCGGGCGACGGGTAACGTGTCGGCACGCCAAGGAGTTTTCCCATGCGCCGCCTGCCCTGGGTGGGCCTGCCCACCGACAGCACCGTGCTCGGCCATCACCGCTTCGCGGTGGCCGGCGAGAAGTACGTGCGCGCGCTGGCCGAGGCTGCCGAATTGACCCCGGTAGTACTGCCGAGCCTGCAGCCGCCGTTGCCGGCTGGTGACTGGCTGCAGGGACTCGATGGCCTGCTGTTGACCGGCGCGGTCAGCAACATCGAACCGCAGCACTACCAGGGCGGCCGCAGCTGGCCAGGCAATCCGCACGACCCGGCCCGCGATGCCAATGCCTTTGGGCTGCTGCGCGAAGCGCTGGCGTTGGACCTGCCGGTGCTGGCGATCTGTCGCGGCTTCCAGGAACTGAACGTCGCGCTCGGTGGCAGCCTGCATCCGCAGGTGCACGCGGTACCTGGTCTGGCCGACCATCGCGAAGACCCGCAGGCGCCGGTGGAGGTGCAGTATGGGCCGGCCCACGCGGTCACCCTGGCCGCTGATGGCTGGTTGGCGCGGTGGAGCGGCAGTGATCGGACGCAGGTCAATTCGGTGCACGGGCAGGGTATCGCTCGCCTGGCGCAGGGGCTGCAGGTCGAAGCCGTGGCCGATGATGGCCTGGTCGAGGCGGCACGCAGCCTGCACCATGGTTTCGTGCTCGGCGTACAGTGGCACCCGGAGTGGCGTGTCATGCAGGCGCCGTTCTATCACGCTATTTTCCGTGCGTTCGGCCAAGCTTGCCGGCAGCACCAACAGAACCGACTGGATTCCCGATGAGCTCCCGAACGCGCCCGCGCAAGACGGCCACGCCCCCCGCACCGCAGGAAAGCAGCCTGCTGCGTTGGCTGAAGGAGCGGCGCATCACCGAGGTCGAGTGCCTGGTGCCGGACATCACCGGCAATGCGCGCGGCAAGATCATTCCCGCCGACAAGTTCTCGCACGACTACGGTACGCGGCTGCCCGAAGGCATCTTCGCCACCACCGTCACCGGCGAGTTCCCTGACGATTACTACGACCTGACGTCGCCGTCGGACTCGGACATGATGCTGCGCCCCGATCCGGACACGGTGCGCATGGTGCCGTGGGCGGCCGATGCCACCGCCCAGGTCATCCACGATTGCTACACCAAGAACGGTGAGCCACACGAGCTGGCACCGCGCAACGTACTGCGCCGCGTGCTGGCGGCCTACGCCGAGCTGGGCCTGCGCCCGGTGGTGGCGCCGGAGCTGGAGTTCTTCCTGGTGCAGAAGAACACCGACCCGGACTTCCCGCTGCTGCCACCGGCCGGCCGCTCCGGGCGCCCGGAAACCGCGCGGCAGTCGTACTCGATCGATGCGGTCAACGAATTCGATCCGATCCTCGACCTGATGTACGACTACGCCGATGCGATGAAGCTGGACGTGGACACGCTGATCCACGAATCCGGCGCCGCGCAGCTGGAGGTCAACTTCACACACGCCGATGCGATGGACCTGGCCGACCAGGTGTTCCTGTTCAAGCGCACCATGCGCGAGGCGGCGATGCGCCACGGTGTCTATGCCACGTTCCTGGCCAAGCCGATGGAGAACGAACCGGGCAGTGCCATGCACATCCACCAGAGCCTGGTGCGGGTGAGCGATGGCAGCAACGTGTTCGCCGGCGAGACCGATGCCGAGGGCGAGTTCAGTCCGGTGTTCGGCCACTACCTGGGCGGCCTGCAGAAGTACGCGCCGCAGGCCATGGCGTTCTTCGCGCCGAACGTGAACTCCTACCGCAGGCTGGTGTTCGGCGAAGTCTCGCCGAGCAACGTCCATTGGGGCTTCGACAACCGCACCTGCGGCCTGCGCGTGCCGCTGGACACGCCGGAGAACATGCGCGTGGAAAGCCGTTTCGCCGGGTCCGACGCCAATCCCTATCTGGCGATGGCGGCGACCCTGGCCTGCGGCCTGCTGGGCATCCGCGAGCGGTTGGCACCGGACGCACCGGTGACCGGCAGCGCCAAGGAACTGGGCTACAACCTGCCGCGCTCGCTGGGCGAAGCGCTGGACGGGCTGGAGCAGTGCAGCGAACTGCAGGCGCTGCTGGGCGAGCGCTTCTGCCGCGCCTACATCTCGGTCAAGCGCAAGGAATACGAGACCTTCTTCCGCGTCATCAGCTCGTGGGAGCGTGAGTTCCTGCTGCTGAACGTCTGAGCATCTGGAATAGAAAAATCCGCCGCCGGGCGGTAGGCTGGCACCCGTTGCCGGCCCCGCCGGCCCCCCCTTCCCGCATTCTGGAGCACCCGATGAAGCTGCGTATCCTCACGCTCGGCCTGGCCTCCGCCATGCTTGCCGCCTGCGGCGGTGGCAACGGCGGCGCGCAGGACAGCCAGGTCCTGAACGTCTACAACTACAGCGATTACATCGCCGAGGACACCATTCCGACCTTCGAGAAGGAGAGCGGGATCAAGGTGACCTACGATGTGTTCGACAGCGATGAGATGGTCGAGACCAAGCTGCTGGCCGGCAACAGCGGCTATGACGTGGTGGTGCCGACCCTGAACTTCTTCGGCCGCCAGATCCAGGCCGGCGTGTTCCTGCCGCTGGACAAGAGCAAGATCCCCAACCTGGCCAACCTCGATCCGGCGGTGATGAAGCGCATCGCCACCCAGGACCCGGACAACCAGTACGGCGTCCCGTACATGATCGGTACCACCGGCATCGGCTACAACGTGGAGATGCTGAAGCAGCGCTTTGGCGGCAGCACCGACATCGCCAACAGCTGGGACCTGGTGTTCAAGCCGGAGAACATCAGCAAGATGAAGGACTGCGGTGTGACCATCCTGGACACGCCGGCCGACATGATTCCGATCGCGCTGCATTACCTGGGCCTGGACCCGCACAGCGGTGACCCGGCCGAGCTGCAGAAGGCGGCCGACCTGCTGAAGTCGATCCGCCCGTACGTGCAGAATTTCCACTCGTCGCAGTACGTGGGTTCGCTGGCCAACGGTGGTACCTGCCTGGTGGTCGGCTGGTCCGGTGACATCATCCAGGCCCGCGACCGCGCCGAGGAAGCCAGCAATGGCGTGCACGTGGCCTATTCGATCCCGAAGGAAGGCGCCCCGCAGTGGTTCGACATGCTGGCGATCCCGAAGGATGCCAAGCACCCGGAAGCCGCTTACGCGTTCATCAACTACCTGCTGCAGCCGAAGGTTGCCGCGGCCAACACCAACTTCATCCATTACGCCAACCCGGTGCCGACCGCGACCCCGCTGGTGGATGAGGCGATCCGTACCGATCCGACCATCTACCCGCCGGCCGACGTGGCCGAGAAGATGTTCACCTATTCGATCAACACGCCGGAGACCGACAAGCTCTACACCCGGCTGTGGACCGAGGTGAAGACCGGCCGCTGAGCCGGTCTGGCGCCGCCGGGCCATGCCCGGCGGATTGCTTCACCCTTGGCCTGGGGCGGTGCCGCCGCCCTGGCCAAGGTGCCGCAGGATCGCCGGCAACAGGTCACGTGCATCGCGACCGCCGTTGCACAGGAACGATGAACTCATCCGCTGCAGGTTGTGCATGCCGATGAAGAACAACCCCGGCTGCGGTGAAACACCGAAATCACCGAGCGGATAGCCATGCGCGTCCAGCGCGCCCTGCACGTCCAGCCACGGCCATTCGGCAACGAAGCCGGTGGCCAGCACCACCGAGCGGATGCCTGCGGCCTGCAGATCCAGTTCACGCGGGGCGGCGTCCGGCTCCCAGTGCAGATAGACCTCTTCGGGAATGTAGCGGGCATCGTCGGTGCGCGGTTCGGGCCGCGTGGCGTAGTACGCGCTGGCCAGCGAATCGAGATATACATATTCGGTCCGTGTCGCCTCGATCGCGGTGCGCAGCTGCGGGCGCACATCGGCGAAGCGGGCGACGTTTCCATCGAAGCCCTGCAATCGACCCAGCAACCTGATGCCAGCGCGGTGCATCGCCAGCAGGCTGATCGAGCTGCCCAGGCCGGCACGTCCCTTGCCGGAAATCAGCGGGAATTCGGCGGTGCGGGCCTTGCGCAGCGCATCCGGTTCTCCGGCCAGGACGGCGGCCGCTTCACTCACGTGCTGGTGGATGCGCCCGGCCATGTCCCACCAGGTCATCGAGTCCTTGCCGCGCAGCCGGCGGGTATGCGAATGCCGCTGGGCCAGTGACCAGTACACGCTGCGACCGCTGTCGCGCAGGTCCTGGGCGATCTGCGCGCCGGACTGGCCGCCACCGATGACCAGCACGCCGCCGTCGGGCAGCTGGCGGGGGCTGCGGTAGTCGCCGGAGTGCAGCACCGTCAGACCCGGTGCGGGCGCGAAGGGGACCCGGGGCATCCGCGCGCGGCGGTATTCACCGGTGGCGACCACAACCGCCCCAGCCCGGATCAATCCGTGGCTGGTTTCGATGGCATAGCCGCCCGATTCGGACGTGACCCGCTGAACTGCACAACCTTCGCTGATCGGCAACGAGCGTTCGTCGGCATAGTCGCGCAGCCGCCGGATCACCTCCGGGGCCCCCATGAAGCCTTCCGGGTCGTCACCCGCATAGGCATGGCCATGCAGGGCCATCGTCGCGTTGGCGGTGTTGGTCTGGAACGACTCCCAGCGCCGCTGCCAGCTGGCGCCCACGGTTTCGGCCTCCAGCACGCGATGCTCGACGCCGGCCTCCCGCAGGAGCGCGCTGAGGGATAACCCGGCCTGGCCGGCGCCGATGATGACCAGCGGCAGCGTTGCAGGCAGGGAATCCGGCTGGCGGGGCGGGAAAGGGGAGGGGCTGTCCGGGGAAGTCACCAGTGTGGGTCCATGCAAGGCCTTGATCCGGGCCATTGCGCGGGGAATGCCCCGGGCCTTCAACAGGTCCGGTTCTGAAAAAAGTTGCAGATCGAGGCGTCGCCTGTGGTGTCTGGCCGGGACGACCGCAGGGTCGTCCAGGGGAGCCCGGGCCCTCGAGCGGACAGGCCTCCACAGCGGGGGGAAACCGACACCCCTCGGGGCCCCGGGGCTGGCCAGCGGCCGCTCCCACCCACTGCCGTCATATCCCCTGCGGCCCCCGGCCGTTAGAATGGCGGCCGCTGTCCACCGCCCGCTCCCGGAGCCCCCATGCCCGTTGAAGCCCAGCCGGTAGCCGCCGTCGTCGACACGACCGGTGCGCCCGGCTATCTCTCCATTCGTGACCTGCGCAAGGAATTCGACGGTTTCGTCGCCGTCGACGACGTCAATCTGGACGTGCGCAAGGGCGAGATCTTTGCCCTGCTCGGTGGCTCCGGCAGTGGCAAATCGACCCTGCTGCGCTGCCTGGGTGGCTTCGAGACGCCCACCAAGGGCAGCATCACCCTTGATGGCCAGCGCCTGGACGCGCTGCCGCCGTACCAGCGGCCGGTCAACATGATGTTCCAGTCCTATGCGCTGTTCCCGCACATGACGGTCGAGCAGAACATCGCTTTCGGCCTGAAGCAGGATGGCCTGGGCAAGGATGCGATCAGCAAGCGCGTGGGCGAGATGCTGGACCTGGTGCAGATGGGGCACCTGGGCAAGCGCAAGCCGCATCAGCTGTCCGGCGGCCAGCAGCAGCGCGTGGCGCTGGCGCGGTCGCTGGCCAAGGGGCCGAAGCTGCTGCTGCTGGACGAGCCGATGGGCGCGCTGGACAAGAAACTGCGCTCGCAGATGCAGCTGGAACTGGTCAGCATCATCGAATCGTCGGGTGTGACCTGCGTGATGGTCACCCACGACCAGGAAGAAGCGATGACCATGGCCACCCGCATCGCGGTGATGGATGCCGGCTGGATCCAGCAGGTCGGCAAGCCGGACGAGGTCTACGAACAGCCGGCCAACCGCTTCGTCGCCGAGTTCATCGGTTCGGTCAACCTGTTCGACGGGGTGATCGACGAGGACCTTCCCGAGTACGTGACCGTGCGCTCGCCGCTGTTCCCTGCGCCGATCTACATCGCCCATGGCATCACCTGCTATGAAGGGCAGCCGGTCGCGTTCGCGCTGCGCCCGGAGAAGGTGATGATCGGCAAGGACGAGCCGGAAGGGCACACCAACAAGGCGCAGGGCGTGATCGAGGACATTGCCTACTTCGGCAGCCACTCGGTTTACCACGTGCGCCTGCCCAGCGGTGCCAAGGTGCTGGCCAACTTCGCCAACTCGCAGCGCTGGGCCAGTGATGGCCTGACCTGGGGCGACGAGGTGTGGGTGCACTGGCGCGACAACGACGGCGTGGTGCTGACCTCATGAGCGTCGCCGGCCTGAAGCGCTGGCTGCCGGGGCTGCGTGCCACGGTGATCGGCATTCCGTATCTGTGGCTGCTGCTGTTCTTCGCAGTGCCGTTCCTGATCGTGCTGATGATCAGCTTCTCGCTCAGCCGGGTCGGCTCGCCGCCGTATACCTGGCTGCTGCAGTACGCCGACGGCGGCTTCTCGCTGAAGCTGAACCTGGAAAACTACCTGGCGCTGTTCCGCGATTCGATCTATGCGCAGGCGTTCCTGAGCTCGATCAAGATCGCAGCGATCTCCACCTTCCTCACCCTGCTGATCGGCTATCCGATGGCCTATGCCATCGCGCGCCTGTCGCCGGCCGCACGCAACGTGGCGATGATGCTGGTGGTGCTGCCGTCGTGGACCTCGTTCCTGATCCGCGTGTATGCATGGAAGGCGATCCTGGACCGCAACGGCCTGCTCGACCAGTTCCTGCAGTTCACCGGCCTGCAGACGCTGATGACGTCGATGGGCCTGCCGAAACTGCAGCTGATCGACACTCCGACCGCCGCCTATATCGGCATCGTCTACTGCTACCTGCCGTTCATGGTGCTGCCGCTGTACGCCAACCTGGTCAAGCATGACCACCGCCTGCTGGAAGCGGCCTACGACCTCGGTGCCAAGCCGTGGCAGGCGTTCCTGCGGATTACCCTGCCGCTGTCCAAGGCCGGCATCATCGCAGGCTGCATGCTGGTGATGATTCCGGCCATCGGCGAATTCGTGATTCCGGAAATGCTGGGTGGCTCGGAGACGCTGATGGTCGGCCGCCAGCTGTGGAACGAGTTCTTCAACAACCGCAACTGGCCGGGTGCCTCGGCGATGGCGGTGGCGATGATCCTGTTGCTGCTGGTGCCGATCCTGCTGTTCAACCGTTCCCAGCAGCGCCTGCTGGAAGGGAAGCAGGCATGAGCCCGCGTAGCGCCAAGGGCCTCGGGCTGGGCGTGCTGCTGCTCGGCTTCGCCTTCCTCTACCTGCCGATCCTGTTGTTGATGTTCTATTCGTTCAACAGCTCGCGGCTGGCGATGGTCTGGGCCGGGTTCTCCACCCGCGCCTACAGCGACCTGTTCGCCGACCGCGCGCTGATGGATGCGATGTGGACCAGCCTGGTGGTCGCGTTCTGGACCGCCTGTACCGCCACCGTGCTGGGCACGCTGGCGGCGATGGTGATGACGCGCTTCAAGCGCTTCCGTGGCAAGCCGCTGTTCGGCGCGCTGGTGACCGCGCCGCTGGTGATGCCGGATGTGATCCTCGGCTTCTCGCTGATGGCGCTGCTGGCCTCGATGGGTGCGATTCCCGGCTTCCCGGCACGTGGCCTGACCACCATCTGGATCGCCCACGTCACCTTCACCCTGTGCTTCGTCACCGTGGTGGTGTCCTCGCGCCTGCAGGAAATGGACCTGTCGCTGGAGGAAGCAGCGATGGACCTGGGCGCGAGCCGGCTGACTGTGTTCGGGCGCATCACCCTGCCGATCATCGCGCCGGCGCTGGTGGCCGGTTGGCTGCTGGCGTTCACCCTGTCGCTGGATGACGTGGTGGTGGCCAGCTTCGTCGCCACACCGGGCTCGACCACGCTGCCGATGAAGGTGTTCGCCTCGGTGCGCATGGGCATCAGCCCGAAGATCAATGCATTGGCCACGCTGCTGGTGTCGGCGGTGTCGATTGCCGCGGTGATTGGCTGGTACATCAATGCCCGCGCCGAGAAGCGGCGCCAGCGCGACCTGCAGCTGGCTCGGCAGGAGAACGGCTGAGCACACGGTTTGTCGACAGCGTCGGCAACATCCGGCTCACGGCCGGCGGCGCACAATGGGGGTCTTCCAGATGGAGATCCCCCATGACCGTCGAGATTGTCGATCCGGCCACCGGCCTGGTGACCTACCGCCATGAACTGATGGGTGCCGCCGACATCGAGCAACGCCTGCAGGCCGCAGCCGATGCATTCCCTGGCTGGGCCGAGCGCTCGCTGCAGGAGCGGGGGACGATCCTCAAGCAGATCGCTGGCCAACTGCGTGCGCGCCGCGATGACCTGCAGCAGGCGATGACCCACGAGATGGGCAAGCTCAAGGCAGAGGCGTTGGCCGAGGTCGACAAGTGCGCGGCGGCCTGCGAGTTCTACGCCGACCACGCGGCCGACTACCTCAAGCCGCAGCTGATCGACACCGAGGCCCAGCGCAGCTACGTGCGCTACGAGCCGATCGGCTGCGTGTTCGCGGTGATGCCGTGGAATTTCCCGATCTGGCAGGTGTTCCGTTTCCTCGCCCCGGCGTTCATGGCAGGCAACGTGGCCCTGCTCAAGCACGCCAGCAACGTGCCGCAGTGCGCCGACCTGATCCTGGCGGTGTGCCGTGACGGTGGCCTGCCGGACGGCGTGTTCGACGTGCTGCACATCGACAACGACCAGGCCGCCGAGGTGCTGCACGACGCACGGGTGAAGGCGGTGACACTGACCGGCAGCGAGCGGGCAGGGCGCTCGATCGCATCCAACGCGGGCATCCAGCTGAAGAAGTCGGTGATGGAGCTGGGTGGCAGCGATGCCTTCGTGGTGCTCGACGATGCCGACCTCGACAAGACCGTGGCGGCGGCGGTGAAGTCGCGCTTCGACAACAGCGGGCAGACCTGCATCGCGGCCAAGCGCTTCATCGTGGTCGAGGCGGTGGCCGATGAGTTCACTCGGCGCTTCGTGGAAGCCGCGGGCGAGCGCCAGTACGGCGATCCCAATGAGCGTGGCACCACGCTGGCGCCGATGGCGCGCGCGGACCTGCGCGACGAACTGCACAAGCAGGTGCAGGCCAGCGTGGCCAAGGGGGCGCGCATTCTGGTTGGCGGCGAGCCCATTGCCGGCACCCATGCCGGCTATCCGGCCACCGTGCTCGATCAGGTCGGCCCGGGCATGCCCGCGTATGACGAGGAACTGTTCGGTCCGGTGGCCGCGGTGATCCGGGCTGCCGATGAGGCCGACGCCCTGCGCGTGGCCAACGACACCCGCTTCGGCCTGGGCGGCAGCGTGTGGACACGGGACCCCGTGCGCGGCGAACGTTTCGCCCAGCGCATGGAATGCGGCGCCGCGTTCGTCAACGCCATCGTCAAGAGCGACGCGCGGCTGCCGTTCGGCGGCAGCAAGCAGTCCGGTTTCGGTCGGGAGCTGGCCGACCACGGCATCCATGAGTTCATGAACATCAAGACCGTCTACGTGGCTTGATTCCCCTCCTTCTGTAGAGTCGAGCCATGCCCGACTGCTCGTCGCTCTCGTAGAGTCGAGCTTGCTCGACTGCTTTGACAGGCATCAGTCGAGCAAGCTCGACTCTACGCAACGCCTCGTACAGCAGTCGAGCACGGCTCGACTCTACGAAATGCAGGTCACAACCACTTCGCGCGCTTGAACAACCGGTACAACCCCACGCACACGCCACCTACGCCAACGATCATCAACGGGTACGCCCACGGCTGGTTCAACTCAGGCATGTGGCTGAAGTTCATGCCGTACCAGCTGGTGATCAGCGTCGGCGCGGCCAGCAGCGCGGCCCATGCACCCAGCCGCTTCACCGTCTCGCCCTGCGCCAGTGTCACCAGCGACAGATTCACGCTCAGTGCGGTGCCCAGCATCTCGCGCAGGGTGTCGATCACATCGCTGATGCGTACCGCGTGGTCGTGCACGTCGCGGATGTACAGCTTCACTTCGTCGGGGATCAGCTCGCCCTGGTAGCGGCGCAGCTGCGCCAGCACATCCTGCAGCGGCGCGACCGCCATCCGCATCTTGTTCAGTTCGCGCTTGAGCTCGTACAGCCGCACCACCGTGCTGCGCTTGTAGGTGTCGGCGAAGATGTCCTTTTCCAGCAGGTCCAGGGTGTCGCGGAAGCGATGCACGATGGGCAGGTAGTTGTCGACCACGAAGTCGGTCACCGCGTACAGGCAGTACGACGGGCCCATCTTCAGCAGCTGCGGCTCGCGTTCCACCCGTGCACGTACCGGGGCATAGGACAACGATGCGCCGTGGCGCACCGTCACCAGGAAACGCGGGCCGAGGAAGGCGTGGGTTTCGCCGTACTGGATACGCTCGTCGACCATCTGCGCGGTGGTCACCACCACGAACTGCGAATTGCCGTAGGTCTCGACCTTGGGTCGCTGGTGCGCGTTGCGCGCATCCTCGATGGCCAGGTCGTGCAGGCAGAATTCCTCCTGCAGTTTCAGCAGCACGTCTTCGTTGGGGTCATACAGGCCGACCCAGACGAAGCCATTGCCACTGGCGATGACATCGCTGATGGCATCCAGGCTGATGTCGTGGCGTTTGCCCTGGTCATCGTAGTGGACGCAGTTGATGACGCAGGCGGGGTTGGCCGAGGCAGGTGCGGAAGCGGAGGCGGGCAGTGACATGCCCGCCATCGTGCGTCAGTGCCGTGTTTCCGACAAGTGAGGACGCCGCCCCAGCACCCAGGCCAATGCCATGTGCACCGGCAGCAGCAGCACGATCCACTGCACGTTGTACTGTGCCTGCAGGCTCAGCCAGTGCAGCACCAGCGCGGCCACTGCCTGCACCGCCAGCAGCCACAGCACGATCCTGAACATGCGGCCCGGCACGCGACGGCGCAGCAGGCTGATCGCGCCGGGCAACAGCAGCACGGCCAGCGGCGAAAGCAACAGCAGGTTGCGGTTGGCCCACGCGGCGTAGTGAATGCTGAAGCCCCACAGGAACACCAGCACGCCACCGAACAGGGCGCACAGCAGCCAGAACGGCAGGGCCAGCCCCGCCAGCAGGCGCGGGCGGTTGCGCAGCGCCATCACGCCAGCGGCGACTACCAGGCCGCACAGCAGCCACGGCCACCAACGGCGTGCGAACTCCTTCGGCTCCGGGTCGATGCGGTGCGGCAGCAGTTCCTGTTCGGACTGCACCAGCGGACGCCCATCGCTGTTGCGTGCCTGGCGCAGCGCATCGGCCAGACGCATCGGCACAAAAGCTTCCTGCCAGCGCGACAGCGGCTGGTCGGCGAACGGCCCGAGGCCTACATCGAAGCCCAGCCACATCCACGGTGCCGGCGATGCCAGGCGAACCGATTCACTGCGGTAGGTATTGCCGCGCGAGCGCCCCGACAGCTGCGACTGCAGGCCGCCACCCAATGCCTTGTCCACCGTGTCGCGCACCATCGTGGCGCAGTTGGCGGTGTAGTAATCGTAGTGGTAGCGCGCGTTCTCCGGCTTGGCCCGCTCGGCCAGGTCGGCGGCCAGCGCACGCGCCTGGTCCGGGCGCAGGTCCAGCCACTGCACGCTGGCGCCACGGCCGGTCTCGTCGTAGTACGACAGGTCCTGCTGCAACGGCAGCGCCACCAGGTAATACATCATGTCGCCGCGTGCGAAGCGGCTGATGAAATCGTCCTCGGACGGATCGAAGTAGCCGAAGTTGTACGAGGTCGCCTCGCCGCTGACCGGATCGAGCACGACGATGGCATCGTGGCCGAAGCGTTCGAAGAACACGGTGCCCGGCTGCATGGTCACCACGCCGATGCGCGGGGCAGGGGCTTCAGCGTTGGTCGCAGGTACGGCAGGTGTGGCTGCCGCCGGCTGCGCGAAGGCGGCCAGCGGCAGGGCCATGGCCAGCACGCACAGTGCCAGCCACAGCGTCAGGCGCAGTGCCAGGAGGGGGCCACCGCGCTTCAAGCGTCGTCCTGCGCGTCCGGCGGCAGCACGGTCACGTGGAAGGCCTGTACCCGGCGCGCATCGGCGCGGGCCACGCGAAACATGAAGCGATCCAGCGCCAGCTCGTCACCGACTTCCGGCAGGTGACCCACGGCCTCGGTGACCAGGCCACCGATGGTGTCGTAGTCCTCGTCGGAGAAGGTGGCACCGAAGCGCTCGTTGAAGTCACCGATCGGGGTCAGCGCGTCGACCACGTACTGGCCGTCGGACTGGATGGCGATCTGCGCCGAGGGATCTTCAGCCTCGTCATGCTCGTCGTCGATCTCGCCGACGATCTGTTCCAGCACGTCCTCGATGGTGACCAGGCCGGCGACACCGCCGTACTCGTCCACCACGATGGCCATGTGGTTGCGCGACAGACGGAATTCCTTCAGCAGCACATTGAGCTTCTTCGCCTCCGGGATCAGCACCGCCGGGCGCAGCAGCTCGCGCACGTTGGCCGGGCCGTTGTCGGCAACCACGCCGCGCAGCAGGTCCTTTGCCAACAGGATGCCAAGGATGTCGTCCTTGTTCTCGCCGTGTACCGGGAAGCGCGAATGGCCGGATTCGACCACCTGCTTCATCAGTTCCAGGAAGGGCGCTTCAACCGGCAGCGAGACCATCTGCGAGCGCGAAATCATCACGTCTCCCACGGTCAGCTCGGCCACCGAAATGGCGCCTTCCATCATCTTCAGGGTATCGGCGGCGATCAGACCCTCTTCCTGCGCGGTGTGCAGGACAGCGACCAGCTCGTCGCGGGTATGGGGTTCGCCGGAGAAGGCGGAGGTCAGGCGTTCAAGCCAGCCGCGCTTCTTTTCACTGTGCTCCGCAGGGGAGCTACTACTGTCGTCTTCTGACATCTCTGGAAAAAAGGCACCCGGCAGGCCGGGCGTTGGCCCAAGTCTAGCAGGATGTGACGGCCTGTCAGTGACTGCCCGTGGCCGGGGCAGGGGCGGCCGGGGCCGGCTCCTCCTCGGGCAGGTCCAGGCTGTAGGTGCAGCCGGCCAGGGTCTTGCCGGGGTGGGAGGCCACGGTGGATACGCTGAGGATGATCGACTCGATCTGGGCCTCGCCGGTCTTCGGGTCGGTCACGTCGCGGCTGACCACCTCGCGGCCGGCCATGAACTTGCCGTTCTGGTCGTAGCCGGTCTCCAGCGCCAGGCGCTTGGCCAGCGGGCGTGGGTCGGCCTGGTCGAGCACCGCCATGATGCTGGCGCCGGCCACCGCCACCCGCTCGGTCTGTTGGCCGAAGACGGTGATCGGGCTGGCCAGCCGGTACTCGCTCATGAACTGGTTGCCCTGCGGCAGCGGCTGCAGGCCCTGGGCCACGGCCTTCAGCGGATCGGCCAGCAGCGGCGCCAGCGCGGCCTGCTCGGCCACGCCCTGGCGGCATTCGATCAGGGCCGGCAGGTCAAGACTGGAGGCGAGGGCCGAAGGCACCGCAAAGGCACACAGCAGGGGCAGGCAGCAACGCAGGGACACGGGCAGGTTCCGCAGTCGGGCCGGACATCATAACGGTGACGGGCGCGGGTTCTCAGCCTTGTTGCGGCGGCGGCCGCGGGTCAGCAGGGCACGTAGACCCATCACCGGCAGCGTGAGCAGCACCGCCTGCATCGAAACGTGGAGGACCGTGACCAGCCCGCGGGCCGCGAACTGCGGCAGGCCCGTTTGTTCGAACCAGGGCATCAGTGCCGGTTCGGCGGCCTTTGCCAGTGGCACGTACATTGCGCAGAGCGCGTACAACAGCCAGAGTGAGGCGGTTGAGGCATGGAAGAACGGCAACGTCGCCGCCGAGCGTCGCAGGCGCTGCTGGACTACCACGCGCCAGGCCACCGGCGCGGTGAGCGCGCCAGTCAGCATCAGCAGCAGGGCCCCCGTCACCAGGCCCGTCGTGGTGCTCATCCCGTGCCGCTGCTGCAGCAGGTGAGGCCCGATCCCGCCGACGACCAGGCTGGCAATGACGCACGCCGGTGACAGCAGTGCCAGCGTGCGCAGCAGCCAGTGCTGCCCGCTGGGGTCGCGTGCACTTGCACGGCGAACGGCATGCGCGCCCAGCACCAGCAGAATGGCGAGAAGGCCGGCAGCCATCATGATCGTCATGAAGCCGTTCCCTGGGTTCATCCTTTTTCCTTCCGCGTCCTGGCCGGTGTTGAACAATAGCGCAGCGCATGGGCTGGCACTCCAGCCCGGGCGCAGTCAGGGCGGATTCCGGCGCGTGGTCGCCGGGTACCAGCGCAGCCTGACCGGGTAGCCCAGCTGCACCTGCAGGTGGTCGCGCAGGGCCGCTGCGGTCGCGCGGTTGGCTGGGGTATCCCGCAGCTCAACCTCCAGCTCCCCGGTCTTGACATCCAGGCTATAGCCGAACAGGTCGGGCAGCTGGGCCCGCAGCCAGTCCCGCTGTGCATGCAGGCGGCGCATCATCTCCGCTTCGGTCATCGCGGCGCCGGTGATGTAGTGCACACGTTGCGGGCCATCCGCCCCTGGGTGTGTCTCATCGGCCTCGGGTGCGGCGCCTGTCAGTCGTACCACAACGTTCCAGCCCCTGGCATTGTCCACCCAGATGCCGGCCAGACGTGCCGCGTGCCGCGCTTCCAGGTGCTCGATCAGCGCCCGTTGCTGGGCGGTGGCGACGGTGTTGCGGGTGTCGCGCTCGCTGCTGCCGAAGAACGCCCGTAGTTCGGCGACCTTTGCGGCGATGTCGGCCTCGCTGTCGCTGGTAGGGAACGGTGAGGGACGGTCAGGATCGGGCATCAGGCCTGCCCGGGACTGCAGTAGCGCGGCAAGCACAAGTGCGGGCAGGGTCATGCTGCGCTCCTCTTCCGTGAGTGCGTGGGCCCGGAACAGAGCCCGGTGTCAGCGCTCGCCCGCGTACGGGTCGGCGATGCCCAGCTCGGCCAGGATGTCGCGCTCCAGCTGCTCCATCGCCTCCGCTTCCTTGTCGTCCTCGTGGTCCCAGCCAAGCAGATGCAGCACGCCGTGCACGGTCAGGTGCGCGTAGTGGGCGTTGAGCGCCTTGCCCTGTTCGTCGGCTTCGCGGGCCACCACCGGTGCGCAGATCACCAGGTCACCGAGCAGCGGGAACTTGACGCCCTTGGGCAGGCCTTCGGGCACTTCGGCCGGGAAGCTGAGCACGTTGGTCGCGTAGTCCTTGCCGCGGTAATGGCGGTTCAGCGACTGCCCTTCCTTGGCATCGACCACGCGGATGGCCAGATCGGCCTCGCGGATGCGGCCCTTCAACGCGGCGGCCACCCACTTGCGGAAGCTCACCGCCGCCGGCAGGCCGGCACGCGGCAGGGCATAACTGACGGCGACGTCCAATCGCACGGGGCCACGGGTCATGGAGTTGCTCCTGGTTGGATCTGATGCAGGTCGCGGCGGTCGTAGGCGCTGACGATGCGCGCGACCAGCGGGTGGCGGACCACGTCACGGGATTCGAAGAAGGTGAAGCTGACGCCCTCGACCTCGCGCAGCACGTCGATGGCGTCGCGCAGGCCGGACTTCACATGCTTGGGCAGGTCGGTCTGGGTCAGGTCACCGGTGACCACCGCAGTGGAGCCGTAACCCAGGCGGGTCAGGAACATCTTCATCTGCTCGATGGTGGTGTTCTGCGCCTCGTCCAGGATCACGAACGCATCGTTGAGCGTGCGGCCGCGCATGTAAGCCAGCGGCGCGATCTCGATGACGTTCTTCTCCAGCAGCTTGACCACCTTCTCCACGCCCATCATCTCGTACAGGGCGTCGTACAGCGGTCGCAGGTAGGGGTCGACCTTCTGGCTCAGGTCGCCGGGCAGGAAGCCCAGCTTCTCGCCGGCCTCCACCGCCGGGCGCACCAGGATCAAGCGCTGCACCCGCGATTCGTTCAGGGCTTCGACCGCGCTGGCTACGGCCAGGAAGGTCTTGCCGGTACCGGCCGGGCCGATGCCGAAGTTGATGTCGTGGGTGGCGATCTGGTGCAGGTAGCGGCCCTGGTTGGCACCGCGGCCGCGTACCGTGCCGCGCTTGACCTTGATCGCCACGTCCTGTGCTTCATAGGAGCGCTCGGCGATCTGCTCGACATTGGCCTGCGCCAGGCGCAGATGGATGGCGTGGTTGTCGAAGGTGGTTTCGCCGGCTTCGGCGTACAGCGCTTCAACCAGCTTCTGCGCCTCGACGATGGCCTCGTTGGGCCCGCTGATGCGGAACACGAAGCCACGATTTGCGATCTCCACACCGAGCTTCAGCTCGATCTGGCGCAGGTGCCCGTCGAAGGGGCCGCACAGGTTGGCCAGTCGCTCGTTGTCTTCCGGCGACAGGGTGAAGTCTCGATGCTCGATGCTTTTCATTGCTTGGGGTGGGGCGGGTTCGCCGTCCACCGCGATGGACTCGGGATGACAAGGTTACGCGCGTGCCGGGCGGGCGGCCAGCGCGGGCATCGGAACGGTGTGGCGCCAGACGGTTTTCCACACCGGGTGTGGAGCGGCGTTGCGGAAAGCTGTGGATAGCCCTTCGCAGCGCTTGTGCCACAAGCATCATGAGGGGCTGGTGAAAAAACCGTCACGACCTGCAGCCGCTCCTTCCCCCGGGAACGGCGGTACAGGGAGGTGGGGCAGCGGGCCGTGCATTCCCGTTCAATCCGCCATCCGCACCGGCATGTTCCTGATGGCGGGGCATGTTCTGCTGCCAAACGAGCAAGGGGACCTTGTTTCGCCGGTTTTCCACACCGGTTGTGGAATGATGCTGAATCAACCTGTGGATAGGTGGTGCGGAGCCTTGCAGCGAAAGGCCCGCCAGCGTGTGGTGAAAAAACCGTCAGGTCTGATCGGGATCATTGTGGGTGCACGGGGCGCATGCCACCGTGGCGCCGTCGCAGGAGGGGATGGCATGGGCATCGGCAACGGGATGCGGGGAATCGGACTGGCGGGTCTCGGCCTGCTGGCAGGATGTGGCCCATCAACGCCGCACGCGCTGGGGACGCTGGAGTGGGACCGGATCACGGTGCCGGCACCGGCGGCCGAAGTGATCGCCGCGGTGGAGGTGCGCGAGGGGCAGCCGGTCAAGGCGGGCACTGTGCTGATGCGGCTTGATCCCGCCCGTGGCGACGCACAGTTCGCCGCCGCACAGGCCGATACGCTGCGCGCGCAGGCACAGCTGGAAGAGCTGGAGATCGGTCCGCGCCAGGAGCAGATCACCCAGGCCCAGGCTCAGCTGGCCGCGCTTCGCGCCCAGGCCGTCGAAGCCAGCGCCTACTATCGCCGGGTGCAGCCGCTGGCACGCCAGCAGCTGGTGGCTGCCGCTGAACTGGATCGTGCACGTGCCGCCGCCGGCAACGCCGAGGCCAGCGCGCGCGCGGCCGAGCAGGCTTGGCTGGAGCTGGTGCACGGCAGCCGGGCACAGGACATCACCCAGGGCAAGGCCGCGGCCGACGCCGCACGCGCACAGCAGGCGGTGCAGGGCGTCAACCTGCAGAAGCTGCAGCTGCGCGCACCGCGCGATGGTGTGGTCGATGCCTTGCCCTACCGGCAGGGCGACCAGGCGCCGATCGGTGCGCCGTTGGCGGTGATGCTGGTCGGTGAGCGTCCCTATGCGCGCGTCTACCTGCCGCAGCCGCTGCGCCTGCAGGTGAAGGTCGGTCAGGCCGCGCAGATCCAGCTGGAAGGTCGGAGCACGGTGCTGAAAGGGCGCGTGCGATCGATCCGCAGCGAACCGTCGTTCACCCCGTACTACGCACTGACCGGCGACGACGTCGAGCGGCTGAGCTATCTGGCTGAAATCGAAGTGACCGAAGCCACCGACATGCAGAAGCTGCCGGCCGGGCTGCCGGTGCAGGTGCGCTTCTGAACACCGGCGACGACATCGCGGTGCACGCGCAGGGGCTGACCCGTCGCTTCGGCGAGCTGCTGGCCGTGGACAACGTCGACCTGACCGTGCCGCGTGGCCAGGTCTATGGCTTCCTGGGCCCGAACGGGTCGGGCAAGTCGACCACCATCCGCATGCTGTGCGGCCTGCTTGAGCCGAGCGCTGGGCAGATCGAGGTGCTGGGGTTGGCGGTTCCCGAGCAGGCCGAAGCGCTGCGCCGGCGCATCGGGTACATGACTCAGCGCTTCTCGCTGTACGAAGACCTGTCGGTACGCGAGAACCTGGAATTCCTTGCCGCCATCCAGGACCTGCCACGCGCGCAGGCGCGGCAGCGCGTTGATAGTTTGCTGCAGCAGTACCGGCTGCAGGACCGCCAACCACAACTGGCTGGCACGCTCAGTGGTGGGCAGAAGCAGCGCCTCGCCCTGGCGGGTGCCGTGGTGCATTCGCCCGAACTGCTGTTCCTGGACGAGCCGACCAGCGCGGTCGATCCTGAATCGCGCCGCGATTTCTGGGAGGCCCTGTTTGAACTTGCCGACGCCGGTACCACCGTGCTGGTGTCGACGCACTACATGGACGAAGCCGAGCGCTGCCACCGGCTGGCGATCCTGGATCGTGGTGCGCTGGTGGCCGATGGCACGCCGGCCGAACTGTGCGCACGGCTGGACGGCCGCACGTTGCAGGTCACGTCGGCGCAGCCGCGACAGGCCAGCCGCGCACTGTCTGAGCTGCCCGGCGTGCTGAGCGTGGCGCAGATCGGCACCCAGCTGCGAGTATTGTGCAGCGAGGATGTCGCGGACGCCGTCGCATTGCGGCGCGCGCTGGCCAGCGCCGATCCGCAGGCCCGCATCGAGGCGGTGGCGCCGAACCTGGAAGACGTGTTCGTCGCCGCTACCCGCGGCCGTGGCAGGGAGCCGGTGGCATGAACCTGCGCCGGCTGTGGGCGATCATGCTCAAGGAGCTGCGCCAGCTGCGCCGCGACCGCATCACGCTGGCGATGATCGTCGGCATTCCGGTGATGCAGCTGCTGCTGTTCGGCTACGCGATCAATCTCAACCTGCGCCATCTCAACGCTGGTGTCGCCGACCAGGCCAACAGTGCGGCGTCACGCGCGCTGGTGCAGGACATGGTCGCCACCGGCGTGATCACGCCGCGCAGCGAGGCGTACACGGCCGATCAACTGATGCAGGCGCTGCGCCGTGGCGAAATCAGTGTCGGCATCGTGGTGCCGGCCGACTTCGAGCGTCGTCGCTTCGATGGACGCGAGGCGGTGCAGGTGCTGGTCGACGGCAGCGACACCGTGGTGCAGAGCGCAGCGATCCAGCTGGCACAGGTGCCGCTGGATACGCGCCCGACCAGCAACACGCGGCCGCTGCGCGAAGGCAGCATCGCTGGTGGTCCAATCAGCGTGACCAGCTTCTACAACCCGCAGCGGCGTTCGGCGGTGAACATCGTGCCGGGCCTGATCGGGGTGATCCTGACCATGACCCTGGTGATGTTCACGGCGGTAGCGGTGGTGCGCGAACGCGAGCGCGGCAACATGGAACTGCTGATCGCCACGCCGGTGTCGCGCAGCGAACTGATGGTCGGCAAGGTGCTGCCCTATGCGGCCATCGGCCTGCTGCAGACCACGCTGGTATTGGTGCTGGGCACCTGGCTGTTCCAGGTGCCGATCCGCGGCAGCCTGCTGGACATCTATCTGGCCGCGGTGCTGCTGGTGCTGGCCAACCTGGCGCTGGGCCTGCTGATCTCCACGCGTGCGCGCTCGCAGTTCCAGGCGATGCAGATGACGCTGTTCCTGTTCCTGCCGTCGATCCTGTTGTCGGGCTTCATGTTCCCGTTCGCCGGCATGCCACGGCCGGTGCAGTGGCTGGCCGAGGTGCTGCCGCTGACCCACTTCCTGCGCCTGGTGCGCGGCATCATGCTGCGCGGCGCCTCGCTGTGGGAGTTGTGGCACGACGCGCTGGCGCTGCTAGCCTTCATCGTGGTGATGATGACCCTGGCCATCCTGCGTTTCCGCAAACGATTGGATTGAAGGCAGGGGGTCGGATCCCCGCAGGGGCTCCGACCCTGAGGTATCCCCACGTTTTCATGGCAGCAAAGTCATTTGGTCCAAGGCCTTCCCTGGGGGCGAGCGCAGAAGATCAAGCCACCGTGCCGGTGGCCCTAGGGGCCAGCCTCTGACTAGTGCCTCGCGCCCAACGCGTGGGGTGGAATAGCGTTTGCGGGTGCTTTTGCTGGGCCAAAGCCAGTGGGCGATGTCTGCCGCTTCACACACCAAGCCGGCCAGCCAGCTGACGAAGGTGGCCAGCGTGCTGATCAGGAGCAGGATCTGCAGCCTGGGCCCTTGCCGGGTCAGACTGTCTTCCAAGGCATGCCCGTAGCGGTGTGATTTGAGATCTCGAAAGGCCAGTTCGATCTGCATCCGGCGGGCATAGAGGTTAACCAACTGTCGGGCGCTGGCCTGACTCAATTCGGGCGCGGCCACGATAAGCCAAGGCTCTCGCTCACGAGCGGCAGCCTTCAGGCTCACCGCCGAACGAGAGGCCTGCTGTGGAGTACGGCGGGTGGATTTTTTGCGGCCCTTACGCGTTTTGGAACACAGCACCACGCGGCAGGCCAGCGGCGAGCTGCGGTTGACCAGCGCTGGCGGGAGCTCGCGTGGCACGGTCCTGGCTCTGGCGTGCAGGGTGCGGCTGTCATGCCAGTGTTCCGGGTAGTTGGGGGCCTCCTGAAGTTTGATGCGCGTTGCTCCACGCAGACGCCCCACCCAGTGCCAGCCCAGCGCAGAAACCGCGCGAAACCAAGGGGTCCGGAACCCAGCATCGGTCACCAGAATCGGAGTTACCCCTTCTGGAATGAGCTTGCGCAATTGCTGCAGAAAATGCCTCTCGGCCTCGGCGGAGCCTTGTTCTTTCCCGCGAACAATCATGTCCAGCAGCGTCAGCGTGCGGCCGCCCACGGGAACCGCCGCGCGAAGCAAGCACCAGCTTTTGTCCGGCTTCAAGTCAGACCAGTCGATGAGGATGACCGGCTGTGGGCCACGTAGCAGCCAGCGAGCCATGTCAGCCTCAATGGCACTGCGTTCGCCATGTAGATGCCGATTCCCCAACAGGCGATCAAACGCCTTGAGGGGAGCTCGTACACGCTCGGCCCCAGGCCACGCTCGAGCGATATCGGTCAAGGTCAACCGTCGCCCAACGATCAGCGCTTGCACCGCGCTGAGAAGGGCCCGCATGCGCAGGACATGCATGGCCGATAGTGAGTTGGGCAAGCACTTCTGCAATACTTGGCTGGCGCGCATGACCGCATTCTTCTTTTGGTTTAGTCACCTTGAAGGCTGCGGCATGCGCGCACTTGTTTCCAGAGCCTGATGCGTAAGCCATTGCTCTGTCTGAGGAAAACGTGGGGATACCTCAGGCTCCGACCCCAATTTATCGGGCCGGCGGGTCGGAGCCCCTTTGGGGATCCGACCCGAAGATTTATTCCGCCACCACCCGCGCGCGCAGCGAATTGGTCAGCGCTTCGGTAATCACCACGTCCACGAACTGGCCGATCAACCGTGCCGGCGCCGGGAAGTTCACCGAACGCATGTTCTCGGTCTTGCCGGTCAGTTCGTTCGGGTTCTTCCGCGAAGGACCTTCCACCAGCACCGTCTGCACGGTGCCGACCATTTTCTCGGAAATGCCGGCGGCATGCGCATTGATGCGCTCCTGCAGGCGCGACAGGCGCGCGTGCTTCTCGGCATCGCTGATGGTGTCCTCCAGATCCGCGGCCGGGGTGCCTGGGCGACGCGAATAGATGAAGGAGAAGCTGTGGTCGAAGCCGATGTCCTCGATCAGCTTCATGGTCTTCTCGAAATCGGCATCGGTCTCGCCGGGGAAGCCGACGATGAAGTCCGAGCTGATCGAGATGTCCGGGCGCACCGCGCGCAGCTTGCGGATCTTCGACTTGAATTCCAGTGCGGTGTAGCCACGCTTCATCGCCGACAGTACGCGGTCGCTGCCGGCCTGTACCGGCAGGTGCAGGAAGTTGGCCAGCTGCGGCACGTCGCGGAACGCATCGATCAGCGAATCGCTGAACTCCAGCGGATGCGAGGTGGTGAAGCGGATGCGGCCGACGCCATCGATCTCGGCGATGGTGCGGATCAGCAGGCCGAGGTCGGCGAATTCGCCGTCACCGTACGGCCCGCGATAGGCGTTGACGTTCTGGCCGAGCAGGTTGATCTCGCGCACGCCCTGTGCGGCCAGCTGCGCCACTTCCACCACCACGTCCTCGAACGGGCGGCTGACTTCGGTGCCGCGGGTGTAGGGCACCACGCAGAACGAGCAGTACTTGGAACAGCCTTCCATGATCGACACGAACGCCGAAGCGCCTTCGGCACGCGGCTCGGGCAGGCGGTCGAACTTCTCGATCTCGGGGAAGCTGATGTCCACCTGCGGGCGCTTCTGCTCGCGGCGGGCACGGATCAGCTCCGGCAGGCGGTGCAGGGTCTGCGGTCCGAACACCAGGTCGACGAACGGCGCGCGCTTGATGATCGCTTCGCCTTCCTGCGAGGCAACGCAGCCGCCCACGCCGATGATGACCTCACGGCCCTTGTTCTTCAGGCCCTTCCACACGCCCAGTTGGCTGAATACCTTCTCCTGCGCCTTCTCGCGGATGGAGCAGGTATTGACCAGGATGACGTCGGCGTCCTCCGGGCTGTCGGTCAGTTCCAGCCCATCGCTGGCGGCAAGCACGTCGGCCATCTTGGCCGAGTCGTACTCGTTCATCTGGCAACCGTGGGTCTTGATGTACAGCTTGCCCTTGACCTGGTCGGGCTTGCGCGGACCAGCGGGCAGGGCAACGAGCGGGGTACCGCCCGGCGTGGCGGGCGGAAAGACGTCTGGCGTCCCGGTCATGGCGCTTAATCCATTCGGGTGGCGGGAAAGCGGGCAATTCTACCCGCATCCTGGGGCGTGCGCCGGCTTGGTAGAGCCAGGCCATGCCTGGCTGCATTCCGTCCCGCATGCGCTGCGGGCGGGTCATCCACGCATGGCGTGGCTCTACTGGAATTCCGGGTCCGGCTCCCCGGTAGCGCCCGGCCGCGCCCGTCGGCATGCCTCAGGCCGCTGCCAGCTCCGCATCGATCTGCCGCGAACGGTCGAAAGCGGTCATCGCACTCATCCGTGCAATGTAATCAGCCGTTGCCGGCGCCGGCTGCACCAGGCCAAAGGCGGTGGTCCAGGCCAGCGCATTGCCCCACAGCACGTCGGCGGCGCTCATCGTCTCGCCGAGCAGGTACGGCCCCTGTGCCAGCTGGGCTTCGATCACCTGCAGCACCGTCTCCGCGTCGTTGTAGGGCGACATCAGGCGCGGCGGCGGCTCGCGGTGCATTGCCTTGTCGATCATCGCCGGCTCGAAACAGGCGCCATAGAAGGCCATCCAGCGCAGGTAGGGGCCGCGAAGGGCATCGCCGACCGGCGGGGCCAGCCCGGCTTCCGGATACAGGTCGGCCAGGTACAGATAAATGGCCACCTGTTCGGTTACCAGCGCCCCGTTGTGGACGATGGCCGGCACCTTGCCCATCGGGTTGATGGCCAGGTAGGCCGGTGCCAGGTTGGCGCCGGCCTTCAGGTCCAGCACCTGCATGCGGTAGTCGGCACCCAGCGCTTCGAGCAGGGCCACGGCGCCGCTCGAGCGGGAACGGGCGGCATGGTACAGGGTGATCTGGCGTGAATTCATGGCATTGCTCCTTGCGGTGGGTGGTGAACTGGAGGCCATCCTGAGGCACTATTGCGGACGACTTCTGTCCTCGACCCTTCATGCGCCATACCGCCCATCGACTGCTGCGCCTGATCGCCCTGCTGCAGGCCCGTCGCCAGTGGTCCGGGGCCGAGTTGGCCGAGCGCATGGGCGTGGACCGGCGCAGCATCCGCCGTGACATCGAGCGCCTGCGCGAACTGGGCTATCCGGTGCAGGCCTCATCCGGGGTTGGCGGCGGCTACCAGCTGGGGGCAGGGGCACCGGTCCTGCCGATGCTGCTGGATGAGGAGGAGGCAACCACCCTGGCGATCGCCCTGCGTGCCGCGTCCGCGACCGTCGCCGGCATCGACGACACCGCGCGCGGCCTGTTGTCCAAGCTCGACCCGCTGGTGCCGACCCGTCGCCGCCAGCAGGCCGGCGAGGTGCATGCAGCGACGGCCACCTTGTCCGAGCTTCCGTCCACCGACGCGCGCCTGCTCGGACGGCTGGCCCAGCACTGCCGGCAGGCGTCACGGCTGGCCTTCGAATACCGCAGCGCGCAGGAGGCCGTCACCCAGCGCGAGGTCGAGGCGCAGCACCTGGTCAATTACGGGCGGCGTTGGTACCTGCTGGCCTGGGACCTGGGCCGGCAGGACTGGCGCACCCTGCGCGTGGACCGGATGGGCGCGGTACGCGAATGCGCCGAGCCGGGCCTGCATCGCCGCACGCCAGCGCCGCCGGATGTGATGGTGCGGCAGGCGGTCAGCCAGGCCCCGTTCGCGCTGCAGGCCATCGTCCGCCTGGCCGGCAGCCGTGCAGAGCTGGAAGGCCGCATTCCGCCCTGGTGCGGGGTGCTGGAGGCGGATGGCGCCGAGCACTGCCTGCTGCGCATGGGGGCCGAGAGCCGGGGCATGATGCTGGCGCAGATCCTCAGCCTGGACCGCGTGCCGGTGGCGCTGTGGACTACGCCGTCGGGCCTGCGCGACGAACTGGCCCAGCGCCTGGCCGGGCTGGGCCGGGTGCTGGCTGTGCCGCCGGTCACAGGCTGAGCCACATCGCTTGGCAAGCCCCGGCGAAGCTGGGACACTCGCCGCCATGAAGGGGATACTGGGGACAACGGCGATCATCATCGCTGCGCTGACCGCTGCGCCGGCCAGCGCCGGAACCCTGTACAAGTGCCAGGGCCCTGACGGCGTCACCAGTTATTTGAGCAAGCGGGTGGCGGGTGCGCGCTGCAGCACCATCAGCTACAGCCGCGACACCCGTCCGGCACCGCGCCCGGTGGTGGCCGCGCCCAGGCCGGCGCCGACCACGGTGGCCAACATCGAACGCAACCCGGTTGCCGTTGCCGCCAGCGCCGCCACGCCGGCAACGGTCGCGCCTGCGCCTGCTGCAGCCGCGCCAGCAGCTGCTCCGGCACAGCCGGTCGCCTCGCGCAGCGGGCGCATGGTCAGCGGCCAGGTCTATTCCTTCATGAAGGACGGCGTGCGCCACTACACCAGTGCGCGCCCGACCCAGGTCGCCAACCTCGGCCCGGTGCGGACCATCCGCTACAGCTTCATGGAGCGCTGCTACGCGTGCGGGATCAATCCGCGCGTGGACTTCGGCACCGTGCGCCTGAACACCTCGGCCTTCCAGACCGAGATCACCTCGGCCGCGCGCGAGTTCGGCGTGGAAGAGGCGGTGGTGCGGGCCATCATCCATGCCGAGTCGGCCTACAACCCGACCGCGCTCAGCCGTGCCGGTGCGCAGGGCCTGATGCAGCTGATGCCGCCAACCGCCGCGCGCTTCGGTGTCAGTGACTCCTACGATGCCGGGCAGAACATCCGCGGCGGCGTACAGTATCTTGCGTGGTTGTTGAAGCGCTTCAATGGCGATCTGACCCTTGCCGCAGCTGGCTACAACGCTGGCGAAGGCGCGGTCGACCGCCACGGTGGCGTACCGCCCTACAGCGAAACCCAGTACTACGTGCGCCGGGTCGGGCAGCTGGCCGAGCGTTACCGCACCGCCCTGAGTCACCAGTAGGTGCCGTTAACTGGTGGGTGCCGACCGTTGGTCGGCACTCATTTGAAAGGTAGTGCCGGCCGCTGGCCGGCAACCCCGCAATCAATGTTGTTGCAATGCGTTGTGTCGCGCGCGACGGTTCCGCTACACTCGACCGTGATTCAATGCGGCTCTGGCCCCCACCGGATCCGCTGGCAGCCTTAAAGCTACCTAATCAATATCGGAGTGCCGGATGGCCAACGATGGGGTACACGATCCAGTCAACACCGGACGTCGGCGTTTTCTTTCTGCCACCACAGCCGTGGTGGGCGCCGTCGGCGTCGGATTCACCGCAGTTCCTTTCATCAAATCCTGGAACCCCAGTGCGCGGGCCAAGCTTGCCGGTGCACCGGTGGTGGCCGACATCAGCGCGCTGCAGGAAGGCCAACGCCTGATCGTGGAATGGCGTGGCCAGCCGATCTGGATCGTCAAGCGGTCCAAGGCCATCCTCGATGCGCTGCATGGGCTGGATGGCCGTCTCAAGGACCCCGAGTCCGGCGAGAAGGACCAGCAGCCGGACTACGTGCTGAAGCAGAATCCCGAGCTGCGTTCGATCAAGCCGGACATTTCCGTGCTGGTCGGCCTGTGCACGCACCTGGGCTGCTCGCCGGAGATGGTCGCCGAGATCCGGCCCGAGCCCTACGACCCGCAGTGGAAGGGCGGCTACTTCTGCCCCTGCCACAAGTCGCGCTTCGACATGTCCGGCCGCGTCTTCAAGGACGTGCCGGCGCCGATCAACCTGAAGGTGCCCGCGCACCACTACCAGGACGACAACACCATCATCATCGGTGTTGATCCGCAGGGGGCTGCCTGATGGCCAATATCCTCAGCCGTACCGCCAGCGGCGTGGCCGACTGGGTCAACGCCCGCGCGCCGGGCCTGATGCCGGTGTACCGCAAGCACGTCAGCGAGTACTACGCGCCGAAGAACTTCAACATCTGGTACTACTTCGGCTCGCTGGCGCTGCTGGTGCTGGTCAACCAGATCGTCACCGGCATCTTCCTGACGATGCACTACAAGACCAACGCCGCCGAGGCGTTCGGCTCCATCGAATACATCATGCGTGATGTGGAGTGGGGCTGGCTGATCCGCTACATGCACTCCACCGGTGCCTCGCTGTTCTTCATCGTGGTCTACCTGCACATGTTCCGCGGCCTGCTGTACGGCAGCTACCAGAAGCCGCGCGAGCTGGTGTGGATCCTGGGCATGCTAATCTACCTGGTGCTGATGGCCGAAGCCTTCATGGGCTATGTGCTGCCGTGGGGCCAGATGTCGTTCTGGGGCGCGAAGGTGATCATCTCGCTGTTCGGCGCGATACCGGTGATCGGCAACGGCCTGACCGAATGGATCATGGGCGACTACCTGCCCAGTGACGCCACGCTCAACCGCTTCTTCGCGCTGCACGTCATCGCATTGCCGCTGGTGCTGCTGTTGCTGGTGGTGCTGCACCTGGGCGCGCTGCACGAAGTGGGGTCGAACAACCCGGACGGCGTGGAGATCAAGAAGGGGCCGAAGGGCAACCGCTGGTCGCCGAACGCACCGGCCGACGGCATTCCGTTCCACCCGTACTACACGCTCAAGGATGGTGTCGGCGCCGGCTTCCTGCTGATCATCGCCGCCTTCATCATCTTCTTCGCGCCCGGTTTCGGCGGCCTGTTCCTGGAGCACGACAACTTCACCGAGGCCAACCGCCTGGTGACCCCGGAGCACATCAAGCCGGTCTGGTACTACACGCCGTACTACGCGATGTTGCGCGTGGTGCCGAACAAGCTGGGCGGCGTGCTGGTGATGTTCTCGGCCATCGCGATCCTGTTCCTGGTGCCGTGGCTGGACAAGGCGAAGGTGAAATCGGTGCGCTACCGCGGCTGGATCTCGAAGGTGATGCTGGGCGTGCTGGCGGTGTGCTTCGTCTGGCTGGGCGTGATTGGTTCCGGCCCGGGCACCGACGTGCACGAGACCTACATCGGGCGGGTGCTGACCTTCCTGTACTTCGCGTTCTTCATCACCATGCCGCTATGGACACGGTTGGACAGGACCAAGCCGGTACCGGAGAGGGTGACCACCCATGACTGATCGCTGGATGGTCCGGCTGGCCTTGACGGCCGCCCTGATGCTGGGCAGTTTCCTGGCCTCCGCCGCCGAAGGCGGCACCAAGCTGCTGCAGGCCGGCAACGACCTCGGTGACCGCGCCTCGCTGCAGCGCGGCGCGCAGTTGTACATGAACTACTGCTCCGGCTGCCACGCGCTGAAGTACCTGCGCTATTCGCGGATGGCGCAGGACCTGGGCCTGACCGAAGAGGAGGTGATGAACAACCTCAACTTCACCGGCTCGGCGATCGGCGATCCGATCCCGGTGGCGATGCCCAAGGAGAATGCCGAGAAGTGGTTCGGCAAGATGCCGCCGGACCTCAGCCTGATCTCGCGCGTGCGGGGCAGTGACTGGGTCTACACCTATCTCAAGTCGTTCTACCTGGACAGCAGCCGGCCGCTGGGCTGGAACAACGCGCTGTTCGCCAACGCGTCCATGCCCAACCCGCTGTGGGAAATGCAGGGCCTGCAGCATGCCGTGCATGGCAAGCCCGAAGCGCCGGGCATGGACCCGCCGGTGACCGGCCTGAAGATTGAAACGCCGGGTTCGGTCGATGCCGGGCAGTACGACCAGGCCGTGCGGGACATCACCAACTTCCTCGAATATGCCGGCGAACCGGCCGCGCTCAAGCGTCAGCAGCTGGGCGTGTGGGTGATCCTGTTCCTGGCCCTGCTGACCTTCCTGCTGTATCTGTTGAAGAGGGAATACTGGAAGGACGTTCACTGAATCTGCGGCCGGCCATCGCACGGGCCTATTGGCTTTTGTGATGGTCGGTTGCACACTCGGGGAGGAGTCGATCGCTGGCACGGTGCCGGCGGCGCCGATGCGGCAGGCGGTCTCCTGTCGTGGGAGAGCCTTTGATGGCGGCGAGCGTACGCATGCGCAATACACTGACGCTGTTTTCCTCGAACGACGATGTACTGTGCCACCGTGTACGCCTGGTCCTGGCGGCCAAGGGTGTGACCTTCGACTTCGTTCCGGTCGATCCACAGAACCCGCCTGAAGACCTGATCGACCTCAATCCGTACCACTCGGTGCCGACGCTGGTCGAACGCGAACTGGTGCTTTACGCCGCGTCGGTGGTCAGCGAGTACCTGGACGAGCGCTACCCGCATCCGCCGCTGATGCCGGTCGACCCGCTGTCGCGTGCGCGCATCCGCCTGGCCATGCTGCGCATCGAGCACGACTGGGTGCCGCAGGTGCAGGCCATCCAGCTGGGCAACAAGACCCAGGCCGAGGCCGGCCGCAAGCGCCTGAAGGAGTTGCTGACCGCCTCGCTGCCGCTGTTCAAGGCCAGCAAGTTCTTCCTCAACCCGGAAATGAGCCTGGCCGACTGCGCGATGGCGCCGATCATCTGGCGCCTGCAGTCGCTGGACGTACCGCTGCCGAAGGACGGCAAGGCGATCGAAGACTACGGCAACCGCATCTTCCGCCATCCCGGTTTCGTCCGCAGCCTGACCGACCAGGAAAAGAAGCTGCGCGATCTGCCGGTCTGATCCCGCCTTGCTTTACCCGTCTGCACGCCGACCGGCGTGCAGGCGATCCGCCCCGGCAGGGCGCCGGGCGCGTACACTTCACGCATGACCGAAGACTTCTTCCACATGACCAGCCACCGCCCGTACCTGCTGCGGGCGCTGGTGGAATGGATCAACGACAACCAGCTGACCCCGCACATCCTGGTCGACGCCGGCGTCCCCGGCGTGCAGGTGCCGCCTTCGGCGGTCAAGGATGGCCGGGTCGTGCTCAACATCGCCGAACGTGCCGTCGTGCGGCTGATGATCGACAACGAGATGGTGAGCTTCTCGGCGCGCTTCTCCGGCACCAGCTACCCGGTGCAGGTACCGATCAGCGCCGTGCTGGCCGTCTACGCCCGCGAGACCGGGCAGGGCATGGCATTGCCGGATGACATTCCGGGCAACGAAACCGCGCCGACCAGCGACGAGCTGCTGCACGAGGAAGGCACGCCGCCGGACGATACGCCGCCGGCCAGTCCGCCGCCGAAGGGGCGCCCGAACCTGCGCGTGGTCAAGTAATGTTTCCGACGCCGCCCCGATGGGCGGCGTTTTCCTTTGCAGGATTTATCGGTGGGTGCCGGAATTGTGTGGGTGCCGACCGTTGGTCGGCACACCTTCAGGTCCTACACATCCTCGGCATCGTCCACATCTGCGCGGATCTGGCTGATCCGCGCCGCGCCCGGGCCAGTGAATGAGATCAGCTGATCGCCGCGCAGCACCATGCGGCCTACATGGCGATCGATGCCATCGTAGGAATACTCGAACTTGAAGGTGCGCTCGAAGCCGAGTCGGCCATCCTCGCCGCGCGACAGGCGCAGGCCGGTGGCGTGCACCGCCTGGTCCAACCATTGCACATCGGCGGCGCGGCAGGCATTGCGCCCCAGTTCGACCGCGCGCTCGGCGGCCGAACGTGCGGCATTCCAGAAGAAATAGATGATTCCGCCGGCAATCAGCAACAGCAGCAGGGTGGGCATGGCTTCAGCCGTCAGAGGTCGATCCGGCAAAGATGGCGGCGAACGCGCGCTGGATCAAGCGCCTCGCATCACCGCGTCGGTTGTGGACCAGCAGAGACGGGTTGAGGCGGTATGACGACCGGCTGCGGTGGCGCGGACTGCATTGGCGTCGCAGTTGGCGACGGCATCACCAGCGGTGATGCCGTCGCCAACTGCAGCAGCGCTGCCCAGTCCTGGCGGTTGAAGCTGCATTCGTCCTCGCGGCCGGGCGTGCAGCTGGGGTCGATGCCGGTACTGTTGCGTTCGCGTGCCGGAGGCAACTTGATCAGCCCGGTGCGGTCCAGCTGCAGCAACCGCATCGCCACGGTGTTCATGACGTTGCCACCGACCAGGTACAGGGTCTGGTCGCCCCCCAGGTTGGCAGCCACCACCACTTCGCAATGCGATTTCCAGTGACCCACCGAACCGTTGCCCAGCGCCTGCACCAGCCCGCTGTAGCTGAGCGTGGTGCTGCGGTCGCGCAGGAAGCACAGCAGGTCGCCCGGTGCGGGCTTTGCGGTCGCGGGATCGACCAGCCGGTACGGCACGCCCGAGGGGCCGCCCTGGTAGGCGGCACGGATGTAGTCGATGTGGCGTGGCGACGTGTTGAAGCCGGGAACGCCGGACTGCACCATCACCCAGGAAATGAACGCGGCCGACCACGGGTTGTCGACCAGGAAGGCGCGGCAGTCGCTGTCGGTGTAGCGCGTGCCCAGTGGTGCCATACAGCTGCTGGCGCCGGCGATGCTGCCCATCGCGTTGAGGGTGCCGCTGTTGCGCCAGTAGCCGGCCACGCGCTGCCAGGCGATCAGGCCGTTGTCGGCCAGGTGATCGCTTTCGGCCTCGGTGACACTGAGACTCGCCGCGCGGCCATCACGATCGATGAAGGGCCGGAACCAGAGCCGGTGTTCATTGCAGGCGGTATTGCGGATGGCCACCGCCAACGGGCTCAGGCCGAAGCGGGGCGGCACATCGCAGGCTTCGGCGGCCGCTGCGGACAGCGGTGCCGCAGCCAGCAGCAGACAGGCAGGCAAGAGCATCCGGCGCATGCGCGGCTCCTGTGGGGGATGCCCGCAGCGTCGCAGAGGACGCCGTGGCCGAGCCGTGAAGGCGAACGGATCCTGTAGAGCCGAGCCTATGCTCGGCTCATTGTCTGGAGCGCGTGTGGGGCTCGCTGCAGATCGAGAAGCAGCCGAGCGCAGGCTCGGCTCTACAAGGTCTTGCAGGCCTCAGCCCGGCGGCGGGCCCAGCTTCAGCGACAGATCAATCGCCTGCACGTGCTTGGTCAGGCCGCCAATGGAGATGCAGTCCACGCCGTCCTCGGCGATCGAACGCAGGCCGCCCAGGCCCACGCTGCCGGATACTTCCAGCGGAATGCGTCCTGCCGTGATACGCACTGCCTCGCGGCGCAGGTCCGGGCTGAAGTCATCCAGCAGGATGCGTTCGCAACCAGCCTCCAGCGCCTGGCGCAGCTGCGCCAGATCCTCGACCTCGACCACCAGCGGCAGCGCGGGCCACTGCCGGCGCGCGCCTGCCACCGCGGCGGCCAGCGAACCGGCAGCACGGATGTGGTTTTCCTTCAGCATCACCGTGTCGTACAGGCCGAAGCGATGGTTCTCGCCACCGCCGCAGCGCACCGCGTACTTCTGCGCCAGGCGCAGGCCGGGCAGGGTCTTGCGGGTATCGAGGATGCGTGTGCCGGTACCGGCCACCGCTGCTACGTAACGGGCGGTGGTGGTGGCGGTGCCGGACAGCGTCTGCAGGAAGTTCAGCGAAGTGCGCTCGGCGCTGACCAGGCTGCGGCTGCGCCCGTGCAGCAGGGCCAGCACGGTGCCTGCGGTGACGGTGTCGCCTTCGGAAACCTGCCATTCGATACGCACGTCCGGGTCGAGTGCGCGGTGGGTGGCATCGAACCAGGGGCGGCCGGCAATCACCCCGTCCTGCTTGCACAGCAGGTAAGCGCTGTCGGCCTGGTCGGGCAGCAGGGCGGCGGTGACGTCGCCGCTGCCCAGGTCCTCGGCCAGCGCACGCGCGACATCGGCGGCGACAGCGGCCGCATCCGGCGTCGGCAGCGTGCTCATGCGGCCGGGAAGTCGGCGATCTGAGCGGTGGGGATGGCTTCTTCGGCCAGCAGCACCGGAATGCCGTCGTCGACGCGGAACACCTGCTTGCGATCGCGGGTGACCAGCGCTTCGCGCAGCGGCTGCGCCAGCGGGTTGCCATCGGCCTTGTTCACCGCGCCGGCGGAAATGGCCTTGTTGAGGGCTTCCAGGCCCTTGCCATCCAGCAGGGACAGGGGCTGGCGGGTATCGGGCGACACCAGCAGGTCAAGCAGCTTGCGATCCATGGTTCTTCGTCTTGCGTGGAAGACGGCTAGAATACGTCTTTAAGGTAGGTGACGGCCAATGACCCCCAACCCGATCGCGCCGCTCGTCGGCATCGTCATGGGTTCCCGCTCCGACTGGGAAACCATGCAGCACGCGGCCCAGAAGCTTGAAGCCCTGGGTGTTCCGTTCGAAGTGAAGGTGGTCTCGGCCCACCGCACGCCGGACGTCTTGTTCAGCTATGCCGAAGAAGCGGGCCCGCGCGGCCTGCGTGCCATCATCGCCGGTGCCGGCGGTGCCGCCCACCTGCCGGGCATGATCGCGGCCAAGACCGCGGTGCCGGTGCTGGGCGTTCCGGTGCAGTCCAAGGCCTTGAACGGCATGGATTCGCTGCTGTCGATCGTGCAGATGCCGGCCGGCATTCCGGTGGCCACCTTCGCCATCGGCAATGCGGGCGCCTCCAATGCCGCGCTGTTCGCCGCGGCCATGCTGGCCAGCGACCAGCCGGCCATCGGCCAGGCGCTGGAGGCGTTCCGCACCCGCCAGACCGAAGACGTGATGGCCCACGACGACCCGCGCCAATGAACCTGACCGTCGGCATCCTGGGCGGCGGTCAGCTCGCCCGCATGATGGTCCTGGCCGGTGCGCCGCTGGGCCTGCGCTTTGAACTGTTCGATCCGGCGGCCGACGCCTGCAGTGGGCCGTTGGCGCCGCTCACTGTGGCCGCCTTCGACGACCGCCAGGCGCTGGCGGCGTTCGCCGCCAAGGTGGATGTGGTTACCTTCGATTTTGAGAACGTGCCGGCCGACAGCGCGCAGTTCCTGGCCGATCGCGTGCCGGTCTATCCGCCGCCGGCCGCGCTGGCGGTGGCCCAGGACCGGCTGAGCGAGAAGACCCTGTTCCAGCAGCTGGGCATTCCGCTGCCGGCTTTTGCCGATATCCGCAGCCGTGACGAGTTGGCCGCGAAGGCCGCCGAGTTCGGTCTGCCATGCATCCTCAAGACCCGCCGCCTGGGCTACGACGGCAAGGGTCAGTTCCGCCTGCGCAGCGCGGCCGACATCGACGCCGCATGGGACGCGCTGGGCGCACAGGTCGAGCGCACCGGGCTGATCCTGGAAGGCTTTGTGGCGTTCCAGCGCGAGGTGAGCGTGGTGGCCGTGCGTGGCCGCGATGGCAGCTTCCAGGCCTGGCCGGTCACCGGCAACTGGCATGTCGATGGCGTGCTGTCGGCCAGCGTGGCCCCGGCCGTGCTGTCCGCAGCCGAGCACGAAGCTGCCATTGGTTACGCGCGCCGCGTGGCCGAACACCTGCAGTACGTGGGCGTGTTCGCGCTGGAACTGTTCTGCCGCGATGGCGAGCTGCTGGCCAACGAGATGGCGCCGCGCGTGCACAATTCCGGGCACTGGACCATCGAAGGCAGCGAGACCTCGCAGTTCGAGAACCACCTGCGTGCCGTGCTGGGCCTGCCGCTGGGCAGCACCCGCATGCTCGGCCATGCCTGCATGCTGAACTGGCTGGGCGCCATGCCCGATCCGGCACCGGTGCTGGGTCAGGCCAGTGGCCATTGGCACGATTACGGCAAGCAGCCGCGCGATGGCCGCAAGGTGGGCCATGCCACGCTGCGCGATGATGCTGCTGATGCACTGGCCGATGCGCTGGACCAGGTGGGTCTGGAGCTGGGTCGCCAGGCCCAGGTGGCGCCGGCGGTACACGCGCTGCGCAACCGCTGAGCCCGGTAGTGCCGGCCGCTGGCCGGCAATGCAACGATGTGGCGCGCCGGTGCAGGCATCGGCGCAACACTCCCGGTGGTAGCGTGGAGCTCCTTTCACAGGAGTCACGACCATGCTCGACTGGAATGCCTACCGCAAGGAACTGAAGGGCCGCATCGGCGAGATCGGCAAGCTCTCGCCGGACACGGTCAAGGGCTACGCCACACTGTCCAATGCCGGTGCCCAGACCAACCATCTGGATGCCAAGACCCGCGAACTGATCGCGTTGGCGGTGGCGGTCACCACCCGCTGCGACGGCTGCATCACCGTGCACGTGGACGCGGCGCTGAAGCATGGCGCCAGCCGCGAGGAAATCGCCGAGGCGCTGGGCGTGGCGGTGTCGCTCAATGCCGGCGCGGCGCTGGTGTACTCGGCGCGGGTCATGGATGCGGTGGCCGCGCACGAGAGCGCGTGAAGCTTTGCTCTGTTTCCCGGTAGTGCCGGCCGCTGGCCGGCAGATCGGGTATGTCCGTGCGCGTATGGGGATGCCGGCCAGCGGCCGGCACTGCCCGCGGTCGAACAGCCGCCTCAGCGCAGCTGGCTCTCGGCGAATTCCCAGTTGACCATCTGCCAGAACGCGTCCAGATACCGGGCGCGATCATTCTGGTAGTCGGTGTAGTAGGCGTGTTCCCAGACGTCGCAGCACAGCAGTGGCGTGCTTTCACCGGTCAGTGGCGTGCCGGCATTGCGGGTGGCCTGTAGGCCCAGCTGCCCGCCAGGATGCTGCACCAGCCATACCCAGCCGGAGCCGAACAGGCCCAGCGCGGTGCGGTTGAACTCCTCGCGCAGGCGCTGCACGTCGCCGAACTGGCGCTTGACCAGCTCGCCCAGCCGCCCCTGCGGCTCACCGCCGCCGCGCGGACGCAGGCACTGCCAGTAGAAGCCGTGATTCCAGGCCTGGGCGGCCGCATCGAACAGCGTGCCCTGGGCATGGCGGACGATCTCCTCCAGCGACGCTTCCTCCCATTCGGTGCCGACGATGCCGGCATTGACCGCATCCACGTAGGCGCGGTGATGGCGGCCGTGATGCAGTTCCACGGTCTGTGCGGACAGGTGCGGCTGCAGGGAGCCGGGAAGGTAGGGCAGGGCAGGCAATTCGACAGGCATGGACAGGTTCGTGGCCAGAGGGGCGGCGGCAGCCGGTTCCATCGGCTTACAATGGCGGCTACCGTGGGCAGTCTAGCCGACCACCGCGGTCGGTTTGTCCGGCGAAGCAAGGAGTGAGGTTGTGGCGGTAATGCAGCAAATCCAGGCCGAGGTCGATCGTTACCCGCTCGTGCTGTTCATGAAGGGCACCCCGCAATACCCGATGTGCGGCTTCTCAAGCCGCGCCGTACAGGCGTTGATGGCGGCCGGCGCTGTCACCCTGCGCACCGTCAACGTGCTGGAAGAGCCCGAGATCCGCGCCAACCTGCCGCGATTCTCCAACCTGCCGACGTTCCCGCAGCTGTTCATCAACGGTGAGTTGATCGGCGGCTGCGACATCGTGCTGGAGCTGTTCGAAGCCGGCGAGCTCAAGCGCATCGTCGAAGAGGCAACACAGGGATGAGTGCCTGGCCATCGACGTCACCGACCGACGGAGCGCTCGATGGCCGCCCGTTGCAGGATCGCGTGGTGCTGATTGCCGGCGCCGGTGGCGGATTGGGTAGTGCTGCGGCTGTTGCCGCCGCCGCCGCCGGGGCCACCGTGGTCCTGCTGGGCCGCAAGCCGCGCCGCCTGGACCGTGTCTACGCCCAGGTCCAGGCCGTTGGCCCGGAGCCGCTGCTGTATCCGCTGGATCTGGAAGGCGCTAGCCCGGATGACTACGCCGAACTGGCCCAGGCCCTGCAGCGCGAGCTCGGGCGGCTGGACGGCCTGCTGGTCTGTGCCGCCCATTTCCCGGGCCTGACTCCGTTTGAACTGGCCGATCCGGCCAGTTTCGCCCGCGCGGTGCACGTCACCCTGACCGCGCCGGCCTGGCTGGCCCAGGCCTGCCTGCCGCTGCTGCGGCAGCGCGAAGACGCAGCGCTGGTGTTTGCAGTGGATGCACCCGAACGGGTCGGGCAGGCTTACTGGGGCGGTTACGGCGTGGCCCAGCATGGCCTGCGTGGCCTGATCACAAGCCTGCACGACGAACTCGGCCGCAGCCCGGTGCGGGTCAGTGGCCTGTACCCGGGGCCGCTGCGCACGGCGCTGCGTGCCCGGGCCTACTCGGTTGACCAAGACCCGGCAGCGCAGGGCCCGGAAGCTGCGGCGGCCGCGGCAATAACCCTGTTGTCCCGCGCCGGCCATGCCTGGCGGGGGCGGATTCTCGATGCCAGCGGAGCGTTTCCCGGCGAGTGAGTCCCGGGGAAAGACGGAGTGAAGAACCCGTCACGATTGCGTTGCGATCCGGTGCCGTTTGTCGCACAACCGTCACATTGATGGCGTAGCGTGTTAATCTAGTGTTAACCGTTATGGCTGCCTTCAGCCAAGCGGTAGGGAACCCCAGATAACTCTCCGACCAGCCACCCGCAGGGCTGTTTGGATGCGCTTTTTTTCCGCCATCGCCAACTCGCATCGAGGCTACCGAAAAATGACCCACCCACTCCGGATGTCCAAGCTTACCCTTGGTCTCGTGGCTGCACTCGCCGCCGCTCCCGCCTTCGCACAGAGCACCTCCGCCGGTGTCGGCGGCCAGGTGATGTCCGCCGCAGGCCAGCCTGTCGCCGGTGCTGAAGTCACCATCACCCACACCGAGTCGGGCACCGTTTCGCGTGCCACCACCGATGCGTCGGGTCGATACAATGCGCGCGGCCTGCGCGTGGGTGGTCCGTACACCATCACCATCACCAAGTCCGGTGAAGGCACCAAGACCGAAGAGGGTGTCTTCCTGAACCTGAACCAGGTCAATACCGTCAACGCCAACCTGGGCGGTGATCTGGCTGCGACCAATCTGGACGCGGTGAACGTCGTTGCCACCGCTGGTGGCCTGGACCTGTTCAGCGCCACCAAGATGGGTACCGGCAGCAACGTGACCCGTGAAACGATGGATGCGTTGCCGTCGGCCAACCGCAACATCCAGGACTACATCCGCCTGGACCCGCGCATCTCGCAGGTCAGCAAGGCTGACGGCGCGATCTCGGCCGGTGGCCAGAACACCCGTTACAACGCCATCCGCATCGACGGCATCAGCGCCTCCGATCCGTTTGGCCTGGGCTCCAACAACCTGCCGACCGAGCGTCAGCCGGTGTCGATGGACGCCATCCAGGAAATCAACATCGACCTGGCCAACTACGACACCACCATCTCGGGTGGTACTGGCGCGGTGATCAACGCCGTGACCAAGTCGGGTACCAATGAGTTCCACGGCACCGTGTACGGTTCGTACCGCGACAAGGACATGGTCCGCTCGCGCCTGGAAGGTGACAAGTCGGACTTCAACGGCTTCAAGGACGAGAAGACCTACGGCATGACCTTCGGCGGCCCGATCGTCAAGGACAAGCTGTTCTTCTTCACCAACTATGAAAAGTACGAGCGTAGTGGTGGCGGCGTCAGCCTGAGCGACAGCCCTTACAACAAGGATCCGGCGAAGGGCGGCATCAGCGACGCTGACATCTCGGCTGTGCAGAAGCGCATGGCGGAACTGGGCCACCCGGTGGGCGGCGTCAGTGACCTGAACAACAAGACCGAGATCGAAGAGTACGCGGTCAAGTTGGACTGGAACATCAACGAGAACCACCGTGCGGCCCTGCGCTACAACAAGATGAAGCAGGACGTCGTCCGCTTCCCGCAGGTCAGCAGCAGCGCACTCTCGCTGAGTGACTTCTGGTACACCCAGCCGACCCAGTACGAAACCTGGATGGGTGAGCTGTTCAGCGATTGGTCCGAGAACTTCTCGACCGAGTTCAAGGTCTCGCACAAGGACTACTCGTCCAACCGCGTCGCCGCCTCGCACCTGCCGCAGATGCGGGTCCGCTTCGGCAACAATTCGCTGTACCTGGGTACCGAGCAGAACACCCACACCAATCTGGTCGAGTCGAAGGAACTGAGCGCCTTCGGTGCCGGTACCTGGTACGTCGGTGACCACACCGTCAAGTTCGGTTTCGATTACACCGACAACGACCTGATGAACTTCTACGGCCGTAACCTGTACGGCGCGTATGACTTCCGTGACCTGGCCTCGTTCCTGAAGGGCACCGCGAACGGCTACCAGCTGCGCGTTCCGCGTCCGGGCGGCAGCCTGGATGACATTCCGGCCAAGTTCCACCTGAAGAACACCGGTCTGTTCATCCAGGATACCTGGGCGATCAATTACAACCTGAGCCTGATGTTCGGTGTCCGCGTGGACATCCCGGACTTCACCAGCCAGACCAAGTACAACGCGGACATCCAGTCCCGTTACGGCTATGACAACACCAAGCTGGTGGACAAGAGCCTGATCCAGCCGCGTGTTGGCTTCAACTACACCTTCGACAGCGATCGCCCGACCCAGCTGCGTGGCGGCGTGGGCCTGTTCGGTGGTGCTGCCCCGAACGTGTGGCTGGCAGGTGCGTACCAGAACACCGGCCTGAACTACGTTGAGTACAACGTCAGCGGCAACCCGGGCGGCTTCAGCGTCGATGCCGACAATCCGTTCATTCCGGATCCGTCGAAGATCATCGCGCGCCAGAACGTCGACATCATCAACCCGGGCACCCGTCTGCCGTCGGTCTGGAAGGCCAACCTGGCCTTCGATCACGAACTGCCGTGGTACGGCATCGTGGCATCGGCCGAACTGCTGTTCACCAAGGTCAAGGATGGCCTGTACTTCGAACGCCTGGACCTGACCGATGGCAAGGGCAATGGCCCGACCTTCGTGTCCGCACAGGACGGTCGTGAGATCTACTGGAACGACAAGGGCCTGAACCAGGCCAACAGCAAGATCGACAGCCGCACCGGTGACAACCTCGGCATGGAGAACGGCACCAACGGTGTGCTGAACCGCAACTATCGCCCGAACAACATCGGCGACGTGCTGCTCCTGCGCAATACCGACAAGGGCCGTGGCAGCCAGGCGACCTTCTCGCTGGCCAAGCCGCTGACCGAGAACTGGGGCTGGTCGCTGGGTTACACCTACACCCAGTCGAAGGAAGTGAGCCCGCTGACCAGCTCGCAGAACACCTCGAACTGGAACAACACCCAGATCCTGAACGCCAACGAGAACATCGCGTACAACTCGCGCTATGCGATCAAGGACCGTGTCACCGGTACCCTGGAGTGGAAGCACAACTTCTTCGGTGACAACGCCACCCGCGTCGGCCTGTTCTATGAAGGCCGTTCGGGCCGTCCGTACAGCTACGTGTTCTACAACGATGCCAACGGCGACAGCGCAATCGGCAACGACCTGTTCTACGTGCCGAAGGGCCCGGGTGACGTGCTGTTCGTTGGCGGCGTGGACATGGAGAAGAAGTTCTTCGACTGGCTGGCGCAGAATCCGGAACTCGATGCTTACCGTGGCAGCACGGTGCCGGCCAACCAGCACCGCGCCAAGTGGGTCAACAGCTTCGATGTCCGCATCAGCCAGGAGTTCCCGGGCTTCGCGAAGACCCACAAGGGTGAGATCGCGCTGGACATCATGAATGTCGGCAACCTGCTCAACAAGAAGTGGGGCCTGATCGACGACTACGGCTTCTACGCCACCCGTCGCGTGGGCAACTTCGCAGGTATCGATCCGGCGACCGGCAAGTACGTGTACTCGTTCACCGGTGCGGATGATTCCTCGGTCCAGGAAAACAACAACGACAAGGGCAACACCGCCGTGTCGCGTTGGTCGATGCAGCTGACCGTGAAGTACAAGTTCTAATCCATCAGAGCTTGAAGTGGTAAACGGAAACGGCCGGGGAAACCCGGCCGTCTTCTTTTCGTCATGTGGGTGTGTTAGGTTCGGATGGATTGATTTACTAGGGATGGTTCGATGCTCGTCAGGAATGGATTGCCTGCGGATGCCATATCTTTGCTTGCGGGGGCATATTTTCGTCCTGCTCAGGTGGATGAGGACAAGGGGGCGCGCCTTTGGGGCGGGGTCGCTCATCTGGTCCATTGCAGAATGCGCTTCTGTGAAGGGTGTAATTCGGAGCTTGATCGATATCTCCAGTGTCGTCGGGGGCTGGACTTCAAGAAGGCATGCCGGAAGCGAGATGCAACTCGTTTGAATCCTGTTTTTCTAAAGAATCTTCATCGAGCGGCTTCGCCTGCGGCTCCACGCTGCGGGCAATTTCGTCTCGCCAGAATACGTGTAGGCAGCGTTCAGGGTGCCCTAAGCTTCATTGCGACGCACGCCGATCTCGAACCGCAGATCAAGGCTCTGATGAAGGTTTATGCTGCTGGCAGCACTCTTCTTAGAGCCTATTTTGCCCTATTCATCATGTCGATTCTTCATCCGTTCGAAGATGGGAATGGTCGAGTCATGCGAGCTTGGTTGCTCAGCCTTGATCCTGAGGGCGGAGGGTTTCCGTCGTTCCTGGCTGTTCAGGTAAAGCTGCGGCAGGACGCTCTTATTGTGGCGATGAGTATGCTTGCCGATTTGAATGTCGGTCCGCTACTTCGCTTTCATGAGGAATCTGTCGAGTCTTTCGAGAAATTTTCACGTATGGATTTCGGCAACGCGTTTCGAGTCCTGGAGGAGGGGGTGGATAGAAGTTGTGCTGTGCGTTGACTCTTCAAATTGTGAATCTTCAGTTTAGACAAGGAGTGTTACTTATGAAGCTTGCAGTTCTGATCGGTGCCGTCGTTGTCGCAATGTCAATTTCCGGTGAAGGCAAGGCCTCGGAGGATCCGTGGTGCAATCCGAGTTACTGTCCGCCTGATCCCGGCTATCCTGGTGGTGGTTCAACATCGCGCGAGGATACCGCTCCTTACAGCTATCCAATGACGATTTCCGTGTATGTTGATTGTCGGCAAATTACTTCCTACCAACAGCGTTTTGAATTGGTGAAGCAGGCATTCCTCGCCGAGAATATGGTTCGGAAGGAGTATTCCTGGACGCTCGGTGAAATAGGTGTTGTTTACATGGAGGCAGGGAGCGCAGGGCGCTATGGATTCGAGCATTGGTTGCTCGATGAGCCATTCGCTCCGAACGTCCTGTTGGCTCCTGTTGAAGGTAGTTATCACTGTCCTGTATGATTGGCAGTCTGCCCCCCGGCTCGTTCGAGGGGCTGTGCACATCCAACGGTCGGGCTTCCCGGCCGTTTTGCTTTTTAAGGGGGCGGCAGTACAGTCGGAAACCTTGAAGGAAGCGAAAAATTGGACATGACCACGAACGAAAAATCAGCCCGTGCACTGCCGGTGCAGGATGCGCGGATCTACCCGCGCGGTGGGCTGGATGTGCTGTCGCGGGCCGAAGTGGCGCGCCTGCGCGATGCCTCTGCCGGCGGCATGCACGAACTGCTGCGCCGCTGCGCGCTGGCGGTGCTGACCAGCGGCAGTGCTTCTGACGATCCGCGCGCGGCGCGCGATCTGTATCCCGATTTCGACATCCAGGTGGCGCAGCAGGATCGCGGCGTGCGCATCGACCTGGTCAATGCACCGGCGATGGCTTTCGTCGACGGCGAGATCATCCGCGGCGTCGCCGAACTGTTGTTCGCGGTGGTGCGTGACCTGGCTTACATGGCCATTGAGATGGGCCCGGCCTACGCGGCCGAGCTGGAGTCGTCCGAGGGCATCACCAATGCGGTGTTCGGCCTGCTGCGCAACGCGCGCATCCTGAACCCGGGTGACCCGAATCTGGTCGTCTGCTGGGGCGGCCACTCGATCTCGCGCGACGAGTACCTGTACACCAAGCAGGTGGGCTATGAGCTGGGCCTGCGTGGGCTGGACATCTGCACCGGCTGCGGTCCGGGCGCGATGAAGGGCCCGATGAAGGGCGCCACCATTGCCCATGCCAAGCAGCGCCGTACCGTGACGCGTTACATCGGCCTGACCGAGCCGGGCATCATCGCCGCCGAGTCGCCGAACCCGATCGTCAACCACCTGGTGATCATGCCGGACATCGAGAAGCGCCTTGAGGCCTTCGTCCGCATCGGTCACGGCATCATCGTGTTTGCGGGTGGCGTCGGCACCGCCGAAGAGATCCTGTACCTGCTCGGCATCCTGCTGCGCGAGGAGAACAAGGACCTGCCGTTCCCGCTGATCCTGACCGGCCCGACCGTGGCGGCGCCGTACTTCGAGCAGATCGATCGCTTCATCCGCCTGACCCTGGGTGATGAGGCCGCCGAGCGCTACGAGATCATCATCGGTGATCCGGTGGCGGTGGCCAAGAAGATGGCCAATGGCATCAAGCGCGTGCGCGAGCACCGCCTGGCGCAGAAGGACTCGTTCTTCTTCAACTGGTCGATCGAGATCCCGTGGGAGTACCAGCAGCCGTTCGTGCCGACCCACGAGGCGATGGCCGCGCTGGACCTGCACCACGGGCGTGCACCGCATGCGTTGGCGGCCGACCTGCGCCGGGCGTTCTCGGGCATCGTGGCCGGCAATGTGAAGGAAGACGGCATGCGCCGCATCGAGCAGTTCGGCCCGTTCCAGATCCATGGCGACCCGGACATGATGCAGGCGCTGGATGCGCTATTGCGCGCCTTCGTCGAGCAGCGCCGCATGAAGATCTCCGGCGAATACCAGCCCTGCTACCAGGTGCTGGCCTGAGCCTGCGCCGGCGCGATGGGGATCGCGCCGGCACCGGCAGGGGAGGGCGGGTCGTCAAGCCTTTGACGCCCGTCGCCCCGGATTGACCGTTCATCCTGCCGCCGCTTGCCGGTGGCAGGGCGATGGCCCATCGTGGCCACCAACACGCTGGGGAGCGTCCAATGTCTTTGCGCCGGCAAAACGGCTTCACGCTGGTTGAGTTGATGGTCACGGTTGCCGTACTGGCGATCCTGAGCACCATTGCGTATCCCAGCTTCCAGAGCACGATCCGCTCAAATCGTGTGGCCACGACGACCAACGAACTGATCGCGTCGCTGGCACTTGCCCGTTCCGAGGCAATAAAGAACACGCATGGTGGGGCTGTATGCGCATCCACAGCGGGCAAGGAATGTGATGGCAGCAGCTGGGCCGACGGCTGGATGGTCTGGGAGGATCGCAACGGGAACGGGTCGCTTGATTCCGGTGAGAACGTGCTGCGCTACAGCGAAGGTCGCCCGACCATGAAGTCCGCAACCGAAACGTTGACCATCGGCTTCGATGGACGTGGCCGCAATCGCGCCAACGCGGAAGTGGATGTGACACTTCGCCCTGAGAAGTGTGGCGACCAGCCCCTGCAGCGGACGCTACGCATATCGCCTACGGGACAGGTCCGGCTGTTGAAGGAGAGTTGCTCATGAGAAGGATCGGCTTCCAGCCTCACCGTACGGCGCAGGGCGGTTTCACCCTGATCGAGGTCATGATCGCGATCCTGGTGATGGGTATCGGCCTGCTGGGCTTCGCGCTGCTGCAGACGATGAATGTACGGTTCGTGCAGAGCGCGAACTACCGCACCCAGGCCACCAACCTGGGGTACGAGCTGCTTGATCAGATCCGGGCCAACCGGATCAACGCGCTCAGCTATGCCGGTACCTATGCTGCTACCACCGGCAAGGGGGACTGCGCGCCGTCCATCGGCAAGGATATCGGCAAGGATGATTTCACCCGCGACTGGCGCTGCCGCCTGGGCCGCGCACTGGGTGACTCGGCATCCGGAACGGTAACCGTCAACGACGGCCGGGTACGGGTGTCGGTCAGTTGGGGCGATGAGCGTTGGAATCCCGATTCGAAGGCTGACACCACCTTTGCTGCCGAGAGCCTGCTGTGATGACCAGAATGCGCTCCCGCCAAGCGATGAGTGGCCTGTCGTTGATCGAGTTGATGATCGCCCTGACCATCGGCCTGATCATCATGCTGGGCGTGGTCCAGGTGTTTGCCGCTTCACGCACGGCCTACCAGCTGTCTGAAGGGCTGGCGCGGGTCCAGGAGAACAGCCGTTTCGCGATGGATTCCCTGCAACGCGAACTGCGCATGGCGGGACACTTCGGCTGCGTGAACGATCAGGCGCATGATCCGCAGGGCACCTTGGCGACCACCTTCGCTGCGGGAGGCCACCCCGCGCTGGACTTCGCGCGGTCGATCCAGGGCTACGAAGCAACGGATACCAAACCGGGCGACACGGTGACGTTGGCGGCAACGCCGTCAACGGGGGGCGACAAGTACTCGCCGGCGTTGCCGAGTGAGTTCGCCGCGGCCATCAAGAACCGGGTAGACGGCAGCGATATCGTCGCTCTGCGCTATCTGGTACCCACCGGTGTGCCGGTCACGGCGGTAGTCGGAGTTGCCCAGCCGGTTTTCAGTTTTGATCCCAAACGTCTTGCCGTGCTTGATAGCGGAGTTACCGACCCGGGGCTGTTCGGTGTGGCCGACTGCATTTCCGCCACGGTCTTCCAGGCTCGTGCGGTCGATGCAAAGGCCGGCACCGTGACGGTGGGCACCGCACCCAACAACGACGTGGCCATCGCCCGCAACTACGAGGCCGGCCAGGCGGTGCTGTATCGCGCCGAGACATCGATCCTGTACGTGGGCTACGACGCTGCGACCAAGCAATCCTCGCTGTATCGCCTTCGATTCACCGCCAAGCCCGGTGCTGCCCTGGTGGCGGGACCGGCAGAGGCGCTGGTCGAAGGCGTGGAGAACATGCAGCTCCTGTATGGCCAGGATCACGGTCTGAGCACGGTGTCGCCGACCGGCTACATCGATCGCCAGGGTACCGCGACCGATGTTCAGGCCTCCATCGTGCCGGCCTCGCGTGGCTGGCAACGTGTGGGTACGGTGCAGTTGGGGCTGGTGGTATCCAGTCCGGACCCAGCTGCATCTGTCCAGGCCAGTTCGAGTGCGCCGCTGAGCGCGCTCGGCGTGACCTATACCGCGCCCTCTGACGGCCGTATGCGCGCCGCCTACCAGAGCACGATCGCTCTGCGCAATCGCCTGTATGGCAACTGAGGCCACCATGCGTACCCATCTCGCCCGCCGCCGTTCTCTGTATTCACCGCGTTCCCAGCGCGGCGCGGTGCTGTATGTTGTGCTGATCATGCTGGTACTGATGGCCCTGCTGGGTATCGCCGGCATGCAGGTCACGAGCATGCAGGAACGCATGGCCGCCAACTATCTGCGCAGCAACGTTGCCTTCCAGAACGCTGAGGCCGACGCCCGGCAGACCGAGAAATCCATCGAGAAGGCACTGGCTGACGGAGGCATCTTCAAGGCCAACCAGGAGGAGTGCAGTCCTTCCTACGATCCGCAGACGTGGGCCGATGGTCTCAGTGAAACCAAGTCCACCTACACGCGTCGCATCGACAAGTGCTTTGCAGCGTCCAGTCGGCGCACCGGCGGCCGACAGAACGAAGAAACCGGGAACATCTACCAGGTCACGGCGCTTGCCAGTGACGATCCCTCCAATGCGTCCGCCAGTGCGGTCATCGACACGATCTTCATCCCATGAACAGCGAGCGCCGTTTCCTTAGACTTCGTTCCTCCACCTGGCTGCGGGCCGGTGTGGGTGTTGCTGCGCTTGCCGGCCTTGCCGCGTTGATCATTCCGCTGCAGGCCGCGCTTGGTGACTACGACATCGCGCAGGAGCCGCTGTACAGCAAGCAGAGCCAGCCGCCATTGATGATGATGGTGATGTCGCGCGACGAGCAGCTGTTCAACAAAGCCTACAGCGACTATAGCGACCTGGATGAGGACGGGGTGCTCGACACGACCTACCTGGACACGTTCGAGTACGGCGGGTATTTCGATTCGAAGCTGTGCTACGACTACGCCAGTGATGTCTTCAAGGCGTCCAAGGCTGCCGCTGGGGCCAATGGGCACAGCTGCACGACGGGACTCTGGTCAGGAAATTTCCTGAACTGGGTGACGATGAGTCGCCTGGATGTGATGCGAAGTGTCCTGTATGGAGGACAGCGCTTTACTGACACGAAAGAGAAAACCGTACTGGAGCGTGCGCCGATACCGAGCGACCTGCATGCCTGGGTCAAGGTTTACAGCGGCACGAATCTCCGCGAGTTTGCCAACGTCCCAGGAAGCTCGACAACTTTCAGCTTCTGCAGTGCGACGCGCTCGGCAACGGGTGCACCACTTATGCGAGTGGCTGCGGGCGCCTTGAGCGAGTGGGCATCGACAGCCAGCAATCAATGCGATACCGGCCGAGCCAGCAACGCGGACGGCTACGCTGACATCCCCCGCTCGGCAACGGACTACACCGTCCGCGTGGAAGTATGCGACTCCGGGAGTTCCGCCGTACGCGAAAGCAATTGTCGGAAGTACAGCGATGGCACGACTGATCGATACAAACCTGCCGGTCTCCTGCAGACCTATGGCGAAAGTGGTCGACTGCGCTTTGGTCTGATCAGTGGTTCCTACGCGAACCCTCGCGACGGCGGCGTGCTTCGTCGCAACATCGGCAAGCTGGCGGGCAACAGCACCACTTTCTGTTCGGCCGGTGACGAAATCAATCTATCCACGGGACAGTTCTGCTACCTCAACCTCGTCGGTAACGCCAAGGCGGATGATGAAGGGGTAATCAATGCAATCTCCAACTTCCGTCTCGATAAGTGGAATTGGTCGAACAATTGGACGGACTGCGATCGGTACGGCATTCTGAATCGAGCCGGCACCGATGGAAAGTTGATCCTCGACAATCCTGGTGCTGGCTCGCAGAAGTGCAGCGCCTGGGGTAATCCATTGGCAGAAATGTACGCAGAAGCACTTCGCTACATTGCGAACTCTGCGGCCACGAGTGCATACGGGGTGACTACTGGTGAGCTTTCCGGCCTGCCCAAGTCGATCAGCTGGGCCGATCCCTATCGGGAGCCGGCAAAGGGAGGGAACTCCTATTGTGCAACCTGCAATATCCTCGTCCTGTCTTCTGGTTTGCCGTCCTTTGATGGGGACAATATCGGCACTCTACCCGCGTCAATCGATGCTGTGGCGCAGACCAATGCAATCGGTACTGCGGAGGGAATTGCCGGAAAGTCGTGGATGGTCGGCCGAAACACGGCAACTGCAAGCAATGCGAATAACACCCATGAGGACATCTGCGAAGGGCGCGTTCTAGGTAGTCTCAGTACTGCTCGAGGTATCTGCCCGGATATTCCTACAATGGAAGGCAGTTACCTGATGGCTGGCATGGCCAAGGGTGCGGCAAGCGTTGACCTGCGCCCCGGCGTGCAGGGTAAACCCTCCAGTTACAAAGTGACCGCAACCACCTATGCGGTGGCCATGGCGGAGAATCTGCCCAAGTTCGATATCAAAATTGGGGATCGGGTGATCAGCTTGGCGCCGCTGTGCCAGGCGAATACGAGTGAGGGTGCCACCAGTTCCTCTGGAAATTGGCGTAGCTGCTTCCTTGGGTCTGTTGGGGTGGGCACGAAGATCTCCACGACCAATCCGGTCAATACTTATGGCCGCAGGTACGAAGCCAATGGCACGTCTGGCAGTTTCTCGCTGGTATGGGAGGATTCGCTGTGGGGCAACGATCATGACAATGACGTTGTTTCGATGCTGAGCTATTGCGTAGGTGCGGCGTGCGATAGTAATTCTGGTTTCAATAATATTTGTTGGCGGGCCGATGCAAAGCGGAGCGTCGATGCGGCAGCTGGTGGAAGGTTGTGCAACTACACCACAACCAAGGATAACGACTGGATCGGTACGAATCTCGCCGGAAAGGTGAGGGATGACGAAGTGCTGATTCGCATCGAGAATCTGTCTGCATACGCAGGCAATGCGATGCTGACTGGCTATACGATTTCTGGGTCGAACGCAAAGGAAACAGTCCAGCGACTGGCGTTGCGCCGGGGCAATAAGAACGGCTCCGTGTTGTCGTCGACAGCGGACTTCCCATACAGCTTTGCCGAGTGGAACCGCCCGATCGTGATCAAGTACAAGGCGGCCAGTGGTGCCGCTGGCCAGCTTGAGAGCCCGCTCTGGTATGCCGCCAAATACGGTGTCCCGGCCGGCAAGAAGTGGGACAGCAAGAAACCAGGCGTGCCGGACAACTACTTCCTGGCACGCAATCCGACCAAGCTGAAGGAGGCGCTGGAGGCGATCTTCAACAGTGCAGCGGAAGGTGATGCGCCGGTCGGTGGCAGCGGCAGTGGCGCGCGCATTTCGACCAACTCGTTCACCGTATCGTCCCATTACAGCGTGCCCTCTGGCACCGTGGACTGGACCGGTGATGTCATTGCCACCCAGGTTGACGGCCAAGGTGCAGATGGTGCAGTGCTGTGGAAGGCCTCAAGCAATATCGGCAGCGCCACGCGTCACATCTACATGGCGACGTCTCCTACCAGTACTGCATCCGATGGCACGGTGACCCCGGTCAATGCGACCGAGTTCCTGGCCACCAATCTGCCGGGCACCGATGAGCGGGCGAAGCTGTCTGCGTTGGGATTCAGCGACTCGATTCCTGCCTGGTTCGGCAAGCTGACCTCGACCAATCTGGTCAACTATCTGCGGGGTGCAGCGGTGAGTGGCCTGCGTTCGCGCACATCGCCGTTGGGTGACATCGTCAATTCCACCACCGAGATCGTCTCCAAAACGGATGACTTCGGCTATGCAAGCTGGGCGAGACAGTCGACAGTCAAGTGGAAGGCGACGCTGGGCACGTCTTATGACACCTTCCTGAAAGCGAAGCGTGCGACATCGGGGCCGCCGACGATGATCTATGTTGGCGCCAATGACGGCATGGTGCATGGTTTCAACGGTTCGAATGGGGCGTCCGGCGGCACTGAAGAGCTGGCCTTCATTCCCTCAGCTGCGATGCAGCACATCGCTGAGCTGGCCAATCCCAAGTATGGGCATCGCTACTACGTGGATGGCCCACTGACGTCGTCCGACGTCTACTACGGGGATGCCTGGAACACGGTGCTGGTGGGCACTACGGGTGGTGGTGGCTCCAGCAAGGCGCCCAATGCGGCGAGCGTAGGCAATGGCTCTGTGTTCGCGCTGAATGTCAGCGATCCGACCGCGTTCCGTGCATCGAGTGTGTTGTGGGAAGTCTCGGGCAAGACGGAGTCGGATCTTGGGTTCGTGCTGGGCAAGCCGGCTGTGGTGGCGGTGAAGGGCGCCGATGCCAATGCTGCGCCGCGTTTCGTCGCGATCTTCGGCAATGGCGTCAACTCCACCAGCGGCAAGGCAGCGCTGTTCGTGGTCGATATCCAGACCGGCAAGGTGCTCAAGCGGCTTTCGCCGGTAGGTGCCAAGTACGCGGCACGCAACGGCCTGATCAACATCGCCACGGTGGCGTTGAAGAACAATGACGGCATCACCGACACTGTGTATGGCGGTGACATGCAAGGCAATATTTGGAAATTCGATCTTTCCAGCACCGATCCGACCGATTGGAACATCGCCCTGTCTGGAACGCCGCTGTTCACCGCTACGCGCAACAACAGCCCGCAGCCGATCATGAGCGGCATCGAGATCAGCACGGGCCCAGGCGGTGGCATCAGTCTGTTCTTCGGTACCGGCCAGTACTTCGCCGCCGATGACAATGCGGTCAGCAGCACTTCGCCAGTGCAGTCGCTGTATGGCATCTGGGACAACCTCGCCAGTGCGGTCGGCACGCGCGACAACCTGGTACAGCAGGTGATCACTACCGGTACATCGGCCAGCGGCTATCAATTGCGTGATGTCACCCGCAATGCGGTGAACTACGGTTCGGCCCGCGGCTGGTACGTGGACCTGCAGGCCGGATCGGCAGTCGAAGGCGAGCGCTTCGTCGGCAACCCCCGTGTGCAGAACGGCATCGTGTTCTTCACGTCCTATGTGCCGGGTACCGCCATCTGCGGCAGCGGCGGTGGCGTGAACTGGCTGTATGGTCTCAACCTGCTGACCGGTGGCGGCCAGATGTCCGGCCTGAGCCCAACGATCGGAGGCGAAGCGCTGTGCACCGGCAACTGCGGTGGTGTCGCCCTGACCAAGAAGGGTGACCTCAGCCAGGGGCCGCCAGTGAAGGACACCAACATCTTTGTGCCCAAGCTTACGCCCTGCAAACCAGGCGACACGGGATGCACGGTCGACAAGATGCTGCAGGCCAGCCAGTGTACGTTCGTGCTGCGTGCGGCCGGCGCCGATCCGCTTTACATGCCTCGGCCCTGTGGACGACAGTCGTGGCGGCAGATCCGTTGATGAATCCGAAATCGAGGTTGCCCATGCATGTGTACAGCAGGCGTCGAACCGCCACCGGCTTCACCCTGATCGAGCTGATGATCACCGTGGCCGTGGTTGCCATACTTGCTGCCATCGCGTTGCCTTCGTACCAGGCCTATGTGCGCAAGGCCAATCGTGCCCAGGCCAAGGCCGATCTGGTCGAACTGGCGCAGATGCTGGAGCGGCGGCATACCGTGGAGAACACCTATGCGGGCATGACGCTGCCGTTCTCGCAATCGCCACGAGACGGTACCGCCAGATACACGCTTTCCTACGTGGGAACGCCGAATGGCAGCTCCTTTACCCTCCAGGCGGCACCGACCGAGATCCAGAAGAAGGACGATTGCGGCACACTGAGCCTGGACCAGGCCGGACGAAAGACGCCGAATGCCAGCAAGGGGCCCGGATGCTGGTAGAGGGCAGGCCTTTGGGTCGCGTTACATAAAAGGCTTGCACTCCCCTGCGAACGCTGGCTAAAATGCGCACCCCGCCCGAATAGCTCAGCCGGTTAGAGCACTTGACTGTTAATCAGGGGGTCGTTGGTTCGAGTCCAACTTCGGGCGCCAGATTCGAGAAAGCCGCGAGAAATCGCGGCTTTTTTCGTTTTCACGATGACGCTGCGGGCTTCAGCAGGCGGTGGGCCTTTGCGGGCGTTGGCTCCTGACCCGTCCGGGGACGCTGATGATGACGCGGCTGTGCTCCTGCCCGTCCACGCACAGCACGATGGACTGGTTGGTGCCGGCATTGCGGCCGTCGGGCCGGAACCGCACGTCGGGCCGATGATCGCTGGTGCGCAGGTCGACATGACGCTGGCGTGCCCTGTGCACGCGCAGTTCCCTTGCGGTGCCAGTTGCGCTGTTGGCCGGTTCGACCTGCACCCGCCAGCCCTGGCTCCATGCCTGGTCGCAGGTCATGCCATCCGATGAGCCACAGACCGTCACGCGGTGGCGCTCGGTGATGGCGGCGCTGCGTGCCATCGCCAGACTGGCGACCAGTTCCGCGCGCAGCGTCTCCGCCTGGAAGTGCCGCAACATGCGTTGCCAAGGGCTCCAGGTCAACGCCAGCAGGACCGCCAACACCATGACGGCAATCAGCAGCTCGATCAGATGGAGCCCGCGGTTGAGCCGGGCAGGGCGATGGCGAAGGGACATGCCTCCAGCCTCGACGTGCGCCCGGGCATTCACCATCAGCCAACGCCGCGCTCACCTGCCCGGGAACCCCTCAGCGGGCCGTCACTCCATGCCCCGTATACTCACCACTCCCGGGAACTGGCACCACCATGAGCGACCGTTTTGAACTCGTCTCGCCGTACTCGCCGGCGGGCGACCAGCCTGATGCCATCGCCAAGCTGACCAGCAACTTCGAAGCGGGCATCGCCAAGCAGACCCTGCTGGGCGTCACCGGCTCGGGCAAGACCTACACCATCGCCAATGTCATCCAGAACGTGCAGAAGCCGACGCTGATCATGGCGCCGAACAAGACGCTGGCGGCGCAGCTGTATGGCGAGTTCAAGGCGTTCTTCCCGCACAACGCGGTCGAGTATTTCGTCAGCTATTACGACTACTACCAGCCGGAAGCCTACGTGCCGTCGTCGGACACCTTCATCGAGAAGGACAGTTCGATCAACGAGCACATCGAGCAGATGCGACTGGCGGCGACCAAGACCCTGCTGTCGCGCCCGGACGCGATCGTGGTGGCGACGGTGTCGGCGATCTACGGCCTGGGCGCGCCGGAAGACTACCTGTCGCTGCGCCTGATCCTGTCCAAGGGCGAGCGCATCGACCAGCGCGATCTGATCAACCACCTCACCCAACTGCAGTACACGCGCAACGAGTACGAGCTGCAGCGCGGTACGTTCCGCGTGCGTGGAGAGGTGATCGACGTATTCCCGGCCGAGTCGGACAGCGAAGCGCTGCGCCTGGAGCTGTTCGATGGCGAGGTCGAGAAGATCACGTTGTTCGATCCGCTCACCGGCGAGACGCTGCGCAACATGCAGCGCTTCACGGTCTACCCGAAGACCCACTACGCCACCACGCGCGAGCGAGTGCTGGCGGCGGTCGAGACGATCAAGGTCGAGTTGAAGGAGCGGCTGGAGCAGCTGTACGCGCAGAACAAGCTGGTCGAAGCGCAGCGCCTGGCGCAGCGCACCCAGTTCGATCTGGAAATGATGGTCGAGGTCGGTTTCTGCAACGGTATCGAGAACTACTCCCGGCACCTGACCGGCAAGAACGCCGGCGAACCGCCGCCGACCCTGTTCGACTACCTGCCGGCCGACGCGCTGCTGGTGATCGACGAATCGCACGTGACCATTCCGCAGATCGGCGCCATGTTCAAGGGCGACCGATCACGCAAGGAAACGCTGGTCGAGTTCGGGTTCCGGCTGCCCTCGGCGCTGGACAACCGGCCGCTGCGCTTCGAGGAGTGGGAAGAGCGCTGCCCGCGCAGCATCTACGTGTCGGCCACGCCGGGCCCCTATGAATACCGCGAGGCCGGTGACGAGATCACCGAACTGGTCGTACGTCCCACCGGCCTGATCGATCCGGTGGTGGAGATCCGCCCGGTGGGGACCCAGGTCGACGACCTGATGAGCGAAGCCAACGCGCGAATCAAGGCCGGCGACCGGGTGCTGGTCACGACGCTGACCAAGCGCATGGCCGAGAACCTCACCGAATACCTGACCGAGCACGGCATCCGCGTGCGCTACCTGCACTCGGACGTGGACACGGTCGAGCGCGTGGAGATCATCCGCGACCTGCGCCTGGGCAAGTTCGATGTGCTGGTGGGCATCAACCTGCTGCGCGAAGGCCTGGACATGCCAGAGGTATCACTGGTGGCGATCCTGGATGCCGACAAGGAGGGCTTCCTGCGCTCGACCGGCTCGCTGATCCAGACCATCGGCCGTGCCGCGCGCAACGTGCGTGGCAAGGCGATCCTGTATGCGGACAAGATCACCCGTTCGATGCAGGCGGCGATCGACGAGACCGACCGTCGTCGCGCCAAGCAGGTCGAGTACAACGAGCAGCACGGCATCGTGCCGCGCTCGGTGGCGCGTCCGATCACCGACGTGCTGGAAGGTGCGCGCTCCGATGCGGCCGAGAAGGAAGCAAAGAAGGGCAAGGGCAAGGGCAGGCCCGGCGTCGCCGAGGAGGGGAGTGACTATCGATCGCTCAGCCCGGCCCAGCTGGCGTCCCGTCTCAAGGCGCTGGAGCAGCAGATGTACCAGCACGCCAAGGACCTGGAATTCGAGGATGCCGCGCGCGTGCGTGACCAGATCCGGCAGCTGAAGGAAGCGAGTCTGGGCTGAACGCGGCAGTGCAGCATCTTCTTCACAAAAGTGTTGCGCTTCACGGCCGGCATCCGTAATATACGCGGCCTGCACCGACGCAATCGCGGACGTTCAGAAGCAAAAACGGGCGGTTAGCTCAGCGGTAGAGCACTACCTTGACATGGTAGGGGTCACAGGTTCGAACCCTGTACCGCCCACCACGAAGTCTCCGGAAGGGGGCTGTCGTGAACTGCAAAGCCCGGCCCTGGCGCCGGGTTTTTACGTAGCAAGGCCAGCTTTCGGGCGGCAAGAACAAGATGGGCGGTTAGCTCAGCGGTAGAGCACTACCTTGACATGGTAGGGGTCACAGGTTCGAACCCTGTACCGCCCACCACCTGGCTCCCGGCATTGCCGGTGCAGCGGTGGATCACGATGGAAGCCGGCCATGGGCCGGCTTTTTTTCGTTTTAGGCATCGACCACGGTTGCACATGGTCAGCGCTGCACGACCAGGTCTTCGACGCTGATCATCCGCTGCAGCTTCCAGTGACCGTCCACGCGCTCCCAGAGCTGGGCAACGCGAACCGTCGCACCACGCGTGGGCTGGGCATCGGCGGGTTGGTGTTGCAGGGGCTGGTTGGCCAGCCTCAGGACCCGGTCCTGGCGCAGCCGGTAGAGCAGCAGGGAGGGCGAACCGCAATCCTGTCGTACGGCTTCCGGCTGCTGGGTTTCGGCACGCAGGATCTGGCTGCGAAGGGCCGCTTCAGTGGGCTCGTTGCCAGCGCTGAACAGGCTGGAGAGCAGCAGCATCAAGGCAAGCATCGGCATGGCACGGTGCTCCAGCGGGAAAGTGCACGCAGGCTGGCATGACATGTGGGGTGCTGCAGCCGGCCTGCGACGAAGGCCGGAATTGAACCGCCAAAGACGGTCGGGGGGCGATGAATCCGGGCAGTGCAGGCGTAGACTGCGGTCTACCGCGCAATCGCGCCGTCACTGCAAGGAGCTGCCGCATGAGCGATCACGTCCCGGTTTCCAGGCCCAATCCGTTCTTCGAACTGCTGTTCGGCGGCAACATGCTGGAGGGTACCTTCAAGGCGGTGATCTGGGTGGCCCTGCTGGCGGCAGTGCTGGCGTGGACCACGTTCCGCTGAGTCTTCCCGCTGCCGCGCAGCACCGGCGGCATTGCTGGCCTGCGCTCAGGCGCTGAAGGCCTGGCGCAGGCTGCGCAGGGTGGCCTGGCGATGTTCCTTCGCGCTCGCCTCGCCCATTTCCAGTTCCTGCAGGCGCAGCCCGACCAGGGTCATCGAAAGCGCGTAGCCGCGCGCTGCATCGGCAGCCCGCGAAAGGCCCAGTGCGCGGCGCGTCAGCGCGTTCACGTGTTCCAGGTCGGGCAGTAGCCCCAGGTAGGCGCGCTCGGCGCTGTCCAGGTCCGGGGCACGCAGGATCGCGTGCGCTTCAGCAGCAGGGGAGACGGAGGCCATGGGGGGTCCTTGTCCGTTGCGGGCGCTCGATCAGAACGAGCGCATCAGGGAAATGAAGGCCGAGGTCTGCGTACCGCGACGGGCCATCGGGCTGTCCTTTACGGCATCGCCGAACCACTGGTTGGCGACGACGCCGGTCGCGCGCCACTTCGTGCCCAGCGGTGTACTGACCGCGATCTGCAGGCTCGGTGATGTCGCGCTGCCCGGGTTGTAGGCGGCAAGTCCCGAGCGCAGCGCTTCTTCGTCGGTAATGCCGTAGTAGTAGTCGAGCAGGCGCGCACTGGAGTGCACTACGCCGACCCTGGGTACCCAGGTGAAGCGGCCGGCCTGGATGGGATAGCTGTAGTGCAGGCGCGACTCCATGCCACCTCCGTGCCCGGTGACCTCGCGCATCACGCTGGCCTCGACGATGCCCCAGTCGGCGCTGTATTCACCATTGATGCCGGCCATGGCAGACATCTGCCGGCTGTGCAGGCGACGCAGCTGAGGGTCGTTCACGTCGTCGGTCTTGAAGCGCAGCGTGTAGGGCGTGACCGCCGCCGACAGGCGCAGGCCCTCGCGCTTGTACAGGTACATGCCCAGCGAGCCCGGGCTGGCGAAGAAGCGCTCGCCCTGCCAGGCAATGGACGGTACGACCAGCGGCTTGACGTCGTAGTGGGCGTAGGCCCCTGAGGTCGCACCGGCACTGATACCGGCCTGCACCCCCGTGTTCCGGTCGGCGGCGTGGGCGATCAACGGAAGGCCGATGGCAGCGGAGAACAGCAACGGGCGCAGCAGGGTCGGGGACAGCGACGGCATCGATCAGCCACTTTGCGGGGGATGGCTGTGCATGGTGTGGGCACAACATTGTCAGAACATTGCGCCTTGGCAATCGGCACGCGAAGGCGCCCAAATCCGGCGCCAGGCACTATGATCGGCACCGTTTCCGGTAGCCGAGCCCCTGATGCGCATCCTCCTGGTCGAAGACGATCCCGATCTGTCCCGTGCCCTGCAATCGGGCCTGGAGCGGCAGGGCGTGGTCGCCGACGTGGTCGGCAACCTGGCCGAAGCTGCGCTCGCGCTACGCGAGCCGGTGCACCAGCTGATGCTGCTCGACCGCCAGCTGCCCGATGGCGATGGCGTGGCTTTCGTTGCCACCGCGCGCGCACTGCGCCCGAACTTGGCGGTGATCATGCTGACCGCCAAGGGCACGTTGTCGGACAAGGTCGAGGGGCTGGACGTCGGTGCCGATGACTACCTGGTCAAGCCGGTGGCGATCGAAGAACTGATGGCGCGCATCCGTGCAGTCTCGCGGCGGCCCTCGGCAATGGTGACGCCGAGCCTGCGGCTGGGCCGGCTGGAATTCGACTTCGAATCATTGCAGGCACAGGTGGAGGGCCAGCCGCTGGCGCTACCCCGGCGCCAGGTGCTGGTGCTGCAGGCGCTGGCGATGCGCCAGGGGCGCACGGTCACCCGCAGCGCACTGGAGGCGGCGGTGTACGGTTTTGATGATGAGATCCAGTCCAATGCGCTTGATGCGCACATTTCCAAGCTGCGCAAGGCGCTGCAGCAGGCCGGGGCCGGTGTGGAGATCCATGTGATCCGGGGCGTCGGTTACCTGCTGGCGGAGGCCTGAGATGGCCCGTCCGATCCGCTCCATCACGCTTGGCCTGGCCTGGCGGTTGTTCCTGGCGCAGGCCTTCACCGTGCTGTTCGCGGTGGTCGCGCTGATCCTGACCTGGGGCGACAAGGACTCCTGGGGCATGGACATGTTCACTGCCGAGGCAGTGGCCAAAGCCGTGCACAGCGAAGGTGGCAGGCTGGTGCTGGACCAGGCACGCTGGGAAACGCTCAACGCTGGGGCCGGTGGCAACCTCTGGTTCGCGGCGGTCGATGACAAGGGCATGTGGCTGGAGCGCGGCACGATTCCCGCGATCCACGCGCCGTTGCTGGCACGCTTGCCGACAGTGGGTGCAACCGAACTGGGTTCACTGGTGCCGCCCTATCTGGACGTGGCGCGGGTGATGATCCGCAACGAGGATGGGCGGCGCATCACGGTGATGGTGGGCGGGGCACCGAAGGGCGGGCTGCTGGATGGCGCGCTGATGGTGCTGCGCCTCATCGGTCTGTGGTTCTTCCTGCCGTTGATCGTGGTCACGCTGCTGGTGATGCCGACCGTGATCCACCGTGCGATGCGTGGCGTGCGTCGGTCCGCACAGCAGGCCAAGGAGCTGGATATCGGCCAGCCGGGTGCGCGTCTGGATGCGCAGCTGGTGTCGACCGAGGTCGCACCGCTGGTGGAAGCCTTCAACGACGCGATCGACAAGGTGCAGCAGGGGTATGCCGCGCGTGACAAGTTCCTCGCCGATGCCGCGCACGAACTGCGGGTGCCGATCGCGGTGGTGCAGGCGCGCCTGTCGCAGCTGCCACAGGGTGAGCTGAAGTCGCAGCTGCTGACCGACGTGGCGCGGCTGGGCAACGTCGCCGAGCACCTGCTGGATCTGCAGCGGCTCGATCGCAACGTCGGCGCGCTGCAGCGGCTGGACCTGGCGCTGCTGGTGCGTGAGGCGGCCGCTGATCTGGCGCCACTGGTGGTCGGTGCTGGCTATGGCTTCGAAGTAGATGCACCGGAGGCTCCGGTGTGGATCCACGGCGACAGCCTGGCGCTGGGCCGGGTGATCGCCAACCTGGTGCACAACGCCATCGTCCACGGCGGCGGGCGCGGCACTATCTGCGTGCGCCTGGACACGCGCGGCCTGCTGGAAGTCAGCGATCAGGGCGCCGGTATTCCGGTGAGCGACCGCGAAGCGATCTTCGAGCCCTTCCATCGCCTCCGCGCGGCGGGCAGCGGCAGTGGCCTGGGCCTGCATCTGGTGAAGGAAATCGTGCAGCACCACGGCGGCTCGGTCAGTGTTGGCGAGGCCGCCGGCGGCGGTGCCAGCTTCCGTGTCAACTTCCACCGCGGCACCGTCCGGCGCTGACAGCCACGCGGGTAAATCCCCGATAGGCAGCCTGTTACGCCTGGCGGCAGGCTGGTGGAATGGTTTCCGAACGTTCCGCACCGGCCCTGTTCGGCCCCGGCTGCGCCGCCGGTCTGGTGTTGGGCGCGCTGGCCTGTGTGCAGATGCCGGCGCTGCTGCCGCTGTGGCTGAGCGTGCCGATGGCGGTTGCCGGCGGCGCGGGTTGGTTGCTGCGCTGGCGCGGCCGCACCTGGGCTGCAATCGTGCTCGGCCTGGCATGGGCAACATTGCACGGGCACTGGGCCCTGCACGGCCAGCTGCCACCCGGCGCGCCGCCGCAGGATGTGCAGGTGCGCGGGCGGGTGGCTGATCTTCCGCAGAGCGGGCCCGGCTACACGCGTTTCGTGTTGCACGTGGATGAGGCCGATACCTTGCCAGCGTTGCGTGGCAGGCGCCTGCAGATCACCTGGAACGACCCGTGGCGCAGATCGTCAGCGCACGAGGCCGAGGGCGGACGTCATGCGGTTCGTGCGGGATCGCATTGGCAGTTGTCGTTGCGCGTGCGTGCACCACGCTCGCGGATCAATCCGGGTGGCTTCGATGGCGAACGCCATGCATTGCTGCGAGGTATTTCCGGCAATGGAACGGTGCGCGACCCGGGCGCTGCACATGAGCGCGTGCCCGCGCAGGGCCTGCCAGCCTGGCGCGAGCGCAGCAGTGACGCCATCGCCACGCAGGTGGCACATCCTGCCGCGCGATTCGTGCAGGCTTTGGCACTGGGCGACACTCGCGGACTGTCCGATACCGACTGGGAGCACCTGCGCGCGCTGGGCCTGACCCATCTGGTCGCGATTTCCGGGTTTCACGTGGGCGTGGTCGCTGGCTTCGGCGTACTGCTGTGCCGCTTGTCGTGGTGGTTGTGTCCGCTGCTGGGACGTTACTGGCCCCGGCCGCAGGCGGCGGCGTGGGGTGCGGCGCTGGCCGCAGCCGCCTACGCGGTGGCGGCCGGCGGCGCGCTGCCAACGGTGCGCGCGGCGCTGATGATCGGGCTGGTGGCACTGGCCCGTGCCGGACGTCGTCCGGTGGGTGCGGGGCAGGGGCTGGCCCTGGCCGCGATGGTGATGCTGCTGCCGGCGCCGCTATCGGTGTTGTCGGCCGGGTTCTGGCTCAGCTTTGGTGGCGTGCTGTGGCTGCTGTGGTGCCTGCCGCGGACCGGGCCGGAGGGCGTCGGCGGTGGCCTGCGCGGCTTCCTCGCTGCGCAGGGTGTGGCCAGCCTCGGCCTGCTGCCGCTATGCGTGGCCTTGTTCGGCGGCACCGCGCGCTTGGGCCCGCTGGTCAATCTGCCGATCATTCCGTGGTGGACGCTGCTGGTGGTGCCGTTGTCGCTGCTGGGTACCGGCCTGCACGCGCTGCATGACGGCGCCGGGCGCTGGGCCTGGCGTGCCGCTGCCTGGCTGTTCGAGCTCAGTTGGCAGGCCCTGCAGCCACTTGCGCTGCACCCGCAGGCGATGTGGTGGCTGGCCGAGGCGCCGCGCTGGGCAGTACCGGCGGCGTTGCTGGGGGTGTTCTGGTGGCTGCTGCCACGCGGCGCCGGCGGTGGCCTGGCGGGCCTGCTGCTGTGCCTGCCGCTGTTGTGGCCCGCCCGGCATGCACCGGCCGAAGGGGAACTGGAGCTGCTGGTGCACGATGTTGGCCAGGGCACCGCGGTGTTGCTGCGCACGGCGCGGCACGCACTCTGGTACGACGTGGGGCCGCCGACCGGAGGCGATGGCAATGAGCGGATCCTGGTGCCGGTGTTGCGTGCGCTGGGGCAGGGGCCGCCGCAGCAGGCGATGCTCAGCCATGACCATCTGGACCACACCGGCAGCCTGCCGAGCCTGCGCCGGCAATTGCCTGGGCTGCAGCTGATGGCGCCGCCCGGCAGCGCCATCGGCGGGGCCCGGCCGTGCCAGCAGGGCATGCGCTGGCAGTGGGATGGTGTCGACTTCCAGGTGCTGCACCCGGCACCGGGTAGCCGGCAGGCCGAGAATGAAGACAGCTGCGTGCTGCGCGTCGCCAGCCGTCATGGCGTGGTCCTGCTGCCGGGCGACATCGGCCGCCCGGCCGAGCAGGTGCTGTTGCACGCGTCTCCGGCGGCATTGAAGGCGGATGTGGTGCTGGTGCCGCATCATGGCAGCGGTGGCAGCTCCAGCGCGCCGTGGGTGGCCGCCGTGGCGCCACGGTTGGCGGTGGTCTCGGCCGGGCACCGCAACCGCTTCGGCCATCCACGCCAGGACGTGGTCCAGCGCTGGCAGGCGCAGGGGGCGGAAGTGCTGGCCACGGCCGACTCCGGGGCGATCCGCGTATGGCTTGGTGCACAAGGGCTGCAGCTGCGTGAACAGCGTATCCACGCATCCCGGTGGTGGGATGCCGCTGGGCGGGCGCGGTCGGCTGCTATCCTATCGCCGATCGAACAAGCGGCCATTGGGCCGGAGGGTTGAAACGTGTGGGAACTGGTCAAGGCCGGTGGCTGGCCGATGGTGCCGCTGCTGCTGTTGGGCGTACTGGCTTTGGCGATCATCCTGGAGCGTTTCTGGTCCCTGCGGCGAACGGAGGTGCTGCCGCCCGGCCTCGGCCAGGAAGTGCGCAACTGGGCTGCGCGCGGCAAGCTCGATCCGGCACACCTGCAGACCCTGCGTACCAACTCGCCGCTGGGCGCGCTGCTGGCCGCCGCACTGGAAGCGCGCAACCGCCCGCGCGACCAGATCCGCGAACGCATTGAAGACACCGGCCGCCACCTGGTGCACCGCATGGAGCGTTTCCTGAACGCGCTGGGCACCATCGCCTCGGCCGGCCCGCTGCTGGGTCTGCTCGGCACGGTCATCGGCATGATCCAGATGTTCCTGGGCATCCTCGACCACGGCGTGGGCGACGTGAACCAGCTGGCCGGCGGCATCGGCAAGGCGCTGGTGTGCACCGCCACCGGCATGATCGTGGCCATCCCGGCGCTGATGTTCCATCGCTACTTCAAGGGCCGCATTCACGGCTACGTGGTGGAAATGGAGCAGGAAGCCAGCGCGCTGCTGGATACGCTCGACGGCCGCCCCGGGGTGATGAACCCGGCCCCGGCCGCGCGTCCGGCCGGCGCCGCCACGGCGAAGGCCTGATCGATGCGTATCGGCAACGACCGATCCCAGGATGAGCCGCATATCGATCTGGTGCCGCTGATCGACGTCATTCTGGTGCTGATCATCTTCTTCGTGGTCACCACCACCTTCGATGCGCGTTCGACGCTGCAGGTGCAGCTGCCGACCGCCAGCCAGCAGCAGACCAACGAGCCGCCGCGTTCGCTCAGCGTGCTGATCAATGCCGAAGGCCGCTACTTCATCAATGACCAGGAAGTACTGCGCAGCGACGTCGAGTCGGTCAAGCAGACCATCGCCGCCGTGGCCGGCAGCGATCGCGAGCAGACCGTGCTGCTGCGTGCCGACGCGCGCACTCCCTACCAGGCCGTGGTGACCGCGCAGGATGCGCTGGGCCAGCTCGGCTTCCGCCGTATTGCCATTGCAACAGCACCCGAGGTGCGTCCATGAGTTCCAATCACGCGCCGGTGTGGCCGATCTACAAACGTCTGCTGGGGTACACCCGTGCCTACTGGGTGTTCATGGTGGCCGCGGTCATCGCCATGGTGGTCGAAGCCCTGGCCGGCTATCACTTCACCAAATTGATGGAACCGCTGGTCAATCGTGGTTTCGTCAATCCGGAACCGCGCATGGCGGTGATCCTGCCGCTGACCATCCTCGGCCTGTTCCTGATGCGCAGCATCGCCACCTGGGTGAGCGACTATGCGCTGGCCAAGACCGGCCGCAGCGTGGTGCGCGACCTGCGCGAACAGGTGCTGGCCAAGTACCTGCATCTGCCGTCCTCGCATTTCGATACCGAAGCGACGCCGGTGATGGTCAGCCGCCTGAACTTCGATACCGAACAGGTCACCCAGGCCAGCGCAGACGCGCTCAAGACCGTGGTGGCCGATACCCTGACCATCATCGCCATGCTGGCGGTGATGCTGCAGATGAGCGTCAAGGTCACCGTGGCGATGCTGGTGGTGGTGCCGCTGATCGGCGTGATCGTGTCCTACGTGGGCAAGCGCTACCGCCGCATCAGCCGGGGCATCCAGGACGGCATGGGCTCGATGGCGCAGACCGCCGAGCAGTCGCTGGCCGCGCAGCAGGAAGTGAAGGTGCATGGCACCCAGCAGCATGAGATCTCGCGCTACTCGCGCCTGGCCAACCGCATGCTGTCGCTGAACATGAAGGTGGAAGTCACCCGTGCCGCGGCGTCCAGCGTGGTCCAGTTCCTGGCCGCACTGGCGCTGGCGGTGATCGTCTGGGTGTCTACGCGCGAAGCGCTGGCCGGTCGTCTCAATGCGGGCCAGTTCATGGGCCTGATGACCTCGATGATGGCGATCATTCCTTCGCTGCGTCGTCTGACCAGCGTGCAGACCTCGATCTCGCGCGGCGTGGCGGCTGCCGAGCGTCTGTTCAGCATTCTCGACATGCCGGTGGAGCGCGACGAGGGCCGCAAGACGGTGCAGCGCGTGCGTGGCGAACTGGCCTTCGACCACGTCATGCTGCGTTACCGCGAGGACAGTGGCATTGCGCTGGACGACATCAGCTTCGTTGCCAAGCCCGGAACGGTCACCGCCATCGTCGGCCGCTCCGGCAGCGGCAAGACCAGCCTGATCCGGCTGGTGCCACGCTTCTACGAGCCCAGTGGCGGACGCATCACCCTTGATGGCGTGGCGCTGGATGATTACCCGCTGGCCGACCTGCGTCGCCAGGTGGCGATGGTGGGGCAGAAGGTCATGCTGTTCGATGACACCATCGCCGCCAACATCGCTTACGGCATGGAGGCCAGTGAGGAGCAGATCCGCGCGGCGGCCGAAGCGGCCAATGCATGGGAATTCATCGCACGCATGCCGCAGCAGCTGCAGACCCCGGTGGGTGAAAACGGCGCGCTGCTGTCCGGCGGCCAGCGCCAGCGCCTGGCCATCGCCCGCGCGATCCTGCGCGACGCACCGATCCTGATCCTCGATGAAGCCACTGCAGCGCTCGACAACGAATCCGAGCGTCTGGTGCAGGACGCGCTGCAGCGATTGATGCCCGAGCGCACTACGCTGGTCATCGCGCACCGCCTGTCGACCATCGAGCATGCCGACCTGGTGCTGGTGATGGACCACGGTCGCATCGTCGAGCGCGGTACCCACAAGGAGCTGCTCACCATGGGTGGCCTGTACCAGCATCTGCACAGCATGCAGTTCCGCGAAAGGCAGGACTGATGGCCGGCAAGGGTACCCAGACCCCGCCGTACTGGTACGACGGCAGCCCGGTTCCGTGGGCGATGCGCCTGCTGGCGCCGCTGTATGCCGGCGTCACCGCGCTGCGCCGCCGGGCCTATCGGCGTGGCTGGCGCAAGCACTACACGCTGCCGGTGCCGGTCATCGTGGTTGGCAATATCACCGCCGGTGGCACCGGCAAGACGCCGTTGACCATCGCCCTGGTCGAGCGCCTGCGCGCGGCCGGCTGGAAGCCGGGCGTGGCCAGCCGTGGCTACGGTCGCGAAGATGCCGACAAACCGCTGTGGGTGAAGGCCGATACGCCGACCGCCAAGGGCGGTGACGAACCGGTGCTGATCGCCTGGAAGACCGGCGTGCCGGTGCGCGTGGACAGTGACCGCGTTGCTGCCGGCAAGGCGCTGATCGAGGCCGGTTGCGATGTGATCGTCTGCGACGACGGCCTGCAGCACTATCGGCTGGCGCGCGACATCGAAATCGAAGTGGTCGATGCGCAGCGCCGCTACGGCAATGGCCGGATGATTCCGGCCGGGCCGCTGCGTGAGCCGGTCAGCCGCGCCAGCGAGTGCGATTTCCGTGTGGTGAATCTCGGCCAGGCCGATGAGGAAACGGCCGCACAGGCCTGCGGCTTCGGCCAGTGGCCGATGGCCCTGCACATCGACAGCGCACAACCGCTGGCCGGAGGCCGTGCCCGTCCGCTGTCGTACTTCAAGGGCCAGCGCGTGCACGCCGTGGCCGGTATCGCGCATCCGCAGCGCTTTTTCGACATGCTGCGAGCGCGCGGCATCGGCGTGGTGCCGCATGCCTTCGCCGACCATCAGGCCTATCAGCCGCAGGACCTGTCCTTTGGCAGCCAGCTGCCGGTGCTGATGACCGAAAAGGACGCGGTGAAATGCCGTGCGTTCGGTAATGACTGGCACTACGCGGTCCCGCTGCGCGCCGAGCTGCCTGCCGCGTTCTGGGTGGCGCTGACCGACCGCCTGGACAAGCTGCGACCGAACTGAGTGGCGCGGCGGCGCTTGCATTCATGCGCCGCCGGCCGCATTCCCGTTGTAACGAGCCTGCCGAGTACCGCCCCATGACCGAATTCGTCGTCGCCATTCCGGCCCGCTATGCCGCCTCGCGGCTGCCGGGCAAGCCGCTGCGCCTGCTGGGCGGTGAGCCACTGGTGTTGCACGTGGCGCGCCGCGCGCTGCAGGCCGGTGCCGGCGAGGTCTGGGTTGCCACTGACGACCAGCGCATCGCCGACGCACTGTCCGGGCTGGCCGAAGTGAAGGTGGCGATGACTGCGACCTCACATGCGTCGGGCACCGACCGCCTGGCCGAGTGCGCGCGCATCGCCGGCTGGGCCGACGACACCGTGGTGGTCAATCTGCAGGGCGATGAACCGTTCGCGCCCGCGGCGGGTATCGGCGCGGTGGCCGAGGCGCTGGTTGAAGGCAATGCGCCGATGTCGACCCTGGCCACGACCGTCGAGGACGCGCACACCCTGTTCGACCCGAACGTGGTGAAGCTGGTGCGCAATGTGCGCAACGAGGCGATGTACTTCAGTCGTGCGCCGATCGCCTGGCATCGCGATGGCTTCGCACGCAGCCGCGACACGCTGCCGGCCGGTCACAACTGGCTGCGCCATATCGGCATCTACGGCTACCGCGCCGGCTTCCTGCAGCAGTTCGCGGCGATGCCGCCGGGTCAGCTGGAGCAGATCGAATCGCTGGAACAGCTGCGCGTGCTGGAAGCGGGCTTCCCGATCAGCGTGGCGATCTCGCCCGAACCGTTCCCGCCGGGCATCGACACGCCCGAGGACCTGGAGCGCGCCGAAGCGTTGCTGCAGGCAATGGCCGCGCGATGAAGCTGCTGGTTGTCTGCCTCGGCAACATCTGCCGTTCGCCGATGGCCGAAGGTGCGTTGCGCGCACGCCTGGAGGCCTCGCCGCTGGCCGGGCGGGTGCAGGTTGATTCGGCTGGCACCGGCGACTGGCACGTGGGCGAGCCGCCGGACCGGCGTGCGATCGCCTGCGCAGCCGGGCACGGTGTGGACATCGGCGGCCTGCGTGCGCGCCAGCTGCAGGCCGCGGATTTCGACCGCTTCGACTGGATCCTGTGCGCCGACGAGGCCAACCTGCGTGATGCCGGGCGCTTGGCCACATCTGCCCAGCGCGAACGCCTGGCACTGTACCTGCCCTGGTCGGGTGGAGAGGGCCGGGTGGCGATCCCGGATCCCTACACCGGCGGCAGTGATCATTTCGAACAGGTCTGGACATTGGTCGACAATGCTTCAAAACGTGCCGTGGCACGACTGTTGCATGACGCCGACTCCGGCATAATCGGGCCATGAACGTCCAGCCCGTCCCGGACCTGCCCGAGTTCGCCACCTGGCTCAATGCCACCCCCTGCACCCTGACCGAACTGCGCGGTCGGCCGGTGGCGCTGTTGTTCGTCAACGCGGCCTCCGCCTGGAGCGCGCAACGCCTGGCCGAATTCGGCCAATGGCTGTCGCGCCACCCCGGCAAGCTGCAGCCGCTGGTGCTGCAGGTGCCGCGCTTCGACTTCGAACGCGACGCCGGTGCCGCACTGAAGCTGTTGCGTCGCCAGGGGCTGACCATGCCCGTGCTGCTCGATGCCGACTGGGACGGCTGGCGCCGCTTCGGCATCACCGCCTGGCCAACCCTGGTGCTGCTGGATGCGCAGGGCCGCGAGCAGCAACGGCTGGTGGGGCAGGGTGTACCCGGTGAGCTGGAGCGTGCCTTGAACGCGCTGTGCCAGGGCGCACCGTCGGCGCCGCCGCGCGGCGGCAGCGAACTGCACCCGGAACCCCGACAGGCGCTGCGCTTCCCGCTCGGCCTGGCGGTCAGCACCGAACGCCTGTACATCGCCGACAGCGGCCATCACCGCATCCTTGAATGCAGCCATGGCGGCCGCATCCTGCGCCAGTTCGGGCTGGGCACCGCTGATTTCATGGACGGCAACCTCGCCGAAGCGGCGTTCCACCGCCCGCAGGCGCTGGTGCTGGAGCGCGATTCGCTGTACGTCGCCGACACCGGCAACCACGCGGTGCGCCGCATCAACCTGCTGACCGGCATCGTCGACACCCTGTGCGGCAATGGTCGCCCTGGTGCGCCGGTGGAAGGTCCGGTCGCGCAGGCGCGGCAGGTCTCGCTGGACCATCCGGTCGGCCTGGCCATCGCCGACAACCAGCTGCACATCGCGATGGCCGGCGACAACCGTATCTGGAGCTACCACTTGGGCCAGCGCAGCCTGCAATGGCGCGCCGGCAGTGGATCCATCGATGAACGTGATGGCAGCGGCCATCTTGCTGCCTTCGCCCAGCCGACCGCGCTGGCCGTGGTGCAGCAGGTGCTGTACGTGGCCGATGCATTGGGATCCTCGATCCGCGCGCTGCAACTGCGCGGCGACCTGGTGCAGACGCTGGTCGGGCAGGGGCCGTGGTGCTTCGGTAGTGAAGACGGCCCGCGTGCGCAGGCCAGCCTGCAGTTCCCGCAGGCGATTGCATTGAGCGCGGACGCCCCGCTGCTTTGGATTGCCGATACCGGCAACGGCCGCCTGCGCACGCTGCGCCTGGGCGGTGGCGAACTGACCACCCAGCCCCTGCCGCGTCGCCTGCATGGTCCGGCCGGGTTGGCGGTGGGCGCCGGGGCGGTGTGGATCGCCGAGACCGACGCCCACGCCGTGCTGCGATTCGACCCCGACAGCGGCGTGCTCAGCGAAGTGCCGATCAGCGAATGACCGACGTTCCCGCTCCGGTCTTCGACGGCAAGGCCTTCGCGGCCCAGCTCAGCACCGCCCCCGGCGTGTACCGCATGTATGCCGCGGACGACACCCTGCTGTACGTGGGCAAGGCGCGCGCGCTGCGCAACCGTGTCGGCAGCTATTTCAACGGCAGCCCGAAGAACGCGCGGATCATGTCGATGATCTCGCAGATCACGCGCATGGACGTGACCGTGACGCGCTCGGAAGCCGAGGCGTTGCTGCTGGAAAACCAGCTGATCAAGTCGCTGTCGCCGCGTTACAACGTCTCGCTGCGCGACGACAAGACCTATCCGCATGTGCTGCTGACCCGCGAGGATTGGCCGCGCATCGCGCTGCATCGCGGCCCGCGCGCCATTCCCGGCCGCTATTTCGGGCCGTATCCCGGCGTCACCGCGGTGCGTGAAACGCTGAACCTGATGCACAAGCTGTTCAAGCTGCGCAGCTGCGAGGACAGCGTGTTCCGCAACCGCTCGCGGCCGTGCCTGCAGTACCAGATCGGGCGTTGCAGCGCGCCTTGCGTGGAGCTGGTGCCGGCGCCGGACTACGCCGAGTCGGTGCGTCGCGCCGCACTGTTCCTGGAAGGCAAGAGCGACGAGCTGACCCGCGAGCTGGGCGAGCAGATGCAGGCCGCCAGCGAGGCGCTGGAGTTCGAGCAGGCCGCGCGTCTGCGCGACCTGATTTCTTCACTGCGCAGCATGCAGACCCGCCAGTACGTGGATGGTCGCGCCGCGGACCTCGACGTGCTGGCGGTGGCCATGCAGGGTTCGCAGGCCTGCGTGCTGCTGCTGGCCTTCCGTGATGGCCGCAACCTCGGCACCCGCCCGTTCTTCCCGCGCACCAACGGCGAAGAAAGCCCGGAGGAAGTGCTGGCCGCGTTCGTCTCGCAGTACTACATCGAATTCGAGCCGCCGCGCGAGATCCTGCTGGATCGCGAGATTCCCGACGCCGACCTGCTGGTCGCCGCGCTGTCGGCCTCGGCCGAGCGCAAGGTGCAGCTGAAGTGGAATGTGCGCGGCGAGCGCGCCGGCTACGTGGAACTGGCCAGCCGCAACGCGCAGCTGACCCTGGCCACCGAACTTAACAGCCGCAACGCGCAGCACGCGCGCAGCGACGCGCTGCGCGACATGCTGGGTCTGGCCGAGCCGGTCAAGCGGGTCGAATGCTTCGACATCAGTCATACGCTGGGCGAGGCCACCGTGGCCTCGTGCGTGGTGTTCGACGCCGCCGGCCCGGTGCGCGCGCAATACCGCCGCTTCAACATCAGCGGCATCGAGCCGGGCGACGACTACGCCGCCATGCGCCAGGCCATCGACCGCCGTTTCCGCCGTGCGGTGGAAGAGCAGGGTGTGCTGCCGGACGTGCTGCTGATCGACGGCGGCGCCGGCCAGTTGGCTCAGGCCCAGGCCGCGCTGGCCGACCTCGGCGTGGAAGGCGTGCTGCTGGTGGGCGTGGCCAAGGGCGTGGAACGCCGCGCCGGCCACGAAGCGCTGGTGATGCCCGATGGCCGCGAGCTGCGCCCGGGCGCGGCCAACCCGGCGCTGCAGTTCATCCAGCAGGTACGCGACGAGGCGCACCGCTTCGCCATCACCGGCCACCGCGGCCGCCGCCAGAAGGCGCGGATGACCAGCAAGCTGGAGGACATCCCTGGTATCGGGCCGCGCCGCCGCGCCAGCCTGCTCAAGCATTTCGGCGGCCTGGTGGGCCTTAAAGCCGCTGGCGAAGCCGAAATCGCCAAGGTGGAAGGCATCAATGACGCCCTCGCGGCACGTATCTACGCTAACCTGCACGGGTTGGCCACGCCTGATGCGGCCGAGTAGAGAGAGAAGCACGCAAGCATGAAGTTGACCCTGCCCACCTGGCTGACGTTGTTGCGGATCGTGATGATCCCGGTGCTGGTGCTGGTGTTCTACCTGCCCTACACCTGGACCAACTTCGCTTCGGCGGCGATCTTCGGCCTGGCCGCGATCACCGACTGGCTCGACGGCTGGATTGCTCGCCGTTACCAGCTGGAGTCGGCCTTCGGTGCCTTCCTCGACCCGGTCGCGGACAAGCTGATGGTGGCAGTGGCGCTGTTCCTGATTGTGCAGGGCCACCCGACGCCGTGGATGGCGTTCTGGGCAGCGGTCATTGTCGGCCGTGAGATAGCGGTGTCGGCGCTGCGCGAGTGGATGGCCGAGCTGGGCCAGCGCGCCAAGGTACGCGTGGCGATGATCGGCAAGGTCAAGACCACCGCGCAGATGGTCGCGCTGCTGTGCCTGCTGTATTCGGTGGCCCCGAACGTGCCGGTGGAAGACATCTGGATGGGCTGGCCGGTGTTCCACATCGGCGACTGGACCTTGGCCATTGCCGCCGTGCTGACCCTGTGGTCGGGCCTGCAGTACCTGCACGCCGCCTGGCCGAGCCTGCGCGATGACGAGCGCGCCGCGCGTGAGCGTGCGCGGCAGAAGAAGCTGGGCAACTGAGCACCGGGGTCGGATCCCTTTCCGCAGGAAAGGGCTCTGACCCCATCGGTGCGTCTATCCACGCATGGCGTGGATCTACTGGAAATGCTGCATCCACGGATGATACGGAACTATCGGTTTGCAGAGATGCTGTAGTAGATCCACGCCATGCGTGGATACGTGGCGCCGGGCGCCTCGCAGGCCCTGAAAAAAGCGCTTGACGCCATCCTTGGAATAGGTAAAATTTCGCCTCCCAAGCGGGAATAGCTCAGTTGGTAGAGCGCAACCTTGCCAAGGTTGAGGTCGCGAGTTCGAGTCTCGTTTCCCGCTCCAGATTCAAGAAAAGCGCTCCCGAAAGGGAGCGTTTTTCGTTTGCACCCAACGCGCTTCATTGCCACTTCACCGTCGCTCCATCGCCCCGCCACATGAAGGTTGGATGCTGCATCCTTCGTTCCAAGGGTGGCGCCGCGATGCCTCATCAATCCTCTGCCTACGACCACGATCTGGTCATCGTCGGCGCCAGTTTCGCCGGTGCCGCCTGCGCGTTGGCTGCTGTCCAATATGGACTGCGCGTCTGCGTACTCGAACGCAAGGCCGACCCCGGCGAGCGCCTGCACACCACCGGCATCGTGGTGAAGGAGGCGATGGAGCAGACCTGGCTGGGGCGCATGCCCGAACACCTGGTGCAACGCGTTGCCAATGTGCGCCTGTATGCGCCGAACCTGCGCAGCGTGTTGTTGGCTGCGCCGGGCTATTACTTCCTCACCACCGATACGCCGAACCTGATGCGCTGGCTGGCCAGCGAGCTGCGCGCGAATGGTGTCGACCTTCGCCTGCAGCAGTCCTTCACCGACGCCCATCGCAGTGGTGACGGCTGGCAGGTGGAAGGGGCAGGTCGGTGCGCCTACCTGGTCGGCGCCGATGGCGCACGCTCACGCGTTGCCCAGCGCACCGGCCTCGGCCAGGTGCGTGACAACCTCTACGGCGTCGAACGTGAGTTTGCCGGCCTCCAGTTGCCGCAGGGCGACGCACTCCATTGCTTCGTCAGCAAGCGCTTTGCACCGGGTTACATCGGCTGGGTCGCACAGAACCCGACCGGGCTGCAGGTCGGCCTGGCGCTGCGCCATGACCCGAACCAGGTGCGGCCGCCTGATATCGATGGCTTTCTTGAGTACGTGCGCGATGTGGTCGGCATTCCGCCTTCGGCGCGTCCCTCGGCCACCCGCGCAGGCCTGGTGCCCTGCGGCCGGCCGGATGGGCCGATCACTGGCCAACGGCTGATCCTGACCGGCGACGCGGCGGGCATCGTCTCGCCATTGTCCGCCGGGGGCATCCATTCCTCGTGGCGGCATGGCTGGGCGGTCGGCGAGGCGATTGCCCGCCATCTGCGCGGCCAAGGGGCGGGCGCCGAACGGGTAGCGCGGCAGGTGGCGCCGGCATTCCATGGCAAGTACCTGCTGCGCTGGGCGATGGATCATCTGCAGGCCGATTGGCCGCTCGATGCACTGCTGCATACAGCGGCCATGCGCCGCATCGCTGAGCAGGTCTACTTCCACCGACGTGGCCTGCGCACGTGATGCGCATTTCGATGGGCATATAATTCCATGATTCTGTAGTTATTTGCATGAATACGCATATAAACAACAAAATTAGGGAATTAAATTCATTGAACAGGGGTGGTGCCGATTCTATAATTTGGGTGCCAACTGGCATGGGAAGAGGGTGGTGAGCGCTATGTTGGATTTGGGCTTCAGCAAGCCCGGCGAGGTCGTCAAGCGACTCTGCGAGCGCTTGCGCACAGAGCGCATGGCGTTGGGCATGACACAGTCGGACCTGGCCGGGCGTGCCGGAATCGGGACCAACACCGTGTCCAACCTGGAGGCCGGGCGCAATGTTGGCTTCGAGGCGGTGGTCCGCGTGGCGATGGTCCTTGGTCGGATCAACGAACTCGAAGGCCTGTTCCAGCCAAAGCTGGACAGCATCGAAGACATTCGGCGCTACGAAGAGGCCGCGAATCGCCTCCGGACGAAGAGGAAGCCCCGCAATGCCTGAGCAAGTGAATGTCTTCTACGAGGGGTGGGGAGAACGATGGCTCTGGGGAACGCTGGTCTCAACCACCGCCCTGACCGGCCGCCCGCTGATCGCGTTCGAGTACAGCAACGAGGCCAGGCAAAGGGGGCTGGAGCTGTCTTCGTACAAGCTGCCGCTGGCCGGCCCTCCGTTGCGGCGGGATTTTCCGGACCATCAACTGCAACTGCCCGGGCCCGTGTATGACGCCTTGCCAGACGGCTGGGGCATGCTGCTGATGGACCGCATGTTCAGGCGCCGGAGGATCAGCACAGCACGCATCGGCCCGCTGCAACGTTTGGCCTACATCGGTGGCAACGCGATGGGGGCCATGACGTTTGAACCTGTGGCGCCCGAGGGCGAGGCGCCGCAGGTCCACATCCCGCTGGAGCAGCTTGCCGCCGAAGTGCAGGAGGTGCTCCGGGGAGAAGGTGGCGAATTTCTGCAGACCTTGCTGCTGGTGGGCGGCTCACCCCAAGGTGCAAGGCCCAAGGCACTTGTCTATCGCGATCCGCAGTTCGGTGGCTTCACCACAGCCGCCGAGCCAGGGTTCGAAGCCTGGCTGGTCAAGTTCCCGGCCAGAGAAGAGCATGCCGAGGTGTGCGCCATTGAAATGGTCTACGCCGAGTGCTTGCGCAGGTGCGGCATCGAGACCCCGGACACGCAGTACTTCAGCCTGCCCAATGGGCTGGCCGCGTTCGCCAGCAAGCGCTTTGATCGCGACGATGGGTTGCGTGTACCCATGCAGAGTCTTGCCGCATTCACGGGCGCCAACTACCAGACGGCGGGGGCGTTGGACTATGTCAACTTCCTGCGCGCGACCCAGCTGTGTACCAATGACGTGCGGCAAATGGCCGTGGCCTTCGAGCGTGCGGTCTTCAACGTCGCCTTCAACAACCGGGACGACCATCCGAAGAATTTTGCCTACATCATGTCGCCGGATGGGCAATGGCGCTTGGCCCCGGCCTACGACGTGACCTTCTGCGAGGGACCCAACGGATATCACCAGATGGACGTCATGGGAGAGGCACTGGCGATTTCCCGTGCTGACATGCTTCGGCTTGCCGAGGAAGCAGAAGTGCAGCAGGGTGACGCCAGTCTGGTGATTGACGGCATTTGCGAGGTGGCCAGCCAATTCACCGAAATCGCCAACGGCATGTATTCAAACGTTATTGCTCAAGACACCTTGAGCATGATCCAAGGGCGCATCAACGAGAACGTGGCTCTGCTGCAGCAAGTCCGGCGTGGCCTGCGGACCTGAAGTCCGGGCCAGGCGCCTGAACGCCGCCCTTCACTTCACGTGAAAATTCCTGTTGACGCCGTGCAGCAATATCGACACAATAGCGCTCCTTCGACGCAGGTCGAACGAAATCTGCGGGAATAGCTCAGTTGGTAGAGCGCAACCTTGCCAAGGTTGAGGTCGCGAGTTCGAGTCTCGTTTCCCGCTCCAGATTCAAGAAAAACGCTCCCGAAAGGGGGCGTTTTTCGTTTGTCACACCGGTTGCACCACTGCCGCGCTAGCGTGGCTTGCCGGGCAGGGCGCTGCACCAGGTCCGGGCATCCTGCCGGTCGAAACCGGGGCAGCGGTTGTCCCGCTGGATGTAGACGTAGGGAACGTCGTCTTCGTAGGTGAAGTGGTAGTAGTAGGTCCGGTCCTTTCCGTACAGCCAGTAGTTCGACGAGCCCTGGTTGATGGCATACGGCTCGAAGGTGAAGATCGAGGATTCACCGGGGATGAAGTTACTGCGCTCCATCAGTAGCAGCATGGCGTTCGAGACCAGTGGGGTGGTCAGGACGAGCACGATCACGCCGACAGTCGCTGTCGTGATTGAGCCAATCAGTAGCCAGCGACGGGGACGTTTCACGCGAAGGCAGCATCGAAGCAAGGCAGTGCCGCAATGTGCAATACGCCGTGAAAGTCGTCCAGTGTTCCGTGCCGGGAACACATTGAAAGCGTAGTGAAAGACTGGGTCGGCGTTGCCTGAACCGCACGCGTGCTGTGACCTTTTTCGGACGATTTCTCCATGTTTGCTCCACAATCGCACGGTAGCCTTCATGCTCCTTCTACACGTTGGCGGGCTGGTGGTCAGGCGTATCACTTCAGTGGCAGTGCCCAGGACCGGGCGCGGACTCTCCCTGCATGCAGTGCTGCGCCCCGGTGCGTTGTTGGCAAGCCTGGCCCTGGCCGGTTGCATGTCGGTGCCGGTGCCAGACCTGCCTGACCGCACGCCCAGCACCTGGACCCAGGTGCCGCAGGGGCAGGGCGTAGCGGTGGATGCCAGGCAGTGGTGGAAAGTGTTGTCCGACCCGGCGCTGGATGGCCTGGTCGATCAGGCCATCGCCGGCAACCTCGACCTGCAGCAGGCCACGCTGCGCCTGCAGGCCGTTCGGATCGTCGCCGGCACTTCGGATTCGCGCTTCCTGCCGGAAATCTCGGCCAGCGCCAAGCAGGTGCAGGACGCTGCCGCCGTCGATACCTACTTCCATGCCGGCATCGAAGCGATCTGGGACCTGGGCCTGTTCGGCGCCGCCGAGAGCGCGCAGCTGGGCGCGCAGGCTTCGGCCGGCAATGCCGAGGCGCTGCGCAGTGCCGCGCAGGTGGCGGTGATTGCCGACGTGGTGCGCAGCTATCTGGACCTGACCGTTGCACAGGCCCAGCAGGACCTGCTGGCCCGCCAGCAATCGGTGGATGACCGCGGTGAACAACTGGCCCTAGTCCGCCAGCGCCTGCGCCTGGATGAGCCCGGCGAGCTGGACCGCCTGCGTGCACGCCAGGCCGCCACCCGTGCCGCCATCGCACAGGCTCGGGAAAACGCCGACAACGCGGCCCGCGCGCTGGCATTGCTGCTGGGCCGTGACGGCCCGGATCCGGCCTGGCGCGCGTATCGCACGCCGCCGAAGCTGGGCACGTTCTCGCTGCAGCAGGTTCCCGCGGATCTGCTGCGCCATCGTCCGCAGATCCTGTTGGCCGAGTCGGAGGTGATGCAGGCTGCGGCCAGCAAGGGTTCGGCACGCGCCGCGATGTATCCGCGGGTCAGCCTTGGCGGCTCCATCCTGTATGCCTACAACCTTACCCAGAACGCCCGCTCCAACTCCGACTCCAGTCCGTCGATCGGCCCGTACGTCGATATTCCGCTGTGGGACTGGGGCCAGCGCCGCGCACGCTTCCATGCCGATGAGAAGCAGTTGGACGCCGCATTGCTCGGCTACCGCAAGGCGGTGCTGGAAGGCGTGAGCGAAGTGGAAGGTGCGCTCGGCAGCCTGGCGCGCCAGGACAGCAGCATCCAGTCGCTGCGTGTGGCCAATGATGCCGCCGACCAGCAGGTCAAGCGCCAGGCGCGGCAGGTGCAGCTGGGTTTGTCCAGCGAGTTCGATGGGCTGGACACGCAGCGTGCCGCGCTCGCCTCGCAGGCCGACCTGATCGGCGCGCAGGGCGCACGCGTGCTGGCCTTTGCGTCGCTGTACCGTGCCCTTGGCGGCGCACCGCTGCCGGTCGAAGCCGAGGACGCGTCGCAATGATTGCACTGGCCCGCAAGACCCTGGCCTATGAGTGGCGCCGGTTCCTGCCGGTGGTACTGGCGATGTGCTTCGCCGGCGTGCTGCTGATCGTGCAGGCGGCGCTGGTGCTGGGTATCTTCGGTACCGCCGCGATCTACGTGAAGGCGTCTTCCGCCGATATCTGGGCCGGCTTTCCCGGCACCCAGAGCGTGAACTACGGCCATGCAATCAGCGCGGACGTGGAAAGCCACCTGCGCATGGACCCGGATGTCACCCGCGTCGAACCCTACGAATGGGTCGATGGCGAATGGCGTTCCAGCGCGCAGGGTACCGGCAACGTGTCGGTGTACCTGTCCGGCATCTCCACCCAAGGCGACGCGATGATGTTCGCGCGCATCCTGCCCGCCGACCTGCGCGCGCAGCTGCGCGAGCCGGGCGCGGTGATCGTCGACAGCGCCGATCTGGATACGCTGGGCGTGGATCTGCAGAAAAACCGTGCCTGGATCAACGGCAAGGCGGTGCGTGTGGTTGCCGCACAACCGGGCCTGCGTGGCCTCGGTGGCGTCAACGTGCTGGCCTCGCTGGATACCGCGCGCGCCATCGCCGGTACCGACCCGCATGAGGGCAGTACCTATTTCGTGGCGGGCCTGCGCTCGCCGGATCTGGCTGACCGGGTGCGAGACCGCTTGTCCGCGTCGATGGGCCGGGCCACGCCGGTCGAGTTCTGGACCGCGCCGGAGTTCGCCAGCCGCTCGCAGCAGTACTGGCTGTTCGATACCGGTGCCGGCATCGCAGTGTTGTTCATGGCGGTCATCGTCTGCTTCGTCGGCGCGGTGATCACCAACCAGTCGTTTGCTTCGGTGGTGGCCGGTTCGGTGCGCGAGTACGCCACGCTCAATGCGCTCGGTGCCGGCCGCTATGCGCTGGCACGGGTGGTGTTCGAGCAGGCATTGCTGATTGGCGGCGTGGGCATGTTGCTGGCAGCGGCGTTCAGCACCGTGGTGCTGTTGATCGCGCAGACCCAGCGCGTTCCGGTGCAGCTGACACCGATGGTGATCATCGGCTGCGTGGCGCTGGTTGCGGTGATGGCCATGCTGTCGAGCATCATGGCAGTTCGCAGTGTCGTCCGCTCCGATCCATCGTTGCTGCTGCGCTGAGGACCGGCCGATGACTTCAATACGCGCCGTCGCTCCGACCCTGCAGGCCGACGCACTGGAAAAGGGCTTCATGTCCGGTGATGTGCAGGTGCCGGTGCTGCGCGGCCTGTCGCTGGACATCTATCCGGGCGAGTTGACGCTGGTGTCGGGTCCGTCCGGTTGCGGCAAGAGCACGCTGCTGTCGCTGCTGTCCGGCCTGTCGTCGCCCGATGGCGGTCGCGTGCACGCGCTGGGCCAGGACGTGGGCCACATGACCCGCAGTGAAGTGGAGCGCTTCCGCCTGCACCATGTCGGCTTCGTGTTCCAGGGCTTCAACCTGTTCCCGGCGCTGACCGCGCTGGAGCAGGTGCAGCTGCCGCTGGGTTACCGCGGCATGAGCAATCGCGAAAGCGAACCGCTGGCCCGCAAGGCACTTGAAGAGGTGGGCCTCAGCCACCGCAGCCACATGCGCCCGGCGCAGCTGTCCGGCGGTGAGAAGCAGCGTGTGGCCGTTGCCCGCGCCTTCGCCAAGTCGCCGACGCTGATCTTCGCCGACGAACCCACCAGCGCGCTGGACGCCGAGAACGGCCAGCGCGTGATCGACATCCTGCATCGCTACGCACGTGCGCATGGCGCCACCGTGCTGTGCGTGAGCCACGATCCGCGCCTGATCCGGCATGCCGATCGGGTGATCGCCATGGAAGACGGCATGGTCCGTGACGACCGCCGCCAGAACGAAACTGTAGAGTCCGCCCCATGACCAAAACGTCGCACCTGCTTCCCTTCAGCGTGGCCCTGTCCGCGGCATTGTTGCTCGGTGCCTGTTCCAGGGACGCGCCTGCCCAAGCACCTGCAGGTAAAGCCAGCACTGCTACCGCCGACAAGGTCGCGGTGGCGCGCGGCATCATCGACGTCGAGGGTGGCCTGATCGCGCTGGCGCCGCCGGTGGATGGTTCGATCACCGCCGCGCCGGTGAAGGAGGGCGCCACGGTGAAGAAGGGACAGCTGCTGCTGTCGCTGGATGGTGCCCTGTTGCAGCAGGAAGTAGCGATCACCACCGCCGATCTGGCGTTGGCCAACGACCGCCTGAAGGGCAGCCAGGCGCAGCTGCGCGAACTGGAGCGCAACGCCACCCGTCTGTCCACCGGCGCCAGCGAAGGCGTGTCGTCCAACCAGCAGGCCGATGCGGCCAAGCAGCAGCTGGCAGGTGTGCGCGCCGATGTCGATGTGGCCGGTGCGCAGGTCGACATGGCCCAGCACAAGCTGGAGCACGCCAGACTGAAATTGCAGCAGCTGTCGCTGAGCGCGCCGGAAGCCGGCACCGTGGTCGGCCAGGTGCCGGGCCTCGGCGCCTTCGTGCAGGCGGGCAAGCCGGCGATCTCGCTGCTGCCGGCACGTCCGCTGCAGGTGCGTGCAGAACTGAGCGCCGCCTATGCCGATGCCGTGCAGGTGGGCATGAAGGCCACCGTCGTGCCGGACAGCGATGGCGCCGAGAACACCGGCTCACTGCCACCCGCACGCGTGGTGCGGATCAGCCCGGTGTTCGCGCAGGCGCGCCTGCCTGAAGATGCCGGGCGCGGCGTGGCCAAGGTGGTGGAGTGCGTGCTGGAGTTCGATGGCGAGGCCAAGGCGCGCTTCGGCCAGCATGTGCGGGTGGAGTTCCGGAAGTAGGCCTAGCGTTGCAGTGGGGCCGCCTCCGCACGTCCTCGGCGCCTGAGCGCCCGCCATGCGCTCACCGCCGATACCACGCACAGCGCCAGCAGCAGCCCAACGTCCAGCAGCAGCAACCACAGCAGATGCATGCCGTGCACCGGTGGCTGGTGCATGGCCGACAGCATCCACGGTACCGACCACGCCAGTAGCAGAACGAAGGCGATCAACAGGCGCAGCCACAGTCGCTTCAGTTTCCATGGCCGCACGATCAAGGCGGCCACGACCAGTTCAACCGTGCCCAGCAACGCGAACACGATGACAGTGCTGGTCGGGTAGGGCAGCTCGGCGCCTTCCAGGCGGTGCAGCAACCAGTAGTCCGGGGTGAAGCCGGCATTGACCAGTGCGGCGATCAGCGCCAGCCAGGTCAGCGCGACCAGCAACCAGAACAGGCGGATGTAACGTCTAGGCATCGGCGGTGTCCATGGTAGCGGGCAGGCGGCTGCGTGATGCATAGCACACCGATGTGGCGATCGCGGCCAGCGCCAGCAGGCCAGGTCCGACAGTGAAGTACAGCAGGCGCAGCGGGTGGTTGTGCATCAGCGTCCAGGTCGCGAACGTCAGCGGAACCGCCAGCACCAACAGCTTGGCGAACAGCGGCCGCAGCACCGCAACCAGTGGCTGGGCGCCGAGGAACATATGGAACAGATGGAACTGGGCGATGCCAAGGCCGATGTCGCGATGCGAGGTGAAGCCGAAATTGTCGCGATACCAGTTCATTCCCAGCGGAATCAGTGCCCAGTACAGCAGCGCTACTACCAGATGCAGCAGCAGGGCGATCAACAGGGGCTTGCCGCGAAGGAACATGGGCGCACGGGGTTGGGCGGGGCAGCGTACCCCAGTGCGGACGCCCATGACCGCATCGTGTGAAGACTGTTGACGGCGTGAAGGAATTTGGACACAATAGCGCTCCTTCGACGCAGGTCGAACGGAATCTGCGGGAATAGCTCAGTTGGTAGAGCGCAACCTTGCCAAGGTTGAGGTCGCGAGTTCGAGTCTCGTTTCCCGCTCCAGATTCTACAGGGCCCCGGTAGGGGCCTTGTTTTTCTTCCGCCACGGCAAGGCGGGGCACGTTGGGCCACAAGGCTTTACGCGCAGTCATAAAAGTGAAATCGCTGGTGTGTGTTCCGGATTTCCGGTATCATGGCGGCTTATGCGGGAATAGCTCAGTTGGTAGAGCGCAACCTTGCCAAGGTTGAGGTCGCGAGTTCGAGTCTCGTTTCCCGCTCCATGTTCCGACAGGCCCCATCATGGGGTTTTGTCTTGTCAGGGCCCTGTTCCTGGCGCGCAGTACGTTGGCCTCATGGCAGAGTGGCTATGCACCGGATTGCAAATCCGTTTACAGCGGTTCGATTCCGCTTGAGGCCTCCAATTGAAAAGCCCTGACTCCGGTCAGGGCTTTTTTGTTTGTCTGGATGCCAGCTAACCTGCGTCCGGATCGATATCCGCTACAGCCTGGCCAGCGCCTGCATCGTGGCCTGGGTCAGTGGCTGGGGCAGCGCATCCAGCGCGAACCAGCCCAGCCCTGTCTGCACACCCGGCTCCTGGATGGAGGCCTCGGCACCGGCAGGTGCCCGAGCCTCGAAGATCGGCGCGACCCAGTGCTGCGCAAGTGTCGGCTCGAAATGATCGGCCACGCACAGCAGGCGCAGCAGCGTCACTTCCAATGCCGTCTCCTCGCGAGTTTCGCGGACCACGGCAGCCTCCACCGTTTCCATCCAGTCGACTTTGCCGCCGGGCAGGCCCCAGTGCCCGCGCTCCGGATCGCGTCCGCGCTGGATCAGCAGGATGCGGCCGTCGGCATCACGGACGACGGCGCCGCATCCAACGCGGGGAATCTGCAGTTCAGTCATGGCGGAGAATGAAGAAGGGGCTGACTTCATTCTTGCATGCACACCGCATCAGGTGGACCCGCGCTAGGCTGGGCACCTGTGCATCAACAAGCTCACAGGTGTGTCGCATGCTTATCCGGCAACTCGGTGCTGACGACGCCGACATTCTCTGGCAGGCACGGTTGCAGGCGCTTCGTGAGTCGCCCGCGGCGTTCCTGTCCACGCTGGCCGAGGCGCAGGATGACTCGGCGGACGTGATGCGCGCCCAGCTTGCCGATCCTGGTACGCGCTACTTCGGCACATTCGTCGACGGCATGCTGGTGGGCTTCCTGCGTTACGTACGCCCGGTGCGGGTGGCACGGCAGCACACGGCGGAGATCCACAGCGTCCATGTTGACGCAGCCCATCGTGGACACGGCATCGCCCGTCAACTGTTCCTTGCGGCATTCGCGGCGGCACGCGCGGATGGCATCGAGTCGCTCACGCTCACGGTGCTGGCAGACAACGCTGCCGCGCGTGGACTATACGAATCGTTGGGATTTACCGAATTCGGCATCGAGCCGCGCGCGGTGAAGCGCGACGGCCGCTATGTGGACATGGTGTCGTACTGGATTTCAGTGACCAGCCACCCATCATCGCCGGCACCTTGAATCACCGCCTCTACGCCGGGTCATGTGCCGGCGTCTGTGCGCGGAAGTTGCGCCCGACTGGTTCACCCACGCCCAGGTAGTGGCGGAACAGATAGATCAACGGTTTCCAGTGGGCGACATCGATGTGCTGGGTGCCTGCATGGGTGATCGCTTCATGCGCATGCACGCAGCGGATGCGGCCTTCGACGATCACGAAGTGCTGGCCATCGTCATCATTGGGTGCGTGCATCGCCATCACCGTGACTTCCACCTGCAGCGGGCATTCGGCAATCGTAGCGGGTGCCACCTGTGCTGACGGTACGGCGGTAAAGCCGCCCAGCGCGAACTTGTCATGCACATGCACGTAGCCCATCGCCTGCTTGGCATCGGGAACCGGATCGCGGCCGGTCGCACGCGCGATGGCCTCGACCTGGGCCGCCTGCGCGGAGGATGGGAAGTTCAGTACGCATTCGTTGCGCAGCTGCAGGTTGCGATAGCCCTGACCCTGCACGCCGAGGCCCAGCACCACCCGGTTGCCCAAGGCCCAGAACGAAGACAACGGACTGATGTTGCTGCTGCCGTCGTCGTTCAGCGTGGTCATCAGCAGCACAGGCGTGCCCGGGTACAGGACCGAAGGGGTGATGCGGCGGCGGGGAATCGGAGCGGATTTCATGGCAGGCCTTGCACTATCGGGGGGGGGGCACTGTGCCGTGGCAGCGGGTGCCGACGCTTCGGCCTGCATCGAACTGTCTGCCCGCAACGGCGTGCCACAATGCCGGCATGGTCCATACCTCTGGTTCCCTTGTCAGCGTCGGTGCCCTGGTTGGCGACCAGGCGCGCGCATCCATGCTGCTGCAGTTGATGGACGGACGTGCGTACACCGCGATGGAACTGGCACGGGTGGCCGGGGTGACGCCGCAGACGGCGAGCACGCACCTGCGCAGGTTGGTCGAGGGCGATCTGCTGGTGGCCGTCGCGCAGGGGCGACACCGCTACCACCGGCTGGCCTCGCACGAGGTTGCCGACATGCTGGAGGGCATCCTGCGCGTTGCCGACCGCACCCCGTCCTGCACCGCTGCGGCATCACGCAGCATGTCGGCGCTGCGCGAGGCGCGCTCGTGCTATCGCCACCTGGCCGGCGTGCATGCGGTGGCCATCACCGATCGCCTGCTGCAGGCCGGGCACGTGCTGCCGCGCGACGGCTATTGGCAGGTGAGCGCAGAGGGGGCGGCGTTCCTGCGGGAGCTCGGCCAGCCGCTGGCCGATGTGTTTCAGCAGCCGCTGACGGTCAAGCCAGCGCGCTACTGCCGGGGATGCCTGGACTGCACCGAGCGGCGCCCGCATCTGGCTGGACTGGTCGGTGAGGCGATGCTGGACAGCTTCGTGAAGAACGATTGGCTTCGGCGGGTTGAGGGCCGGCGCGAGCTGCGTCTGACGCAGCTGGGGCGCGAAGCGCTGTGGAAGCGGTTCGGCTTGGCGACATAAGGGCCCTTCCAGTCTCATTCGCCCACGACATGGCAAGGCGCTATGGTCGAGTTCCAAGTCTTAGGGAGCTGCAATGGCGAGCAAGGACATGAACGATCGCGGCACGCTGGCGGTACGCCGGCAATGAGCAAATCTTCTGTGGAAGTACGTTGGCTGACGTTCCGGCTGATGAACGGTCAGTCGATCGGGCCGGATCGGCTGAAGGATGGCTGGGTGGTCGCCTCGGAGACCCGCCACTGTGGCGTGCGGCGCGAGGCCATCGAAGGCGCCGGCGTGGTCTACGCGCTGTATGCACCGGCCAATCTGGCCTCACCGCGCCGCGCGGAAATGCGCATGCGCGAATTCCTGATGAGTTCCGGCTACACCTTCACCATGGGCACGCTGGGCGGCTGACGCTGCCCGTTGCGATTAGGGGCGTACGGTCAGCGCCTGGCCGAGTGTTCCGATCGGGCCGCGCGCATCATGCAGCACGGTGCTGGTCAGGCCGATGCCCTGGCGGCCGAACGACACCGACGTGTCGAAACCCAGCCACTCGCCTTCGGGCATGCCGAACAGGTGAGCGGTGAGGTCCAGGTTCGGGAAGGCGACCTCCTTCGGATCGGCGCGTACCGCCATGCCGTTGGACAGGTCGAACAGCGTGGCGGCACGGGCCAAGGGGCTGACCGCCTCGCCGTCCAGCAGCGCGTGCTTCGCGCGTGCCCAGTAGGTGGCCCGTCCAGGTCCCTGGTCGTGCCGGCGGATCTCGATGCTCTGGATGAAACCGCCCGGCCACACCGTACCCGGATCCCACGCGGGCATCGACTCCGGTGGTGCGATGGCGGCGATGGGCGTGCCGGCGATGGCCTGCGTATCGTTCGGGCGCATCAGCCACGCGCGTACACGCAGCGCCGGACGATCGTCATGGCGCAGCGTGGCTTCGACCAGTTCGATGGTGCGACCACCTCGCAGCACCTGCACCTCAGCCTCCATCGCTTCGATCGGGATGGTGCCGAGGATGTCGTAGGACAGGCGCGCGATCAGGAAGCCATGGCCACGCGCCGCAGCGTCGCGTTCCAGGTGGTGGGCCAGCAACCCGATCGCCGGTGCGATGTGCTGCTCGCGGATGTTCCAGGCGCCGCCGGTGTGCTCGGTCGGCAGGTAGCAGGTGTCGCTCAGTCGTTCGAAGAAGGCCATCGTGTCTGTTGCTTCAGCGGGAAAAGAGGCGGCAGGACGGTTGCCGGCCTCTGCATCCTAAGCCTTCGGCAATGGCATGCGCTGCGCCAATGCGGTCAGTTGTGCCTGCGCGCGGGCCATGCCCTGCTCGATGCCATTTGGACGGATGTCCATGCCTTCGGCGTAGACGAAATCAACCTCGGTGATGCCGATCAGGCCCAGCACCGATTGCAGGTAGGGCGTCACCGTGTCGGTGCCCTGGCCGACATGCACGCCGCCGCGCGGACTGAACACGACCGCTTCCACGCCCTGGACCAGACCCTGTGGCCAGGTGTCGGTGTAGCGGAAGGTCTCGCGCGCGCGGGCGACCAGGTCGAACCAGTTCTTCAGCGGCGTCGGTACGTTGAGGTTGTACATCGGCGCGGCGATCAGCAGCAGGTCGCTGTCCATCAGCTCGCCGATCAGCGCATCGGACAGCGCGATGGCCTGTCGTGCGCGCGGCCCCGGGTTCTCAGCACCGCGCAGCGCGTGGAAGATCTCTTCATCCAGCACCGGCAGGTCCAGTGCGTTGAGGTCGCGCACGGTGACGGCGTCATCGAAGCCCTGCGCGGCACGCTCGGCGAGGAAACGATTGATCAGGCCGGCGCTGCGCGAGGCGGTGCCGTTGAGGCTGGAGTGGAGGACAAGCACCTTGCTCATGGCGGGAAGTCGATCTGCGCGGAAGGGGAGGGTGCCCACTCTAGACTTTAAAAACTTCGCCAGTGGCGCTATTTTTTCCTTCCATTGGTTCCTGGTTGGATACATTGTGGCCTTGTCCGATCTCAACGGTATCGACGTGTTCGTGGCCACGGTGCAGGCCGGCAACTTCGCGCAGGCGGCCGAAACGCTGCAGGTCACCCGCTCAGCGGTGGCCAAGAGCATTGCGCGGCTGGAAGCCCGCCTCGGCACCCCGTTGTTCCTGCGCACCACGCGCAGCCAGCAGTTGACCGAAGCCGGGGCGCTCTACTACCAGCATTGCCTGCGAGCGCTGGAGGAAATCCGTGCAGGCGAGGCCGCGCTCGAGAGCGGGCGCACACAGGTTGCCGGTCGTCTGCGCGTGTCCCTGCCGGTGTTGTTCGGCCACCTGTGCATCGCACCGATCCTGCTTGAGCTGGCCCGCCAGCATCCGGCGCTGGCGCTGGACCTGCAGTTCAATGATCGTACGGTCGACCTGCGCGAGGAGGGCATCGACCTGGCGATCCGCATTGGCGCATTGCCGGACAGCAGCGATCTGGTGGCGCGGCCGCTGGGCGAACACCGCATGGCGATCTGCGCCTCGCCGGGGTTCATGGCCGGGCGCGAGCTGCCGCACACCGTCGACGCGCTGCGTGGGCTGGAGGCGGTGGCCTACAGCCGCCGCGGCCAGGTGATGGAATGGAAGATGCGGGTGGATGGCGAGCCGCAGGTGTTGAAGCCGGATGCACGCGTGCAGATGGACGATCTGCAGGGCGTGGCTGATGCGGCCGTGGCAGGGCTGGGTGTGGCCTGGCTACCGTACTGGCTGGTGCGCGATGCCCTGCAGCAGGGGCGGTTGCTGGAAGTTCTTCCGGCTGCCTCCAGTGCGATCTATCCGATCCATGCGGTGTGGCCGTGGGTGCCGCACCTGCCGCTGAAGACGCGGGTGGCGGTGGACGCATTGCTGCAGCAATTGCCGGCGCGCCTGCTGGAGGTGGAGGCCGGACGCACCGGTGAGCGTTGAGCCGGCTCCCGAAGGAGCCGGCTGGATGCCGGTCAGGGCGACGGGCAGTCCGTTTCGCGGCACAGCTTGTACTCGGCCAGACACTGCTCGGAGGTCTTGCCCAGCGGTCCATGTGATGTACGCAGGCACTGCTCGTACTTCAGCGTGCAGAACTCGCAGGATCCTGCAGCGAAGGCCAGGCCGGTTACGGCCATGCCAAGGAACATCACGGTCTTCAAGGTCGTCTTGATCATCACGTCAGTCCTTTGTGTGCCCTTCAATGGGCGGGGCTACCATAGCAGTCCTTCCATCGCGGCCTTGATGCACCGCGACACGCGTTGTGCTCACCGCCGTGCAGCCTTCAACGCCTCGACCACGTCGGCTTCAGAGAAACCGCAATGCCCTTCGCCCGCCGCAGGCAGCACCTTCGGCAACGGCCGTGCGCCGACATGCGCCGCCAGCTGCGGATACACCGCCTGCATATGCGGCACGATGGTGGGATCATTGTTGTTGAACTGGATCACCAGCGGCCGCTTCAACGCGCCGCTCAGTGCCAGCTTCGCACGGACATCGGCCTGTGCCGCAGGCGCGGCGTCGAGACGCTGCACGCCGGCATTGAACGCCGTGTCGTCGCCGAAGCCGCGGTAGACCACGCCCCTGTTGCCCACCGGCATGCCGCCGCTACGTGTCGCCAGTTCGTGCAGGACCAGTGCATGCAGGCTGATCGTACCGGCCAGCGCATCCGGAGCGACCTGCAGCTGCCTGGCAAGCACGTCGGCATGCTGGGGGTTCTGCTGCAGCGCGCCGGCGATGCCTTGATAGAGCGCTCCCTGCGGCAACGCGGCTGCTTCGCGCGAGGCCAGTCCACTGGCCGGCAGGCCTTCCGCGTTGGGGAAGAAGTAATCGAAGGCGACCAGCGTTGTCAGCAGATCCGCGGCGATCTGTTCGCCACTGAGGTTGGCGCCGCACAGCGAGACGCCACCGGTGTAGTGCTGCGGGTAGCGCTCGAGGCTGGCGAGTGTCACCGCGCCCCCCATCGAGAATCCGAGCAGCCAGGTGTGGTGCACGCGCTTGAGTTCGCCCAGCGCATGCTGGCGCAGGCGCTCCATGTCGGTGATCGCATCGGCCACGGCCCAGCCCTGGCTGGCGTAGGCACTCTGCGCGACGGCGTAGCCTGCGGACAGTAGCGTTGCGGTGCTGTCATTGGCGGTCATCGGCGTAGTGCGTGGCACGCCCACCGGCTCGTAGCCATGCGCCAGCATCACCAGGTCGCCGTTCCAGTCAGCCGGCACGTCCAGGCGCCAGGGGGCACCCTGCAGTTCACCGCTGAGCATGCGTGGTGCAGTGGGTGACGCAGCCAGCAGCGATGCCGCAGGCAGCAGAAGGGCGAGGGCGAGGGCGCATCGAAGCAAGGGGCGCATCGTGTTCATTCCATCCGGGAATGGCGCCGAGCATAGATGCCTGCGAATTGTTGCGCGCGCTGCACTGCCGCAGGGGATTGCCGGCCAGCCATGCCGCGCTCTACGCTGGCGGTATGGCCCTGCAAACCACCGCGTCGATTATCCGCATTCCCCACGGGAAGGCGGGGTAGCGCGCGGTCGTCACGGCCCTGCAACCCGCCCGGGAAGGCGGGTTGCATACGGCGCTCTCCCGGGTATTGGAATCCACCGAGGAGAACGCAGATGTACCCTCTTTCGTCGACCCGCGACGCCCCGACCCTGCACCTGGTGTGCGGCAAGATCGGCGCCGGAAAGTCCACTCTGTCGCAGCAGTTGGCAGCGCAGCCGCGCCACGTGCTGATCAGCGAAGATGCGTGGCTGGCGGCGCTGTATCCCGACCAGATCCATTCCGTCGCCGACTACCTGCGGCGCGCGGCAGCACTGCGCGCTGCGCTGACGCAGCATGTCCGCGCGATCCTGCAGGCCGGCGTCTCCGTTGTGCTCGACGTTCCGTTCAACACGCCCGCCGCCCGTGCCTGGGGCCGCGAACTGTTCGAGTCGGCCGGCGTTGCCCATCAGCTGCATTTTCTCGATGCTCCCGACGCCGTCTGCAAGGCGCGGTTGCGTGCCCGCAATGCACGCGGTGAGCACCCGTTCCAGGCCAGCGATGAAGCCTTCGAGCAGATCACCCGCCACTTCGTGGCACCTGCGCCGGAGGAGGGCTTCGTGGTGATCCGTCATGCACAAGATGCTTGAGGGCGCGGAGAGGGCGCCGTTCAGTCGAACACTAAGGTGGCGATTCCGATACGATCTGTCGCATTGAGCCCGCCTCGCTTGACCCGGAGTCCCGTCATGGTCGATCGTCTCGCCATCCTGCTCGAACGCTTCGCGGTTACCGCTTCGGTGTTCCATGCCGGCGCGCTGTGCGGCATCAACACCCTGCAGGGGGAGGATGAGGCCGGCCAGTTGCATCTGGTGCGGCGCGGCCCGCTGCAGGTCAGCCATGGCCAGCAGACTGTGCAGGTCGAGGTGCCCAGCCTGCTGCTGTATCCGCGGCCGATGCCGCACCGCTTCAGTACCGACCCGCAGCACGGCGCCGACATGGCCTGCGCCAACCTGCATTTCGAAGGTGGTCCGCTCAATCCGATCAGCGCGGCACTGCCGGATTTCATCTGCCTGCCGCTGGCGGATCTGTATGGCGGCCACGCGGCGCTGGAACTGCTGTTCGAAGAGGCCTTCGAGCAGCGCTGCGGGCGGGCGGCGATGGTCAACCGGCTGTTCGAGGTGGTGATGATCCAGGTGCTGCGCCAGTTGATGGAAGGCGGCGAGATGCGTGGTGGCCTGTTCGCCGGGCTGGGTCATCCGAGGCTGCGGCTGGCATTGGTGGCGATGCATGAAGCGCCCGCACAGTCCTGGACCCTGGAAGACCTGGCCGAGGTTGCCGGCATGTCACGCAGCGTGTTCGCCGCCAGCTTCCGCGAGGCGATGGGAACCACGCCGGGCCAGTACCTGCAGGGCTGGCGGGTCGGGCTTGCGCAGCAGGCGCTGCGGCAGGGCAGGCCGCTGAAGCGGATTGCCGATGATGTGGGCTATGGCAGCGAAGCGGCGCTGTCGCGCGCGTTCAAGGCGCACACCGGGCAGTCGCCGCGGGAGTGGCGCGGACAGGCACGCGCGGGCGCGGCCTGAGCCTCAGCCCAGCACCAGCCGGGCCAGCTTCATGCCACCGAACAGACCGGCCAGGCCCAGCGCCACCGAGCCACCGGCATACAGTGCCGCCAGACCATGCTGGCCACGCTGCAGCAGCAGGCCGATCTCCAGCGCGTAGGTGGAAAACGTGGTGTAGCCGCCGAGGATGCCGGTGGCCAGCAACAGGCGCAGCTGCGGCGAGGCGCCATTGCGCATGGCGAAGACCTCGACTACCACGCCCATCAGCAGCGCACCGCTGATGTTGATCAGGAAGGTCGACCAGGGCCACGGACTGCCGACCGCCACCCGCGCGCCGATCAGGTTGCAGGCGTGGCGCAGGCAGGCGCCGATGCCGCCGCCGACGAAGACCAGAAAATAATTGTTCAATGCTTGCATGGCGTGCCTCGAATGCGGGTTCGCAGGGTCAATGGCGAACGCCGAGGGCGGGCACGACCTGCCGTCGACGAACACCGGGTTCGTCCTGGCAGGAGCCATCAGCCTTCTCAGGCGGTTATCGGGGGAGCCCCATCCCCATCGCGGTCCATGCTACCAGCGGCAGTGCATTCACGTCATCGAGGTCGTCAGAACGCGAGCCACCTTGCTGCGGCTGAAGCCATCCATCAGCAGTTCGAACGCGAGCAGATCCAGCGCCGCATGCCGGCGGTGGTCGATCTCCAGCCCGTTCTCGGCCACCAGATGGCTGACCAGCTCATAGGCGTCCTGCCAGACATCCAGATGGGCCTGGCTGGGGATGTAGGCGCTGCCAGGCTCACCGACGCCGAGCCCGCTGACCCCGTACAGCAGCTCGCGTGCGTCCAGCTTGGCCGCATCGGCGATGCGGAACAGCTGTTCGGCCTTAACGTGCGAGGCACTTACATGGTCGTTGAGCCAGTTACTGATGGTTGCTGTCGTTGATTTGGCGGCGCGTGCCAGATCGGCCGGGCGTGGGTGCCCGGCTTTCTTCATGGCTGCCGCGAGTCGTTGGCCGAGAGTATTCATCTATGCAAGCCAGCTTAACGCGTGGATTGCGAAGAAGCCTTGTCGCAAGAATCAGTCTGGTTAACAGAAGGACCGACCGTGACCGAATTCTGGAGCAAGCGGCAGGTGCGCACCCGGCTGGGATTCCGCACCGACGCCGAACTGGCACGCTTCTTTGGCATAAGCCGTTCCGCGGTGTCGCAATGGCCGAGGGACTTCCCGATCCCGGCCCTGCGACAGTTCATCCTGCATCAGCGCTACCCGAATCTGTTCCCCGCGACTGAAGCAACGGGACGCGAATCCATCTGAACTGCGCCGCCTTTTGTCGCATACAGCACGCTTAGCGCCATTTGCTAAGTATGCTTAGCGAAATAGGCAGATTCGATGAATCGGGAGGATCCGATCAGTCTCTTCAACTGGAAGTGGGAGTCTGGGAGCTGGGCGGCATGTCGGGTTCAACCCATCCGGGACGGCCGGGGGGCCGTATGTAGTTTCGTGAACGATTAATAATTTCGATCACGAAAGTCGCTGCATGTAATTGACCTGTCGTGAAATCTATGACTAATTGGCATCAACCGGGCGTGAAGCCTGGGAGTCTTTCAGTAGCACGCAAGTGAGTCGGTAGACCGTCAACAATGCAGAACAAGTCCAACGGAGGTCGTATGGAATACGGCATGCATGGCTTGGCTGAACGGGTACGCCGCGAACTGGAAGCCAGTTATCACAAACACGGATGCGGTCCGGCGTTCTGGGATACCTACCAGCAGGTGCTGGACCGCCTGGTCCCGCAGGGGACCGAGCGTACCGAAGTCACCAACGAAATGGCGCTGATCATCGAGCAGTTGGGCATCGTGCGACGTGCGCAGCTGGTTCCGCCGCACGCCAGCGGGCCGCGTTGATTCAGAGCAGGCGCCAGACGCCGCAGGCAAGCAGCGCCAGCAGCATCGACAGCAGGGCCAGGGTACGTGGTCGCCACCAGCGCCGCGTTTGTCCGGCCATCGCCTGCGGACTGCAGTAACGCACCAGCCCCGGACCGAAACCGGCCCGGTGCTGTTGTTGTGCGCAGGCTTCCAGGCAGGCGCCGCAGGCCAGGCAATCGGCCTGCGGCCCCTGGCGGATGTCCAGCTGCATTGGGCAGGCGCTGACACAAGCAGCGCAGTCGGTGCAGTCACCGAGGCGATCGGCGCTGAAGGTCGGCATCGGTCCGGCCAGCAGCGGATGCGCAGCACGGAACACGTAGTCCTGCGCAGTTGTTGGATCGAGCAGGCCACGACCGCGACCGAGCACGCCGCCCAGACCGGATGGACGCGGTCCGCGTGGCTCGCCGCGGCGGGCGTCGTACAGCATGCGCGGTGTATGCGGATCGGTCAGCAATGGCTGCATGCGTGCGAACGGGCACAACGAACGGCAGACCTGCTCGCGCAGGAAGCCGGCATTGCCCCAGGTCGCGGCCGCATAGAACAGCACCCAAAAGGTTTCCCAGCGGCTCCAGCCGGCGTGGGGCGCAGCGGTCACCAGTTCGGCGATGGGGCTGAACAGGCCGACGAAGGTGATCCCGGTCCATAGCGACAACAGCCCCCAGGCCAGCTGGGTGGCCGGGCGCGCAGCCGAGGCGGGAAGCAACCGGGACGCGGCACGGGCGATCCCGTCGAAGGCCCGGCGCCACAGGGTCTGCGGGCAGGCGTGGCCGCACCAGATGCGCCCGGCGACGTGGGTGAGCAGCGCAAGGCCCACCGCAAGCACCGCCAGCAGTCCGATCAGCACACCGACGTCGTTGGGCCACAACGTCCAGCCGAACAGGTCGAAGCGCCGGGCATTGATGTCCAGCAGCAACGCCTGGCGTCCGTCCCAGCGCAACCACGGCAGCGCGTAGAACAGGGCCAGCAGAACAGCGTTGAGTGTGCCGCGCCAGTGCCAGGGGCGCGGTGTCGTTGTGCAGGGCGTGCTCATCCCAGCGGCAGCTCGTCGTCGTCGTCGCTGGGCATCGGTCGTTGCAGATACCAGGTGACCGCGCTGGACAGCGCCGTTACCGTCCAGAACATGAAGAAGCCTGCGGTATAGCCCAGCTCGCGGCTGATGGCCGTGTCCGGGAAGCTGATCGCCTGCAGGCGCAACGGATCGACGAAGGCGAAGAACACCACGCTGGCCACGCCGGCGGCGATGAAGCTGGGCCAGAGGATGGCGCCCCAATGCTGTATCAGCCGCTGGCGGCGGCTGGGAGAGGGTCTGTTCATGCTGTCCCGGATCGGAAAGTGGGCGGCGCGTATACTTCGCCAAGGCTGGCGCAGCATCCGCAGGGCATGCTTCCTGCAAGCGTGCCAGCCTAGGTGCAGCGGACTGCGCCGACATTGATCTGGATCAACGGCGCTGCCGCCTGGGTGCGGCACGCTGCCGGCACGCTTTGGGTACCCTGATGAACGCAACACCGTCGCCTGTCCTCCCCGTAGCCTCGCCCGAGTTGTGCACCGAGCAGGAAGTGACCCGCCTGGTCCACGATTTCTATGCCCGTGTGCGTGAGGAAGAACGGCTGGGACCGGTGTTCGAGGCGCACGTGCATGATTGGCCGGAACACCTGGCACAACTGGTCGATTTCTGGTCGGCGATGCTGCGCGGTACCCGCCGCTTCAAGGGCTCGCCGATGTCCAAGCACATGGCCATCGAGCTGGACAAGGACCTGTTCGACCGCTGGCTGGTGCTGTTCCGGATCACCACCGCCGAATGCAACAACCCGCCGATGCAGGAACTGGCCAACGATGTGGCCGCGCGCATCGGTGACACCTTCTGGAAGCGCTACCAGATGCTGCGCTGGCCGCAGGTGGGCCTGCCGGTGCTGGGTATCCCTGCCAAGGATTGATCTGGGTCAAGGCGGCGCAGGCCGCCCGGCGCGATGCTGGCGGCATGGACACATTCTCTCCTGCCGCCGGTGGCCTGGCCTGGACCTTCGACCCCGACCTTCTGCGCCGGCACGACCGGCCGGGCCCGCGCTACACCTCGTACCCGACCGCGCCGCATTTCCATGATGGGTTCGACGCGCCGGCACTGCGCCAGGCGATCGCCGACAGCAACCAGCTGGCCCGCGCGCTGTCGCTGTACGTGCATGTGCCGTTCTGTTCCAGCCCCTGCTTCTACTGCGGCTGCAACCGGGTGATCACCCGCGATCGCGGTCGTGGCCACAGCTACGTCTCGCGCGTGCTGGCCGAGGCCGACCTGCTGGCGCCGCAGTTCGATGACGGCCGCGAGGTGATCCAGCTGCACCTGGGCGGTGGTACGCCGAACTTCCTTGATGCCGAGGCGATGACCACGCTGGTGGAGGGGTTGCGCCGACGTTTCGATTTCAGTGATTCGCCGCAGCGCGATTTCTCGATCGAACTCGATCCGCGCTTCATCGACACCCGTGACGTCGCCATGCTGGCGCGGCTGGGTTTCAACCGGGCCAGCCTGGGCGTGCAGGATTTCGACCCGCAGGTGCAGGAATCGATCAACCGCATACAGGGTGTGCAGCAGACGCTGGACATCCTGCGCGCCTGCCGCGACAGCGGCATGCGTTCGGTCAACGTCGACCTGATCTATGGCCTGCCGGGACAGAGCCTGGAAGGATTCGGCCGCACCCTTGAACGGGTGCTGGCGCTGCGACCGGATCGCCTGGCGGTGTATGGCTATGCGCATCTGCCGCATCTGTTCCGCGCACAGAAGCAGATCGATGAAAGCCGCTTGCCTTCGCCGGAAGACAAGCTGGCGCTGCTGGGCCTGGCGGTGGAGAAGCTCTCTGCCGCCGGCTACCAGTACATCGGCATGGATCACTTCGCTCTGCCGGAAGAGGATCTGTCGCGTGCACAGCGCGCCGGCCAACTGCATCGCAACTTCATGGGCTATACCACCCACGCCGATACCGATCTGCTCGGCCTGGGCGTGAGTGCGATCAGCCACATCGGTGCCACCTACAGCCAGAATCCGCGCGACCTGCAGTCGTGGGAGGACGCGGTCGACCAGGGCCAGTTGCCGGTCTGGCGCGGCGTGGCGTTGAGTGCCGACGACCAGCTGCGTGCGGACCTGATCCAGCAGCTGATGTGCCAGGGCGAGGTGGATGGTGTGCTGCTGGGGCAGCGTCATGGCGTGGATTTCGAGCAGTACTTCGCCGAGGACCTGCGTTCGGTACAGCGGCTGCAGGAAGACGGACTGGCCGAATACCGCGGTGGCGTGGTGCGTGCCAGTGAACCTGGGCGACCGTTGCTGCGGTTGCTGGCGATGTGCTTCGACCCGTATCTGCGTGCCGCGCACGAGCAACCGCGTTATTCGCGGGCGATCTGAAAGTAGCTTGTGCTGCGTGCGTGTGGTGCCCGGAGCCGGAATCGAACCGGCATGGGGTTGCCCCCGGCGGATTTTAAGTCCGATGCGTCTACCAGTTTCGCCATCCGGGCCTGCAGCGCGGCGCCGATTGTAGCCCACATGCGGTACTGCGACTGGATTGCATCACGGCGGCGGCGCGCTTAACTGTCGATCGCATTCATGTCATAGTCCCTGCCATCGTTCCCAGGGGGGGAGCCACCTGATGTCGCTGCACGCGATTGCCTATGCCAGTGAGGCCCGCGCCGATCTGCAGACAACCGATCTTGACCGCCTGCTGGCCGACGCCACGGCATTCAATCGTGTGGCCGGTGTCACCGGTGTCCTGATGTTCGACGGAGCACGTTTCCTTCAGTATCTGGAAGGCCCGGAGGACGGCATCGATTCGGTGTTCCAGCGCATCCTCAACGCGCGCAGCCACGGGCAGCTGAAAGTGCTGTGCCGTGCACCCGTGGTGCAGCGCGCATTTCCGCGCTGGTCAATGGGCACGCGGCGGATCGAGCCGGAGCTGTTGGCGCAGATTGTCGATGCCGCGTGGCCCGGCTTCCTGCTTGGCAGCGGTGGATTCGAGCGCCTGCTGCAGGCCTGGACCGGCGCCGACGGTGAACTGGAACCGGCCGCTGTGGCGTTGGGTTCCTGAGCCCGCCTTGGCGGCAGGGCGCCGGGGCCGGTAGGCTGTAGCCTTTCTGGCGCAGGTTTCCCGGAGTGGTGCAGCAAATGAGTGTGTTGGCCGAAGCCATGGCAGCGTATCTGCAATCGCATCCGTTGCGCGGGATGTGCCGATGAGTGCGCCGGTAGCGGCTGCCAGCGCACCCCGGTTTGCGGTGATCGGCCTGGGCTATGTCGGCCTGCCGTTGGCGGTGGCGTTTGGCCGGCAGTGGCCGACGTTGGGCTTCGATATCGATGCCGGTCGCATCGCCGAGCTGCGCAGCGGCCAGGACCACACGCTGGAAATGGAAGCCGACGAGCTGGCCAATGCGCAGCTGCTGCAGTACGGCAGCGATCCGGCACTGCTCGATGCCTGCAATGTCTACATCGTCACCGTGCCGACCCCGATCGATGCATACGAGCAGCCCGACCTGGAGCCCCTGCGTTCGGCGACACGGCTGATTGCCAGTCATCTTCGCGCCGGCGATCTGGTGATCTACGAGTCCACCGTGTACCCCGGTACCACCGAGGAAGTGTGCGTGCCGCTGCTGGAACAGGGTTCGGGCCTGCGCTTCAACGAAGACTTCTATTGCGGCTACAGCCCGGAACGGGTCAGTCCCGGCGACCGCCAGCGGCGCCTGGCCGACATCCGCAAGATCACTTCCGGCTCGACACCGGAAGTCGCCGCGGTGATCGACGGTCTCTACCAGCGCATCATCGCCGCAGGTACGTTCCCGGCACCGTCGATGCGGGTGGCCGAAGCGGCCAAAGTGGTCGAGAACATCCAGCGCGACGTCAACATCGCGCTGGTCAACGAGCTGGCCCTGATCTTCGACAGGCTTGGCATCGATACCCAGGACGTACTGGACGCCGCCGGCAGCAAGTGGAATTTCCTGCCGTTCCGGCCGGGGCTGGTCGGCGGTCACTGCATCGGCGTCGATCCGTACTATCTGCTGCACAAATCCGAGAGCGTGGGCTACCACCCGGACCTGATCCACACCGCACGACAGGTCAACAATCGCGTCGGCGAGCACGTGGCGGCGCGGGTGCTGGCGATGCTGGCCGAGCGTGGCCGTGCGCCGGCGGACGCACGCATCCTGGTGCTGGGCGTGACCTTCAAGGAGGATTGCCCGGACCTTCGCAACAGCCGCGCGCTGGAACTGGCGCAACGGCTGCGCGATGCCGGTGCGCAGGTGGAGGTCAGCGACCCGTGGGTCGGCCCGGCGGCATTGACCGACGAGGGCCTGGATTGGCTGGCCGAGCCAGGGGCGGGGCGCTATGACGCGGTGGTGCTGGCGGTGGCCCACGCCCGTTTCAAGGCAATGGATGAAGGTGCAATCCGGGAACTGCTGGCGCCGGGTGGCCTGGTCTACGACGTGAAATCGGCCTGGCCGCGCAACGTGGTTGACGATCGTTTGTAAGCCCGGGCAGCGAACGGCGCGGTAGACTCGGGGGCAGTTGCAACCGAGGAAAGCCATGCACCGGTATATCGTCTACCTGCTCGCCATCCTGATGTTCCCGATATGCCTGTGGCTGGCCACGATCTGGCCGGCCTGGTATTGGGGCGTCGGCCTGACTGCCGCGATGGTGGCGCTGGGGACCTGGGACCTGCTGCAGAAGCGCAGCACGCTGCGCCGCAACTATCCGGTGATGGCGCACTTCCGCTACGGGCTGGAATCGATCGGCCCGGAGATCCGCCAGTACTTCGTGCAGAGCGACCTGGAAGACGTGCCGTTCTCGCGCCAGCAGCGGGCGCTGATCTACCAGCGCGCCAAGAACGAGATGGACACGGTGCCGTTCGGCACCCTGCGCAGCACCTATGCGGTGGATTACGAGTGGATCAATCATTCGCTGGCGCCGACCGCCATCGCCAAGCATGACTTCCGCGTGTTGATCGGCCCGAACTGTGCCAAGCCCTATTCGGCCAGCGTGTTCAACATCTCGGCGATGAGCTTCGGTTCACTGTCGGCCAATGCGATCCGCGCGCTGAACGAAGGCGCGCGCCAGGGCGGCTTCTACCACGACACCGGCGAGGGTTCGATCTCGCCCTACCACCGCGAGATGGGGGGTGACCTGGTGTGGGAGATCGGCTCGGGCTACTTCGGTTGCCGTGACGAGAAGGGCGGTTTCAGCGAGGAGCGCTTCGTTGCCAATGCCACCCATGATCAGGTCAAGATGATCGAGATCAAGCTGTCGCAGGGCGCCAAGCCCGGCCACGGTGGCGTGCTGCCGGCGCCGAAGGTGACCGCCGAGATCTCGGTGACGCGTGGCGTGCCGATGGGTGTGGACTGCGTGTCGCCTTCGCGTCACTCGGCGTTCTCGACGCCGGTCGAGCTGCTGCAGTTCGTCGCCCGCCTGCGCGAGCTGTCCGGTGGCAAGCCGGTCGGTTTCAAGCTGGCCATCGGCCATCCGTGGGAGTGGTTCGGCATTGCCAAGGCGATGCAGGAAACCGGGTTGCTGCCAGATTTCATCGTGGTCGACGGCGCCGAGGGCGGCACCGGTGCGGCACCGGCCGAGTTCGTCGACCATGTCGGCGTGCCGATGCACGAGGCGCTGCTGCTGGTGCATAACACCCTGGTCGGCCTCGACCTGCGCGATCGCATCCGCATCGGTGCGGCCGGCAAGATCACCAGCGCGTTCGACATCGCGCGGACCATCGCGCTGGGGGCCGACTGGTGCAATGCCGGCCGAGGCTTCATGTTCGCGCTGGGCTGCATCCAATCACTGAGCTGCCACACCGACAAGTGCCCGACCGGCATCGCGACCCAGGATCCCGCACGCTGGAAGCATCTGGATGCACCGGACAAGGCCACCCGTGTGTACAGCTACCACGAGCATACGCTGCATGCCTTGAAGGAACTGCTGTGTGCCGCGGGCCTGAACGATCCGGCTGAACTTGGGCCGGAACACATCCTGCGCCGTGTTTCGCCGGTGGAAATCCGTTCGCTGGCCTCGCTGTACCGCTACCTGGAACCGGGCGAGCTGCTGCACAAGGTGCCGGACCACGCGGTGTTCCATGCGTTCTGGGCTGATGCACGCAGCGATTCCTTCCAGCCGCCGCCGAAGATCCAGGCACTGCGCGCCAGCAAGTCGCGATAACGTCTCTGCAGCGTCGAGCCATGTTCGACTGCTTTTCTATCAGGCATCGCGACGTTGGAGCGAAGAACAGTCGAGCATGGCTCGACGCTACAAGGAGACCTCATGCAGTTCAGGACCGGCACCATGGACGACGTGGCCACGCTGTGGGCATTGCGTACGCGCTGCGTGCGCGAGACCTGCAGCAGCCACTATCCGGCGGAGGTCATCACGCCGTGGTCGGCCTCGCCGCCACCGTCGCAGTACGCACGGCTGCTGGGGCAGGGCGGTTGCGTGGTGGCCGAGGACGATCAGGGGCACCTGCTCGGTTTCGGCGTGTTCGATGCCCACGCCAATGAAGTCGATGCGTTGTTCGTCGATCCGGATCGTGGCGGCAAGGGCATCGGCCAGGCGCTGATGCAGCGGTTACTGGCGATGGCCGATCGTGAGCGTGAAGTGGTGCTGTCGGCCTCACTCAATGCGGTGCCGTTCTATCAGCGGCAGGGATTCATCAGCGTGGGCGAAGAGGCTTACCCACATCCCAGTGGTGTTTCGCTGGCCTCGGTGAGCATGCGCAGGCCGTGGTGACCAGCGTGTAGAGCCGAGCCCACGCTCGGCTGCTTTTGATTCAAGCCGAGCATGGGCTCGGCTCTACAACGCAATGCAGTCGAGCAAGCTCGACTCTACAGGGCGGGCATCACCGCCCGGCCAGCCACCCGATCACGCCGTCCGCAGCACGCAGGCCACTGGCATAGCACGCGGTCAGCAGGTAGCCACCCGTCGGTGCCTCCCAGTCCAGCATCTCGCCGGCACAGAACACGCCGGGCACTGCCCGCAGCATCAGGCCATCATCCAGCGCATCCAGGCGCACGCCGCCAGCAGTGCTGATCACCTCGGCCATCGGCCGTGGACGCAGGAGGCGCAACGGCAGGCGCTTGAGCGTGGCGGCCACCGCAGGCAGGTCGTGGCCCGCGTCCTTGCCAAGGATCTCGAACACCAGCGCGGCCTTCACCGCATCCAGGCCGGCCTGGCGGCGCAGATGCTCACCGAAACTGCGACCCTTGCGCGGGCGCGACAGATCGGCCAACAGGCGTGCTTCATCGCGTCCCGGCACCAGGTCCAGCCAGAACATGGCGTGGCCATCGCGGTTGATGGTCTCGCGCAGGTCAGCCGCCAGCGCGTAGATCAGGCTGCCTTCGATACCGTACTCGCTGGCCACGCATTCGCCCTGCAGCGATTGCGGTTGTCCGGACAGGTCGAGCCAGTGCGCGACCACCGGCTTCAACGGTGCACCGGCATTGCGCTGGGCGAAGAACGGCGTCCAATCCACGTCGAAACCGCAATTGGCCGACTGCAGGGGCGCAATGTCCACGCCACGCGCCTGCAGAGGCGCGACCCAGGCGCCATCACTGCCCAGCTGCGGCCAGCTGCCGCCACCCATGGCCAGCAGGGTGGCATCGGCATGCACTTCAACGGCGCCGTCTTCGGTTTCAAATCGCAGGGCGCCGTCGTCGCTCCATCCGATCCAGCGGTGGTGGGCATGCAGGCGCACGCCCTGTTCCTTCAGTCGGCGCACCCAGCCGCGCAGCAGCGGCGCAGCCTTGCGGTCAACCGGGAACACGCGGCCGGAGCTGCCGACATAGGTCTCCACGCCAAAGCCGGCAGCCCAGTCGCGCAGCGCCTGCGCGTCGAAACCATCCAGCCAGCGGCCCACGGCCGTGGATTGCTCGCGGTAGCGGCTGTCGAACAGCGGGCGCGGATCGGAATGGGTGAGGTTGAGGCCGCCCTTGCCGGCGATCAGGAACTTGCGGCCGGGCGAACCCTTGGCCTCGTACAGGTCGACCTCCAGCCCAGCGGCGCGCAGGCGCTCGGCGGCAAACAGGCCGGCCGGGCCGCCGCCGATGACGGCGACCCGCGGAGACGTTGCGGTATTACGGTTTGACATCGAGCAGCTCGACATCGAACACCAGCGACGAGCCAGCCGGGATCGGGCCGACCCGGCGGTCGCCGTAGCCGTAGTCCGGCGGGATCATCAGCGTGCGCTTGCCGCCGACCTTCATGCCGGCCACGCCTTCATCCCAGCCGCGGATGACCTGGCCGGCGCCGAGCGCGAAGGTGAACGGTTCGCCACGGCTGACCGAGCTGTCGAAGGTCTTGCCGTGTTTGGTTTCGGTGCGGTTGTCGTAGATCCAGCCGGTGTAGTGCACGGTGACCTTGCTGCCAGAGACGGCCTCGGCGCCGGTGCCGGGCACGGTATCGATGCGCTCGAAGGTGGTCAGGGTGCCGCCCGGCGGCGGCCCGGAGGGTTCGGTCGAGCAGCCAACGGCGGCGAGGGACAGCAGCAGGGGAAGCAGCAGGCGGCGCATCGGGCGTCTCCAGAAGGGCGCAGGGCGAGGGCGGCAAGGGTAGCGCATCGGCGCCGGGTATCATGGGGGCATGGCAAAACTCCTGCTCAATCTGCGCAATGTCGGCAACGACGAATATGCCGATGTCTGCACGCTGCTCGACCAGCACGGCATCGCCTGGTATCGCACCGAACCCAGCCCGTGGGGCATCTCCAATGGCGGCCTGTGGCTGCGCGAGGATGCCGATCATCCGCGTGCCAAGGCGTTGATGGCCGAGTACCAGGCCGAACGCGGGCCGCGCATCCGTGCCGAGCGCGAGCAGGCGTTGCGCGAGGGGACGGCGGAGACGTTCCGCAGCCTGTTCCGGCGGCGCCCGATGTTCGTGGTGCTGGTACTGCTGGGAATGGCAGTTGCGGCGGCGCTGGTGCTGCTGCCGTTCATGCTGTTGCGGGGGTAAGGGGGCTTCTGGCCGGGTTGCACCCGGCACCCGCCGATGCCAGGGCAACTACAACAGCAACAGCAGGCAATCCATGGTGGGCAGGGCCGTGTGGGCAGGCTGGACACGCCGTAAACCCTTCCATGGGGGCTCGATGGCGCCATCCATGGCGCCAACGGTCCCGCCTGCCCACTCCGCCCTGCCTCTGACAGGTTCAGGGGGCCTGCCGGGGTCGGATCCCTCTGCTGCGCAGAGGGCTCTGACCCCTGAATCTGTCCGGAGGGGCGGGAGGCGCTAAAATAGCGGGATGATCGCCAATACCGCTGCCTACCATTTCGCCGTCATCGACGCTCCCCAGGCCCTGTGCGACCAGTTGCTGGCGCGCGCCGAGGCGGCGCAGCTGCGCGGCACGATCCTGGTGGCGGGCGAGGGGCTGAACCTGTTCCTGGCAGGTGCGCCGGAGGCGGTCGAGGGCTTTTACGCCGTGCTGCATGCCGATGCGCGTTTTGCTGATATGCGGGTCAAGACCAGCCTGAGCGAGCATCAGCCGTTCGCGCGGCTGAAGGCCAAGGTGAAGGACGAGATCATCAGCTTCCGCCGTGATGACGGCCAGCCGCTGGAGTATCCGCGCGCCCCGGCGGTCGATCCGGCTACGGTGCAGCGTTGGCTGCGGCAGGGGCATGACGACGCTGGCAAGCCGGTGGTGATGCTTGATACGCGCAACCTGCAGGAAGTGGAGTACGGCACCTTCAAGGATGCGCTGGTGCTGCCCATCCACAAGTTCACCGACCTGCCCGAGGCGTTGGCGCCGCACCGCGAAGCGCTGAAGGACAGCACCGTGGTCAGTTTCTGCACCGGTGGCATCCGCTGCGAGAAGGCCGCGCTGTGGATGGTCAACGACGGCATGGACAACGTGCTGCAGCTCGATGGCGGCATCCTCGGCTACTTCGAGGAGGTGGGCGGCGAAGGTTACGAAGGCCGCTGCTTCGTGTTCGACGAGCGCGTGGCGCTGGATGCCGAGCTGAAGCCGATGGTCGACCAGCCGCTGCCGGAGCCGCGCCCCAGCGCGTTCTGACGCTTCCTTGGTAGAGCCGGCCGCTGGCCGGCTGCGAAGCGATCTACTTGTGTGCCGGCCAGCGGCCGGCACTACCAATCGCGCTTGGCGCGGATCAGGGCACCCCGGATCGGTCCGGCGCGCTCTGAACCCGTCCCACGGGAATCAGCATCCCGCCACCGTCACTGGCCGCCGCGCCTGGCCGTCCCCATGCATGGGGGATCCTGTGACGGAAAAACGCCTGATGATCCCGTTGTCGATCCTTGACCTGGCCCCGGTCTGCGAGGGCAGTGACACCACCGCTGCCTTCGCCAACATGCTGGAACTGGCCCAGCACGCCGATGCGCTGGGGTACCGCCGCTACTGGCTGGCCGAACACCACAACATGCCTGGCATCGCCAGCGCGGCCACCGCCGTGCTGATCGGTCACGTGGCGGGTGGCACAAAGCGCATCCGCGTCGGTGCCGGCGGCATCATGCTGCCCAACCATGCGCCGCTGCAGGTGGCCGAGCAGTTCGGCACGCTCGCCTCGCTTTATCCGGACCGCATCGACCTCGGCCTGGGCCGTGCGCCGGGCACCGATCAGCCGACCGCGCGTGCACTGCGCCGCTACTTCGACAGCGCCGACCAGTTCCCGCAGGACGTGCGCGAGCTGCTGCATTACTTCGAACCGGTACAGCCCGGGCAGGCGGTGCAGGCGGTTCCGGGTGGTGGCCTGCGGGTGCCGACCTGGATCCTCGGTTCCAGTCTGTTCGGCGCGCGCATGGCCGCCTCGATGGGCCTGCCGTATGCGTTCGCCTCGCACTTCGCGCCTGATGTGATGGATGAAGCCTTGGCGGTATATCGCCGCGAATTCCGCCCCTCGGCGACGTTGAAGCAGCCGCACGCGATGCTGGCGCTGAACGTCGTTGCCAGCGACAGCGAAGCCGAATCGCGCCGCCTGTTCACCAGCCAGCAGCAGAGTTTCGTGAACCTGCGTCGCGGCCGTCCGGGCAAGATTCCGGCGCCGATCGACGATATCGAAACTTTCTGGGAACCGCATGAAAAGGTGGGTGTGGAGCGGGCACTGGCCTGCACCGTGCTCGGCGATCCGCAGCAGGTGGCCGAGGGCATCGCTGCCTTCGTTGAACGGCACAAGCCGGACGAGCTGATGCTTACCGCCAACCTGTATGACCACCGTGCGCGCCTGCGCTCGTTCGAACTGGCGATGCAGGCCTGGCACGCCCGCCACGCGGGCTGAACAATTGCGTCACGGCCCATTGCGGCCGAACCGCGTCTGATGGGGGCTCATATCGAAGGAGCCCCCACATGGCCGACACCCGCGCCGAACACATTGCCCAATTGGCCGAGCTGATCAAGGACGTGGAGGTGGCGATGTTCACCACCACCGGCGTCGACGGACGGCTCTACAGCCGGCCGCTGGCCACCCAGCAGGTCAGCTTCGACGGTGACCTGTGGTTTGTCATCACTGCCGACAGCCCGAAGGTGGCCGAGATCGCGCTCGACCCGCGCGTCAACGTTGCCTATGCCTCGCCATCGAAGAATACCTACGTGTCTGTGGCGGGGCGCGCGCGGGTTGTCGATGATCGCGCGAAGATCGAGGAGCTGTGGTCGCCGGCGATGAAGCTGTTTTTCCCGGCCGGCAAGGACGACCCGAACCTGCGCCTGATCCAGGTGCGCGCGGATTCGGCCGAGTACTGGGATGGTCCGGGCACGCTGCTGGGCACGGCGCTGAGTTTCGTGCTGTCGGCGGTGCAGGACGAGTCCGCGCCGTTGGCCGACAACGGATTCATCGACCTTCGATGATGGCCGATGCTCGGCATTGGTAGTGCCGGCCGCTGGCCGGCAAACCTGGAAACGTGGCAGCCGGCCAGCGGCCGGCTCTACCGGATTCCGGCTCAGAACCAACGCTGGAACAACTCCACCGTATAGCCCACCAGCTGCCCCGAACTGAAACCGAAGAACGTGATCGCCGCCAGCGCCGCGATCCAGTTGAACAGCATCAGCGCGCCATCGCGTTCCAGCAGCGCCAGCGAGAACAGCAGCAGCTGGAAGCCGAACAGGAAGTTGGTGAAGGGAATCGGCAGCGACAGCAGGATGCCCAGCAGCACCAGCAGCAGGCCGCTGAAGGCGTGTGCCGGCAGCGGTGTCAGCAGCTGCGGCAGGCGCGGTTTCAACATCTTGTCCAGGCGCCGAAGCGGGCGGTCGATGCGGTCCAGGAAGCGGTGCATGGTGCCGCGCTTCGGTCCACGGCGGGCAATGAAGCCAGGCAGCCACGGTCGGCGCAGGCAGAACAGCATCTGCAGGCCGATCAGGATCACCAGTGGTCCACTGACCGCACCGCCCATGCCCGGGACCGGGATGAACGAGGGCAGGATCGCCACGAACAGGAACACGCCGAAGGCGCTCTGCTGAAGGTTGCTGAGGATCTGGCCGAGCGGCATGTGCTCGGCGGGATCGCCGGAGGCGAACATCTCCAGCAGGGTGCGGATGCCCTCGTTGCGGTAGGTCGGGCGCTGTTCGCCCGGACCCTGGCCGGCCTCAGGCGGTGAGCTCATCGGCCTGCTCGTCGGACAGCGTGCGCAGCAGCAGCTTGTCCACCCGCGCACCATCCAGGTCGACCACCTCGAAGCGCCAGCCGGCCCAGTCGAAGTACTCACCCGCGTGCGGGATGCGGCCGAAGTAGTGGATGCACATGCCGGCCAGCGTGTAGTAATCGCCATCCTCGGCATCGGGCAGATCGTTGCTGCCGATCAGCTCGCGCAGGTCCTCGATCGGCAGCGAGCCGTCCACCAGCAGCGAACCGTCTTCGCGGGTCACCACCAACGCATCTTCGTCGGCGTTCTCCACCGCCTGCAGGCGGCCGACCACCGCGCCCATCAGGTCGCTGATGGTCACCAGGCCCTGGATCTCGCCGTACTCGTCCACCACCAGCGCCATCGACTGCTGTTCCTCGCGGAAGATCTCCAGGAGCTTCATCGCGTGGGTGGATTCAGACACGTACAGCGGTTCGCGCAGGGTCTGGAACAGCGCGTTGTCGCCGCGCGCCATGCGTGTGGCCAGCGATTTCAGTTCAAGCACGCCGACCACGTCCATGTCGTTGTCGCGCAGCACCGGGTAGCGCGAGAACTCGTGCTCGGCCATGATTTCCAGGTTGCGCTCCAGCCCGGCCTGGGTATCCAGCCAGGCGATGCGGTTGCGCGGGGTCATCAGGCTGTCGGCGGTGCGGTCGCCCAGGCGCATCACGCGGTTCATCATGTCGCGCTCGTGGGCGTCGATCACGCCCGCCTCGTGGCTCTCGGCCACCAGCATGCGGATCTCTTCTTCGGTCACCGAGGCGACCTCATCCTTGCCCAGGCCGAACAGGCGCAGCACCAGCTGGGTGGTCTTGGACAGCAGCCAGACGAAGGGCAGGGCCAGCTTGGCCAGCCAGCTCATCGGCATCGCCACCAGGCCGGCAATGGCCTCCGAGCGGGTCAGCGCCAAGCGCTTGGGCACCAGTTCGCCGAAGATCAGCGTGATGAAGGTGATCAGGCTGACCGCCAGCGCGGTGCCGATGTTGCCGGCGTAGGCGAAGCCCGGCATCAGGCCCTGGATCCAGCCGGCGAAGGCTTCGCCCAGCGCCTCACCGCCGAGGTAGCCGGTCAGCACGCCGATCACGGTGATGCCGATCTGCACGGTGGACAGGAAACTCTCCGGCTTCTCCGACAGCTCCAGCGCCTTGGCGGCACGCTTGGAAGTGGCGGCCATCTGCTTCAGGCGGCTCTTGCGCGAGGTCATGACCGACATCTCGGACATGGCGAAGAAGCCGTTCAGCAGAACAAGCGCGAAGACAATCAGGATCATTTCAAACACGGGCGTCGTCCCCGGTTGGTGGCAGGGAGGGCGGGTGCTTGCGATGGCGGCAGGCGCTCAGGAACGGGGTCCGGCGCGGCGCAGGGGGGTAAGGGTCGTCGTCCATAAGGTGCGCCCGAAGGCGCGCTGGCATCTTAGCAAAGGGGCGTGGCAGGGTGGCAACTGCCTGTTCAGGTTGGGCGGGCCAAGGCCCGGAAAGGGGGCAGGGATACCCGAGATGGTCATCTAGCCGTCATAATTCCGTCTGGTGCCGTCCTTCCCGCGACGGCTGACAGGTTTCTCAATGTTCTCTCTGCAGACCATTTTCGGTTCCGGCAAACAGTTCTACACCCTGCTCGATGAGGCTGCCGTCGCGGCTTCCGACGCCGCCAAGGCGCTGCATTCCATGCTGCGCGAGGCCGACCGCCAGCCCGCGCTGGACGCTTTCAAGCTGGCCCGCCTGCGCGAACGCGCGGCCTCGGACAAGATCAGCCAGGCGCTGGTGGACAGCTTCATGACCCCGATCGAGCGCGAAGACATCGAAGCGCTGGGCTCGGCGCTGTACAAGATTCCCAAGCAGATCGAGAAGTTCGCCGATCGCTATTCGCTGGCCACGACCCACCTGGAGCACATCGACTTCGCGCCGCGCGCGGCGATGCTGGAACAGGCCGCCGGCGTGGTGGTGGAGATGGTGGCCGACCTGCGCCACATGAACCTGGACCGGATGACCGCGCTCAACGAGAAGCTGCGCTCGCTGGAGAACGAGGCCGACCGCCTGATGCTCGAGCTGTACCGCGACATCTATTCGGGCCGCCTGGACAACCTGCAGATGTTCCTGCTGAAGGAATTCTTCGAGATCCTGGAAAAGGCCATCGACCGTTGCCGCGAGGCCGGCGTGGTGGCGTACCAGATCGTGTTGAAGAATAGCTGACGGACGCCGCCGCATGTTGACCCTTGTCCTGGTGGTGATCCTGGCCGCACTCGTCTTCGAGTTCATCAACGGCTTCCACGACACTGCCAATTCCATTGCCACCGTGGTGGCGACCAAGGTGCTCTCGCCCGGCTGGGCGGTGATGCTGGCCGCCTTCATGAACCTCATCGGTGCACTGACCGGTACCGCGGTGGCGCTGACCATCGCCTCGGGCCTGCTCAACACCAACGTGGTCGACGTCACCCCGCAGGTGATCCTGTGCGCCCTGCTGGGCGGCATCATCTGGAACCTGATCACCTGGTGGAAGGGCCTGCCGTCCTCGTCCTCGCACGCGCTGATCGGTGGCCTCTGCGGCGCCGGCCTGGCCGCGGCCCACAACAACTGGGACGCACTGATCTGGTCAGAGCGCCTGGGCAGCTGGGCGCAGAACAAGGGCCTGCTGTGGAAGGTGTTCGTACCGATGATCACCTCGCCGATCGCCGGCTTCCTGCTCGGCATCGTGGTGATGGTGCTGCTGTGGGCGCTGATCGCCGGCCTGGCCAGGATCGGTGGTGCCATCGGCCGCCTGGCCCGTCCGCGCATCGTCAACGCCTTCTTCGGCAAGGCCCAGATCGCCTCGGCGGCCTACATGGGCTTCGCCCACGGCCACAACGACGCGCAGAAGACCATGGGCATCATCGCCATGACACTGATCGGTGCCGAAGCCACCGGCGCATTGAACGACCTGCCGTCGTGGCTGGCCTTCATGCATCCGGACGCGCATGCCGGCGACGGCATCGCCATGTGGATCGTGCTGACCTGCGCGGTGGTGATGGCCGCCGGTACCGCCTCGGGTGGCTGGAAGATCATCAAGACCCTGGGTCACAAGATGGTCAAGCTGCACCCGATCCATGGCTTCGCCGCAGAGACCAGCTCGGCCACCATCCTGACCCTGGCCGCCCACTTCGGCATGCCGGTCTCGACCACGCACAGCATCTCCACCGCGATCATGGGCGTCGGCTTCGCCAAGAACCCGCGCTCGCTGAAGTTCGGCGTGATCGAACGCATCGTCTGGGCCTGGATCCTGACCATCCCGGCCGCAGGCGGCTGTGCGTACCTGATCCTGAAGCTGTTCGAGCTGTTCGGCTGGACCTGAGGCCAGCGGCCTTGGGGTCAGAGCCCTTTCCCTGCGGGAAAAGGATCTGACCCCGACAAACGAAAAAGCCCGCCGTATTCCGGCGGGCTTTTTTCATGGGCAGATCACTATCCGTATCAAGCGTGTCGACCAAGGTCGACACCCACCAACAGCGGGGGATCGACCACGCACCATCAGCACCAGGAAGACGTCAGCGGCGGGGTGGGGTGGGGTTGCAGGACCGTTGGCGCCATGGATGGCGCCATCGAGCCCCCAGGGACGGGTTTACGGCGTGTCCTGCAACCCCACCCCACCTCGCCAGCCGCGGAAACCAGGCTTTTGACGTTGCCGTTGCCGTTGGCGTTGATCCGGCGGGTGCCGGGCCGCAGGCCCGGCCCGACCCCCTCAATTACGCTGGAACAACGCCTGCACATCCTTCCGGAACGCGGCCTGGCTGTCCGCCCGGCTGTAAAACATGTGCCCGCCCGGATAGCTCCGCACCTGCACCCGGTCCGGGTTGCTGCCCATCGCCGGCATCTGGTCCACCGTCAGGATCGATCCCATGAACGGGCATGACAGGTCGTTCCAGCCATGCACGATCAGCACCTGCAGATGCGGATCGATCGCCACCGCCTGGCGCAGCTGGGTCACCGCGCCCTGGCGCAGCTCGCCATTGCGGTCCCACAACCGGTTCACGTCGTAGTTCAGCGCCTGGTAGCGTGCATCCACCTTCCAGCCGACCACGCGCGTCACGAAGTCGACCATCGCCGTGGTGGTCGGCGCGATGATGCTGTCCAGCAGCGGATCGTTGGCGCGCTGTTCCGGATCATTCGGGAACGGATCGAACGCGGTCACGTTGGAGTCGTAGCGGCTGCCCAGCGTGCCCTTGTCGCGGAACACTTCACGCAGGTAGGCCTGGGTTTCCAGGCGGCCACCGGCGCGGCGCACGAACTGCGGGTCCAGCCCGGTCAGCTCGGTGACCCGGCGCAGCATTGCCTCGGTCGACTGCGGATCGCTGCGGCCCTTCATCAGCGCGGTGGCGTAGTCGCCACGGGTGTACTCCACCACCTCGCGCATCGCCGCATCGGTCAGCTTGCCCTGGCGCTCCAGGTGCGCCGCGGCGATCGACGGCAACGTCTGCATCCACGCCATCGGCGAGACATCGGCGTTGTCTTCCAGGGTCGGGCTCAGGTAGGGCGAGACCAGCACAAGGCCGTTCATCGCCACGCCCAGCCGGGTCTGCAGGAAGTGGGTGATGCGTGGGCCACGGTAGCCACCATAGCTCTCGCCGGTCAGGTACTTGCGCGAGGCCATACGCTGGTTGCGCAGCAGCCAGTCGTAGATCGAGCGCGAGAGATATTCGACGTCGGCACTGGGGTTGTAGAGCGCCTTCTTGGCCTCATCGTCGCCGATCCGCGCACGGCTGAAGCCGGTGCCGACCGGGTCGATGAACACCAGGTCGGTGAAGTCCAGCCAGGTGCCGGGGTTGTCGTGCAGGGTGGCGGGTGCCGATGCGCTGTCACCCTCCGAACCAAAGGTGACCACCTTGGGCCCGATCGCACCCATGTTGAGGTAGACCGACGATGCACCCGGGCCGCCGTTGAGCGCGAAGGTCACCGGCCGGTCCTTGCCCGGCATCGTATAGGCGGTGAACACCACGTCGGCGATCACCTTGCCCTTCGCATCGCGCACCGGCAGGGTGCCGACGGTGGCGGTGTAGTCCAGGGTGCGGCCGGCCAGCCGCATGCTCTGGCGGGCCGATGCATCGGCGGGCAGCGCAGGCGCTTCGGTCTTGTCGTCTTTTGGATCGGCCTTGGCGTCGGCGTCGGGCGCGGCCAGCACGCTGACAGGGGCGATGAGCAGGCCGACGCAGAGCGCGGCAGTGTGCAGCAGGGACTTCATGGCACCGTATCGGCAGCGGAAGGGGGTTCCGATGCTAGGCCGGTGGCGGGCATGCCGAATGTGTCCAAAGGCATGGCCGCGCGTTGAGGCTGCTACTGGCCAGATTGGGTCAAGTAGACAGGGTGGCTGCCGCGTCGTCATCGGCCAGCAGGCCGTAGACGACCGAGTCGGCCAGTTGCCCCTGGATGCGCCAGCGCTGGCGCAGCACGCCCTCGCGGTGGAAGCCCAGGCGTTCCAGCACGTGTGCGGAGGGCGCGTTACGCGGGTCGATCTCGGCTTCCACGCGATGCAGGTGCAGGGTGCGGAACAGGTAGGCCAGTACCTGTTGCAGGGCCTCGTGCATATAGCCCTGGCCCTGGCGATCGGGGGCCAGCAGATAGCCGATCTCGGCGCGCGCCGCATCGCGGTCTACTGCGAATACCACGCAGATGCCGAGCAGCGGACCTTCCAGCGATTCGCGCACGGCCAGCTTCAGCTGGGTGCCGATGGCATGGGCGGCGAGGTCATCGTCGATCTGCTCGCGCGCTTCGGCCTGTCGCGTCCAGGCCGGATGGTTCCACCAGCGCATCACATCCGGGTTGGACTGCAGGGTGAACAGCGCGGCGGCGTCGTCACGGCGGATCGGGCTCAGGACCAGCCGTGCACTGTGCAGCGGCAGGCCGGGGAACAGCAGCGAGTGGCTGGCCAATACGGTGGTCCACGCGGATGGACGCGCATTATGGCGCCGCCGGGTTTGCCGATGGGGGTGTAATGCCCCCGGCGCGCATGAACCGGTAGTGCCGGCCGCTGGCCGGCAACCTCGATATCCAGTTGATTCATGCAGATCTGCCGGCCAGCGGCCGGCACTACCGGGTAACGGGGTCAGAGCCGTTTCCTGTCAGGAAACGGATCCGACCCCGCGCCGGGATCAGACTTCCAGCGAAGCCAGGTCGCCCTTCGACTCCAGCCAGCCCTTGCGGTCGGACGCGCGCTTCTTGGCCAGCAGCATGTCCATCAGCGAGCTCGTCTGCTCGCGATCGTCCACGGTCAGCTGCACCAGGCGGCGCGTATCCGGGTGGATGGTCGACTCGCGCAGCTGTGGCGGATTCATCTCGCCCAGGCCCTTGAAGCGGGTGACGTTGATCGCGCCCTTGATCTTCTCGCGTTCGATCTTGTCCAGCATCGAGCGCTTTTCTTCCTCGTCCAGGGCGTAGAACACCTGCTTGCCCACGTCGATGCGGAACAGCGGTGGCATCGCCACGAACACGTGGCCGGCATCGACCAGCGCCGGGAAGTGCTTGAGGAACAGGGCGGTGAGCAGGGTGGCGATGTGCAGGCCGTCCGAGTCCGCGTCGGCCAGGATGATGACCTTGCCGTAGCGCAGGCCGCTGATGTCGTCCTTGCCGGGATCGCAACCGATGGCGATGGCCAGGTTGTGCACTTCCTCCGAGGCCAGCACGCTGTTGGACGAGACTTCCCAGGTGTTCAGGATCTTGCCGCGCAACGGCATGATCGCCTGGAAATCCTTGTCACGTGCCTGCTTGGCGCTGCCGCCTGCCGAGTCACCTTCCACCAGGAACAGCTCGGTGCGCGACAGGTCCTGGCTGATGCAGTCGGCCAGCTTGCCAGGCAGGGCCGGGCCCTGGGTGACCTTCTTGCGGACGACCAGCTTTTCGGTCTTCAGGCGCGCGCTGGCGCGTTCGATGGCGATCTGCGCGATCTTCTCGCCCAGGTCCACGTTCTGGTTCAGCAGCAGGCTGAAGGCATCGTGGGCGGCGCCTTCAACGAAGCCGGCGGCCTGGCGCGAGGACAGGCGCTCCTTGGTCTGGCCGCTGAACTGCGGGTCGGTCATCTTCAGCGACAGCACGAACGACACCCGGTCCCACACGTCTTCCGGGGCCAGCTTGACGCCACGCGGCAGCAGGTTGCGGAAGTCGCAGAACTCGCGCAGCGCCTCGGTCAGGCCGGTGCGCAGGCCGTTGACGTGGGTGCCGTGCTGGGCAGTGGGAATCAGGTTGACGTAGCTTTCCTGCACCAGCTCGCCTTCCGGCAGCCAGGCCACGGCCCAGTCCACGATCTCGGTGTCTTTCTTCAGGTTGCCGACGAACAGCTCGGCCGGCAGCATCTCGCGATCGCCCAGCTCCAGCTTCAGGTAATCGCGCAGACCGTCTTCGTAGTACCAGGTATCGACTTCACCGGTGGCCTCGTCGGTCAGCTTCACGGTCAGGCCCGGGCACAGCACGGCCTTGGCGCGCAGCAGGTGCTTGAGCGCGCGCACCGCGAACTTGGGCGTGTCGAAGTACTTCGGGTCCGGCCAGAAGCGCACGCGGGTACCGGTGTTCTTCTTGCCGACGCTGCCGACCACTTCCAGCGGGGTGGCGCGGTCGCCGTTGCGGAAGGTGATGCGGTGCTCGGCACCTTCGCGCTTGATGTGCACCTCGACCAGGGTCGACAGTGCATTGACCACGCTGACGCCGACACCGTGCAGGCCGCCGGAGAAGGTGTAGTTGTTGTTGCTGAACTTGCCGCCCGCATGCAGGCGGGTGAGGATCAGCTCGACACCCGGGATCTTCTCTTCCGGGTGGATGTCCACCGGCATGCCGCGGCCGTCATCGCTGACCTCCACGCTGCCGTCCTTGTACAGGGTGATCTCGATCGAGCGGGCATGGCCGGCGAGGGCCTCGTCCACCGAGTTGTCGATCACTTCCTGCGCCAGGTGGTTCGGGCGCGCGGTGTCGGTATACATGCCGGGACGGCGCTTGACCGGGTCAAGGCCGGACAGGACTTCAATATCGGCGGCGTTATAACGGGCGTTCATCTGTCTTCGAAAGCTTGGAGCGACGGGCAAGTGTGGGGTCTGGCACGGGATTTTGCACGCCTGCGGTTCAGTCTCGGCGACGCAGAGGGGGTAAAATGGCAGCCGCTGGAATCTGAACGCCGGCGACCCCCGTTGGGTCGAAACATCCAAGCCATACCGCGAGGAGGACCTCATGAAGAAGTTGCTGACCATTGCGATCCTGGCCGCTGCCGCCGTTGCAGTGCCGCTGGTGATGGCGCAGAACGCCGGCCAGCCGGCCCCGCAGCAGGGTGACCAGGCCGACAAGGCGCAGGCCGAAGCCGATGCCAAGGCCAAGCGTCGCGCCCAGGCCAATGCCGAAATGAAGGCGCAGGGCCAGCCGGCCCCGCAGAAGGAAGAAGAGGAAGAGGCGCGCAAGAAGCGCTGATCCCGCAACCTGCCAAGCGCCCTTGCGACAAGGGTTGCGCTCCGGAACGCCCCGCTTTGCGGGGCGTTTCTTTTTAGTGGCGTGCCATCTGCCTCTTGGGTTGGCGGCCATCAATCTGTAAACTATGGCTTTCCGGGAGTAAGTGCGTGTCCACCATTTGCGAATGGGCTGGAGCGGCCAAGCGTGGCTTCCAGCATGGCGGGTCGCAGGTGACGGTCGATTTGACCGGCACGGCCGCCCCGACCTCGCACGGTGGTCCTTGTACGGCGCCTGCCGCCGCACGGACCCGCACCTCCCTCGCTGTCCCAGCGAACCGGAAAACCCCCTCCGAGCACCATGCCCGCCCTCCGGGTGCGCGTGGTGCTGCCGTTTTCCATTTCCAGACAGGATGCTTGCAGCCATGACTCCCTTGATTTTCGTAACCGGCGGCGTGGTGTCCTCGCTCGGCAAAGGCATTGCCGCCGCGTCGCTGGCCGCCATTCTCGAAGCCCGTGGCCTGAAGGTCACGATGATGAAGCTCGACCCGTACATCAACGTCGACCCCGGCACCATGAGCCCGTTCCAGCACGGTGAGGTCTACGTCACCGACGACGGCGCCGAGACCGACCTCGACCTGGGCCACTACGAGCGCTTCGTGCGCACCCGCCTGAGCCGCAAGAACTCGGTCACCACCGGCCGCATCTATGAGAACGTGATCCGCAAGGAGCGTCGCGGCGACTACCTGGGCGCGACCGTGCAGGTCATTCCGCACATCACCGACGAGATCCGCCGCTGCATCGACGAAGCCACCGAAGGCTACGACGTGGCGCTGGTCGAGATCGGCGGTACCGTCGGCGACATCGAGTCGCTGCCGTTCCTGGAAGCGATCCGCCAGGTGCGCACCGAGCGTGGCCCGGAGAAGGCGCTGTTCATGCACCTCACCCTGGTGCCGTACATCGGCGCCGCCGGTGAGCTGAAGACCAAACCGACCCAGCACTCGGTGAAGGAACTGCGCTCGATCGGCATCCAGCCGGACGTGCTGCTGTGCCGTTCGGAACAGGCCGTGCCGGATTCGGAGCGCCGCAAGATCGCCCAGTTCACAAATGTCTCCGAGCGCGCCGTGATCAGCGTGCCGGACGTCGACGTGCTGTACCGCATTCCGTCGGGCCTGCACGCGCAGGGCCTGGACGAGATCGTGGTCAACCAGCTGAAGCTGGCCGACAAGGCCGGCCCGGTCGATCTGTCGATGTGGGAAGACGCGGTCGATGCGACCCTGCACCCGCTGGACGAAGTGACCATCGCCGTGGTCGGCAAGTACGTCGACCACCAGGACGCCTACAAGTCGGTCGGTGAAGCGCTCAAGCATGGCGGCCTGCGCCAGCGCACCAAGGTCAACCTGAAGTGGCTGGAAGCACAGGACCTGGAAGGCACCGACATGGCCGCGCTGGCCGATGTCGACGGCATCCTGGTGCCGGGTGGCTTCGGTGACCGTGGTTTCGAAGGCAAGGTGCTGACCTCGAAGTTCGCCCGCGAGCAGCACGTGCCGTACTTCGGCATCTGCTACGGCATGCAGGCGGCCGTCGTCGATTACGCCCGCAACGTGGTCGGCCTGGAAGGCGCCAACAGCACCGAGAACGACCGCCAGTCGCCGAACCCGGTGATCGGCCTGATCACCGAGTGGCGCACTGCCACCGGCGACGTCGAGAAGCGTGATGACAAGAGCGACCTGGGTGGCACCATGCGCCTGGGCCTGCAGGAGCAGCGCCTGAAGCCGGGCACGCTGGCCCGTGAGCTGTACGGCAAGGACGTGGTCGCCGAGCGCCACCGCCACCGTTATGAGTTCAACAACCGCTACCGCACCCAGCTGGAAGATGCGGGCCTGGTGATCGCCGGCAAGTCGATGGACGACACCCTGGTGGAAGTGGTCGAGCTGCCGCGCGATGCGCACCCGTGGTTCCTGGCCTGCCAGGCGCACCCGGAATTCCTGTCTACGCCGCGTGACGGCCACCCGCTGTTCATCGGTTTCATTCGTGCCGCGCGCGAGCGCAAGGCCGGCGGCAAGCTGCTGCAGGAAGCCCGCGCCTGACTTGTGATGGGGGCCATCGGCCCCCATCTTGCACGCTTCAACCCCCAGCGCACCGGCCCGGCCGGTGCCGCGGACAACAAGGAAACGCCATGAAACTGTGTGGATTCGAGGTCGGGCTGGACCAGCCCCTGTTCCTGATCGCCGGCCCCTGCGTGATCGAGTCGATGCAGTTGCAGCTCGATACCGCCGGCAAGCTGAAGGAAGTCACCGACAAGCTCGGCGTCAACTTCATCTTCAAGTCCAGCTTCGACAAGGCCAACCGCACCTCGGGCACCGCGTTCCGTGGCCCGGGCATGGAAGAGGGTCTGAAGGTCCTGGCCGAGGTCAAGAAGCAGATCGGCGTGCCGGTGCTGACCGACGTCCATGAGTACACCCCGATGGACGAGGTGGCCTCGGTGGTGGACGTGCTGCAGACCCCGGCGTTCCTGGTCCGGCAGACCGACTTCATCCGCAAGGTGTGCTCGGCCGGCAAGCCGGTCAACATCAAGAAGGGCCAGTTCCTGGCGCCGTGGGACATGAAGCCGGTCGTGGAGAAGGCCAAGGCCACCGGCAACGAGCAGATCATGGTCTGCGAGCGCGGTGCCAGCTTCGGCTACAACAACCTGGTCAGCGACATGCGTTCGCTGGCGGTGATGCGCGATACCGGTTGCCCGGTGGTATTCGACGCCACCCATTCGGTGCAGCTGCCGGGCGGGCAGGGCACCAGTTCCGGTGGCCAGCGTGAGCACGTGCCGGTGCTGGCCCGTGCCGCCGTGGCGGTGGGCATCTCCGGCCTGTTCGCCGAGACCCATCCGGATCCGTCCAAGGCGCTGTCCGATGGCCCCAATGCATGGCCGCTGGACCAGATGGAAGCGCTGCTCGAGACTCTGATGGAACTCGATGCGGTGACCAAGAAGCACGGCTTCTCGCGCTTCGCGTGAGTCATGACCCGTGCCTGGCGCTGGAAACCCAGCGTCACCGCCGGCACTGGAAACAGTGGCCGTGGGGCCTGATCGCGCTGGGCCTGGCCGTGCTGTTCACGGTGGGCATGTTCGGTTTGGTGCTGATCGGCGCCGCGCCCGTGCGGCCCCCCGGTGATGGCAGCAGCGCACTCGATCTGCGGGGGTACTTCATTGCGCTGCTGGTCGTTGAGCTGCTCGGTGCCGTGGGCTGCGTCTCTGCCGCTGTACTGGCCTGGCGGCTGAACCGCGGCAAGGTGGCCGCTGGCCTGGCGATCATCCTGCTCTCGCTGTGGCTGGGTGCCCTGTTCTACGGATTGCTTTGATGAATACGAGCACGTCAGCGCGCGGCTGGCCCTGGGGCCTGATCGCGCTGGGGCTGTCTGTGTTGACCTGGATGGCCCTGGTGGTGGGCGTGCTGGCCTTCACTGCCGGTTTCCGGCCGCCGGGGGACGGAAACAACGGCGTGCAGGCTACGCAGTGGTGGTTGCTGGGCGCGCTGGTCACGATGGTGCTGTCCTTCCTGGGCAGCCCGGTGGCGATGGTGCTGGCCTGGCGACGGCGGCGTGGCCCCATCCTGGCGGCGATTGCTGGTGCGTTGCTGGTGATGTTGGTGTCGCTGGTCCTGATCGTGATCGGATCCAGCTGGGGCTGATGCCGCCCAGGCCATTTGGCAACTGGCGGGCAGCCGGGGATAATCACGCGGCATTCGTTTTGTCGCCCCCTCTCCAGACAGGTAACCGGCCCGACCATGAGTACGATCCGCAGCATCCACGCCCGTGAAATCCTCGACAGCCGTGGCAACCCCACGCTGGAAGCCGAAGTCATCCTGGAGGACGGTTCGTTCGGTCGTGCCGCGGTTCCCTCCGGCGCCTCGACCGGCACCAAGGAAGCGGTCGAGCTGCGTGACGGCGACAAGACCCGTTACCTGGGCAAGGGCGTGCGCAAGGCCGTCGACAACGTCAACACCACCATCGCCAATGCGCTGATGGGTTTTGAAGCCACCGACCAGGCCGGCCTCGACCGTCGCCTGATCGACCTCGATGGCACCGAGAACAAGGGCCGCCTGGGCGCCAACGCGCTGCTGGGTGTTTCGATGGCCGCCGCGCACGCCGCCGCCGCATCGAACAAGCAGGCGCTGTGGCAGTACCTTGCCGCCAAGACCGGCGTGACCCCGTCGCTGCCGGTGCCGATGATGAACATCATCAACGGCGGCGCGCATGCCGACAACAACGTCGACTTCCAGGAGTTCATGGTGCTGCCGGTCGGCTTCACCTCGTTCTCCGAAGCGCTGCGTGCCGGTACCGAAATCTTCCATTCGCTGAAGTCGGTGCTGAAGGGCCACGGCCTGAGCACGGCGGTCGGCGACGAAGGCGGCTTCGCACCGGACTTCCGCAGCAACGTCGAAGCGCTGGACACCATCCTCGAAGCGATCGGCAAGGCCGGCTACACCGCCGGTGAAGACGTGCTGCTGGGCCTGGACGTGGCCTCCAGCGAATTCTTCGAGAATGGCAAGTACAACCTGGTCGGCGAGAACAAGCGCCTGACCTCCGAGCAGTTCGTCGACTTCCTCGCCGACTGGGCCGCGCAGTACCCGATCATCACGATTGAAGACGGCCTGGCAGAGAACGACTGGGCCGGCTGGAAGCTGCTGACCGACCGCATCGGCAAGAAGGTGCAGCTGGTCGGTGACGACCTGTTCGTGACCAACCCGAAGATCTTCCAGGAAGGCATCGACTCGGGCACCGCCAACGCGATCCTGATCAAGGTCAACCAGATCGGCACCCTGAGCGAAACCCTGGAAGCGATCGCCATGGCCGACCGCGCCGGTTACGCCGCGGTGGTCTCGCACCGTTCGGGCGAAACCGAAGACACCACCATTGCCGATATCTCGGTGGCCACCACCGCCACCCAGATCAAGACCGGTTCGCTGTGCCGCAGCGATCGCGTGGCCAAGTACAACCAGCTGCTGCGCATCGAGGAAGCCCTCGGTGCCGGCGCGCGTTACGCCGGTCGTGACGCGTTCGTTTCGCTGAAGCGCTGAGCCGATGCGCGACTGGCGCTGGATGCTGCTGGTGCTGGCCCTGCTGCTGGGCTGGCTGCAGTACCGCTTCTGGTTCGGTCCGGGCAATTCGGGTGAAGTGATGATGCTCGAAGCCCAGGTCGCCAACCAGGAGCGGGACAATGAGGGTCTGCAGCAGCGCAACGACGCGCTCGCTGCCGAAGTGAAGGACCTCAAGGAAGGCCAGTCCGCCATCGAGGAACGCGCGCGCAGCGAGCTGGGCATGATCAAGCCTGGCGAGAAGTTCTACCGCGTGGTCGAGGATGCACCGGTTCATCCGGTGCAGCCCGCGGCAGGTGTCAGTGCGCAGGCGGGCGATCATCCGGCGGACGTGCCATGAGCGCGGCGATCTGGGTGGTGGTTCCGGCCGCCGGCCGTGGTGCCCGCTTTGGTGCGCCACTGCCCAAGCAGTACCTGCAGGCGGGTGGGCAGATCCTGCTCGCCCACACGTTGGACGCGCTGCTGGCGCACCCGGCCGTGGCCGGAGCGATGGTGGTGATCGGCCAGGACGACGCCGACTGGCCGGGCTGGAGTGAGTGGGCCGGCAAGCCGGTGCTGACCTGCATCGGCGGCGCGACCCGTGCCGCCTCGGTGCTGGCCGGGTTGCAGGCGCTGCCGGACTCGGTGCGCGCCGACGAATTCGTGCTGGTCCACGATGCCGCGAGACCGAACCTGTCGCTGGCCGATCTCGGCCGCCTGCTTGAAGTCGGCCGTGCCGATCCGGTCGGGGCGATCCTGGCCGCACCGGTGCGTGACACGCTCAAGCGTGCAGGCGACGACGGTGGCATCGATGGCACCGAGCCACGCGAGCGCCTGTGGCGCGCACTGACCCCGCAGCTGTTCCGCCGCCACCAGCTCAGCCGCGCGCTGTCCGACGCCGCTGCCGCCGGTGTTGAAGTCACCGACGAGGCCATGGCCATGGAGCGCCAGGGCCAGCGTCCGCTGCTGGTGGAGGGCAGCGAGGACAACTTCAAGGTCACCACCCCGGCCGATCTGGACCGGTTCGAATTCGTACTTTCCCGCCGCGCCGGCTGACCGTCCGCGCGGCCCTGTAGCAAGGGTTGCATCCATGAGCACCGCACCGTTTCCGCCCGTCCGCATCGGCCAGGGCTACGACGTCCATGCCTTCGGTGAAGGCGATCACATCATGCTCGGCGGGGTGAACGTGCCGCACAGCTGTGGCGTGCTCGCGCACAGCGATGGCGACGTGATCCTGCACGCCCTGTGCGATGCGATGCTCGGCGCGCTGGCGCTGGGTGACATCGGCCAGCATTTCCCGCCGAGTGACGACCGCTGGAAGGGCGCCGACAGCAGTGATTTCGTGCGCCACTGCGACAGCCTGCTGCGCGAGCGCGGCTGGCGTGTCGGCAACACCGACATCACCGTGATCTGCGAGCGGCCGAAGGTTGGCCCGCATGCGCTGGCGATGCGTGAGCGCATCGGCGGCCTGCTGCAGCTGCCGCTGGATGCGGTCAGCGTCAAGGCCACCACCTCGGAAAAGCTGGGCTTCACCGGCCGTGGTGAAGGCATTGCCGCACAGGCGGTCGTGTTGCTGGTGGCGGCATGATTCCGCTGCCGTTGGCGTTCGGTGCGCCGCTGTTGACGGCGCGCATCCGCACCACGCCGGACGATTTCCAGGTTGACGAACTGCCGGCCTTCGAGGCCACCGGTGAAGGCGAGCACCTGCTGCTGCACATCCGCAAGCGCGGCGCCAACACCGTGCATGTGGCCAAGATGCTGGCCAAGTGGGCGGGCCTGCCGGAAATGGCGGTGAGCTACGCCGGCATGAAGGATCGACACGCGGTCACCACCCAGCGCTTCAGTGTGCACCTGCCCAAGCGCGTGGCGCCTGACCTGGCCACGCTGGCCAGTGATGAAATCGAAGTGCTCGAAGCAACCTGGCACAACCGCAAGCTGCAGCGTGGCGCACTGGCCGGCAACCGTTTCAAGCTGGTACTGCGCGAAGTGCAGGGTGATGCCGCCGCGATCAGCGAACGCCTGCAGCAGATTGCCGCGCGCGGTCTGCCGAACTGGTTTGGTGAGCAGCGCTTTGGCCGCGACGGTGGCAACGTGCCGGCGGCGCTGGCGATGTTCGGTGGCCGCCGCATGCGCAAGGACCAGCGTTCACTGCTGCTGTCGGCGGCCCGCTCGGCGCTGTTCAACCGCGTGCTGGCCGCGCGCGTGGAGCAGGGCAACTGGGATCAGCCGCTGGACGGCGAAGTGTGGATGCTCGATGGCAGCCGCAGCGTGTTCGGTCCCGAGCCGTACACCGATGTGCTGGCCGAGCGCCTGGCGCGTTTCGACATTCATCCCAGCGCGCCGCTGTGGGGTGAAGGCGAGCTGCGCAGCACCGATGCGGCACGCGAGCTGGAGCTGGCCGCGCTGGACGACGAGGAATCGAAGGCGCTGCGGGCCGGCCTGGAAGACGCGCGCCTGAAGCAGGAGCGCCGCGCGCTGCGCCTGCGCCCGGCGCTGCTGCAGCACCAGTGGCTGGCCGATGACGTGCTGGAACTGTCGTTTGCGTTGCCGCCCGGCTGCTACGCCACCGCCGTGCTGCACGAGCTCGGCCCGGTCGAAGACGCCTCGCAGGCCTGACAGAAAAAGGGGACGGAGGGAATTAAGTCGTTTGTGGCACAAACGACTTAATTCCCTCCGTCCCCTTTTTCATCTACGGGCCAGCAGCACCAGCATCGCGCCGGTACCCCCTTGTCCGGTCGGCGCCGAATGAAAGGCCAGCACGTCGTTGCGCAGCCGCAGCAGGCGATCCACCAGGTTCTTCAGTACCGGCGCGCCGCCATCGGACTGCAGGCCCTTGCCGTGGATGATGCGCACGCAGCCATAGTCGTGTGCATGTGCCTCCAGCAGGAACTGGCGCAGCAGCGTCTCCGCCTGCGACGCAGTGGCGCCGTGCAGGTCCAGCTCGTCCTGCACCGAGTACTGGCCGCGCTTGAGGCGCTGGAACAGGCGTGGTGGCAGGTTGTCGCGGCGATAGCTGGCCACATCGCCGGCTTCCAGCGGCGTGCTGTCGCGCAGCAGCCGGGCGAACTCGCCGGCTGCTTCGGCCTCGTCACGTTCGGCCATGCGCGCGCGCGGCTTCGGCCGGGGCGCAGCCGGTGCCGGCTCGGCATCCTTGCGCAGCGGCGTCACTTCGCCGATGGCCGCACGGAACAATGCGGCCGGATCTTCGTCTTCAGGGTGCGACATGCGCACAGGGTAAACCGCCGGCGCAGGTCTGCCTATGACGGTTCGATGTCGGCCGTGACCGCCGGCAGGGTAGGACCGGCGGCTCGCATGCGGCACAATAGACGATGCCCTTGCAGGGTCGACGGCTTCCGCAGGGGAGTACGACGGTCCCGCCCACACTGCACGGTGATGGAATCGAATTCTTGGAAAATCAAGCGGTTAAATCGAAGATGCGAATCCTGGTCAGTAACGACGATGGCGTCGACGCCGCAGGCATCCGGATGCTTGCTTCGGTGCTGCGCGAGGCCGGACACGAAGTCACGGTGGTCGCGCCCGACCGCGATCGCTCCGGCGCCAGCAACTCGCTGACCCTGGACCTGCCGATCCGCCTCAAGCGCATCGACCATTACACCGTCTCGGTGGCTGGCACCCCGACCGACTGCGTGCACCTTGCGCTGACCGGGCTGCTCGAGTTCGAACCCGACATTGTCGTGTCCGGCATCAACAACGCCGCCAACCTCGGCGATGACGTGATCTATTCCGGCACCGTCTCGGCGGCGATGGAAGGTCGCTTCCTTGGCCTGCCGGCGGTGGCGGTCTCGCTGGTCACCCGCAACCACGATCCGAAGCACTTCGAGACTGCCGCGCGCGCCGCGGTGGAGATCGTCGCCCGGCTCAAGGCCGATCCGCTGCCGGCCGACACCATCCTCAACGTCAACGTGCCGGACCTTCCGTGGAGCGAGGTCAAGGGCTTCGAGGTCACCCGCCTGGGCAACCGCCATCGCGCCGAAGGCTGCATCGCGCAGAAGGACCCGCGCGGCAACGAGGTGTACTGGATCGGCCCGGCCGGTCGTGAGCAGGACTCCGGTCCCGGCACCGATTTCCATGCGGTGCGTACCGGCCACATCTCGATCACCCCGATCCAGGTCGACCTGACCCGTTACCAGGCACTGGAGAAGGTAGCCAGCTGGGTAGGCGGCCTCAGTGCCGCGTTGGACCAGCCGGCATGAGCCCACGCCTGCGCCTGCAACCGGAAGCCGTCGGTATCGGCATGACTTCGCAGCGCGTGCGTGACCGCCTGGTCGACCGTCTGCGCGAAGCCGGCATCGTCGACGAGCCGACCTTGAACGCGATCCGGGTGGTGCCGCGCCATCTGTTCATCGACGAGGCACTGGCCTCGCGTGCGTACGAAGACACCGCGCTGCCGATCGGCCACGGCCAGACCATCTCGCAGCCCTGGGTGGTCGCGCGGATGACCGAGGCGGTGCTCCAGGTCGCGCCGAAGCGGGTGCTGGAAGTCGGCACCGGTTCCGGTTACCAGGCCGCCATCCTCGGTGCGCTGGGCCTGGAGGTCTACACCGTGGAGCGCATCGGCGATCTGTTGCGCCAGGCTCGCAAGCGTTTCCGTGCGCTGGGCATGAACATCCGCACCAAGCATGACGACGGCCGCGTCGGCTGGGCCGAGCACGGTCCGTTCGATGCCATCGTGGTCACTGCGGCGGCGCCGGCACTGGTCGACGCCCTGGTCGAGCAGCTGGCCGAGGGCGGCCGCCTGGTGGCGCCGGTCGGTGGCCCTGGGGCGCAGTCGCTGGTGCAGCTGGACCGCAAGGCCGACGGCAGCATCGAACAACACGTGCTGGCGCCGGTCACGTTCGTGCCGCTGCTGTCTGGCATGCTCGACTAATCCACGGAGCGGGGTTGCATGAAGATTTTCGGGCCGCTGTACGAGCGGGCGATGAAGTGGGCGGCGCACGAACGCGCCCCAACCTACCTGACGGTGTTGAGCTTCTTCGAGGCGATCATCTTCCCGGTGATGCCGGAGGTGATGCTGGCGCCGATGTGCGTGGCCCAGCCCAAGCGCGGCTGGTGGTTCGCCACCCTGAGCCTGGCCGGCTCGATGGTCGGCGCGCTGGTTGGCTATGCACTGGGTCATTACGCCTTCGAGGCGATCAAGCCGTTGTTCGAAGCGCTGGGCATGCTGCCGGCCATCGAGCAGGGCATCACCACCGTGCAGGCGAAGATGGCCGAGTCGCCGTGGGCGGTGTTCACCTTCCTGGTGCTGGGCGGCTTCATGCCCATCCCGATGAAGGTCTTCACGTGGGCATCGGGTATCGTCGGCGTACCGATGCCGCAGTACCTGTTGAGCATGCTGATCGGTCGTGGCAAGCGCGTGTTCGTGCTGGCCGCGGTCATCCGTATCGGTGGTGCGCGTGCCGAAGCGGCACTGCGTCGCTGGATTGAACCGCTGGGCTGGATCGCCACCGCGCTGGTGGTGGTGCTGATCGCCTGGCTTGTATGGAGGTCGAAGTTCGCATGAGTCCTGATCGTCTGAGCAAGGGAGTGCGCATCGGCGCGCTGGCGTTGCTGGTTTCCACACTGGCCGCCTGCGGCACCGCCACCGTGGTCCGCCCGGGTGGTGGCAGCACCGGTAGTGGTGTGACCACGCCGAAGACCTCGGTGCCCAAGCCCGGGCAGACCGTGGTGGTGCGCAAGGGCGACACCATCTATGCGCTGGCCCGCATCCATGACATCACCCCGGCCGACCTGATTGCCTGGAATCGTCTGGACAACCCGTCGACCATCTACCCCGGCCAGGTGATCCGCCTGTATCCGCAGGGGGCCACCAGCGGCCGTGCGCCGACCACGGTGGTCACCCCGCCGCGTTCGGCTGGCAGCAGTGGCGGCAGCACCACGCCGGCCCCGGCGCCGGTCGGTCCGGTGAAGAGCAACATCGCCTGGCGCTGGCCGGCCGATGGCGCCATCGTTGGCCGCTACGTGGCCGGTGACGCGACCAAGCAGGGCGTGGACATCGCCGGCACCAGCGGCCAGGCGGTCAAGGCCACCGCCAATGGCGTGGTGGTGTATTCCGGTGCCGGTCTGGTCGGCTACGGCGAGCTGATCATCATCAAGCACAGCGACCAGTGGCTGTCGGCCTATGGCCACAACCGCAAACGCCTGGTGAATGAAGGGCAGAGCGTGAAGGCCGGCGAGCAGATCGCCGAAATGGGCCGTACCGGTGCGAACCGCGACATGGTGCACTTCGAGATCCGCTACAACGGCAAGCCGGTCGACCCCCAGCAGTACCTGCCGGCGCGTTGACGTTGGTAGCGCCGGGCCATGCCCGGCGTCTTTCCGCCGCGAAGCGCCGCCGCCCGAGCATGGGCTCGGGCGCTACAGGCTGCGTGAGATCCAAGGGGGGGACGCCGGACCATGCCCGGCAGCGCCGCCTCAGCCTTCCAGAATGAAAGCGGCGGCGACCTTGCGGCCTTCGCCGGCCAGGATGTTGAAGGTGCGCGCGGCGGCCGGATTGTTCATCACTTCCAGGCCGATGCCGCGTGACAGGCAGGCGGCCATCACCACCGCCGGCGGGAACACCTGGCGGTCACCCGTGCCGAGCACGATCAGCGCCGGATTCAGCGCCAGGATCGGCTCCAGGTCAGCCACCTGCAGCGCAGTGGCGCTCACCACCGGCCATTGCGGGACCAGCTGGTCCGGGGTCAGGAAGAAACTGCTGCCCAGCGCCTGGTCATTCACCTTGGCCGAGCGGCCATCGGCGGCACGGAGGCTATAGGCGTAATCCGGCGGTTCGTGGTTCAGCTGCATGGCAGTCGGGCGATCAGCTGCGCGGCAGCACGATCTGGCGCTGTTCCTTGCTCGGGCGGTACAGCACGGCGACGTGGCCGATGCGCTGCACCAGCGCGCTTTCGGTGGCTTCGACGATCTCGCCGATCATCACGTCACGGGCGTCGCGGTCTTCGGCAGCGACCTTCACCTTGACCAGCTCGTGGCGCTCCAGCACTTCGTTCAGCTCAGCGATGAAGGCCGGGGTCACACCCTTGCCGCCGGTCTGCAGCAGGGCCTTCAGGTCGTGGGCTTGGCCGCGCAGGAAACGGGTCTGGGAGGCGGTCAGGGCGATGGACATGCAGGAAAACACGGTTGAATGGGGCGATCAGGGTATCATGAGGACCCCATCAGCCCCTATTTTCAATGGCTACCCGCAGCAAAAGCAGCCAGCGCTGGCTCAAGGAACACTTCTCCGACCCCTTCGTGAAGAAGGCCCAGGCCGAAGGCATGCGCTCGCGCGCCGCCTACAAGCTCGAAGAGCTGCTGGAACGTGACCGGTTGCTGAAGCCGCACATGGTGGTGGTCGACCTCGGTGCCGCCCCGGGCGGCTGGTCTCAGCAGGTGCGGAGACAGATCGGCGACACCGGTCGCGTGCTGGCGCTGGACATCCTGGACATGCCGCCGCTGGCCGGCGTGGAGTTCCTTCATGGTGACTTCAGGGAAGAAGCCGTTCTATCGCAGTTTGAAGCCATGCTCGGGGATCAGCCGGTAGACCTTGTGCTGTCGGACATGGCCCCCAATAAGAGTGGTGTAGGCGCGGTCGACCAGCCGCGGATGATGCACCTGGCGGAGCTGGCCCTGGATTTTGCCGACAACCACCTGAAGACCGGTGGGGCGTTCCTGATCAAGCTGTTCCAGGGTGAGGGCTTTGACGACTACGTGCGCGACATGCGCCGCCGGTACGACAAGGTCTCCATCCGCAAGCCGGAAGCGTCGCGCAAGCGCTCTCCCGAGGTGTATGCCTTGGGTCAGGGAAAACGCGCCCACATGAAGTAAGCTCGCAACGTACGCAAGTTCGACCCCAACGCAACGCCAGCACTGAGAGGAACACCGGAGCCAATGAGGATGAACGACTTGACCAAGAACCTCCTGCTATGGGTGGTCGTCGCCGTCGTGCTGATGGTGGTCTTCCAGAGCTTCTCGCCGAAGTCCTCCGGGGCCGGCGCGCAGGGCGCGTCGTACTCGCAGTTCCTGGACCAGGTGGACAGCGGCAACATCCAGAAAGTGTCCCTGGGCGGCGACATGCGCGGTGGCACCAACGAAATCACCTACACCACCCGGGGCGGCCAGACCTCGACCATCACCGCGCCGTTCGATCGCGACCTGATCAACGTGCTGCGCGAGAAGAAGGTCGATATTGACCAGCAACCGGCGTCCAGCGGCATTTCTCTCACCGCGATCCTGATGAATTTCCTGCCGGTCATCCTGATCATCGGCTTCTGGTTGTTCATCATGCGCCAGATGCAGGGCGGTGGCGGCGGCGCCAAGGGCGCGATGTCCTTCGGCAAGTCGCGCGCCAAGCTGCAGGGCGAAGACCAGATCAAGGTCACCTTCGCCGACGTCGCCGGCTGCGACGAGGCCAAGGAAGAAGTGGGCGAGCTGGTCGACTTCCTGCGCGACCCGTCCAAGTTCACCAAGCTGGGCGGCAAGATTCCGCGCGGCGTGCTGATGGTCGGCCCGCCGGGTACCGGCAAGACGCTGCTGGCCAAGGCCATCGCCGGCGAAGCCAAGGTGCCGTTCTTCTCGATCTCCGGTTCGGACTTCGTGGAAATGTTCGTCGGCGTCGGCGCCAGCCGCGTGCGCGACATGTTCGAGCAGGCCAAGAAGCACGCGCCGTGCATCATCTTCATCGACGAAATCGACGCCGTCGGCCGCCACCGTGGCGCCGGCCTGGGCGGCGGTCACGACGAGCGCGAGCAGACCCTGAACCAGCTGCTGGTCGAGATGGACGGTTTTGAAGGTGGCGAAGGCGTGATCGTGATCGCTGCGACCAACCGTCCGGACGTGCTGGATCCGGCGCTGCTGCGCCCGGGCCGTTTCGACCGCCAGGTCGTGGTCGGCCTGCCGGACGTGAAGGGTCGCGAGCACATCCTGAAGGTGCACATGCGCAAGCTGCCGCTGGCCGACGACGTCGAGCCGATGGTGATCGCGCGCGGTACCCCGGGCTTCTCCGGCGCCGACCTGGCCAACCTCTGCAACGAGGCCGCCCTGTTCGCCGCGCGTGGCAACGAGAAGGAAGTCCGCATGGACCACTTCGACCGTGCCCGCGACAAGATCCTGATGGGTGCCGAGCGCCGCTCGATGGCCATGAGCGAGGAAGAGAAGACCCTCACCGCCTACCACGAAGCCGGTCACGCCATCGTCGGCCGACTGGTGCCGGAGCACGACCCGGTCTACAAGGTCACGATCATTCCGCGCGGCCGTGCGCTGGGTGTGACCATGTACCTGCCGGAAGGTGACAAGTACTCGATGAACCGCGTGGCGATCAAGTCGCAGCTGTGCTCGCTGTACGGTGGCCGCGTGGCCGAGGAGCTGATCTTCGGTGCCGACAAGGTCACCACCGGCGCCTCCAACGACATCGAGCGCGCCACCAAGATGGCCCGCAACATGGTCACCAAGTGGGGCCTGTCCGACCAGCTCGGCCCGATCGCCTATGGCGAAGAGGATGACGAGGTGTTCCTGGGCCGTTCGGTCACCCAGCACAAGAGCGTGTCCAACGACACCGCGCGCCGCATCGATGAGGAAGTGCGCAAGATCCTCGACGAAGCCTACGCGCGCACCACCGAGCTGATGACGGCCAACCTGGACAAGTTGCACGCGATGTCCCAGCTGCTGCTGCAGTACGAGACCATCGACGCGCCGCAGATCGACGCCATCATGGAAGGCCGCGATCCGCCGCCGCCGGCCGGCTGGAGCAAGTCGAACAAGGATGGTGGCAGCGACAAGGGCGGCGACGCCCGCCCGCTGCCGCCGATCGCAGGCCCGGCCGAATCGCACTGACGGCCCGCTGCATGTGACACCAGACGAGGCCGGGGCAACCCGGCTTCGTCGTTTCCGGGCTACCGGCCCATTCCGAAGAACCGAACTGACGCTGGAGCCCGCATGTCCGCCCCGAAGCCCGAACCGATTTCCCACACCGTCGAAATGGTCATCGCCACCGTGGTGGGCGTAAGTGTGGGTCTGGGCGCCGACAACCTGCTGTTGGGCTGCGTGGTGGGTATCGGTGTCGGCATCGTGCTGAGCATCGCCAAGACCCTGTACGTGGACCGCAAGCGCCGCCGCCGTTGAGGGTGTCGGCAGGGCTGCGCCCTGCACCTGCTACGAGCCAGAGCAACGGCAACGGCAACAGCAACAGCGTGCATTCCGTGGTTTGGCGGGGCGGTGTCGGAGTGCGGGGACGCCGTAAATCCGTCCATGGAGGCTTGGCAGCCGCTTGCTCGCGTGCGCATTCCTGCGCACACGGCAAGACCGGGGTTGAGCGTCCTGCCCAACCCGCCCGAGGCATGCCTCGGGCCCATGCGGCTGACACCCCGCCATCCGACACCGCCCCACCTCTGACAGATTCCGGGAGCTGTTGGTAGGTGTCGACCTTGGTCGACACATCTGTCAGATATCGATGTACAAGAACGGGGTCAGATCTGGTCAGATCCGTTTTCCGTAGGAAAACGGATCTGACCCCGAGAGTCACTCCGGCAGCTCGCGAGCAACTGTCGAAGGCGGGGTGGGTCCGGTTGCGGGAGTGTCCGCGGCATGGATGCCGCGGCCAAGCCCCCAAGGTGAAGTGACCCCCGAGACTTGGACGGTTTCAGGCGGCCGATTGGGCCTGCTCCCGGTACTGTACCGGGCTCAGGCCTTTCAGCTTCAGTTTGATGCGCTCTTCGTTGTAGTACTGGATGTATTCCACCAGCCCGGCCTCCAGACTCTCGATGCTGTCAAAGCTGTTCAGGTAGAAGAACTCCGACTTCAGCGTCCCAAAGAAGCTCTCCATCGCCGCATTGTCCAGGCAGTTGCCACGCCGGGACATGCTTTGCTTCAACGAGTGCTTTTCCAGCATGTGCCGGTAGTTTTCATGCTGGTACTGCCAGCCCTGGTCGGAGTGGATCATGGGGCGCTCATCCGGGGAAAGCTTGCTGATGGCTTCGTCCAGCATCTGACCTACCAGATCGAACACGGGCTGGCGCTTGATCTGATAAGCCACGATTTCGCCGTTGTAGAGGTCCATGATCGGCGACAGGTACAGCTTCATGCCTTGCACCTTGAACTCGGTCACGTCAGTCACCCACTTCTGGTTGGGCCGCTGGGCATGGAACTGGCGATTGAGCTCATTGCCAACCACAACATTGGCGGCCCTCTTGAAGGACCGGTAGCGCTTCACGCGTACCCGTGATTTCAGGCCCATCTTCCCCATCAGGCGCTGTACCCGCTTGTGATTGGTCCGATGGCCCTGGTTGGCCAATTCCAGCGTCACCGTGCGATAGCCATAACGCCCTTGGCTTTGATCGTAGATTGCACGGATGCGCTCGCACAGGGCTGCCTCATCCTGATCCGGATGGGCCAGGACATGGTTCTGGTAATAGAACGTACTGCGTGACAGCTCTGCCGCTTCGAGCAGAAGCGACAACGTATGAACCTGCCTCAATCCTTGGATGGCTTGCGCTTTGCGTCCTGCGCCGCCTGCTCTTCCCGGATCAAGGCATCGAGTTTTTTTAGGTAGTCGGTCTCCGCACGCAGATAGGCGACTTCCTTGAGCAGCTCATCGCGGCTCATATCCTCAGGCGGCTTGGACGAACGGGTCTTTTTCATCGGCTTTCGGGGCGGCGGCAGGGGCGGTGCCAACGCTCGGGCACCACCCTGAGCATACAGGCGCCGCCACTGCCCCACTGCGCCGGCATCGCCAATCTGGAAGTAGGTGGTGGCCTCCCGCCCGGACAGGCCGTCCCGGCTCATCTTCTCCAGGACCGCCAGCTTGAAGGCGAGGTCATAGGACCGGGGCTGGCGGCGAAACCCACGCCAACCGTGCAGCCGATAGGTCGCTACCCAGCGCCTGACCGTGGAGAACTCCAAGCCGTGGCGACGGGCAATGGCTTTGACCGATGTGGAGGTCTTGCAGGCCTCTTTGGCGACCTGCAGTTTGAAACGCGCGTCGTATTTGTTCATGTATCCCTCGGGGTTGGATCTGGCGTCCAACTCCCGGGGGTCACTTCAAGGACGGGTTTACGGCGTCTCCCGCAACCGGACCCAACCCGCCATTCCTCAGCAAGCCAGCTGTTGCTCCGGCTCTTGCTGTAGCTCTGGCCTCTGCGGGTGCAGGGCGCCGCCCTGCCGAACTAAACTACCCGCCGTTGTCCCTGCAGGATTGCCCATGTTCGATACCTCGCCCCAGCTCGATTGCGCCGGCCGCATCCTGCGTCTCGACCGTGCCCGGGTCATGGGCATCGTCAACGTCACCCCGGACTCTTTCTCCGATGGTGGCGCGCACGACACCACCGAGGCCGCGGTCGCACATGGCCTGAAGCTGGTCGAGGAGGGCGCGGACCTGCTGGATATCGGCGGCGAATCCACCCGCCCGGGCGCTGCGCCGGTATCGGTCGAGGAAGAGCTGCGCCGGGTGATTCCGGTGATCGAGCAGCTGGCAGCCCGTACCCAGGTGCCGATCAGCATCGACACCTTCAAGCCGGAGGTGATGCGCGCGGCCGTGGCCGCCGGCGCCGGCATGATCAACGACATCTACGGCCTGCGCCAGGAGGGGGCGCTGGACGCCGCCGCTGAAGCCGGCGTGCCGGTGGTGCTGATGCACATGCAGGGCGAGCCGGGCCACATGCAGGCCGATCCACACTACGACGATGTGGTCGCCGAGGTGCACGGCTTCCTGGTGCAGCGCCTGTTCGCTGCCGAGATGGCTGGCATCGCGAAGAAAAAACTGCTGATCGACCTCGGCTTCGGCTTCGGCAAGACCACCGCCCACAACATGACCCTGCTGGCGCGTTCGGAGCGCTTCCTGGAACTGGGCGTGCCGATGCTGGCGGGCCTGTCACGCAAGCGCAGCCTCGGTGAACTGACTGGCCGCGACATGCCGTCCGAACGGGTAGCGGCCTCGGTGGCTGCGCATTTGATCGCGGTGCAGCGCGGCGCACGCATCGTGCGCGTGCATGACGTGGCGGCCACCGTCGACGCGTTGAAGATATGGCAGGCGGTCGAGGCGGTGCCCACGCCGCGCGCCGACGCCGCGCCGTCGATCCGCTGGCCGGACGAAGACTGATGGGCATCGACCGGCGGCCGCTGGCGATTGCCGTGATGGGGCCGACCGCCAGTGGCAAGACCGCCACCGCAATCGCCCTGGCACAGCAGCTGGATGGCGAAATCGTCAGCGTCGATTCGGCGCTGGTGTACCGGCACCTGGATATCGGCTCGGCCAAGCCCGATGCGGCCGAGCGTGCGCAGGCGCCGCACCATCTGCTGGACCTGCGCGATCCGTGGCAGACCTACTCGGCGGCCGAATTCGCCGCCGATGCCGGTCGGGTCGTGGCCGACATCGTGGCACGCGGCAAGATGCCGATCCTGGCCGGTGGCACTGGCCTTTACTTCCGCGCCTTGTTGCAGGGCCTGTCGCCGATGCCGGAGGCCGATCCGGCGACGCGCGAAGCGCTCAGCGCCGAGGCGGCCGAGCGTGGCTGGGCGGCACTGCACGCAGAGCTGGCCAAGGTCGATCCGGCGGCGGCGGCACGCATCCATGCTACCGACCCGCAGCGCATCCAGCGGGCGCTGGAGGTCTATCGCCTGACCGGCGCGCCCATCACTGAATGGCAGCGCCGGCCGGGCCTGGCGCCGTTGCCGGTGCGCACCCTCAAGCTGATTCTGGCGCCGCGTGATCGCGCGGTGCTGCACCAGCGCATCGAGGCACGCTTCGACGTCATGCTGGCGCAGGGCTTTCTGAATGAGGTGCGGGCATTGCGCGCGATGCCGGAAATGGCCGCCGTGCAGGCGCCGCTGGACCTGCCGGCAGTGCGCGCGGTCGGCTATCGGCAGGCCTGGGAGTACCTGGACGGGGAGGGCGATGCCGCCCGTTTCCGTGACAAGGCGATCTTCGCCACCCGGCAGCTGGCCAAGCGCCAGCTGACCTGGCTGCGCGGCGAGCTTGATGCGCGCTGGTTCGACCCCCATATCGACCACGAGCGCCTGGCCGGCGCGGTGTCGACCTTCGTCGCACGCTGAACCCCCGCCAGCCGTGTAACATCATCGGTCGGCGGGCGGCTCGGGGGCCGTGGCAACCGTCGGCAACCCAATAAGAACAATAATCAGGAGTGTGCAATGTCCAAGGGGCAATCGCTGCAGGATCCTTTCTTGAATGCACTGCGGCGCGAACGCGTGCCGGTTTCGGTGTACCTGGTGAACGGCATCAAGCTGCAGGGCACGATCGAGTCGTTTGACCAGTTCGTGGTCCTGCTGCGCAACACGGTCAGTCAGATGGTCTACAAGCACGCCATTTCCACGGTCGTTCCGGCACGCAACGTGAAGGTCGGTCCGGGCGGTGGTTACGTGCAGTCGGGTGAAGGTGGTCAGGCAGGTGATGAAGCAGACGAGTAATGCCGGAGCGGTGAATGTTTGACCGCTCGAAAAAGGGCGAACATGCCCTGTTGATCCAGCCCCATTTCGGCAAGCTGGAAGACGATGTGCTGGAAGAATTCGGTGATCTGGCCCGCTCGGCTGGGGCCAGCATCGCCGCGACGATTACCGCGCGCCTGGACCGTCCGAATCCGTCGACCCTGATCGGCAGCGGCAAGCTGGACGAGATCAAGGCTGCGGCCGATGCCAGCGGTGCCGACCTGATCCTGGTCAACCATGCGTTGAGCCCGGGCCAGGAACGCAACCTGGAACGCTTCCTCGAGCGCCGGGTAATCGACCGTACCGGCCTCATTCTGGACATCTTCGCCCAGCGTGCGCACAGTCACGAGGGCAAGCTGCAGGTCGAGCTGGCGCAGCTGCGCCACCTGGCCACGCGGCTGGTGCGCGGCTGGACCCACCTGGAGCGCCAGCGCGGCGGCTCGATCGGCCTGCGTGGCCCGGGTGAAACCCAGCTGGAAACCGACCGCCGCCTGCTGCAGAAGCGGGTGGAGCAGCTGCAGAAGCGGCTGGAAAAGGTCGAGGTGCAGCGCACCCAGATGCGCCGTGCGCGCGTGCGCAGCGAGCTGCCGCGCGTGGCCCTGGTGGGTTACACCAACGCCGGCAAGTCGACCCTGTTCAACGCCATGACCGGCGCCGAGGCCTATGCCGCCGACCAGTTGTTCGCAACTCTGGATCCGACCGTGCGCCGCATCGCGGTGCCGGGCGGCAACGTGGTGCTGGCCGACACCGTCGGCTTCGTCCGCGATCTGCCGCATGATCTGGTCGCTGCGTTCCGCTCGACCCTGTCCGAGGCGCGCGAGGCCGATTTCCTGCTGCACGTGGTCGATGCTGCCGATCCGCACCGCGAGGAGCGCATCGCGCAGGTGGACGAGGTGCTGACCGCGGTCGGCGCCGGTGACCTGCCGCAGCTGCTGGTGTTCAACAAGATCGACCGCATCGAGGGTGCCGATGTCCGCCACGATGGCCAGGACGGTATCCCGGATGAGTCGCGCCGGGAGCGGGTGTGGATTTCCGCGCGTGACGGGCAGGGCCTGGAGCTGCTGCAGGCGGTGCTGGGCAAGCGCCTGGGCCTGCAGCATGTCACCGGCGAACTGCGCCTGCCGCCGGATGCCGGCCGCCTGCGTGCGCGCCTGCACCAGCTGGAAGTGATCCGCAGCGAGCAGGCCGACGAAGACGGCTGGCTGCTGCAGGTCGACCTGCCGATTGCCGAAGCCGAGAAGCTGGCTGCCAGTGCCGACGGCGCGCCGATCCGGGCGCTGCTGCCGGAGAAACTGCCGGAGTGGTGAGGTAGCGGCCCATGCCCGGTAGTGCCGGCCGCTGGCCGGCAGCGCAACCGTGCCGGAGGGGCGCGACATCCAGCTGTCATCTGCGGTACAACGTGCAGGTTCTTCACCCCACCGTCATGCCGATGTCCATTCCCACCGACGCTGAACTCAATGCCCAGTCCGCCGCGCTCGGGCAGCGCCTGCAGCAGGCCTCGCTGCAGCTGGTGACTGCTGAAAGCTGCAGTGGCGGCTGGATCGCCAAGTGCATGACCGATATCGCCGGTTCCTCGGCGTTCTTCGACTGCGGCATGGTGGTCTACAGCTACGAAGCCAAGCAGCGCCTGTTGGGCGTACGTGCGCAGACCCTGGAGCAGTTCGGTGCGGTCAGCCGCGAAACCGTGCTGGAAATGGTGTCCGGCGCACTGGTCAATTCCGGTGCCGGCATCGCCGTCGCGGTCACCGGTATCGCCGGCCCCGGCGGTGGCAGTCCGGACAAGCCGGTCGGCAGTGTCTGGATCGGCTGGAAGCGCCGTGGGGGCTACGCCCGTGCCGAACTCTTCCAGTTCGAAGGCGACCGCGAAGCCATCCGCCGGCAAACCGTGGCGGCGGCATTGCGCGGTATCGACGCCCAGCTGTGACATGCTGCTCCGGTAATCGTCCGGAGCACGCATGATGTGGGAAACGCTGGGCACGGTCCGTGACCTGGGCCGACTGCAGGAAATCGCCGTCGTCCTGATCCGCTATGGCTTCGGCGACGTGGTGCGGCGCATCGGCCTGGCCAGCACGCTGGAACGGGCAGGGCGCCTGCTTCACTGGAACGAGGAGCGGCAGGAGCTGCTGCGGATGACCGCGCCGGTGCGTGTGCGCAGCGCGATGCAGGATCTCGGCCCGACCTTCGTCAAGCTTGGCCAGGTGCTGGCGACGCGCGTCGACCTGTTGCCGCCGGAGTGGATCGCCGAGCTCTCTGAGCTGCAGAACGCGGTGCCGGCGCTGCCGTATGCGGATATCCGTGAGCAGCTCGAAGCCGACCTTGGCGCATCGCCGACGCAGGTGTTCGCCTTCCTCGATGAAACCCCGATGGCCGCCGCCTCGCTGGCGCAGGCCCATCGCGCGCGCCTGCATGATGGTCGTGAGGTGGTGCTGAAGGTGCGGCGCCCCGGCATCCGCGATGTGGTCGAGGCGGACCTGCGGCTGCTGGCCCGCCTGGCCGAGATCGTTGAAGCGCGACTGCCGGACCTGCGTCGTTACCGCCCGGCCGAAGTCGTGCAGCAGTTCACCGTGTCGCTGCGCCGCGAGCTGGATTTCGCTGCCGAATGCCGCAATGCCGAGCGCATCGCGCGCAACTTCAGCGGCCGTGACGACATACTGATTCCGAAGGTGCACTGGCAGTGGACCTGCGAGAGCCTGAACGTGCAGGACTTCGTCGACGGCATTCCTGGCCGAGACCTGGCCGGCGTCGATGCGGCGGGCCTGGACCGGCGCGAGCTGGCACGGCGTGGCGCCGGCATTGTGCTCAAGATGGTGCTGGAGGACGGCAGCTTCCAGGCCGATCCACACCCCGGCAACATCATCTACCTGCGTGACGGCCGCATCGGCGTGATCGATTTCGGCATGGTCGGCGCCTTGTCGGAAGTGCGGCGTTTCCAGGTGGCTCAGCTGCTGCACGGACTGGTCGAGCAGGACCCGCAGGGCGTGGCTGACGTGCTGCTGGACTGGGCCGGCGGTGTTGAGGTGGACGAGAACCGGCTGCAGCACGACATCAGCCAGTTCGTAGATCAATACCGTGGCGTGCCGCTGAAGGACCTGCGCATCGGCCTGATGCTGGGCGACATCACCCAGCTGCTGCGCAGCTACAGCCTGACCCTGCCGGCTGACCTGGCGCTGATGATCAAGGCGTTCCTGACCCTGGAAGGCATGGGCCGGCAGCTGGACCCGGATTTCGACATGGCCAGTGCCGCGCGCCCGTTCTTGGAGCGGGTGGTGCTGCAGCGCTATGCGCCCAAGGCGCTGCTCAAGCGCGGCCGCCGCAGCCTGCTGGGCCTGGTCGACTTCGCCGGTGAGCTTCCCCGCGACCTGCGCAAGCTGGTGCAGGCGGCGCGCCGTGGGCGGCTGCAGCTGAAGGTGGAAACCAGCGCACTGCAGGGCTTCGGCGAGCAGGTCAACCGCGCCGCGAACCGGCTGGTGATGGGCATCGTCACTGCTGCGTTGATCATCGGCTCGTCGATCGTGATGCATAGCGTCGGTGGCGTCTCCAGCCGCTGGCTGCTGGCGCTGGGCGTGTGCGGCTTCATCGGCGCAGGCTTCTGCGGCGTGTGGATCCTGTTCTCGATATGGAGAAGCGGTAAACACACGTGAGTGTGTTTACCGCCGCGGTTCCCAACGGGAACCGCGGAATCGCTGCGCGATTCCTGTAGAGCCGACCGCTGGTCGGCTGCCTTTGCTCCTGGTGCCGGGCCATACCCGGCGACGCTTGCCGAGCATGCCTCGGCCCAACAGGCCCGCACCACTCCATGTCGTTTGCGGCACTTGCAGTCCCGGATATTAGTAGTAATACTACTAACCATGGACCTGACCGACACCCAGCAGGCGATCCTGCAGTTGATCGCCGAGCGTATCGAGAGCGAAGGCGCACCGCCGTCGCAGACTGAAATCGCACGTGCGTTCGGCTTCAAGGGCGTACGCGCGGCCCAGTACCACCTGGAAGCCCTGGAGCAGGCCGGTGCGATCCGTCGCATCCCCGGCCAGGCCCGCGGCATCCGCCTGGTGCAGGCACCGCCGGTCGAAAAGCTGGCCGAGCCGGGCCTGCCCGACAGCGTCCTGCGCCTGCCGGTGCTGGGCCGTGTCGCAGCCGGCCTGCCGATCGGTGCTGATATCGGCTCGGACGACTTCGTGGTGCTGGACCGGGTGTTCTTCTCGCCAGCGCCGGACTACCTGTTGAAGGTGCAGGGCGATTCGATGATCGACGAAGGCATCTTCGACGGTGACCTGATCGGCGTCCACCGCACCCGCGACGCCCATTCCGGGCAGATCGTGGTGGCCCGCATCGATGACGAGATCACCGTCAAGCTGCTGAAGATCGCCAAGGATCGCATCCGCCTGCTGCCGCGTAACCCCGACTACAAGCCGATCGAGGTGCTGCCGGACCAGGACTTCGCGATCGAAGGCCTCTATTGCGGCCTGTTGCGACCCAATCGTTGACCCGTTCCATAGCGCATTACCCCGCGGTCTTTTGTGGCGATTCTCTGGTTCCACTGAGGTTGGTACGGATGTCCGATAATTCTTTTCAGAGCGCCGGGCAGAATCTCAGCCTGTGCGATACGTCCGACTTAAAGTGAACCCATGGCAAAGAAGACCCCCAAAGACAGCACCCCCAACGACACGACCTCTGCAAGGACCAATCCGATGGACGAGAACAAGAAGCGCGCCCTCGCTGCAGCTCTGGGCCAGATCGAAAAGCAGTTCGGCAAGGGCTCGGTGATGCGCATGGGCGATCGCGTGGTCGAACCCGTCGAAGCCATCCCGACCGGTTCGCTGATGCTCGACATCGCGCTGGGCATTGGCGGTCTGCCGAAGGGCCGTGTCGTTGAAATCTACGGGCCGGAATCCTCGGGCAAGACCACCCTGACGCTGCAGGCCATCGCCGAATGCCAGAAGATGGGCGGCACCGCGGCCTTCATTGACGCCGAGCACGCGCTGGACCCGATCTACGCCGCCAAGCTGGGCGTGAACGTGGACGACCTGCTGCTGTCGCAGCCGGATACCGGTGAGCAGGCGCTGGAAATCGCCGACATGCTGGTCCGTTCCGGTTCGGTCGACATCCTGGTGATCGACTCGGTCGCCGCGCTGACCCCGAAGGCTGAAATCGAAGGCGAGATGGGCGATCAGCTGCCGGGCCTGCAGGCCCGCCTGATGAGCCAGGCGCTGCGCAAGCTGACCGGCAACATCAAGCGCTCCAACACCCTGGTGGTCTTCATCAACCAGCTGCGCATGAAGATCGGCGTGATGATGCCGGGCCAGAGCCCGGAAACCACCACCGGCGGCAACGCGCTGAAGTTCTACGCCTCGGTGCGCCTGGACATCCGCCGTATCGGCGCGATCAAGAAGGGCGACGAGATCATCGGCAACCAGACCAAGATCAAGGTCGTCAAGAACAAGCTGGCGCCTCCGTTCAAGCAGGTCATCACCGAGATCCTGTACGGCGAAGGCATCAGCCGCGAAGGCGAACTGATCGACATGGGTGTGGATGCCAAGCTGGTCGAGAAGGCCGGCGCCTGGTACAGCTACGGTGAGGAGCGCATCGGCCAGGGCAAGGACAACGCCCGTGGTTACCTGCGCGACAACCCGACGGTTGCTGCGAAGCTCGAAGCTGAGCTGCGCGAGAAGTTCCAGCCGACCGAAGCCACCCGTGAGGAAGGCGACGACGAAGGCGACGACGAGTAAGACTTGCTGTGGGGCAGGGCGGCGCCGTCAGTGACGTCGCCCTGTCCCGCAGGTTCGAATCGCCCAGGGATGGGCTGGGCGCCACGGATGGCGCCACCCTTGGAGCACCGATGTCCGACGCTGACGACATTCCCAGCGGCCGCAAACGCCGGCCGCGCGAGCAGACGCCCGTGCAACGGGCACTGGGCCTGCTGGTCCGCCGTGAGCACTCGCGCAAGGAACTCACCCGTAAGCTGACCGCTCGCGGCATCGAAGACGAAGCCGCGCAGGCCGCTGTCGCCAAGCTGACCGAGGCCGGCTGGCAGGACGACACCCGTTTTGCCGAGAACCTGGTGCGGATGCGCGCCAACACCGGCTATGGGCCGATCCATGTCCGCGCCGAGCTGGGGACCCACGGCCTGGACAGTGCCGCAATTGCCGCGGCGATGGACAGCTACGAAGGCGACTGGCAGGAAAACGCCCGTGATCTGGTCCGCAGGCGCTTTGGCGAGGCCGGCCCGCAGGACCTGACGCAGCGGCGCAAGGCCGCTGATCTGCTGGCCCGACGGGGCTTCGACGGCGACAGCATCCGCCGTGCGACCCGCTACGACCCGGATGACTGAGACTGGCGGCGCCGGGCCTGATACCCTTTAGGTTTTCGGCGGTCCCTCGCGACCCTGGCCAACGCGGCCGGTGGTCCGGGCCCGCCGGCCCGCAGACTGCCAGCCCCCAATGAACGCATCCGCCAAATTCACGACTTCCCAGATCCGCAGCGACTTCCTTGAATTCTTCAAGGGCAAAGGCCACACCATCGTGCCGTCGGCGCCGCTGGTGCCGGGCAATGATCCGACCCTGCTGTTCACCAACTCCGGCATGGTGCAGTTCAAGGACGTGTTCCTTGGCGCGGAAAAGCGCAGCTACGTGCGCGCGGCCGACGTCCAGCGCTGCCTGCGCGCGGGCGGCAAGCACAACGACCTCGACCAGGTCGGCTACACTGCACGCCACCACACCTTCTTCGAAATGCTGGGCAACTGGTCGTTCGGCGACTACTTCAAGAAGGACGCGATCGCCTGGGCCTGGGAACTGCTGACCCAGGTCTGGAAGCTGCCGGCCGAGCGTCTGCTGGTCACCGTCTACCAGACCGATGACGAAGCCTACGCGCTGTGGCGCGACATGGTCGGCATCCCGGAAGAGCGCATCGTGCGCATTGGCGACAACAAGGGCGCACCGTTCGCCTCGGACAACTTCTGGCAGATGGCCGACACCGGCCCGTGCGGCCCGTGCACCGAGATCTTCTACGACCACGGCGACCATATCGCCGGCGGTCCCCCGGGCTCCCCGGATGAAGACGGCGACCGTTTCATCGAAATCTGGAACCTGGTGTTCATGCAGTTCGACCGCCAGCCGGATGGCACCCTGGTGCCGCTGCCGGCGCCGTGCGTGGATACCGGCATGGGCCTGGAGCGCCTGGCGGCGATCCTGCAGCACGTGCACACCAACTACGAGATCGACCTGTTCCAGGCGCTGATCCGCAAGGCGTCCGAGCTGACCGGCACCGCCGACCTGGAAAACAAGTCGCTGCGCGTGATCGCCGATCACATCCGCGCCTGCTCGTTCCTGATCGTCGACGGCGTGCTGCCGTCCAACGAAGGCCGCGGCTACGTGCTGCGCCGTATCATCCGCCGCGCCCTGCGCCACGGCTGGATGCTGGGCGTGCGCCAGCCGTTCTTCAGCAAGCTGGTGCCGACCCTGGTCGAGCAGATGGGCGAGGCCTACCCGGAGCTCCCGGCGGCGGTGGATACCGTCACCCGTGCGCTGCAGGCTGAGGAAGAGCGTTTCGCCGAAACCCTCGATGCCGGCATGAAGATCTTCGAGGACGTGGCCGGCAAGGCCAGCAACGGCGTGATCCCGGGCGTTGACGCGTTCCGCTTGTACGACACCTATGGCTTCCCGCTCGACTTGACCCAGGACATCGCCCGCGAGCGCGACCTGACGGTCGACATCGCCGGCTTTGATGCCGCGATGGAACAGCAGCGCGAGACCGCACGTGCGGCCGGCAAGTTCGGCGGCGGCGTGACGCTGCCGGCCGAGCTGGTGGCGACCCTCAGCCCGACCGTGTTCCTGGGCTATGACCGCCTGCAGGCCGACGGCCTGACCGTGCTGGCCGTGCTCAAGGACGGTCGTCCGGTGCAGTCGGCCGATGCCGGTGATGCGGTCATCGTGATCACCAACCAGACCCCGTTCTACGCCGAGTCCGGCGGCCAGGTCGGCGACACCGGCGTGCTCACCGGCAACGGCGTGCGCCTGGTGGTGGAAGACACCCAGAAGTTCGCCGGCCAGTTCCATGGCCACGTCGGCACCCTGTCCGAAGGCGGCCTGAAGGTCGGTGATGTGCTGTCCGGCCAGGTCGATGGCGAGCGCCGTGGCGCCACCATCCTCAACCACTCTGCCACCCACCTGCTGCACGCCGCCCTGCGCGAAGTGCTGGGCACCCACGTGCAGCAGAAGGGCTCGCTGGTCGCGCCGGACCGCCTGCGTTTCGACTTCTCGCACTTCCAGCCGATCAGTGCGGAAGAGCTGGCGGTGATCGAGCGCAAGGTCAACCAGCAGGTGCGTGCCAACAACGCCGCCGAAGTGCACAACATGGGCATGCAGGAAGCGCTGGACTTCGGCGCGATGGCCCTGTTCGGCGAGAAGTACGGCGAACACGTGCGCGTGCTGAAGATGGGTGACTACTCCACCGAGCTGTGCGGCGGTACCCACGTCAACCGCACCGGCGACATCGGCCTGTTCAAGATCACTTCCGAGGGCGGTGTCTCCGCTGGCGTGCGCCGTATCGAAGCGGTCACCGGCCAGGGCGCCCTGGACTATGTGGACGCCGAAGAGGCCCGTCTGGCCGAGGCCGCCGATCTGCTCGGCGGCAGCGCTGCCGACGTGGTCGAGAAGATCCGTGCCCTTGGCCAGCGTCAGAAACAGCTTGAGCGCGAGCTGGAGGCCGTGAAGGCCAAGGTTGCCGCGGGTGCTACCGCCGACCTGTCCGGCCAGGCTGTCGAGGTCGCTGGCGTGAAGGTGCTGGCGGCCCGCCTGGAGGGCTTCGACGCCAAGGCCCTGCGTGACGCCATGGACCGCCTGAAGCAGCAGCTGGGCGACGCGGTGATCGTGCTGGCCGGTGCCCAGGACGGCAAGGCCGCCCTGGTCGCGGGTGTGAACGGCAGCGCAATGGGCAAGGTCAAGGCCGGGGAACTGTTGTCCCATATCGCCGGTCAGATCGGGGGCAAGGGCGGCGGACGCCCGGACCTCGCCCAGGGTGGTGGCGAGGACGGGCCCGCCCTTGCCACTGCGCTGGCTGCAGTCGTCGAATGGGTCAGCCCCCGCCTGTGATGAACCTGGCCGTCCCCCTCCTTGTAGGAGCGGGACGGCTGACGGTACCATTGCGAATCTTTTCCCTTTGTCGTGGTAGCGCTTCTTGACGGAGCGTCAAGCCGGTGGGGGATACCCTTCCACACGGTTCCATGGAGACTTACAAAAATGTTGATCCTGACTCGCCGCGTCGGCGAAACCCTGATGATCGGAGACTCGGTGAGCGTCACCGTGCTTGGCGTCAAGGGTAACCAGGTGCGTATCGGCATCACCGCGCCGAAGGACGTCGCTGTGCATCGCGAAGAGATCTATCAGCGCATCCAGCGCGGTGACGAAGCCGGTGGCACCGGTAGCGAAAATTCTGCCGAATAACGCTTTACCTTCGCACTCGATTAACGTTATGATTCACGCCCCGCTGAGGTGCAGCGCACCAGACGCGGAGAAAACCCCGGAGTGATGCCCGAGTGGCCGAAGGGGCTCCCCTGCTAAGGGAGTATAGGGTCAAAAGCTCTATCGAGGGTTCGAATCCCTCTCACTCCGCCAGATACAAAGAAGCGCCTGCAGATCCTCGATCTGCAGGCGTTTTTCTTTATCCGACACTCGAAAGTACAGCCGGCGTGGAGCTGGCTATCCTGGCTGATCGGTGCTGATGGCAGGCGTTGACATGGGCGCGGGCGCCGCCGCTGGTGCCGGAGCGGGCGCACCGGGCAGCTGTGGCGGTTCGAGATAGCGAGGTGGGGTTTCCCGCCACAGCAAGGCAAGCGTGCAGTCGTTGGCACGTTCCCTGCACATTCTTTCGGCCTTCCGCTGCGCGGCGTCCGCGGTCTTCTCACCCAGTGCAAAGCCCAACGCAATCGTGCCGGTCGCTATGGCCGAATAGCCTTCGCTGCTGGTGCTGGCGGACTGACCGCAATTGCGCGATCGCGCTGCGCAGTAGTGCAGCGACTGCTGCATCGCAGTGGTGAGGGAAGATTGGTTCATCGAATAGCCGTAGCGGCCATCCTTGTCGTAGGTGATCGCAGACGCAGCACTTGCGCCTGATGAAACGGACAACAACAGCGCCAGTGAAACCGCATGCTTCCAGTTCATCACGCTCTCCTTTTCTGCCGATGGTGAATCAACCGGGGAGCGTGGCGCAACCACGCAGGGGGGGCGATGGACGACGCCTGCAGGCCGTCTGCCTGCAGGCGTGTACCGATGCATCCGGTTGTCAGAGCCTTACCGTCACACCCACCTGGAAGCCCCGCCCGGGCAACGGTGCGATGTACTTCAACGGCGAGTTGTGCGGCCGTGCTTCTTCATTGAGCAGGTTGCTGCCGTTGACGAACACCTCCATGCCGGCGATGTAGCTGTTGCGTACCGGTAGCTCACGGCTGACCTGCAGGTCGACCAGGTTGAACGCATCCAGTGGCACTTCCTCGCTGACATTGCGGCCGAGGTATTTCTGCGTGTCGTAGTAGGTGCTGGACAGCTGCGCCTTCCAGCCCTCGCGCTGCCACTGCAGGTTGGCGCCGTAGCGGTTGGTCGGCATGTTCGGCAGGTACTCGCCGTCATTGTGGGCACGCAGCGAATCGGGGTGGTCAGCCTTGTTCTTCACCAGGTCGGCGAAGGCGGAGACGTTGAGCGAACCATAGCGGCCCAGGTCCAAGGCCTGCGACACGTCGATCTCGAAGCCCTTCACCGTGGTGTCGGTCTGCTTCCAGTACTTCAGCGGCAGGCGGTTGGCGGTCTGCAGGCCAGAGTAGCCGAGGTAGAGATAGTTCTCGTACTTCATCCGGTAGGCGGTGGCTGACAGCTCGAAACCGCCGAGATGGAACAGGCCGGTCAGTTCCAGGTTCTTTGCCCGCTCCGGCTCGAGGTTCTGGTTGCCTTCTTCCTGGGTCATCACCGAATAGTGAGCATTGCTTGCATACAGCTCGTTGATCTCCGGTGCGCGCTGCGAGGACGAGTAGCGCACCTTGGCCGCGAACAATGGACCGAGCTCGACATACGATCCCAGGCTGTAGCTGTTGAGCCGGTAGTCACGGTCCTGCAGTTTCGTGTTGGCGGCATTGCGCGCGGTCTTGAAGCGGCTGGGCTGCAGCTTGTGGTCGATGCGCTCGTGACGCACGCCGGCATCGAAAGTGGCCCAGCCGAAGTCGAGCGTTTCCTTCAGGAACACCGCATTGCTGCGGGTGTCCACGTCCGGCAGGTAGCGCTGAGAACCACTGCCGGTGACATCACGCGACTGATGGCTGAAACCCAGGAGGCCGCTGAGCGGACCGACGCGCTGATGGCTCAGCAGCAGCTCGGCCTGGGTGCTCTCGAAATCGTAGTCGTTGACTTTTTTTGCGCCCAGCCGCTCGCCGGAGGTGTTGTCCAGCTTCGAGACCCGCAGCTCGGCGCGTTCAACGTAGGGCAGCGGATCGCGCAGCAGGGCTTCCAGCGCGTAGCGTTGCTGCTTGATCACCACACCCACCGGCAGGCCATCGGCGTAGTTGGAGCCGAACGACAGGTTCTGCATCGAAAAGCCCGGCACGCCGTACTCGCTGTCCTTGGCATCAATGCTGACACCCACGTAGCCACGGTCGAAGAACAGGGTCGAGCCAAAGGCCACCTGACTGTTGCGCGCATAGCTGTTGCCCAGCCGGTGATGGTAGTCCGGCGTCACATCGTTGTTGATCTGCTTCTGCACATACGACGGCGTGCCGGGGACGTAGGCCGGGTTGACCGGATTGACGTAGGTACGGCGCTGCCAGACCGATGTCGGATTGTTGGTGTAAAAGGAGAAATCACCATCGGCCCAGTCCGGGTTCTCGGTCATGAACTGGTCGATGTAGGGTTGCGAGGCCTTGTTGTAGATCTGCTGGACACGTGCCTCTTTCTGGCAGGCGTCGGCCAGTGCCGAGTTGACGCCCCCGCCGGCCGGGAACAGTCCGGTGTTGCAGACGCTGGCCTTGCTGTTGCCGGGGATGTCGTAGTGCGAGATCCGCTGTCGCGACACCTGCAGGTTGGTGGACACGTTGCGCTGGTTGTTGAAGTTCATGCGGAAGCCCTGCGCGTCGGCCGCGTTGAAGCCCTTGCGCAGGACCAGTTCCATCGACTGGTCCTTGTCTTCCATGCTGCGCGAGATCAGGCCCGAATCGATCTCCACGCTGCCACCGATCGCATTGCCGCCATAGCGCACGGTGTCGGAGGACTTGTTGACGGTGACGCTGCGTACGAACAGCGGATCGAACGGGATGTTGATGTCACCGCTGATCGCGTTCATGCCCAGGATGGACTGGCCGTCCTGGAGGATCTGCACGCGGTTGCCGCTGAGGCTGCGGATGACCGGAGCGCCCGCGTTTGGCCCGAAGGCGCTGCTCTGCACACCGGAGACGTGTTCGAGCAGGCCGCCGAGGGTGCGGTTCTGCGCCTGTGGGTTGTCGACGGTGACCCGGCTGTCGATGCGCGAGGGCTGCGAGGCCTGGACCTGGAGGGTGGGGAGGGTGGGTCCGTCCGCGGCGTGGGCGGTGTGGACGGCGAACAGAATGGCTGCAGCGAGGAGATGGCGGCGCATGACACGATCCGTGAAGTTGACGTGAAATGTTATAACGTAACTCTTTGTATCGACAAGGGCGGATTGGGCCTTGCCGGCGGGCCAGAAACGCGGAAGGCGCAGATGCGGTTGCCTTGCATTCAGCGCACTGCTTGTGCGGGTCGCCGATGCTGTGCACGATCCGAGGCGCTGCCCCCACCGCGCCTCACGCAGCGCCTTCTTCACTGGAACGGAGCAACCCATGAAGCTGTTGTCCGCTGTGTTGTTGTCTGCGCTTTCACTCCCCGCCGTTCCGGCGCTGGCAATGGAGGCATCTCCTTCGCCGCTGTTGGGGCGCTGGTCGCTGGATATCGCCACCTCGGCGCTACCCGAGGCGCAGCGTCCAAAGCAGGTAGTACTCGAATTCAAGGATGCCGGTGGCGGCCGCTGGAGTTCGCACGTGGACATCGTGCTGCGCGATGGCAATACCATGAAGTCCGATGGCACGCTGGCGCTGGATGGCACGCCAGGTCCCCTGTCCGGCACCTACGGTGCGGACAAGGCCAACCTGAAACTGCCGGCGCCGAACACCCTGGTGATGCAGCTGGTGGACCACGGTACGCCGGCCTCCACCCGCATCTACACCGTGGCGGCCGATCGCTCGACGATGACCGAGACCAAGGCGTTCTACGGCCACGACGGTACACCGATCCTGCAGACCAATCTGTTCAAGCGGATGCCCTAGCGTTGCCGCCGGCACCACGCCCGCAGAACGGGTGTGGTGAATGCTGCAGCCTTACACCGCGGCCGGGTCGCGCTTGCCGGTGTCGATGCCGTACCTGTCGATGGCCTCCTGCATCCGCGAGCGCTCGATGCGCCCTTCGTCGGCCAGCGACTTCAGGGCGGCCAGCACGATGAAGTGACGATCCACTTCGAAGAACGTGCGCAGCGACTCACGCGTGTCAGAGCGGCCGAAGCCATCGGTACCGAGTGCGGTGAAGCGGCGGTCGTTGATGAAGGGACGGATCTGGTCGCCGACGATCTTCATGTAGTCGGTGGCCACCACCACCGGGCCTTCGTGGCCCTGCAGGCACTGCTGCACGTAGGGCACGCGGGGCTCCTCGGCCGGATGCAGCAGGTTCCAGCGCTCGGCGGCCAGGCCGTCGCGGCGCAGTTCGGTCAGGCTGGTCGCGCTCCACACATCGCTGGCGATGCCGAAGTCCTGCTGCAGCAGTTCTGCCGCGGCTTCCACTTCGCGCAGGATCGAACCGCTGCCCATCAGCTGCACGCGTGGCTGCGAGTCGCTGTCGGCGGCCGCCGGGTGCAGCAGGTACAGGCCCTTCAGGATGCCGGCCTCGGCGCCCTCGGGCAGCGCCGGCTGCGGGTAGTTCTCGTTGAGAACGGTGATGTAGTAATAGATGTCTTCCTGCTCGACGTACATGCGGCGCAGGCCGTCGTGGATGATCACCGCCAGCTCGTAGTTGTAGGTCGGGTCGTAGGACACGCAGCTCGGGATCACCGATGACAGTACGTGGCTGTGGCCGTCGTCATGCTGCAGGCCTTCGCCCATCAGCGTGGTGCGGCCGGAGGTGGCGCCGAGCAGGAAGCCGCGGGTGCGCGCATCGGCGGCGGCCCAGGCCAGGTCGCCGACGCGTTGCAGGCCGAACATCGAATAGAAGATGTAGAACGGAATCGTCGCCAGCCCGTGGTTGCTGTAGGCGGTACCGGCGGCAATCCACGAACAGATCGCACCGGATTCGTTGATGCCTTCCTGCAGGATCTGGCCGTCCTTGGCTTCCTTGTAGTAGCTCAGCTGGCCGGCATCCTGTGGGGTGTACAGCTGGCCCAGGTACGAATGGATGCCGATCTGGCGGAACAGGCCTTCCATGCCGAAGGTGCGCGACTCATCGGGCACGATCGGAATCACCCGCTTGCCCAGCTCCGCGTCCTTCAGCAGGCTGGTGAGGATGCGCACGAAGCCCATGGTGGTGGACTGGCCGCGATCGCCGCTGCCCTGCAGCTGGGTGTTGAAGATCGACAGCGGCGGCAGCGGCAGCGGATCGAGCTTGGCCAGGCGCGCCGGCAGCTGTCCACCCTGGATGCGGCGGCGTTCGGCGAAGTAGGCGGCCTCGGCGCTGCCCGGCTCCGGACGCAGATAGGGCATCTCCTCCAGCTGCTCATCGCTGACCGGCAGGTTGAAACGGTCGCGGAAGGCGCGCACCGCATCGGCGCTCATCTTCTTCAACTGGTGGTTGATGTTCTGGCCTTCACCGGCTTCACCCATGCCGAAACCCTTGACCGTCTTGGCCAGGATCACGGTCGGCCGGCCGCTGGTATTCACGGCCTGCTGGTAGGCGGCGAACACCTTCTGCGGATCGTGGCCACCACGCGCAAGCGCCCAGATGTCGTCGTCGCTCATGTGCGCGACCAGCTCCAGCAGCTCGGGGTAGCGGCCAAAGAAGTGCTCGCGTACGTAGGCACCGTTCTGCGACTTGAAGGTCTGGTAGTCGCCGTCCACGCATTCCATCATGCGCTGGCGCAGCAGGCCGCTGTGGTCGCGGGCGAGCAGGTCGTCCCAGCCGCTGCCCCAGATCAGCTTGATCACGTTCCAGCCGGCCGCGCGGAAGGTGCCTTCCAGTTCCTGGATGACCTTGGCGTTGCCGCGCACCGGACCGTCCAGGCGCTGCAGGTTGCAGTTGACCACGAACACGATGTTGTCCAGCCGCTCGCGACCGGCCAGGGAAATTGCCGCCAGCGATTCGGGCTGATCCATCTCGCCGTCGCCGAGGAAGGCCCAGACCTTGCGGCCCTGGTGTTCTTTCAGGCCGCGATACTCGAGGTAACGCATGTAGCGCGCCTGGTAGGCGGCGGTCAGCGGCCCCAGCCCCATCGACACGGTGGGGAACTGCCAGAACTCCGGCATCAGGCGAGGGTGCGGATACGAGGACAGACCTTCGCGGCCCGCTTCGCGGCGGAAGTTGTCCATTCGCGCCGGATCGATGCGGCCTTCCACATAGGCGCGTCCGTAGATGCCTGGCGCTGAATGACCCTGGATGTAGATCATGTCGCCGTCGAAGGTGTCGGTGCGGCCTCGAAAGAAATGATCAAAACCCACATCGTACAGCACTGCCGCCGACTGGTAGGTGGCGATGTGGCCGCCGACGTTGGAATGCTTGCCGGCACGCAGCACCATCACCATCGCATTCCAGCGGATCATCGCGTTCAGGCGGCGCTCGATGGCCAGGTCACCCGGGTAGGCCGGCTGGCGCTCGGGCGGGATGGTGTTGACGTAGGCGGTCCATGCACGGGTATGCAGATCGCCGTGCTGCTGCGCATCCAGCTCGCTCAGCTGGTCGATCAGGTAGTGCGCGCGCGGCCGGCCGCCGGCCTGCATCACCGCCTCCAGCGATTCACGCCACTCCCGCGTTTCCAGCGGGTCGGTATCGAAGGGGATCAGGGCTTGGTTCATGACTGTCTCCAGAGGGCGCCGGTCGGACTTCTGCCTGGGCGACAACACCGGCAGGGCGCACAGCACTGGAGCGGGGTCGCAACGGCGGGGCCGTGACGCGAAGGGCGACCGTGGCGGTCACCGAGAAGACAAGCGTAGGCCCGGCCTCCCGGCTTCGATAGGCGGGCCCGGCTTGGGTCTCTGGCAAGCAAGGGTTGGCACGGCGCGCCGTATCATGGGCGGGCGTGCTGGGTGCGGCCGCTGATCAGGCCGGGGACAGGCCCGGGAAGAACATCGGGATGACCGCCACGCCGATGCCCAGCAGGCACCAGGCCACAACCGGCAGCCAACCTGCGAGCTGCTGGCAGCGTTCCGGCAAGCGGCGTCCTCCGATCCACAGCAGCAGGGTGAGCAGGCCGAGCGCGTAGGCGAGGGCGACGACCATCGGATGCACGTGGATGACCCGGCTGGGTGGCCACATCTGCTGCTGGTAGGCGGTGGTGTGTGCGACCAGCAGCAGGAACAGCAGGCTGCTGAGGGTGTTGATGGCGGTGCGGGCGTTCATTGCGGGGCACTCCTTGTGCCGGCTGCCGGAAACTGCAGGGGCGGCATTCTAGCGGCTGCCTGCCGGCAGTTGAAACGCCACTGTCATCGATGGCCGTCACCCTGCGGGGCTTTCCAGCCTCGGGGTGGTTGGCCGGCCGTGAACAGCGTGAGGATCTGGGAGAAGAGCTATGCGCTGCGGCGACGGCTGCTGCGTGGCTTCTTCCTGCGTCGCGGTTCGGCCAGCGAAGATGCCGAAGACCTGGCGCAGGAGGTTTACCTGCGCCTGCTGCGCAGCACCGGTGAGCATGCCGACGCGGTCGAGAACCCGGAAGCCTACCTGTTCACCGTGGCGGCCAACCTGGCGCGCGAGCACGCGCGCGCGCGTTCGTCGCTGCCGCCGCTGGAAGACGTTGATCTGCTTGCGGAAGTGCTGAAAAGCGAAGAAGACATCGAAGGCGAGTTCGAGCGCGCACAGCGCTGGAACGATATCCGCACCACCATCGCACGACAGCCGGCGACGACGCGGCGGGTGATGGAGCTGCACTACCGCGACGGGTTGGACTGCCCGGCAATCAGCCAGCAGCTGCAGGTGTCGGTGCACATGGTGCGCAAGCACATCGGCAAGGGGCTGGAGGCCTGCAGGAAGGCGCTGGGCGCCAGGGAGCACACATGAACCGGAACGCATCGCCCGTGGCCGACGATACGATCGCCTGCGAGGCCATGGACTGGTTCCTGCGCAATCGCGAGAGCGTGCTGGACGAGGCCGGGCGGATTGCGTTCCTGGACTGGATGAAGCGCTCGCCCGAACACGTGCGCGCCTATATGCACGCCCTCGCGCTGCACCGGCAGGTCGGCGAGGCACTGCAATCGCCATTGCCTGAAGAGGCGCCGGTGCCGCAATGGCAGGCGGCCGCCAAGGTGGTGCCGCTGTTCGGTAGCGCACCGGCCGCGCCGCGCGCTGCGCCGCGGCGCGGCCGCGCGCGCTGGTGGGCGGTGGCTGCCGCAGCCTGTGTCGCCCTGCTCGGCGTGGGCCTGGTTCCGCAGCTGATGCCCACCGAACAGCTGTACAGCGCCGACCATGGTGAACTGCGTGACCTGGTGCTGCCCGACCGGACACAGGTACGGCTCAATGCGGACAGCCGACTGCGGGTACGCATGGGCTGGTTCAGCCGCAAGGCGGAACTGCTGCAGGGCGAGGCGACGTTCGACATCGCACGCGATCGGCGCCCGTTCGAAGTGCAGGTGAACGGGTTGCGGATCCGCGATATTGGCACGGTGTTCGATGTGTCCCGACGGTTGCAGGGTACGCGCATCGGCGTGGTTTCCGGCGAGGTGGAAGTATGGAGCCAGGGCACGGACGCGCGGCGCCTTGCACAGCTGGGCGAAGGCCGGGTCGTGCAGGTCGACGCGCGCAGTCATGCCGTGGAGTCGCTGGATGTGCCGCTGTCGATGCTGCTGGACTGGCAGCAACGCAAGGTGTCGTTCCTGGACGAGCGACTGGATGAGGTGGCTGCCGCCTTCAACCGGCACAACCAGGTGCAGGTGCGGGTGCTGGATGAAGGCGCGGCGTCGGCGCGGTTGTCCGGCAGCCTGGACGCGCATCGCATCGGCGCACTGCAGGCCTTCCTCGAGCGCGATCCACGCTTTGTCGTCCGTCGCGAAGGCGACACGGTGCGGGTCGGCAGTCGCTGAAGGCGACGTGGCCGCGCACTGTCAAAAAAGATTCATCGAATCCGCGTTCTCCACTTCGGTGGAAGCGGGCTCTTACTTGGGAGAAGCCGCTGACGATCCACGCAGCGGCACCTGCTGCCTTCTCTCTTCCAAGGAACCGTGATGCGCAACACGCTCTACCTGTCGATCATCCTCGCCCTGTCTCCCTGCAGCGTTCCGCTGGCCTCTGCAGCTCCCGTCGATGGCCTGGAGGCCCGCGTGTCGGCGCCGATCGCGGCGCAGCCGCTGGCGCGTGCGCTGGAGCAGTTGTCGCGCAGTTCCGGCGTGCAGTTCCTGTATTCGGGTGGCGGTGAAGCGCACGTGGCCGGGGCGGTGCCGCGGGGTGCGACCGTCAAGCAGGCACTGGATGCGTTGCTTGCAGGGACCGGCCTGGGCTACACCATGGTGGACGGCAACGTCATCGCCATCGATCCGGCGCCTGCACGCAACGAACCGAAGCCGGCCGCGCCAAAGCCGCGTGAGGCCGAGGCGGTGGTGGCGCCGACCCTGGGCACGGTGAAGGTGATTGCCGCGCACGAGGTGATCGACCAGAAGAAGACCTCGCCGGTGATCAAGGATTCGGTGGTCTACGACGAGATGGACAGCTATGGCGACGAAACCCTGGCCGAAAGCCTGATGGCCGCGCCGGGCCTGAGTGCGGTGGAGGATGCCGGTGAGCCCCGTTACGTGACCGTGCGCGGCGTACAGGCCAACCTCAACTACACCACCATCGATGGCATCGCGATTGCCAGCGTGGGTGGCAGTGGCTCCGGCGAGCGCATGAACAACCTGCAGCTGATTCCCAGCGACATCGGCACCCGCACCGACATCTACAAGAGCTTCAGCGCCGAGCAGGCGCCGGACGCGATCGGCGGCGTGATCGACATCATCAGCCGCAGCGCCTTCGACCGTTCCGGAAAGTACGTGTTTGCCGACGTGGCCGGTATCTACTCCACGGCCGAGACCAATGTCGAGCGCAGCGCCGGTGGCAACCACGAGACCCTGGGGCACTTCGGCAAGAGCGCCAAGATGGTGTTCTCCAACCAGTTTGGTGCCGACCAGGAATTCGGCATCGTCGCGGTGGCGCGCTATGAGCAGCGTTCGCGCAACAGCGTCAAGCGCTGGGTGGAGTCGAACTACTACTACAACGACGCCGGCAAGTACCTCACCGACGGCACCACCGGGCCGGACGAGGCCAAGGGCTGGAACGGGCTGCGTGCGCCCGGCAATTTCAGCACCGGCACCTACACCAACTTCATCACCAACTTCGGTGGCTCGGCCAAGCTGGAATGGAAGCCGTCGGACGATCCGTTCTACGCGTCGCTGCTGCTGTACTCGTACCGGTTCTACGAGAACTCGACGATGAACAAGACCGATCTGTACGGCAACGCCAAATTTCCGATCCGCAACCAGACCGAGGACAGCGGCACCACCCAGATCAACAGCATCTACATCAAGAACCGGCACGACCGCTGGGACCGCAGCAACCGCGGCGCCATCGCCAGCTTCAACTGGGATATCGGTGACCGCTCGCGGCTGACCCTGCGCGGTGGCCACACCGAAGAGACCTTCCACAACAGCCAGGTCTACTGGGGGGTACGCGCCTACCCGAGCAACCTATTCGTCGACTACGAGAATGACAGCCACGGCTTTCCCAATGCAGTGGCGGTATCCGATTCCAGCCTGCTGACCAGCTCGGCGTTCAAGCTCAACCCGGCACAGGCCTATGTCTCGCCGCGGGATGCCAAGGAGAGCATCGACAACCTGCGCGCCGACTTCAGCTACAACATCGACGCCGACGCGCGTGGCTTCGGCCTGGCCGCCGGTGCCGAGTACCGTCACCTGAAGATCTGGCAGGACATCGACTTCGACTACTACAAGAGCAGTGCGACGCTCAACGATTACCTGTACCCGGGTTCAACCCTGCTGGGCAGCGTGCCGGGCTTCCCGCTGATCGACAACCGCAAGTGGAACGAGGAGCTGGCGCCGACGCTGGGCAGCAACAACGCGGCCTATCCGAATGCCAACTTCACCAGTGACTACAAGTATGTGGAGGACATCACCAATGCCTATGCCTCTGCGCACTACGCCTGGGACCGGTTGCTGCTGATCGGTGGCCTGCGCTACGACCACACCCGCTTCGATGCATACAGCCCGTTCAGCGACGATGGCGGCACCACCTATACGTCTGCCTTCCGCAGGACCAGTGGTGGCTACAACAACCTGCTGCCGTCCTTGAATGCGACGTTCAAGCTCACCGAGGACCAGCGCCTGCGCTTCTCCGCCAGCCGAACGCTGGGCCGGCCGACGCCAAGCAACATCGCCCAGGCCACCACCACCAGCTGTGGCGATGACGAGGAGGGCAGGGGCTTCTGCACCATCAAGCAGGGCAACGCCAACCTGCAGCCGCGGCGCGCCACCAACATCGACCTGGCGTGGGACCTGTACTTCAACGGCAACAACGGCCTGGTCTCGATCGCGCTGTTCGACAAGGTGATCAAGGACGACATCTACACCCTGACTACCTTCGAGAACGTGGGTGACACGCGCTACCGGGTCACCCAGCCGATGAACACCGATGAGTCCAAGCTGCGCGGTGTCGAGTTCGCGGTGGCCAACCGCAACCTGCAATGGGGCCGCCAGCGCTTCGACATGTACTTCAACGCCACGCGGCTGGAGGGCCAGACCAACTACCGCATCAGTGATGGTACCGAGCGTCGCCTGGACCGTCTGCTGTACCAGCCGGACTGGTCGCTCAACGGCTCGGTGATCTGGCGCATGCCGTGGAAGAGTGCGCAGCTGCGCCTGTCCGGTACCTACCGCAGCCGGATGCTGGTCGACTTCGGCGATACCCAGTGGCTGGATTCGTACTACGACCCGTACATGACCTTCAACATGGGCTTCAGCCACAAGGTCAGCAGGCACGTGACGCTGAAGTACGAGGCCAAGAACCTGTTCAACACGCAGCCGACCTACAGCACCGGTCCGAACGGGCGCTTCCGTACCGAGATCGACGACTACGGCCGCTTCTTCTACTTCCACTTCATCTACAACTGAGGGCGCAGCCGTGGATACGATCAATCGCAGGCGATTCCTGGCCCTGGCCGGCCTGTCCGCTGCTGGCGCCTGGATGGGCACGGCGCACGCGCTGGCCGCACAGACCGATGCCACCGCGCTGAACCCGCGCAACCTGCTGGCCTCGCCGCGGTTCGCCAGCACGCCGTTTACCCTGGGCGTGGCCTCGGGTGATCCTTCGGCCGATGGCATGGTGCTGTGGACACGGCTGGCGACCGAGCCGCTGGTGTTCGGTGGCGGCATGCCGACCCGGCCGATGGTGGTCGAGTGGCAACTGGCAGCAGACGATGGCATGCGCAAGGTGGTACGCCAGGGTTCGGCAATGGCGCATCCCGAACTCGGCCACGCCGTGCACGTGGAGCTGGACGGATTGGCGCCCGGACGGCCGTACTGGTATCGCTTCACCGTAGGCGGGCACGCCAGTACGGTCGGTTGCACACGCACGTTGCCCGCAGCCACAGCCGCGGTGGATCGCGTGCGCTTTGCGGTGGCCGGTTGCCAGCACTACGAAGAAGGTCACTACACCGCGTGGCGGCGCATTGCCGAGGAGCCGCTGGATTTCGTCTTCCACTACGGTGATTACATCTACGAAGGCGAAAGCCAGCCAGGCCTGCGGAAGATGAACGGCCAGCCGTTCACCAACCTGCGCAATCATGTCGGGCCGCAGACCTACACGCTGGACGACTACCGCCGCCGCTACGCCCAGTACAAGAGCGATGCCGACCTGCAGGCCGCACATGCGTCTGCACCGTGGTTCGTCACCTTCGATGACCATGAAGTGGACAACAACTGGGCCGGTGCCGAAGACCAGGACGATACGCCCAGCGAAGTGTTCCTGCTGCGCCGCGCACAGGCGTTCCAGGCCTACTACGAGAACATGCCACTGCGCCGTTCGGCTTTCCCGCGCGATGGCCACATGCAGATGTACCGGCGCGCACGCTATGGCACGCTGATGGACCTGCACCTGCTCGACACACGCCAGTACCGCAGCAAGCAGGTGAACATGGCGCTGCGCGAGGAGGTGGAATCGCCGGAGCGCAGCATTGTGGGTGCGACGCAGGAGCGCTGGCTGTTCGACGGCCTGGCCGATGCCGCGCCGCGCTGGCACACCATTGCCCACCAGGTGGCGTTGGGCAATTACATGCGCGAGAAGGACGGGATGGTGCAGTCGTCCGACGACCAATGGTCGGGCTATCTGGACAGCCGCCGGCGCCTGCTCGATCACATCCAGAAGGTGGGCTTCGGCAACGTGGTGACGGCGTGTGGCGACGCGCACCGGCATTACGCCAGCGACTTGGTGCAGGACCATCGTGATTCGGGCGTGGTCTCCAGCGAGTTCCTTGCCACCTCGATCACGTCCGGTGCCGACGGCCAGGACGTGGACGCGTACGCCCACAACCAGCTTGCGCACAGCCCTTATTTAAAGGCGACCACCGACAAGCGTGGCTATGTGCTGTGCGATGTCACCCGTGATGCATGGATCGGCGACATGAAGACGCTGGATTCCGTGATGCGGCCGAACGGTACCGTGCAGAGCTGGAAGCGCTACGCGGTGGAGCACGGCCGGCCGGGGTTGCAGGAGGCCTGAATCTACCGGTCTACCCTGTAGAGCCGAGCCCATGCTCGGCTGCTCTTCGATAGCTGACCGGGAAAGCAGCCGAGCATGGGCTCGGCTCTACAGAGATGCTTCAATCGTGCTCGAACCGCAGTGGTTCGCTGCCCATCGCCGGATCACTGGTGCCGGGGCGACCATCCTCGGCACGGCCCGCCAGGCGCAGCACACTCTCACCCGCGCTGATGCGCAGGTCATACCAGCCGGCGGTAGGCGTTGCATCCCACGCCAACGACGTCTCTGCATGCGCGGGCAGTGCCAGCGTCTGCTCGGGCATGTGCCCGGCATAGGCACCGGCATGCACGCGCACTTGCTGCGCGCTGTCACCCAGATTGCGCAGGTGCAGCCGCAGCTGGCCGTCCGCAGGCTCGACCGCAGCCTGCACGGCGGCTGCCTTGGCCGCTCCCTGGAAGTGGCGGTGGAAGCCGTTCGGGCCGAGCAGCCACAGGTCATAGCGGCCCTGGGCGTCCAGCGGCCAGCGCTCGCGCAGCGGCGTACCGGGCAGCAGCGTATAGCGGCGTGGCACCGCATCCAGCCGCAGCCGGTCGTAGACATGCAACACCGCCGCCGCACCTTCGCATGACAGCGCCAGATCCACACCCGAGGCGTCGATCGCAGCAATCGATGCCTGTGGCCGATAGGGCAGGGCACGCGCCGGGCGTACGCCGCTTTCCTGTTTCGCCGGCTTCAGTCCGTCCGGCAACGCCGGCACGGTGCGTCCCGGCAGGGCGGCGGCACGTGCGGCCACCGCGCTCACGTCGGGCAGGCCGCGTACGAACGGACGGGTATCGCGCTGGGCGAAGTCGAAGGCGTTGCTCAGGTCACCGCAGACCGCGCGGCGCCACGGTGAGATGTCTGGTGCCGCCACGCCGAAGCGGCGTTCGATCAGCCGTATGACCGAGGTGTGGTCGTACACCTGCGAATCGACCCAGCCACCGCGGCTCCACGGCGAGATCACATACAGCGGCACGCGCGGGCCCAGCCCATAGGGGCGGCCGCGAAGTTCGGCGGCGTCGTACTTCTCGTCGCCCGGTGCCGGATGGCGGTGATACTCGCCTTCGGTACTGACCGAAGACACACCCGCCCAGCCACCGTTTTCCGGTGAAGGCGGTGCCGGTGGCGGCATGTGGTCGAAGAAGCCATCGTTTTCGTCGAACATCAGCAACAGCGCTGTACGGCTCCACACCTCTGGATCGGCAGTCAGCGCATCCAGCACGCGCGCGGTATAGGCCGCGCCCTGCGCTGGGCTGGACGGGCCCGGATGCTCACTGCCGGCTGCATCGGCGATGATGAAGCTGACCTGCGGCAGGTGCCCATCGATCACGTCCTGGCGCAGCTGCGCCAGACCACGTGTGCTGACGCCGCGTGCGCGCAACTGCGGGTCATGCCCCGGCGCAGCGCGGTAGGCCTGGCGGAAAGCTTCGAAGCCGGCCAGTGGGTTGTCGGTGAAGTTGTCGGCCATGTCCTGGTAGATCTGCCAGGACACGCCCGCCTTCTGCAGGCGTTCGACATAGCTGGTCCATCGGTACGACGCCGGATACCCGCCATGTTCCGGGAAGTTGTCGTGCGAGTTGGCGATCACCGGACCGCCAGCACGCGCGTGTGCATCATTGTGACCGGTCCACAGGAACACCCGGTTCGGGTTGGTTCCGGCCTGCATCGCGCAGTGGTAGGCGTCGCAGATGGTGAAGGCATCGGCCAGCGCGAACTGGAAGGGCAGGTCGCTGCGCTGGAAGTAGCCCATCGAGTGGTTCTGCTTGGCCTTCGGCCATTGCCCCATGCGCCCGTGGTCCCAGGCGCGCTGTGCGTCCGGCCAGGTGTGTGGTGTGCCCTCCACCCGCATGTAGCCGAAGTGCGCGGCGGTATCCAGCGGGAACGGTGCGATCGCGCGCGTGCCGCTGGCATCGGGTTGCAGCCACAGGCTGCGCGTGCGGCCGCCGGCCAGCAGCGCCGACGCGGGAGCCACGAAGCGATCGCCGAAACCACGCACGCCCGGCAACGTGCCGAAGTAGTGGTCGAACGAGCGGTTCTCCTGCATGAACACCACAATGTGCTGCAGGTCTTCGAGGCTGCGCGTCTGCGCGGCGGGGGCGATCGCTGCGGCCCGGGCGATGCTGGGAAGCAGCGGAGAAAGGCCGGCGGCAACGCCGGCCTGCAACAACCGGCGACGGCCGATATCAGTCACGGGCTCACTCACAGGTCCACACGGAAGGAGATGCCGACGGTGCGCGGGGCGCCGATGAAGGCGTTGTCGCGGCCGTCCACCCCTGCAAGATACCGCTTGTCGGTCAGATTGCTCACCACCAGGTTGGCGCCCATGCCCTTCAGGCGCGGCGACAGGCCCTGCAGGTCGAAGCCGATGTTGGCGTTGAACACGGTGGCCGAAGGCAGCTTGTTGACGTTGGCGGCATCGAGGTAGCGCGTGCCCAGGTAGCGACCGGACAGGCCGAAGTTCCAGTTCTCACCCTGCCAGTCCGCCGACAGGACCAGGGTCTGTTCGGGCTGGCCGATCACCTTGGCGCCGTCGACGATGCCCAGCTGGGTATCGCGCGCGGCATCGCCACTGCCCAGGTACTTGGAACGGTTGTAGGTATAGGCAGCGTTGAGCCGCCAGCCGTTGTCCCAGCCGTAGCCGAACGCCGCCTCCAGGCCGTTGCTTTCCACGCCACCGAAGTTCTCGTAGACACCGTCGGTCTCGCCCAGGTAGTCAATGCCGCTGACGAAGCCGGCCGGCAGATAGACGATGCGGTTGTCGAACTTGATGTTGTACAGGGTGACCGAAGCGGTCAGTGGCCAGCGGCTGATGCGCATGCCCACTTCAATGTTGTCGGCGGTTTCCGGTTCCACGTTGCGGAAGCGCTGCGGGTCGGTCTCGCCGAGCACGCCGGAGGGAATGGCGGCGAAGTTCTGCGAGAAGCCAGCGAACAGCTCCATGCCTTCCACGCCGGGCGCCCAGGTGAAGCCGGTGGACAGCAGCGGATCGGACTTGGAATCGGATTTGACGTGCTCGCTGGCACCGATCACGCGGCGGCGCGACTGGTCCACGAAGAACTGCTTCACGCCCAGGCGGGCGCTGAACGGTCCGAAGCGGGCGACGTCCTCGACGTAGTACATCTGCTCGTCGACCTTGTACTTGTCCTCGAACTGCACCCAGTAAGGCTGGTGATCGAAGGCGATGTCCTGGCCAACGTTGAGCAGGCGGTGCCAGTCGCGGCGCGCCGAGCGGTCCAGCTTCTCCACCCACAGGCCGCCGCGGATCGTGTTGTCGACCGCACCGAAGGTCTGGCGCCATTCGACGTCGGCGGTCACGCCCATGCGGTCGTTGTCGTAGTGGGTGTGGCGATACGACTGCGCGCCCTGCACGTTGCCGGCATAGCAGTTCGGATCGTATTCGGCAGTGAAGCCCAGCCGCGGCGTGCAGCTGGCCAGGCGCTGCGCGGCGCTGCCGTCGGGATTGACGAAGAAGATCTGGCCGCGGTTGCTGCCGCCATACACGGTCTTTCCGCCGATGTACTCCGACTCGGGGCGGCCGGCACCATCATCGCTGACCTGTGCCAGGTACGGTGGCAGCCAGTCGCCACGACCTTCCATGCGGTGCCCGTAGGCCGCCACCGAGGCCTTGAAGCCGTTGCCGCCGTCGAAGGCCGCGCGCAGGTAGCCGAAGGTGTTCTCGCGCAGCGCACGCGAGCCGGAACGGTAGTTCTGGTCCAGGTAGGGAATGCCGGTGAGGGTGCCGACCAGGTTGTCGCGGTCCGGATTGGTGGCGAAACCCTTCGGCGAGACGCTGGTGTATTCCGGCTCGTCGGCATCGTTGTAGGACAGGTAGCCGGTCAGCGTCCAACGGTCCAGCTCGGTGATGAACTTGCCGGCAATGTGGTCGTTGCTGGTCTTGCCGCTGCCATCGATCCAGTCGTGCACGCGTGCCGACGAGGCACTGATCCAGGCGCGGGTGTGGCCGCCGAGCAGGCCGGTGTCGTAGCGCACGTAGTACTTGCGTGCCTCGTTGTCACCGGCGCCGACCACAAAGCGCAGACGGCTGTCCTGCAGCGGATCGCTGGTGAGGAAGTTCAGGGTACCGCCCAGGGCCTCGTTCGAGCGCGAGGAGATGTCCGCGGTGCCCTGGCTGACTTCCACCGTCTCCAGGTCCAGGGTATCGATGTAGCGGTTGGCCAGCGAACCGCCGCCGTAACCCGAGCCGCCATTGGGCAGACCGTCGATGGTGGTGCCGATCTGCTGGGTATCACGGTTGGTCACGAAGCCGCGCATGCTGATCTGCGTGCCCCACACCGACGAGCCTGTGGCATCGGCCTCGCTGACCACCACGCCGGGCACTTCGTTGAGCGCGTCGTTGACGCTGCTCATCACGGTCTGCCGGTTCAGTGTTTCCGCGCGCACCGAAGTCTTCGCGTAGCTGGTGGCCTGACCAATCACCTGTACCTGGTCGAGGGTACGCGCATCGCTGCTGCGCGCTTCGCCCGTATCGCCCTGCGGTGCTTCTGCGAGGGCGTCCAGGGCGGGGGCGATCAGCAGGGCCAGCAGCGAGACACGGGGAAAACGCGCAATCGTTCGCATCGAAACCGGACCTTCAGAGGGAGGAAACCCCGGAGTGTCGGCAGCGCCAATGACATCGGCATGACGTGGCAGCGCAGGAACGATGGCACTGTGGGGGCGGTCACGGCCTTCGGGTATGCTCGGCGCTTCAATGGACCTGAGGTGGTGGCGATGCAGAAGCGATCGAAGATCTGGCTGGGAGGTGCAGCCCTGGTGCTGCTGGCAGGGTGCAACCGGACGCCCTCGGATGGAGAGGTGGCACCGCCTGCGCCAGCCACGGCGGACGGGGCCGCAACACCGGCCGCCGACCCAGCCGGTTCAGCAGCCGCCGCCGATGGCGCCGCACTCACCGACCGTGAGGGCAAGGCTGTGCCGCTGGTGCCCTTCGACCCAGCCAGCGTGCCGCTGAGCGACGCCCCACTGGGCGAATTGCCGTTCTTCAGCCTGCCGCAGGGCTACGCGCCGCAGAACGCCCCGCACCCGCGCGCCTGGGCGCGTTTCCCGTTCCGCATGGGTGATGGTGTGCATTGGGTGGAAGGCCCGAGCTGGTCGGCACGCATCGTGACCGACAGTGAAGCGGCCCCCGACAAGGCGTTCTCCGCGCTGGAAGTGCAGCGCAACTTCGACGGTGTGATCACCGCCGCCGGTGGCCGCAAGGTTTATGAAGGCACGCTGCTGCGCGACATCTACTACGGCCCGCAACTGGAAGGCGAGATCGGTGGTGGCTTCATCGATGCGGTGAACGGTGAACAGGACGCGCCCACCACGGTCTACGTGCTGCGCCAGGCCAACCGCACCGTGTGGGTGCAGCTGGCAGTGGACAGCAATGGCGCTGGACTGGTGGTCGTGGATGACGTGCCGTTCAAGGCCACCGCGCAGTGGTCGGACAGCTTCCCGCACCTGTCCCTGCCGGCCGGTTATCGTGACCGGAACAAACCCGAGCAGCGTGATTTCGATGCCTTCCCGTTCTGGACCGGCGATCAGTTCGAACAGGTTGAGGGCCGCACCTTCGCTGCCGATTTCGACAAGGGCGAGCGCGAATACTCGATGCAGGAAGTCCGTCGCAATCTTGAGGCGATGATGGCCCAGGTCAACGGCACCAAGGTGTTCGAGGGGCGCATCCCGCACGAGGCGGCCGAGGGCGTGCCGAAGCAGGTGCAGTCGTCCTACGGCAATGCGGCCAGCTACAGCTGGGACAACTACAACACCGTGGTCTACCGCGTCGATCTGGCTGATGGTCGCCAGGTGTGGGTGCATGCGCGCCTGGAATACCTCAGCGCAGGCTGGGTGGTGGCCGAGCGCAAGGGTTTCACCCAGACCGCGGCGCTGCTGCCGGCCGATGCGTTGAAGAAGAAGCTGGACAGCGACGGCCGCGTGGCGATCCAGGTCAACTTCGCCACCGACAAGGCGCAGATCCTGCCGACGTCCGAACCACAGCTGGCGCAGGTGCTGGACCTGCTGCGTGCCGATCCGTCGCTGAAACTGTCGATCGAAGGTCACACCGACAACAGCGGTGCGGCCGCGCACAACCGCAGCTTGTCCGAGGATCGGGCGCGTTCGGTGGTGGCGGCGCTGACCGCCAAGGGGGTCAACGCCGACCGCCTGCAGGCGGCCGGCTTCGGCGCCGACAAGCCGGTGGCCGACAATGGCAGCGAGGAAGGCAAGGCGCGCAATCGCCGGGTCGAGCTGGTCAAGCGCTGAACCACGCCCTCCTCAGTACCGCGCGTCCTTGGGTTTCGGGTCGCGCGGCCAGTCCTTGGCCTTGTTGGCGAAGTCCGGTCGGGGCTGGTTGATGAAGTAGCTGGCGATGTCCACCGCATCCTGGTCGGGCATCACCTGCTGGCCCAGTGGCGGCTCACGGGTCACCGCCGGCGGCATGTTGTGCTTGACGAAGCCGGCTGCCTTGTACAAGCGCGCCATGCCTGCGCCGATGTTGAAACTGTGGTCGCCCCATAGCGGCGGGAAGGCGATGTCACCGCTGGCGTCGCGCCGTCCTTCGCCGTTGTCGCCATGGCACGCGGCACACTGCACGGCGTACAGCGCCTTGCCACGGATCGGGTCCGGGGTCAGCGTGCTGTCGATAGGGCCCTCGCTGGGGGCGGCCACCTTTGCACCCGCTGGCACCGGACTGCTCAGCCACGCCATGTAGTCGAGCATCGCGCGCATCTGCGGCGCGTCCTTCGGCAGCGGTTTGCCGTTCATCGAACGCTGCAGGCAGCCGTTGATGCGCTCGGTCAGCCCGATCACCTTGCCCGGGCGCGGCATGTAACGCGGATAGGCACCGCCGCCGGTGTTGAAGTAGTGATTGCCGAAAGGCCGCTTGCCCTCGGCCATGTGGCACGAATTGCAGTTCAGATCGTTGCCGACGTTGTCCGGCAGCAGCCGTGCGGTCTCGTTGAGGAGGCGGCGGCCAAGCATCACCGATTCGGCATTGCCGAGCCCGGCGATCTCCTCGGCACTCGGGGCGTGGTAGTGGCCGACCACTTTGCCCTGCGCATCGAGGATATCGATCGTGCTGGCTACGGCAGCATCCAGGTCCGGGTACAGATAGCGATAGGCGAGGGTGCCGGCACCGGCCAGCAGCACGAGGGTGACCACGCTGCCGACGAGCAGGCGGGAGCGTTTGCGCGAACGTTTCATCGTGCGGCCTCCTGCGGAACGTAGTGCACCGGCTTGTCGCGCACCACCCGGCGCATGCGCGCCACGTCGACCTCGCTCACTGCGCTGGCCTGGTTGCCCCAGCTGCTGCGGATGAAGGTCAGGATCTGTGCCAGTTGCGCATTCGGCAGCTGTTCGAAGCCGGGCATGGTGAAGGCCATCCGGTCATGCGGGGTATGCGGCGTGCGGCCACCGATCAGGGTCACCTGCACCAGCGAGCTGGGGTCATCGGCGAACACGATCGAGTTGCCGGCCAGCGCCGGATAGACGCGGGCCATGCCGCGCCCGTCGGCGCGGTGGCAGGCCTGGCAGTGCTCGGCATAGGCCAGCGAACCGGCAACACGGTAGTCGCCGCTGCGCAGTGCGGCGGTGGTGGTGTCGGTACCCGGCGACCACTGGGCGCTGCGGCCCTCGCGCGCCGGCAGCTGTTTCAGGTAGCGCGCCATCGCCAGCAGGTCGGCGTCGGACAGATACTGGGTGCTGTGCTCGACCACATCGGCCATGCCGCCGAAGGCTGCCGAGCGATCGGTGCGTCCGGTGCGCAGGAAGTCGACGATCTCGCCCTCGCTCCAGCTGGCCAGTCCGGTCGACTCATTGCGCAGGTTCTTCGCGTACCAGCCTTCCAGCACCGAGCCGGACAGGAACTGGCGGCTGCCATCATCGGCCATCGCCTTTTCCTGGAACGCCAACCCGCGTGGCGTGTGGCAGGCGCCGCAGTGGGCCAGGCCTTCCACCAGTTCGGCGCCGCGCTGCTGGCCGGCATCCAGCGACGGATCCGGGTTGAACGTGCGCGGGCGTGCGAACAGCAGCTGCCACCAGGCCAGGGGCCAGCGCATGTTGGCCGGCCAGGGAATCGTGCTGTCGGCGTTGCTCTGCTTCACCGGCTGCACCGAGCCCATGAAGTAGGCGTACAGCGCCTTGATCTCGGCATCGCTGGCGATCACGTACGAGGCGTACGGCATTGCCGGATACAACGGCTGCCCATCATGACGGATGCCGCGACGGACCGCGCGCTCGAAGTCGGCATAGTCGTAGGCGCCAATGCCGGTATCCGGATCGGGGGTGATGTTGGTCGAATAGATCGTGCCCATCGGCGTCTGCATGCCGAGGCCACCGGCGAACGGCTTGCCGCCCGGTGCGGTGTGGCAGGCCGCGCAGTCGGCCGCGCGCGACAGGTATTGCCCCTGCGCGATCAATGCCGGATCGTGGATGTCGACCTGCGCCGTCTGTCGCGGTGCGAACCAGTAGGGCGTGGTGCGTGCGATGCCGTAGGCGGCGGCCAGCGTGGCGGCCAGGGCAATGGCGAGCTTGAACGAGGTGCGCATGGCGGCACTGTGGGCAATCCTGCGCGCGCGTTCATTGATCCGGATCAATGACTGAACGGATACAGCTTGTACACCAAACTGAATCGTTCCTGCGTTGTCATCAAGCCGTCATCCACGCGCGATAGATGACCGGTCTATCGAGGCATTAACGTCCCAACCTGTCTGATTCACCCCTATGACGTGATATGAAGCGCCTGCTGCTGCTGTTGCTGGCGTGCGCCGGCCTGTGGCTGGCTGCATGCTCCTCCTCCATCAATGCCTCGTCCACCTCGCTCGCCGATCGGCTGATCGCACCGGGTGGCGTGTCGACCCTGCTCGATCGCCCGCGCATTGCCGCGGCCATCGCCGAACTGCCCAACCGACACGGCTTCGCGCCGGGCCGCGATGGCGTGCCGATCTTCTGGCGTGTGTTCGATCCCGGCGATTACGGCGCGCGTTACCACTACCTGCCGCAGCGCCACGAGAACGGCCTGCCACTGGATACCGGCCTGAGCCTGGCAGTACCGCAACCGTTCCGTGCGCAGGCACCGCGCGGCACCGTGGTGCTGCTGCACGGCTGGATGATGAATGGTGATTCGATGCTGCCGTGGTCGCTGCAGCTGGCCGAGTCCGGCTACCGCGTGGTCACCCTCGACCTGCGCAACCACGGCCAGTCCGGTGCCGGTCCGTCCGGATACGGCACCTACGAATCCGATGACGTGGTTGATGTGATCAGCGAGCTGCGTGCACGCGGTGAAGTGACCGGTCCGTTGTACCTGTTCGGTGTGTCCTACGGCGCGGCCACGGCGGTGTTCACCGCCGACAAGCTCGGTGACCAGGTGGAAGGCGTGGTGGCGATGGAATCGTTCGCCAATGCCGGTGTGGCGATCCGCACGATGATCCCGCACCTGATGGGACTGCAGCCGGAAGGCCTGAAGGCGCAGGCGGTGGCGTCGTACGCGCGCTGGCGCTACGGCGGCCAGGACATCAACCAGGTGATCGCCGCCGCCAGCCGCCGCATCGACGTTGACCTGGACCGCGTGGACGTGGCGCGCGCGCTGGCCGATACCCGCGCCTGCGTGCTGCTGCTGCACGGGCAGGGCGACCAGCACATTCCGGTCAGCCAGGGCCGCGAACTGGCCCAGGCCAATCCGCGCGCGCACTACATCGAGATGCGCGGCGAGGACCACATCACCCTGCCACTGCGGCTGGATCTGCTGGCGGGAGTGGTCGACGACTGGATGGCGCGCGACGAGCACCATCCGCCAAGTGCGTGCCCGGCACCGCAACTGCCGGCCCAGGCCGAGTGGCTGACGCGCAGCTGAGAAAAGGGGACGGAGGGGATTAAGTCGTTTCCCGCACACTTGCGCTAGAAACGACTTAATCCCCTCCGTCCCCTTTTTCTATCAGGCCACTCGTCGTGCCAGTGATCGCGTGGATGCGGCTACGCCCAGCAGCAATGCGGCCACGCACAGGAAGGCGAAGCCGAGGCTGGTGGCATGTGCGAGTGCGCCGATCGCTGCCGGGCCGGCGAGGATGCCGGCGTAACCCAGCGTGGTCACCGCGGTGATGGCGATGCTCTCCGGCATCACCCGCTGTTGCCCCGCCATCGAGAACAGCGCCGGCACGATGTTGGCGCAGCCCAGGCCGACGAGTACGTAGCCGGCCAGCGCAACCGGGAACGAAGGCACCAGCGTGGCCAAGGTGAAGCCGGTTGCAGCGGTGATGCCACCGATGACCAGGGTGCGGGTCCGGCCGAGGCGCTCGACGATGCCGTCGCCGAACAGGCGCATCGCGGTCATCGCCAGGGTGAACAGCGCGAAGCCGGCGCCGGCCTGATCACGCGGCACCTGCCGCACTTCGGCCAGGAACACCGCGCTCCAGTCCAGCATCGAGCCCTCGGCGAGGAACACCACGAAGGCCAGCACGCCGATGAACAGCACCACGCCGTGCGGCAGCGCCAGCAGTGGGCCTTCGTGCAGGATCCGTTGCGGTCGCCAGTGCGGCGCCGACAGCACCGCGACCAGCAGCAGTGCCGCCACCGAAACCAGCGCGGCCAACCACAGCGGCGTACCCAGGATCAGCAGGCCGGTCATGCAGCCGGCGCCGATGAAGCCACCGATGCTGTAGAAGGCGTGGAAGCCGGACATCATCGCGCGCCCGGCGTCGCGCTCGACCGCCACCGCCTGCATGTTCATCGCACAATCCAGCGCACCGACGCCGGCGCCGAACACGAACAAGGCTGCACCCAGTGCCACCGGCGAGGGCGCCAGCACCAGCAAGGGCAGTGCGCACAGCATCATCGCGCAGGTGATCACCATCACCCGGCGGCAGCCCAGCCGCCCGGTCAGTGCACCTGCCAACGGCATCGCCAGCAGCGAGCCGAGCCCAAGGCACAGCAGCACGGCGCCGAGGCTGGCGTCGGACAGCCCGGCCTTGGCCTTGGCGTAGGGCACCATGGGCGCCCACGCGGCGGTGGCGAATCCGGGAATGAAGAAGGCGGCGCGGGTGGCGTGCTGCTGGGCACGTGGGGATGAAGGCGTCATGCGCGATGCGAAGCTCCAGGGGGCGTTTATGAAAACGTTTTCAGATCGGCTCGGCAAGTGCCATGCGTGACATCGGGCGACGCATACGATTGCAGTGACCCGATCGCGTCACTGGTGATTAACGTCGCCCACGGACAGTGGCTGCACGGTCGGCATCCCGCCGGCCGCTGCCGGAGATCCGTACATGAGCACGACACCGACCATCCTCCTCGTCCATGGATTCTGGGGCGGGGCCGCACACTGGGCCAAGGTGATCCTGGAACTGCATCGCAACGGCCACGACCGTGTGCAGGCGGTGGAACTGCCGCTGACCTCGCTGGCCGACGACGCAGGACGCACCCAGAAAATGATCCGGCAGATCGACGGTCCGGTGCTGCTGGTCGGCCACTCCTATGGCGGCGCCGTGATCAGCCAGGCCGGAAACGAGCCCAACGTGAAGGGCCTGGTCTACATCGCCGCTTTCGCGCCTGATGCCGGCGAGAGCCCCGGTGGCATCACCCAGCAGCACCTGCCGGAGGCGGCGCCGAACCTTGCGCCGGACAGCGATGGCTACCTGTGGCTGCGTGCGGACAAGTTCCATGAGAGCTTCTGCCAGGATCTGAGCGAAGACGAGGGCCGGGTGATGGCGGTGACCCAGAAGGCGCCACTGGCCAGCACCTTTGGTGACGCAGTCAGCGACCCGGCGTGGAAGCACAGGCCGAGCTGGTACCAGCTGTCCCGCCACGACCGCATGATCGCGCCGGAAAACCAGAAGGCCATGGCCACGCGCATGCAGCCCAAGCGACTGCTGGAGCTGGACGCCAGCCATGCCTCGCTGGCCTCGCAGCCGACGGAAGTGACCACGCTGATCCTGGAGGCCTGCGCCGCCATCGGAGGCTGATCCCGCGGCAGCACACCGCACGACAGCCGGGGCGCAGGGGAGTACACTCCTGCGCCTGCGGCCATCCGGTCGCGTCCCCGTCTTCCCTCCAGCCGCCGCCAGAGGATCCCACCCGATCGTGGAGGTCCCGTCGTGCTGTCTGTGCCTGATGCCCGTATTCCGTCCCCATTGCCGCGTCGCCGTGCGTTGCCGCAGGCGCTTGCCCAGGGCCTGCTGATCACCGCACTGGCCAGCAGCGGCATCGCAGCCGCGCAGTCCGCCACGGAGCCGGACAAGGCCGCCGAGGCCCCGGCATCGCAGACCCTGCAGACCGTGCAGGTCACCGCCAACCTGCTCGGCACCATCACCGAGGGCAGCGGCGCGTACACGCCCGGCACCATCGCCACCGCCACCCGCCTGGTGCTGACCCCGCGGCAGACTCCACAGACCATCAGCGTCATTACCCGCGCTCAGATGGACGACTTCGGCCTGAACGGCATCGATGACGTCATGCGGGTGACCCCGGGTATCAGCATCGTGACCTACGACAGCGAGCGCACCGAATACTACGCGCGTGGATTTGCCGTGCAGAACTTCCAGTACGACGGCATCCCGATGTCGCGCGACTCGGCCTATTCGGCGGGCAACACGCTCAGCGATACCGCGATCTATGACCGCATTGAAGTGCTCAAGGGCGCCACCGGCCTGCTGACCGGCATGGGTGATCCGGGCGCGACCATCAACCTGGTACGCAAGAAGCCGGGCAAGGACTTCGCCGGCAGTGCGACGCTGGGTGTCGGCCGCTGGGACGATTACCGTGCTGAGATCGATGTGGGCGGCCCGCTGACCGCCGATGGTCGCGTGCGAGGCCGCGCCGTTGGCGCCTGGCAGGACAAGCATTCCAATCTCGATTTCTACCAGCGCACCAGCAAGGTGGGCTATGCGGTGCTGGAGGCCGATGTGGGCGAGCGTACGCTGCTGACCGTGGGTGGCGATGCGATGGACAGCGACCCGAAGGGCTCGACCTGGGGTGGCATCCCACTTCTGGACAGTGCCGGCAACTTCAATGACATGCCGCGCTCGTTCAACAACGGCACGCGCTGGAGTGGCTGGCGCCAGTATGTGCGCACCGGCTTCGCCACGTTGGAGCACACGTTCAACAATGACTGGGTTGCCAAGCTGCAGCTCAACCATCAGGTCAATGGCTATGACGCCGCACTGGCCGGTGCCGCCGCCGGCAATCCCGATCCGTTGACCGGCGAGGGCGTCAGCCTGTGGCTCGGCAAGTACGTTGGCAAGACCGTCAGCAACGCCGCCGATTTCTACGTCAGCGGGCGCTTCGGGCTGCTTGGGCGCGAGCATGAGCTGGTGGTCGGCGGCAGCGCGTCGCGCAAGCGCTGGACCAACACCGGCTATGGGCCGCAGGAGGGTTTTCCGGACACCGTGCCGGACTACCGAAGCTGGAATGGCGACATTGCCGAACCGCAGTGGCAGCGCACCTACGACAACAATGAAGTGACCCGCGAGAATGGCGTCTACGTGGTCGGCCGCTTCGACGTGGCTGATCCGTTGAAGGTGATCGTTGGCAGCCGCCTGGCCAGCTACCGTTCGCCACAGACGCGTGAGACCGGCGTGTTCGTACCGTATGCCGGCGTGGTCTACGACCTCGGTGAGCACTACTCGGTGTATGCCAGCTACAGCACCATCTTCAAGCCGCACAGCGAACGCGACGAGCAGGGCAAGGCGTTGGATCCGCTGGAAGGGCGCAGCTACGAGATGGGCCTGAAGGCGGAATTCTTCGATGGCCGCTTCAACGCCAGTGCGGCGCTGTTCCAGCTCGACCAGGACAACTTCGCCCAGCCCACCGGCGGCAAGACGCCGGACGGGCAGGATGCGTATCGCGCCCTGATGGGCGTGCGTACCAAGGGCTACGAGCTTGAAATGTCGGGCCAGCTGGCGGAAGGCTGGCAGGTGCAGGGTGGGTTCTCCCACAAGATCGCCCGCCAGGCTGGTGCCAAGGTCACCACGCTGGAGCCGGAGAACCAGTTCAGCCTGCACACCAGCTATCGCCTGCGTGGCGACTGGAAAGGCCTGACGCTGGGCGGCGGCGCGCGCTGGCAGGATTCCACTTTCGGCGAGATCACCAACCCGGCCACGCAGGCCAAAGTGGTGCATCGCACCCAGCCCTATTGGCTGCTGGATGCGATGGCGCGCTATGAATTCAACGATCGCCTGTCGGCCACGCTCAACGTCAACAACCTGCTGGACAAGCGTTACTACACGATCTTCAGCTGGTACAGCACCTACACCTGGGGTGAGCCGCGCAATGTGCGGTTGAGCTTGAATTACAGGTTCTGACGCGGCTCTACACATGCGCCCGCGATGCTTTTCGGCATCGCGGGCGTTGTCGTTACAGCGGCAGGTCGAACACCAGTACTTCGGCGTCGTTGCCGTTTTCCAGGGTCAGCTGCGCTTCGTCGCTGACCTGCAGCGCATCACCGGCTTCCAGAGTGATGCCATTGACCTGCAGCTGGCCACGCGCCACCTGCACATAGGCGCCACGGCCGTTGCCGAGGGCGTGGTGCAGCTTCTGGCCGCCATCGAGGATGGTGGCGAAGATGCGGGCATCCTGGTGGATGCGCAGCGAACCGTCGGCACCGTCCGGCGAGGCGATCAGGCGCAGCTGGCCGCGCTTGGTTTCCGGGGCGAAGTGGGTCTCCTCGTAGGACGGCGTGATGTTCTCCGCGTCCGGGAAGATCCAGATCTGCAGGAAGTGCACGGTCTCGTCGGCCGAGTGATTGAACTCGCTGTGGCTGACACCGCTGCCGGCGCTCATGCGCTGCACGTCGCCGTAGCGCAGCACCGAGCCGGTGCCCATCGAGTCCTTGTGCTCCAGCGCGCCGCCCAGCACATAGGAAACGATCTCCATGTTGCTGTGGCTGTGGGTGCCGAAGCCTTGGCCGCCGATCACCTTGTCTTCGTTGATCACCCGCAGCGGGCCGAAGCTGACGTAGCGCGGGTCGTAGTAGTTGGCGAAGGAGAAGGTATGGCGCGAGGACAGCCAGCCATGCTCGGCCAGGCCACGGGTAGCGCTCTTGCGGATCTGCAGCATGATGGAATCTCCTTGTTCGATGGTTTCGATGGGGCGGGGTGAGGCGGTAGCCGCGGTGTTTCCCCGTTGGAGAGAAGTATCCGCTTGCGCCGGGGGTTTGAAAAACGGATAGTTTTGACAGCCACCATCGAAAAATTCGAATGCTCAAGCTCAGCCTCGATGCCCTGCAGATCCTGGATGCCATCGACCGCCGCGGCTCCTTTGCCGGCGCTGGCAAGGCCCTGCACAAAGTGCCCTCGACCATCTCGTACACCGTGGCCAAGCTGGAGGAGGACCTGGGCGTACAGCTGTTCGACCGGGTTGGCCCGCGTGCAGAGCCGACCGAGGCCGGACGCGCCCTGCTGGACGAGGGCCGGCACTTGCTGCGCGCCGCCCGCGAGCTGGAGCTGCGGGTACGCCGGGTGGCGTCGGGCTGGGAGACCGAACTGACGCTGGCGGTGGACTCGGTGTTCCCTACCTGGCTGCTCGGCCCGGACATCGCCGCGTTTCGTGAGGCCGAGGCACCGACCCGGCTGCGGCTGATCGGCGAGGCTCTGTCCGGCACCTGGGAGGCCCTGCTGGACCGCCGCGCCGACCTGCTGGTCGGTGCGCCGGGCGAGGGGCCCAGTGGCGGTGGTTACGTGGTCGAACCGCTGGGCACGGTGGAGTTCGTGTTCGCGGTCGCGCCGGATCATCCGTTGGCCAGCGTGCCGGGCGTGCTCGGTCGCGAGCAGCTGGTCGAGCACTGCGCGATCGCCGTTTCCGATTCGGCGCGGCGGCTGCTGCCGCGCACGGTGGGCCTGTTGATGGGGCAGGAGATGCTGACCGTGCCGGACATGGCCAGCAAGCTGAAGCTGCAATGCGAAGGCGTGGGCTTCGGTTTCCTGCCCGAGCCGTGCGCGCGCGCTGCAGTGGCGCGTGGCCAGCTGGTGATCCGCGAGGTGGAGGAACACAAGCCGGAAGAGACCTTCTGGCTGGCCTGGCGCACCGGTGAGGATGGCGCGGCACTGCGCTGGTGGCGCGAGCGCCTGCGGAGGCCGGAGCTGCTGTCGCAGTGGTGGCAGTCAATGGCACGGAGTTAGGGGTACGGCAGGGCTGCGCCCTGCACCCGCTACGAGCTGGAGCAACAGCAACAGCAACAGCAACAGCAGAAGCTGGTTTGCTGAGGGATGGCGGGGTGGGTCCGGTTGCGGGGGACGCTGCAAGTACGTCCATGTAAGCTCGGTCGCCGCATCCATGCGGCTCACGCCCCCGCAACCGGACCCACCCCGCCTTCGACAGATTTCCGCGTTCTGTCGGAACGGCGTACTGCTCTGGTAGGTGTCGACCTTGGTCGACACGGTAGATCCACGCCATGCGTGGATGCTCTTCGATCAATTATCGAAATACTCGAACTCGATGGAGTCATCCACGCATGGCGTGGATCTACCAGATCGCGGAAATCTGTCAGAGGTGGGCGGCATGGGCAGGCAGGACCGTTGGCGGCATGGATGCCGCCATCGAGCCCCCATGGATGGGTTTACGGCGTGTCCTGCCTGTCCATGTCGCCCCGCCAACCCACGGAATGCCAGCTTTTGCTGTTGCCGTTGCCTTGGCTTGAAGCATCTGCAGGTGCAGGGCGCAGCCCTGCCGAAAAACACACATAAAAAAACAGCAGGCCGGGGCCTGCTGTTTCGGTGTAATGGTGCGCCCGGAGAGATTCGAACTCCCGACCGCCTGGTTCGTAGCCAGGTACTCTATCCAACTGAGCTACGGGCGCCAATTACATAAACTTGTTGTGCTGACTGTGTATGGTGCGCCCGGAGAGATTCGAACTCCCGACCGCCTGGTTCGTAGCCAGGTACTCTATCCAACTGAGCTACGGGCGCGCGGTACACAATCAACTTACTGCTTAATTTTACTGCATTTTCAGCGGCGGATGCTGAAAACCTGTCGAGTGGTGCGCCCGGAGAGATTCGAACTCCCGACCGCCTGGTTCGTAGCCAGGTACTCTATCCAACTGAGCTACGGGCGCCCTGCGACAGGAGCGGAATTATGCGGATGTCGGCGCGCACCGTCAACAGTTTTGTGAAAATTTTCATCCAACTGAATGAAAAAGCTGTCAGCTACAGCCTCCGGCGCTTTCAGCCACGCGAAATGATCGGCGCGCGTGCCCAGTTCCTGCGCGGACAGCACACGCAGCTGCGCGTCCACATTCGGCAGCTTCGCCAGCAGCGTCTGCATCGATCCGGTGGGTGCCAGCCAGTCGTGCTCCATCAGCACCGCCTGTGCGCTGCCGTGCACGCGCGCCATCTGCGCATCGAGGTCTTCGTCCATGCCGGCAGCGGCGTAGTGGTTGTTCAGGCCCACGCGTGCCCAGTCGGCAATCAGCCCGCGCGCTTCGGTGCCACCAAAGCCGAGGCGACGGCCATGCAGCACGCCCTGGCGCTGCGCGATCCACGGCAGGAAGCGGTAGACCAGTGGCAGCAGCCAGCCACGCGGTGGCGGGAACCCGCGCCAGAACGGTGAGCCGCTGGCGGCCAGCCACAGCCGGTTGAAGTGCTGCGGGTTGCGGCCGGCATGCACGCAGGCCAGCTGCCCGCCCAGACTGTGTCCACCGATGATCCGGGGCAGGGCGTCGGTGGCGTCATCGGCTGCGGCCAGGACGGCCTGGCTGGCCGGCAGATCCTGTTCGAGTACTTCGCGATAGCCCCAGTCCTGCGTGCGCGAGGGGCGCAGTGAGCTGCTGCCATTGCCGCGCCACTCATGCAGGTAGACCGCCACGCCCTTCGTCGCCAGCGCCAATGCCAGTGGCAGGTAGTGACGCGCGGCCACGCCCAGCGCTGGCAGCCACAGCAGGCGCGCGATGGGCTGTGCGGGCACGCAGGCGATCACTTCATAGCGATGGCCATCAGTGCACTGCACGGCAACGACGTCCGGTGCGAGACTCATGCGTGCGGTGCCGCGCCGAAGTGATCGAGTACCAGCACCTCGCTGCGACCAGGCGCGTAGCCCTGCTGCAGGCCGCGCGCAACGTAGTCGATGCCGGCTTCGCAGGCATTGGCCAGGCTCAGGCCATTGCACAGCTGCGCGGCGATGGCCGAGGCCAGCGTGCAGCCTGTGCCATGTGCGTCCAGCGGCAGGCGAGCGTGGATGAATTCTTCGCTGCTGACGCCGTCGAAATAGCGATCGATCACGCGGTTGCCTTCCTGCAGGTGGCCGCCTTTCAGCAGCACCGCACCGGCACCGAGATCGAGCAGGGCAGAGGCAGCCTGTTCGGCGTCATCGCCGTTGCCGATCTTCCGGCCGATCAGGAGTTCTGCTTCCGGGGTATTGGGTGTAACCAGCGTCGCCAACGGCAGCAGGCGTTCGCGCATGGCCTTGAGCGCACTTTCCTCCAGCAGGCGCGCGCCGCTGGTGGCGACCATCACCGGGTCCAGCACCACGTGCGGCGGGCGATGCTTTTCCAGTGCGTCGGCGACCGCATGGATCACCTCGGCGTTGGCCAGCATGCCGAGTTTCACGGCATGGATGTCGAAGTCATCGAAGCAGGCTTCGATCTGCGCCTGCAGGAATGCGATCGGTGGCACATGCACGGCGGTGACGCCACGGGTGTTCTGTGCAGTCAGCGCGGCGAACACGGCCAGGCCATGCACGCGGTGCGCGGCGAAGGCCTTGAGATCGGCAGGGACACCGGCGCCACCGCCGGAGTCGGAGCCGGCGATGGTGAGGGCGGAAACGGGAGTGGTCGGGCTCATCCAGCGATTGTGCCGTGGTCACCGTAAAGGCGGTAGCGTTGCCGCCGGTAGACGGGGTCAGATTCCTTTTCCGCAGGAAAAGGAATCTGACCCCTGGAGCGCGGCCCTCAATGCCGCCAACGCGCCCACTGCTGGTACACCACATAACCCAGCCCGGTCAGGCCGGTCAGCAGGGCGGGGGCGAGCAGGGCGTCGTATTGCCAGCGCATGAACAACCAGGCGCCGAGGATGCCGCCGGCGAGGAAGCCGCTGATGATCAGGCCGCTGAGGGTCAGCCGCCGTACCTGCAGCGGCAGTCCGCGCAGCAGGTGGCCCAGGCCGATGCCGAGGTCGGTGAACATGCCGCTGAGGTGGGTGGTGCGCACCACCGCGCCACTGAAGGTGGTGGCCATCGCATTCTGCAGGCCGCAGGCCATGGCGGCGGCCAGTGCACCCCAGATCTGATGCTGTTCGAACAGGGGGATGGCCACCAGCAGCAGTGCCGATTCCAGCGCCAGCGCCACGCCGTAGCGGCGGCCCAGCTGCAGGGCGCTGTCCTGGATCAGCAGGCCGCTGAGCATCGCGCCCAGCGAGAACGCGATCAGCAGTCCCCACAGGTGGCCGACCGCGCGCCAGTCACCCTGGGCCAGCGCCATGCCCAGCTGGCTGGTGCTGCCGGTCATGTGGCTGACCGCCTGGTGCTCGAAGCCGAGAAAGCCGACCACGTTGACCATGCCGGCCACGCACGAGAGCGCGACCGCGCCGATCCAGACCCAGGTGGGCAGGCGTATTCCCATCGGCGGGGCCCCTCAGGGCCCGCCGAAGCCGCCGTTGAACTGCAGCTCGCTGAAGGTGTTGCTGGCCGGGTCGAACACCGCGCCCCAGAACTGCGTGCCGCCGTCACAGACGCGGATCGCTTCCCGTGCCGGGTTGATGCCGCTGTCGTCGGGCAGATGGAAGGCGTTGATGTAGATCAGCCGCTTGCCGGCGCTTTCGATGCCGACGTATTGGCGGTCGAAGTCCAGCACCTTCGGTACCTGTGACTCCAGCGACGACAGCTGCGCTTCCAGCTGGTCGATCTGCTGCCGGCTGGGTGCCCAGTAGCCGCTGACCCGCCCGGCCTCGCGGCCGGGACTGGGGCGCGAGCAGGTGTCGAGCACCTGCGCGGCGATGATCGGGCGGGTGACCACCCAGGACTGGCCGGTACGCTCGGCGGTCGGCACGCTGGCCGGGCCGCGCGTGGTGGTGCAGGCGCCGAGCACGGCTGCGAGCGCGATCGCAGCCGTGGGCAGCAGCAGACGGGTACCGCGGTTCACAACACCTCCGAAGCGTAATCGGCCAGGCGCGAGCGCTCGCCACGGCGCAGGGTGATGTGCGCACTATGCGGCCAGTTCTTGAAGCGATCCACCGCGTAGGTCAGGCCCGAGGTGGTTTCGGTCAGGTACGGGGTGTCGATCTGCTCGACGTTGCCCAGGCAGACGATCTTGGTACCGGGGCCGGCACGGGTGATCAGCGTCTTCATCTGCTTCGGGGTGAGGTTCTGCGCCTCGTCCAGGATCAGGTAGCGCGACAGGAACGTGCGGCCGCGCATGAAGTTCATCGAGCGGATCTTGATGCGGCTGGCCAGCAGGTCGTTGGTGGCCTGGCGCCCCCAGGTGCCGCCTTCCTGGTTGTGCGTGAGCACTTCCAGGTTGTCGGTCAACGCGCCCATCCACGGTGTCATCTTCTCTTCCTCGGTGCCGGGCAGGAAGCCGATGTCCTCGCCGACGCTGACCGTGGCGCGGGTCATGATGATCTCGCGGTAGCGCTGCTGGTCCATCGTCTGCGCCAGGCCGGCGGCCAGCGCCAGCAGGGTCTTGCCGGTGCCGGCGGTGCCCAGCAGCGTGACGAAGTCGATCTCCGGGTCCATCAGGGCATTGAGCGCGAAGTTCTGCTCGCGGTTGCGTGCGCTGATGCCCCACACGGCGTGGCTGCCGTGGCGGAAATCATCGACCAGCGACAGCACCACCTTGCCATCGCCGACCACGCGGCTGACGCGCAGTTCGACCTCGTCTTCGCCGGGCAGGTAGACGTACTGGTTCGGGTACCACTCCTCGCCATCCTGCGCGAGGATTTCGTAATGCGTGCGGCCCTTGTCGCTCCAGCTGCGCAGGTCATCGCCGTGGCGCTTCCAGAAGTCTTCCGGCAGTTCGGTTGCGCCGGTGTAGAGCAGGCTGAAATCGTCCAGCGCACGGTCGTTCTCGTAGTCCTCGGACACGATGCCGGCGATGGCGGCCTTGATCCGCAGGTTGATGTCCTTGGAAACGAACACCACCGGCAGGTCCGGGGTTTCTTCCTTCAGCGCGAGGATCGCGCCGAGGATGGCATTGTCGGGAATGACCTTGCCAAAGCTCTTGCCCGCGTCGAAATGGCTGGTCTGGAAGCGCAGCTTGCCGGCGCTCTGCTTGCCGCGCAGCTGCAGGCCATTGGGTCGCTGCAGCGGAATGCCGTCGGCCAGGTTGTCCAGGCCGGATTCCTGCACCAGCTCGTTGAGGAAGCGGCTCACCTGGCGGGCGTTGCGGCTCGCTTCGGAGGTGCCCTTCTTGCCGTTGTCCAGCTCCTCGATCACCTGCATGGGCAGGTAGACGTCGTGCTCCTCGAATTTGAACAGCGCGGTGGGATCGTGCATCAGCACGTTGGTATCCAGCACGTAGATGCGCTTGCCTCGGGTCATCGTCGATTCCTGGTTACGGACAGGGAAAAACCACCACGGCCTGCTGCGGGGCAGGGTGATGGCAGACACAGTAGGCAGTGGGACTCACTTGGACTGGGAGGCCTTCAGTTCGGCGAGAACGGCATCGGCATGGCCGGCAACCTTGACCTTGCGCCAGGACTGCACGATGCGGCTGTCGGGGGAAATCAGGAAGGTGCTGCGTTCGATGCCACGTACCTGCTTGCCGTACATGTTCTTCATCTTGATCACGTCGAAGGCGCTGCACAGCGCTTCGTCGCCATCGCTGACCAGCGGGAAGTTGAAGCCCTGCTTGGCACAGAAGTTGTCGTGCGACTTCACCGAGTCGCGCGAGACGCCGAGTACCACCGCGCCTGCCTTCTTGAACTTCGGCAGCAGTGCGTTGAAGTCGATGCCTTCGGTGGTGCAGCCGGGGGTGCTGTCCTTGGGATAGAAGTACAGCACCAGCCAGTGGCCGGCATAGTCGCCGAGAGTGGCCTGTTCGCCACCGGACAGCGCCAGCGGCAGGGAGAGGGTGGTGCTGTCCAGGGTATCGCCGTTGTTCATGAGGTCCTTCTGTCGAGCCTGGGTTCTTTCTACGACAATTGCATGAAACGCCACGCGCCCGTGAGAGGCGCGCGAAGAATCAGAATTTCATCGGGTCCATGATCGCGTCCAGGTTCAGGTGGTCGCAGAATTCAAGGAAGTCGTCGCGCAGCGCGGCGATGTGCATGTTGGCTGGTACGCCGATGGTGACCTGCGCGCTGAACATCTCCGCACCGGTCTGCATGGCGCGGTAGCGCGTACTCTGCAGGTTCTCGATGGTGATGCCCTGGCGGTCGAAGAAATCGGCCAGCTGGAACAGGATGCCCGGCTTGTCGGCGGCGATCACCTCGACGATGTACGGCAGCAGGTTGGACTGCGCCTGCTTGGCCGCGGTGCGGTACCAGACCAGCTTCAGGCCTTCCTCGCGCTCCAGCCGGGTCAGCATCGCCTCCAGCTTGGCCACTGAATCCCACGAGCCGGTGGCCAGGGCGGTGACCGAGACATCGCGGCCGACCGTGGCCAGGCGTGCGTCCACCAGATTGCAGCCGCTGTCGGCGATGCGGCGGGTGACGGACAGCAGGGGGGACTCCGGATGCGTCGTGTAGGCGTTGATCAGGAGGTGGTTTTCGCTCGGCGCGGGGCGCGGGGTGGTGTCGGTCAAGGCGATTCCGGGTAATGCATGCGTTAGTCTGAATGCCCGCCAGAGGCGGGGATCCACCGGTGTCCAGCATACTTGCCCGTGCTTTCGCGCCGCAAGTAACATTCAGGTCAGCCCCGGCCTTTCGTGGCGGGCGTTTTCCCTTCCCAGCCAAGAGCAGCACGTCCTTGTCCCTTTCCGGCCTCATCACCGCGCTGGCGACCCCGTTCCGGGCCGACGGCGCCCTCGATCCCGACGGTTGGCAGCGCCTGCTGCATCTGCAACTGGAAGGTGGCGTCCATGGCGTTGTCGTAGCTGGCTCGACCGGCGAAGCGGCAACCCTCACCGATGCCGAGTACGACCAGCTGCTGGCCAGCGCGGTCGAGCGTATCGGCGGCCGCATTCCGGTCATGGCCGGTACCGGCCTGTCGGGTACCTCCAAAACCATCGAACAGACCCGCCGCGCCGCCGCGCTCGGTGCCAGCCACGCGCTGGTGGTCACCCCGCCGTATGTGCGGCCGACCCAGGCCGGATTGATCGCGCACTACCGTGCCGTTGCCGACCAGGGCGGGTTGCCGGTCGTGCTGTACAACGTGCCTGGCCGTACCGGTTGCGACATGCTGCCGGAGACCGTGGCCGAGCTGGCCAGCCACCCCAACATCGTCGGCATCAAGGAGGCGGTGGGCGACACCGGCCGGGTGCAGGCGCTGCTCGCCCTGCGCAACCCGCAGTTCGCCGTGCTCAGCGGCGACGACGGTACGGCCGCGCGTTCGATCCGGGCCGGTATCGACGGCCTGATCTCGGTCGGCTCCAACGTGCTGCCCGGCGCCTACCGCCGGATGTGCGAGCTGGCCGCCGCCCATGACCACGAAGCCACCGAGTCCTGGGATGCGCGCCTGCAGCCGTTCCATGAGTTCTGCGGCGTTGAACCGAACCCGATCCCGGTCAAGGCGCTGCTGCGCCGTATCGGCATCGGCCACGACCTGCGCCTGCCGCTGCTGCCACTGTCGGCGCCGCATCATCCGGCGGCCGACCACCTTGCCGGCGACATCGCCGCCCTCGAAGCCCTTTCCAGCCACTGACCTTCCGTCTTGGTCTGACCCAGGAGATTCACATGCGTCAATCCGTATCCACCGTCCGCGTGCTGTCCTACGCCCTGCTTGCGGTGGCCGTTGCCGCCGGCACCACCGGCTGCTTCAAGCGTGGTGTCAAGGGCGACTATGCCCTGGCTCCGGAAATGCGTCCGCTGGAGGTGCCGCCGGACCTGAACCTGCCGACCACCACCGGTGACAACAAGGTGCCGACGCTGGCATCGGCGACCAAGCCGGCCGCGCCTGCGGCTGCGGCCCCGGCCGTGGGCAACACCGGTTTCACCATCGCCGGCGGCAAGGACGAGGCTTTCGCCAAGGTCGGCACCGCGCTGGAAGGCGTGGAAGGCGTGGCCATCGCCAGCCGCGCGCAGCTGCTGGGCTCGTATGACGTGGCCTACGAAGGCAGCAACTTCCTGGTCCGCGTGGTCGCCGTCGATGCTGGCGCCTACATCTCCGCGGTCGACCCGCGTGGCCTGCCGGCCACCGCCGAAGCGCCGGTGAAGCTGATCGCCGCGCTGAAGGCGAAGCTGGCCCAGTAAGGGCCGGTCGGGTGGGTGCGGGCCAGGTCCGCACCTGCCCGGGTAGGGGCCGACCTTGGTCGGCGCTTCTGTGCCAACCAAGGTTGGCACCTACCGGATCTTGCGGTTGGCATCTGCCGAGCAACGAAAAAGGGCGCCCATGGCGCCCTTTTTCGTTGCCGCAGCAGGCGCTTCTCAGCGCTCCAGCAGCTTAAGCTTGTCCGGCTTGCCGTCCCATTCGCCGGCGTCGGCGGGCGGGTCCTTGCGCACGGTCAGCACCGGCCACTCCTTCGCCAGCTCGGCGTTGAGGGCGACGAAGCTTTCTTGGCCGGCAGGAACATCGTCCTCCGGGAAGATCGCGTTGACCGGGCACTCCGGTTCGCAGAGGGTGCAGTCGATGCACTCATCCGGGTCGATCACCAGGAAGTTCGGGCCTTCGTGGAAGCAATCCACGGGGCACACTTCCACGCAATCGGTGTGTTTGCACTTGATGCAGTTTTCGGTAACGACAAAGGGCATGGGCTGGGGGTGGATCGATTCCTGAACCCGCCAATTCTAGAACAGGTTGGCCCCCGGTGTCGGCGCGGGACGGAAATCGGGCGTCTGGCAGGCGCGGCCGTGGCGGCCATTGGCGGCGGGGTGAGGCCTGTGCGACGCTGCGGGTCAGCCGGCCGCGTCGGATGGCCGGCCCCCTTCCCAGCAGGATCGTCCATGTCCCCAGCCCAGCCCAACATCGCCTCCCATGGTGGTGAGAACACTGCATTCATCGTCCTGATCAGCTGCGTGGCCACCCTGGGTGGGTTCCTGTTCGGCTTCGACAGTGGTGTCATCAATGGCACGGTCGATGGCCTTCGCCAAGCCTTCAACTCCAGTGAGGCGGCGCTCGGTTTCGAAGTCGCCTCGATGCTGCTGGGCTGCGCGATCGGTGCCTTCCTGGCCGGTTGGCTGGGAGATCGTCTGGGCCGTCGTGGCGTGCTGATCGCCTCGGCGCTGATGTTCCTGGTCTCGGCGCTGGGTGCCGGTGCCGCTCACGCCTCCTGGCTGTTCATCGCCGCACGCGTGCTTGGCGGTTTCGCGGTGGGCGCGGCCAGTGTGATGTCGCCGGCCTACATTGCCGAGGTGGCCTCGGCGCGCTATCGCGGGCGTTTGGCCACGGTGCAGCAGATGGCGATCATCTGCGGCCTGTTCGCAGCTTTCCTCAGCAATTACCTGCTGGCCCGTGCCGCCGGAGCGTCGACCGAGCCGCTGTGGCTGGGCCATGAGGCCTGGCGCTGGATGTTCTGGATGCAGGCACTGCCGTCGGGGCTGTTCCTGCTGTTGTTGCTGGTGATACCGGAAAGCCCGCGCTTCCTGGTCCTGAAGGGGCGTCAACAGCAGGCGAGGGCGGTGCTGTCGCGGCTGTACGGCGAGGCCGCAGCGGCGGCCAAGCAGGCCGAGATCGAAGCCAGCCTGGCCCAGGACCAGCACAAGCCGCGCTTTGCCGACCTGCGCGACACGGTCAGCGGCAAGCTGCGCCCGATCCTCTGGGTCGGCATTGGTCTGGCCATGTTCCAGCAGCTGGTCGGCATCAACGTGGTGTTCTACTACGGCGCGGTGCTGTGGCAGGCGGTGGGCTTCTCGGAAAGCGATGCGCTGCTGATCAACGTGCTGTCCGGCGCGCTGAGCATCGGCGCCTGTCTGCTGACGGTGCTGTTGATCGACCGCATCGGGCGCAGGCCGCTGCTGTGGATCGGCTCGGTCGGCATGTCGGTGGCGCTGGTGCTGATGGTGGTGGCGTTTGCCAGCGGCAGCCTGGTCGATGGGCGCCTGCAGCTGTCCGATGGCATGGGGCGGCTGGCGCTGGTTGCGGCCAACGTCTATGTGGTGTTCTTCAACATGTCATGGGGCCCGGTGATGTGGGTGATGCTGGGCGAGATGTTCCCGAACCAGATCCGCGGCCCGGCGCTGGCGGTGGCGGGTGCCGCGCAATGGACCTCGAACTTCGCGATCACCGTGACCTTCCCGATGCTGCTGACTGGTATCGGCCTGGCTGGAGCCTATGGCATCTACGCGGTCGCCGCGATCCTCTCGATCTTCTTCGTGGTCCGCTACGTGCGCGAGACCAAGGGCAAGGAGCTGGAGCAGATGGAAGGCTGACGGCCGGCCTGTGTTTCAGCGCCTCCTTTCTCCGTGGGGAGGCTGCAGGCCAGCCGATCCAGGACACGCCGTAAACCCATCCATGGGGGCTCGATGGCGCCATCCATGGCGCCAACGGTCCTGGATCGGCTGGCCTGCAGCCTCTCGACACATTGCGGGTGGCGGACGCAGGTCTGCGCGTCGGGATTGAATTGGCTGCGGAGGAGCGAGGCTGTTCGTGCCGCCGTCGCGGGAAATCGTCTGGAGGGGGTGGCCCGCCCCCTCCCACGCAGGAACAGGGAGGTGCTACTGCGACCAGGCCGACCGATGCCAATGCAAACCCCGGAAAACAGAAAAGCCCGCACAAGGCGGGCTTTTTCGGTTCCTGCTGCGGCGACTGGCGCTCCCTAGGGGACTCGAACCCCTGTTTTAGCCTTGAGAGGGCCACGTCCTAACCACTAGACGAAGGGAGCGTAACTGTGTCGCTGCCGAGGCAGGAGCGCTAGTATATGCACCTCGATGCCATTGGGCAATCCCGAAACTTCAACCGGAAGCGCCAACATCATTTCCCCTGCTACATCACCGTTCAGCCTGCGCGTCATCCCGCGCGACCAGCACACGATCTCCCGCAAGGACATCAGCCCGAACGCCCTGCGCGTGCTTTATCGCCTGCGCGATGCCGGCTTCGGCGCCTACCTTGTCGGCGGCGCGGTGCGCGATCTGCTGGTCAATGGCCAACCCAAGGATTTCGACGTGGCCACCGATGCCACGCCCGAACAGGTCAAGCAGCTGTTCCGCAACTGCCGCCTGATCGGCCGTCGGTTCCGCCTCGCCCACGTCGTGTTCGGCCGCGAGATCATCGAAGTCGCCACCTTCCGTGCCAACAGCGATGACGGCAGCGGCGACCGCGAGATGGAAAACGGCATGCTCGTGCGCGACAACGTGTACGGCACCATCGAAGACGACGCCATCCGCCGCGACTTCACCTGCAACGCCCTGTACTACGCCATCGAGGACTTCTCGGTGCGTGATTACACCGGCGGCTTCGAAGACGTCCAGGCGCGCCTGATGAAACTGATCGGCGACCCCGAGCAGCGCTATCGCGAAGACCCGGTGCGCATGCTGCGTGCGGTGCGCCTGGCGGCCAAGCTCGGCTTCCAGATCGAAGAGGGCACCGCCGCGCCGATCCCGCAGCTGGCTGGCCTGCTCAACGAAGCCGCGCCGGCACGCCTGTTCGAGGAAGTGCTCAAGCTGTTCCTGTCCGGGCACGGCGTGGCCAGCTTCGAAGGCCTTGAGCGCTACGGCCTGCTCGACGTGCTGTTCCCGGAAAGCGCCAAGGCGCTGAAATCCAACCGCACCGGCGCGCTGCGCCGCATGCTGGTGGAGGGCCTGGCCAACACCGATGCCCGCGTGGCCAACGACGAACCGGTCTCGCCCGCGTTCCTGTTCGCGCTGCTGCTGTGGCCGGCGTTCTGCCGCGCCCAGGCAACCCTGCTCAAGCAGGGCGTGGCACCGGAAGAGGCGCAGCGCCGTGCCGCCGATCGCGTCACGGTGCAGCAGCTGAGCACCATCGCGCTGCCGCGCCGCTTCTCACTGCCGATGCAGGAGATCTGGCTGCTGCAGTCACGTTTCGGCTCGCGCCAGCGCAAGCGCGTGTTCCGTACCCTGACCCATCCGCGTTTCCGTGCTGCGTTCGACTTCCTCAGCCTGCGCCAGGTGGCTTCGGCCGAGCACGCCGCCGATGTCGAGTTCTGGCGCGAGGCGCAGGCGCAGTCCGGGCGCGAACTGGAGTCGTCGCTGGATGCGATGCACAGCGAAGAGGGAGATGACGAAAGCGGAGCACCGCGCAAGCGTCGCCGCCGTCGTCGTCGCCCGGGTGCCCCGGCCGGTGCGGCGGGCGAGTAAGCGATGACCCTTGCCTGGATCGGCCTCGGCGCCAACCTCGGCGACGCGGCTGAGACCGTCGGCGCGGCAATTGCCGCGCTGGACGGGCTGCCCGGGACCCGCCTGCAGCAGGCCTCGCGCCTGTATGCCACACCGGCCTGGGGCAACCAGGACCAGCCGCCGTTCGTCAACGCGGTGGCTGCGGTCGACACCACGCTGCCGCCCGACACGCTGCTGCAGGCGATGCTGGCGCTGGAGCAGCGCTTTGGTCGCGTACGCGACCCGGCGGTGCACTGGGGCCCGCGCGCGCTGGACCTGGACCTGCTGCTGTATGGCGCGCAGGTGCTCGACCAGCCCGGTCTGCAAGTGCCGCATCCTTACCTGCACGAGCGTGCCTTCGTGTTGGTGCCGCTGGCCGAAATCGCGCCGGATCTGGCCATTCCCGGCCATGGCCGCGTGCGGGATGCAGTGATGCGGGTGGATGCCTGCGGGATTGCGCCGATAGGGTGATAATGCCCGGGTTATCTCCCCCGGTTATCAGCACATGAGCACCCACGCAGACAGCAAGCCCTGGACCGTTCCCGCCCTGGCCGAGGCCAAGCGCAATGGCCAGAAGCTGGTCATGTTGACCGCCTACGACGCCGGCTTCGCCCGCACTTTCGACGCAAACGGCGTCGACCTGATCCTGATCGGCGATTCGCTGGGCATGGTCGTGCAGGGCCATGATTCGACCTTGCCGGTGACCGTGGCCGACATGGTCTACCACACCCGCGCCGTGGCTCGCGTGCTGCAGCGTGCGCTGCTGGTGGCCGACCTGCCGTTCGGTGCCGATGCCACCCCGGAACGCGCGCTGGATGCCTCGCTGCAGCTGCTGCAGGCCGGTGCCGAGATGGTCAAGATCGAAGGTGCCGGCTTCAAGGTCGACATCATCCGTTACCTGGTCGAGCGCGAGATTCCAGTCTGCGCCCATCTCGGCCTGACCCCGCAGTCGGTGCTGCGCCTGGGCGGCTTCAAGATCCAGGGGCGTGGCGATGCCGCGCGCCAGCTGGTGGAAGATGCCAGGGCCGTGGCCGCTGCCGGCGCCAGCATCATGGTGCTCGAATGCGTGCCGACCCCGGTCGCCGCCGAAGTGACCGCTGCGGTGGAGGTGCCGACCATCGGTATCGGTGCCGGCCCGCAGTGCGATGGCCAGGTGCTGGTGCTGCACGATTTCCTTGGCCTGGACAGTGGCCATCGCCGTCCCAAGTTCGTCAAGGATTTCCTTGCCGAAGGTGGCTCGGTGGCCGGTGCCACCCGCGCCTATGCCGACGCCGTGCGCGACGGCAGCTTCCCCGACGAACAGCACGCCTACGCCCAATGATCCAGACCTTCAACGAGCTCGGCGCACTGCGCGGGCAGATCGCCCAGTGGAAGCGCGAGGGCCTGCGCGTGGCGCTGGTGCCGACCATGGGCAACCTGCACGGTGGGCACCATTCGCTGGTGACCCTGGCCCGCCAGTATGCCGACAGGGTGGTGGCGAGCATCTTCGTCAACCCGACCCAGTTCGGGCCGAACGAGGACTTCAGCCGCTACCCGCGCACGCCCGAGGCCGACGTGGCCGGGCTGGAGCAGGTCGGCTGCGATGCGGTGTGGCTGCCCAGCGTCGAGGTGATGTACCCGCTGGGCGTGGACAAGACCACGCAGATGCACGCGCCCGGCGTCAGTGAAGTGCTGGAAGGCGCCAGCCGACCGGGGCACTTCGATGGCGTGTGCACGGTGGTGGCGCGCCTGTTCCTGCAGGTACAGCCGGACGTGGCCGTGTTTGGCCGCAAGGACTATCAGCAACTGGCCGTGATCAAGCAGATGGTGGCCGAGCTGTCGTTCCCGATCCAGATCGTCGGCGCGGACATCGTGCGCGACGAGGATGGCCTGGCCAAGAGCTCGCGCAACCAGTACCTGAGCGCCGAACAGCGCCCGCTTGCGACCACCCTCCACCGCACCCTGCTGGGCATGCGCGAGGGCTACGTCGCCGGGCAGGCACGCGAGCGCATCGAGGCCGATGCCACCGCTGCGTTGCAGGCCGCCGGTTTCCAGGTCGACTACGCGGTGCTGCGCACTCCGGAACTGGCCGAGCCGACCTTCGACGGCGGTGGCCGCGTGGCGCTGATTGCCGCGCGGCTGGGCACCACCCGCCTGATCGACAACCTGGAGTTCTGAGCCGCATGCGGCTCCGGGGCGCCCGCAATGGGCGCCTCTCACCATCCCACGGACGGGAAACCGGACATGACACCCCGCACCACTGACGCCGGCCGCCTTGCCCAGGCCTCGATCCTCGCTGTGCTGGCTGCCGGCATGCTGCCGGCGCAGCTGTTCGGCGGCCTGCTGTTCGCATTGGACCTCGGGCGTACGCCGGTGCCGGCCCTGATCGGTGGCGGGCTGATGTTCGTACTGGCGGTCTGCAATGCCATTGCCGTGCTGTTGCCGATGGCGCTGATCCTGCAGTCTCAGCAGCGCCTGCGCCGGGCCGGATTCGTATTGGTGGGCTTCGGGCTGGGCGCGCTGGCCATGGTTGTCTGCGCCTGGCCGGGCGACGACAGCGGCCCGCTGCTGCTGCGCCTGCGCTATGTCGACACCTTCGACGTGATCAGCTATGCCTTGCAGGTGCTGGCTGCGGGTGGCTTCGGCCTGGTCGCTGGGCTGGCCCTCCATACGGTGTTCCGGCTGTCTCTGCAGGGCAGTTCCGGGCATGCCGCGGCGCCGCCGCCGGGGGAGGGCGCCTGAACAGCCTTCAGCGTCCTGCCGCAGACCCCTGACGATGGCCAAGCGGGTGCTAGAATCCGCTCTTTCCTTTGCCGTTGCAGCGCCCCCATGCACCTGTCCCTGCTCAAGACCAAGATCCACCGCGCCACCGTCACCCATTCCGAGCTGAACTACGAAGGCTCGATCGCCATCGATGACAACCTGCTCGCTGCCACCGGCATCCGCGAGTTCGAGCAGGTGCACATCTGGGACGTGACCAACGGTGCGCGCTTCTCGACCTACGCCATCCGCGCCGAAGCCGGCAGCGGCGTTGTCTCGCTCAACGGTGGCGCCGCGCGCCACGTGCAGGTCGGTGACATCATCATCATCGCCGCGTTCGCCAGCATGACCGAGCAGGAAGCTGACAGCTTCAAGCCGAAGCTGGTGTACGTTGATGGCAAGAACCAGATCACCCACACCAACGACACGATCCCGACCCAGGCCGCATGACAACGAACAACGGATTCGACTCGCTGCATTCCCACGCCCAGCGCCTGAAGGGCGCAAGCATTCCCAGCCTGCTCGCCGCCGAACCCGGCCGAGTGCAGGATCTGGCGCTGCGGGTCGGTCCGTTGTACGTCAACTTCGCGCGGCAGAAATACGATGCCGCGGCGCTGCAGGCGTTGCTGGCGCTGGCTGCCGAGCGTGATGTCGGTGGTGCCATCACCCGCCTGTTCCGCGGCGAGCAGGTCAACCTGACCGAAGGTCGCGCCGCGCTGCACACCGCGCTGCGTGGCGATGTGGTCGATGCGCCGGTGGCGGCCGAGGCCTATGCCACCGCGCGCGGGATCCGCCAGCGCATGGGCGTGCTGGTGCGCGCGCTGGAAGACAGTGGCGTGACCGATGTGGTCAGTGTCGGCATCGGTGGTTCCGACCTTGGCCCGCGTCTGGTCGCCGACGCGCTGCGTCCGGTCACCGGTGCGCGCCTGCGCGTGCATTTCGTGTCGAACGTGGACGGCGCCGCCATGCAGCGCACGCTGGCCACGCTGGATCCGGCCAAGACCGCCGGCATCCTCATCTCCAAGACCTTTGGTACGCAGGAAACCCTGCTCAACGGCCAGATCCTGCACGACTGGCTGGGCGGCAGCGAGCGCCTGTATGCAGTCAGCGCCAATCCGGAACGTGCCGCGAAGGCCTTCGCGATCGCCGCCGATCGCGTGCTGCCGATGTGGGACTGGGTCGGTGGCCGTTATTCGCTGTGGTCGGCGGTCGGTTTCCCGATCGCGCTGGCGATCGGCTTCGAGCGCTTCGAGCAGCTGCTGGAAGGCGCGGCGCAGATGGATGCGCATGCGCTGGATGCACCGCTGGAGCGCAACCTGCCGGTGCTGCACGGCCTGACCGACATCTGGAACCGCAACGTGCTGGGCCATGCCACGCATGCGGTGATGACCTACGACCAGCGCCTGGCGCTGCTGCCGGCCTACCTGCAGCAGCTGGTGATGGAAAGCCTGGGCAAGCGCGTGCAGCGTGATGGTGCGCCGGTCACCACCGACACCGTGCCGGTGTGGTGGGGCGGGGCAGGCACCGACGTGCAGCACAGCTTCTTCCAGGCGCTGCACCAGGGCACCAGCATCGTTCCGGCCGACTTCATTGGCTGCGTGCACAACGATGATCCCTACACGATCAATCACCAGGCCCTGCTGGCCAACCTGCTCGCACAGACCGAGGCACTGGCCAATGGCCAGAGCAGCGATGATCCGCACCGTGATTACCCGGGCGGTCGCCCGAGCACGCTGATCCTGCTCGACGCGCTGACCCCGCAGGCGCTGGGCGCGCTGATCGCCATGTACGAACACGCCGTGTACGTGCAGTCGGTGATCTGGAACATCAACGCGTTCGACCAGTTCGGTGTCGAGCTGGGCAAGCAGCTGGCCAGTGGCCTGTTGCCGGCGCTGCAGGGTGAGGATGTGGCGATTGCCGATCCGATGACCCGCGAGATCCTGGCGCAGCTGAAGGGCTGACCCGGCCTGCGGATGTGCCGGCGCCGGCCGGCCATCCCATGCCTTTCCCGTTGCGTTCGATCCGGTCGTGCATGAATGTCCGCGCGGCCACTCATTCCGTGTCGTTTCCGTGCTGCGCATGCAGCGCATCCGCGTGCCTGCCGCAGCGCAGCTTGACTGTGCATCGCGTGCCAATGCAGTGTGCACGGGCGGCTGTACCTGTCATCCAGTATCGCTCGCAGCATGATGTTGATGCCAGGGACTGGCCGTATCCGAAGGGACGTGGAATCGATCCATGTCCTCAACGCCTCATGTTGTGAATGACAGGAGATTGCGAATGGATCTGAATGACGATGTTGTGTCCGGCTGGCTCAATGGCTCGGACGATGTGGATGGGTGCGCCAACCCTGCGGGTTCGCTGTTCATCTATGGCGCTGCGGCTACCGAGTCCGCACTCACCTCGGCCTCCGACACCCTGATCACCGGTGGTGGCACCGAGTGCACCACCACGATGTCCGTGGTCAATCACTGCCTGTGTTGCTGATGTAGCCCGAGCCGGCACGCAGCGCCTTGCGGCTGCGTGCCGGCAACTGGAACAGACTTCCCGATACCTTGCAGGGGGCGTAATGACCGCTTCTCCGGCTGCGGCCGCGTTTGCGCGCATCACCGAACATTTCCTTGCCCATGCGCGTGCCGCGTTGGCGGCCGGCCTGCATGACCCTGCCATTGCGCTGCAGCCCGGTGAGCGCGAACTGCTGCACGTGCAGGGCGACGCGGCGCTGCGTGAGCATGCCCAGCTCAAGCTCAATCGTGTGCTGTTGCTGGAACTGCATGCGGCTGCGCGCGGCGGTGACATCGGCCCGCTTGACAGCGCCGGTGCGCTGGACGAATTCGTAACCCTCGCCACCAGCGAGGGGTTCCATGAACATCTGCAGCGACGCTATCCGGTACTGTTGCCGCGGCTGTCGCGCATGCTCGAAGGACAATGCGCGGCCGTGGTGGAGCTGGGCGCGCGCATCGGCAGTGATCGTGCGCTGCTGACGGACCTGCTCGACGCTCCGGCAGGAGCGCTGCGTGCGATCGCGCTGGGACGGGGTGACCTGCACGGCGGCGGCCGGACCGTGGCACGGCTGCAGTTCGATGGCGGCGTGCTGATGTACAAGCCGCGCTCGCTGCGCATCGATGCGGCGCTCGATGGCCTGCTCGCTGCGGTCTTTGGCGAGGGCCCGGATCGGGTGCGCGTGCCGCGTGTGGTTGATCGCGGCAGCCATGGCTGGGCCGCGTTTGCCGCGCACCGTCATTGCGCCGATGACGAAGAACTGCGTGCCTACTACCGCGGTCTTGGCCATTGGCTGGCGATCCTGCGCCTGGTCGGTGGTACCGACATCCATCTGGAGAACCTGATCGCTGTCGGGCCGGTGCCGGTCGTGATCGATGCAGAAAGTGTGTTCTCGCAGGTGATCGACGTCGAGCCGTCGGGCCTGGGTGACGCCTACGACACGGCCATCAAGCTGATGCGCAATTCCGTACTGCGCACCGGCATTGTGCCGTTCCGCACCACCGGCCTCGGCATGGAAGGTGTGGACCTGTCGGCCGCCGGCGCATTGCCGGGCGAGCAGCCGCGGGTACAGGTGCCGGTGATTGTCGAGGATGGGACGGGGCCGGCCCGGCTGGGCATGGTCGAGGCCGAAGTCGCCATCGCGCAGAACCACCCCAGCCCACAGCCGGATGTTTCGTTGTACTGGGACCACATCAGCGAGGGCTTCATCGACGCCAGTGGGCGCCTGCGCGCGCTCGATGCAAAGGGCGAACTGATGCCACTCCTGGCGGCTTTCGAAGGCTGCCAGGTGCGGGATGTGCGGCGGCCGACAATGGCCTACGCCGAGCTCGGGCGGATGCTCTGGCATCCAGCCTCGCTGCACAAGGAAGCCCAGGCGGTTGAACGCGCGATCGATCTGCTGGTGCGCAATGCAGCGGTGTCACCGGCTGCGCCATCGGACCTGGAAACCGTACGTGGAGAAGTGGACGACCTGCGCCACGGTGACATTCCGATCTTCACTTCGCAGCTGGACGCGACCCGCATCCGCTCCATCGCCGACAACTGGCGTGCGATGCGCATTGACCTCGAAGACGTGACCATCCGCAGCACGTTGGTGGCCACCGACCTGAACCAGCACGCGCTGGCCCGCGCCGAGGCTCGGTCTGGCTACAGCTACGCCGCGCAGCAGCCTCGCGCGGACGATCTGGACCTGCGCCGACGAACGCTTGCGGCACGCGCGGTGGAGAATCTTCTGCGTCTGGCCGTGCACGGTGAAGATGGTTCGATGACGTGGATCACGCCCGAGGTGACCCGCACAGGATGGACCGTCCAGCCGGTGCAGCCCGACCTGTATTTCGGGCTGGGAGGCATTGCGTTCGCGCTGGCGGCCTACCGCCGGGAAGTGGATCAGGGCCGCGCCGATCCGGTGGCTGGGCTGGATCCGGCCATCGAAGGCGCCATTGCGGTGTTCCAGACCATGTGCGAGCGCCATCCCGCCGGGATCGATGGTGGTTTCGTCGGCTCGGGCTCGCAGATCTGGACCCTGCTGGCATTGCATGATCTGCTGCAGCGCCCCGCACTGCTCGCGCTGGCCGAGCGCTGTGCGGAAGGAGTGGAACGTCGTGGTTTCCAGGGGCCGGTGAAATTCGAACTGATTGATGGCGTGTCCGGCATGATCCTGCCGCTGCTGGCGCTGGCCGAGGCCACTGGCAGAACGCGCTGGCTGGAGTTGGCGGCTGCGGCCGGGCGCCGCATGCAGGAAGCGGCGATCGTCGATGCCGACGGCGCACGCTGGCCGACGCCACAGTTCCGCGAGCCGATCGGTGGCTTTGGCCACGGCGCGATGGGCATGGGCTGGGCGCTGGCACGGCTGGCGCGTTCGGATGCCGGCAGCGTGCCCGAGCGGGCCGCCTGGCGGCAGTTGGCCGAAGGAGCGTTTGCGTTCCAGGCGGCACTGTTCGAACCGCACACCGGGCACTGGCGGGACATCCACCTGCAGGATGGGCAGAAGAACTTCCCGACCTGGTGCCATGGCAGTGTTGGCATCGGTCTGGCGGCGGCGGATCTGTATGCCCGCACCGGCGATCCCGCGCAGTTGCGTGACATGCGGCGGGCTGTGGCCGACGCGCGCGGCAAATGGGGGTTCAGCCACACTCTGTGCCACGGCGATGTGTCCACCCGGGAGCTGCTGGTGCTGGCGGCTGCGCTGGATCCGGAGGGATGTCCCTATCCGCAGGATGAGGCCGCCATCGAGATCGTTTCTTCGATCGAGGAGCACCAGGGCATGGTCGGCGGACTGACCCGCGCGGCCTTTACTCCGGGCCTGATGATCGGCCTGGCAGGTGCGATCTATGGCTTCCTGCGCATGCATCCGGCCTGCGCGCTGCCGTCGCCGTTGCTGCAGGAGACGGCGGCGGCGCGGGTCGATGCCCCGGCATCGCGTTCCAGTGCCGCGCAGGACCGACCGGCGCTGGCCGAGGTCTGAGCCGGACCGGTCCGGTCGCGATCAGCGGCTGGGATCGCGTTCCGGACTTGGCCGCTTTGCCAGCTTGCGCTGCAGCGAACGCCGGTGCATGCCGAGCAGGCGCGCTGCCGCGGACACGTTGCCGCCGGTCTCGTGCATCGCCTGCTGGATGTGTTCCCACTGCAGGCGGCTGATCGGCGTCATCGCGTCCGGCACTTCCATTTCGCCATCGTCGGCCGGGCCGTCGTCTTCCTCGCCGAGGGCGCGCAGGATCATCGGCACCGTGGCCGGCTTCGGCAGGTAGTCGTCGGCGCCGAGCTTGATCGCCTCCACGGCGGTGGCGATGCTGGCGTAGCCGGTCACCAGCAGGATCCGCATGTCCGCGCGCAGCGCGCGCAGCGGCTGGATCAGGGCCAGGCCGGAATCGCTGCCCAGCTTCAGATCAATCAGCGCGAACGCCGGCGGGTGCTGGCGGGCCAGCGCAAGCGCGCTGGCGGCATCCTGTGCGGTCTGGGTTTCCAGCCCCTTGCGGGCCAGGCTGCGCTGCAGCGTGCGCAGGTACAGTTCGTCATCGTCGACCAGCAGGCCGAGGGTGGAGTGGTGAAGGCTCATGGGGTGTCCTCGCGTGGGGCCAGCGGCAGGCGGAAGCCGACGCGGCTGCCGGCCCCCTGGGCCGGGCGCATCCACATCTCGCCGTCGAGGCGTTCGATGGTGGCATGGGACAGGGCCAGGCCGACGCCCATGCCCTCGCTTTTGCTGCTGCCGAACAGCTTGCCCGGCAGCACCGCGGCACGTGCGTCGAAGCCGTGGCCGTAGTCGCGGACTTCGCCGATCAAATCGTCGCCTTCGATGCGCAGGTCCAGGTCCACGCGCGGCCGGCCGGCCTGTTCGCCGGCATCGGCGGCATTGTTGAGCAGGACCATCAGCAGATGGCCCACGCCCGGGTCGAGTGGCAGCCGCAGCGGCGCATCGTCGTTGCGGTGCAGGTCGATGGTCGGCCGCACCAGGCGCCATTGCTCCAGCACCTGCTGGGCGCTGGAGTGGCTGCGACCCGGTGCGTCGGCCGAGGCCGGAGCAGCCAGCGCCAGCACGCGCTCGCGGCACTGCACCAGCAGCTCGCGCAGGGTTTCCATGTCCTCGCGCACTTCCGGCTCTTCGCTGCGTTCGGCGACGTCATCGGCGAGCAGGGTCATGGTCGCCAGCGGCGTATTCAGTTCATGCGCCACCGAGGCGGCATGGGTGGCCAGGGCGACGATGCCCTCGTTGCGGGCGAAGCGTTCGCGCAGGGCCGACAGTTCCAGTTCGCGCTGGCGCAGCGCCAGTGCCAGGCGGGTGGAGAAGGTCAGCACGACCGCCGCGGAAATCAGGAAATTGGCGACCACGCCCCAGCGGTTGAGGTCCTGCGCACGGAAATAGCCATCCGGCAGCGACTGGCCGAGGATGCCGCTGGCGGCGTAGCCGAGCAGGCAGGCCAGCGCGACCGCCAGTGCCCAGCGCAGGGGCAGGGCGAACGCGGCGAGCGCGATCAGGATCAGGAACAGCGAACTGAACGGGTTGGCCATGCCGCCGCTCCAGCCCACCATCCAGGTCAGGATGATCACGTCCACCAGGATGTGGCCGAACGCGGTCAGTGGCGCGGTGTCGGCCGCCTCCGGGCGCAGCTGGGTGTAGATGTTGAACAGGGTCAGCACGGCGACGCCGGCCCACAGCGGCAGCTGCGGCAATGGCAGGCCCAGCACCCAGGTGGCGACCAGGATGGTGGCGGCCTGGCCACCTACGGCAAGCCAGCGCAGGCTGCACAGGGTACGGAGAAACGGGGCGTCGGGACCGGTCATTCACGCTCATCGTATGCGTTCACGCGTGCACATGCCTGCGACAATCGGCCGCAGCCGTGCCGCCGGCTGAATGCGAGTCACCCGGAATGCGGGGACGGGCGGTAGAATGCGCCCATGCACGACGCCGTCACCCGCCCGACTCCTCCCTCCGATGCCACCTCCTGGCCCCGCCGCCAGACCCATGCCGTACAGATCGGTGGGGTCACCGTAGGTGGAGGCAAGCCGGTGGTGGTTCAGTCGATGACCAACACTGACACGTCCGACGTGGCCTCCAGCGTGAAGCAGGTGGCCGAGCTGTGGCGTGCGGGTTCGGAAATGGTGCGGTTGACCGTCAACACCGTTGAAGCCGCTGCGGCGATCCCGCGCATCGTCGACAAGCTGGCGATGATGGGCATCGACGTGCCGCTGATCGGTGACTTCCATTACAACGGCCACCAGCTGCTGACCGCCGAGCCGGCGTGTGCCGAAGCGCTGGCCAAGTACCGCATCAACCCGGGCAACGTCGGCTTCGGCAAGAAGAAGGACCTGCAGTTCGCCCAGTTGATCGAGTTCGCGATCCGCTACAACAAGCCGGTGCGCATCGGCGCCAACTGGGGCTCGCTGGACCAGGCCCTGGCGGCGAAGCTGATGGACGAGAACAACCATCGCGAACAGCCCTGGGATGCCGGCCGCGTGCTGCGCGAGGCGCTGATCCGCTCGGCGCTGGATTCGGCCGAACAGGCGGTGGAGCTCGGCCTGCCGCGCGACCGCATCGTGCTGTCGGCCAAGGTCAGTGGCGTGCAGGAGCTGATCGCGGTGTACCGCGACCTGGCCCAGCGCTCGGACTTCGCCCTGCACCTGGGCCTGACCGAGGCCGGTATCGGCAGCAAGGGCATCGTCGCCTCGTCCGCGGCGCTGAGTGTGCTGCTGCAGGAAGGCATCGGTGACACCATCCGCATCTCGCTGACCCCGGAACCGGGCCAGTCGCGTACGCAGGAAGTGATCGTCGCCCAGGAACTGCTGCAGACCACCGGCCAGCGTGCCTTCACGCCGCTGGTCACGGCCTGCCCGGGCTGCGGCCGCACCACCTCCGAGTTCTTCCAGGAACTGGCCAAGGTGGTGCAGAACCACGTGCGCGAGAAGATGCCGCTGTGGAAGATCCACCACCCGGGTGCAGAGAACATGACCCTGGCGGTGATGGGCTGCATCGTCAACGGGCCGGGTGAGTCGCGCCATGCCAACATCGGCATCTCGCTGCCGGGCACGGGTGAAACGCCCGCAGCGCCGGTATTCGTCGATGGCGAGAAGAAGGTGACCCTGCGTGGCGACAACATCGCCCAGGAATTCGTCGCCCTGATCGACGATTACGTCGAACACAAATATGTCCGAAGCGCCGGATAAGCCCGCGATCCTCGCTGCGCCGGAGTCCGCCTCCGGTTTCCGCCACTGGATGGCGCGCAATGCCTGGCGTCTGGTGCTGCTGTTCGGTGGCGTGCTGCTGCCGCTGGCAGGCTTTGTCGCCCTGGCGGACGAAGTGCACGAGTTTGAATCGTTCCATTTCGACGCGCCGCTGCTGTGGCAGATGCATGGCCTGCATTCGCCGTGGCTGGACCGCTTCTTCGTGCTCATCTCGAAACTGGGCTACGAGTGGTTCCTGATCCCGGCCGACGTGCTGATCATCGGCGTGCTGCTGGGCTACCGGCGTTGGCGTGAGGCCACCTTCGTGGCGGTCAGCTTCGTCGGCTCGGCGCTGCTGAACATGGGCAGCAAGCACTTCTTCCAGCGCCAGCGGCCGAGCCTGTGGGAATCGATCGCGCCGGAATCGACGTTCAGCTTCCCCAGCGGCCATGCGATGGGCTCGATGACCCTGGCGGTGACCTTGGTACTGCTGGCCTGGAACACCCGCTGGCGCTGGCCGGTGCTGCTGCTGGCACCGGCATTCAGCCTGCTGGTCAGCGTGTCCCGGGTCTACCTGGGGGTGCATTACCCCTCCGATATCCTGGCCGGATGGTGTGCCGCGCTGGTTTGGGTGGTAGGGTGCTATCTGGTCATGTTCAGTCGCCGGCACCCATGGCGACGTCACGGCTCGCCGCCAGCGAAGGCCAGCGAAGCATCATCACAGGGGGTTTGACGTGGATGGCCCTTGAGGGACGTCTACGTGATAGATCAGTTGTTTCGTTGCAGCAGGTTCTGCAAGACAGGGGGCAAGCACAACGCGCCGTACTGTGATGCGCAAGGCAGATCGCCGCCGCCGCATTCCAGACGCGCTTGCAGGGTATCGGCACCCTGTCTAGCTTGACCTGCAATGGCCGCATTCGAAGAGGTACGTGAATGACGATTCGAGTCTACCTGGTGGATGACCACGCGCTGGTCCGCACCGGGATGAAGATGATTCTGTCGGGGGAAACCGACATCGAAGTGGTGGGCGAAGCCGAGACCGGCGAAGACGCGCTGCGTGAAGTCCGTCAGCTGCTGCCGGATGTGGTGCTGTGTGACCTGCACCTGCCGGGTGTGAGTGGCATGGAAGTGACCGAGCGCATCGTGCGCAGCCACCGCAATACCCGCGTGGTGATCGTGTCGGTGCTGGAAGATGGCCCGCTGCCGAAGCGGCTGCTCGAGGCTGGCGCCGCCGGTTACATCGGCAAGGGTTGCGATGCGCAGGAGCTGTTGCGCGCGGTGCGTGACGTGGCCGGTGGCCGTCGTTACCTGGGCACCAGCATCGCGCAGAATCTGGCGCTGTCGACGGTGGAAGGTAACGGTTCGCCGTTCGACAGCCTGTCGCCGCGCGAGCTGGAGGTGGCGTTGCTGCTGACCCAGGGCCTGCGCCAGGAAGACATCGCGCGACGGCTGAGCCTGAGTGCGAAGACGGTGAACACGCACAAGGCGCGGCTGTTCGAGAAGATGGGGATCCACGACAACATCGCGCTGGCGCGCATGGCCAGCCAGTACGGGCTGGTGGATCCGGCACGGCCGTTGTGAGGGTTTCGGCCAACGGCTGAACCCCTCGCGGTGGTGGTGCGGTTGGATTGTGGTGGTTGGCCGGGCGGATGGGTTGAGCAGGGGACGCTGCAAGTACGTCCTTGTAAGCTCGGTCGCCGCATCCATGCGGCTCACGCCCCTGCACAACCCATCCGCCCGGCCACGGACAGTTTCCGTGCGCCGCCACCGCGGAATGAAGATTGAAAAGCAGGAGCGGGTCGCGCGCTGTGCGCGCTCGTCGCCTGGGGTCGGATCCCTTTCCCGGTGGGAAAGGGCTCTGACCCTTGATGATGCCGGAGCCGAGCGTGGGCGCGGCTCTACACCTTTGTCGGGCTCAGTGGCCGCGTACGCGCTTGATGATCTTGGCGGCGTCGGCGGCGCTGGCGCGAACCTTGTCCCACTCACCGTCGGCAATCCAGTTGCCCGGCACCATCCACGAACCGCCGATGCAGACCACGTTCTTCTGCTCGAGGTATTCGGCGGCGGTGTTTTCGGTGATACCACCGGTCGGGCACAGCTTCAGGTCCGCCACCGGGCCGGCCAGGCCCTTGATCATCGCCAGCCCACCCACGGCCGTGGCCGGGAACAGCTTGCACACACGGAAGCCCCGCGCATACAGCGACAGCAGCTCGGTCGGCGTGGCCGCGCCCGGCACCACGGGCAGCGGGGCGGCGGCCAGCGCATCGGCCAGCGCCGGCGGCGTACCCGGGGTCACCAGGAAATCCGCACCCGCATCGATCGACTGTTGCATCTGCTCCACGGTCAGCACCGTACCGGCACCCACCACCACGTCCGGCAGCTCACGCTTGAGCATTGCCAGCGCTTCCATCGCCACCGGCGTGCGCAGCGTCAGCTCGATCGCCGGCAAGCCACCTTCCAGCAGCGCCGCACTGACCGCACGCGCCTGGTCCAGCGTATGAATCGTCACCACCGGCAGGATGCCCGCCGCACGCAACAGCTCCGCCGCCTTCACCTGATGTTGTTCGATACCCATAGCTTTGCTTCTGCCTTTGCTTTCGAATTTGATTTTCAATGATCACTTCGCGGCGCGAGGGCGCCGGGACCCTGTCCTGAGGCGGCGGGTAGCCCCCACCAGGACCGTGAGCGGCATGGATGCCGCGACCGAGCCCCCATGGATGGGTTTACGGCGTGTCCTGGTGGGGGCTACCCGCCGCCTCAACCAGGACACTCACCGCCAACGCATACCCGCAACGCTCTTCAACCCTCAGGCGTCCTTCGCCTCATGCGGCGCCGCCGCCGCCGCGGCATCGTGCCCCAGCTCATACTCCGCGTCGTACTCCCACGGCCCGCCATCTGGCGCCGCCGGCCCGCACGAAATCGAAATCGCACCCTGGTCGGCCGGGCCCACCACGCGGCGGTTGATCGCGAACAGGTTACGGCCCAGGTCATGCGCGGCAGGTGCAGTGTTCGGCGCCAGCGGGCGTGCGGCCCATTCGGCCGCGTCCACCAGCACTTCCAGCGTGCCGGCCTCGCCATCCAGGCGGATCATGTCGCCCTCGCGGACCTTGGCCAGCGGACCACCCCGCGCCGCTTCCGGCGTCACGTGGATCGCTGCCGGAATCTTGCCCGAGGCGCCGGACAGGCGGCCGTCGGTGACCAGCGCCACGCGCCGGCCCTGGCTCTGCAGCAGGCCCAGCAGCGGCGCCAGCGAATGCAGTTCCGGCATGCCGTTCGCACGCGGGCCCTGGTATCGCACCACCGCCACGAAATGCTCGGGCAGCAGGCCGCCGGCATGCAGCTTGTTCAGCACCTGCGGCGCATCGACGACCACCGCCGGTGCTTCGATCGTGCGGTACTGCGGCTTCACCGCCGACAACTTGATCAGCGACTTGCCCAGGTTGCCGCGCAGCAGGCGCAGGCCACCCTGGTGTTCGAACGGATTGTCGACGCCACGCACCACCTCTTCGTCGGCGCTGCGTTCCAGGCCCGGCAGGTAGACCAGCTGGCCGTCGCGCAGCTGCGGCTCGCGCGCATAGTCGGTCATGCCGCCACGCGCCACGCTGACCAGGTCGCCATGCATCAGGCCGGCCTTGATCAGTTCGCCGAACACGAAGGCCGGGCCGCCGGCAGCTGCAAAGCGGTTCACGTCGGCTTCGCCGTTCGGGTAGACGCGGGCCAGCAGCGGAATCAGCTGTGACAGCTCGTCGAAGTCGTCCCAGGTCAGCACGATGCCGGCCGCACGCGCCACCGCGATCCAGTGGATGGTGTGGTTGGTCGAACCGCCGGTGGCCATCAGCGCGATGACCGCGTTGATGATCGCGCGCTCGTCGATGATCCGGCCCAGCGGACGGAAGTCGTCGCCCAGTGCGGTGATGTCCAGTGCACGTTCGGTCGCTTCGCGGGTCAGCGCATCGCGCAGCGGCGTGCCCGGATTGACGAACGACGCACCCGGCAGCTGCACGCCCATCGCTTCCAGCAGCACCTGGTTGGAATTGGCGGTGCCGTAGAAGGTGCAGGTGCCGGCGCCGTGGTACGACGCGGATTCGGCTTCCAGCAGTTCTTCGCGGGTCGCTTCGCCGGCAGCGTAGCGCTCGCGCACTTCGGCCTTCTGCTTGTTCGGGATGCCCGGCGTCATCGGGCCGGCCGGCACGAACACCGCCGGCAGATGACCGAAGGCCAGCGCACCGATCAGCAGGCCCGGCACGATCTTGTCGCAGACACCGAGGTAGACGGTGGTATCGAACATGTCATGGCTGAGGCCGATCGCGGTGGCCTGCGCGATCACATCGCGCGAGAACAGCGACAGTTCCATGCCGCCGCGGCCCTGGGTGACGCCGTCGCACATCGCCGGCACGCCGCCGGCCACCTGTGCGGTGGCGCCCAGCTCACGGGCGATCTCGCGGATCTGCTCGGGATAGGTCTCGAACGGCTGGTGCGCCGACAGCATGTCGTTGTAGGCGGTGATGATGCCGAGGTTCGGCGTCACGCCGCCGCGCAGGCGGCTCTTGTCGGTGCCGCCGCAGGCGGCGAACCCGTGGGCGAGGTTGCCGCAGCTGAGGCGGCTGCGGAATGGGCCCTCACGCAGGGAGGCGTCGATCGCGGCCAGATAGGCGGCGCGCGAGGCGGCGCTGCGGCGGATGACACGCTCAGTGATGGCTTGCAGTTGCGGATGGAGGCTCATTGGCTACCGGCGTTCGTGGTGGCGAGAGGCAAGCGGCGGCACGGCGCCGCCGCCGACATCAATCAGCCCAGTGGACGCGCAGGCGCGCGCCTTCCAGGTTGATCGCGTTGAGGATCGGGTACTGCTGGGCGTCGTTGCTGTCCAGCGCCTGGCGCAGCACCTGCAGCTTCTGCTTGCCACGCAGCAGCAGCAGGCGCTGGCGGCACTGGCGCAGGCCGTGCGGGGTCAGCGTGATGCGCAGCGGCCACTGGTTCGCGCCCGGGCAGCCGGTGGCATCCAGTGCCGCGTAGGGCAGGGTGCTTTCCAGTGCGCGGGCCAGGTCCTTCGAGCCCGGGAACAGCGAGGCGGTGTGGCCGTCGTTGCCCATGCCCAGTGCCACCAGGCTCGGCGGCTGGCTGTGCTGGGCCTGCAGGTTGGCGGTGTAAACGCATTCCGGCAGCGGCTTGCCGACGCGCACCAGCGGATCGAAATGCGCACCCTCGGCGCGCTTGAGCAGGTGTTCGCGCACCAGCCAGGCATTGCTGTCGCGATCCTGCGGCGACAGCCAGCGCTCGTCGGCCAGGCTCACCTCCACCCGGTCCCAGTGCACGTCCAACTCGGCCAGCGCCTGGTAGACCGGCGCCGGCGTGGTGCCGCCGGACAGCAGGATGCGGGCGCGGCCCACTTCGTTGATGTCGTGGTTGAGGGTCTGCGCCATCTCGGCGGCCACCGCCTCGATCCAGCCATCGGCATCGCCGTGGTTGATGAACTCGATGCGGTCGTCGTGGAAGGTGGGGCTCATGCGGCAACTCCAGGTGCGTCACGTTCGGCGTCGGCGGCATAGGCGGCGGCGCCCAGCAATCCGGCGTGGGGATGCATCACGGCCAACGAGGGAACCCGCGCCATGATCGAAGAGAACCGGCCCTTGTGTTCGAAGCGCTGGCGGAAACCGGAGTGCTGCAGCGAATCGAGCATCTTCGGGGTCAGGCCGCCGGTCAGGAACACGCCGTCCCAGGCACCCTGGGTCAGCACCAGGTCACCGGCGATGGCGCCGAACACGGCACAGAAAACGTCGACGGTGCGCATCGCCTGCGGGTCACCGTGCAGGGCGCGGGCGGTCACGTCCACCGGCTGCAGCTGGCCGGGGTCGATACCGGCCATCTCGCACACCGCGCGATGGATGTTGACCAGGCCGGGGCCGCAGATCAGGCGCTCGTTGGAGACGCGGCCGAACTGTTCGGACAGGATTTCCAGGATGCGGATCTCCTCCGGCGTTCCCGGCGGGAAGCTGACATGGCCGCCTTCGGTTTCCAGCGGGTAGCAGCGCCCGTGGCGCAGGATCAGGCCGCCGACACCCAAGCCCGTACCCGGACCGATCACCGCGTAGTTGCGCGGCTGGCCCGGCTTGCCCGGGACCCAGGCGGCACCGCCGACCTGGACCACGTCATCGGGCTGCAGCAGTGAAATCGCCATCGCCTGTGCGGCGAAGTCGTTGATCAGGTGCAGCTCGTTGAAGCCGAGCATGGCGGCGGTGCGGCTGCGCGAGATCACCCACGGGTGGTTGGTGATGCGCGCTTCGTCACCGTCGACGCGACCGGCCACCGCGAACACGCCGCGGCTTGCCGTGGCGCCGATCTGTTCCAGATGGTGGCGCGCGGCATCACCCAGCGACGGGAACTCCGCCACCGCGTACTCGCGGATGCTGTCCTTCTGCAGCGGTGCGTCCTGCGAGGTGTCGGCCAGGGCGAAGCGGGCGTTGGTACCGCCGATGTCGGCGACCAGCACCGGCTGCGAGCTGGCACTCATGCCGACGCTCCGCTGTCCGGCGCGTCCACGCCCTGCGGCAGGAACTCGCCCGCGTTGCTTGGGCCCCATTGGCCGGCCGGGTAGGGTTCCAGCGGCAGCTTGGCGTCCTTCCAGGCGTCGGCCACGCTGTCGATCCAGGCCCACGCTGCACGCACTTCGTCATCGCGCACGAACAGGGTGTGGTTGCCGTTGAACGCATCCAGGAACAGGCGTTCGTAAGCGATGCGGCGGTGCAGGCCGGTCGGCACCGACAGCTCCAGTTCCAGCGGATGCAGTTCCAGCGCGCCCCATTCCGGGCCCGCCAGGCTGCTCATCAGGCCCAGTTCGATGTTTTCCTGCGGCTGCAGCTGGAACACCAGGCGGTTCGGTGCGGCCTGCGCGCGCTGCGGGCGCTCGAACAGCCAGTGGGTGACCGGCTTCAGCGTGACCACCACGCGGGTGGTGCGCTCGGGCAGACGCTTGCCGGTGACCAGGTGGAACGGCACACCGCTCCAGCGCCAGTTGTCGATGTGCGCGGTGACACCCGCGAAGGTTTCCACGTCGCTGCCTTCCGGCGGCTGGTAGGCCTGGGCCGGCTGGCCGTTGATGGTGCCGGCGGTGTAGCGGCCGCGGATGCTGTCACGCGCGGCGTGCTTGGCATCAAGCGGACGCAGGGCGCGCAGCACCTTGACTTTCTCGTCGCGGATGCGGTCGGCTTCCAGCGAGGCCGGCGGTTCCATCGCCACCATGCACAGCAGCTGCAGGATGTGGCTCTGCACCATGTCGCGCAGCGCGCCGGAGCGGGCGTAGTAGGCGTCGCGGCCGTCCACGCCTTCGCTCTCGGCCACCAGGATGTGCACCGACTCGATGTAGTTGCGGTTCCATACCGCTTCCAGCAGCGTGTTGCCGAAGCGCAGCGCGATCAGGTTCTGCACCGCCGCCTTGCCCAGGTAATGGTCGAGGCGGAACACGCGGTCCTCGTCGATCCACTGGCCGATGGTACTGATGATTTCCTCGGCGCTCTCGCTGTCGCTGCCGATCGGCTTCTCCAGCATCAGGCGTGCCGGTGCGGCGAGCGCGCCGCCCTTGGCCAGGCCTTCGCAGGTGGAGATGTAAAGGCCCGGCGGGATGGCCAGGTAGCTGACGCAGCGGCGGTCGACCAGGTCGGAGACGGCGGCGGCGACCGAGTCGACGTCACGCAGGTCCACCGAGCGGTAGTCGATGCGGCGCAGCAGGGCGCTGATGTCGTCCTGCGTGGCCATCGGCATGGCCTGCTGCAGACGCGGCCGCAGGATATCGTGGAAGGCTTCGGTGTCATGGCCGGACAGGGCCAGCGCACGGATGCGGAAGTCCTCCGGCAGCAGGCCGTCGCCAAGCAGGCGAAGCAGCGAAGGGAACAGGTAGCGCTGGGCCAGATCACCTGTGGCACCGAACAGGAAGAGGGTGTCGTGCATCGCTCGAGTTTCAGATCCGGGTGACATCGTTGTCAATCGCTTCATGGCTGGGTTCGGGGGACATCCGCGCAACTGCCTGTCCGAGGTTCGTCCGGGGCGTTCTCCGAGGCTCCGGAAGACCGTTCCATTCGAAACCACTGCTTCGGCAGAACCTTCGTTCAACCGCCGACGCAGATCGGTGCGCACCGATCAACGGATAGTGCCACGTGAAAACGTTTACATGGCAGAATGGGCAACTGTATTCGATTGCAGTGCTCGCCGTCATGCGGCAGGCGCGCAATCATCACTGCCATCGGGAGGGCCGAGGCAGTCCCAAAAGACAGCCCGGCTTCGGGCGGACCGGATAGGTGATATGGCAAAAGTGCAGTTGCAGGGTGTGCGCAAGGTCTACGACAACGGCCAGGTCGCGGTGAAGGACGCCAGCTTCGAGGTCGCCGATGGCGAACTGATGGTGCTGGTCGGTCCCTCCGGCTGCGGCAAGTCGACCCTGTTGCGGATGGTGGCCGGCCTGGAAGAGATCAGCGGCGGCACGCTCACCATCGGCGACCGTGTGGTCAACGATGTGGCGCCGAAGGATCGCGACATCGCCATGGTGTTCCAGAGCTACGCGCTGTACCCGCATATGACCGTGGCCGAGAACCTGGCCTTCGGCCTGAAGCTGCGCGGCCATGACAAGGCGACCATCGACAAGCGCATCGCCGAGGCCGCACAGACGCTGGGCCTGACCGAGATGATGGACAAGCTGCCCAAGGCGATGTCCGGCGGCCAGCGCCAGCGTGTTGCGCTGGGCCGGGCGCTGGTGCGCGAGCCGGCGGTGTTCCTGCTGGACGAGCCGCTGTCCAATCTGGATGCCAAGCTGCGCCACAGCGTGCGTACCGAGATCGCGCAGCTGCATCGCAAGCTGGGCACCACCATGATCTACGTGACGCACGACCAGGTTGAAGCGATGACCCTGGGCCAGCGCATTGTGGTGCTGAAGGACGGCGTCATCCAGCAGATCGATACGCCGATGGCGCTGTACGACCGCCCCGCCAATCTGTTCGTGGCCGGTTTCCTCGGCAGCCCGGCGATGAACGTGCTGCGTGGCACGCTGCAGGGCGACGCCGGTGGCGTGACCGTGGTCGACGGCGAATGGCGTGCACCGCTGGGTCAGGCCACGATCGATCCGGCGTGGTTGCAGAAGCCGATCGCGGTGGGTGTGCGGCCGGAGCACCTGCAGCCGGCGGCCGCCGATGATGCGCATGCGTTCACTGCGCGCATCGAAGGCATTGAGCCGGTCGGCAACGAGATCTTCGTCAACCTCAGCAGTGGCCAGCATGCGCTGACCATGCGCGTGGCGCCGCAGGCGCTGCCGGCGGTGGGCGAGCAGATCCGCGTTGCGATCCACCCGCAGGGCCTGCACTTCTTCAACCCGGAAAGCGGCGAGCGCCTGTAAGCGGTAGTGCCGGCCGCTGGCCGGCAACCTCAATCATGCGTGGTTGCCGGCCAGCGGCCGGCGCTACCATTCTTTCACCGAAGGCGTGCGGACCAACGGTCCGCCTCCACCGGATCCAGTAGATCCACGCCATGCGTGGATGGGATGCCAGCAGAAGCAGTGCGGACCAAGGTCCGCACCCACCAGATGCGGTTTCCCGACAGATTCAGCGCGCCAACCCATCCAGCAGCGGCACACGCTGCGCCACGGCGCCGCTCACCTGCAGCTCGGCGTTGCCGGCGTCCAGCGGCAACACCGCCAGCGCCAACTCACCGGCCACGCTGGCAATCGTGCCCAGCGCAGCGCCATCCTGCTGCACGCCATCGCCAGCCTGCGCCGGTGCCGCGGTATGCAGCAGCTGCACCGCACGCTTGGCCTTGCCGAGGAAGTGGGTGCGGGCGACGATCTCTTGGCCCGGATAGCAGCCCTTCTTCACGCTGTAGCCGTTCAGGCGGTCCAGGCCCAGCTGTTGCGGGGTCCACACTTCGCGCTGGCTTTCCTCAAGCCGGGGCAGGCCGTAGCGCAGGTCGGCCTGGCGCCAGGCCAGTGCGAAAGCGGTCTCATCGGCTTCGCTGCCGGCGGCGAAGGCATCGGCGCTGCCAATGCGCAGGGTGCGCGGCAGGGCATCGCTGCCCAGATCCAGTTCCCAACCGTCACCTGCAGTCTGCGCAATCGCGGCGCCGCTGGCGGCCTCGGGCGCAGTGAACGCGCCGGCCACCGCCAGATCGTTGCGCACCAGTACCTTCACCTTGCGACGGAACACGAAGCGCTGCAGTTGCGACGCAATCGCATCGGCATCGCCGTCGGCCAACACCAGCATCACATGGTCTTCGGCCAGCCGAAGCAGCTGGAACACCGCCAGGGTGCGGCCCTTGGCGCTCAACCAGGCACTCCACTGCCAGTGCAGCAGGGGCAGGGCGGTGACGTCGCTGCTGAACTGGGCGTGGGCGAAAACGGCCGCATCCACGCCCTGCAGGCTCAGCAACTGGTGGCCGGGCAGGCGCGGATATCCGACGAAAGCAGGGGGCAGGTTGTCAGGCACGTGAACGAGGTCTAAAATTTGTGCGTTGCGAGACCGAACATGATAGGCCAAACAACCCCCACTCCCGACGACGAATCTGAAGCCCCGCTGGTCCCCGCGGCACCCGTGCCCGTGGAACAGGAAAAAGCAGAGGAATTCGGCGGCCGCGGCGGACTTGATCCGGTGCGGTATGGCGATTGGGAGAAAAACGGACGCTGCATCGATTTCTGATCAGCATTGAGCCAACGCGGCCGCGTGCCGCCCAGCCGAGACAACGAGCCCAGCGAATGGCGACCAGACAACGCCCACTTTCCCCGCACCTTCAGGTGTATCGCTGGCAGATTCAGATGGCCACCTCGATCCTGCATCGAGCCACTGGCGTCTTTCTGTCTGTTGGTGCCCTCATCATCGCTGCCGGCCTGCTGGCCCTGATGATGGGGCCCGAGTCCTGGAACTGCTTCACCGGCCATGCCGGGGCCTGGTATGGCCGCGTGTTCCTGTTCGCGTGGACATGGTCGTTCGCCTATCACCTGTGCAATGGCATCCGCCATGTGGTGCAGGACTTCGCCATCGGCTTCAGCATCCCCGCCTTCATCCGCAGCAGCTGGCTGTCGGTCACCGGCAGCCTGGTGATCACCCTGCTGGTGTGGGCCTATGTGATGTTCGGAGGTGCCGCGTGAGCAAGTTCCGTACCCCGTTGAAGAACGTGCGTGGCCTTGGCTCGGCCAAGACCGGCACCGAGCACTTCGTGCATCAGCGCCTGACTGCCGCCGCGCTGGTGGTGCTGGGTATCTGGTTCCTGGTCTTCGTGCTGGGCCTGCTGGGCTCGGACTACGCGACCGCCGCCGCCGCCGTGGCCAAGCCGTGGAACGCAGTGCCGCTGATCGGCCTGCTGATCGCCATGTTCTGGCACGCGCAGCTCGGCATGCAGGTCGTGCTGGAAGACTACATCCACGAATCGCTGCTGGCCCTGGTGCTGCAGACCGCGGTGAAGTTCGTCGCCGTGCTCGGCATGATCGTCAGTGTGTTTGCGGTGGGCCGCATCGCCCTCGGCGTTGCCTGAGCCCAGGCACCTACACAGGAATCCAGATTAGATGTCCGCTTACAAGATCACCGAACACAAGTACGACATGGTCGTGGTCGGCGCCGGCGGCGCCGGCCTGCGCGCCACGTTCGGCCTGGCCGCCAAGGGCCTGCAGACCGTGTGCCTGACCAAGGTCTTCCCGACCCGTTCGCACACCGTTGCCGCCCAGGGCGGTATCTCGGCCGCACTCGCCAACATGGGCGAAGACGACTGGCGCTACCACTTCTTCGACACCATCAAGGGGTCGGACTGGCTGGGCGACCAGGACGCCATCGAATACATGTGCCGTGAGGCCATCCCGGCCATCATCGAGCTCGAACACTACGGCGTGCCGTTCTCTCGCACCGCCGAAGGCAAGATCTACCAGCGTCCGTTCGGTGGCATGACCACCAAGTACGGCGAAGGCCCGGCGGCGCAGCGTACCTGCGCGGCGGCCGACCGTACCGGCCACGCGATGCTGCACACCCTGTACCAGCAGTCGCTGAAGCACGATGCGCGCTTCATGATCGAGTACTTCGCGCTCGACCTGATCTTCGACGACGAAGGCGCCTGCCGCGGCGTGCTGGCCCTGGACATGTCCGACGGCACCCTGCACCTGTTCCGCGCCCAGGGCGTGGTACTGGCCACCGGCGGCTACGGCCGTGCCTACTTCAGCGCCACCTCGGCGCACACCTGCACCGGCGACGGTGGCGGCCTGGCCATGCGTGCCGGCATCGCCATGCAGGACATGGAGTTCGTGCAGTTCCACCCGACCGGCATCTACGGCGCCGGCTGCCTGATCACCGAGGGTGTCCGCGGTGAAGGTGGCATCCTGCGCAACAGCAGCGGCGAGCGCTTCATGGAGCGCTACGCGCCGCACTACAAGGACCTGGCCTCGCGCGACGTGGTCAGCCGTTCGATGACCATCGAGATCCGCGAAGGCCGCGGCGTCGGCGAGCACAAGGACCACATCCTGCTCGACCTGACCCACCTCGGCCCGGGCGTGATCGACGACAAGCTGCCGGGCATCGCCGAAAGCGCCCGCATCTTTGCCGGCGTCGACGTGCACAAGCAGCCGATCCCGGTCATCCCGACCGTGCACTACAACATGGGTGGCATCCCGACCAACTACCACGGCGAAGTCGTGCGCAAGGTCGGCGACAACCCGGATGCGGTCGTGCCGGGCCTGTACGCCATCGGTGAAGCCGCCTGCGTGTCCGTGCACGGCGCCAACCGCCTGGGCTCGAACTCGCTGCTGGACCTGGTGGTGTTCGGTCGTGCGGTGGCCAACCGCTGCGCCGAGACCATCAAGCCGGGCGCATCGCACAAGCCGCTGGCGGCCGATGCCTGCGACAAGGCGCTGGGCCTGCTGGACAAGCTGCGCCACGCCAACGGCGACACCCCGACCTCGGTCATCCGCGATCGCATGCAGCGCACCATGCAGGCCGACGCAGCCGTCTTCCGCACCAGCCAGACGCTGAAGGAAGGCTGCGAGAAGATGGACAAGATCTTCGACTCGTTCCAGGACGTGAAGGTCTCCGACCGTTCGCTGGTCTGGAACTCGGACCTGATCGAGACCTACGAGCTGAACAACCTGCTGCTCAACGCGGTGGCGACGATCAACTCGGCCGAACAGCGCAAGGAAAGCCGCGGCGCGCATGCGCACGAGGACTATCCGGACCGCGACGACGTCAACTGGCAGAAGCACACCCTGGTCAGCGTCGACGAGAAGGGCAAGTGCAGCTTCGACTACCGTCCGGTGCACATGTACACGTTGACCGACGACGTGTCCGTAGTGCCGCCGAAGCCGCGCGTGTACTGATCCGACCCCGCCTACCATGCAATCCGCGCCCAAGGGCGCGGGCCGCCTGAGCCAACGAGAGCAGCCATGGCCGAGTTTTCACTCCCCAAGAATTCCAAGATCACGAAGGGCAAGCACTTCCCCGTCAAGAACGGCGGCAAGAACGTGCGCACCTTCAAGATCTACCGCTGGAGTCCGGACGACGACAGCAACCCGCGCACCGATACCTATGAAGTCGATCTGGACGCCTGTGGCCCGATGGTCCTGGACGCCCTGATCAAGATCAAGAACGAGATCGACCCGACCCTGACCTTCCGCCGCTCGTGCCGCGAAGGTATCTGTGGTTCGTGCGCGATGAACATCGACGGCACCAACACCCTGGCCTGCACCCGAGCCATCTCGGACTGCGGCAAGAAGGAAGTGCCGATCTACCCGCTGCCGCACATGAACGTGGTCAAGGATCTGGTTCCGGACCTGACCCACTTCTACGCGCAGTACGCGTCGATCAAGCCGTGGATCCGCACCCAGACCCCGGCACCGCCGGACCGTGAGCGCCTGCAGTCGCCGGAAGACCGCAAGAAGCTGGACGGCCTGTACGAGTGCATCCTGTGCGCCTGCTGCTCGACCAGCTGCCCGAGCTACTGGTGGAACGGCGAGCGTTATCTGGGCCCGGCGATCCTGCTGCAGGCCTACCGCTGGATCATCGACTCGCGCGATGAGGACACCGGTGCGCGCCTGGACGATCTGGAAGATCCGTTCAAGCTGTACCGCTGCCACACCATCATGAACTGCGCCCGGACCTGCCCGAAGGGCCTGAACCCGGCGCTGGCGATCGCCGAGATCAAGAAGCTGATGATGGAACGCCGCGCCTGATCAGGCCCGGCTGTACCCGGTAGAGCCACGCCGCGCGTGGCTGTGCCACCCCAGTAGAGCCACGCCATGCGTGGCTTTGCTGTATCTGGAGAAACATGATGGAAGAAGACGTTCTGCTGAAGAAGCTGCGCTGGCGTTGCCGCCGCGGCATGCGTGAGCTGGACCAGCTGTTCGGCCGTTACCTGGACCACGAGTGGAGCACTGCGCCGACCGAAGAGCGCGAGGTTTTCCTGTTCCTGCTTGATTGCGAGGACGATAAGTTGTGGCGCTGGTTCATGGGCTATGAGGCCTGTCCACATGCGCACGCGATCCCCCTCATGCAGAAGATCCTCGCCCTCAAGCCTTGAGTGGCGCCCGTCGCGGCTGCAGGCCGCCGCCCAGTTGGCGGTGCTGCTGGCGGCGCCCTGGCTGCTGCGCGCATCGGATCTGCCTTCACGGTTGCTGATGCCCGCGGTCGTGCTGGCCTGGAGCGTCGGGTTGGCCGAACTGGCCTGGCGCCAGCGCAGGCCGCGCGTGCAGGTGCTTCTGCCGGTACCGCCCGAGCCGCTGCAGGTGGCCGGGCAGGACGTCGATGAACCACGGTTGGTCGTGCGTGGGCCTTGGCTGCTGTTGCTGTGGCGTGAGGATCGGCGGCGCCGGCGCCTTCTGTTCTGGCCGGATGTGCTCGATTCCGGGCAGCGACGTGAACTGCGACTGGCCGTGGCCGCACGTGCCGTTTCCCGTCGGCCGCGTACGATGGCACCATAAGCTGAATTGACTGGCGTGCCTGCATGTTCAAACCCATCCCCGTGGCCATTGGCCTGCGCTACCTGCGCGCCAAGCGCCGCAACGGCTTCATCTCCTTCATCTCGATGGCATCGATTCTGGGCATCGCGCTCGGCGTCACGGTGCTGATCACTACCCTGGCGGTGATGAGCGGTTTCCAGAAGGAAATCCGCAGCCGCCTGCTGCAGATGACCGCTCATACCACCATCAGCCGCGACGGCGAGCCGATGCCGGACTGGATGCGCGTGGTGGACGTGGCCCGCAAGGACCCGCGCGTGGCCGGTGCCGCACCGTACATCGAGATCCAGTCGATGATCAGCGGCCCGCGCGTGCAGGGCGCGATCATCCAGGGCATCGACCCGGCGCTGGAGCCGAAGGTGTCGGTGATCGACAAGAAGGTCACCAAGGGCAGCTATGACAGCCTCACGCCGGGCAGCTTCAACCTGCTGCTGGGCAAGGAGCTGGCGATCTGGCTGGGCGTGGACGTCGGCGACCAGGTGCTGGTGACCTTCGCCGAAGTGCAGGGCACGCCTGCCGGTGCGGTGCCACGGATGAAGCGCTTTACCGTGAGCGGCATCTTCGAGGCCGGCTACAACGAGGTCGACCGCGGCGTCGGCTTCGCCAACATGAAGGACCTGGAGCGCGTGCTGCGTTCCGATGGTGCTACCGGCGTGCGGCTGAAACTGCACGACATGGACCGCTCGCTGGAAGTGGGCGTGGACCTGGCGCAGAACCTTGGTGGCGCGTACCGGGTGAGCGACTGGACCCAGCAGAACGCCAACCTCTACCACTCCCTGCGCATGGAGAAAGTGGTGATGGGCATCCTGCTGTCGCTGATCATCGCCATGGGCGCCTTCAACCTGGTGTCCTCGCAGGTGATGCTGGTGACCGACAAGCAGGCCGACATCGCCATCCTGCGCACGCTGGGCCTGACCCCGGGCGGGGTGATGCAGGTGTTCATGGTGCAGGGTTCGCTGATCGGCATCTTCGGCACGCTGGCCGGCCTGATCGGCGGCATCACCCTCACACTCAACCTGGAACGCATCCTCGGCGCCATCGAGAGCGTGTTCAACGTCAAGCTGCTGCCAGAGGACGTCTACTACATCACCGGTCTGCCGACCGACATGCAGACCGGCGACGTGGTGGCGATCACCGTCGTCGCGCTGCTGATGAGCTTCCTGGCCACCCTGTATCCCGCCTGGCGGGCAGCACGCACCCAGCCGGCGGAGGCCCTGCGTTATGAATAAGGTCTTCAACCGCGGCGATGAAGTGATCCGCGCCGAAGCACTGGGCAAGACCTACGCCGAAGGGCGCATGCAGACCCCGGTGTTCGATGGCCTGGACCTGACCGTGACCGCCGGCGAAACCGTAGCGATCATCGGCGCCTCTGGTGCGGGCAAGAGCACGCTGCTGCACCTGCTGGGCGGGCTGGATATTCCGACCGCTGGCGAGGTCTACGTGACCGGCCAGCGCATGTCGGCGCTGTCGGACACCGCGCGTGGCCTGCTGCGCAACCAGGCGCTGGGCTTCGTCTACCAGTTCCACCACCTGCTGCCGGAGTTCACTGCGCTGGAAAACGTGATGATGCCGGTGCTGCTGGCCGGCACCGCGGTGGCCGAGGCGAGCAGCCGGGCCACCACGCTGCTGGAAGCGGTCGGCCTCGGCCATCGCCTGGACCACAAGCCGGGCGAGCTGTCCGGCGGCGAGCGCCAGCGTGCTGCGGTGGCGCGTGCGCTGGTCAATCATCCGGCCTGCGTGCTCGGTGACGAGCCGACCGGCAACCTGGATGACCGCACGGCTGCAACGGTGTTCGAGCTGATGCTGGAACTGAATCGCGCGCGTCACACCAGCCTGGTGCTGGTCACCCACGACCGCAGCCTGGCGCGCCGCCTGGACCGCGTGCTGGAACTGCGCGAAGGGCGCCTGCACGCACTGGCGCACGCCGACGTCTGAGGCGCTGGGCCCGCTTTGGTGGAAGCCGACCTTGGTCGGCTGCTCCTTCAGGGCAAGCGCCAACCAGGGTTGGCGACTACCGGAATCCGGAGCCCTGGGCCTGCTTGGGGCGACCGCCGACCGGCTGCTGAATGGGGTACTGGCTTTCGCGCCGGCGTTGTCTGCGCAGGCGCATGATGGCGACAGTTCCCCGAGGAGATCGCCATGAAGACCCCGCTTCTGCTGGCTGGCCTCTGTCTGGCCCTGGCCGCCTGTGCCACCACCGGCCGGCTCAGCAGCACCGAAAAACTGGAGTTGTACCGTGCCCATGCCGGCGCGCCGCAGAACGACATGCAGTTCTTCGGCAGCCTCAATGGCTGGACCGAACTGGGTGACAGCGCACTGGCGGTGTGGACGCGTCCCAGCGAGGCCTATCTGCTGGAGCTGAGAGGCCCCTGCCAGGACCTGCCGTATGCCACCGCGATCGGCCTGACCAGCCAGATGAATCGTGTTTCGGCGCGTTTCGACAAGGTGCTGGTGCGCGACCCCACCGGCGGCCCGCGCATGCCGTGTTTCATCGACAGCATCCGGAAGCTGGACGTGAAGGCGCTGCGTGCCTCCGAGCAGGAGCTGCGCCAGGCGCAGGTGCAGGAGCGCGAGGAAAACGCGAAATAGCGCGGTAGTGCCGGCCGCTGGCCGGCATCGCACAGATGCCAGGTTGCCGGCCAGCGGCCGGCACGACCTGTGGGTCAGGCTTCCGGAACGAAGCCTGCGGGCTTCTCCGCGTCCTTCTCGAACAGGAACTTGACCAGTTCGCCTTCAAGGAACGCGCGATGCTCCGGCGTGCGTGGCGACAGGCGGTTTTCGTTGATCAGCATGGTCTGGTGCGCCAGCCATGCCGCCCAGGCCTGCTTGCCGATGTTGTTGAAGATGCGCTGACCCAGCTCGCCCGGGTAGGGCACGAAGTCCAAACCTTCGGCATCGCGTTGTTCGTACTGGCAGAAGACGGTTCGGGGCATGGCACTCACTCGTGGTTGCGGGGTTTCTTGGAATTTCGTTTCGGCGTCTTGATCGTGGCCCCGTCGAGCAGTTTGCGGATCGGCGCCGGCAGGCCCAGTGCGGGCAGCTCATCGCTGGCGACCCAGCGCAGCGTGGGTTCTTCCACGCGCAGGCCGTGCACCTGCCGCGACAGTACCTGCAGATGCAGCCTGTAGTGGCTGAAGGTGTGCTGCAGCACGGGCAGCTCCTCGGCGTCTTCCAGCGAACCTTCAACGTGCACGTCGAACCAGTCCTGCAGCACGCTGCCGGCGTCGGCCTGCGGCAGCGTCCACAGCTGCGCCCAGATGCCGGTGTCCGGCCGCTTCTGCAGCAGCACGCGCTGCTGCGCGTCGCGCAGCAGCAGGGCCACTGCTTCGCGCTCGGGCAGGGTCTTGCTGGGCTTGGGCGTGGGTAGTTCAGCGGTGCGGCCTTCGCGGCGCGCTACGCACGCGTCCTGCAGCGGGCAGATCACGCAGGCCGGTTTGGCGCGGCTGCACACGGTCGCGCCCAGATCCATCTGTGCCTGGGTGTAGTCGGCCATGCGCCCGGCCGGCACCTGCGCCACGTGCGCCTCGGCAATGGCCCACAGCTGTTTCTCGATGGCCGGCAGGCCGGGGAAGCCCTCGATGCCATGGTAGCGGCTGAGTACGCGCTTGACGTTGCCGTCGAGGATCGCGAACGGGTCGTTCCAGGCCTGGCTGAGGATCGCACCGGCGGTGCTGCGGCCGATGCCGGGCAGGGCATGCAGTGCGTCGAAATCGCGCGGCAGGTCGCCGTCGTGCAGTTCCACGCAGCGCATTGCAGCGGCATGCAGGTTGCGTGCGCGGGCGTAGTAGCCCAGCCCGGCCCACTGCGCCATCACCGCGTCGTTGCTGGCGGCGGCAAGGTCGCGCAGGGTCGGGAAGT